>JBEBQG010000001.1:0-1158974 GCA_040395495.1 Microbacterium hydrocarbonoxydans | reverse complement strand
CCCCCCCCCCCCCCCCCCCCCCCCCCCCCCCCCCCCCCCCCGCCCGGCCGCGCCCCCCCCCCCCCCCCCCCCTCCCCCCCGCGCCCCGCCCCCCCCCCCCCCCCCCCCCCCCCCCCCACAACTCATACGGGAGCAGAAACGGGACGGCCGGGCCGGGGCGCGGGGTCAGGCTTCGGGACGGTTGGCGCGCAGCACCTCGAGCCGGGCACGGTACTCGGTCTCGTCGATGTCGCCCTTCGCGAAGCGCTCGGCGAGCACGCGCTCGGCGCTACGCCCGGGAGCTCCGGCACCGGGGGCGTAGCCCTGCGCCCACGGCGGGCCGTATGCACCGAAACGGCGACGGCGCACCAGCGCGAAGATGAGCCCCACGACGAGGATCAGGGTCAGCGGGAAGAAGAGGAAGAACGGCCAGAACGGGGCCCCGCCCCAGTAGCCGACGTGCTCGGCGGCCGCAGCCGCGACGGTGGTGATCATGATGTGCTTCCTTCGTGTCATCCGGCCGTGTCTCGACCGGTGCACATCAGCCTCCTCGTCGGATGCCGGGAGCGAATCCGGCGGGGGACGACACCTGCCCTGCTCCCCCGGGAGTACGCGGACACCGCAGTTCTATTGCCACCCCGGAGCGACCAGCCCCGTCTCGTAGGCGACGACCACGAGGTGCACCCTGTCCCTCGCCTGCAGCTTCGCCATGATCCGGGACACGTGGGTCTTGGCCGTCAGCGGGCTGAGGAAGAGCCGCTCGGCGATCTCGTCGTTCGTCAGCCCCAGACCCACCAGCCGCAGCACCTCGCGTTCGCGCTCGGTGATCGCGTCGAGCGACGACGCCGCGGGCGGCTCTCTGAGCCCCGATGCCATGCGCGCCAGCAGCCTGCCGGTGACGCCCGGCGACAGCAGCGCGTCACCGGCCGCGGCCGCCCGCACCGCACGCACGAGGTCGGCGGGCTCGGTGTCCTTGACGAGGAAGCCCGCGGCGCCGGCGCGAACGGCGCGCACCACGTACTCGTCGAGCTCGAAGGTCGTCACGATCACCACGTGCACCCCGGCCAGCGCCGGGTCCGCCGCGATCTGCTCCGTGGCCCACAGTCCGTCTCCGTCGGGCATCCTGATGTCCATCAGGACGACGTCGACCGGCACGTCGCGCATGCGCTCGAGCAGTTCACGGCCGCCCGCCGCCTCCACGACCACCTCGATGCCGGGCTCCGCGTCCAGCAGCGCCCGGAAGCCGGCGCGCACGAGCAACTGGTCATCGGCCAAGGCCACCCGGATCATCCGATCCTCCCGTTCTGCGCCGCCGTCCAGGGCAGCACGGCGATCACGGCGGTGCCGCCGCCGTCGCGCCCCTGCACCCGCACGGTGCCGCCGAGGAGCGCCGCCCGCTCCTGCATCCCGAGGATTCCCCGGTGCCCGGCCGCCGTCGCGGAGGTCGCGATGCCCCTCCCGTCATCGGCCACCGTCACCGCCAGCATCCCTTCGGGGGAACGATCGAGGGTCACGTCGACGCGGCGCGCTCCGGAGTGGCGGATCGCGTTGGTGAGAGCCTCCTGCACGATGCGGAAGGCAGCGAGCTGCGTCGCCCGATCGGGGAGATCGCCGTCCAGGCGATCGTCGATATGCGTCTCCAGTCCCGCGCCGGTCGCCCCTGCGACGAGCCGAGGCAGCTCACCGAGCCCTGACTCCGGAGTGAGCGGCGTCTCCCCGTCGCGGAGCACGCCGAGCACCTCTCTGACCTCGTCGAGCGCGAGCTTGGACGTCTCTTTCACGTTGGCAAGAGCGGTGCGCGCCTGCTCCGGATCCCTGTCGAAAAGGTGCAGGCCCACCCCAGCCTGCACGGTGATCTGCGACAGGGCATGGCCGAGCACGTCGTGCAATTCCCTGGCGATGCGCAGCCTCTCCCGCTCCTCGGCGCTCTGACGCTGCCGCGCGGACTCCGCGCGCATCGCCGCGAACCGGGTGCGGCGGGTGCGCACGAAGGCGCCGACCCCGAAGCACAGGGCGAGCGCCACCGTGGCGGCCACGACGAGCGGCGGATGCCACTCCCCTCCCCTGATCGAGGCGATGATCAGCACCACGGCCCATCCCGTCACCACCGATGCCGCGGCCCACGTGGCAGCTCCCCGCACCACGGCCCCGATGATCGCGAACCCCAATGCCACATAGGGAGGTCCGTAGACCGGTGTGATGAGCACGTCCGTCGCTGCGAGCGCGGCGACGACGGCCACGACCGGACCGGGTAGGCGGCGGGCAGCCAGCAACAGGAGAGGACCGGCGACGGCCAGCACGATGTGCAGGGCGGCGCGCCACGGCGTCAGTTCGTCGAGACGGACGGCGCCCCAGATCGACGCGGGGACCTGCACGACCAGAGCGATCACGACCGGCACGATCAGCCGCGCGCGGCGCGACATCCAGGGCGGTCCCCCGGCCCATGGTGTGCGCACCTCCTCCGGCATGTCCCGATGCTATCCCCGAGGGCGCAGGCGCGGCATCCGCTCCGGGAAGGCATCCGACCTGCTCCCGGCGGAGTACGCACGCCGTAGATTGGGCGGGTGGACAACATCGTCGTGATCGTGATCGTGATCGTCGCGGTGATCATCGGAGCGATGCTGCTCGGCGGCGTCGTACGACGCGGCGCCGCCCGCTCGGGGGATCGCTACGGACGTCGGGTGCAGGCCGACCGGCTCGGTCTGACGCTGGAGGAGCTGGGGGCGACTCTCGTCGTGCATGCTCCGGATGCGGACGTGCGCGGGATCCTCGATCGCATCGTCGCGCAGGACGCCCGCCGCTTCACGGCCCTCGACGACGGCGCGTACGGGCTCCGTTTCATCGATCACGATGACGGCGTCGTGCGTCTCGTGACCGACCCGGACGGCACGCGCCTGCAGGTGGAGTCGTCCCGCGAGTACATGGGGATGCCGAAGACCTCGGGGTTCTGGGCGGATCTGCGCGCGCTCGTCACCGCCTCCGCCGCGGCGCGAGGAATCACCACGGCACCCGGCCCCGTGCTCGGGTACGAGCGCCGCGAGCCCGGGGATTCCGCCGCCGTCTGGGAGCTGGTGCGATGACGATCGGATTCATCGGCCTGGGGATCATGGGCGCGCCCATGGCCGCCAACATCGCACGCGCCGGCTTCGACCTCGTCACCTGGACCCGCTCCCCCCGGGCCGTCCCTGGCGCCCGCGCCGCGGCGTCCGTCGACGAGGTCTACGCAGACGCCGGCATCGTCATCCTCATGCTGCGCGACGAGCAGGCCGTCGACGAGGTGCTCGGCCGTGGAACCGAGAGGTTCGCGGCACGCGTCTCCGGGCGCATCACCGTGCAGATGGGCACCTTCACCCCCGCCTTCTCCCGTTCTCTCGCCGACGACGTGCACGCCGCGGGCGGAACGTACGTCGAGGCGCCCGTGTCGGGTTCGCGTGGCCCCGCCGCCGACGGCACCCTCGTCGCGATGCTCGCCGGACCGCCCGCGGCGATCGATGCGGTCGCGCCCGTCATCGACGCGATGTGCGCAGAGCGTGTGGTCTGCGGTGACGTCCCCGCCGCACTGGGCATGAAGCTCGCGGTGAACACCTTCCTCATCACGATGGTCACCGGGCTCGCCGAGGCCTTCCACTTCGCGCAGGCCACGGGAGTGGACGTCGAGATCCTCCGGCAGGTGCTCGACGCCGGGCCGATGTCCTCGGTCGTGTCGCGGGGCAAGGCCGCCAAGCTCGTCGACGGCGACTTCTCCGCGCAGGCGGCGATCTCCGATGTGCTGAAGAACGCGGCCCTGGTGGAGGATGCCGCGCGGGACGCCGGCATCCCGCATCCGCTCATCGCGATCTGCCGCTCCCTGTTCGCCGACGCCGCGTCCGATCGGTCCGACGACGACATGATCGCCGTCATCACGGCGATCGCCCGCCGGAACTGACTGCACAACTCACAGCGAGCGCGGCTAGGCTGTTTCCCAGCGCCACCGCACGTCGTCGCGGTGCGTCAGCCCCTCAACCTTCGGCCCGCGCGGTTCCGTCACCGGTCAGCGCGACGGCCATGCCAGAAAGGCCGACCATGAGCGAAACCCCCGCGGACAACGACTTCTTCGACAAGTTGATCGAGGAGACGCCGCGCGACCAGCAGCAGCCGCAGCAGTCCGGCGGCTTCACCGCCTCCTTCCGCGGCTACGACAAGGCGGAGGTCGACTCGGCGATGAGCGCTCTGCGCAATCAGCTGCAGCAGGCCAAGGCCGAGCTCGCGGACGCGGAATCCCGCCACGAGGATGCCGTCGAGGCGATCCGTGCCGAGGAGCGCTCGGCACGCGAGGTGCTCGAGGCCGAGGTCGCCGCCGCCAAGGCGCAGGCCTCCGACGCCGAGGACCGCGTCTCCACCCTGACCAACGAGCTCGTCGACGCGCCCCGCCCGGAGGGCAAGGATGCGCCGTCCCGCGAGCAGTTCGAGGCCATCCTGCGCGTGGCGGAGGAGCAGGCGAACGTCCTGATCCAGAACGCCGCCGTGCAGGCCGACCGGCTGATGGCGGCCGCCCGCGAGGAGGTCACGGCACAGCGCGCCGAGGCCGATGCCGACGTCGCCCGCATCATCGCGCAGGCCCAGCACGACGCCGATCAGGTGCGCCTGAAGATCGACACCGAGTACACGGCGCACGAGGCGACGATCGAGCGCGAGGCGGCCCACGCCGCCGAGAAGGTGCACCAGGCGTCGCAGGAGGCCACGGCCATCCGCACCGAGGCCGAGAAGGGCGCGGCCGCGCTGCGCTCCCTCGTGACCCGCGAGACGACGCAGCTGCGCACGGACGCGGAGCGCGAGGTGCGCGAGATGAACGCCAGGGTGCTGGAGTTCGAGGAGACCCTGACCCGCCGGCAGGACGACGCGCAGCAGGAGTTCCTCGTGCTGCACAACCAGGCCGTGTCGCACGCCGAGCGCATCACGACCGACGCCAACGAGCAGGTGGCGGCGTCGCTCGAGCACGCACAGCGCATCTCGGCCAAGGCCGACGACTACGAGCGCCTCATGCGCACGCAGGCGGCTGCGATCGAGGCCGACGCGCAGGTGCGCTCCCGCGAGACCCTCGAGCGCGCGAGGGTCAAGGCCCAGAAGATCGTCGACTCGGTCACGACCCACACGTCCACGGTTCTGCGCGACGCGGAGGACCACGCCCGTCAGCTGCGGTGGCAGCAGCAGCAGCTCGCCAGCTTCATGGCCGAGGTGCGCGAGCTCATCCGTCCCGACGGGGTCTTCAGCGACGAGGCCCCTGCCGCCGCGACGGGTGCCGCCGCGACGGATGCCGCCGCGGTGGCCGTCGTCGACGAGGCCGGCCAGGGCGCTGCGGCCGCCGATGAGGTCGAGCTCGACGAGGAGGTCGAGACCTTCGAGGCCGAGATCATCGAGGCCGAGCCGTCGGACGTGTTCCTCGGCGACGAGGTCCTCGACGACGAGATCATCGACGACGACGCGGCGACGATCGACGGCAAGATCACGATCGACGTGGTCGAGGCCGAGGAGTCGGCGTCGCGCTGACCCACCACGACAGACCGATGAGGGCGCGAGCGGATGATCCGCTCGCGCCCTCATCGTGTCCGGAGACGGGAAGGGAGGGCTCAGGCCCCTGCTCTGCGGAACTGCGCGGCGGCGGGGCAGTCGAACGGGTCGCGCGCCGCGAGTCCGACACGGTTGAGGTAGTCGATCACGATCGCGTAGGAGCGGCCGAGGCTCGTCTCCGTGTAAGGGACGTCGTTGGCAGCACAGTAGTCGCGCACGATCCCGCGTGCCTTCGACAGATGCAGCCTCGACATGCTCGGGAACAGGTGGTGCTCCACCTGGTGGTTGAGTCCGCCCATCAGTGCGGTCGCCCACCATCCGCCGGTGATGTTGCGCGAGGTGCGCACCTGCTTGGAGAAGAAGTCGAGCCGTGCGTCCGGGGCGATGATCGCCATGCCCTTGTGGTTCGGGGCGAAGGACGCGCCCATGTAGACGCCGAAGACGGCGAGCTGCACGCCCATGAAGGCGAACGCCATGCCGAGGGGCAGCAGGAGGAAGACGGGCACGATCACGAGCGCGAGCCTGGCGGTGATGATCCCCAGTTCGATCCACCGCCCCTTGATCGATCGGCGGGAGAGCAGATGGCGGTAGCCGAGGTAATGCAGATTGATGCCCTCGAGCGTGAGCAGCGGGAAGAACAGCCACCCCTGGCGACGCGTGATGAGCCGCACGAGCCCGCGGGACCTGGCGGCATCCGCGTCGAGGAAGGAGATGGTGTCGACCTCGATGTCGGGGTCCTTGCCGACCTGGTTCGGGTTGCCGTGGTGACGGGTGTGCTTGGAGTCCCACCAGTCGTAGCTCATGCCGACGATGCCGCCGAGGACGCGCGCGAGGCGGAAGTTCGCCGGCCCGGACGCGAGGATCTGCCGGTGCGCGGCCTCGTGGGCGAGGAACGCGACCTGCGTGAAGATCACGCCGAGCGCCGCTGCGATGAGCAGCTGGAACCAGCTGTCGCCCAGCAGGATGAAGCCGGTGACGCATCCGCCGAAGGCGAGCAGGAGCGCCGCGCCCACGAGGGCGTAGAACACCGGCGTGCGCTGCATGAGCCCGGTCTCGCGCACGACCTGCGACACGTCGCGATAGGCGCTGGCCATGGGCGGGAAGTCAGCATTGCCCGCATAGGTCTGACGGATCGGACCGAGGGTCTGGGATGCCGGGTCGACCTGGATGGTGGAGATGGTGCTCTCCTGACGATCGGGAGCCCTTGAGCTGTGGAAGCCAAGGGCGGATGCCGATCGCTGGTCTCAGGCTAGCCCGGGCCTCATGCGCCGAACGGCATACGATGAGGGCCCGAGCGGATGATCCGCTCGGGCCCTAATCCTGTGGCCTTCTCCGGCTCGGCCGGGAGGCTGATCAGGCGCGGGCGCGCCGTGGTCGCCGACGCAGAACCCGCGGCAGTGCCAGCGGGAACAGCGAGGCGCGCGGGGCGGGCTCCTGCGCCTCGGCGAGGGCCTGGAAGGCCTCGTCGAGGGTCGCGAAGGATCCGATGTCGGCGCCACGGTGATCGCGCACGAGGTGCGCACTGCCGTCGAACTCGACGAAGCCGGCGAACTCGCCGTCTCTGGTCGCGACGTGCACGTCGGCGTCGGCCTGCTTCCAGGTCAACGGGTCGTAAGGGGGCATGGTGGTGGTACTCATGGTGGTGCTCATTGCTCTGCGGCGGGCGCGCTCCTGCGCACCCGCGAATCGGGAGATCGAGGGCGGATGCCGCGCGCATCGATGTGCGCGGTCCGTAATGGCCCTGATCAGTGGCGACGTGGCGGCCGAGAGGGGCGAAGCGCACACGTGCCAGATCAGTCTAACAGATGTCGCATCCCGCCGCCCCCGCCCTCGCATCGCCCCGGTCGCCCCCGCCGGGTCCGTCCCCGTCGGCGTCAGTGCGACGGCGGCTGCCCGCCGCCTCCGGCGCCGCCGGGCGCGGAGCCCGCGGTCGGCGTCGTGGCAGTGTCGATGCGCACGACGAGTGTCGCCGTGTATCCGCTGCCGACGTCGCCGCTGATGGTAGGCAGCTGCGAGGCGCCGCCGTCGTCGCCGAAGACGTTGTCGCCGGCGAGACTGACCTGAGCGAGGTTCTGCGCGGACCCCGTGTACGCGGACGTCCTGTAGACCTCCGCGCTCGCGGTCTCGGGCATCGCCATCTGCGAGGTGGCGATGGCCTTCGTCGAGTCCGTGATCGCACCCGCATCGGGGTACACCTCGAAGTGGATGTGCGGCCACCGACCCGAGTAGCACCCGGGATAGATCGACGTGAAGGACACCCGCCCCTCGGCATCCGCGACCTGCACGCCGCGCAGGTAGGTGACGTCTTCCAGCCCCTCGGAGTACATCGAGTACTCGCCGTCCGCCGTGCAGTGCCAGGCGTACACCGCGACCCCCTCGAACGGCGCGTCCCCGTTCGCCATGTCGAGCACCTGGAAGCCGAAGATCAGCGGCACGCCCTCCGCGGTCGCGGCGCCGTCGATCGAGGAGGTGATGTCCTGGCGGACGATGCCCGACTCCGCCAGCACGTCGGGCCCGTTCGATCCGTCGCCGGGATACGGCCCTGCCGTCTCGTCGGGGATCTCGCCGGTCGAGGACCCGGTGGTCGAGGTGCCGTCCGCTCCGGACGACGGCGTACCGGCGCCGCTCGTCGTCGTCGGCGCACAGGCGGCGAGCACGGCGGTGCCGACCCCGAGGCCGAGCAGCCCGAGCACGCCGCGTCGGCTGACGAGGGTGCGGATGTCGAAGGGCGCGCCCTGATCGACGACCTCCTCCTCGGGGCGGTCCAGCAGACGGCCCTCGTAGGCGGGACCGTCCGGCGTCGTGGTCGGCTCGGGGATGCGGCTCATGATCTGGCTCCTCTCGCGTGGATCTGCGGTGTGGTCACCATGGTCACGAGGCGGCCGATCAGGATCCTGTGCGCGTGCGAGGAGGAGCCTATGAACCCCGCACGGGCGGTCGCATCACGAGCACGGCCACGATCACCGCCATGACGACCGCCGTGATCGCGACCGGGAGCGGGAGCAGCGGGTCGACCAGCACGAGCAGGGCGCCGATCGGCACGACCGTGTTGACGACGCGGTCAGCGTTCTCGCGGATCGCGATCCACCAGATCCCGATGAGGAAGATCGCGATGGGGATGGACACCGCGAACGCAGCGGTGACGGAGGTCACGTGACTGGCGTGGGAGAGCACGTCGATCTCCACCTCGATGCCCGCGGAGAACGCGGCCGCCGCGGCGAACACGAAGTAGTGGGTGTACCCGTAGCGCAGGGAACGACGGAACGTGGTGATGGCCGTGTGGTGCGGCGGCCAGAAGTAGATCCACCACAGCGACGCCGTCACGACGAGGGTGAGCACGGAGATGCCGATCAGCGGGGCCAGCGAGTCGGCCTCGCCGATGGCGTGGATGATCGCGTTCGCCGAGGCCAACAGGCTCTCGCCGAGCACGATGAGCGTGAACAGGCCGTAGCGCTCCGTGATGTGATGCGGATGCCACGGCGTCTGGTGCCGGTACTCCGCGAAGACGGGGACGGAGATCTCGATGAGGGCGAAGACGACGAAGGCGACGAGCTGCGCAGGACCGGAGGGGATGAGGAGGAAGAGGATCCACAGGACCTGCACCGCGCCGATCCCGATCGCGTAGCGGACGGTCGCGGCGCGCAGCTCCCCTGCCGACGAGCGGCTCGCGCGCAGCCATTGCGCGATCATCGCGCACCTCATCACCACGTACCCGATGACGGGAACGGTGAAGTTCCCCTGGAATGCCTGCGGGATGCCGGCCGCCAGCACCAGCACGCCGCCCATCTGCACGATCGTCGTCACCCGGTAGAGCCAGTCGTCGGTGTCGAAGGATGTGGCGAACCAGGTGAAGTTCATCCACGCCCACCAGATCGCGAAGAAGATCATCGCGTAGGACGTGATGCCGTGCAGGAACTCCCCTTCGGCGAGCGCCTCGTGCAGCTGCCCGGACGCCGTGCTCACGGCGACGACGAACACGAGATCGAAGAAGAGCTCCAGTGAACTCGCCACCCGATGCGGTTGCGACGGGTCGCGCGGGAGCATCCGGAGGAGGTGGAATCGCGGGGTCGTGGCAGTCACCGGGTCAGGATAGCGGCGTGCTCCACTGTCGGAGAACGTGTTCCGGAATTCAATTTCGTCCATTCCCGTGAAATATCTTCCGCTGCGTTGCCCCATCCGCTAAAGTGATCCTTGTCTGCAGTTCCTGCTGCAAGTTCGCCATGTGGGATGGCGAACGCGACCGTGATGTGGGATCACGGGTGAATCAGCAGGGCCCGAGGGGTCGGGATAGCAGACGAATGTCGCGAACGTGGGGTTCGCGATCTGGGGAACATTACTGGGGATATTCATGACGCACTGGGGAATTCTGCGTTCATTCACGGCTGTCGAGGTTTCGGCATGACCTCCGTCGAGGATGCGCTCAGCATCACTCGCACGGGTTCGGTCTTCGTACCGGTCGCCGCACCGCGAGCCGTCAAGCCGACCCCCCGAACGGTGGTCACTCCGCGCGTCTCAGCGACGCTCGAGCGACGCCGTCAGTGGGAGCGGCGCTATCGGATGCGACTGCGGATCACGGATGCTGCTGTCATCCTGTTCGCGGTCGGTGTCACCGCAGCGGTTCAGCTGATGCTGGGCGCCGCAGGGGAAGAGGCCCTGCGCGACGGCATCGTCCTGGGTGCGCTCTGGTATCTGACGCTCAGCGCGCTGCACACTCGGGATGCAGCCCTGTTCCGCGCCAGCGCCACCGAGTACCGCGGCGTCGCGAACGCCAGCGGGCTCGCATTCGGGATCATCGCGATGATCAGCGTGCTGCTCGCCTGGCAGCACATGCAGCTCGTGCTGCTCGTCGGGCTGCCGCTGGGGCTGTTCGCACTGCTGGTCACACGGTGGGCGTGGCGCAACTGGCTGGGCGCGCAGCGCGCGCACGGCCTTTTCGCCTCGCGCACGCTCGTCGTCGGCAACAGGGACGACGTGGAGTACGTCGTCCGCACCCTGCACCCGATCGGAGCCTCGGGCTATCAGGTGGTCGGCGCGACGCTGCTCGACGGCAACGCTCGCGACGTCGAGGTCGACGGGACCCGCTTCCCCGTCCTCGGCAACGTCAACACGGTCGCGAGCGTCGCCGCCGAGTTGGGGGCTGACACGATCATCGTGGCGAGCCGTCCCGACGGCGACCCGGAGTTCGTCAAGCAACTGAGCTGGCAGCTCGAGGGCACCGCCTCCGAGCTCGTGCTCTCCAGCCGGCTCACCGACGTCGCCGGTCCGCGCATCTCGTTCGCGCCGGTCGAAGGCCTGCCGCTGATCCAGGTGGAGATCCCGACCTACGAGGGCGGGCGTCACATGCTCAAGCGGGCGCTCGACATCGCCGTGTCCGCACTCGCACTGATCCCGATCGGACTCGTGTCCCTCGTGCTCGTGCCGCTGATCAAGCTCGACTCGCCCGGACCCGCGCTGTTCTTCCAGGAGCGCGTCGGCCGCGACGGCCGCCGCTTCAAGATCGTCAAGTTCCGCTCCATGAAGACGGATGCCGAGCAGCAGCTCGCCGCGCTCAAGGAACAGAACGAGGGCGCCGGCCTCCTCTTCAAGATGAAGGACGACCCGCGCGTCACTCGTGTCGGAAAAGTACTGCGCAAACTGTCACTTGACGAACTCCCGCAGTTCTGGAACGTGCTCGTCGGCGACATGAGCGTCGTGGGCCCGCGCCCGCCGCTGCCGAGCGAGGTCACCGCATACGACGGCACGGTGTTCCGTCGGCTCTACATCAAGCCCGGAATCACGGGGCTCTGGCAGGTCTCGGGCCGCAGCGACCTCTCGTGGGACGAGAGCGTCAGGCTCGATCTCCGCTACGTGGAGAACTGGTCGGTCATGAACGACCTGCAGATCATGTGGCGCACGGCGAAGGTCATGGTGCAGCCGAGCGGGGCATACTGAAACCCATGAGCAAGGGGAACGCCCTCACCATCGCGATGGTGGGGACGCGGGGAGTGCCCGCAGCCTATGGAGGATTCGAGACCGCGGTCGAGGAGGTCGGAAAACGACTCGTCGACCGCGGTCACGATGTCGTGGTCTACACGCGGGGGTCTGAGCGCCGCGAGAAGGAGTACCTCGGGATGCGGGTGGTCCACCTGCCCGCCGTCCCGGTGAAGCAGATCGAGACGCTCAGCCACACCGGCCTGTCGACGCTGCACCTGATGTTCCGTCGCCGCCCCGACGCGGCGTTCGTGTTCAACGCAGCCAACTCACCGTTCCTGCCGTTCCTACGGCTGCGCCGCGTCCCGACGGCCCTGCACATGGACGGCCTGGAGTGGCGCCGGTCCAAGTGGGGTCCTCGCGGCAAGGCCTACTACCGCTGGGCGGAGCAGTTCGGCGTGCGCACCGGTGACGCGCTGATCGCCGACGCCCCGGGCATCGCCGACTACTACGCCCATCAGTTCCAGGTTCCGACGGAGATGATCCGCTACGGCGCCCCGATCCTCGACTCCGTCGCCGAAGGGCGCATCGAGGAGCTAGGGCTCACGCCGGGCGGCTACCACCTGGTCGTCGCGCGCTTCGAGCCGGAGAACCACGTGCTCGAGATCGTCGAGGGATACCACAGGAGCAGCGCCCAGCTCCCGCTCGTCGTCGTGGGATCGGCGCCGTACAGCAGCGAGTACACCCAGCGCATCCATGACGCGGCGGCGGGAGACGACCGCATCCGGCTCGTCGGCGGGGTCTACGACCAGGAGCTCCTCGACGCGCTGTACTTCCACGCGCTCACCTACGACCACGGACACTCCGTCGGCGGCACCAACCCCTCGTTGCTCCGCGCGATGGGCGCCGGCACCGCCGTCATCGCATACGACGTGGCCTTCAACCGCGAGGTCGTCGATGACGACGGGTGGTTCTTCACCACGCCCGCCGAGGCCGCAGCGGCGTTCGAGCGCGCAGAGGCCGATCTCGACGGCACACGCGAGGCGGGGGTGCGCGCCAAGGAGCGCGCCCGCGTCGCGTTCCGCTGGGACGATGTCGCCGATGCATACGAACGCCTCGCGGTGCGCCTCGCCCGCGGTGAGAGCGTGCACCGGGTCGCCCGCAGAGCACGTCGGCGGGCCGAGGAATGGTGAGCACTCCGCGGACCGTTCTGGTCGCGCACCCCGGCGCCGAGATGTTCGGCTCCGACCGGATGCTCCTGGAGAGCGTGATCGGTCTCGTCGAGTCCGGCGCCCGCGTCGTCGTCGCTCTCCCCGCCCGTGGCCTGCTCGACGTCGCGCTGCGCGCCGCCGGAGCCGAGGTCGTCGTCATCCCGATGTTCGTGCTGCGCAAGGCGCTGCTGAAGCCCCAGGGGCTCCCCCGCCTGTTCCGCGACATGTTCCGCGGACTCGGCGCATCGTGGCGCCTGATCGGCAGCATCCGACCGGATGCGGTGTACGTGTCCACGATCATCGCGCCCCAATGGCCGGCACTCGCCCGCCTGCGACGCATCCGTGCCGTGAGCCACCTGCACGAGGCCGAAGGGTCGGGCAACCGCCTGGTCGGCACCCTGCTGTACCTGCCCCATCTCGCGTCGAACCTCACGATCGCCAACAGCCGCTTCACACTCGACACCGTCGCCCGCTCGCTCCCCGCGCTCGCACGCCGTTCCGTGGTCATCCTCAACGGCGTGCACTCACCCGACGACCCCGCCGCGGCCCGTCCCGCACTCGACGGTCCACTGCGTGTCGTCTACGTCGGGCGCCTGTCCGCACGCAAGGGACCCGACCTCGTGGTCGAGGCGGCGTCGCTGCTCGCGCAGCGCGGCCGCGAGACGAGTGTCACGTTGGTCGGCGCCGTCTTCGAGGGCTACGAGTGGTACGAGCAGCAGCTGCGCGACCAGGCAGCCGGTGCCGGCGTGGACGTCGAGTTCGCCGGCTTCCAGTCCGACGTCTGGCCCTTCATCGCCGAGGCCGACGTGCTCGTCGTGCCCTCGCGATCCGACGAGTCCTTCGGCAACACGGTCGTCGAGGGAGTGCTCGCCGCACGCCCCGTGATCGCGAGCGACAGCAGCGGTCTGCGCGAGGGCGCGGCCGACTATCCCACCGTGCAGCTCGTGCATCCCGACGATGCCGAGGCGCTCGCCGTCGCGCTCGACCGCGTGCGTGACGGCTGGGCCGACATCGTCACTCAGCTGCCCGCCGCCCGTGACGCCGCACACCGGCGCCATGCCCCCGCGGTCTACCGCGCCGCGGTGGCGTCCGCGGTGCTCGACGGCTGACGACCGCTCAGGTCGCGGTCGGCTGACGCGTATTCACGGAGCTCGACCGGGTGGTGAACCCGTGACCTCCGCACACACGCATCGAGCCGCCGATCCCGAAGGATCGGCGGCTCGATGTCGCCCAGCAGGGACGATCAGCGCGGCTGAGCGCCCAGCACCTTCGTCCCGGTCTCGAGATGCGAGTCCGCGGCGACGGCGGTCGGGATCGACTGCGCGATCGACGGGGGCAGTAGAGCCCGCGGCGACGCGCCGGTCGCGTCCGTGGCCCCGGGGACGACCTGGTACGAGTCATCCACGACCGGACGCCCCTCGACCAGCATCGACGCGGAGTCGTGACCCGTGGCGGTCCTGAACGCGGCGAGCGTGTTCGTGACCGTCGGGTTCCCCGACCCACCGCGCGACCACACGCCGAACCAGGTCGGCGCGGAGGCCGTCGGCCGGGAGTAGAGGTTGCCGTCGCTGCGAGACACCATCTGCGCTCCGGTGAAGGACTTGGAATAGTCCTCCACGCACACCAGGCAGTTGCCCGTCGCATCACCGACCACGTTGTTCACGATGACGGTGTTGCGGGTGATCCAGGGCATCGTCGGGTCGGGGTTCGGGCGGCGGGGATCGTGTCCCGCTGCCTTGGGATCCGACGCCCTGCGGCTGTCCTGCGTGATCGCGATGTTGCGCTGGTTGCCGATCGCGGTGTTGTTCCAGATCTGCGCGTTGCCGGTGTTGATCACGTAGATGCCGTTGATGCCGTTCTTCGACACGATGTTGTCGGCGATCAGTGCCTTCTCGGAGAGCTCGAACACCACGCCGTTTCCGGTGTTGCCGACCGAGTCGTTCCCCGTGAAGGTGATGTCGTACACCGACTCGTCGAACCACGGGCCCTGGCCCAGGTTGTCGATGAAGGCACTGTCCGTGACCTCCACGTCACGCGAACGCCCGATCTTGAGCGCTCCCGACACCGGCGCCCTGTTGAACTGCTCGGCGTTGTTGCCGACCGACAGCATCCGGTGCACCTTGAGCCCGTCGGCGGTCGCTGCGCCGGCGCCGAGGAGCCCGTTGCCGATCACCGACACCCGGTCGAACCTGGTGCGCGGCGACCACGTGTACAGTCCCGTGGTCGAGTTGTCGCGGATCACGACGTCGGCGACGGTGACGTCAGCGGCGGCGACCACGACCGTGCCCATCTGGGGCACGCTCGTGGCATAGCGACGGATGCCGATGCCGCGGAGCACTGTGCCGGCGGAGCGCAGCGAGACGGCCTGCGTCAGCGTGCTCGCCTCGACGGGCTTGCCCGAGGGGTTGGACCCGATCACGAGCTGCGAGCGCGCCTTGTCGACGAAGAAGGTGCCCGGCTTGACGAGCGCCCGGCTGGAGACCTCGGTCAGCTGCGCGCCGCCGACCCACACCTGGTCGGGGTGCGCGGCCATCGGGTGCGCGGGGTTGACGAACTGCCACCCCGGTGCCGTGCCGTCGGCCGCGCCCTTGGTGTAGGTCGGGCTCGCGTCGAGGGCGAGCTTCCACCCGTCCTTGACCCAGGTGTTGCCCTCAGCTCGCCAGCCGGAGACCGCCTCGGCGCCGTCGAGCCAGACCTCGTCACCCTGAGCGGGCTGGATCGTCACGCGCTTCTGCGGCGGGACGATGACCTCCTCGTGGTAGACGCCCTTGTGCACGACGATGGTGCCGCCGCTGGGCACCTTGCGCAGAGCGGCGGTGATGGTGAGCAGCGGGCGGGACGAGGTGCCCTCGTTCGCGTCGGAGCCCGTACGGGCCACGTGCACCGCGGTGGCGGGGACGGCATAGGCGACCGAGCCCAGAGCCGGAGCGCCGGCGTCGCCGCGCGGGAAGGAGCCGTCGATCGGAGTCTCAGGGTCCACCGGATCCACCGGATCGACTGGATCGACCGGGTCGACCGGCGGCTCTCCGCCGCCTTCGACCTTCACCGCACGCACGGTGAGGGCGTCGACGGCCACGGCGGGCGTGCTGCCGTCGGAACTGGAGTACAGCGAGACTCCCGTGCGCCCGGCCGTCGCGACGCGACCGCCGGAGCTGTCGGTGGCCGTGACCGCCCATGCGGAGGGCTCGGTGCCTGCGGGCGACCAGATCTTCGCGGCCAGCGAGACCTTCGTCGATCCGGACACCTGGAACGCGATGCGCACCTGGTCCCCGGCGTTCGTCTTGGTGCTCAACCGGGTGGAGGCCAGGACCTCCGCCGTCGTCAGGTTCTGCAGACGGACGAGGTCGAGCTCCGACGTGCCGTTCGGCTGCACCCGCAGGCGAACGGCGTACGAGGAGTCGCCCACGATCCGGGTCGCCAGGCTCAGGTAGATCCCCGAGCCCGCGGTCGGCAGGGTGCGCACGCCGACGTCGACGGTGGTGAGCGCATCGGCCGGCACCTTCGTGGCGAGGGTGGCGGTCGAGGTCCGACCGGCGGCCGGGCTCGTGATCAGGCCGGATCGACCGTCGGCGCTGAGCACGGCCGAGGACGATCCCGTCCAGGCTCCGCCGAGGTCCGCCGCACCCCAACCGCTGCCCTGCTCACGGGAGAAGAGGTCACAGACGACCGTGCCCTCGGGGCAGGCTGCCGGAGCCGGCGGCGTGGTCGAGCGGACGGCGGGCGTGGCGGTGACCTCGCCGATGCGGACCGGCACGACTACGCCGCCGGTCGAGGCGTACTCGCTCCACGCGAATCCACCGGCCTCGGTGATGCGGGTCGGTGCGGCATCGGAGACCTCGACCTGCCAGTCGGGAGCGTCGCTGCCCTCGGCCCAGACCCGGGCCTTCAGCTCGACGGGGTCGGAGCCGGTCGCCGCGATCTCGACCCGGAAACCGGTGCGCACGGCGTCGCCGAGGGAGACGTTGCGGCCCGCGAGGACCGTCGCCTTGAATCCCTGGAACACGACGATCGCGAGCTCCGTCCGCCCGTCGCCCAGGGTGCGCAGCCTCGCCGCGTAGGAGGCGTCGCCGGTGTCGCGCACGTGCGTGCTCAGGTAGACGCCGCTCTGACCGGTGAGGGGTGTGGGGACGGATGCGGCGGTCACCAGGCCGACGTCAGCGGCCTTGGCGCCGTTCCAGCGCACCATCGCGGTGCGACCGGAGCCGGGAGCACCCAGCGTCGCAGCTCCGTCGGTGACGCCGGTGAGGGCCGATGACGTCGCGGTGTACGCGCCGCCCGTCGGTGCCGAGCCCCAGCCGGACGCGACGCTGCGGTCCATGGAATCGGAGAGGAGAGGAGTTCCGTCGGCAGTGGCAGCCTCCGCGCGGGTAGCGGCAGTCAGCAATGCGGCGACGGTGAGCACCGCGACCAGGATGGCCAGGATGCTGCGCGCTAGCGGCGCGCGGGTAGGTAGGGATGGAGTCTTCGTAGTCACGTATCGGGCCGTTTCTGTGCATAACAAGAACCCACCCGACGCGAACGTCGGGTGCCCCATCCGCAGATCAGAGTATCAGGCCGAACCTGAGGACTTCTCTTGCGTGTAATACGTGGTGCGTCCGCGAGCCAGGCGCACCTTGTTCAGGACGATGCCGATGATCGACGCTCCCGTGCCCTCGAGCGTGCGGATCGTCGCGGCCAGCTGCGGCCTGCTCGTCTTGGAGGCGTCGACGACGATCACGACGCCGTCGACCAGCGGGGCCACGAGGTTCGTGTCGGCCACGGTGAGCACGGGCGGGGAGTCGATGACCACGACGTCGTGCGTGGCGCTGGCGTCGGTGAGCACGTCGGCGAACGCGTGCGAGGTGAGCACGGAGGCCGAGTTCGGGGGCACCTCTCCGGACAGGAGCAGGTTCGGTCCCGTCTCCCGCCACGGGATGACGGCTTCGGACAGCTCGACGGAGCCGAGGACGACCGAGGTGAGTCCGACGGACGAGTCCAGCCCGAAGATCTCCCCCGTCCGGGGCCGACGGAGGTCGGCGTCGATGAGCAGCGTGCGCTCACCCAGGTCGGCGAGCGTGATCGCGAGATTGGCGGAGAAGGTGGACTTGCCCTCCGCGGGGTTCGCCGAGGTGATCAGCAGGCGCCTGGACTGTCCGTCGACGTTCGCGAAGGCCAGGGCGGACTGCACTCGGCGGAAGTCCTCCGCCACGTGGCTGCGAGGCTCGCGCACGACGATCAGCCCGGCATCCGTCCCCCTCTTCGTGCGCGTGATCGATCCGAGGTACGGCAGGTCGGTCACCCGTGCGAGCGCTGCCTCGTTGCGCACCTTGGTGTCGGCGATGGTGGCGATGAACGCGACCAGGATGCCGAGCACGAGACCGAGCACCGCGGCGAGAGCTGCGTCCTTGCTCTTGTTCGGCAGCGACTGGAACTGCGGGACCACCGCCTCGTCGATGACCGACGGGACGATCGTCGGCTTGCCGTCGACGCTCTTGGCGACGATGGTCTCCACGGCCTTCGTGAGCTCTTTCGACGTCGCGTTGGCGATGTCGGCGGCGCGCTCCGCGCCCGTCGAGGTGACCGCGACCTGGAGGATCGTGGTGTCCGGAGGGATGGTGATCGCGATGTTGCGCTCGAGCTCCTTGGGCGTCGTGTCCAGCTCGAGGTCGTCGATGACGGGAGTGAGCACGCGCGAGCTGGTCGCGAGCTGCGCGAACGACAGCATCTGCGACTGGGTGTACGTCGATCCCTGGTTGAGATCGGTGCCGGTCGTGCCCTGGTTCATGGCGAAGTACAGGGTCGCCGTCGACTGGTACTGCGGCGTGGTGGTCGAGGAGATCCCGTAGCCGACCGCGCCGCCGATGAGCGCCATGCCGATGATGACGAGCCAGAACTTCCGGATCGCCGCCCACGCGCTCGCGAGCGACCATCCCGTCGCATCGGCCTTCATCCGAGCCCCTCCCATGCCGGCATCCGCCGCTCCCCTTCCGCGGCGTCGCCGTGCGAAACGGCGCTGTCTCATGCTAGCCGACCGCCTGTCGGAAACCTGAGGATGCGCACCCGTCGGTGCTAAGATGACAGCGCCCTGCCGTATCCCGTACGACGCGCAGGGCATTCATCTGGGGAGATGTGCGGCCCTCGGGCCGCGTCTGAAGGGCAGCGGTTCGACCGTGAACGGGCACGTCGGAGCCGAGGGGGTATACACGTGCGCGTTCTCATCGCATGGGCGAACGATTCCAGCGTCAATCTCGGAGTGCGCGCGCTCGCGCGCGGATCCGAGGATCTCGTCAGGTCGGTCTGGCCCGATGCCGAGTTCACCTATCTCAACTACGGCCGCCGGCAGCCGGAGGTCCCGTGGAGCCCGCGGGCCCTGCTGCGCGAGCGGCTGACGGGGCGACTGGGCATGCAGCGCTGGCTGCGCGGGTTCGACCTGGTCTGGGACACCCGTTCCGGCGACAGCTTCGCGGACATCTACGGCCTGACCCGGCACACGACGATGTCGCTGCTGCACGAGTTCGCCGCACAGGCCGGTGTGCCCGTGATCATGGCGCCGCAGACGATCGGGCCGTTCCACACGCGCCGCGGCCGCGGACTGGCCAGGCGCAACCTGCGACGGAGCTCCCAGGTGTTCGCCCGCGACGTGGTGAGCGCCGAGGCGTCCGCCGACCTGGGCCGCCCGGTCGCCGCGATCACGAGCGACCTCGTGTTCGGCATCGACCAGCCCACGCCGTCTCCGGTGAAGCGCGACGTGCTGCTCAACGTCTCCGGACTGCTGTGGGACGAGAACCCGCACGTCGACTTCGAGAAGTACCGTGCGGAGATCCACCTGATCATCGACGGCCTGCTCGCCGCGGGACGCTCGGTCACGCTCTTCCCGCACGTGCTCGACTCGCAGAACCATGACAACGACGTGCCGGTCAGCCACGACCTCGCGCAGCAGTACGACGGGCGGCTCGACATCGCCGTCCCGACGGACCTCGAGGATGCCCGGTCGATCATCGCGGCCTCGGAGCTGGTGATCGGCGCGCGCATGCACGCATGCCTCAACGCCATCTCCACAGGGACGCCGGCGATCGCGATGGCGTACTCGCGTAAGTTCGCACCGCTCATGGACGCTGTCGGCTGGGACCACGTGGTGTCGATCACCGCAGACGGCGCGTGGGCCGAGGATGTGCTGGCGCGCGCCGCCGCTCCCGATCTGCGCAGCAGGGCGGAGGCCGCGCGCGACAAGGGGCGCGCGCTCCTGGAGCCGCTGGTCGCCGGACTGAAGCAGTCCCGGTGAGCCGGAGCGGAGCACGCCGATGACCACCTCGCTCGCTCACTCGGCGGCACGCGGCGCGTACTTCACCCTGGCGGCGCAGGGCGCCAGGATCGTCCTCCAGCTGCTGTCCATAGTCGTCCTCGCGCGGATCCTCTCCCCGCACGACTACGGTCTCCTCGCCATCGTCCTCGTGGTCGTCGGCCTCGGGGAGATCTTCCGCGACTTCGGGCTCACCTCGGCGTCCATCCAGGCCCCCGAGCTGTCGAACGGCCAGCGCGACAACCTCTTCTGGATCAACGCCGCGATCGGCGTCGCGCTCACCGTCGCGATGTACTGCTCCTCCTGGGCCGTCGGCGCCGTCACCGGATCGCCCGAGCTCGTCGGCATCTCCCAGTGGCTCTCGCTGACCTTTCTGCTCAACGGCCTCGCCACGCAGCACCGCGCCAACCTGATGCGAGACCTCAAGCTGCGGCCGCTCGCCGTGATCGACGTCTCGTCCTCGGCGATCGCGCTCGCCGTCGCGATCGTGGTGGCCCTGACCGGCGGCGGTTACTGGGCGCTGGTCGTGCAGCAGATCGTGACCGCGTTCACCCTCCTGGTCGGCGTGGTCCTCGCCGGACGGTGGTTCCCCCGCATGTACTCCCGTGCATACCCGATCAAGCAGATGGTGAACTTCGGCTGGACGCTCGTCGCCACCAACCTGATCGGCTACGCCTCGCGGCAGATCGACACCGTCATGATCAGCTTCCGCTTCGGGACCACGGCGCTCGGCCTCTACAACCGGAGCTTCCAGCTCGTCATGACGCCCCTCGCCCAGGTGCGGTCGCCCCTGCAGTCCGTGGCGCTCCCCGTGCTGTCGCGGGTGCAGCAGGACCAGCCGCGGTTCGAGACGTACGTCACGGCCGCCCAGCTCGCCCTCGGGTTCGGCTTCGGCATCCCGCTGGCCATCCTGTCGGGCCTCGCGGAGCCCGCGGTCGACATCATGCTCGGCAGCCGCTGGGCCGAGGCGGCGCCGATGCTGCGCATGTTCGCCATCGCCGGCATCCTCACCACCGTGCCGTTCGTCGGCTACTGGGTCTACCTCGCCCGCGGACTCGGGGCCGAGCTGCTCAAGTACACGGTCGTCACCGCGGTGATCAAGATCGTCTGCATCGTGATCGGCTCCTTCTTCGGCATCCTCGGAGTCGCGATCGCCTACGCGGTCCACCCGGCCATCGCCTGGCCCATCTCCCTGGCGTGGCTGTCGCGGGTGACGCCGATGCCCCGCCGTGAGCTCTACCTCGGGGCGGGGCGCATCATCGCCGTCTCGCTCGCATCGGGTCTGGCCGCCTGGGGTGCGTCCCAGGCGCTCATCGCGACCAACGCCTGGCTGCAGGCCGGCGCCGGCCTGGTGGCGGGGCTCGTGATCGCCGCCGCCGCGCTCCTCATCCCGATCTACCGTCGCGACGCGAAGACGCTCATGGACTTCGTGCGGCTCATGCTCAAGCGCGAGCCGAAGTCCTCCTGATCGTCGTCGGCGTCCGCCCCGGGCTGCCACCACGAGATCGCGAGCCCGGCGAGGAACCACAGGTACGATCCGGCCTGGGTGATGAGCGCCACGGCGAAGATGGCGGGGATCTGCGCGGCGACCGCGATCGCCGGAGGTGAGGCCTTGCCCGGACGCAGCGCGGTCAGGGCTGCGAGCACGAGTCCCGCCATCAGCAGGATCGACGGCACCCACCCGAAGCGGAGCGCGAAGACGAGGAACGCGTTGTCGACCGATCGGGCGTAGGCGCCGAGGTACTCACCGCCCACCGTGAGCCCCGTCCAGTCGCCGGCGCTGCCGAAGAGCTGCACCTGCGACACCAGGGAGAAGAGGTTCGAGCGGTAGTTGGCGCTTCCCGACGCCTCGTCACCGGCCTCGCTGAACACATCGCCGACGAAGGGGATGATGACCGCCGCGCCCACCACGGCGAGCGCGACGATGGACCACCGCATGGCCTTGTCGAGGCCGGGGAGCAGCAGGACCGACAGCACGATCGTGATCGCGAGCGTGACCATCCCGAGGCGGCTGATCGTCGCGACCGTGGCCGCGGTGATCAGGCCCAGCGCCATCAGCCGCACCGCCACGGGCCAGCGGACGGCGATGACGAATGCCGCCGACATCGCGAAGGCCGCCCCCATCGCGATCGAGTGGCCCCAGGCGCCCTCGACGCGGAGCCGATCGGCCCGCACCTGCAGGGTGCCCCAGGTGGCGTAGAGGTCGTGCCCCATCGCAGGGAGCATGACGAACACGTTGGTGCCGGTCGCGAACTCGAGGAGGGCGAGGACCGCGGCCACCGTGACGATCACGGCGATCACCCTGGTGACGAACGACCGCGTCACACGGGCGAGCACGAGCCTCCCCCACACGTACGGCAGCACCCATTCGAGCAGCGCGATGACGATCGCCGAGAGCGTGGTCGCCTTGAGCGCGAAGATCGCCGTGGCCATGAGGGCGAACACCGCCATCACGAGGTCCGCCGCGGTGAGCCGGATGTCGGACAGGCTGGTGAGCACCGCGACCGCGGTCAGCAGGGTGATCGCCGACCAGAAGAACCCCAGCGAGACCCCGATCCACACCGGGACGAAGAACAGCACGACGGCCCAGACCACGAAGGTGAGCTTGGGGCTGGCGCGGAACAGCAGGATGCCGAGGACTCCGACGCAGGCGGCGAGTGCCGCGAGCAGGAGGGTGCTCCCGTTCACGGCGCTCGCCGAACCAGGTCTGGACTCATCAGCACGAGCCTATGGCACGTGCCTGAGCGAATCACCCGTTCGCGACCACGCGGAAGTTGTCGACACCGATCGTGGCAGTGCCGGTGGCGGAGCCCGCCCTGCTGGCGTGTGCGCCCACCCCTCCCGCCGCGTCGAGACCGGTCGCGTCGATCACCGTGGTCTGCCAGGCCGCCGGCTCCGGCGAGCCCTGAGCCCACAGCTTGGCGGAGACGGTCGTCGATGCGCCGCCGGAGACGTCGGCCTTGACGGTGAAGGCGGTCCCGGCCGTCCAGGTGACGCCCGGGAGCTGCGTGCTCGACAGCACGGTCGCGCCGCGCTGCGTGACGATCCAGACCGAGCCGTTGGCGTGCAGCCACACCCGTACCAGGTAGTTGTCCGTCGCGGTGGACCGCGCGATCAGCCCCACGTATGCCGCGCCCGTCGACGGTGCGACGTCGATGGAGAAGTCGGCGGACAGGGTGACGTTCTTCGCCGACACCGCGTTCAGCAGCATGTTGCGGGTGCTGCCGGCGGGCAGCGCGAGCGTCCCGACGCCTCCGCCCACGGATGCCGCGGCTGCGGAGCCTCCGGTGAGCGTCCACGCGCCTCCGACGTCTGCCGTCCCCCACCCCGCGGTCGCGGTCCGGCCGAACGCGTCCTTGGCGACGGCGGGATCACCGGCCGGCGGCGCGGTGACCGCGACCTGGCGTGTCGTGGTCCCCGTCGCCCCCGCGTTGTCCGTCACCGTGAGCGTCACGGTGTAGGTGCCGGCCGCGGCATAGGCGTGCGAGGCCGTGACGCCGCTGCCCGCCGCGGAGCCGTCGCCCCAGTTCCAGGCGTACGAGGAGATCGTGCCGTCGGTGTCGGTGGATGCCGAGGCGTCGACGGTGGCGGTGAGATCGCTGGTCGAGCTGGTGAACGATGCCGTCGGCGCCACGTTCGCCGGTCCTCCCGGCGTGCTCAGGTCCTCGACGCGCAACGAGTCGATCGAGAACACCCCCGACGTCGTCGCGCTGCCGCTGCGGTTGACGTGCACGCTGGGCCATCCGGCGCCCTGCAGCGCCGCGGTGGAGTCGGTGACGGTCAGCTGCCAGTCGGCGGGCTCGGGAGTGCCGTCCTTCCAGGTCTTCATCTGGATGGTCGTCGGCGACGTGCCCTTCACCTGCACGGAAAGTCGGAACGCGTCTCCCGCCGCCCAGGTGCCGGGCAGCGCCTTCGTCCCGATGACCGTTCCGCCCTGCTGCGCGACCAGCCACAGCGTGCCGTCGGGTCGCATCCACACGCGGGCGAGGTACTCGGCGGACGCGGACTTGCGTGCGCTCACCCCCACATAGGAGCCGCCGGTGGACGGCGCCTGGTCGAGCGAATACACGAGGGTGGTCAGCGTGTCCGCCACCGACGTCGACTGCAGCGCGAGGTTGCGCGTCTGCCCGGCCGGGAGCGTGACCTTCCCGACCCCTCCGCCGACGGATACGGCCGCGGCGGGACCGGAGAGCACCGTGTACGCGCCGCCGACCTCCGCCGAGCCCCATCCCGAGGATGAGGTGCGCTCGAAATCGTCGCGGACCGCGAAGGCCCTGTCGGCCACCGTGACCGTGCGCGTCGCCTGCGCCGAGGAGCCGACGCTGTCGGTCGCGGTCAACGTCACCGTGTAGTCGCCGGCGGTCGCATAGGTGTGCGACGCGGTAGCCCCCGAGCCGGCGGCCGATCCGTCGCCCCAGTTCCACGAGTAGCTGAGCGTGGCGGCATCCGATGCGGTGGATCCCGTCCCGTCGACGCTCGCGGTGAGCCCGTTCGCCGTCGCCGTGAACGCGGCCACCGGGGCGGCGTGCATGACCACGACGGATGCCGTCTTGGTGCCCTGACCGCCTCGGTCGTCGGTCACCGTGAGGGTGACGGAGTAGGTGCCGGGCGCCGCGTAGGCGTGCGACGCGGTGGCGCCGGTGCCTGGTGCGGAGCCGTCGCCCCAGTTCCACGAGTACGAGGCGATGGTGCCGTCGGTGTCGGTCGACGACCCGCCGTTCACCGACGCCGTCAGCCCGGAGGTCGTCGAGGTGAAGTCGGCCGTCGGCAGCGCGTTCGGCGCCTGCACGACGACCTGGTGCGTCACCGCGCCGACGAGCCCGCGGCTGTCCGTGACCTTGAGCGTCACGTCGTACGTGCCGGTGGCGCCGTAGACGTGCGTCGGCGTCGCGCCGCCGCCGGTCGTGCCATCGCCGAAGTCCCAGGCGTATCCCGTGATGCTCTGCCCGGCATCCACCGTGCTCGCGGTCGCGTCGAAGGCCACCGAGAGGTTCGACGGCGTCGAGGTGAACGCCGCGGTCGGCGCATGGATGCCGGCGCCCACCGCGTAGTGGTTGGCGATCTGAGCCGCGGTGAGAGCCACCGGATACACGGCGAACTCGTCGACCGAGCCGCGGAACTCCCACCGCGCGGGGGTGTCGGGCCAGCCGTTCATGTTGTCGCCGCCCACCCGCCAGTAGCCGGTGTAGCCCTGGGCGTCGGTGACCGACGGATCCTGCGCGACGAGAACTCCGTCGACGTACAGCTTCATGCCGTCGGGGCCGAGGGACGCGACGGCATGATGCCACGCGTTGTCGTTGTACGACGCGCTCGTCGTCACCGTGCGGACTCCACCGGGGTAGACGCCGAACGTGAGCCGGCCGTTGTTCTGCATGTAGAGGTGGCGGTCGTAGTTGCCAGAGAACCCGGTCTGGTCGTTGCCGAAACCGAAGATCTTGCCGCCGTCGGTGGTCGAGGTCTTGAACCACACCTCGGCCGTGAACACGTTCGGACCGTTGGTCGACGATCCCGATGAGACGAGGCCGGAGGTGGTGCCGTCGAGCTTCGACGCCGTCGCCCCGGTCGCGCCCTCGACGGCTCCGGGAGACGTGGAGCTCACACCGCTGCCGAACAGGGGCGCGCTGCCACCGGCCCAGTCGATCGTGGTGTCGCCGAGCGGATAGTAGAGCTGCGCTCCGTCGTCGAGCACGGCGTCGGCGTACGCCGAGGACACGCCGCTCGACGCCGTGGCCGTCACGGATCGGCTGGTGACGGCGTTGCCGTCGGCGTCGACGGCCCGCACCGTGTAGGTGTAGGTCGATCCCGGAGTGACCCCGGTGTCGCTCAGCATCACCGGCGGCGTGTTCCACCATCCGGAGGAGACCACCTTCTGGTCGATCGCGCCGGGGGTTCCCGAACGCAGGAGCTGATAGGTGAGGTCGCGGTCGTCGCGGTCCCAGTTGGCGGGGATCGAGACGCGGATGCGCCCGGGCGACGCGGTGGCCGCGGTGGGGGCGTCCCACGCGGTCCCGCTCAGCCGCGGACCCTGTTTCGCTCCCCCGGAGGGCTTCGTGGAGAAGCGCACGATGCCCTGGTAGCGCTGGCCGTTGACGCTCGTGAACTCGCCGGCGACCGAGATGTAGTCCCCGACGCCGGTGATCGACAGGCCTGCCTGGCCGAGCCCCGACGCGGTGCCGACCGTGAAGTCCGGGTACCAGGCGTAGGCGGAGGGCGACGGAGTGCCGCTCCAGTCCTTGTAGATGCTTCCGACCGAGACCGAGCGGCTCAGGGTGCCCTCCGCCGTCGTCGTGTAGGCCTCCATGTAGCGGTACTGCCTCGTCGGCTGCTCCGGCCACAGGTTCACGGTCTCGCACTGGTGCGTGTGGCTGGTCGAATAGACGACCTTGCCCGTGGAGTAGACGCCGTAGTGGTCGCCGTGGCAGTCCGACACCCAGCGGATGGCGCCGGTTCCGGCATCCGCGGCGAACACGCCCTCGAGGTTTCCGGTGTTCACGTCGGCGAACACCCAGCCCGTGCCGTACACGCCCGTGGCATCGGTGGCGAGCGTGAAGATGCCCGCCTTGCCTGACGCTGCACCGTTGATCACCGTGCGGTTGGCCTCCCACGCGGTGTTCACGGCGCCGGTGACGGGATCGAGCGCGGAGAGTCCCCGCTGCGAGGTGTCGCCGTTGACCGAGGAGAACCGGCCGGCCGCGATGATCTGCGACCCGTCGGGGTCGGTCACGAGGGCGTCCGCCTGCAGGTCGGAGGTCGGCGCCCAGGCGCGCAGCGCACCGTTGGATGCCGCGAAGGCCGCGAAGTTCTTGCGGGCGACGCCGTTGGCCTGTGTGAAGCTGCCGGCCACGTAGACGCTGTCGCCGAGCACCGTGATGCCGTAGACGCCAACGCCGCCCACCGAGGGGCTGAACCCGGGCACCAGCTGGCCGGTCTGCGCGTCCAGCGCGGCGAAGCTGTACCTGGTGGATCCGTTGACCTGGGTGAAGGAGCCGCCGATGTAGATGCGGGTGCCGTCGGCCGATCGCGCGATCGACTTGATGACGCCGTTGACGGTGGGCGCGAACGGCAGAAGGCCGCCGGTGGTCACGTCGTAGGCGAGGATGTTGCTGCGCGGCGTGAGGTTGGTGCCGGGCTCGGCGAGCGCCGCACGGGCGTTCGAGAAACTGCCCGCCGCGTACACCGTGTTGCCGATCGTCGTCTGCGCCCACACGTAGCCCGAGTCGATCTGCACCGTCGGCAGGGCGTCGGCCGTCGCGACGTCGTCCGTGGGTTGAAGGAAGGGCGCCTTGGTGGTCGGCACGGCCGCGGATGCCGCGGTCGGGACCACGAGGGCCCCGCCGACGGCGAGCACGATGCCGACGAGACCTGCGGCGGCGGCGCGCCAGCGCGCGGCCGTGGAAGTTGTGATCTGCGCGCCCATCAGGCGACCTTTCCGAGGGTTGCTGCCACGGTCTCTCCGTGGGCAGAGCGAACGGAGCCTGTGGCCGGACGGCATGACGCAGAGTGTTCGGACAGCGCCGAACTCCCGATCCGGCGCGTGCACCAATGACGGTTCACGTGTTCCCCAGTTTCCCCAGTTTTCACCGCAGCTCCCCTTCGCTGCAGTGTCGATATATTACCGCGCCGCCCGCCGCGTGTCGAGCAATGTTTCCCCGGATTTCCCCGGAAAGACGCGGCAGAAGCGGCCTCCGCCCGCGGATTCTCACCCGCATGCGAAGGCCGCTTCTCTGCTCGCTCTTCGGCCGTCAGCCGTTGTCGAGGACGCGGAAGTTGTCGACCGAGACGGTGCCGGTCGACGTGGCCGACGCCGCACGGCTCGAGTGCACGCCCACCGCTCCCGCGGCGTCGATGCCGGCCGTGTCGACGAACGACGTCTGCCATGCCGCCGGCTCCGCGGAGCCCTGGCGCCACAGCTTCGCCGAGATCGTCGTGGAGGCTCCGCCGGACACGTCCACCTTCAGCGAGAACGCGTCGCCCGGCGCCCGGGTGATCCCCGGCACCTGATAGCTGGACAGCACGGTAGCCCCACGCTGGATCACGATCCACACCGATCCGTTCGCATGCAGCCACGACCGCACCACGTAGCTGTCGGTGCCCGTCGATCGCGCGATCAGCCCCGCGTAGGCGGCGCCGGTCGTCGAGGCCGCGTCCATCGAGAAGTCCATGGACAGGGTCACGTTCTTGGCCGACACACCGTTCAGCGTCACATTGCGGGTGCTGCCCGCAGGCAGGGCGAGCTTGCCGACGCCGTCGGCGACGGACGCCGCCGACGCCGCGCCTCCGGCGACCGTCCAGGCGCCGCCCACGTCGGCCGTTCCCCATCCGGAGGTCCCGGTGCGCTCGAAGGCGTCCCGGGCGATCGCGGGGTCGACGACGGGCGGAGTGGTCGCGGTGACCTGCTTGGTCGCCGTGCCCGTCGCGCCCTTGTCGTCGGTCACCGTGAGGGTGATCGTGTAGGTGCCGGCGGCCGTGTAGCTGTGCGACGCGGTGGCGCCGGATCCCGCGGCCGACCCGTCGCCCCAGTTCCATGCGTACGACGCGATGGTGCCGTCGCTGTCCACCGAGCCCGCCGCGTCGACGGACACATCGAGGTTGGTGCCGGTGCTGGTGAACGCCGCCGTCGGCGCGACGTTCGGCAGAGGCGCCTTGAGGTCGGTGACCCGCAGCGCGTCGAACGAGAACACCGCGGGCGAGGTGGCCGTGGAGCCGCGGGAGGCGTGCACGCTCGTCCACCCCGAGCCCTGCAGGCCCGCCGTGGAGTCGGTGACCGTCAGCTGCCAGTCGGCCGGAGGGACGGTGCCGTCCTTCCACGTCTTGACCTGGATCGTCGTCGGAGACGAGCCGGAGACCTGCACGGCGAGGCGGAACACGTCGCCGGCGGCCCACGAGGTGGTCAGCGCCTGCGTGCCGATCACCGTGCCGCCCTGCTGCACGACGAGCCAGAGCTTGCCGTCGGTGCGCATCCACACCCGGGCGAGGTAGTCGCTCGTGGCGGACTTGCGCGCGCTGACCCCGACGTACGATCCGCCGGTCGACGGAGCCTGATCGATCGAGTAGGTCACCGTCGTCAGGGTGTCGGCCAGCGACGTGCCCTGGAGGGCGACGTTGCGGGTCTGGCCGGCGGGCAGCACGAGTGCGCCGCGGCCGTTGGCGACGGATGCCGGCGCGGTCGAGCCGTTCATCACCGTGTAGGCGCCGCCCGTGTCGGCGGAGCCCCAGCCGGAGGTCGCCGTGCGCTCGAAGTCGTCGCGGATCGCGAACGGCTTGTCTGCGACGGTCGCGGTGCGCGTGGTCTGCGCCGTCGCACCGAGGCTGTCGGTCAGCGTGAGGGTGATCGTGTACTCCCCGCCGGCCGCGTAGCTGTGCGCCGCGGTCGGACCGGAGGTCGTGGTGACCTGTGAGCCGTCGCCCCAGTTCCACGCGTAGCTCAGCGTTGCCGCGTCCGCTGCGGTCGATGCCGAACCGTCGACGGCCACGTCGAGCACGTTCGTCGTCGCCACGAACGACGCCGTCGGCGCCGCGTGCGTCGTCACCACGTCGGCGGTCTTCGTCGCCTGCCCGCCACGGTCATCGGTCACCGTGAGGGTGATCGTGTGCGTGCCGGCCGTCGCGTAGGCGTGCGTCGCGGTCGCTCCGGTGCCGGCGGGCGATCCGTCGCCCCAGTTCCACGAGTACGACGCGATCGTGCCGTCGGAGTCGGTGGAGCCGGAGGCGTCGACGGATGCCGTCAGACCGGTCGCCTGCGAGGTGAACGCGGCCGTCGGCAGCACGTTGGGCGCGAGCGCCGTCACCTGCTGCGTGGTGACCCCGATCAGGCCGCGGCTGTCGGTGACCGTCAGCGTCACCGTGTAGGTGCCCGAGGCCGGGAACACGTGGGTGGGCGTGGCGCCCGTCGCGGTCTGGCCGTCGCCAAAGTCCCAGGCGTAGCCCGTCACGGTCTGCCCCGTGTCTGCCGTCGATCCGGTCGCGTTGAAGGCCACCGAGAGCTCGGTCGCGGTCGCCGTGTACGACGCCGTCGGCGTCTTGTAACCCAGACCGGTCGCATAGTGCTGCGCGACCTGAGCGGCGCTCAGAGCGGACGGGTACACCGCGAACTCGTCGATCGATCCGGAGAACGATGCCGACGACGGAGCGCTCGGCCAGCCGCTGAGGTTGTCGTAGCCGACGCGCCAGTAGCCGTTGTAATTGTCCTGCGCCGCGACCACGGACGTGTCCTGCGCGACGACCTTGCCGTCGATGTAGAGCGTCATGCCGCTCGGCCCCAAGGTGGAGACCACGTGGTGCCACTTGTTGTCGTTGTACGACGAGGTGGTCGTGATCGTCTTTGTCGAGCCCGGGTACACGCCGAAGGTGATGCGCCCGTTGTTGAGCATGTAGACGTTGCGGTCGTTGGTCCCCGAGCTGTTGGTCTGCGAGTTGCCGTAGCCGAAGATCTTGCCACCCCGGGTGGTGCTGGTCTTGAACCAGGCTTCGGCGGCGTAGTCGTCGTCGCCCTTACCCGAGGTGGCGGAGGAGACCCGGCCGCTCGTCGTGCCGCTGAAGCTCGAGGCGGATGCGCCCGTGGAGCCCTGCACGGCACCGGGGGTCGTGTTCGAGACCCCGCTGCCGAACACCGGGGAGGGTCCGCCCGCCCAGTTCGTCTTGATCGTGCCGAGCGGGTAGTACAGCTCCGCCCGGTCGTTCAGCACGAGGTTCGCGTAGTCGGATCCGGTGTCCGCCGTCGCGGTCACCGAGACCGGCTGGCTGAGCACGGCGTTGCCGTCGGCGTCCACGGCGCGCACCGTGTAGGTGTAGTTCGTGCCGGGGGTGACGGTGGTGTCGTTCAGGACCACCGAGGCCGAGTTCCACCACACGGACTGCGTGGTGAGCTGATCGACCGGCGTCGCCGAGTCGGAGCGCAGCAGCTGGTAGGTGAGGTCGCGGTTGTCGCGGTCGTAGTTGGTCTTCGTCTGGACGCGCACCCGACCCGCCGTCGCGGTCGCGGTCGGCGTCGTCCAGTCGGCTCCGGAGAGGCGCGGCCCCTGCTTGGCCCCGCCCGCCGGCTTGGTCGAGAAGCGCACGATGCCCTGGTACATCTTGTTGTTCACGCTGGTGAACTCACCGGCGACCGAGACGTAGTCCCCGGAACCGGTGATCGACAGACCCGCCTGGCCGAGGCCGGAGGTCGTGCCGACGGTGAAGTCCGGCGTGACCGCGTAGGCCGAGGGAGACGGGGTTCCGTTCCAGTCGGCGTAGGTCGAACCTGCCGTGAGGCTCCGCGTGAGCGTTCCCTCGGCGGATGCGGTGAAGGCCAGCATGTAGCGCCACGTGCGCGTGCTCTGCTCGGGCCACAGGTTGACGGTCTCGCAAGCATGGGTGTGACTGGTCGTGTAGACCGTCTTCCCGGTCGAGTACACGCCGTAGTTGTCTCCGTGGCAGTCGGCGATCCAGCGCACCGCGCCGCTTCCGGCCTCGGCGGCGAAGGCGCCCTCGAGGTTGCCCGCTGCGGCGTTGGCGTAGACCCACCCGGTGCCGTAGACGCCGGACTGGTCGACGGAGAGCGCGAAGATGCCGGTCTTGCCCGCGTACGAGGTGCCCAGCGCGGCACCGTTCTTCACGGTGTTCGGGGCGGCCCACCCCGTGTCGATGCCGCCGGTGGAGGGATCGAGCGCGACGAGTCCGCGCTGGACGGCGTTGTTGATGAGATAGAAGCGTCCACCGGCGATGATGTGCTGCCCGCCGGGCTCCACGACGAGGGCGTCGACCTGCTGATCGGAGGTCGGCGCCCAGTCGCGCAGCGCCGCGTCGGACGTGGCGAAGGCGGCGAAGTTCTTGCGTGCGACGCCGTTGGCCTGCGTGAAGTTGCCCGCCACGTACACGGTGTCGGCTGTCGCGGCGATGCCGTAGACGCCCGCTCCGCCGATGGCCGGGACGAACCCGGGGACCAGCTGGCCGGTCTGCGCGTCGAGCGCGGCGAAACCGTACCTGGCGACGCCGTTGACCTGCGTGAACGAACCGCCGATGTAGACGCGGCTGCCGTCGGGCGACGCGGCGACGGCCTTGATGACGCCGTTCACCGACGGGGCGAAGGACTGCAGCGCCCCCGTCGTGATGTCGTAGGCGAGGATGTTGCTGCGCGGCGTGAGGTTGGTGCCGGGCTCGGCGAGCGCCGCACGGGCGTTCGAGAAACTGCCCGCCGCGTACACCGTGTTGCCGATCGTCGTCTGCGCCCACACGTAGCCCGAGTCGATCTGCACCGTCGGCAGCGGGTCGGAGGTGATGACGTCGTCGTTGCGCTCCAGAAGAGGCGCCTTGGCCGCCGGCACCGCGGCGCTCGCGGCGTTCGGTACGGCGACGATGGCGGCGCCCGCCATGACGAGACCGACTCCGAGTGCCAGCGCTGCGCGCCAGCGGGGAGTGCGGGATGAGACCTGCGTGCCCATCAGGAGACCTTTCCGGTGAAGATCGCCACGGGCTCCCCAGCGGCGTAGTTGACACTGACCGACACCGGACGAGCCGACGCGGAACCGAGCATGAAGACATAGCGGCCGGAGGCGGACTGCCCCGGCTCGAGGGAGCCGCCGAGCGGCTTCGGGTCGCCGGCGGTGGTCCCGATGCCGGGCTCCCCGTCCTGCGCCGAGAGCATGACGACGGCGGAGTCGAGGTTCTGCGCCTGCGATGAGCCGTTCTTCGCGGTCACGTCGACGACGACGGCCGTTCCGGACACCTCGCCTGGCGTCTTCGCCTCGACCGTGGTGGCCGTGACCGAGTCGATCACGACGGAGATGCCGGTCTCGAACGCGACGGTCTCGCCGACGGCGGCCTCCTCCGTCGGGAGCGGCGCGGCGGTCTGCGGGCCGTCTCCGGCATCCGGCGTCGGACTGGCGCCGGGCGGAAGGATCTGCGTCGCCGAGGGCGACGGGCTCGCGGATGCGTCTCCCGACTCAGTCGGTGCGCATGCAGACAGAGAGATCATCGCCGCGATGACGACGACTCCCCCGAGAGTTCTTGACAGCGCCGAATACCCATTTCGACGCGTGCACCAATGAAGGTTCACGTTTTCCCCAGTTTCCCCAGTTGGCGACCTCCCCTGAAGTCGCCTGACGTACGACTCCCCTAAGCCGTACATCGGGGATACTACTCGACCGGACCCTGCCTTGTCGAGAGGAAAACGTGATCATGTCCGTCGCGGACGCCGCATCCTGGTGCTGGGGGCGCCCGCGACGTTCCGTGCGGAGCGGGATCGGGCGGTCGGACCGTGCAGGCCCGGCCGCCCGATCATCGGGTCATCCGTTGTCGATCACGCGGAACCCATCCACCGAGATGACGCCGACGGTGGTGGCCGATCCGGCGCGGCTGCCGTGGACTCCGACGGCCCCAGCGGCGTTGATGCCGTTCGCGTCCGTGACGGACGTCTGCCACGTCGCGGGCTCGGGCGTCCCCTGCCTCCAGAGCTTCGCCGAGATCTTCGTCGACGCGTCACCCGACACGTCGACCTTGAGGGTGAACGCGTCACCGGCCGCGCGGACGATGCCGGGCACCTGGTAGGTGGAGAGCACCGTGTCTCCCCGCTGAGTGTAGATCCAGACCGCGCCCTTGTCGTCCATCCGCGCGCGGACTCGGTACTCGCTGGTCGGCGAGCTCGAGCGAGCGATCAGTCCCGCGTAGGCGACGCCGGTGGACGGCGCTGCGTCGAGGCTGAAGTCCATCGACATGGTGACGTTCTTCGCCGAGGCCGAGTTCAGCATCAGATTGCGGGTACTGCCCGCAGCCAACGAGAGCACTCCCTTGCCGCCGGCGACGGATGCCGCCGACGCCGGGCCACCTGCCACGGTCCACGCCCCGCCGATCTCCGCCGTGCCCCATCCCGAGGTGCCGGTGCGCTCGAACGCGTCCTGTGCGAGCGAGGGCTTCGGCGCCACCGTGACCTCGGAGGTCGTGGTGGACTGGCCGCCGTCGTCGTCGGTCACCGTGAGGGTGATCGTGTAGGTGCCCGCCGTGGCGTAGGTGTGGATGGCAGTCGCGCCCTCTCCTGCAGCGCTGCCGTCACCCCAGTTCCATGCATACGACGCGATGGTGCCGTCGGTGTCAGCGGAGGCCGAGGCGTCGACCGATGCGGTCAGCTCGGAGACGCTCGGAGTGAACGCCGCGGTCGGCAGCGCGTTCGGCACGGTGATCGTGATCGTGAACGTCTTGACGGTGGTCAGCCCGCGGCTGTCGGTCGCCGTGAAGGTCACCGTGTAGTCGCCGGAGACGGCGTAGCGGTGGTTCTGCGTCGCCCCGCCCGATGCGGTCGTGCCGTCGCCGAAGTCCCACGAGGTGCTGACGATCGTCGCTCCGGTGTCGGGCGTCGCGCTGCTCACGAAGAAGACGTCCGGCTTGCCCTGCGTCCATCCGGGCAGGCCGACGTTCACGACGGGCGCCTTGGCTCCCTTCGCGACGGCGTAGTGCCGCGCGACCTGAGCCGGGCTCAGCGCAGACGGGTACGCCGCGAACTCGTCGAGGTTGCCCTTGAAGGAGCTGGACGTCGGCTTCACCGGCCAGTCGGTGGGATTGCCGTCCCAGCCGAGACGCCAGTATCCGTCGAAGCCCTTCTTGGCCGTCGTGATCGTCGCGCTCTTGGCCGCGACCTGTCCGTCGACGTAGATCACGGTGCCGCTGAGGTCGGTGGTGACGACCGCGTGGTGCCACGTGCCGTCGTTGTAAGCCTTCGGAGTCGCGAACGAGAAGTTCTCACTCCCGGGGCGGACCCAGTACCGGAGCGCACCGTTGTCCTGCATGTACAGGATGCGGTCGCTGGTCTTGGAGGGGGTGCTCGTCTTCGACGTGCCGTAGCTGAAGATCTTGCCTCCCGACGTGGTGGTCGTCTTGAACCACACCTCCGCAGAGAAGTTGTCGTCGCCGCGCACCGGGGTGGAGGCGGAGACGAAGCTCTGGCTCGAGGAGCCGTCGGTCATCACCGTGCCGGAGAAGACGGACGCCGCGGGCGTGAGCCCCGGCACCGCGCCCCCGGTGGTCGAGGTCGCGGTGACTCCCGTCCCGAAGACGAGGTTCGCCTTGCTGATGTAGTCGGTCTTCGCGTTCGCGAGCGGGAAATGCGCCTCCGCGCCATCACGCCGCACGATGTTCCAGTACGCCGAGGTGTCAACGCTCGTCGCAGTGACCGTCGTGGGCTCGCTGAGCGCCGCGTTGCCGTCGGCGTCCACGGCGCGCACCGTGTAGGTGTACGTCGCTCCGGCGATCGCAGACGGATCGTCGAGCGTCACGGTGCCCTTGTCCCACCACATCGACGTCGCGACGGTCTGGGCGACCGGCTCGGTCTTGTCCGAGCGCAGGAGCTGATAGGTGAGGTCGCGGTTGTCGCGGTCCCAGTTCGTCTCGATCGCGGCGCGCACCGGCACATCGGTCGACACCTTGGGACCGGCCCAGAGGCGGTCCGATGAGCCTCCCGCCATACGGTACGGACCCTGCTTGGCCCCGCCGGCCGGCTTGGTCGAGAAGCGCACGATCCCCGTGTACTGCCTGTTGTTGACGCTCCCGAACTCACCCGCGACGGAGATGAAGTCCCCCGCCCCGGTGATCGAGAGTCCTGCCTGACCCATCCCGGTGGCGGTGCCGACGGTGAAGTCGGGGGTCACCGCATAGGCGGAGGGAGCCGGCGTCCCGCTCCAGTCGGAGTAGGTGCCGCTGAGGAACTGGCTCTTGGCGAGCGTGCCCTGCGCCTCGGCGGTGAACGCCGAGAAGTAGCGCCAGGTGCGAGGCCCCTGCTCCGGGAACATGTTGTTGCTCTCGCAGGTGTGGGTGTGGCTGGTCGTGTAGACCGTCTTGCCCGTGGAGTACACGCCGTAGCTGTCTCCGTGGCAATCGGCGACCCAGCGGATCGCCCCGCTGCCCGCCTCCGCCGCGAACGCTCCCTCGAGGTTGCCGCGGTTCTCGGGCTTGTCGCCCATAGACCAGCCGGTGCCGTACACCGTGTTCGCGTCGGTCGTCAGACCGAAGATCCCCGAAAATCCCTCCTTGTTCACCGACATCGGCGTGGAGTTCTGCACCGTCTTGGGTGCGACCCAGGTGGCGTCGGTGCGACCGCTGATCGGGTCGAGCGCGACGAGACCGCGCTGCCTCACGCCGTTCGCGCTGTCGAAGCGTCCGCCCACGATCACACGAGGGCCGCCGGGCTCGATCACCATCGTGTCGACCTGCCGGTCGGTGGTCGGCGCCCAGGCCTGCAGCGCGCCGTCCGCGGCGGCGAACGCCGCGAGGTTCGTGCGCGCCACGCCGTTGCCCTGCGTGAAGAGCCCGCCGACGTAGACCTTGTCGGCCGTCGCGGCGATGGCGTACACGCCCGTCCCGCCCACCACGGGGGCGAATCCGGGCACCAACTCACCGGTCTTGGTGTCGAACGCTGCGAAGTTGTAGCGGTCCTTGCCGTTCACCTGCGTGAAGGTTCCGCCGATGTAGAGGCGGCTGCCGTCGGGCGACGCGGTGACGGCCTTGATCACGCCGTTGACCTGCGGCGCGAACGGCAGCAGGTTGCCGGTGGTGATGTCGTAGGCGAGGATGTTGCTGCGCGGCGTGAGGTTCGTGCCGGGAGCGGCAAGCGGCCCCCGTGCGTTCGAGAAGCTGCCGCCCGCGTAGACGGTCGTGCCGACCGTGGCCTGCGCCCAGACGTATCCGGAGTCGATCTGCACGGTGGGCAGCGGGTCGGAGGTCACCACGTCGGCGTTGCGCTCGAGCAGCGGTGCCTTGGTGCTCGGGACGGCCGCAGAGGCCGCCCCGGGGACGGCCACGATCGCGGCGGATGCCACGGCGAGACCCGCGGTGAGAGCGAGCGCCGCGCGCCAGCGCGGCGGGATGTTGTTCGAGTACTGCCTGCCCATCAGGAGGCCTTTCCGGTGAAGACGGCCACGGGAGCGCCCGCGGCGTAGTTGACTGAGACGGTGATGGCTCGATCCGCGGCGGATCCGAGCATGAAGACGTAGCGGCCGGTGGCCTTCTTGCCTGCGGCGATGTCGCCGTGGAGCGGAGCCGGGTCGCCGGCGGTCGTGCCGATCCCGATCTCGCCGTCGTCGGCCGTGAGCCTGACGACGGCGGAGTCGACGCTCCGCACCTCGGTGGAGTCGTTGACCGCGGTCACCTTCACGACGACGGCGGAGCCGGACACCTCCCCCGGCGTCTTCGCCTCGACCTCGACGGGCGTGACGGAGTCGATCGACACCGAGACGCCGGTGTCGAAGGCGATCGTCTCGCCGATCTCGCCCACCGCGGTCGGCAGCGGAGCGGCCGTCACCGGAGCGGTCGTCGGCTGAGCCGCATCCCCCGCAGCCTCCGGCGTCGCGCTGCGCGACACCTCCGGCGACGCCATCCGCGCCGGTTTCTCATCGCCAGCGCCGGATGGCGCACAGGCAGCCAGGGAGAGTATCGCCAGAATGGCGATCGATCCCCCCAGAGTTTTCGAGCGGGCCGAAGGCATGCTTCGGCGCGCGCACCAATTAAGGTCCACGATTCCCCTGTTCCCCAAATATCCCCAAAGCGCGACCCCCTAATGTCGCGCCTTTCGGAGCCTAGGGGGCGGGAACGCCCCCGGTCATCTCGATGCGAGGAACGGCAGCGTGGGGTCCTGGTTCAGGAGTCGCACGAGGTCGGTGACCACGCTCTGCACCTGCGCGAGCGTCGCCACGTGCGCCCTGCGACCGGAGGTGTGCCCATCGGCGATGTCGAGGGGGTTGGCCGCGGAGCGGCGGAAACGGCTCTTCTCGACCGCGGGCGGACGCAGGCCCCGGTTCGCGTCGAGATGGGCGGTGAAGTCCTGCAGCAGCGCGCTGCCCGTCGCCCCGGGGGTCGGCAGGTAGCCGGCGGACAGCCACAGCGCCTCGCGCAGCGTGAACACCCTCCGACGCGCCGACGGGACGAGCGACACCACCGCGGATCGCGTCCTCGTGCTCGCAGTGAGGATCAGGTCGGCGTCCTCGACGGCCTCGGCGTCGAGCTGACGCGACCTGTGCGCGCCCGCCCCCTTCTGCCACTGCTCATCGTCGTGCAGCTCCGCCACCATGCGGCACGCGGAATGCGACTGCAGCGCCTCTGCGCCGCGGCTGGTCACCGGGACTCCGGCGAGCGGTGCGTGCAGGGCGAACTCGCTCCGGAACAGCAGCTCGGCCGCGACCGAGCGGCAGATGTTGGCGTCGCAGACGGTGAGGATGCCGCTCATGGCGTCACCGCCGCGCCACGGCTCACGCGACGGCCGTCGCGGATGCCGCGAAGGTACGCGCGCCAGGGGGTCGTCGACAGCAACTGCCTGCGCCCGCCCTGCAGCAGGATGCCGTACCCCACCCGCGCGGCCGATCGGCGCCATCTCCTCACGCCGTCGGGGCCCAGGTGCTTACGGGCGTACATCATGCGGTTGCGGATGTTGAAGTAGTAGTAGGTCGGGGATTTCGCACGGTCGGAGGTCTCCCCGTCGTGCGTGCCGCCCTCGTCGTGCACCACGACGGCATCCGACAGCACCAGGGAGCCGCCGGCGTCGAGCACCCGGTGCGAGAAGTCGATGTCCTCCCAGTACAGGAAGTACTCCTCGTCGAACCCGCCGAGCTCTGTCCACAGGGGCACGGCCACGGCGAAGCACGCGCCGGTGGCCCATTCGCGGCGCGGCCGCCCCTCGTGCCGTGCGCGGGCGGCGCGGCCGGCCGTCGTCCCGTCGTCCAGGTAGAGATCGGCGCCGGCGAACCAGTTCTTCCCCGTCCCGGTGACGATCCGCGGCGACACCAGGTCCCTCGTGCCGTGCGCCGCGGTAACGAGCAGGCGCAGGTCGTCGCCTCCGATGCTCGCATCGGGGTTCAGCGGCACGATGACCTCGGCCCCCAGCTCGATCGCCCGGCCGGCGCCGGCGTTCGTGCCGCCCCCGTAGCCGCGGTTGTCGTCGAGCAGCACGTGCTCGGCGCCGAGCTCCGCCGCGACGGCTCGCACCGCCTCGCGTTCCTCGGCGGAGCTGAAGCTGTCGACGATGATCAGCCGTCCGTCGGCCCCGAGGTCGAGATCACGGAAGTTCTCCGCGATCAGCGCGCTCGATCCGTAGTTCACGGTGACGACGGCGAAGGATGCGGTGCGGGCCATGACCGGTCAGCCGTCCGCGCCGTCGAGCGCCCGGATCTCGCGGAACCACCGTGCGGCGGCGAGCGCGAGGAAGAGCGCGTTCGCCACGGCGAGCGCCCCGTAGACGGCCAGGAACACGGGTGTCCACCCCCACAGCACGAACACGACGCACAGCAGGCCGAAGTCGGTCGGCAACAGGATCATCGAGCGGAGGAAGGTGCCCCCGCCGCGCGCGTGCGTCGACGGCACCCCCTTCTTCTGTTTCAGGAGGTCGTTGAGCAGCATCCCGAAGAATGTGACCACGGCCACGATGGAGTACCCGATGGGCACCAGCAGCCACGGGGTGCCGGCGAGGGGTGTGTGCACCTGGAGCGCGATCAGCACCACCAGGTGCAGGGAGGCGATCTTCAGCGCGTCGACGAAGTGATCGAGCCATTCGCCGGCGAGGCTGCCGCCGCCGCGCAGGCGAGCGATCTGGCCGTCGGCCGAGTCCCAGGCGTACCCGAGCGCGAGGAGCACCGCGACCAGCAGTCCGCTCCACCACGTCACCGGCAGCACGACGAGGAGCACGAGGGCGCCGAACGTGTGCACGGCGCTGATCGCCGTCGCCTGGTTCGGCGAGATCCCGACCCGGAAGGCGAACGCCGCGAGCATCCGGCCGATGCGTCGGTTCACGTAGACCGAGTAGCCGGGCGCTCCGCGCGCGTGGCCCTTCTGCGCTGCGGCCAGTTCTCGGTATGCGGCAGCGAAGGATGCTGACATGTCGACTCCCCTATGTCCTGACCCGCAGCACCCCACATGCCCGGATCATTTCGACCAGTGTAGAGCGGGAGTGCTGGCACACTGGAACCATGGGGAAGAATTCAGGGGGTTCTGCGCGCCCGCTCCGGGTGATGCAGTCGTTCGGCGCACCGCGCCCGACATCCAATCCGTACGTGCACATGCTCGACGCCGCACTGGCCGCGACGCCGGGCCTCGAGCACCGTCGCTTCGACCGCAGGCAGGCGCTCTTCGGCCGTCTCGACGCCATCCAGTTCCACTGGCCCGAGACGCTGTTCGGCTCGGGCGGCGGGGCCAAGGCTCTCGCGCGACGCGCATTCGCGATGGCATTGCGCGCACGACTGACGGTGGGGCGCGTCGCGGTCGTCCGCACGGTGCACAACATCGAGCTCCCCACGGACGTCGCGCCCTGGCAGCGCCGTTACCTGGAATGGGTGGAGCGCCGCACCGACCACCGCATCGTGCTCAACGACCTCACCGAGCTGCCGCCGGGTGCCGAGTCCACCGTGATCCCCCACGGGCACTACCGTGACTGGTTCGCCGACGTCGAGAGGGAGGATGCGGCGGCCGGGACGCTCGGCTTCGTCGGGCTCGTCCGACGGTACAAGGGCGTCGAGGACCTCATCCGCGTCTTCCGCGAGACCGCGACCGATGCGCCCGATCTCCGCCTGCGGATCGCGGGCAACCCGACCAGCGCCGGGCTCGCCGACGAGGTGAGGGCGAGCGCCGCGGCCGACCGGCGCATCGAGCTCGACCTGCGCTACCTCACGGAGCCCGACTTCGCGCGCGCCGTGATGCGCAGCTCCGGCATCGTGCTGCCCTATCGCTTCATGCACAACTCCGGCACGGTGCTGGCGGCTCTGTCGCTGAACCGCCCCGTGCTCGTTCCGCGCACGGCCGTCAACGAGGAGCTGTCGACCGAGGTCGGGCCCGGATGGATCACGATGTTCGACGGCGAGCTCACGGCATCCGACCTGCGGGCGTTCGCCGAGGTCGTCCGCGCCCTCCCCTCCGGGGAGCCCGACCTGTCCGCTCGCAACTGGGACCGCGCAGGGGTCGCCCACCGCGACGCCTTCGCCAAGGCCGTCGCCCACCGCCGGGGAGGCTCGCGGTGACCGCGCCGCGCGTGCTCGTGGCCGTGCCGACCTACCGGCGCACGCAGTTGCTGCCGCCACTCGTCGCCGCGATCAGGGCACAGGCGGAGGACCTGCCCGTGCGCATCCTCCTCGTCGACAACGACCCCGACGCCTCGGCGCGGCCGGTGGCCGCCGAGCTCGGGGTGGAGTACCTCTCCCAGACGACCCCCGGCATCGCGGCCGTCCGCCAGGCGGCCCTCGACGCCGCGGCCGATGACGAGCTCACCGTGATGATCGACGACGACGTCTTTCCGGAAGACGGCTGGCTGCGCGGACTCGTCGACGTGTGGCGCGACACCGGCGCCGCCGTCGTGATGGGCTTCGTGCGGTACGTCTGGCCCGATGGCACGGACCCGTGGATCGCCGGCGGCGGCTTCATGCGCCGCACGCGCTTCCCCAACGGCAAGAGACTCGACTCGCTCGCCACCGGGAACGTGCTCGTCGACACCCGCCAGGTGCGCGCGATGGGGGTGCGCTTCGACCTCTCCCTCGGCCTGATCGGCGGGGAGGACACGGTGTTCGGCCGCGCCGTGATCGCAGGCGGCGGCACGATCGTCGCCTCTTCCGATTCGGTGGCGCGGGACGACATCGTGGTCGAGCGCACCACGAGGGAGTTCGTGCACCGCAGGGCGATCTCGCACGGCCAGGCGCGCGTGCGCCTGCTGATCCGCGAGGGCGCGCCCTGGCAGCGACCGTTCCTGCACGCGCTGCACTTCGTCGGTGGCGCGGTGCGCTGGGTCGCGTTCACGGCCGGGCGCGCCATCACGGCCCTGCGCGGGGACGTGGCCGCGAACGCGGTGTTCCAGCGTCGTGCATGGTTCGCGCAGGGGCGGATGCTCGCGGCACTCGGGCGGGTGACCGGCGAGTACACGCGGCCGACCGCAGGCTAGAGCTCGCCCGGACGCATCGCCTCGGCGTCGATCGCCCTGATCACGCGCACGGCGGCCGTGTCGGTCGGCGGCTCGCCGTCCGCCGTGCGGCGCCGACGCGGGGCGTAGACGACGAGCGAGTGGAACAGGAAGCGCGCGAAGAACGCGACGATCAGCGACAGGCCCGTCGCGAGCACGCTGGAGATGTGCCAGGACTCGACCATGAGCGCCATCACCGGGATGCGCAGCGCAGCCTCGACGTTGTTGAACGCGAAGGACGTGACGAAGCGCACCCCGACCCCGCGGGCGTCGGTGCGCATATCGGCGAACACGAACCGTTCCTGCAACAGGAAGTTGCCGACGATCGTCACCTCGGCGCCGATGACGGCCGCCAGCACGTAGGGGGTGCCGGCCGCGGTGAGCAGCCACATGATGCCGAGGTTCGCGGCGGCGCCGATGACGCCGATGATCGCGAACAGCGACATCTTGCCGAATCGCAGCCTGGCCAGGTGGGCGATGAACGTGGCGCCCTGCCGGAGGCTCGCCTTGGACGTGCCGTGTCGGCGCTCGGCGAACTCCATCGGGACCTCGGCGATGCGCAGGTCGGTGCGGGCGAGGATCTCGAGCAGGATCTTGAAGCCCTGCGGCTTGAGCGCAGCGAGATCGATACTGCCGCGGTCGACGAGGAAGAACCCGGTCATCGGGTCGGTGCTCCGGGCGAGGCGGCGGGGGAACATCCCCTTGGTGAGCCAGGTCGCCAAGCGGGAGACCCCGAATCGCACGGCCGTGCCCAGTCCGCGGGTGTCGCCACCGCCGATGTACCGGGAGGCCGCGACCACGTCGGCTCCTCCGTCGGCGTACCTGTCGAGGAGCGCGGGAAGCAACTCCGGCGGATGCTGGAGATCGCCGTCCATCACGATGCAGACCTCGGACGCCGCCTCGCGGAGACCGACGACGACGGCGCCGCCGAGCCCGCCGCTGTTGTCGTCGCGATGGATCACGCGCACGGGCAGGGGCGCGTCCGCCGCGACGCGGGCGACCTCCGACGCGGTGTCGTCGGTGCTGTCGTCGACGAAGAGGATCTCGGCGTCGCGTCCCTCGAGTGCCGCCGCAGCGCGTGCCACGAGCTCGGCGACGTTGTCGCGCTCGTTGAACGTCGGCACGATGACCGTGACGGCTGTCCTCACTCTTCCCCCCTCATCGAGACCGCATCGCATGCGGCATCCCATGATTCCACGACCGCCTGTGGTTCCGATCACGGGGTCGCATCCCATGACGGGGGAGCATGACGCACGTGCACTGTCATCTGAGTGCGCCCGCTCGCGGTTCACTCCCCTATGCTGCTAGTCTGATCCGAAGCGGCTGTGGGAGTCGCTGAGCGGATGGGGATCCGCTTTCTGGGGAATCACTGATCTGGGGAGATCATGGGGACGCGTATCGGCTATGCCGTTGGTGCATTCGACCTGTTTCACGTCGGGCATCTCAACCTTCTACGCCACGCCAAGCAGCACTGCGACATCTTGATCGCAGGCGTCGTCAGCGACGAGATGCTGCGTCAGGTGAAGGGCATCGAGCCCGTCATCCCGACCGCGGAGCGCGCCGAGATCGTGCGGCACATCTCTTTCGTCGACGACGTCTACGTCGAGACGACACCGTCGAAGATGGACTCGTGGCACGACGTGCACTTCACGCACTTCTTCAAGGGCGACGACTGGCGCGGCACCGAGAAGGGCCTCCGCCTCGAGCGGGAGTTCGCCGAGGTGGGCGTCGAGGTCGTGTACTTCCCGTACACGGCGCACACGTCGAGCTCGTCGCTGCGTCGCGCGCTCGACGCCATCACCGCCGGCGCGGCACCGGTCGCCGCAGCCGGGCACTGACCCCCCACCCGTACCACCTGCTGGCCACGTGCGGCTGGGGGCCGGAATCTGGGGTTCCGGCATCCGCACGTCGACACCGCAGGTGGTACGGACTGGGTGCGCCTGTTCAGGCGACGCCGAGGAGGCTGCGCGCCATCCGGGCGACGCGCGGCGGAGTGTGCGGGCCCAGCCAGACCGTCCACCGCTCCGGCGGTTCCGTGCAGGTCCATTCGACGCACCAGGCGTGCACCGCACTCGCGAGCCGCTCGCCTCTGGCGTACTGACGCACGCCGTCTCCGCGCAGCAACCACCGCACGGAGACCCCGTCCGGTGTCTCGATGTAGCGCTGTTGGATGCGGGCCGCCGCCTCCAACAGCACCACGCCCTGCGCATCCCAGGGGAGCCTGGCGCAGATGCCGGCGATGGACACGGCGTCTGCCGCCTCCCCGGCGATGAGCACGGCACCCTCCAAGCGGTCCCAGTCCGGATCCTCGAGGTGCTCGCACGCGTTGCCCATACCGACAGCATAGGTAAGCCTACCCTTACCAGTCAACGGGTGCCCGGCTGCGCGAGTCCGTCCCCGACGACCCTCGCGGCTCCTGCGGGCTCTACGCTGGAAGCATGACCTCTCCCGCTGAAGCCACCATCACGATGTTCGGCGCCGACTGGTGCCGCGACTGCATCCGCACCAAGAAGCAGCTCGACGAACTCGGCGTCGAGTACACCTACGTCGACCTCGTCGCCGACCCCGCTGCGGCCGACGTGGCGAAGGAGATCTCCGGCCGCACCAACATCCCGGTCGTCGTCTACCCCGACTCCTCCCACCACGTCGAGCCGTCCAACGCGGACGTCGAGTCGAAGCTGCGCGAGCTCTCCCTGATCTGAGCCGTGCCGGGCGGTCCGCCGTCCGGCGTCATCGCGCCGCTATGCTGGCGCGATGAGCACTGAGGCTCGCCCCGAACGAGCATCCGTCCGCCTGTCGCCCCGAACGATCGCGCTGTACTCGATCGGCTCCCTGGGCACGGGCGGCTACGCCACCCTTCCCGGGCTGGTCCTGACCTACTTCCTCACCGACAACCTCGGTGTGGCGGCGCTCACGGCCGGACTCATCGTCACCTCGGCGAAGGTGTGGGACGTGATCATCGACCCGCTCATCGGTGCGGCGTCAGATCGCCAGCGAGCCCGCACCGGATCACGACGCGGATTCATGATCACGGGCGCCGCCACGCTGCCCCTCTTCTTCGCACTCACCTTCGCGGTACCGCCGTCGTGGGGACCGGTCGCCGGAGCGATCTGCGTGCTCCTCGCCTTCCTGGCCACGGCGACGGCCTTCAGCCTCTTCCAGGTGCCCTACGTCGCCCTGCCCGCCGAGCTGACCGGCAGTTACGACGAGCGGACGCGCCTGCTCGGGTGGCGCGTCGTCGTGCTGACCGCCGCGATCCTGCTCTTCGGCGCCGGCGGGCCCGAACTGCGCAAGGCGGGATCCGACCAGGTCGTCGGCTATCTGCTGATGGGCATCGTCGCCGGACTCGTGATCGGGATCGGCATGTACGTGGCGTCGCGCACGGCGGATGCGGCGGCCGGGGAGCCGTCTCCCGCGGAGGCGGCGGCTCCCCTCGGCCTGCGCGCGCAGTATGCGTCGGGCTTCCGCGCACTCCGTCGGAGCGCGCCGTTCCGGGCGCTGCTGAGCACCTTCCTGCTGCAGGCCCTCGCCACCGGCACGATGCTCGCGGGCGCGCAGTACGTGGCGACGTGGGTGCTGCGCTCCGAGGACGCGGTGACCCTCGTCTTCCTGGCGCTCGTGGGCCCGGCCTTGCTCGCGACGCCCGGGTGGACCGCCGTCGCCCGCCGCATCGGCAAGGAGCGGGCCTTCGCGATCGCCAGCGTGATCTTCACGATCGCCGCCGCGTCGATCACCCTCGCCGTGTGGGCCCCCGGGGTCTGGATCTACTCCTCCGTCGCGGTCGCCGGTGTGGCCTACGCCGGCCTGCAGTCCCTGCCGATGGCGATGCTGCCCGACGTCATCTCCCACGACGAACGCACCAGCGGCCCCGGTCAGGCCGGCACATTCACCGGCGTCTGGACGGCCGGGGAGACCGTGGGATTCGCCCTCGGCGCCACCGCCGTGTCGCTCACGCTCGCCGCGACCGGCTATGTGTCCACCGTCGCCGGCGCCTCGTCGACCCAGCCCGACGCGGCGATCACCGGCATCGTGCTGAGCTTCAGCGCACTGCCCGCCGTGCTCATGCTCGCGAGCCTGGCGGCGCTGCGCGGCTACCGCCTGCGCCGCTCGGACATCGAGGACTGACCGTCTCGAATCGCACGATTGACCCCCTATCGGCTCCGAGATCGGCAAATCGTGCGATTCGAAACGAGGCGGCGCTGCGCGGCATAAGCTGGGATCCCGCCCGAAGGAGACGCCGATGACTTCTGCGACACCGTCCGCGAAGAGCACAGCCGCGAGCACCGCGAAGAGCGCTGCGACGAAGAGCGCAGCGACGAAGCCCGCAGCGACGAAGCCCGCGACGCGCACGGCCGCGAGCACCGCGAAGAGCGCAACGACGAAGAAGGCGACGAAGGCGGATGCCGCGCCGGCTCTCTCCGGCGGCGAGCGCGAACGGCTCGACGCCGCCATCGCCGAGCTCGGCACCGGCACCGCGATCTGGTCGGCGCTCTCGCTCGCCCAGCGGGTGACGCTGCTCCGCGCGGTGCGCACCAGCGTGGCGGCGACCGCCGAGGACTGGGCCACCACGGCAGCCGCCTCGAAGGGCCTCGATGCGCGGCATCCCCTCCGCGGCGAGGAGTGGCTGAGCGGACCGTACAGCGTGCTGGGCGCACTCGACGCGTACATCGAGACGCTCTCGCGCCTCGCCGACGGGAGGAACCCGCTCGACGGGATCACGATCGACCGAGCGCCGGGCGGACGCACCCGCGTGCACGCGTTCCCCCTGACCGGCATCGACAGCTTCCTTCTCTCGGGGTTCACCGGCGAGGTCTGGCTCGAGCCGGGCGTGACGCCGAACGCCGCGCGCGCCGCCGCAGGCCTGGCCCAGCGCACCCCGTCGGAGTCGGGCGGGGTCGGGCTCGTGCTCGGAGCCGGGAACATCACGTCCATCCCCGTGCTCGACGTGCTCTACGAACTCCTCGCGCACAACCGCACGGCCCTGCTCAAGGTGAACCCGACCCAGGATCCCCTGGTGCCGATCTACAAGCGCGCCTTCGCCCCGCTGATCGAGCCGGGACTGCTGCGGATCGTGCGCGGCGGCCCCGCCGTCGGCGCGTACCTCACGGGTCACCCCGACCTCGTGCACGTGCACATCACCGGGTCGGCCGCGACCTTCGACGCGATCGTCTGGGGCACCGGCCCCGCCGCGACACGTCGGCGCCGCGAGGACCGGCCGCAACTGAAGAAGCCCATCACCGCGGAGCTCGGCGGCGTCTCCCCGATCATCGTGGTGCCCGGCGACTGGACGGATGCCGACCTCACCTACCAGGCCGAACACATCGTCACCATGCGCCTGCAGAACTGCGGTCACAACTGCATCGCGGGCCAGGTCGTGATCCTCTCGTCCGACTGGGCCCAGGCCGACCAGTTCCGCGCCGAGCTGCGCCGTGCGTACGCGAACGCGCCCGAACGGCCGATCTGGTATCCGGGATCCCCGTCGCGCATGGGGCTGGCGACCGAGGCCTACCCCGACGCCCTCGTGCTCGGCGATCGGCTGCTCGTCGAGATCGGCGACGGCGACGACCCCGACGCCCTGCAGCGCACGGAGTACTTCGCGCCCGTGCTCGGAGTCGTCACGGTGCCCGGCCTCGGACAGGACTTCCTCGACGCCGCGGTGGCCCATGCGAACGACGAGCTCCAGGGCACGCTCGGCGCCAACCTGCTCATCGACCCGGCTACCGAGAAGTCGCTCGGCGCCGGTTTCGAGCGTGCGATCGCGAACCTCCGCTACGGATCGATCGCGATCAACGGCTGGACCGCGTTCGGCTTCATCACGCCGACCCTGACCTGGGGAGCCTTCCCCGGCAGCACGATCGACGACGTCGGCAGCGGCATCGGTGTCGTGCACAACGCGCTGCTGCTCGACAGCGTCGAGCGGTCGGTGATCCGCGGACCCTTCCGCCCGTTCCCGAGATCGCTCCCCGTCGCGAACGGCGGAGGACGGATGTCGATCCTCCCGAAGCCGCCGTGGTTCGTCTCGGCGCGCACCGGAGCCGAGGTCAGTGAGGGACTCACCCGGTTCCGCGCGAACGGCGGCACGGCCGGCCTCGTGAAGACCCTGCTGAAGGCGCTGCGCGCCTGAGACTCGGCCAAGCCCGGTCCGACGGTGCCGTCCCGGTCCGTGGTGCCGTACCGTCTGTGGCGCCGTCCCGTCCGTAGGTCGAGATCCGGTCCGTCGGTCGACACACCGGTTCTTCAGCCGACGGACGGATTCTCAACCGACGGACGGGACGAGAACGGCATCCGGGATCAACCGACGGACGAGACGAGAACGGCATCCGGGATCAACCGACGGACGAGACGAGAACGGCATCCGGGATCAACCGACGGACGGGGGGAACCGACGGACGGATTCTCAGCCGACGGACGGGCCGGGCTGACGCGTCACCGGCCGGCGAAGCGGTCGGTCGCGGCCCTGAGCGCCCTCTGGATGCCGGGCTCCGCCGCCGAGTGACCCGCGTCGTCGACCACCACGAACTCGGCCTCCGGCCAGGCGCGGTGCAGATCCCAGGCGGTCATCATGGGCGTGCAGACGTCGTGCCGTCCCTGCACGATGACCGCGGGGATGTGGCGGATGCCGTCGACGCCCGCGATCAGCTGCCCTTCCTCCCACCAGCCGCGGTGCACGAAGAAGTGGTTCTCGATGCGCGCGAAGGCCGTGGCCCGCCGAGGGTCGCGCATCGCGGCGATCTGCTCGGCATCCGGCACCAGCGTGACGGTGGACGCCTCCCAGGTCGACCAGGCGACCGCAGCGGGCTCGTGCACGGCGGGATCGGGGTCGAACAGGCGGCGGTGGTACGCCTCGATAATGCGCGACCGCTCGAGCACGGGGATCGGCGCGATGAAGTCCTCCCACAGGTCGGGGAACAGTGCCGCCGCCCCTCCCTCGTAGAACCACTCCAACTCCTCGCGGCGCAGCGTGAAGATGCCGCGCAGGACGAGTTCGCTGACGGCATCCGGATGCGCCTGCGCATAGGCGAGCGCGAGCGCGCTCCCCCACGAGCCGCCGAACACCTGCCACCTCTCGATGCCGAGGTTACGACGCAGCAGCTCGATGTCGGCGAGGAGGTGCGCCGTGGTGACGAAGCGCAGGTCCGCGTCCGGGTCGCCGGCGTGCGGGGTGCTCCGGCCGCAGCCGCGCTGATCGAGCAGCACGATCCGGTAGGCCTCGGGGTCGAAGAACCTCCGCTGCCACGGGGAGGTGCCGCTGCCGGGCCCGCCGTGCAGGAACACCACCGGTTTGCCGTGCGGATTGCCGCTGACCTCCCAGTACACGCGATGCCCGTCGCCGACGAGCAGTTCGCCGGTCTCGTACGGTTCGATCTCCGGGTACAGCGCGTCCAGATCCATCGTCATCGATCCCCCTGGTCGGAAACTCCTGCCCCCACGCTACTGCGGGCCGAGCTGATCCTCCGGGAGCGTGAAGGTCGCCGCGCACACGTCGAGGCCGTTCTTGTACCCGTTGGCGAACCAGAACTGACGCTGGTCGCTCGTGCCGTGCGTGAAGCTCTCGGGGTTCACGAAGCCCGACTGCTCCTGGATGTGGTCGTCGCCGACCGTGTACGCCGCGTTCACGGCGTCGCGCAGCTGGGTCTCGGTCGGCGCCTCCAGGTACGGCACCCCCTTCGGGTCCTTCGACCTGGTCATCTGCCCGATCCACGCCCCCGCATAGCAGTCCGCCTGGAGTTCCATCCGCACGCCGTTGCTGCCCGGCCCGGTGCCGTTGTTCGGGTGCTTCTCCATCGTGCCGATGATGTTCTGGATGTGGTGCCCCCATTCGTGACCGACGATGTATAGCTGGGCGAGGTCGTCTGCGGATGCGCCGAACTGCTGCCGCATGAGGTCGAAGAACGTGGGGTCGATGTAGACCGTCTGGTCGGGCGGGCAGTAGAACGGCCCGACCGCGTTGGACGCGGTGCCGCAGGCCGTCGAGGTCGAGCCGTCGACGATGATGAGCTGCGGGGCCACGTAGCCGTCGACCTGCTTCTCCCAGTAGTCGTCGAGCGCGAGCTGCGAGCTGGCCACGCGGCAGTCGACCCGCTCGTTGGCGTCCTGGCCGGTCTTGCAGTTCTCGATCACGCTGCCGCCCGCAGGCTCCGTGCCCCCGCCGGTGCCGCCCGCCCCTCCGAGGAGGCCGGTGAGGTCGATGCCGAGCAGCGGGCCGGCGATGAGGGCGATGATGCCGAGCACGCCGACGCCGCCGGCTCCGGCGATGACGGCGCCGCGACCACGGCGACGGGCGGTGCTGCCGGAGACGTCGGCATCGGGATTGAAGGTCATGGATCGAGGGTACTCCGCGCCTCCCCACCGACGTAGGCTCGAGGCATGACCACGACCATCACGATCACCGGCGCCGGCGGACAGATCGGCTACGCCCTGCTCTTCCGCATCGCCGCCGGGGATCTGCTCGGCCCCGACGAGAAGGTTCGGCTCCGCCTGCTGGAGATCCCGCAGGGGCTCGGCGCCGCAGAGGGCGCGGCTCTCGAGCTGCAGGACGGCGCCTTCGGGCTGCTCGAGCACGTGGAGGTCACCGACGACGCGGCCGTGGGCTTCGACGGGTGCGACCTCGCGCTGCTGGTCGGCGCCCGCCCGCGCGGACCCGGCATGGAGCGCGGTGACCTGCTCGCGGCCAACGGGGGGATCTTCGGCCCGCAGGGCAGGGCGATCGCCGAGAACGCCGCGCCGGGGGTGCGTGTGACCGTGGTCGGCAACCCCGCCAACACCAACGCGCTGATCGCCGCGGCGTCGGCCGACGGGGTGCCCGCGGAACGCTTCACGGCGCTGACCCGTCTCGACGAGAACCGGGCGCGGGCGCAGCTCGCCCAGACGCTGGCGGTGCCGGTCGCGACGATCGGCCGGGTGCCGATCTGGGGCAACCACTCGGCCACGCAGTTCCCCGACGTCTCGCATGCCACGGTCGACGGCCTGCCCGCCGCCGACGCCCTCGCGAGGATCGTCGGCGACGTGCCGGCCTGGCTCGACGGCACGTTCATCCCGCGGGTGGCGAAGCGCGGTGCCGAGATCATCGAGGTGCGGGGATCGTCGTCGGTCGCGTCCGCCGCCAGCGCCGCGATCGACCACGTGCGCGACTGGGTGCACGGCACAGACGACTGGACGTCGGCGGGAGTCGTGTCGCACGGCGAGTACGGAGTGCCGGAGGGCCTCGTCTGCTCCTTCCCGGTGCGAGCGGTCGACGGGGAGTGGCGGATCGTCGACGGTCTCGACCTCGACGATCACGCCAGGGCGCGCATCGACGCCTCGGTCGCCGAGCTCGTCGACGAACGCGAGGCGGTACGCGCGCTCGGCCTCCTCTGACCCGCGGTGCCGGGGCTCGCCCACTGCTCTCGCGACACGTCAGCGGTGCCTGCGGATGCCGGAGACAGGGCACAATGGATGCAGGAGGTGCGCGCGATGAGCGAGACGACAGGGCCCACGAAGGAGACGGCATCCGTGGAGGACGCTCTGACGAGCCCGCTGCATCTCCCGCACGCCGCGGCCGAGTGCCCCAAGTGCTTCACGGAGCTGCAGGAGAACCGGAGCTTCTGGTCAGCCCGACCGGACGGCGCACGGCTGGTGGGCCTGGTCGTCGCCCGCGAGGGGATGCCGTCGGTGGTCGAGCAGCGTGACGACCTCACCCGGTTCGGCGTGCCGATCGAGGGCTTCCGCCACCCGGCGCCGGAGATCCTGGAGAGCTGGAGCGATCGGCTGTCGCGCCTGATCGCCACGCTGCACAGCGGCGACGTCCTGGTGGTGGCGAACCTCCAGGCGCTCGGCAAGGACGCCGAAGAGGGCACCCGCACCGTCGCCGAGCTGCGCCGTCACGGCATCATGGTGAAGGTGCTCAGCCACAACGCCCGCCACCTCGCCGACGCCGCCCGCTGAGCCGACGGATCTCCTGCCCCGGGGCATGCGAGGGAGGGGCCGACGGACACCCGTCGACCCCTCCCGGAAAACCAGCTGTCGTCAGCTGCCCGCGAGCTGCTGATCCAGATCCTGGATCGCACGCATCATGCCCAGCAACGACTCCGACATGTCGTTGATACCATCCACCGCAGTCTTCAGACCCGTGGTCAGCTCCCCGTACCCCTCACCGAACTTCCCCGACGCATGCTGCGTCTTGAAGTCCTCACCCAGCAGGGTGTCCACCTGAGACTTCAGAGAGTCCAACTGACCCTGAATGTCATCACGAGCCTGCGACAGCGACGACGCCACCTGCTCCATCTCCGCATAAGACGCACCGAAATCGGCCATCGTCCACACCTCCGGTAAATCACTTGGACCGGACCACCCCGGCCCGACACCACCAAACTAACAACCCCCACCACCACCGTCGATGGGGACAACTCCCCATCACCCCGCCTCAGCCCCCGAACGGAGCCTTCGGCGGGTCGGTCACGACGGGCTGCGGCTCGACGGGGGCGCCGTCCTCGTCGAAGTACACCGGGCTGCCGACCGGGAAGTAGAAGATCGGCACGGAGTCAGGGCCCTCGATGGCCGGCAGCCCGCGCCACGTCAGCGTGTCGCTCCCCCGTGCCTCGTCGTCGGTGACCATCCGCGACAGCTCGCCCGCGTTCCCCGGCACGCACGGCGTGTCCGCCGAGACCTCCACGCGCGACTCCCCCGGCACGATCGTGACGACCACGCGACCCAGGTCGTCGTCCTCCGCGACGAGGTTCCACTCCGCGGCATCCCCCGCGCCGTACGCGGCCGCCTGCCCGGACAGGCCGGCGTCGCGGAACGCCGCGGTCGCGGCCTCGCTCACCGCTTCCCCGTCCATGTCGGGCAGCGTCACCTCGCGCCGATAGCTGAACCGGTAGCCGAGGTCGCCGCCGACCCCGAGGGTGCAGCCGACCGGGACGGCCCCGTACCCGCCGGTGGGGACGGTCCAATCGCCCTCGTGCACACCCATGAGCACCGAGTGCATCGTCGTCGCCATCGCGAGGTAGCGCTGCTCGCCGTCGCGATAGAGATCGTCTCCCTGGGGGACCTGAGCCTGCACGCCGCATCCTGTCATCATCAGCACCAATCCGACGGCGCCGGCCGCCCCTACGTGTCGCACAGTCGACACCCTAGTATCCGTATCCGTACGCTCCCGACGAGGAGAGGCCGCGAGCGACGCGGTCCCAGAAGCCCTCGACGCTTCCCTCACCCCCGCGCTCCGTGCCCGGCTCTCCCGTCGTCACGATGCTCCTGACGTTGTAGAAGGACTCGCTGCCCTTCTCGAGGTAGCCGCCCGCCTCCTGCTCCCAGGGGAAGTTCGCCCCTCCGTGCGCGCTGTGCCCGGGGGTCGGGAGCAGCGGGCTCCCGCCTCCGTCGACCCCTCCATCGCTGTCGAAGACGGTGACGCCGTCGAGACCAGCCGGATCGGTGTGATGCCCCCAGCCGCTGAGCTTGCCGACCGGCGCCCAGAAGTCGTTCGCCGAGGTCGTCGCGTAGATGCGCGGCGCCCCCGGTCCCTGGAGGTTCGCGAGCACCGCATCGTCGTCGGGCAGGCCGGCGGAACCGACCGTGATGAAGCGATCGACGCCGAGCCCGTCCGGCGAGGAGCCGATGGCGAGTCCGGCGGTCGTGCTCCCGTAGGAGTGCGCGACCACGTTGATCGTCCTCTGCCCCGTCGGAACATCCAGCCCGAGCAGGAACGACCGCAGGGCCGGCGCTCCGTCCTGGGCCCTGGCCATCGCCGGCTCCTCGGCGAAGTTCGGGGAGTCGTAGCCGAACCAGGCGATCGCGGCATCCCCGGTGCCCGCGATCAGGTCGCGCGCCGACGTGCCGAACTCGCCGATCCCGCCCACCTCGGAGAGCATCCCCGGCACCAGCGTCGACACGTTCTTCGCGTCGAACGGCCCGTACCAGAGCGCGGCCGTCGTCTGCTCCGACCCGTTCGGGTCGAAGGAGACGAGCTGGCCCTTGTTGAGCGTGACCTCGTTCCACAGCGCCGTCACCTCGCCTTTGAGCGGTTCCGCCAGCGAACCCAGCCGATCGTGCAGAGCGGTGAGCCTGCGCAGGTTCGCCTCGGCGCGCACGTCGAACGGGATGCCGTCGAGGTTGCCGATGATCTCGGGGTACTGCTGGGCGAGCGCATCGCGCAGAGCCGGGTTCTTGTCCCACAGTTCGCGCACCGCCGCCGGGTCGTTCGCGGCGAGCAGGTCGTCGAGGAGAGCCTGCTCGTCTTTCGTCAGGTGGCTGGATGCACCGGACGCCAGCGACGAGAGCGCCTTGTCGTAGGCCTCGTCCCACGCCGTGTACAGGCCCTCCCAGGTCTGCCAGAGCTCATCGAGCGCCTTCTTGGCCGTGTCGGCCGCGGCCACCGCGTCCCTGGCGTCCTCATTGGCGGTCGCCGCCTCGTCCTCCGGGCCGGAGCGCGACGACCACAGCGCCTTGAGGCCGGCCTGCTCCGCCTCGCCCGCCGCCTGCGTCCAGGCGGCGTGCGCGTCTTCGATCTCGTCGATCATGCGATTGGCCGGCACGGCGGATGCCGAGTACACGTCCGCGTATGCGGACAGCACGCGGGAGAGCTGCTCGGCGTCGGTGATCCCCGAGCGCACGGGAGCGAGGAGCGCCTGGGCGTCGCCGCGAGCGCGCGTGATCGCCGCGCCGACGCCGGGGAGCTCCGTCACGCGCTGCGCCCGGTCCCTGAGGTCGCCGAGCTCGCTCGCCACATCGTCGAAGGTGCGTACCCAGGACGCCATGGAGCCGGCGTTGCCGTCGATCTTCTCCAGCACGTAGCCGCGGGTGGGCGAGGTCAGGCTCATGGCTGCTCCGAACCGGTGAGCTCGACGTCGAGTTCGGAGTACCGTTCGCTGATCTTGCGCAGGCGCTCGGCGATCTCGCTCGCATCGCCGGTGCACGCCTCCACGGTGCCGCGCAGGTCGCTGAACCGGCGGCGCATCTCCAGCCGCAGCGACGGCCTGTGCGCGGGGTTCTCGACCCCGACGTCGCTGCCCTGCAGATATCCGCCGCGCGCGAGCAGCGCCGTCACCGAGTCGTTCATCGATCCGGTCTCGGTGATCAGGTGGTTGTAGAACACCTGTACTTCGTCAGCCATGCCGCCCCCCCCCCGCAGAGTGATGATGGGGTCAGCATACGGCGGTGGCGCTCGCGCGCACATGGGGAGCACTCCCCATGTGCGTCCTCGTCAGTCGCGCGGCGTCCAGGTGAGCGTCGAGACGCAGAGGTCGAAGAGCGTCTTCATCTGCAGCAGCGGCGCATCGTCGGCGGGCGCCTCGGGCGGGCGCATGATCACGAGCGTGAGGAGCAGCGCACGGCGCCGCTCGCTCCCCGGCACCGGAGTCATGTACACGACGGTGGTGACCAGCATCCGCTCCCCGTCGAGCGTGTCGCTCGACTCGCGCTCCACGCGCATGATGCGACGGTCGCCCAGGAGGGGCGTCGCACCGTCGGACAGGATCGCGGAGCGGACGTACGCGTCGAGGTTCTGGCCGGGGTCGGCGTGCTGCACGGTCGCCGTGAGCGAGGCGGGCATGTAGGCGCTGTCGGGCGCCTCGTCTGCGGCCGTGAACATCGCGACCGTCGACACCCTGTGCATCTGCGTGAACGCCTCGGTCACCAGCTGCCGCATGCGCCCGTACAGATCGGGGCGATGCGCCTCCATCAGCCGCCCGCGCACCTTCGACAGCATCCGGTCGCGCTCGTCGTCGGTGACCTCGCGCCGCACCCAGCCGGGAGGCAGCACGAGCGCGAAGTCGGGGTCGGGCGTGCCGCCCAGCTGCTCGCGCAGGCTGACGCGGGTGGACGGCGGGGTCTCGGCGGCGTCGGTCATGCGGACGTCCTTCCGGTGGCGTCGAAGGTGAAGAGCGTGCCCAGCGGCGCGGCGAGCGCTCGGTCGAGGACCTCCTGTTCGAGGAGACCCCGATCGGCGAGGATGCGCAGGGCCGCATCGCGGTCGGCGAGGATCGCGACGCGCTCGGCCTCGGGGATGCCGCGCGCGGCGATCTCCGCGGCGTGACGCTCGCTGATGGTGGTGACGGTGGCCGGAGGGGCCTGCTCCTCCGGCTCACGCACGCGGAAGCGCGCCAGCGTGACCAGGGCCAGGAGCACGCCGAGGGCGAGGGTCGCCCACACCGGGATCTGCATCGCCGCCGGGAGGGGATAGCCGTCGCGGCCGGAGACCGTGGGCATGCTGAACGACGCGAACACTCCGCACACCGCGGCGACCACGCCGAACCCGCAGACCGTTCCCGACCAGCGGGCACCGCCCCGCCACCAGACGATCCCGGCGATCACGACCGTCAGCGCTCCGACGGTGAAGAGCACCGCGGCGATCGGCACGGCCGTCTCGGCGGGCACGCGATCGATCAGGTACGACTCGGCGCCGAGCACGGCGACTCCGGCGATCGGCGCGATCAGTCCGACGACGGCGAGCAGGATGCCGATGCCGGTGAGACCGCGGCGGGCGGCGCTCGGCGCTCGGCGTCCGAGGAGGGCGGCGATCGCGGCCCCGTCCTCGCCGAAGGAGGCGACCGCCTCCGGGTGGGACTGGCAGGCCACCGCCTCGAGCATGCCGAGCCGCGGGGACTCGGACGTCGGACGGGCCTCGGCCCAGGATCGCGCGTCGGGATGAGCCAGAGTCATGATCACGCCAGGCTATCAACCCAGCTGTTGCCGGGCTGGGCCTCGAGAAGCGCGGGGGCGTCGGACCGACGGACCCCGCCATCGGGGTCCACGAGCTCCAAGGAGGAGACGAACGCCTGGATCGACGGGGAGACGAGGCCGAGGAGGTCGGAGAAGGTCGGCTCCACCGAGACGATCACGACCACGTGCTCGGAGAAGGAGAACACGATGTCATAGCCGACGACGGAGGCGTCGTCGATCTGCTCGGTCCTCGGGACGAGCACGCCCTGTCCCAGTCCGTCGGACTCGAACAGGAAGCCGTCGCCCGGGCCCGGCATCACGTCGTCGGCGCCCCGTCGCCCCATGGCCACGTGCACGAAGACGCAGACGGGATGCGGCGCCGGCCACACCTGGAAGGCGAGCGCGTCCTCGGGTCGGCGGTGTTCCAGGGCCGCTTCGAGCACGAGGGGAACCACCTCCTCGGCATCCTCGGACCAGCCCTCGCCCCAGGACGCACGCAACGCGTCGAGGTTCTCCACGACCCAGCGCTCCACCTCGTCGGCATCGCCCTGCACCGGGATGGGCAGCCAGCCGTTGTCCAGCGACGTGCCGCTGATGCGCCAGGTGCCGGGCGCCCAGCCGTCCGGGAAGGCGCTCACAGCAGCTTCCCGAGCCACGGCACCTGCTTGCTGATCGACTTGTCGCCGTTACCCGTCCAGGTCGCGATCTTGTCGGTCAGCTTGATCGGCGCGCCGATGAGCATGTGCGTGAACTCCCAGGCGGCGGGGAGCGTGGTCGAGTTGGCCCACCCTCGCGAACCGCCGGTCATAGTCTCGACCAGGTTCGTGAGGCTCTGGGTGTCCTTGCCGAACATCAGGCGGCTCATCACGTCGCCGACGCCCGCCGGGTTGTTCAACTGCCAGAGCGTGCGCCCGCCCTGCAGGAAGCCCTTCGCACCACCGCCCGCGAACCGGCTCGCCATCGCGATGTTGTCGAGCTGACCGGCCGCCGCGCTCCACGTCGACGGCTTGAACGCCTTGACGGTGTCGCCGAGGAAGCTGAGCACTCCCGACTTGCCCTGGAAGAGCTTGCCCGCGCTCCCGAACGGTATGACCCCGACGATCGCGAGGGCGAGGTCCCACCCGTTCGCGTCGCCGCGGAAGAACTGGTATGCGACGAGCGCGAGGGTCGCGACCGCGACGACGGCCCCGATCGCGGCGATGATCGGTCCGCCGATGATGATCGCCGCGATGGCGACGATCGTGCCGACGACCTGGAGGACCTTCACGATGACGGACACCACGCCGTCGACGTTGTCCCAGAACCCGTCCTCGATCTTGCCGTCGTAGGCGTCCTCGATGCGGTCGGCCGTGCTGTCGAAGACGTGCTCCCAGGAGTCGACGTCGGTGTCGAAGGCCTTCAGGGCCTGCTGGTACTCCTCCTGGAGACGCTGCTTCTCGCGATCCTCCGTCGCGTTGTCCTCGTCCATGGTCTTCTTCTCCTCGTCGCTGCGCCAAGGAGCCGGCTGCGCCCAGATGGGGCGGCCTCCCTCGGGGTAGCCGGGAGCGCCGTCGAACGCGGACTTCGCCTCCTCGCAATCGGCGACCCGCGCCTTGATACGGGGCTGGAACTCGTCGAGCGCATCGGCGTAGCCGACGAGGATGGGACCGGTCGGCTTGTAGAGCTTGGCGGCGCGGGCGAGCTCCACGTGGGTGTCGCCGACGATCTCCTGCAGCTTCTCGACCGCCTTGCCCTTCATGCCGCTCGCGTCGCCGGCGAGCGTCTTGAGGAACGTCGCGCTCGACTCCATCTGCCCGCCGAGGGTCGTGATCTTGTTGCCGCGGTCGCGGATGACGCCGGGCTGGCCTTCGAGCTCGGAGACCCAGCGGCCCTTCGGAGAGTACATCCTGTTTCCCTTCGCGGTCAGGCGGTTCGAGGCGTCTTGTCGGCGCCGGTGACGTCGATCTCCATCTGGGATGCCGTCTTCTGGTCCCAGTCCTTGAGACCGTCGAGCACACCCTGCACGTGCTTCTGAACCTTGTCGATCTCAGCGCTGAGATCCTTGCGCTTGTCGTCCCAGCGCCCCTCGAAGTCGTGCACGCGGCTGCGCAGCCGGTTCTTGCCGTAGGGGGTCCCGACGGCCTGCTCCACGGCATCCGTGCGGGATGCCGCCTGCTCGAGTTCCTCGACGATCGCCTTGAGCTGATCGTTCATGCGGCTGAGCTCGTCGTACTTGACCCAGATACCGTCATCCGCCATCGTCACCCTCCCGTCGATCGACGCTGTCGCGAAGCGAGATCGACACTACCGACGCGTGCAGGGGGTCGCGATGGGGAGGACTACCCATGCGGCGTCCGCCCTCCGTCTGCCCCGGGGCATGCGAAGGAGGGGCCGACGGACACCCGTCGACCCCTCCCGGAAAACCAGCTGTCGTCAGCTGCCCGCGAGCTGCTGATCCAGATCCTGGATCGCACGCATCATGCCCAGCAACGACTCCGACATGTCGTTGATACCATCCACCGCAGTCTTCAGACCCGTGGTCAGCTCCCCGTACCCCTCACCGAACTTCCCCGACGCATGCTGCGTCTTGAAGTCCTCACCCAGCAGGGTGTCCACCTGAGACTTCAGAGAGTCCAACTGACCCTGAATGTCATCACGAGCCTGCGACAGCGACGACGCCACCTGCTCCATCTCCGCATAAGACGCACCGAAATCGGCCATCGTCCACACCTCCGGTAAATCACTTGGACCGGACCACCCCGGCCCGACACCACCAAACTAACAACCCCCACCACCACCGTCGATGGGGACAACTCCCCATCACCCGGCGCGGACCGGTGCGGTGCGAGAAGTCGGAGCGGTCCCGCGACACGCCCGTGCCACGGCATCCCGTGTCGGCGTGTCGCGCCGTTGCTCCGACTTTTCGCCCGCGCGGGCGCGCGGATCACGCCAGGCGGTCGCCCTCGACGAGCGGCATCTGCACGGTGACCTGGCGGCCGGCCTGCACGAAGATGCCGCGGCCGTCGGGGAAGTCGGTGCGCTTGACCTTGGGGAACGGCACCTTGAACACGGCGTCGCCGTCGAAGGCGTCCGGCTTGAGGATGATGCCCTTGCGCCCGGCCTTGAAGTCGCCGATGAACCCGAAGCCGCTGGTGACCTGCGTGACGTCGGCATCGCCGATCAGCAGGTGGTCGCTGCGGTTGATCGCCTGGAACATCGCCTTCATCTCACGCTCGGCGGGCCCGTCGGCGAACTGCGGCACATCCTCCACGACCACGAGCATCCGCACCGGAACCGCCTCGTCGACCGCGATCTCGGCGATCTCCTTGGCGAGCTCCTTCGCGTCCTCCGGGGTCACCGCACTGCGCGTCCAGTCCGCGTACTCCTTGAGCTGCGCCCGACGCCCGCCGAAGTGGAAGAGCCTGATCTCCGGGTCGAACCGGCGCATCGAGCCGATGAGCGCCTTGAGCGCGTTGGTCTTGCCCGACAGTGGCGGCCCCGCCACCACGAAGGTACCGACCGGATCGAAGTCGCGTGCGGCGAGCGTGTCCTCGGCGATGCCCAGCACGGGGAACTCCCCGATGCGGTCGGGCAGGTCGCGCACCGACAGGCGGGTCGGCAGCGCGCCGATCTCGGCGACCTCCCTGGCGCCCGCCGCGCGGAGGTCGGCGGCCAGCTTGCCCTGCAGCTTGGTCTGCTCGGCCACGTTCGGGGTGCCGCCGAGGGTGGCGATCTGCGTCTCCAGTCCGTCGACGATCGCCCGGCCGGGGGCAGACCGCTCGTCGAGCACGTCCTTGGGCGCGTTGAGCATCGCGTACCCGGTCTCGTCGGCGAGACGCAGCACGACGCGACGCGACACGTTGGCGCTCACCGCGGTGGGCACGGAGCCCGAGCGGTCGGCGCTGGCGATCACGTGCACGCCCAGCGGCCGGCCCTCGCCGAGGATCCGCATGAACGTCTGGTAGAACGGCATCCGCGCCGTCGTCGACTCCCACTCGCTGCGGAACTGCGGGAACCCGTCGATGAGCAGCAGGATGCGCGATTCCGCCTTTCCGGTGAGCTCCCGGTACTCGGTGAGGTTGGACACGTTGGCCGCGCTGAACCTCTTGCCGCGGTCGTCGAGCACCCGCGACAGCGAACGCAGGATGCGCTGCACGCGCTCGGCGTCGTCGCCCGAGATGATCGATCCGACGTGCGGCAGCTCCTCGAGGCTCTTCAGCGACCCCGATCCGAAGTCCAGTCCGAACACCTCGACGTTCGACTGGGCGGGGTCGAAGCCCGCGGCGATCGCCAGCGTGCGCAGCACCGTCGACTTGCCCGAGCCGCTGGTGCCATAGACGAGCAGCGAGCCGTCCTTGTCCGGGAGGAAGTAGGCGGGCTCCTGCAGCTGCCGCTCCGGCACGTCCATCTTGCCGAGCAGGATCTGACCGTCTCCGTGCACGGGCAGGTCGCGGATGTCGACCGCGCGCTCCAGGTCGTCGAGCCATGGACGCCGCGGGGCCGGGATGGATGCTTGCGCCGCGGCCTTCACGAGGGCGGCGACGATGCGCTTCTGGTCGTTCGGGCCGAGATCTTGGTCGTGCGAGTCCGACTCGGGCGCCTGCTCGGCCTCCCAGGTCTGGATCGACCCGAACCGCAGCTCGGCGACCTTGACCTCGGCGGCCTGCACCTCGTCGGTCGACCAGCCTCCCGCGTAGGCCGACTGGAACGGCACGAGACGCCCGGGGCCGGTCTTGGCGATGCCGCGACCGGGGATCGACGGAGGGAACGATGCGGCGACCGGATCGTCGACGACGTCCTTGGAGTCCGACTCGTCGGCCATGCGCAGGGCGACGCGCAGGTTGGTGTTGGCGCGCAGGTTGTCCTTGATGACGCCGGCCGGACGCTGGGTCGCCATGATCAGGTGGATGCCGAGCGACCGGCCGCGCTGGGCGATGTCGACGACGCCGTCGACGAACTCCGGCACCTCCCCCGCGAGAGCGGCGAACTCGTCGATCACGAGCACGAGCGCGGGCGGCGTCTCGGGGTCGCGGCGCTTCTCGAGTTCGAGCAGGTCCTTGGCCTTCTTGCGGTTGAACAGGTGCTCGCGGTGGTGCAGCTCGGCGCGCAGCGAGGTGAGCGCGCGGCGCACGAGGTGCGGCGAGAGGTCGGTGACGAGGCCGACCGTGTGCGGCAGGTCGACGCAGTCCGCGAAGGCCGAGCCGCCCTTGTAGTCCACGAACAGGAAGGTGACGCGGTCGGGGCTGTGCGCCGCGGCCATGCCGAGCACCCAGGCCTGCAGGAACTCGCTCTTGCCGGCGCCGGTGGTGCCGCCGACGAGGGCGTGCGGCCCCTGGGTGCGCAGGTCGAGGGTCATGGCATCCGTCTGCGACTGGCCGATGATGGCGCGCAGGTTGCCTGCCTTCTTGAGGCGCGGCTGCGGGGCGCCCGACCTGTCGATGATGGTGTTGTTCTGCCGCCAGCGATCGATCACGGCGTTCGGGTCGGACGCCAGGTCGGCGCCGACGAGCGAGAGGAACATCACCGAGTTGGGGATGTCGGAGGAGTCCTCGATCACGGTGCTGGAGTCGACCACGGGCGCGAGCCGCTTCGCGAACATCGTCATGTACGCGTGCGAGACGCCCTCGACCTGCACGTCGGAGTAACTGACGCCGCTGCGGACCGTGCCGACCGTGGCGTTCTCGAGTCCGGCGCTCACGTCGACGAACGTGCGGCAGGCGGCGGGGAGCGCCGCAACGACGGGGGCGACGAACAGTCCGTAGACGCCGACGTCGGCGCCGCGTTCCAGGATCTGCGTGAGCCGCGCCCTGTCGACGGGGGCGTCGTTGGTCACGACGACGAGGATCGCGGTCTGGCCCGGGAACGTGGCCTCCTCGGCCGCGCGCTTCACGTCGGTGCCGTAGACCATCGGATCCCAGTCGTCGCCGTAGGGCGGACGCTGCGACTTGGCCTCGCGCGAGCGGCGGAGGACGATCTCCTCCAGGCCGTTCAGCAGGGCGGCGCCGGTGGAGGCGGAGTCGGCGAGGGCCACGTCCTTGAACGGGTTGCGCTCGCTGGAGGTGTGCGGCAGCCACTTCATCCAGTCGAGCTCGTTCGCCCAGCCGGGTTCGGTGAGCGCGACCGTGACGAGCTCGTTGGGCGAGTGCATGCCGAACAGCTGCACCGCGATGCCGCGCAGCGCGTCACTGGCCACCGAGGTGGGACCCGCGACGCCGAGGGAACCCACGCTCTGCAGGGATTCGAGGATCGGCACGTCGGAGATCATCTTGTAGCGCTCGGACAGACGGTCGACGCGCTCGACGTACTCGGGCAGCGCCTCCGGGGTCTCCGTGCGCTTGATGCGTGTGCGCGACTCGTCCTCGCAGACGCCGAGCCGCACCGCGAGGAAGTTCCAGTGCTCGGGGCGTCTGGTCCACAGCATCGGGCCGAGGCGCATCGCCTCGTCGAACACCACTGCGACCGCCGGGACCTCGTTGTGCCTGACCTCGCGTTCCTTCGGGTGCGCGTGGTAGAGCTTCTCCTCCAGGCGCTCGTACTGCTCCTCGAAGGACTCGACCTCTTTGCGCAGCCGCTGGCCGAGGTTGGTCTTCTGCGAGATGAAGTTCCCGAACATCATCAGCGGCGACATCACCATGATCAACAGCGACCGGGCGTTGTCGAACATGAAGTAGGTGACGGCGCCCAGCAGGATCGGCGCCACGAGCATCGGCCACGGGAACAGCCGCTGCACCTGGTCGCGCGGATACCGCGGCTCGTCGAGGTCCTCCCCGGTGAAGCGCTCCTCGACGCGCGGGCTGCGGTTGAACAGCAGCGCGCCGCCGCGTTCGAGCACGGGATCGCCGGCGGCCGAGCCGTCGAAGTCCCCCACCATGTGCACGACGAACTCGCAGTCGCCGAGGGTGAAGTGCTGGCCGGGGATCACACGAAGGCGCTGCACGAGACCGCCGTCGACGAGGATGCCGTTGGCGGAGTTGAGGTCGACGAGCTCGACGAAGGTGCTCGCGACCTCGATGCGCGCATGGCGCTTCGAGACCAGGGGGTCGGCGATCGTCACGTCGTTGGCGTGGTCGCGGCCGATGAGGAAGTGCCCGACCGGGAGCGGGAACTCCTGGCCGGCGGCGGGACCGGCGACGACCGTGAGCACGGCGGCCGGCCGTGCGCTGGCCGGTCCGGTGGACGCCCGGTTGGTGCCGACGTTGACGACCTCGGCGAGGAAGCCGGAGCCGATCGGCGCGTCCCCGACGAGCAGGTCGGGGCTGAGCATGGTGAGCTGGTCGCTCGTGGGCGGCGCGACCGAGAGCGTGAGCACGTCGGACGGCCCCGCCGGGATGCTGCGCAGCGGATCCGTCGAGGCGATCTGCCGGGCGACGTCGGCGACGGTCGCGGTCGAGTCCGCCATCACCACCACATCGGTGAGCGGGGCGGAGGGGCGCCGCAGCGTCAGCTTGACTCTCATCGTCCGTCCTCACCGCGCCGTCGGCGCGTCTCTCGTGTGCGGCTCATGCCGACTCGACCTGCAGGGTGCGATCGCCGAAGCGCACGGTGTCGCCGACCCGCAGCTCGACGGGATGCCCTGGCGCGAGCGGCGTCTCCACGCCGTCGCGCCGCACGGCGCTGCCGTTGGTGGACGCGCGGTCCACCACGAAGACGCCGCGGCGGGCCGGCATCACGGCGATGTGCGTCTTGGACACCGACCGGGTGTCGTCGAACACCCTGATCAGCTGCGCCTCGCCCTCGCCCGCCGCCGCGCTGGGCGAGCGCCCGAGCAGCGTGGTCACCCGCACCTCGACGCGCTCGCCGGTGTCGAGCACCAGCACGGCACGGACGCCGGGCGCCGGGACAACGGCGGGAGCGGGAACCGCGGCCGGAGCGGGAACCGCGGCCGGAGCAGGCCCGGCGGCCGGAGCAGGCGCGGCGGCCGGAGCGGGAGCGGCGGCCGGAGCGGGCGCCGAAGCGGGAGCGGGAGCTGGCGTAGGAGCGGGCGCCGGAGGCGCCGTCGGAGCGGCATCCGTCGCGGGCACCGTCGCGGGCACCGGCGCGATCACCGGGGGGACGAAGGGCGCGGCCTGGACGACCGGGGGCGCGAACGGCGAGACCGCCGGAGCGGATGCCGCCGCCGGCTGCGCGAGTCCCCCGGCGATGCTCGCGGGGGCAGGAGCGGGCGGCGGGGTCGCGGACGACGGCGCACCGGTGGCGAGGGAGGGGGGAACGGCCGACACCATCGAGGCCGGGGCGATCGGCTCCGCGGCGACGGGTGCCCCCGCTGCCGAACGGTGCGCTCCGATCACGCCCCCGGACAGGCGGGCGCTGGGCACGTACTCGGCCGGCGCATCGCGGTCGACGGGCGTCGCGAGAGAGGGCAGCGGGGCCTGATCGGCGATCTCGGGCGTCTTCACGCGCTTGCGCGCGATGCGCATGCGCTTCTGGTCGTAGGGGTTGAGCCCCCTGCGCACATCGACGAACCAGGTCGCCGCGGCGAGGTCGAGCCACCCGCGCCCCCGTCGGTCGACGTCGAACAGCGGAGACAGCGCGACCACGAGCACCGGACCGATCACCGGCACGAGCAGCGAGGCGTACGCCAGCAGATAGCGCACCACGGCCCCGCGCCAGAAGCCGGGACGCTCCAGAGTGCGCACGTTGACGGAGCGGATGCCGCACACGGCCTTGCCGAGGGTCACTCCCTTGCGCCCGTGCAGCACCAGCTGGACGATGAGGTAGGCGGTCATCAGCCCCTGCGACACGGCGGCCGCGACGATGAGCCAGATCAGGTCGCCGCGGGCGGCGAAGGCCGAGGGGTCGAACCCGTCGGAGAGGGCGCCGCGCAGCACCGGCGTGAACGCGATGATCGCCGGGAGCGCGATCAGCACCGCGACCGCCCACTCCAGGAGCGCCGCGAGCACGCGAGCTCCCGGGCGGGCGGGAAGCAGGCCGAGGGATGCGGCGTACGCCGGGTCCGGCCGTCCGTGCGCGTCGAGTCCCTCGATCACGGGGGCGTGATCGTCGATCTCCCAGATCACTCCTGCTCCCCCTCGGCCTCGTCGAGGTGCTCGGAGTCGAGCAGGGGCAGATCGTCCTTGCTGACGAGCCGCGAGGCGATCACGTGCTCGACGAGCCGAGCGCGGCGATTGGTGGCGAAGCTGCGCTGGCCTCCGCGCATGCCGGGCACCCCGATGCGGTCGAACTTGTCGCACACGTTGTCGAGCTTGCGGTTGAAGCGGGTGACCGTCCACCCCAGTCGCTCCGCGGCCTTCGCGGAGGTCGGGATCTCGCTCATGCCGGTGCCGTCGCGGCGCAGCTGCGGCTCGGCGAGCGCGAGGATCAACAGCTTCTGGCTCAGCGTCAGCGGCACGTCGCCGATCGTCGACGCACCCCCGTCGTCGTGCTCCCTGCGGGTCGCACGGAAGGTGGGCTCGGCGGCGTGCAACGTCAGCTCGTAGGTCGTCGGACCGGCGCTGAACACGACGGTCGTCGTCTCGAACACCAGCGGGAGCCGCGCCCCGGGGGCGAGCCAGGCCTGCACCCCTCCGGCCGAGTCGGTCACCGTCGCGGTGAGCCGGGTGCCCACGTTCGACAGCCACCAGAGGCCGTCGGCATCCGTGATCTCCAGGAAGTGCCGGTGCAGGAAGAGGTTGTCGTCGAGCTCGAGGTCGCCCTCGCGTCCGACGACGAACCGTCCGCCGCGCTCGATCGGGAAGTACTCCCCCGCGAACTCGACGGTGACGCCCTTCGGGTCGCTCATTCCACGCACCCCCGTGCTGCTTCCGATGCCCGGCCGTCGTCACGGCGCAGCATCACGTCGATGCAGACCGTGCCGGGTCCGGCGGCGAACGTCGCCGTGGTCTCGGTCGTCTGCTGAGGGTCGACCTCGCCCGACACCTTGACCACGTTCCAGATGAAGGTGTCGCCCTCGAGCGGCGCCTTGTTGACCCAGGTGAACGTGACGTCGCCTCCCGCGCGGGTGCCGGCCAGGTCGCCGACCCGGGGCACGACGTCCGACACGACGTCCTTCGGCTCGGCCTCGCTCGATTCGGTCGCCTCCGGCTCGGGGCCGATCCCCGCGGCGAGGGCGTTCAGGCCGACGATGGCGCCGACGACCACGACGGCGGCGGCCGCGGTGAGGCCGATCCAGAGCCCGGTCCGGCGGCGTGCGGTCACCGGCTCGTCGCCGGATGCCGCGGCGGGGGCAGGAGCCGCGGATACGGGGCCCTCGGGCGGCAGCGACACCGGCGCCCGCAGCAGCGTGCGGTCGTCCGCATCGGAGGCCGGGGCCGGCACGGGCTCGGGCACCCGGATCTGAGTCGCCTCCACGGCGGGGGCGACCGGGGCCGGGCTGTCGAAGCGCGGCATCTCGGGCACGGCGGTCGAGGGGTTCTTGCGCTGCGTCGTCGCCGACGGGCGGGTGAGCGAGGCGGCCGCGTCCGGATCGATGCTGACGATCTCGCGCACGCGGGTGAGGCCGTCGCCGTCGTCGTCGCGGTCCTCCATCGGCGGGTGGTCGTCGACGATGTCGATCGGGGTGACCGAGTGCGACAGCTCGATCTGCACCTTCTGCAGGGCGCGCGCGAACGCCACGGCGCTGGGGAAGCGGTCGTCGGGGTTCTTCGCCATCGCCCGTTCGAGGAGGCGCTGCAGGCTCTCGGGCGAATCAGGGCGTCCCAGCGGCGGCAGCGCCGCACGCTCGATGCGTTCGATGAGGTCGGCGCTGGAGTTGCGCTCCCCCGGTCGCTCGAACGGCGAGCGCCCGGCGAGCAGCGTGTACAGCGTGGCGCCGAGCGCCCACACGTCGGTGCGGGGTCCGCTCTGCGGCGGCTCGGCGAAGGACTCGGGCGGCGACCACGGGATGGACATGCCCGACGCCTCACCCGTGGCGCCGGTGGTCGAGGCGATGCCGAAGTCGGTCAGCGCGGGACGGTTGTACTCGGTGACGAGGATGTTCGCCGGCTTGATGTCGCGGTGCAGCACGCCGGCGCGGTGCGCGGTCTCGACGGCGCCCGCGACCTGCACCCCGACGCGCAGCGCCTCGGCGACCGAGAACGGCTCCTTGCGCGCACGCAGCTGGAGGTTGGGCCGGGGGCAGTACTCCATCACGAGGTAGGGACGACCGTCACCGGCGACGCCTGCCTGGTAGATCGTGACGATGGCCGGATGCGTGGAGAGCATCGCCATGACGTTGGCCTCGTCGGCGAACTCCTGGGCCGCTCCGCTGGAGATGCGGTCGGCGAGCAGCACCTTGACGGCCACCCGACGACGCGGCATCTGCTGCTCGTAGAGGAAGACGTCGGCGAAGCCGCCGGTCCCGAGGGGTTCGACGTAGGTGAAGCCGGGCAGCTGCGGCGGCGGAGACGGACGGCGGCTCACGGCAGGTCCTCGAAGGCGAGGGTCACTCCGTCTCCCAGATCGACCACGTCACCGGACAGCACGAGCGTCTGCTCACCCGGGTGCAGGCGCACGGGGTCGGCGCCGGGGCGCAGCAGGGTCGAGCCGTTGGTGGTGTGCAGGTCGATCACGACGACGGTGTCGCCCTCGGGGCGCACCTCGAGGTGGCTGCGCGAGATGTCCTGCTGCGGACTCTCGACGGCCACGAGATGGGGCAGGTTCTCCCCGCTGGCGCGGGTGGAACGCGGGCGGCGTCCGATGATCACAGTGCGGTCCAGCGCCACCACCTGGCCGGTGGAGAGCCGGATGCGCCCGGCCCCCGCATCGGCGACGGGGATCACCTGCGTGGGGGCGTCGTTCGCGACCGGCGGGTTCTGACGGAGCGAACGCAGCTCCGCCGCGGAGATCGTCGCTCCGTCGTGATCGCCCTCGCCGAACGCCGGCGCGGGCGGAGGCGGCGGCGCGTCGAAGACCGACGGGGTGTGCACGGTCGCGCCGAACAGCTGGTCGAACTCATCGCTGTCGGAGAGCGGTCCGAGGGTCGCCTCGGAGGGGACCAGCGTCATGCCGTCGTCGGGGAGCCCGGGCAGGGACTCCTCGGCGGTCGCGTCGGCGACGGGTTCGCTCGGCGCGGACTCCGCCGCCACCTCCGACCCGTCGAGGACCTCGGGCTCCGTCACGACCGGCGGCTCCGGTGCGGAGGGCACGACGTCCGCGGGCTGCCCGACGTCCGCGGACGGCTCGTCCGGGGAGGACTCGACCGGGGCGGACTCGTCCGAGGAGGGCTGCGACGGCACCTCGACCGGCAGCGGCTCGGCATCGGCCGCGACATCCGCGACCTCAGGGACATCCGCGACGGGAGCAGCGTCGTCCCCGGCCGGGGCCGGCACGTCGGCGATCACCCCCGGAACGGCCGGACCGGACGGCACGGCGACGCCGGGGACGACCGCGGCGGCAGCCCCGAAGAGGGCCAGGGCGGGGGCCTTCTGGCCGGTCGAGGCGGCGGAGGGGGCGCCGTCGCCGGACGGGGTCGCGAGCACGGGGACCGGCCCGAGACCGTCGAGAGGCTCTGCGTCGTTCGGTTCGAGCTCGGCGCTCACCGCCGCCGCGAGCACCACTCCGGACTGCACGGGCAACTCGGCGACGGCATCCGTCTGCTCCACGGTGATCTCCACCCGCGTCGCTCCGCCCACGAAGCGCTCGCTCCACGTGGTCACCTCCGCGCCGGACAGCTCCTGCGCGGCATCCGTCCTGCTGCTCACGCGCGCCGCGACGCCGCCGCGCAGCGCGATGCGCACGTCCTCGCCCTCGGCGACGGCCGCGGCGAACGGCGGCAGCGCCGTGAACGATCCCCCGGCGTGCGCGGTGAGCACGTCGACGACCGTCGCGAGCGACTTCTCCCCGGGCAGCCGCTCCCACAGCCGGGCGACCACGTCGCCGGGGATGTCGGACGGCAAGGCCACCAGCGCACCGGGGATCACGATCAGGTGCCACCGTCCCGGTCGGTAGATCGTCTGCATCAGCGAACCCCTCCTGCTGCCTCGCGCGGACGCGTGTTCTGGTCGATGTCTGTCTCGTCGGTCTCGAGGAGCGTGCCCGGCCTCGACGCCACCGACACGGCGTCCGCGATCACGACCGTGATGTTGTCGCGCCCGCCCGCGTTCAGCGCCTCGGCGACGAGCGAGTCCGCCGCCCTCTGCGGGTCGGGCTCCGACGAGAGGATCTCACGGATCCGGGCGTCGGCCAGCTCCGAGGTGAGCCCGTCGGAGCACACCAGCATGCGGTCGCCGAGCTCGGCGGGGAACAGCCAGTAGTCGGCGTCGCCGGTGCTGCTCGCCCCGATCGCCCTCGTGATGATGTTGCGTCGTCGATCGCTCGACGCCTCCTCGGGCGTGAGCTCCCCCGACTCGATGAGCTCCTGTACGACCGAGTGGTCGACGGTGATCTGCTCCAGCTCCCCACCCGCCAGACGGTAGGTGCGGGAGTCGCCGATGTTGAGGGCGAGCCAGTAGCCCATGCCGTCGACGGAGGCGATGACCACGCCGCTGAGGGTCGTCCCCGCCCGCCCGTTTCCCGAGGTCGACAGGTGCTCCACGCCCTCGCGCGCCCGTTCGAGGGCGACGCGCACGTCGTCGAGCTCGAGCGACGTGCGGCCGAGGTAGAGCGCGAACTCCTCGATCACCACCGCGCTCGCCCGCTCGCCCGCCTCGTGCCCGCCCATGCCGTCGGCGACCACGAACACGGGTGCGCTGGCGAGGTAGGAGTCCTCGTTGAGGGCGCGCCGCAGTCCGGGGTGCGTCGCCGACCCCGTGCTGACGATCAACCCTGCTCTCACGCGTAGCCGCCGATCGTCACGATCCGGTCGCCGATCTCGATGGCGTCGCCGAGCCGCACCGGCACACGCTGACCCGCGGGGCAGGCGATGCGCTGTCCGTTGCGCACGATGGTCATGCCGTTGGTCGAGTGGCGGTCGAGAACCCATCCGCCCGAGCTCTCGGCGGCCGCCTCGAAGTGCGTCTTCGACAGCGACAGCGTCTCGTCGCGCACGGAGACGATGGCCGCTCCCTCCTCGGGAGCGGGGTTGCGGCCGAACACGGTGCGACGCGACACGGGCACGCGCGTGCCGTCGTCCCACGTGAAGACGAGCCGGTGGCCGGGGATGCTGATGCGGGTGTCCTCGATGTCGGACGGGTCGGATGCGTCGCCCACGGGCGCGGCGGCGGGGGTCGCGGCCGGCGCGGCCTGGGCGACGGGAGCGGCCGGCGCGGCGGGGGTCGCCGCCGCGGAGTCGGGACGCTGCACGATCGTCTCATCGAGGGACACGTCCGCGGGAGCCGCGTATGTCGCGGAGGGCGGGGTCTGCGGTGCCGGTCGGCTGACGCCGGGGACGTAGGCGATCACGGACCCCTCGTCGACCGGCAGGGGCTCCGACGGGACCTGCGGCGCCGGAGCCGATGGCGCCTGCGGCGTCGCGGCCGACGGCGCGGGTGCCGCGACGGTGGCGTCCAGCGGGGACTGCCAGGCCTCCTGCGGAGCGGGCGCCATCGGGGCGCCGGGCATCGCCTGCGGTGCGGCGAACGCCGCACCGGGCGCCGGAGCGGCAGGCGCGGGGATGCCGGGGATCCCCGGCACCTGCGGCGCCGGTGCAGCCTGAGACGCGGCGGGCACGGCGGCGATCGCCGTGGTCGGGGGCGCCGAGGGCGCTGCCCCCCTCGCATCGAGCACCAGCGAGCGCGCGACCTTGTCGTGCCATCCCTGGAACCTGCCCGAGCCGTCGAACAGCGGCGTGAAGTAGCCGACGACGACGCTCGCCGCGAGACCGAAGACGACGTTGCGCAGCAGAGCGCGACCGAAGCCGAGCGGGGTGCCATCCTCCGACGCCAGCCGGAGTCCCTGCGCCCGCATGCCGATCGAGCCGGCGCCCGTCTGCATCCAGGTGTAGACGAGCATCCAGCCCAGCAGCACGACGACGAGGGCGCCGTACCCCGCCACCGCGATCACGAGGAGCGATTCCAGGGACCCCGCCGACATCGAGACGACGGCCAGCACGATCGCGCCGACGATCGCGATGCCGCCCGCGATGAGCGCATCGATCAGGTAGGCGACGGCCCGCCGGGAGATCGGCGCGATGCTGTCGAACGCGACGTGCGTCATGGTGTCTCGCTCTCGGGTGAGGAATCCGTGCTCTTGATGGTGCCAGGTTCGCGGCGAACTCGCGCGGCCGCGGCATCCCTGAGGCTCTGCAACCCGCCGGCGACGGCGGTGCCGCCGAGGAGCGAGCGCAGGCTCAGCCGGGCCTTCGTGCGCTTCCAGAAGCCGGCCTCCTTGCCCAATCCCCCGACGATGCCGTCGACCTCCGCCCAGAACGCGTCGACGTCTTCGGCGGAGGGCTCGGTCGGGCCGAACACCTCGGCATCCGCCCGATCGGCGAGCGAGGAGACCTGCGGCAGGGTGAGCGTGGCAGCCACCGTCGCCGCCTCCTCCGCCCTGGTCCCGCCGGGTGCGAGCCGTGCGCCGTAGTCGACCGCGCGGTCGGTGAGCTCGTCCCACCCGCCGCTGATGCGGTCGGCGGCACGGGCGGCCGACCGACGCGAACGCCGCTTGGCGGCCTTCCAGGCGCCGATCACGATGAACGGCGAGGCGAGCAGCGCGAGCACCGCGAGCGACACGCCCCCGATGGCGAGGATCGCGCCGATGATCCCGAGGATGTTCAGGGTCTCGTCGTCGCCCTTGCGGTCGTCGGGCAGCGTGGGCGGCAGATCGACCGGCTCCTGCGGCGGAGGCGGAGGCTGCAGCACCTGCGGCTTGGGGTCGACCTTGGGCTTGGTGTTCTGGTCGTTGGGGACCTTGTCCTCAGGAGGCGTCGGGTTGAACGTGAGCCACCCCAGACCCTCGAAGTTCACCTCGACCCACGCATGCACGTCGTCGCCCGTGGCGTCGAACCGCGCTCCGCCCGCCTGGTCCTCGTCGGGGTAGTAGCCCATCACCACGCGGGCGGGGATGCCGACCTCCCTGGCCAGCAGCGCCATCGCGACGGCGTACTGCTCGTCGTCGCCGATCATCTGGTCGCCGCCGAGCAGCGTGGAGATGCGCTCCGAGGTGTGACCGGCGCGCGAGAGCACCTCGCCCTCCAGACCGTGGCTGAAGAACCCGCCCTCGGAGAGGAAGGTCTCCAGCGCCCGCACCTGCTCGATCGGCGACTCGGCGTCGGCGACCGTCTCGGCGGCGAGCGAGGCCAGCTCCTCCGGCACGTTGCTCTGCTTCGGGAGCGCCACCGTGCCGAACGGCACGTCGGCGAGCTGGGCGTCGTCGACCTCGGCCGGCATGACCGTGTCCACGGTGTAGGCATCGCCGCTCTGCAGCTTGGCGGTGACGACGGCCGTGCCGGTGGCCGGGTTGAAGTACGCCGACCGGCGCAGCTCCTCGGCGCGGTCGCCGGTGAAGTCGATGTCCGACACCGTGCCGGCATCCGGCACCCACACACCGCCGTACTTGTCGATCGTCACCTTGAGCGTCACCGGGATGCCCTCGGCATCCGGCGCCATGTCCGACCGCAACGGCGTGAACGCGCTCGACGACTCGGGCCCGCCGTCGGTGACGTTGTAGACCATGCCGTCGAACTGGTCCATGACCGCGATGCGGATCCGCCCGTCCTTGGGCAGGCCGCTCACCGTGAACAGCGTCTCGTCGACGTCGTCGCGCACGTTCTTGCGGAACGACTGCAGCGGGCTCGGGTAGTCGCGGATGTTGAACGGGGGGATGATCACGTCGCGGAAGACATGGCGGGGCTGCGCAGGAGCCGCGAGCGCGCTCGTGGCCACGCCGGCGCCGCCGGCGACCGCGAGCACGGCCACCCCGGCGAGCATCCGCCGCATGCGCATGTGCGCGGCCCTCGACGGGTCGATCTCGCCGACCGAGACGGCGGCGTTGCGGGGGGCCCACAGCTGGCGGAGCGCGAGCCAGGCGATGCTGATCACGGCGAACACGAGACCCTGCACCACGGGGAACGCCGGCTCCGGCGTGCCCAATGCGATGACGAGGATGAGCATCGCCCCGGCCGGGACGAGCGCCCAGGCCGCCTGCGAGAGCCGCAGGGCGAGGGACGCGGAGACCACGGCGGTCACCAGCGACAGCAGGAAGGGCACCAGGAGGTGACCATCGGCCGCGGAGACGGGCGCCACGGTCGTGAGCATCTGCTTCCACGAGGTCACCACGCCCAGGGCGAGCCGCTGCAGCGTGTCGAGCGTGGGCACGACACCCGCGATCGTCGTGTGCGGAAGGGCGAGCGCGCCGCCGAACACGAAGTACGCGGCGACGGTCATCGCGGCGACGATCAGGATGCCCCATCTCCGCCATGCCGAGACGGCGGCGATGGCGAGGCCGATGACGGCTCCCCCGACGGCTGCGAGGAGGTAGGAGGGACCGGCGAAGGTCGGCCAGAAGCCCGCGACGGCGACGCCGATCAGCAGGGCGGCCGCGCCGAGGTCGAGGAGCCAGCGGCGCGGCGGGAGCGCCACCGGCGCGGAGGCGGACAGGGTCATGCGAGCACCTTCTGCAGTGCGAGGGGGATCTGCTCCAGCGCGCCGACGGTGACCACGTCGGCGTCGCCGATGCGACGCAGCGCGGGGGCGGTCGCCGAGCGGTCGGCGACGACGGCGATCACGCGGGCGCCGAAGGGCAGCCTCGAGCAGGCCAGCCGGAGCGCGTCGGCACCTGCCCTGCTGCCGCACACGAGCACGACGACGCTGGCGAGGGGCATGGTCCTGGCGACGACGCCGGCGAGGTCGTCGATGCCCCCGTCGCGAGGGCGGGACTGCTCGACGGCGGAGAGCGAGTCGAGCAGCTGCTTGCCGGTGCCTGCGGCGAGCTCGCGGCCCTGGACGCGCACGTCGACGCGCTGGGAGTCGCGGATGGCGCGGAGGCCGATGGAGCCGGCCGCGGAGATGGCGAGCTCGAAGTCGTCCTCGGTCGCGTAGTCCCCGGAGGAGCGGGAGAGGCCGATCACGAAGTGCGAACGACGGGTCTCCTCGTACTGACGCACCATCATCGTGCCGGTGCGAGCCGTCGACCGCCAGTGCACATGACGGAGGTCGTCGCCCGGCTGGTACTCGAGCAGAGCGTGGAAGGAGACGTCGTCGCGCGAGAGGTCGGCCGCGGGCAGACCCTCGAGGTCGCGCAGGTAGCCGAGCGACTGGCCGTCGAACAGCACCGTCCTCGGGTGCACGAAGAGGTCGACCGGATCGTCCCGGCGGTGCGCCCGCTCGAACAGGCCGAGCGGATCGCCGCGCACCACGCTGACGGGGCCGACCTTGACCACGCCGCGCTTCTGCGTGGGGATCGCGAACAGCTCCTCCGCCTCCTCGCCGGGAGCGAGGCGCTGGATGCCGAACTCGCCGCGACCGGCGCCGACGGGGAGCACGACGCGCGAGGGCAGGATTGCCCGCGCGCCGTGGTTCGCGAGCGTGAGCCCGCCGACCGCGCGCTCCCCCACCACGACCCTGGTGCGGGCGAGGTCGAGCGAGACGTCGTAGGCGGTGCGCCCGATGAGGAAGAGCGCGCACACGATCACCGTGATCGCGATCACGACGGCCGCGATGGTGAACTCCGCCCACCCGGCCACCTGCCCGAGGATCCAGAAGCCGACCGCGAGGGCGATGAGCACCCAGGCGAGGGGTCGGATCGCCGAGGCGATCAGCCGGAGGCGCGTCAGCCCGCGGGCGCCGATGACCGCCGCGACGTCGCGCCATCCGGCGGACCGCTCGGTCTGCGCCGCGGGCGCCAGTGCCTCCGTCGTCATCAGGCCGCCGACCTGGCCTGCGGCGCTGCGACCCCGTCGAGCACGCGGGCGATCACGACGTCGCTCGTCGTCCCGGCGAACTCGGCCTCGGCGTCGAGCAGCAGACGGTGCTGCCACACCGGACGGGCGAGCGTCTTGACGTCGTCGGGCAGCACGAAGTGGCGGCCGTGGGCGGCCGCCCACACCTTGGCGATGCGGATCATCGCGATCGCACCGCGCACCGAGACGCCGAGGCGGATCGCCTGGTCGTCGCGGGTGGCCTCGGCGAGCTCGGCGACGTAGCGCAGCACGGCCGGCTCGACGTGCACGGAGGCGCCGAGGTCGGCCATGTCGGCGACGGCGCTCGTGGTGATGATCGCCGACAGCCCCGCCGAGGGGTTACGGTCGGATGCACCGGCCAGGATGCTCTCCGTGACGGCGAGGTCGGGGTAGCCGATCGAGGTCTTGATGAGGAAGCGGTCGAGCTGCGCCTCGGGCAGCTTGTACGTGCCGGCCTGCTCGATCGGGTTCTGCGTCGCGATGACGAGGAACGGGCGGCCGGTCTCGTGCGTGACGCCATCGACGGTCACCCGCGACTCCTCCATCACCTCGAGCAGAGCCGACTGGGTCTTCGGCGAGGCGCGGTTGATCTCGTCGGCCAGCACGATCGACGCGAAGATAGGTCCCTTGTGGAACTCGAACCGATGCGACTGCTGGTCGTAGATCGTCACACCGGTGACATCGGAGGGCAGCAGGTCCGGGGTGAACTGGATACGCGTGCTCGTGCCCTGCACCGTCGCCGCGAGCGCCTTGGCGAGGCTCGTCTTGCCGGTGCCGGGCGCGTCCTCCAGGAGCACATGCCCCTCGGCGAGCATCGAGGCCAGCACCAGGCTGACGATCTCCTTCTTGCCCTGCACCGCCCTGTCGACGTTCTCGACGAGACGGGCGAAGGTTCCCTGGAACCAGGCGGCCTGTTCGGGGGTCATGGTCATGAGCGTGTTGCTTCCTCTTCTGATCGTTGCGTGCGCGGGCGGGGCATCACTGCCACACCCGCCGTTCGTATTGCGTGCCGTTGATCACGACCGCGGCGTCGTACGCGCCTCCCCAGCGGTGGCCGTGGTAGCAGCCGAGGCGCTGGCCGGTGCTGCCGCTGCCGCCGACCGTGACGGAGTACGGTCCGCCCCACACGCCGCGCTCGCCGGTGGCGTTGTCGATGTCCACACACTGCACCGAATACGTGCCGGCGGGGAAGTCCTGCATGTTGACGTAGTACCACGCGCAGCTGCCGTCACCGCAGTTGGGCTGGCCGTTGGCGTCGCCGTCGGCCGTGACCCAGGCCCGCGGCGGCGGCGGCGGTCCCGACGACGCGGACTTGCGCGGGCTCGTGATGGTCTGCCCGGCGGAGTCGGTGACCCTGACCTCGATCCAGTGCGTCTCGTTGTACCCGTTGCCGCGGGTGGCGCTGCCGCTCACCGGCTGCGAGGTGAAGCCGCCGCCGTCGATGTTGACCTCGACCTTGCTGATACTGCGGCCATTGGCCGAGCCGGAGGCGTTCCAGGTCAACGTCACGCTCTTGGCGTTGCCCGTCGCGGTTACCACCGGCTGGTTGAGCGGACCATAGGGGTTGCCCGTCGCCGCCTTGGAGGCGTCGCCGCCGTATTGCACGCCGCTGACGGTGGCCAGGGCGCGCACGGTGACGCTGTAGTCCTTGCCGTTCGTGAGGCCGGTGATCTGGTTGTTCGCGGGCAGGTTGGTCCACGAACCGCCGCCGTTGATCGAGTACTGGTACACGATCTCACTCGTCGCCGCGCCGTTGCGCGACCCCGGCGTGTACGCGATCTGCAGCGTGCCGTTCGCCTTGGTCGGCGTCGCCGTGACACCGGTCGGGGCGCCCGGCCTGTTGACGCCGCGGCGCGGAGCGGACTTGTCGCTCCACTCGCCCCAGCCGGCCTTGTTCTCCGCGCGGATGCGGTAGGTGTACGGCGCCTCCGACGTCGGAACGGTGACCGTTTGGGACTTCTCACCCGCGCTGGGGGTGAGGGTGCGCACGAGCGTGCTCCCCTCGTAGATCTCCAGCTGGTAGGACCGGAGCGGATCGCCGTTCATGCCGGGCGGGTCCCACAACACCTTCATCTGCGCCTGGTCTCCGACGCCCTGGACCTCCTGGGTGGTGGGCGCCGCGGGCTTCAGCGGAGGACCGGCGGGGGTCTCCGGCGCCGACCATCCGCTCCAGGCGGAGGGGTCGGGCGCCCTGTTGTGCGCCTGCACACGGACGGTGTAGTTGCCGCCGTTCTCCAGCCCTTCCCAGACGAGGGAGGTGCCGGTGACCTCCTTCTGGGAGACGCCGGAGGGCGGGGCGGGGGAGATCTCGAGCGTGTAGCGCTCGACCGGCGACCCGGGGGTCGACGGCGTCGTCCAGTTCACCTGGAGCGACTTGTCCCCGAACTTGAGCGTGGGCGGGGCGGGGGTGTCCGGGCGCGCGTCGGGGCGGGCCACCTCCGACGTGGTCGACGGCTTGCCCTCGCCGACCCGGTTCGTGGCGGTCACCTGGAAGGCGTACTCCACGTTGTTGGTCAGGCCGTCGAGGGTGCAGGTGGTCGACTTGCACTCCTTCGTGTACGAGCCGCCCTTGACCGCCTTGACGGTGTACTTCGTGATCTCCGCGCCGTTGTTCGACGGCGCGGAGTAGGACACCACGACCGTGCGGTCCTGCACGCTGGTGATCGTCGGCACACCCGGAGCATCCGGAACGCCCTGCACCGTGACGATGACCTGCCCGTTCGCCTCGCGTTCGGAGTCCTTCGTCGCATCCTGGATGCGGTAGCGCACCACCAGCGTGCCCACGAAGTTCGCACCGGGGGTGATCACGACCTCGTCGCCCTTGACGGTCGCCCCTCCGTCGCCGGACTCGGTCGCGGCGGTGAGGAGCTTGAGCGGGGTCTCCGGGAACGGGTTGAAGTCGTTCGCGAGCACGGGCACCGTGATGCTCTTGCCCTGGTCCGCCTCCGAGATCGTGTCGGTGTTGGCCGCGGGCAGCGCACGGGTGGATGCCGTGACGCGCACCTGCACCGTGCCCTCGACGGGCTCGGTGGTTCCGTCGGTCACCCGCATGGTGAGCGAGGCGACGGTGCCCTTCTTGACGTCGGAGGAGGCGGAGACCAGGAGCTTCGAGCCGTCGACCTTGGCCGTGATGCCGTCGCCGGCCCCGTCGACGTAGGTGAACTTGTGCGCCCCCTTGTCCTCGGGGTCCGGGTCGGTGACGAGCGCGGCGAGGTCGAGGCTCGTCGCGTCCTCCCCCGGGGCGACCTCGACCTGCGCGCCGGTGAACACCGGCTGCTGGTTCTCGGGAGGCAGCACGTCGATCGGGATCGTCAGCGTCGCCTTGCGGCCGTCCGGGTCGTCGGGGCCCGTGCCGTCGGTGACCTCGAAGGTCAGCCCGTCCTGGCCGAAGTACCCCGCGGCGGAGGTGTAGACGAGCGTCTTCTCGTCCTTGACGAGGTCGGCGCCGTCGGCGTGCAGGGCCGTCACCGTGGCGTGCTCGGTGATGCGTCCCTCCCCGCCTCCCGCGATCGTGATGTAGTCGTCGAGCGGGAGCACCTTGGTCTCGCCGCTGACGACCTGGACCGGCTTGGTGAGGTCCTTCAGCGTCGGGCGGAGTCCGGACACCGCAGGCACGAAGATGAACGCCGACGCCTCGAGTCCGTCGCGGTCGGTGAGCGTGTACCGGATCAGCTGCATCTCGTCGGTCACGGTGACCCGCACCGAGCCGTCGTCGAGCCGTGTGGCGCCGGGACCGAGCGTCACGGTGAGGGCGTCGGTGGTGCCGTCGGGGTCCTCGTCGTTCTTGAGGATCGGGATGTCGGCGCTCAGGGTCCCCTCGGTGAGGTCTTCGGGTCGTACCCTGTCGTCGCGCGCGATCGGCGCCTGCAGGGGCACGTCCTCGTCGACGGTGATCTGCAGCACGGCGGATGCCTCGGCGCCCCTGGAGTCGCGGATCGTGTACTGCAGCGACGTCTCCAGTGCGCGGTCGGGGGCCTGCACGAGGACCCGGTCTCCGGAGACCCTGGCCGACAGGCCGTCGATCTTCGGCACCTCCAGGCCGCCGTTCTTCTCGCTGACGAGGACGATGTCGTCGCCCTCCGGGTCGGAGTCGTTCGCGACGACCGGAACGGCGATCTCGCGTCCGGGGCGCACGACCACGGCGTCCTTGACGGCATACGGGGCCTGGTTGACGCCCTCGGGCGGCGCGATGCCCACCCGGATCGTCGCCGTGCCCTCCTTGCCGAGGTGGTCGCGCACGCGGTACTCGAAGGTGTCGACGCCCGTCGAGCTCTCCAGAGCCTCGTAGGTGAAGTAGTTCGCCCCGGTGGCGGTGATGCGTCCCTTGGCGGGGCTCGACGCGATGCCCAGCAGTTCGACCGAGTCGCCGTCGGAGTCGATGCCGTCGAGCGGCACCGCGATGTTCACGGAGGTGCCGGACAACGTGCGGGCGGTGAGGTCGCGGGGGCGCGGTGCGGCGTTGGTGACCTCGTCGATCGGCAGGATCTGGATGGTGACGTAGCCGGCGGCCTTCTGCTGCATCGAGTCGACGGCCTCGTAGGTGAGGTAGACGGTCTTCGGCTCGTCACCCGCCTTGAACCGCACGGTGTCCTGCGACACGAAGGCCTCGCCGTCGGCGGGGTCGGACGGCGGCTCTACGAGCTCGGGCACCACGTGCAGCACATCGCCGCTCGGGTGCGTGTCGTTGTCGAGCACGGGGATGGTGACCACGTCCCCCGCCCGCACGTACACGGAGTCGGGGTTCGCCACGGGCTGCAGGATCTTCTCGGGCGCGGGGATCGGGATCACGACGACCTCGCCCTCGGCCGACTTGGAGCCGTTCGAGATCGTGTACCGGATGCGCACCTCGTCGGTGAGGGCGCCCTGGTCGGTGATGCGCAGGGTCTCGTGGTTGATCACCGAGACGGAGACGCCCGTGCGGTCCTCGATCGACACCGACTGGACGACGAGGATCCCGCCGGCGGGGTCGGAGTCGTTGGCGAGCACCCCGACGAGCACGTCTCCGCCCGTCGGCAGCAGCGCGACGTCGCGCACCGCGACGGGGGGCATGTCGGTCTCGCTCGCGTCGAGCACGTCGACGCGCACCAGCCCCTGGGCGTTCTCCGGCCCGGCGGTGGCGAGGTACTGCACGTAGTAGGTGCCGGGGGTGTCGGCGACGAAGGTGAACGTCTGGTTCGTCGTGTCCGGCAGCACCGTGGCGCCGGGGACCTCGTCGACGCGTCCGAGACGCAGCCGCTCGCGTCCGGAGCTGGTGTCGTTCGCGAGCGGGGCGACGGTCACCTGCTCGCCGACGCGGGTGACGACGTGATCGGCGTTGGTCTTGGGCTGCGTCGACCCCTGCGGACGCACGTCGAGGGAGATCGTGCCGGTGTAGGCGTCTCCGCGTGCGTCGGCGACCACCACCTTCACGTCCTTGCGGCCCTGCAGGCTCGCCGTGGCCTTGTAGGTGAGCTGGCCGTCGGTGCTGAACTCGACCTCGTCGCCGGGGGCGGGCTCGACGTCCTTGAGATAGATGTCGTCGCCGTCCGGGTCGATGAAGTCGGGGAGGATGTTGTACGAGACCGTGCCGCCGCTCTCCACGGTCAGGCTGGTCCTGCGCTTGGCGACCGGAGCGCCGTTGACGTCCCAGCCGTGCACCTCCAGGGTGACGACCGCCGTGTCGGTGCCCTTGCGCCCGTCATCCGCCTCGTAGCTGAAGGTCGTCGTGCCGGTGGCGTCCTCGCTCACGGCGATCTGGAGTGCCCCGCCGTTCTGGATCGACTGCACCTCTCCGATCGAGGGCTGTTGCTCGATGAGCGTCGCGACCAGTACGTCGCCGTCCGGATCGTTGTCGTTGTCGAGCACCGGGAGCAGCGTGGTGCCACCGGGGCGCACGCCGAAGGAGTCGTCCTCCGCGACGGGAGGCGTGTTCTCCTCCTTGCGATCGGGCAGCGTCGTCTCGACCGTCTCCTGGGTGGTGTCCTCTTCGTTCTCGGTCTCGCCCTCGGGCGGGGTGATGTCGTTCCAGTTGTCGACCTGCTGCAGGCTCTCGTCCGCGAGCCAGGCCGAGCCGCCGACGGCGTCGTTGAGGATGATCACGTCGCGGTTCACGCGGAAGGTGAGGCTCGTCGAATCCTCGGCACCGTCGATCGACGCGTCGACGTCGTTCGCGCTGCCGGGGCACTCGCGGATGAAACGGGCGGAGCCTGCCCACGCCCCGTAGGTGCACCCGCGCAGCCACACCGGGGCGGCGGGGGTGCCCGTGCCGCCGGTCTCCGCCTCGACGACGTCGCCGCCGTCGAGGGGCACGCGCAGCAGGGCGGATGCCGTGGACACCGCCACCGCATCGGTCGCCGCCGACGCCTGCTGCAGCACCGCACCCTTCGCCCCGTCGATCGCCGTGCGGAACCCGCCCGGAGTGGTCACCACGCCCGCAGCCGCGTCCAGCACCACCGGGGTGTCACCCACCGCCGTGATCGACGGCGCCTCCGACACATCGATCTCCCCCACCGACGCCGTCGACGGATCGAGCGCCTCGCCCTCGTTGTCCACCGGGACCGTGACCACCTCACCACGCTCCGCCGACAGACCGAACACCGTGCCATCGGCCGCCACCGCGACATCGGCGTCCTTGCCGAGGGTCGCGATCGGATCGGCGGCCTCGACCTCGAACGAGGCGATGCCCTTGATCGGCACGACCCACAGCGCGCCGGACTTGTCGTCGAGGATCGCTGCGGTCTTCGCGCCCATCGCGACCTTGGCCGATGCGGGGATCCCGGCCGAGTCCCCCAGCGAGACCCGGGACGGGTCGATCGCCGTGACCGTGGACGATCCTCGATCGACCACGAGGATGCTGCTCTCGTCCTGGAGGATGTCGTAGTTCTCGCCCGTGGTGCGCAGTCCGCCGTCGAGCACGGTCGACTCGTGGTTGAAGTGACCCACCAGCAGGTTCGAGGTCTTGGTGATCCAGACGCCGCCGTCGTTCAGGTCGACCTTCGTCGTGGGATTGCCCTCATACGCGAACGCCATCGTCGTGATCGCGATCGCCCCGGCCGCCAGAGCCGCCCCGGACGCCAGGGTCTTCGGACGCGCACGCATCCACGACAACGCCTTCATACCCGGTTCCCCCCAGGATCATCACTCTCGAAAAGCGCAGCACCTGTGCACGAAGACGCAGGTGGCGCGCCACAATCCTACCCGTGAGGTCGGACGCCCTCGATGGGGAGGAGTCCCCATCGAGGACGCACGGTCTAGAAGGTGCCCGGTCGGGCCTTGGACGGGGTCCCTCCGATGATGTTCACGCCCTTGGTGGTGCCGAAGCCGTTGTAGCAGTCGATCTGCACGGAGCCGTTGGAGGGGATCTTGATCGGGAAGCCGGCGTTGTTGCCGAAGACGCTGCCGTCGGACGTGCACTCGATGTTGTACGACCCACCGGCGAAGTTCGACGTGTTCAGCACGAACTTGCGGCAGGTTCCGCCGTTCACGTTCGTGCACCCCTTCACCTCGCTGCCGGCCGTGACCCAGGCGTCTGGCTGGGGCTTCGAGTCGGTGCGGGCCGATGCCGACACGACGTTCGACCACTGGTCCGCGGAGTCCCTGGCGCGCACGTCGATCGAGTGCCCCTGGTCGTAGCCGTTGCCGAGGTCGCGGCTGCCGTTGAGCCCGAGGTTCTGCCAGGCACCGCCGTCGAAGCGCACCTGCACCTCCTCGATCGGGCGGCCGTTCGGCGAGGGCGGCGACCAGGACACCCTGACCGAGAGACCCTGGTTGACGGCCGAGACCCCGGGGTTCTTCACGGGCCCGAACGGACGCAGCGTGCCGGTCGCGGCCGAGGCGGGCCCCGGCTGCGACTCCTGGCCTCCCACGCTCGAGTAGGCGCGCACCCGCACGACGTACTCGCCGTTGTTCGCGGCGTTGATGCGCGAGCCGTCCCAGTTGCGGCTCCAGGTGCCGCCGTTGTTGAGCGAGTACTCGTAGTGCACCTCGCCGCTGTTGGCCCCGTTGGTGTTCGACAGCGTGTACGTCACCGTGATGTAGCCGTCGTGCTCCTGCGCGCCAGTGATGGTCGGTGCACCGGGGCTGCCGAAGGCGCGCTGCGGCGCCGACGATCCGCTCTGCGCGCCCCAGCCCGCCTTGTTCCGCGCCCGCACGGCGAAGGTGTAGTCGGCCGTCGACGTCGCGACGTTGATCGTCTGCGTGCGCAGGGTGCCCGCGATGCCAGGGACCCTGTTCACGACGGAGCCGCCGCGCATCACGATCAGCTCGTACTCCGCGATCGCGTCGCCGTTGGGTGCCGCGGCATCCCAGGTCACGGTCATCTGCGCCTGGTTGCCCACCGAGGGGGCGCTGGTGGCGCGGGGCGCCGACGGCGCACCGGGCACGCCGGCCGGGATCTCGCTCGCCGACCAGCCGCTCCAGCTCGAGGGGTCGGGCGCGCGGTTGTGCGCCTGCACGCGCACCTGGTAGTCGGAGCCGTTCTCCAGCCCCTCCCAGGTGAGCGAGTTGCCCGTGACGTTGGTCTTCTCGGCGATGCCGGAGGGCGGAGCGGGGGAGATCTGCAGCGTGTAGTACTCGACGGGCGAGCCGGGGGTGGTCGGGGTGGTCCAGGAGACCTTCAGGCTCTTGTCGCCGAACACGAGGGCCGGCGGCAGCGGCGTGTCGGGGCGCGCGTCGGGACGTGCGACGGCGGACGCCGGCGACGCGGGGCCGTCGCCGACCCGGTTGGTCGCGACGACCTGGAACACGTACTCGACGTTGTTGGTGAGCCCGTCGAGCGTGCAGGTGGTCGACGTGCACTTCTTGGTGTAGTTGCCCGCCACGGACCTGACCGTGTACGACGTGATCTCCGCGCCGTTGTTGGCCGGCGGCGACCACGACAGCACCACCGTGCGGTCCTGCACGCTGGACACGGTGGGCGTGCCCGGTGCCGCGGGGACGCCCTGCACGGTGAGCACGATGCGCCCGTCGACCTCGCGGTCGGCGTCCTTCGTCGCGTCCTGGATGCGGTAGCGCACGACCATGGTCCCCACGAAGGACGCGTCGGGGGTCACGGTGACCTCGCTCCCCCGGATGGCCGCGCTGCCCGACCCCGTCTCTGTGACGACGGAGACGACCTTCAGCGGCGTCTCCGGGAACGGGTTCACGTCGTTGTCGAGCACCGGAACCGTGATCGACCGGCCCTGGTCGGCCTCCGCGATCGTGTCGGTGTTCGCGGTCGGCAGCGAGCGCGTCGAGGCGGTGACGAGCACGGCGATCGATCCCTCGACGGGCTCCGTCGTGCCGTCGTCCACCGTCACCTGCACCGTGGCGCTGGTTCCCTTCGGCGTGTTCGAGCCAGCCTCGACGAGCAGCTTCGTGCCGTCCTCGATGCGCGCGCTCACGCCGCCGGACGGCTGACCGCTGATGCGGTAGCGGATCTTCTCGAGATCGTCGGGATCGGGATCGGTGGTGAGCGCGGCGAGGTCGAGCGACGTCGCCGGCTCGCCGGGGGCGACCTCGACCTGGCTGTTCACGAACACCGGCTGCTGGTTCTCCGGGGGCAGCACGGTGATCGGGATCGTCAGCGTCGCCTTGCGCCCGTCGGGGTCGTCGGGGCCGGTGCCGTCGGTGACCTCGAAGGTCAACGCGTCCTTGCCGAAGTAGCCCTGCTTCGAGGTGTAGACGAGGGTCGACTGGTCCTTGATGAGCGACGAGCCGTCGGCGTTCACCGCGCTGACCTTCGCCGCCTCGGTGATGACCACCTCGCCGCCCCCTGCGACCGTGACGTACTTCGACAGAGGCAGCTCGATCGTCTCTCCGCTGTCGACCTCGACCGGCTTCGTCGACGTCAGCGCCGGCCGAAGCTCGCTCAGGGCGGGGACGAAGATGAAGGCCGACACGGCCTGCTCGTCCTGGTCGGTGATCGTGTAGCGGATGAGCTGCCGCTCCGCGCCGACGGTGACACGCACCGAGCGGTCCTTCTGCACGGTGCCGCCCTTCTCGACCGCGAGGTCGAGGGCGTCGACGGTGCCGTCCGGGTCCTCGTCGTTCACGAGCACCGGCACGTCGACCTGCAGGCCGTCGGTCACGTCCGAGGCCACCACCCGGTCGTCGCGGGCGATCGGCGGCTTGAGCGGCACGTCCTCGTCGACCGTGATCTGCAGCACGGCGGTGGCCGTCGCGCCCCTGGCGTCGCGGATCGTGTACTGGATCGACGTGTCGGTGGCCCTGTCCGGGGCCTTCACGACCACGCGATCGCCGGAGACCCTGGCCTCCAGACCGCCGGTCGGGGGGAGCTCCAGGCCCTTCTTGACGAGCGAGATCGCGTCGCCGTCGGGATCGGAGTCGTTCGCGAGCACGGCGACCGCGACGGTGCGCCCCGGACGCACCACCACGGAGTCCTTCACGGCGTAGGGCGCCTGGTTGGCGGAGTCCGCCGGGGCGATGCCCACCCGGATCGTGGCGACGCCCTCCTTGCCGAGCCGATCCCGTACGCGGTAGGTGAACGAGTCGACCCCGGTGGAGTCGGCGAACGCCTCGTAGACGAGGAAGTTGCTGCCTGTATCTCCGACCTGCCCCTTGGTCGGGGCGCTGTCGATGCCGACCAGCTCGACGGAGTCGCCGTCGGCGTCGATGCCGTCGAGCGGGATGGCCACGCGCACGTCGGATCCGCTCAACGCGCGCACCAGGAGATCGCGCGGACGCGGAGCGGCGTTCTTCTCCTCGTCGACCGGCAGCACCTGGATCGTCACGTACCCGGCGTCCTTCTGCCCCGTGGAGTCCACCGCCTGGTAGGTGAGGTGCACGGTGCCCGGTTCGTCGGAGGCGCGGAAGCGCACCACGTCCTGGGAGACGAAGGCCTCGCCGGCCGCGGGGTCGACGAGCGGCTCCACGAGCTGGGGATCGACGTGCAGCACGTCGTCGTTCGGATGCGTGTCGTTGTCGAGCACCGGGATCGTGACCACGTCTCCTGCGCGCACCACGGCCTGATCGTCGTTGGCCACCGGCGGGAGCAGCTGCTCGGGGCGCGGGATGGGGATGACGATCACATCGCCCTCCGCCGTCTGCGCGCCGTTGGAGATGCGGTAGCTGATGCGCACCTGCTCGTTCAGCGCGCCCTGGTCGCCGATGCGCAGGGTCTCGTGGTTGAGCACCGACACCGACAGCCCGCTGTGCGGCGGCACCGTGACCGACTGCACGACGAGGATCCCGCCGCTGGGGTCGGCGTCGTTGCCGAGCACGCCGACCAGCACCTCTCCCCCCGACGGCAGCAGCGCCACGTCGCGCACCGCGATCGGCGGCAACTCGGTCTCCGAGGGCTGCAGCACGTCGACGCGCACCAGACCTGGCACGGCGTTGGGTCCGGCGCTGACGAGGTACTGCACGTAGTAGACGCCGGCGGCATCCGTCTGGAAGGTGAAGGACTTGTTCGGGAAGTCGGACACGACGGTGGCGCCGGGGACCTCGTCGACCCGCGCGAGGCGCAGGGGTTCACGGCCGGAGCTGGTGTCGTTGGTCAGCGGCGCGACGGTGATGGACTCCCCGACGCGGGTGACGACGTGGTCGGCGTTGGTCTTGGGCAGGGTCGAGCCCGCCGGCCGCACGTCGAGTCGCAGCGTGCCGGTCGCGGTCTCGCCGAGGCCGTCGGCGACGATGATCTGCACGTCCTTGCGGCCCTGCAGGCTCGCCACCGCCCGGTAGGTGACCTGTCCGTCCGTGGTGAACTCGACCTCGTCGCCCGGGGCCGCGATCACGTCTTTGAGGTAGATGTCGTCGCCGTCGGGGTCGAGCCAGTCCGGCAGTACGTTGTAGGAGACCGAACCGCCCTCCTCGACCGCGATGCCTGTGGTGCGGCGCTGCGCCGGCGCGGTGTTGGTGCTCCAGTCGTGCACCGTGAGCCGCGCCATCGCTGTGGCCTTGCCTCCGCGCCCGTCGTCGACCTGGTACTCGAACGATCCGCCCCCGGTAGCGTCCTCGCCGACGGCGATCTGCAGGCCGCCGCCGTTGTTGACCTGCTGCACCTCGCCGAGCGCCGGCTGGCTCTGCGCCAGCGACGCGACGAGCACATCGCCGTCGGCATCGGTGTCGTTGTCGACGACCGGCAGCATGGTGGTGCGCCCCGGACGCACGCCGAAGTCGTCGTCGACGGCCACCGGCACCGTGTTCTGCTCGCTGCGCTCCGGCAGCGTCGTCTCGACGGTCTCCTCCGTCGAGTCCTCCTGGTTCTCGGTCTCCCCTTCGGGCGGGGTGATGTCGTTCCAGTTGTCGACCTGCTGCAGGCTCTTGTCCGCGAGCCAGGCCGCCCCGCCCACGGCGTCGTTGAGGATGATCACGTCGCGGTTCACCCGGAAGACGAGGCTCTGGGAGTCCTCGGCGTCGGGGATCGTGGCGTTCACGTCGCTCCCGGAGCCGGGGCATTCGCGGATGAAGGTGGCCGAGCCGGCCCAGGCCCCGTAGGTGCACCCACGCAACCACACCGGGGCGGCGGGGATCCCCTGTCCGTTCTCCGTCTCCGAGACCTGGGGCGCGCCGCCGTCGAGGGGGACGCGCAGCAGGGCGGATGCCGTGGACACCGCCACCGCATCGGTCGCCGCCGACGCCTGCTGCAGCACCGCACCCTTCGCCCCGTCGATCGCCGTGCGGAACCCGCCCGGAGTGGTCACCACGCCCGCAGCCGCGTCCAGCACCACCGGGGTGTCACCCACCGCCGTGATCGACGGCGCCTCCGACACATCGATCTCCCCCACCGACGCCGTCGACGGATCGAGCGCCTCGCCCTCGTTGTCCACCGGGACCGTGACCACCTCACCACGCTCCGCCGACAGACCGAACACCGTGCCATCGGCCGCCACCGCGACATCGGCATCCTCACCGAGCTCGGCCACCGGGTCGGCGGTCTTGACCTCGAACGCGGCGAGGGCTCTGACCGGCACCACCCAGAGGTCGCCGGACTTGCGATCGAGGATCGCCGTCGTCTTGTTGCCCATCGCGACCTTGGCCGAACCGGGGATGGCCGTGGAGTCGCCGAGCGAGACCCGGGCGGGGTCGACCGCGCTGATGGTCGAGGCCCCCTGGTCGACGACCACCACGTTGGAGGCGTCCTGGAGGATGTCGTAATCGTCGCCCGTGGTGCGCAGTCCGCCGTCGAGCACGGTCGACTCGTGGTTGAAGTGACCCACCAGCAGGTTCGAGGTCTTGGTGATCCAGACGCCGCCGTCGTTCAGGTCGACCTTCGTCGTGGGATTGCCCTCATACGCGAACGCCATCGTCGTGATCGCGATCGCCCCGGCCGCCAGAGCCGCCCCGGACGCCAGGGTCTTCGGACGCGCACGCATCCACGACAAGGCCCTCATCCGTTTCCCCCCACCGACGTGCTCGACTTCCGGGGCCGCGCGCCCCGAGGGCGGGCGGCACACCCGATGAGTCTAATCACGGGCGCCCGCCCGACCCCATGGGGAGAACTGCCCATGGTTCGCGCCCCCGACGGAGCCCGCAAAGACGTCACTCGCGGGTCAGGCGCGCCAGCATCCCTGCATGTGGTCGTCGACCATGCCCGCCGACTGCATGAGCGCGTACATCGTGGTGGCCCCGACGAAACGGAAACCGCGGCGTCGCAGCTCCTTGCTCATGGCGGTGGACTCGGCGGTGACCGCCGGAACGTCGGACATCGCCGCCGGCCGCGTCGATGAAGCGACAGGGGCGAACGACCACATCAGCGCATCGAGCTCGCCCTCGGCCATCTCCCGTACGATCCGGGCGTTGCCGATCGTCGCCTCGATCTTGGCCCTGTTGCGCACGATCCCCGCATCCGCCATCAGTCTCTCGACGTCGGACTCGTCGAACGCGGCGACCGTCTCGGGGTCGAAGCCGGCGAACACCTCGCGGAACCGGGGGCGCTTGCGCAGGATCGTGATCCAGCTCAGCCCGGCCTGGAAGCCCTCGAGCGACATCTTCTCGAACAGCGCCCTGTCGCCGTGCAGAGCGGTTCCCCACTCCTCGTCGTGGTAACGCCGGTACTCCGCGTCGTCGCCGACCCAGGCGCAGCGGTCGCGGGTGTCCGGTCCGGTGATCAGCGAGGTCATGCCACGACGCTATCGACGGCCGCCGACATCAGGCGAGCGTCGCGGTGTCGATGACGAAGCGGTACCGCACGTCGGAGGAGAGCACCCGCTCGTAGGCGGCGTTGATCTCGGATGCCGGGATCACCTCGATCTCTGACGCGATGCCGTGCTCCGCGCAGAAGTCCAGCATCTCCTGCGTCTCGCGGATGCCGCCGATACTCGATCCGGCGAGGGCCCTGTTTCCCCCGATGAGCACGCCGATCGCCACGGGCAGCGGCTCGGACGGGAGCCCGACGCACACCATCGTGCCGCCCACGTCGAGCAGCCGGAGGTGGGCGCCGAGGTCGATGGATGCGCTGACGGTGTTGAGGATCACGTCGAAGGAGCCGCGCAGGTCGCGGAACGTGGCCGGGTCGCTGGTGGCGTAGTAGTGATCGGCGCCGAGGCGGAGGCCGTCGTCCTTCTTGCCGAGCGTCTGCGACAGCACCGTGACCTCGGCGCCGAGAGCGTGCGCGATCTGCACGCCCATGTGCCCCAGACCCCCGAACCCGATCACCGCGACGCGCGACCCGGGACCGACGCCCCAGCGGCGCAGCGGCGAGTACGTGGTGATCCCCGCGCACAGCAGCGGGGCCGCCCTGTCGAGCGGGAGGGCGTCGGGGATGCGCACCACGAACGACTCGGTCACCACGATCTGCTGCGAGTAGCCGCCCTGGGTGACGGTGCCGTCGCGGTCGACGCTGCCGTAGGTGAACACGGCGCCCTCGCTGCAGAACTGCTCCTCGCCACGCCGGCAGGCGCTGCACTCGCCGCACGAGTTCACCATGCAGCCGACGCCGACCCGGTCGCCGACCGCGTAGCGCGTGACGTCGGCGCCGACGGCCGCGACCGTGCCCGCGATCTCGTGGCCGGGCGCGAGCGGATAGTGCTTGGGCCCCCATTCGCCGCGCACCGTGTGGATGTCGGAGTGGCAGATGCCGGCGAAGGCGACGTCGATGAGCACGTCGTCGGGGCCGAGGTCACGCCGCTCCACGACGGTCTTCTCGAGCGGTGCGGCCTCACTGGGCGCGGCGTAGGCGTTGACGCGGGTCATCGGTTCCTCGTTCTTCCGTGGGGGTCCCTTCCATTCTTCCGGCATCCGAGCGCGCCGGGTACCGTGGCAGGCAGACTGAGGAGGGGAAGTCTCATCATGCGCCGTTCATCTCTGTCCGCACGGTTGATCACGATCCTGATCGCCGTCGTCGTCACCCCCGTCGCCCTGGGTGTGCTCGCCACCGGCGGCTCGCCCTGGCTCTTCGGCGTGTTCCGGTACGCCGGCACCGGGATCGATCTCGCCGACTTCGCGGGTCCCATCCTGCTCCAGGCCGCGGGCATCGCGATGCTCGCGGTGGTCGTGCTCACCGGCATCTGGAGCTCGGCCGGTCTCATCGCGGTCGGGGTGCTCTCGATCGTCCCCGTCGTGCTCGCCCTGGCACCGGCCACGCTGCTCTCGGTGTACCGCGCGCCGCTCCCGCGCGAGTGGCTCGACGGGCTCAGCTACGGGGTGCCGCTCCTGCTCATGCCCGTGCTCGGGATGATGGGCGTCGTGCTCGCGGTGGTGAGACGCCGGCCGGAGCCGCGCGGGGCCGCGCTCGGCGCGGTCGGCGTCGTGCTGGCGCCTCTCCTGCTCGCCGGCGGCGGGTGGCTGGTGCTGTGGGGCGTGGGGCGGGGGATGCTGTTCGCGATGCAGCAGTTCCGATTCGACATCGTGCCGGAGGCCCTCGGCGCGACCGTGGGCGGACTGCTGCTCCTGCTCGCGGGGATCGGCGTGACCCGGTGGTCGCCGTACGCCCTCCTCCTGCCGGCCGTCGCGCTGATCGCCCTGACCGTCGTCGCGGTGTTCCCGAGCGCGGGGCTCTCCCTCTTCGGCGTGCTCCCCCGCGAGTCCGCCACCTCGCTCCCCGCCGTGCTCATCCTCGGCACCGGAGTCGCCGCCGCGGTGCTCTACCTCGCCTTCACGGTGGCGCTGCTCCGCGTGCGGTCGCGGTCCAGGGCCGCCGGCGACGGGGGGATGCCGCCGTCCGGGGCCTATCCCCCGCCCGGGTTCGGCGTGCCCCCACAGGGCGCGTACCCGGCGCCGGGCGGGTACCCGGCGCCGGGCGGGTACCCGGCGCAGGGCGCCTACCCGGCACAGGGCGGATAGTCGGCATCCGGCATCCGCAATCCGGCACCCCGCATCCGGCATCCGAATTTCGGATGATCGCACGATTATCGGACGATGACGGCCCTATCGTCCGAAATTCCGACGGTCATCCGAATTTCGGACGACCACGTCGTCCCGCGGCGCGCCCGCGTCAGCGCTTCTTCTTGAGCGCCTTCTCCTGGATCGGAGCGTTGCCGGATGCCGCGAGCTCGGCGTAGTACGCGCGGGCCTCGTCCTGACGCTGCTTCTCCGCGCCGGAGGCGATGGGGGCGCGCACGTGCTCGGGCTCGTAGCCGAAGGCGTCGACGAGGTCGAGCGCGAAGGGGCGGAGCCGCGCGCACAGCCGGTCGATGTAGCTCGACACCGCGGCCGCCCGCTGCGTCGACAGGCGCCCGTTGATGAGGTACCAGGCGAGGTGCTTCTCGATCAGCTGCAGGCCGAACAGGTCGCGCAGCCAGGTGAGCACCTTCGCGGTCTCGGCGTCGGAGACCCGGTGCACGGCATCCGTGAAGGCCTCCCACTGGAGCAGCTCGCCGTGCGCACGCGCGGCCTCGATGAGCTCCGCCTGGTTCTCGTTGAACAGTCGGGCACCGAGTGCCTTGTCCTTGCCCGCGGCGCGCAGGCGACCGGCGATGTCGGCGACCATCTGCTGCACGCGATCGGCGAGCAGTTCGTGCTGCTGCTCCTCGCGCAGCCCCTTCTCGACGGAGCGCGCGGTGGAGCCGAGGTCGGCGACGGCCTGACCGAGCTGGCGCAGCCCCGCGCCGTGGAACACCTTGCCCGCGGTCTGGCCGACCGCGAACTTCGCCAGAGCCGCGGCGTCCTTGCCCCGGAACTGCTTGGCGTAGTCGGTGAGCAGGCGCTTGCCGACCAGCTGCAGCAGGATGTTGTTGTCGCCCTCGAAGGTGACGTAGATGTCGAGGTCGGCGCGCAGGCCGACCAGCCGGTTCTCGAACATGAAGCCGGCGCCGCCGCAGGCCTCGCGCGCCTCCTGCAGGGTGTCGAGCGCGTGCCAGGTCGACAGCGGCTTGAGCGCGGCGGCCAGCGTCTCCAGGTCCTCGCGGTCGTCGGGGGTGTCGGTGCGACCCGAGAACACGCCGTCGAACTTCTGCAGGAACTCGTCGTGCGCGAAGATCTGCGCGTACGTCGTGGCCAGGCGCGGCAGCAGGCGGCGCTGGTGCTTGCCGTAGTCGAGCAGCACCACCTCCTGCCCGTCGGCGCCGTCGAACTGGCGGCGCTGGGTGGCGTAGGTGATCGCGATCTTGAGCCCGAGGGCGGATGCCCACGACGATGCGCCGTCGAGCGAGACGCGTCCCTGCACGAGCGTGCCGAGCATCGTGAAGAACCGGCGGCCGGGGCTGTCGATGGGGCTCGTGTACGTGCCGTCGGGGGCGACGTCGCCGTATTTGTTGAGCAGGTTCGTGCGCGGGATGCGCACGTGGTCGAAGCTCAGCCGGCCGTTGTCGATGCCGTTCAGACCGCCCTTGAGGCCGTCGTCCTCGCGGCCGATGCCGGGGAGGTCGACGCCGTCCTCCCCGCGCAGCGGCACGTAGAAGCAGTGCACGCCGTGGTTCACGCCGTTCGTGATCAGCTGGGCGAACACGGTCGCCGCGATGCCGTGCAGGGCCGCGTTGCCGAGGTACTCCTTGGTCGCGCCGCGGAACGGCGTGTGGATGACGAACTCCTCGGACTCGGGGTCGTAGGTCGCGGTGGTGCCGACCGCGGCCACATCGGAGCCGTGGCCGATCTCGGTCATCGCGAACGCGCCGGGGATCTGCAGGCTCATGATGCCGGGCAGCCACTTGTCGTGGTGCTCGGCGGTGCCCAGCTGCAGCACGGCGGAGCCGAAGAGGCCCCACTGCACGCCCGACTTGATCTGCAGGCTCGGGTCGGCGACGACGAGCTCCTCGAAGCCGGCGATGTTGGCGCCGTTGTTCTCCTCGCCGCCCAGGCGCTTCGGGAAGGCGCGGTGCACGGCGCGGTTCTCCACGAGCAGGTGCAGCTGGCTGAGCACGCGCTCGCGGTGCTCGTCCTTGCCGAGGTCGTCCTTGCGCCAGAACGCCGAGTCCTTGATCATCTCGCGCGCCTCGCGGCGCGTGTCCGCCCAGGTTCCCATGAGGAGCTCGGTGATCTGCTCCACATCGATCTGCGGGTTCTTCACTTCGTGCGCGGTGGCGACGTCGACCATGGCATTCCTCTCAACGGGAGAAGGTGGGGATACCTCGATGGTAGGTCTACGACAACTTCGACTGAAGTCGGGTGTGCGGTTCTCACAAACGGATGCCGCGGCGTCGCCCTGTCCTGTTGTGCGCTCAGCACAGTGGCGCCCGCGGCAGCCCCCTCCGGGCGGTCTACGCGGGGGTGGTCTGCGCGCTGGTGGTCTGCGCGCTGTCCGGCTCCCGCGGCGGGGAGGCGACGCCGGCCGCCTTCCACCGACTGGCCACCCCCGCGCTCAGCCGCTGCCAGGTGCGGTCGCGGATGAAGATCGAGTCGATCGCGATCATCGTCAGCGAGAACCACGGCAGCCCCATCAGCACGGCGATGCCGATGTGGAACGAGAGGATGCCGACGAGCGCGATGAGCCGTGTGGGGCGGGTGAGCAGCGCGAGCGGGAAGGCGACCTGGAGGATGATCGACCCCCAGCTGAAGGCGACGACCATCGGTCCCCAGGTCGTGACGAGGTCGCTGAGCACCGGCCAGGTGCCGAACCGCATGGTGTGCAGCGGGTTGTAGACCGCGTAGCCCTGCTCCCACGGGGCGCCCCCGGCCTTGAACAGCGCACCCGAGGCGTACACGAAGCACACCTGGGCGGTGAGCGCGACGAGGGCGAGGTTGTGGAACACGGTGCCCAGCAGCGCCGGCTGACTGCCCGGCGCGAACCACTCCCCGCTCTTCGCCCTGCGCCGCGCGTCGAGCGACCAGCGCGCGGCCGGGTCGGCGAAGAACAGCAGCAGCAGGGCGATGCGGAACATGTTGTCGCCCTGGTCGCCGACCATGTCGTTGGCCTCGATGAACCCCACCCACAGGCAGAAGAACACCGGCAGCACGATGCGGAAGCGCCAGCCCAGCACGAAGAGCACCGCGAGGGCGGCGAGCAGCAGGTACAGCGCCGTGTACACGACGTCGTTGCCCATGGCCGCGTGGAAGGCGCTGAAGATCCAGATCTTCGGGAAGTCGCTCACCGGCTGCGCCATCTCGCCGTTCCACGCGGACCCGGCGCCGAACGTGTACAGGCGCGTGCCGAAGTTCGCCGCGAGCAGCCCCAGGGCCGTGACGCCGAACAGGATGCGGGTGACGGCGAGGCCGTAGAGCGACTTCTTACCGTTCCACAGCCAGTCGGAGACGAAGGCGGACACCCGCTCGACGGCCGAGACGAGCATCGACCAGAGACCGGCGATCATCGACGCGGCGAAGGCGAGCAGGCGGGTCGGCAGCGGGGCTCTCGACGCCGGAGCCGCGGGAGCGGACGCGGGCTTCTTCGGCGCCGTGCCCTTCTTCCTCGGCGTACGGGGCCTCTCCTCGTCGGGGGTCTTCGCCGGGCGCTTCGTCCGATCGGGGGCGACGGTCACTTCTGGGTCCTCTCGAACTGGGCGTGGAAGACGTCGGCGAAGTCCTCGCGGCTCTGCCCCTCCTCCTCGACGGGCAGTCGCCACCCCGTCGTCGAGAACGTCGGCTCGGGACGCTGGGCGTTCGGATCGTTGCGCTGCGCATAGGGGACCACGTTCTGCCTGCTCACCCGGAACTGCACCTTGATCACGGCATCCGCTCCCCAGATCGCGTAGGCGACCTGGGTCGCGTACGCCGTCGCGAGGTGATCCTTGGCCACGTACGCCTCGGTGGCCGGGAGGTCGTCGCCCTCGAGCTCGTCGAAGGTGCGCACCATCCATGCCTCGCCGTCGTCCTTCGCGAAGTCGAGGGCCGCGACGGCCTGCTGGTCGGCGTTCAGCTTGTTGTAGGCGTTCATCTGCCCGCTGGCGACCTCGCTGGACTGGATGCCGGCGCGGGGCGGGAAGAGGTTGTACCTGATCATCGAGATCTCGACGTCGGTGGCGCTCACCCAGCCGGTCTCGATCTCCTCGCCGTCCTCCTCGATGACCGCGCGGACGTTGAAATGGTAGTCGCCGTTGATGGGCTCGGGCGCGAACACGCTCCACGACTGGCCGAACATCGGCAGCATGTACCCGGCGAGCACCTCCTGGGTCGGGATCTCGCGCAGGGCCGAATAGGGCGCGATCCACAGGAACGACGCGAAGACGTGCCACAGGGTCAACAGGCAGGCGGCGAGCGCGATGAGCTTCACCCACCAGGTCGGTCGCGGCCGGGCCGCCGTGACGGCATCCGCTCCCTTCCCGAGATCGTCGTCCGTGGCCGTGGCGGTCGTCGTGCTCATCGAAGGCCCTTCCTCAGCGCCGAAGGCCGGGGCCGCCCGTGGGCGACCCCGACCTGTGCCGGCGTTCTCTCTGTTCCTGCTGTCCTTACGCCGCGGCACCTGCACGCCGGGGGCGTGCGAGCAGCGCGGTGCCGAGGCCGAACATCACGAGCAGCGCGCCGAGGATGATCCAGCCGTTCGGCAGGCTGCCGCCGGTGGCGGCGAGGCCCTCCGCGACGACCTGGAACGTGCCGGCCACCGTGCCGGACTCACCCGACAGCGTGACCGTGTGCGTGCCGAGGTCCGTGCCGGACGGGATGGCCCACGTGAAGGTCACCGTGCCCTGCTGGTTCGCCACCTGGGTGCCGAGCGCCAGCGGGGTGGAGTTCATCACACCGGTCACGACCTCGCCCGCCTTGAACCCCGTGCCGACCGCGGTCTGCTGCTGGCTGACCCGGAGAGTGGGGTGGGTGATGGTGAGTCCGAGCTTGCCCGCCGGGTTGGCCGCGGCGTTCGCGTTGGTCTGCGACGACGCCGTGGTGGTGGTCGTCGACTGCGCCTGCGCGTTGGGGTTGGCTGCCGCGTTCGCCGTGCCGACCGCCGCCGTCGACGCGTCGGCCGACGAGGTGGACAGCGCCGCGGCCTGAGCCGCAGAGCTCGCGTTGGCGTTGACCGCGGCCGAGGTGTCGGCGTTGGCGTTGGACGTGGCGTTGGCGAGTGCCGCCGCCTGGGCTGCGGCCGCCGCGTTGGCGTTCGCCGCCGAGGTGGCATCGGCCGTCGCGGCCGTCGAGGCCTGCGCCGTCGCCGCCACCGCGGCTGCGGCGAGGGCGTCGGAGTTGGTCGCAGCCGATGCCGCGGCCGTCGCATCGGCGTACGCCGCGGCCTGTGCCGCCGCATCCGCCACCGCGGCGGTGGAGGCGTCGGCGTTGGCCGAGGCGGCCGCCGACGCCGACGCGTTCGCGTTGGCCGAGGCCTCGCTCGATGCCTGCGCCGAGGAGGTCGCCGTCGCCGCGGCCTGCGCCGAGGTCGACGAGTTCGCGTTCGCCGCCGCACTCGCTGCGGCGTTCGTGGTCGCCGTGCTGTCGGCGTTCGCCGCCGCCTGCGCCGCAGCGGTCGCCTGGGCGTTGGCCGTCGACGTCGAGGTGGTCGACGCGTCGGTGGAGGCCGTCGCCGTGGCGTTCGCCGCGGCCTGCGCTGCGGCCTGCGCATTGGCGGTCGCCTGCGCACTGGCGGTGGAGGTGGCGTCGGCCATCGCCGCAGCCTGGGCTGCGGCCTGGGCCGACGGGTCGCCGTTGGCGGTCGCGTCGGCGGACGCCGAGGCGGATGCCGAGGCGTTCGTGTTCACGTCGCCCGGAGGCGCCGCGGCGGTGACCTCGACGGTGTCGGTCGCGCTGACCGCGCCGGCGGTCGCCGTGATCGTGTACCCCGTCGCGGCCGGTGCGCTGGCGGGCACCGGGTAGTTGTCGCTGAACGTGCCGCCGGCCGATGCCGTGGCGGTGACAGCGGAGCCGACGTTGCCGCCCTGCGGGTCGGTCAGCTGCAGCACGACGGGCCCCGCGGGCCAGTTCGCACCGGTGACGGCGAGGTTCGTGCCGGCCTGGACCGTGTCGGGCGCCGAGACCGTGGCGACCGCCGCGACCTCGTTGGCGCCGACCACAGCCTTGCCGAGGTCCACCGTGACCGGGGATCCGCCGAGCAGCGTCAGCCGCGCGGCCACCTCGGTGTTGGTGTCCGGACCGTCCACGTCCTGCTCCTGCACGTTGAGCGTGACGTTGATCACGCCGGCGAGGAGGGTGAACACATCGGCCAGAGCCGTGGTCGCGGCCCCCACCGTGGTCGTGATCGCCGATCCGGCCGTGGTGAGCGCGGTGGTGACGAGCGGCAGCACGACGAGCGACGTCGCGCCCTGGATCGTGGTGGTCAGCCCGCTCAGGATGGGCGTCAGGATCGACGCGGCACCGGTGCCGGTGACCCCGAGCGGCGCCGAGGCGTCGAGCAGGTCGGCGAGGGAGCCGTTGAACGACAGGTTGAGGCCCGCCGTGCAGACGACGACCTCGAGGAGGCAGACGCCGCCGCCGATCGTGACGTTGACGTTGTCGGTGACCGCGGCGAGAGCCGTGTTGATCTCCGTCTGGAGCTGCGCGAGGGCCGCCGCCGCGTTGGCGGCGACCGTGTTGAGCGTCGTCGCGCTGATCAGCGGCGTGTTCGGGGGCAGGCCGTTGAGGCCGACGACGTTCTGCCAGTCCACCGTGACGGTGCCCGCCGACGCGTTGAGCGTGACGCCGGCGACGGTGATGTCCTGAGCGAGCACGGGGTCGAGGGCTGCGGCGAGGTCGGCGGTGACGTCGACCGTGAGGTCGTTCGACACGAGCGACACCCCGGGCAGCAGATCGTTGATCGCGCCCAGAGCGTTGGTGACGCCGCCGAGCAGACCGCCGAGGATGTCGTCGGCCAGGCCGTCGAGCGTCGTCGACAGCGTGCCGAGAGCCGAGTGCGTGGTCGTCACGATGGCGCCGACCGCCGGCGACTCGACGTTGGTCGTCGCGCTCACGATGTTGTAGCCGCGGCAGTTGACCGGGGCGGACAGGTCGGTGCAGGAGGTCGCGAGCGCCCCCTGCGCCGCGTCCTCCGCGGCGACGCCGGTCACGCCCTTGAGCGTGAGGTCGGCCTGGGTCAGCAGCGGCGTCGACGGCAGCAGCGACATGAGGTCGAGGCTGGTGCTGGCGGGGAAGGCCCCTGTACCGGTCGTGTCGACGATGCCCTGGTCGCTGACCGCACCGGTGCCCGCGCGCGAGACCCCGGCGGTCTGCGCCTGCGAGAACTGGTTCACGGCGCCGAGCTGCAGCAGCGTTCCCAGCGGGATCGACACACCGCTCGGGATGTTGACCTGGAGGACGCCCAGCGCCGTGAGGTCGAGATCCCCGGAATCGGTGACGGTCGCGCCGCCGGTGTTGATCGCCTCAGTGCCCGCCAGACCGACGACGGTCGACAGATCGATGCCGTTGAGGATCGATCCGCTCAGGAACTGCGACTGTGCGACGGAGTGATCCCCCGGCGCCGCGCTGGCCGCAGTCGGCACGAGCGCACTTGCGATGATGACCGCTCCGGCGACTGCCGTGGCGATCCCTCCTCCGATCGCTCTGCGCCTGCGCAGAGCCAGCCCCTCGATGTTCTTCATTCGCCTCTCCCGTGTGATGCAGAACTTCTCGTTCGCTTCACGCGGCCCTCCCCAGGCGTCGACCGGTGCCGACAGAGCGCATGTAAATGCCAGTATTCCGGTACACGAGGAAGAATGTCCAGCCGATTCTCAGAACTCGCTGAAATCCACTGAAACGTCGATCGTGACCTCCGACGGGGGTCACGGAGGGCGTCCGCGACGCCCCGGCGCACGTCTGTCGGACATCGTCCCGGATGCAGGGCGGATGCACGGCGTGTCGCCCTGCATCCGTGCCTACTCCCGGCAAACGTCCCGCGACGGGCCCGGATGCAGGGGCAGGACAGGTGTCAGGGACAGGACAGGTGTCAGGGACAGGACAGATGTCAGGGAGCGGGAGGGCGGGCGTCCGGAACGGGGTCGGTCAGGCCCGGGCGACCTCGGCGTGCGGCATCCGCTCAGCCATCACGCGGATCGCCTCGGGGTTGTCGTCCACGAGCACGGCGTCGCGCCCGAGCGCGGACGCCACGGCTCCGGTCGTGCCCGATCCGGCGAAGAGGTCGAGCACCCGGTCTCCGGGACGGCTCGACGCGTGCACGATCCGGCGCAGGACGCCCTCCGGCTTCTGCGTGGGGTACCCGGTCTTCTCGCGCCCCGTCGTCGGCACGATCGTGTGCCACCAGACGTCGGTGGGGAGCTTGCCCCGCGCCGCCTTCTCGGGCGTGACCAGCCCCGGGGCCATGTAGGGCTCGCGGTCGACGTCGTCGGAGTTGAACACGTACGACCGCGGGTCCTTCACGTACACGAGGATCGTGTCGTGCTTGGTCGGCCACCGGCGGCGGGACTTCGCCCCGTAGTCGTACGCCCAGATCAGCTCGTTGAGGAAGCAGTCGCGACCGAACACCGCGTCGAGCATGACCTTCGCGTAGTGGGCCTCACGGTAGTCGAGGTGCAGGTAGAGGGTGCCGTCGTCGGCGAGCAGCCGCCACGCCTCCTCCAGTCGCGGCATGAGGAAGTCGCCGTAGTCGTCGAAGCGGTCGTCGTAGGCGCGCAGCATCCCGCGCACCCGCTCGTACCGGTGCCCGTGGAAGCCGTGGCGGACCTCCGGCTCGCCCCGGTCCTGTTCAGAACTCAGGACAGCCGGGGCCGGATCCGCCGCATCCGCCTGCTCCGCGGTGGATTCGGCGGCGTCATCCTGAGCGGGGGACGTGCGCCGAGCCGTGACGACCTGCCGCTCCCGGGTGCGCCCGGTGTTGAACGGCGGGTCGAGGTAGACCAGCGTGAACGATCCGGACGGGAGGGAGGCCGCGACGGCGAGGTTGTCGCCCTCGATGATCCGCACCGATCCGACGGCTGCGTCCCCGCTGCGCGGGCTCTTCGCCGATCCGATTTTCGGACGAACCCTGGTTTTTCGGATGCTTTCGACCTGAGCATCCGATTTTCCTGCATTCGTCCGAGATTCGGATGCCGGCCCGGACGCGGATGCCGGCCCGGACGCGGATGCCGGCCCGGCGGCGGATGCCGGCCCGGTGTCGGTCACGGAACCCGGTGCAGCCACGCGTCGGTGGCGAACTTCGACTGCACCAGGGCCTCGGCGTCGGCGTACTCGTCGGGGGTGATCGCGCCGTTCTCCGCCGAGGTCAGCGAGCGGAACGTGTCCTTGAAGCGCTCGATGATCTCGGCGCGAGGCAGCCCCGTCTGGCTGCGCAGCGGATCGACGCGCTTGGCGGCCGAGGTGGTTCCCTTGTCGCTGAGCTTCTCGCGGCCGATACGCAGCACCTCGGTCATGACCTGGCCGTCGATGTCGTACGACAGGGTCGCGTGGTGCAGCACTCCCCCGTTGGCGAGGCGCTTCTGCGCGGCGCCGCCGATCTTGCCCGTGGAGGAGGCGATGTCGTTGAGCGGCTGGTACACCGCGTCGATCCCGAGCGAGCGCAGGGCCTGCAACACCCAGTCGTCGAGGAAGGCGTAGGAGTCGGCGAAGGTCATGCCCGCGACGAGGGATGCCGGCACGTACAGCGAGTACGTGATGATCTGCCCCGCGGCCATGAGCATCGCCCCGCCGCCGGAGATGCGGCGCACCACGTCGAACCCGTGCCTGGCCGCCCCCTCGGGGTCGACCTCGTTGCGGTACGACTGGAACGAGCCGATCACCACGGCCGACTCGTCCCACTCCCAGATGCGCAGGGTGGGGCGCCGGCGGCCCTCGCCGACGCGCGAGGTGAGCACCTCGTCGAGGGCGAGGTTCATGCGGGGTGAGACGGCCTTCTCGTGCACGATCTCCCAGTCGAAGTCGCGCCAGCCCGGGGCCGTGACGAGCGCCCGGCGCACGGCGGTGCCCACGGCGTCCGGCGTGAACCCCAGCAGCTGCGCCCCCTCGGGGAGCGCGGCGCGCACGGCGGCGGCGATGGCGACGGCATCCGTCTCCTCCGGCAGGCCGTTCACCGCGGCGTCGATCGCCTCGAGCGCCGTGTCGGGCTCGAGGAAGAAGTCGCCGGCGAGGCGGAAGTTCGCGAGCCTGCCGTTCTCGACGTCGAGGTCGACGACGACGAGCTTCCCTCCGGGGACCTTGTATTCTCCGTGCACGGTTCCAGCTTAAGGCGGGGGCACCCCTTCGGCATCCGTCTGCGCCCCTGCAGCATCCGCCGGACATTCCCTCCGCGCCCGCCGTGCGATCCGTCGGGCGAAAGTACGGATGCCGGGTCAGAGAACGCGTTCCGAGCCGACATCCGGGAAATCTCCCGACGAACGGAACACGACCCGCACCCGAACCCCGCAGCCGAGGTCAGCGCCCGAGGATCACCGCCCGCTCCCCCGCTCTGATCGACGCCGGGTACCTGTTGCCGAGCGGCGGCAGGGGGCAGACGAACTGGTCGGAGAAGGCGCAGGGCGGGAGGTAGGCGCGGTTGAAGTCGATCCAGGCCGAGCCGTCGTCGTCGGGCTCGTCGACGGGGAGGAAGCGGAACCGGTAGGTCTCGACCCCGTTCGTCGCATCGCCGAACACCGCGCTGAGCCCGCCCTGCGGCCCCCGAGTCACGGTCAGCGACTGCGGTGCGCCGTCGAGCTCGAAGTGCAGCCTGCCGGCGACGGCCGACTCGTGCTCCGCCCCGTCCACGGCCGTGACAGTGATCTGCTCGTCCGGCGTCGGCTCGAACCTCGCCGGCACCCGCCACGACTCCCGCGGCGGGTAGGCGTCGATCGCGCTGAAGTGCTCGCGTTGCGGGCGGCCAGGGTTGAACACCCGCAGCGCGACGGTGCCGTCGCGATCGAACACGCGCAGTTCGCGGCGCCCGAACCGGATCGTCTCGGCGCCGCGCAGCGTCACCGTCGTGCCGGAGGAGCCGAGCTCCGACCCGCGGATGCCGCCGTCTCCGGTCAGCGCCCAGAGACCGGGCACGCCGTCGACCGCGGCGGGCTCGGTGATGAGCCAGTTCGTCGACTCCAGCGCCGACGGCCCGTACTCCGCCCCCGCGTACCGCTCCCGCGACGAGTGCCAGGCCCGCCAGTCCTCCTCGAAGCTCATCCGAGCACCTCCTCCTTCTCCGCCACCGCGGCGAGCGCGCTCGCCCGCTGCCGCCGCCACCCCTCCTGCACGAGCGGCACGACCTCCTCGAGCAGGATGCGCGCATGGGCGACGGTCTCCTCCCTGTCGAGCAGGGCGGGATGGATGCCCAGCACGAGCTCATCCGTCAGCGCGATGGTCGGGTCGGCGAGCAGATCCGCCGCCAGCACCTCGGGGCTCCCCCACGCGACGTTGTCGGAGAGGAGCTGGTCGGGGACCGACAGCGTGAGATCGACGCGGCCGATCGCTCCGGCCGCGGCGTTCCACCGCGCGGTGCGCTCGCCCGCGAGGGCCAGCGCCCGCTCCGTGGTGGCTCCGGGGAACGCGGTGCGCGAGGTCACCACATACGGTGTGCGCGCCGCACCCCAGGTCTCCTCGAAGACCCGGCGGTACTCGATCACCGAATCCGCCTGCCGCCGCTGGAACGCGGCACGCTCGTCGGGATGCCGTTCGGGCCCGTTGCCGAACCGCTCCAGGATGAAGCCGTCTCCGGTGCGCCCGGCGAAGCGGATCGTGTCGATGTTGGAGCTGCCATGGAACAGGCGCCCCTCCAGCGACCGGTTCTCGGGCCAGATCGCCGCGGTGCCGCCCTCGACCACGCCGCCCTGGAGCGCCCAGTGCAGGCGGTCGATCTGCCGTTCGAAGCTCGTGTCCCGATCGTTCGTCCACGCGTGGAACACGTGGTACGAGTCGGAGGGGACGCCCTTGCCCAGCCCGAGGAGCAGTCGCCCGCCCGCGAGGTGATCGATCGCGGCGACCTCCTCCGCCGCCCGCACGGGGTCGTCGAGCACGATCGGGAGCACCGCCGTGCCGAGGCCGATGGAGCTCGTCGACGCGGCGAGCGCGCCGAGGAACCCGTACGGCGACGGCAGTGCCGCCCACCCGGAGTGGAAGTGCCTCGTGGCGATCCACGCGCTGTCGTAGCCGAGCTGCTCGAGCTCCTGCACGAGCCGGATCGTGTCGCGGTAGACGAACCCGGGGTCGTCGCTGTTGTCGAGGTGCGTGATGAAGCCCACACGCAGCCGGTCGCCGATGGTCGTCGTGCCGCGGGGCAGGTGCGTGCCGCCGAAGGGCGAGATCGGGGCCGTCATCGCCGCACCTCCCCTGCACCGGAGGCGGATGCCGGCACGGCGGGGCCGCTCCCCAGAGCGCGCTCGGGGATGCCGGGGTCGACGTAGGGGACGGCCGTGTGCACGGCATCCGCCTGCAGCTCCGGCAGTTCGGCCGCGAACAGCTCGATCGCGGTCAGCGCCTGCAGCTGGCTCACGCCGGGGCCCTGGAACTGGATCGCCGTCTGCTCCGTGCCGTCGAACTGGTCGGTCCACGCCCGGACCTTCTCCGCGACCTCCGGCGCCGTGCCGATCGCGAAGCTCAGCTGCTCGGCGATGTCGTCGAAGTCCGCCGAGTCCGGACCTCCCTGCCAGTCCAGCCCGAGGTAAATCTTCGCGTAGGTGCGGAGGAACTCCAGGGCGGCGCGGCGCGCGGCATCCCGCGTCTCGGCGACGAGGCCGGAGCGCAGGTGCAGCACCTCTCCCCCGGCGACGGCCGCACGGTACTCCCGGCTGAAGCGCAGGCGCTCGGCGAGCGGCAGAGGCCGCGGGATCATGAGCCGGTATCCGTGCCGCGCGGCGAGGTCGATCGCGTTGCGGCCGGCGGCCGTCCAGATCAGGTCGCGCGCCGGGCGTCCGGCTGGTGGCGAGATCTCGACGCCGTGGAACGAGTAGTGCTCGCCCTCGAAGTCGACCACGCGCTCGTCGATCGCCTGCCGGAGGATCTCGTGCACCTCGGCCGAACGGGCCGATGCCGTCGCCTTGTCGATCCCCCACACCGCGAAGAACTCGTCGGAGCCCACGCCGCTCCCCACGCCGAGGTCGAGACGTCCGCCCGACACGGCGTCGAGCAGGAGGGCCGACTCGGCGAGACGGATCGGGTGGTAGAACGGCGCGCAGACGATCGAGGTGCCCAGCCTGATGCGGCCGGTGACCCCGCTGAGCCGCGCGAGGAACAGCAGCGGGTCGGGCACCTCCCCGCGCATCGTCAGATGGTGTTCGGTGATCCAGACGCCGTTGTACCCGAGCTGGTCGCCGAGGACCACCTGCTCCTCGATGTCGCGATAGAGCGAAACGGGACTCTGGCCCGGCGAGACGTCGCCGTAGTAGAAGAGGTCGATGCGTGGCATGGTGTCGTCCTTCTGTGCGTCTGCGGTCGTGTCACTCGGAGAGCCAGGCGTCGTAGAACGAGTCGGTGTACCCGACGGCGTCGAACGTCCACCCGTGCACGCTCGGGCTCGTGCCCACGATCTTCTGGGGGATGTACAGCGGGATCGCGTAGCCCTCGTCGAGGATGCGCGCCTGCACGACCTTGGCCGCCGCGATCCGCGCGTCGGGGTCACTGTCGGTCTGCACGGTGACGTACTGCGCGTCGATGACGTCGTCGTTCAGCAGGCCGTAGTTGATGCCGTTGCCGCCCTTGCGCGGGTCGGCGCTCGACGTGAACGGCGACACCGAGGTCCCGACGTCCGCGTAGCCGCGGGAGGCGTCGGCGAGGTTGTGCTCGTTCTTGGCGATCGCCGCCGTGAAGGACGCCGTGTCGAACGGGATGCGCTCGACCTCGAAACCGGCCTCCTTGAGGGAGGACGCGATGGCCTCGCCGAGCTGCTGACGCTGGTCGGTCTGCACGTACAGGCTGTCGTAGTACCAGTCGATGTGGAGCCTCTTGCCGTCCTTGACGCGGTAGCCGTCGGCATCCACCTGGTCCCAGCCGGCCTCGTCGAGGAGCTTCTGGGCCTTGTCGAGGTCGTAGCCCCACGTCTTCTCGAGCGACTCGTCGTAGGCGCCGATCGGAGGCGTGTCGGGCAGGGTCGTCGTCCAGGCCCGGCTGTACACGCCTCCGTAGACGCTCTTGAGGAGGGAGTCGATGTCGATCGCGTCGCGGAAGGCGAGGCGCACGTTGCGGTCGTCGAAGGGGGCGATGTTCGCGTTGAGCGCCAGGTAGTACGGCGTGCCCGTGTTGTCCTTCTGCAGCACCTCGTTGCCGGCTGCCTCGACCTCCGGGATATTCAGCGGCGGGACCTGGTCGATGGCGTCGGCCTGCTTCGAGTTGAGGGCGCCGATGCGCGCCTGCGTCTCGGGCACGAACTGCACCACGACCTCGTCGAGGTAGGCGGGGCCCTGGTGGGCGGCGGTCTCCGGCGCCCAGGCGTAGTCGGGATTGCGCTCGAGCACGAGCTTCGAGCCCTTGACGTACTCCTTGACGCGGAACGGGCCGGTGCCGATCGAGAGGGTGGGATCGGCTCCGAGCTCGGCCGGGGTGTGCTCGCTGAGCACCTTCCCCGAGTAGATCGGCCAGTGCGGCGTCGACAGCGCGTGGATGAACGCCGCGTTCGGGCGCGAGAGCGTGACGGTGAGCTCGTACTCCCCCGTGACCTCGGTCGAGGCGATCGCGTTGCCCGCCGTGGCCAGGCCCACCTCGTTGAGCGGCCGGTCGAGGTTCTGTTTGAGCACCGCGGCGTCGAAAGGGCTGCCGTCGTGGAAGGTCACGTCGTCGCGCAACTCGAAGGTGTAGACGAGGCCGTCGTCGCTGACCTTCCAGGAGGTCGCGAGGTCGGGCTTGTAGGTGCCGTCAGACGCCTGCGCGACCACCGTGTCGAAGATGCTGCTGTTGAGCGAGTTGAGGTTGAGCGACGGCACCTTCTGCCCGTCCCAGGTGCCCGGTTCCGTGTTCGCCAGGTAGGTGAGGGTGCCGCCCTCGACCGGCTCCTCCGCCGACGAGGCCGGCTTCGAGCTGGGTGCGGTGCTGGCGCAGCCGGCGAGCATGGCCGACGCCACGGCGATGGCGCCGACGGCGAGTGCTGCTCTGGTGCGGTTCATGGGGTCTCCTCGGGAGTGTGCTGTGGGTCGTGCAGGGGGTCTGTGGGGGCGATCCGCGGAACGGCGGCGAGCAGTTCGCGCGTGTAGGGCTGTGTCGGATCGGCGAGCACGACGTCGGCGGGGCCCGCCTCCACCACGCGGCCGTCCTTCATGACGACGACGTCGTGGGCGAGGTGGCGGACGACGCCGAGGTCGTGGCTGATGAACAGCAGGGAGACGCCCAGCTGCGCCTGCAGGTCCTGCAGCAGGTCGAGCACCTGGGCCTGCACCGAGACGTCGAGCGCGGAGACCGGCTCGTCGCACACGAGGATCTCGGGATCGGTCGCCAACGCCTTCGCGATCGCGACCCGTTGACGCTGGCCGCCGGAGAGCTCGAGCGGGCGACGGGCGAGCACGTCGGCATCGAGGCCGACCTGCCGCAGCAGCTCCTCCGCACGGGCTCGGCGGGCGCTGCGCGGGGTGGCCGTGGTCGCGATCGCCTCGCCGAGGATCGCGGCGACGTCGTAACGAGGGTCGAAGGAGCTCAGCGGATCCTGCGAGATCGACTGGATCAGCGGCCGCCGTGCGCGCCGGTCGCGCTCCCGCAGTCCCGACCAGCGCGCTCCGTCGAGTTCCACGGCGCCGGCGTCCGGTTCGAGCGCCCCGAGCACGATCTGCGCCGCGGTGGACTTGCCCGAGCCCGACTCCCCGACGATGCCCAGCGTCGTGCCGCGACGCAGCGTGAACGACACGTCGTCGAGCGCGGTGATGGCGCCCCCGGGCGCGCGGTAGCTCTTGTGGAGGCCGCGCGCCTCGAGGGCGTTCCCGCTCGACGGTCCGCCTGCGCGGTGGCGCACCTCGAACGTCGTGGCCGGCGCGTCCGACAGGCGCGTCCCCCGTCGGTGCTCCGCGGGGATGGCGTCGAGCAGCCGGCGCGTGTACGGATGCCGGGGGTCGTGGAGGAGCGTCGACGGCGCCCCGCGCTCCACCACCTCTCCGGCGTTCATGACGAGGATCTCGTCGGCGATGCTGCTCACGACGGCGAGGTCGTGGCTGACGAGCAGGATGCCGGTGCCCGTGCGCTTCAGGGTGTCGAGAAGGTCGAGGATCTGCGCCTGCACCGTGACGTCGAGGGCGGTGGTCGGCTCGTCGGCGATGAGGATGCGCGGTGCCCCGGCGATCGCCGAGGCGATGAGAGCGCGCTGCCGCAGCCCGCCGGACAGCTCGTGGGGTCGCTGCCGGGCGCGCACGCGCGGCTCCGGCACGCCGACGCGTCGGAGCAGGGATTCGACCTGCGCCGCGCGGTCGTCGCGCGTTCCCGGAAAGCGCCCCAGCCCCTCGGCCACCTCGGCGCCGACCCTCCGCAGCGGGTCGAGGGAGACGAGCGCGTCCTGGTGCACGAGGCCGATCCCCGCGCCGCGGATGCGTGCCCAGCCGCGACCGCGCACCCGTGTGAGGTCGGTGCCGCCGAAGCGGAGCTCGTCCGCCGTCACCTGCGCCCCGCGGCCGGCGAGGCCGAGCAGGCTGCGCGCCGTGACGCTCTTGCCCGAGCCGGACTCGCCGACGAGCGCGACGCAGCGTCCTGCCGCGATCTCGAACGACACGTCGCGCACGGCGTCGCGCTCCCGACCGGGGAACGCCACGCTCAGCCCCCGCACCGACACGATCGGCGCGGTGACGGCATCCGTGTCCTGGGCGATCTCCCGGACCTCGATCGCACTCACAGCGAGCTCCTCCTGCTGATCGCGCGCTGCTGCCACCAGCGTCCGGTGACCGTGACCGAGACGACGGTCAGGGTGATGAACAGCCCGGGCCAGATGCTGATCCACGGGGCGAGCGAGAGGTACTGCCTGGCCTCCGAGAGCATGAGCCCCCACTCGGGCGTCGGCGGCACGGCGCCGAGGCCGAGGAAGCTCAGCGAGGCGCCGAAGATGATGCAGACGCCCACCCCGAGCACCGAGTTCACGAGCACGGGACCGAGGCTGTTCGGCACCACGTGCCGCGCGATGACCGTGAGCGGCGGGAGGCCGAGGCCCGTGGCCGACGAGACGTACGAGGAGCGCCGCACCTGCAGCACCTGGGACCGCACGAGCCGCGCGGCGCCGGGGATGCGGCCGATGCCCACCGCCCAGATCACACTCGTCATCCCCGGGCCGAGCACCGTGATGAGGATGAGTGCGAGCAGCACCTCGGGGAACGCGAGCAGGATGTCGAGGACCCGGCTGATGACCCGGTCCGCGATGCCGCGCGAGTACCCGGCGGCGACACCCAGCAGGATGCCGCCGATCAGGCCGATCGCGGTGGCGAAGAGGCCGAGGGACAGCGAGTACCCCGCCCCGTGCAGCACGCGGGAGAAGACGTCCCTGCCGAGCTGGTCGGTGCCGAAGAGGTGCACGGCGCTCGGCGCCTGCAGAGCGGATGCCGGCGATGCCTGCAGCGGGTCGTACCCCGTGAACAGGCCGGGGGCGATGCCGACGATGAGCAGCGCAGCGAGCACCGCCATGGCGAGGAGCACACCGGGTCCCGGGAGCCCGGCCCTGCGTGACGCGGACGTGCGGACAGGAGCGGCGATGGCGGCTGCGGTCATCGGCGGGCCTCCCTCAGGCGCGGGTCGAGCAGCGGGTACACGAGATCGACCAGGGTGTTCACGACGACGAAGACGAGGGCCGCGAAGACCACGGTCCCCAGCACCACGGGGATGTCACGGTCGGCGACCGCCGCGACGGCGATGCGGCCGAGGCCCGGACGGGCGAACAGGGTCTCCAGCACGGCGGCCCCGCTGAGGAGCGAGCCGAGGATGAGCGTGCTCAGCGTGAGCGCGGGGATGGCCGCGTGACGGAGCACGTGCCGCGAGCGCAGGGCTCCCTCGGAGACGCCGCGGGCGAGCACCGTGGTCACGAACGGCTCGTGCAGCGTGTACTCCATGCGCTCGCGGAGCACCTGGGAGAGCACGCCGATCAGCGGGAACGCGAGGGTGACGGCCGGGAGCACGAGCGATGCGGGACCGTTCGCGCCGAACGCCGGGAACACCGGGAACGTGAACGACAGGAGGTTCATGAGCAGGATGCCGAGCCAGAACGACGGCACGGAGATGGCCACGAGCTCGATCGCCTGGGCAGCCCAGCGGGCCGCGCGGTTGCGGCCGGACGTCAACAGCGCCAGACCGATCGCGACGGCGCCGGCGATCGCCAGGGCGGTCACGGTGAGTTCGACCGTGCCGCCGAGCTCCGAGAAGATGATCTCCGACACCGGCGCGGCGCGCTGGTAGCTGGTGCCGAGGTCGCCCCTCGCCAGTTGCGCGAGGTAGTTCAGGTACTGCACGAAGACCGGCTGGTCGAGGCCGTAGTGCGCCGCGACCTGTGCGCGCAGCTCGGGCGGGGCGTCGAGCACCCCGGCGAGCAGGCTGTCGAGCGGGTCGCCGGGGATGAGCTTCAGAGCGATGAAGGCGATGGTGGCGGCCGCCCACAGCACGAGCACGGCGTCGAGCACGCGGTGCAGGGCGAACGGGAGCCACCCCGCGAAGCGCAGGGGGCCGACGCGTCCGGCGGGGGCGACGATCGCGGCGGTCATCAGCCCTCCCACCGGTAGCGGCCGCCCGCTGCGCGGAACTCCTCGGCGACCGCGGCGCGCAGCGCGGGGTCGGCGAGGAAGTCGAGCGCGGTGACCGCGAGACCGACGGCGCCGTCGACCAGCGCCTCGAACGCGGCTGGGAGGACGGTGGCGTCGGCGAAGGCCGCGTTGTGCGGCAGCACGTCGGGCGCGGCGCCGAGGCCGAGGGCCGGGTGGATCGCGGGGATGAACTGGCTGACGTTGCCCATGTCGGTCGACGGCCCGCCCTGCCGCGACACGGCCGGACGCACGGGCACGGTGCGGCCCTGACCGGTCAACGCCCCCGCCCACCGCTTCTGCAGCTCGATGTTGGGCCGCAGCGGAAGGTACGGCGGCTCGAAGTCGACGTCGAGCTCGGCGCGTGTGCCGGTGCTGAGCGCCGCCGCCTGGAGGATGTCGATCACGCGGTCGGTGAGCACGTTCAGCGTCTCGATCTCGGTGGACCGGACGAGGAACTCGGCGGATGCCTTCTCCGGCACCACGTTCGCCGCCGCGCCGCCGTCGGTGATGATGCCGTGGACACGGTCGACGGGCAGGATGTGCTGCCGCAGCTGCGCGACGCCCTGGTACGCGGTGACGACGGCGTCGAGCGCGTTGAGACCGAGGTACGGGCTCAGCGCGGAGTGGCCCGCTCGGCCGCGGTAGGTGACGGCGACGCGCCGCACCCCGCTCGTCCCGCCGCCGTAGACCGGAGAGACGCTGTCTCCCCCACCGGGGTGCACCATCGCCGCGGCATCCACGTCGTCGAACCCGCCGGCGCGGATGACCAGCTCCTTGCCTGCGCCGCCCTCCTCGGCCGGGGTGCCGATGATCGAGAGGCGTCCCCCGATGCCGGCGACGAGTGGAGCGGCCGCGAGGAAGGCCCCCACCGCCTGCGCGGCGATGATGTTGTGGCCGCAGGCGTGGCCGACGCCGGGCAGGGCGTCGTACTCGGCGATGATCGCGAAGTGCGGGCCGCTGACGCCGGTCGAGGCGCGGAACGCCGTGGGCAGACCGAAGGCTCCCCGCTCGACGTCGGCGCCGTGGGCGGCCAACAGGTCGGCGATGCGGCCGGAGGAGTAGACCTCTTCGAAGCCGATCTCCGGATGCTCGTACAGATCCGTGGCGAGCGCGACGAGCTCGGGGCGCAGTGCCCCGACGGCATCCGCCACCCGCTCCTGTGTGCGGGCGGGTGCGCCGGCGAACCGGCTCTCGATCGTGGCGTCGAGGGGGATGCCGCCGCGTGAGGCCGCCGCGGCGTCGAATCGCAGGTAGGCGTGCAGGGGGTCCGTCCCCGCAAGCGGCGCCTCGCCGGGCTGCGCCGCCGCACGCGCGCCGGCCGCGTGCAGACCGTCCTCGCGTAGATCGGCCGCGCGCAGATCGGGCGCTTCCAGGTCGAGGCTCATCCCTCCACCTCCGCCGAGCGGCGCGGATCGAAGGCCACTCCGTCGAGTGCCGCGGCGACATCGGCGCCGATCCTCTCCGCGACCTCGGCCGGGAGGCGCACGTCCAGCGCGGCACGGTTCTCGGAGAGGTGGCGCAGCGACCGCGAGCCGACGAGGGCGAGGCCGTTCGCCCTCGTCGAGAGCACCCAGGCGAGCGCCGTCTGCGCGGCCGTGAGGCCGAAGGGCGCCCCCGCCGCGTGGAGGACGCCGAACACCCGCTCGTGGTCGGGGCCGGCGAGCCCGCGCCCGATCAGCGCCCAGTAGGCGACGAACGGGATGCCGAGCGCGTCGGCCCGGTCGGCGATCGTCGCGGACCCCGGCGCGGCCACGTTGTAGAGGCTCTGCACCACGGCGGGCGCCTCGACGTCGACGAGGTGCTCGAACTGCTCGATGGTCGGCTCGCAGACGCCGAGGTGGCCGATCAGCCCCTCGTCGCGGAGCTCGCGGAGCGTGCCCCACTGGTCGTCGAGCGGCACATCGGGGTCGATGCGATGCAGGTACAGCAGCGGGATCTGCTCGCGCCGCAGCCGCACGAGCGTCGCGTGGACCTGCTGACGGAGGTAGTCCGGTCGCCCGAGCACGCCCCAGCCGTGCGGGCCGGTGCGCAGCATCCCGACTTTGGAGGCGACGACCACGCCCAGCGCGGGGTGCACCACGTCGCCGATGATCTCGTCACTGACCCCCGGTCCCAGCGCGTCGGCGGAGTCGATGTAGTCGTAGCCCTCGTCGATCGCGAGCCGCAGCAGCCGCCGCGCCTGCACGGGGTCGGCCGGCCGGCCCCACCCGTCGCCGGCGGTGAGCCTGGCGGCCCCGAAGCCGAGGCGCGACACGGTGTGCCCGGCCAGGGCGATGCGGCGCTGCGGGGGTGCGTCGGTGGCGACGGCGGGGGCACTCGTGGCGACCATGGGGCGGCTCCTCGGGACGGCTGATGCCCGAATCTATGCCGCCGCAGGCCACCGCCGCTCAGGAGGCGTCACGCGCATTCACCGGCTGTCATGAGCCTTCATCGTGCGTAACACGCCGACACCCGGGGAATGCCGCCGTCAGCGCGGAGGGATGCGCCGATCGAGCCAGGAGAGCAGGTCGGCGCGCACCTCGCCCTGCTGCAGCTCGTTGAAGATCTCATGCCGCGCGTCGGGGTAGACGAGGGTCGTCACGTCGGTGAGTCCGGAGCGGCTGCGGTACTCGTCGGCGAGCTTGTGCACGCTGCGGGGTCCCCCGACCGGGTCGTCGCGGCCGACCATGAGCAGCATCGGGATGTCGCGTCCGAGGTTCTTGCGCGGGCGCCCGTAGAGCTTGGCGGCCTCGATGGGCCCGAACAGCTTGAGCAGCGGCACATCGGTGGTGAGGGGGTCGTCGTCGAACTCGGCCCATACGGCGGGGTCGCGGGAGAGCCACTCGAAACCGGTGGCCTCCGGCCCCGCCCAGCGGGCGTTCAGCGGCGCCGCGTTGAGGGAGCCCGGCATCCGCAGGGCGGAGCCGGAGAGGATCACGGCGTCGTAGGCCTCGGGGTGGTCGTTGAGGAGCATCTGCGAGAGGAACGAGCCCCAGGAGTGCCCGAGCAGCACGAGCGGCAGGTCGGGGTGCTCGGCGCGGATGATCCCGGTGAGCTGCCAGACCGCCTCCTCGGCCGCGCGCAGGCCGCCCTTGCCGAGGCGTCCGAGCTTGGCGGGGCCGTCGTGCTGGCGGATGCCGGTGCGCCCGTGTCCGCGGTGGTCGTCGGCGTACACGTGGAAGCCGGCCTCGGTCAGCGCGCCGATCAGCGCCCCGTAGCGGCCGGCGTGCTCCCCCACGCCGTGCAGCAGCTGCACCACTCCGCGGGCCGTGCCCGCCGCGGGGTGCACGTCGTAGACGATGGCGATGCCGTAGGCATCCGTGAACTCCCTGGTCTCCGTCACGTCCCCCACCCTACCCAGGCGGGCCTCCGCCGCCGAGGGTCAGTGCGAGAGGGCCGAGACCACGGCCTGCGCGGTGGCGAGGTCGGTGACCTCGTATCCGCCGACGCCGTCGTCCGCGGATCCCAGGCGCACTCCGCCGTCCTCGCGCACGGTGCGCTTGGCGGAGAAGTGCAGGGCGTCGACGCCGGTCGCGGCGAGGGCCGGCGCCGACGCGGCATCCACCCCGCTGCCCGCCATGACCTCGATCCCGCCCGCGGCCTCGGCGACGAGGAGGCGCACGGTGTCGATGCCGGCGATCGCCGTCGACGCGCCGCCGGAGGTGAGCACGCGACGAAGGCCGAGCGCACGGGCGGTGACGAGCGCGGCGACGGGGTCGGCCGTCACGTCGATCGCACGGTGCAGGGTGACGGATGCTCCGCCCGCCGCGTCGCGCAGCCTCGCGAGGGCGTCGACGTCGAGCGAGCCGGCCGCGTCGAGCGCGCCGATCACGACGCCGTGCGCCCCCGCCTCGACCGCGCGGCGGACGTCGCGCTCCGACACGGCGATCTCCCCGGCGTCGTAGAGGAAGCCGCCCGCCCGCGGACGCACGAGCACGTGCACCTCGACGCCTGCCGCCTCCGCCTCCGCGATCGACAGCTCCAGCGTGGCGGGCGAGGGGGTGAGTCCGCCGAGGGCGAGCGCCTGGGCGAGCTCGACGCGCACGGCGCCGACGGCGCCGGCGATACGCACTCCTGCGGGGTCCTGCACGGCGATCTCGAGCACTGGCGTCTGCGGCATCCTCCCATTCTCGCGCCCGAGGCGGCTCCCGCCCTTCCGCTCGCCGGAAAAATTACTTAGACTGTCTAAGTAATGTCTGAGTTTGATGAAGCCCTCCGCCTCACCGCCACAGACCTGCGCATGGCGACGTTCCGGCTCGCGAGGCGTCTGCGATGCGCCCGTGCCGTCGATGCGATGAGCGACGCGCAGCTGGCGGTTCTGGCCACCCTGCGCATGCACGGCACCCGCACCATCACCGCGCTCGCCGAGCGGGAGCGCGTGACGGCGCCGTCGATGACGAGCACGATCAACGGCCTCGAGGAACAGGGCTACGTGCGCCGACGACCCGACGAGGCCGACCGGCGGCGGGTGCTCGTCGACATCACCGACGCCGGCACCGAGATCGTCGTGCAGACGATCAGGCAGCGCGACGACCTCCTCGCTGAGATGCTCGCGGAACTGGACTTCACCGCCGACGAGCTGCGCACGTTGCGCGAGGCGAGCGAGCTGATGCGACGGGTGGTGGAGCGATGACCGCGATGTTCCGCTCGTTCGCGAACGTCAACTACCGCATCTGGTTCGCCGGCGCCCTCGTCTCGAACGTGGGCGGATGGATGCAGGCGACGGCCCAGGACTGGGTGGTGCTCACCGAGCTCACGGACAACGACGCCACCGCCATGGGCGTCACGATGGCCCTGCAGTTCGGCCCGCCGCTGGTGCTGGTGAGCCTGACCGGATGGGTCGCCGACCGGTTCGACCGGCGGCGCATCCTCGTCGCGACCCAGAGCGCGCTGCTCGTGCTCGCGATCGCCGTCGGCGTGCTGCTGCTCAGCGACGTGATGACCCTGCCGATGATGTTCGGCTTCGCGGCGGCCTTCGGCACCGTGAACGCCTTCGACGCCCCGGCGCGTCAGGCCTTCGTGTCCGACATGGTGTCGACGGGCGACACCTCCAACGCGGTCGCCTTGAACTCGGCATCCTTCAACCTCGCGCGCATGATCGGCCCGGCGGTCGGCGGCCTGCTCATCGTGGCGATCGGCTCGGGCTGGGTCTTCATCGCCAACGCCGCCACCTTCCTCGCCATGCTCGTGGCGCTGTTCCTGATGCGCCAGAGTCAGCTCGCCCCCCGCCTGAAGAACCGCAGTCGCGGGGGCCTGGCCGCCGGCTTCCGCTACGTGTGGGCCCGCAGCGACCTGCGCGTGGTGTTCGTGACGGTGTTCCTGATCGGCGCCTTCGGCATGAACTTCCCGATCTTCGCCTCGACCATGGCCCTCGAGTTCGGCGCAGGGGCCGACGGCTACGGCGTGCTCAGCTCGATCCTCGCGATCGGGTCGCTGGCCGGAGCGCTGCTCGCCGCACGACGCGACCGCGCACGGGTGCGCGTGGTGATCATCGCCGCCGGGGGCTTCGGCGTCGTGGCGTTCATCGCGGCGGCGATGCCGACGTACGCCCTGTACGCGGTGAGTCTGATGTTCACCGGGTTCGCGATCGTCACGCTGCTCACCACCGCCAACGGCTATGTGCAGACCACCACGGATGCGGCGCTGCGCGGCCGGGTGCTCGCTCTCTACATGGCCGTGATCATGGGGTCGACCCCGGTGGGCGCCCCCATCGCGGGATGGGTGGCAGATGCCGCAGGGCCGCGCGTCGCGATCATGCTCGGAGGTGCGGCCGGACTCATCGCCTGCGCGATCGGCGTGACCTGGGTGCTGACCACCGGCCGGCTGCACAGGGACGAGAACCGCCGCTTCCTGATGACGCTCGACGAGACGCGCCCGCTGACGATCGTCGACGAGGTCGATCCGGTCGAGTTCAGCGACGAGGCCGCGGCGACCACGCCGATCCGCACGGCCAAGAAGAGCGACTGAGCGCGGCTGTCAAGCCCCTCCGTCGTCGGTCGCGGCGCGCCTAACGTCGGCGGCATGGACGAGAACACGGATCGCACACCCCACCCGGAGGACCCCGCGGAGGGCGCCGAGAACATCGACGGAGCCGAGGGGCGCAGCGGAGAGGCGGATGCCGGCGACGGCGTTGAGCGGGGTGGGGACGGCCGACCGGAGCACATCCCCGCGCACAACACCGCGCCGGACGGCGTGGACGGCGACCACGCGCACGGCGGAGCGCTCCAGGGCGACGCGGCCGGGGACGGCGCGACGGGCGGCGCCATCCAGGGCGGCGGTTCGGGAGAGGGCACCGGCGGCGCCATCCAGGGCGACGCCTCCCCCGACCGCGGCGCGCCGCTCGGCGGGCATGAGACGACCGAGGAGCAGCTCACCGCGGACAACGAGGTCGAGGGCGACAGCCTGAAGACCCTCGACCCCGACGATCCGCCCGCGTGACGAGTCGGCGGCATCCGAATCTCGGAGGGTCGCACGTTTCTCGGATGATCACGCCGAAATCGTCCGAGAAACGTGCATTCGTCCGAAGAAACGCCGTCCGAAGAAACGCCGTCCGAAACAGGCGCCCGCCCGACCGGCTTACGCCCCGAGCACGACCCGCAGCTGCTCGACGGCCCAGTCGAGCTCGGTCGCGCGGATCACGAGCGGCGGGGCGATGCGGATCGTCTGACCGTGCGTGTCCTTCACGAGCACGCCCCGCTCCAGCAGCTTCTCGGCGATCTCGCGACCGGTGCCGTGCGCGGGGTCGATGTCGACTCCGGCCCAGAGCCCGGCGATGCGCACGGCGGTGACCCCGTGTCCGATCAGCGGCTGCAGCGCCTCCGAGAGGTGAGCGCCGAGGGCACGGGCGCGCTCCTGGAACTCGCCCGACTCCAGCATCTCGACCACACGCAGGCCGACGGCCGCCGCGAGCGGGTTGCCGCCGAAGGTCGAGCCGTGCTCGCCGGGGCGGATGACGCCCAGCACGTCGCTGTCGCCGACGACCGCCGAGACGGGCAGGATGCCGCCGCCGAGCGCCTTGCCGAGCAGGTACAGGTCGGGCACGACGCCCTCGCGGTCGCACGCGAACGTCTCGCCCACCCGCCCGAGCCCCGACTGGATCTCGTCGGCGATGAACAGCACGCGCCTCTCGTCGCAGATCTCGCGGATGCGGCGCAGGTACCCCTCCGGCGGGATGATGACGCCGGCCTCGCCCTGGATCGGCTCGACGAGCACGGCGACCGTGTCGTCGGTGATCGCGGCGGCCACGGCATCCGCGTCTCCGTAGGGCACCACGTCGAAGCCGGGCGTGTACGGGCCGAAGCCGTCGCGCGCCGACTCGTCGTCGCTGAAGCTGACGATCGTGGTGGTGCGGCCGTGGAAGTTGCCGGCCGCGACGACGATGCGCGCGCGGCCGTCGGCGACGCCCTTGACCCGGTAGCCCCAGGCGCGCGCGACCTTGATGCCCGTCTCGACGGCCTCGGCGCCGGTGTTCATCGGCAGCACCATGTCCTTGCCGGCGAGAGCGGCGAGCGCGGCGGCGAAGGGCTCGAGCCGGTCGCTCATGAAGGCGCGGCTGGTCAGGGCGACCCGGCCGAGCTGCTCGGTGAGGGCCGCGACGATCGCCGGATGCCGGTGCCCGAAGTTCACCGCGGAGTACGCCGCGAGCAGGTCGAGGTAGCGCTTGCCCTCGACGTCGGTGACCCAGGCGCCCTCTCCGCGGGCGATGACGACGGGCAGCGGGTGATAGTTGTGCGCGACGTGCGGCTCGGCGAAGGTGCCGACCACGTCGTCGACCGCGGTCACTTCGCGTCCCTGAGCTCGAGCGTGCAGCACTTGATGCCGCCGCCGCCGAGCAGGAGCTCGGACAGGTCGATGAGGAGGGGGTTGTAGCCGCGCTCGCGCAGCTGCGCCTCGAAGCCCGTCGCGCGCGGCGAGATGATCACGTTGTAGCCGTCGCTGGCCGAGTTCAGCCCGAACACGGCGCCGTCTTCGTCGGACACGAGGATCGCGTCGGGGAAGCGCTCGGCGAGCACCTTCTGCGAGGCCTCGTCGAAGGCGTGCGGCAGGTACGCGATGCCGGCGGTCTGCCCCTCCTCGACCACGGGGTCGAGCACGGTCAGCGCGGTGTCGAGGTGGTAGAAGCGCGGGTCGACGAGCGTCAGGGTCACGACCTCGCGGCCGAAGACCTCGCTCACCTCGCGGTGGCTGTCGCCGGCGGAGCGGAAGCCGGTACCGGCGAGGATGACGTCGCCGGCGAGCAGGAAGTCGCCCTCGCCCTCGTTGATCTCCTCGGGCAGCACGGTGTCGTAGCCGTGGGTGCGGAACCACTCGGCGAACGCGGGCGCCTCGCCCTGGCGCTGCTCGTAGTAGAAGGAGGGCACGTACGCGCGGCCGTCGATCACGAAGCCGCCGTTGGCCGTGTAGACCATGTCGGGGTAGCCGGCCAGCGGCTCGATGAGCTCGACCTCGTGTCCCAGCTCGAGGTACAGGTCGTAGAGCTTCTGCCACTGCGCGACGGCGTTGGCGGTGTCGGTGGGGTTCGCCGGCTCCATCCACGGGTTGATCGAGTAGTTCACCGTGAAGTGCGACGGCTTGCACATCAGGTAGTGGCGGTGATGCGCGGTGCGCACGGGCGCTGCGGTGACGGCGGCTTCAGGCGTCGACATGGTTCTCCTTGACGAAGAGGCGCGGCGGACGCTGTCCAGGGGCCCGGCGGTCCTTCGACCCGGCATCCGGCGCGGATGCCGGGGAAGATGCGACTCGGGCACGCCGCATCCATTGTGTCACCCGCGTCCTGTGCGCCACCAGAGCACGCGCCCGACGCCCACGTCTCGCGCGGATCAGCCCGATACCCGCACGACGAGCTTGCCGACGACGTGGCCGTCCTCGATGCGCGCGAGCGCGGCGCCCGCCTCCTCGAACGGGTACTCGTGCGCGATCACCGGGGCGAAGTGTCCCTCCGCGAGGAGTTCGAGCAGCGCGGTCAGCACCTCGGGCCGTCTCGACGCCGCGAGGGAGCGGATGCGGGCTCCGCGGCTCAGCGACAGGAACGCCGCGCGCAGCATCCGCGGGATCGGGCCGAGCACATGCCCGCCGTCCCCGGTCACGAGCACGATCGCGCCGTCAGGGCGCACCAGGCGCCGCAGATCCCGCAGGTCGATGCCCCCGGCGACGTCGACGATCGCGTCGAAGTGCCCTCGGGGGATCGCCGAGAGCGGCGACCGCCGATGGTCGAGCGTGCGCACCGCGCCCAGTCCCTCGACGAGCGGTCCGTTGCGGTCGGCGCAGCTCGCCCACACCTCCGCCCCGCGCAGCACGGCCAGCTGCACGGCGAAGGCGCCGACGCCGCCCGACGCGCCGATCACCAGCACCCTGTGCGCGCGTCCGCCGAGGCCGATCCGCGCGAGGTCGAGCGCCTGCCAGGCCGTGCCCGCGGCGACCGGGAGGGTCACCGCCACCGCGGGGTCGACGCCCGGCGGCAGCGGCTGCACGCGGTCGGCCGGCACGGTCGCGAACTCGCCGAGCCCTCCGCCGCCGCGCAGCTCCCCGATCACCGTGTCGCCGATCTCGACGCCGATCACGTTCGGCCCGGTCGCCACGACCTCGCCGACGGCATCCATCCCGCGGATCGGATGCTTCGGCCTGGTCATCCCGAAGAACGGCCGCACCAGCAGCGGATCGCCGAGCAGCAGCCGCACGTCGCCGGCGTTGAGCGAGGTCGCGCGCATGCGCAGCAGCACCTCGCCCGATCGCGGCTCCGGCACGGCGACCCGCTCCAGCCGCACGGCGGACGCCGGCCCGTAGGTCTCGCTGCGCCATGCCCTCATCGACTCAGCCACGTTCCACCTCCGGATACTGGAACAGGTCGTCGATACCGACCCCGAACGCCCGGGCGATCTGGAACGCGAGCTCCAGCGTCGGCGAGTACTTCTGCTGCTCGATGGCGATGAGCGTCTGCCTGGTGACGCCGATGGTGCGGGCGAGCTCGGCCTGCGTGAGCCCCGCGGCCTCGCGATGGGCGCGGATGCTGTTGGAGACGCGGGTCGGCTTGACCATCACACCAGCCCCCGGCGATACGCGATGACGCGGGCGATCCCGCCGATCACGGCGGACACGGCGAAACCGGCGAACATGGCGTTCGCGATCCAGAACACGTCGGCGCCGACCGCGCACAGGGCTATCACCCCGAGGCCGGCGATCACGAGGAAGCCGTGTTCGACCCTGGCGCCCATGCGGGAGATGTCGGTGTCGCGGATGTCGGAGGCCATCGCCGCCTCCGGGTCGCGCCGACCGGCGATGACGCCCCAGGTGATCGAGATGAAGAGGCTGAGGAAGATGCCGCCGCCGATCGTGTAGAGCATGACGGGGAACCAGTCGGACTGCTCCAGGGGGCGCCCCGCGGCGCTGAGCAGGATGAGCACGACGTAGGCGGGGAAGGTCAGCGCGGAGGCGATGAGCTGCGACCACGCGACGCGTTCGTTGTAGACCATGACGCCCTCCCATGTAAAAGATTCTTGACATGAGAGTACGTCGCCGCATCCGTGATGTCAAGAATTCTTTACACACCCCCTTGCCTGCTCTGCCGAGACCCCCACTTACCGACGAGACCCCCAGGTATTCACGTGAATTCCTGGGGGTCTCGGCAATAGGTGGGGGTCTCGGCGACGGAGGGAGGGAGGGGGCGGGAGGCGGGGCGGGGGGTCAGGCGGGCGCGAGCTCCGCGGCGCGCCAGCGGAAGGGCTCGACCAACCGCGCGGTGACCGGGATGCGGGCGAGCAGCACGAACAGCCCGTACCCCAGCGCCCCGCCCGCGGCGTTGGAGAGGAAGTCGTTGACGTCGGCGACATGCCCGCCGCCGAAGAGATCCTGCGCGGCGAGCTGCATCAGCTCCACCGTGAGGCTCACCCCTGCGCAGATCGCGACCAAGCGCCACCACGAGGGTCTCGCCAGGAGCAGGGCGACGAGGATGCCGAGCGGCACGAAGACGAGCATGTTCGTCAGAGCGTCCTCGACCTCGTAGTCGACGAACGGCACGAGGGCGAGTGCCGGCTCCCAGGGACCGGTCCTGGTCGGATGCAGGAAGATCGGGAACACCGTGTTGCCCAGGACGCCCGCCGCGTACACGCCGACCGCCGCGGCCACCGCCGCGCGAGGCAGGGTCAGCCGACGCCGGGAGCGGAGCACGAGCAGCAGGATCGCGAAGAGCAGGATGCCGACGGGGATGACCACGGGCAGCACGGGGAGTTCGGCGAAGGGATCGTTCATCGCCTTCGACGCTATCCGCCGGGTTCTCCGCCTCGCGTCATCCTGCACGTGTATCCGCCTCCCCCGGAAGACGTATCCGACCTGCGGGGAGCCCGATCGCCGGACCGCACCTCAGATCACGTCGGCGAATGTCGCGTCGGGGGTGCCGAAGCGGTGCGCGGTGATCGAGATCGACTGCTCGTGCACGAACGGCAGCAGTTCGATGCGAGCGGCCGAGGTGACCTCGCCGTCGTACACCGCGAGATCGGGGTCGCCCTCGACGGCCGTCGCCAGCGCGCGGTGCAGCGCGGTGACCGACTCCCTCGGACCCACCAGGCGCACACGCGACGCCGGTGGCACGGCGAGCTCGTCGAGCGAGGGCTCCGGCCGGCGGATGCGCTCCACCCACTCCGCGTCGCTCTCCATGAAGACCACGGCACCCGCCTCGCTCAGCGCGTGCCGCACCGGCTGCGGCAGGCCGACCGGTGTCGACAGCGTGAACCCGGCCCCGGCCCGCACCGCCGCGATCACCACGCGCAGCAGCTCCTGCCATCCGGCATCCGCCGTCGCGCGGATCGCGACGGGCACCGGGCGGTAACGGAACAGGTTGCGCTCCACCCCGAGCCGCGAGACGTCGCGCACCTGGCCGAACTCGCGATCCCAGGCCAGAGCGTCGGACAGCGCCGACCGGCGCAGCCATTCGAACGCCTCGTAGTCGAGCGACGACTGGGCGGCCTCGATGAGCGCCGTGATCCGCGAGTCGAGCCCGCGCAGATGCAGAGTGCTCGACAGGGCACCCGACTGCTGCGAGCGCCACGAGCCCAGGCCGATGAGGTAGTTCGGTCCCCCCGCCTTGGCCCCGGGCCCCACCGACGACCTCTTCCATCCGCCGAACGGCTGGCGCTGCACGATCGCCCCGGTGGTGCCGCGGTTCACGTAGAGGTTGCCCGCCTGCACCCGGTCCAGCCACAGGGCGAGGTCCTCGGGATCCTGGGTGTGCAGTCCCGCCGTCAACCCGTAGGCCACCGCGTTCTGCAGCTCGATCGCCTTCTCCAGGGTCGGCGCGTGCATCACCCCGAGCACCGGACCGAAGAACTCCTCGAGATGGAAGCGCGACCCGGCCCGCACACCGACCCGCACACCCGGCGTCCACAGCCGGCCGCTGTCGTCGCCGGCGACCTGCGCCGGCTCCACGAGCCACTGCTCATCGCCCTCGAGTTCGGTCAGCGCCCAGGCCAACTTGCCGTGCGGCTTCTCGATCACCGGGCCGACCTCGGCGCGAGGGTCCGACGGCAGGCCGACGTGCAGGGAACGCACCGCATCGGCGAGCTGCCTGGCGAAGCGCTGCGACCTCCCCACCGGGCCGACCAGGATCGCGAGGGAGGCGGCCGAGCACTTCTGCCCCGCGTGCCCGAAGGCGCTTCGGACCAGGTCGGACACGGCCAGGTCGAGATCGGCCGACGGCGTGATCACCAGCGCGTTCTTGCCGCTCGTCTCGGCGAGCAGCGGCAGGTCGGGGCGCCAGGTGCGGAACAGCGCCGCCGTCTCCCAGGACCCGGTGAGGATGACGCGGTCGACGGCCGCGTGGGACACGAGCCGCCGCCCGAGCTCGCCCTCCTCGATGTCGATCAGCGCGAGTGCATCGCGCGGGACGCCGGCCTCCCACAGCACCTCGGCGATGACCGCGGAGCAGCGGCGCGCCTGCGGCGCGGGCTTGAACACCACGCCGGACCCCGCGGCGAGCGCCGCGAGCACGCCCCCGGCGGGGATCGCGAGGGGGAAGTTCCACGGCGGGGTCACCACCGTGACCCGCGCCGGCACGAACGCGGCGCCGGAGACGGCATCCAGCTCCCTCGCCTTCACGGCGTAGTACCGGGCGAAGTCCACGGCCTCGCTGACCTCGGTGTCCGCCTCGGCGAACACCTTGCCGGTCTCGGCGGCGGCGACCTCGATCAGGTCCCCGCGGCGCGACTCGAGCGCGGCGGCGACGCGCAGGAGCACGTCCGCGCGTTCGGCCGCCGGCCGCGAGCCCCATCGGGCGCCCGCGTCGCGCACCCTCTCCACCGTCCGATCGAGCACGTCGGCGTCGTCGATCCGCGCGGCGGCCACGGTCGCGACGCCGCGGTCCGAGCCGGGCACGCGCGCCAGGATCCCGCGCGCCCACTCGCGGTTCTGGGGCAGGGCGGGGTCGCTGTCCGGTGCGTTCGCGAACCCCGGTGCGCCTCCGGCATCCGCCTCCAGCTCGCGGGCCGAATACACCGCCGTCTCCAGGAAGGCGTCCTCCCCCGACGATCCGCGCGAGATCCCGAGCACCGCTTTGGTGAGCCCCTGCTCGGGAGCGGGAGCGGGCGGTACCGGCCGCACCGACTCGTGCACCGGGGCGTTCCGGTTCTGCGCGCGGCGCGGCCCGGTGCGCAGAGTGGGCTGCGCCGACCGGTCGAGCGCGTCGAGGAAGCGGTCCTGCTCGCGCACGAAGAGCCGCCCGTCGTCGTGCAGCCGGAAGGCGGCGGAGAGGAAGTTGTCCGGCGATGCGTTCTCCTCGAGACGGCGCACGAGGTAGCTGATCGCCACGTCGAACTCGGCCGGCTTCACGACCGGCACGTACAGCAGCACGGGCCCGACCTCGCGGGAGACCGCCTGCACCTGCCCCTGGGCCATGCCGAGGAGCATCTCGAACTCCACGTGCTCCCGCACCCCGCGCTCCCCCGCCCGCAGCCACGCGTAGGCGATGCCGAAGAGGTTGTGCCCGGCGACCCCGACCCGCACGACCTCGGCGTGCTCCGGCCGCAGCGCCCAGTCCAGGCAGCGCAGGTAGTTGGCGTCGGTGTCGAGCTTGGTGTCGTACGGCGCGGGCGTCCAGCCGTGCATCCGTGCCTCGACCCGCTCCATCGCGAGGTTTGCGCCCTTGACGAGCCGCACCTTGATCGGGGCCCCGCCGTGGTCGACGCGCTCCCGTGCCCAGGCCGTGAGCTCCTGCAGGGCGGGGAGGGCGTCGGGGAGATAGGCCTGCAGCACGATGCCCGCCTCGAGCCGGTTCAGCCGGGGGTCCTCCAGGATGCGGGTGAAGACGGCGATCGTGAGGTCGAGGTCGCGGTACTCCTCCATGTCGAGGTTGATGAAGGTGCCGTCGGCGGATGCGGTGAGGTACAGCGGCAGGAGCCGCTCGACGACCGCGTCGACCACCTCGTCGAACGCCCACATGGAGATGCGGCTGACGATCGCCGACACCTTCACCGAGACGTAGTCCACGTCGGGACGGCGGATCAGGTCGTGGATGCCGTCGAGCCGCCGCCGCGCCTCCGCCTCGCCGAGCACCGCCTCGCCGAGGAGGTTGAGGTTGAGCCGGGCACCCGTCGCGCGGATGCGCTCGATGGCGGGCGCGAGCTTCGACGGGCGGGCGTCGACCACGAGATGGCCGACCATCTCGCGGAGCGCTCTGCGCGCGATGGGAACGACGGGCGCGGGGAGGATCGGAGCGACACCCCCGCCGATGCGCACGGCGGAGCGCAGGTACCAGGGGAGGAACTCGGGCACGATCGGAGCGATCCGATGCAGTCGGGACGCCGCGGCCGACAGGCTCTCCGGGCGCATCACCCCGTCGACGAAGCCGAGGGTGAAAGGTAGTCCGTTGGCGTCGTGGAGCACTCCGGCCAGGCGTTCGGCGGCCGGGTCGACCTGAGCCTCGGCCGCCTCCGCGGCCCACCGCCTGGCGAGCTCCACCGCCCGCTCGGCGAGCGTGGCGGATGCGGGCGACGACGGCTCTGACATGGCTTCAGCCTAGAACCGCTCCCGCCGCTTGCCCCGGCACGACGCCGTGCCCCGCTGGGGCTCGCGCCCTATGCTGATTCCCGTGGGGGAAGAGACCGCGAACGCAGCCGCGACCGCGCGCGCCGATGCGAGCGCCAGGGCGACGCTGCTCGGCTGGGCCCGCCGCACCGTCGACCTGATCCCCACCCCGTGGCTGATCACCGGAGCGGGCGCCGTGCTGCTCACCACGACCGCCGCCTTCGGGGGTCTCGCGACCACCCCTGCCGAGCCCATCCCGCAGCTGGCCGTGGGCGACACCTTCGAGGGCTCGGATTTCGAGATGACGGTCGTCGGCGTCGAGCTGCGCGACGAGCGGGGCAACGCCCTGGTCTTCCCCGACGAGGAGAAGGGCGAACGCGTGCTCGTGGTCACGCTGGACGTCGTCAACACCTTCCCGAAGCCGCGGCCGTCGATGAGCGTCAGCCTGAACCTCTGGTCGATCGACGGAGTCGCCGTCGAGGGGATCGACGGGCCTCCCACGCTCTCGCGTGCCGACGACGGCTCGGGTGCGCCGAGGCTGCAGCCGGACGTGTCCGTGCGCGTCCTCGCCGCCTGGATCGTCGGCCCCGACGATTTCCACGACGACCAGGAGCTCACGCTCACCCTGCCCGACTCGACGCACCGGGTCGGCAAGAGCATCGTCTCCGGGGACTACTGGGACGACGTGCGCGTCGGCGCCGTCGTGACCGCCACGCTCACCGAGGCGGTGGCACCGTGACCGACGACGCCCCCGCGGCCGGGACCGCCGCCCGCACCCCCGTGGTGAAGACGGTGCTCGTGTGGGCGCTCACCCTCGCCCTGCTCGCCGCCGCCTGGGGCCTGGTCAAGGTCACCCTCCCCGACGCGGCGGCGCAGGCTCCGTTCGAGACCGTGGCCGCGATCGGGGAGCCGGCCGTCACGCGCAACCTCGAGGTCACGGTGACCGACGTGCGCGCGGCGCACCGCGTGACCGACTCCGACGGGTGGTCGGCCGACGGCACCTGGCTCGTGATCGATCTGGAGGCCTCGTCCCGGCTCACCCAGAACGGCGCCCTCCTCGGACTGTCCCGGCTGGAGCTCGGAGGCAGGGAGTTCACCGCGACCGAACGCGGAGACACGTTCGCCGCCCAGCAGCTCGTCACCGGAGTGCCCCGCGCCGGGAGTCTGGCCTTCGAGCTGCCCTCCGACGCTCTGACCGGCACGGCCACGCTGCAACTCGGCATCCCCACGGGTGCCGTGATCGACGTGCCTCTCGACGGGATGATCGTGCTGACGCTCGACCTCGACGGCATCCCCGTTGACGACGAGGCCGCCCTGCTCGAGAACGGATGGGCACGTTGACCGTCCTCCCTCCCCCGATCCCGCCGCGACCGCAACCGGTCACGCCCGCGCCCGCCCGCCCGTCGTGGTGGCGCCGCAACCTGGTGGCCCTCGTCGCACTCGTGGTGCTGGCTCCCGCGACCGCCCTCGGCATCGGGTGGCACGAGTGGCACGAGTTCTACGGCTACGACAGCCGCCCCTTCCTGCCCACCGTCGTCGAGGAGGGCGGTTCCGCCGAGCTGGCGGGCGCGACCTGGGGCCCCGTCCGCACCGCGGTGGTCGACGACACGGCGGGGTTCGACGTGCCGGAGGGGACGACGCTCATCGCCGTCGGGGTCCCGGTGGATGCCGGAGCGGAGGGCGTGACCTGCTCCATGCCCCGCCTCGTGCAGCAGGAGACCGGGCGGGAATGGGAGTCGGTGCGGTTGGAGATCGGTCTGCTCCCCGATTCCGAGGAGCCGGAGTACTGCACGGCCGACGACACCGGCGCCTACGAGCTGCTGGTGCCGTTCCTCGTTCCGGATGACGTGGAGGGCCCGTTCTGGGTGGACGTCTGGCCTCACTCGGCCGGCGGCTCGTTCCTGAGGTTCCCGGTCGATCCCTGACCGCCGACGGTGTCGCGCTGCGGCGCGGTGACGATCGCCGCGGCGACGGCGTCGGCCGAGGCGGGCAGAAGTCCGGCGGCATCCGCGACCGCACGGATCTCGGCCTCCGTGGCCGAGACCCGCTCCCCGTCCCGGCGCACCGGCTGCCGACGCCGCAGCCGCGCCAGCGTCGCGTCGTAGGCGCCGCTGATCACCGCGATGCGCACGGGTTCGATCACGAGCAGCGGCACCAGAGACACCACGGGCAGCAGGATCGACCAGGTGACGAAGTCGTGCGGTCCGATGAGACGCGTCACCCCGAGGGCGAGATACGACTCCAGGGCCTTGACCGCCACATACACGAGCGCATAGGACGCGACGAGGAGCGGACCCGCGCGCCACATGAGCAGGATCGCGCGCCCGATCGGCCGGAACCTCGCGCCGAGCTCGTCGCCGAGATCCTTCAGGCGACGCACGAGCGGATTGGGGATGACCTTCGCATGCTCGCGGAACCGGGCCACCAGCTCCCCCTCGACCCGCAGCTTCTCGGCGACGATCGCCTGCCCGAACACGACGCCGGCGATGGTGAGCCAGGCGAGCGGGGCGAGCAGCACGGGACCGGCCTCGGAGAGCACCCAGCCGATGCCGTCCCACAGCCAGCGCAGCGGCGCGACGGCCGCGAGCACGCTCTCGCGCACGTCCTCCAGCACCGCCATGGCCGCGCGGCTGTCGACCCACCCCTTCACCGCGTCGGCGAGGTCGCCGAGCAGGATGACGGAGAAGAAGACCCACACGACCTCGAAGTACACCGCGACGGGCGAGAGCCACGACGCGAGCTTGTCCGACCACTTCGACCACGCCCAGCGGCCGGCGAAGGCGAGCACGATGATCGCCACCGTCCAGACGTTGACGGGGAGGTTCTGCACCGTGTCCTCACTGCTCACCGGCCCCAGCCCCTCGGTGGAGGCCACGGCGATGATGCCCTTGCGCACCTCCAGCGCCCGCAGCGAGTACGCGATGACGTCCTCGCTCAGGAGCTTCTGGGCCCAGTACACGGCGAAGAAGGGGAGGATGCCGGCGAGCAGGGCCGACCGGAACGTGCGGCGTCGCTCCACCGGCGACTCCGGGAGCGGGGCCACCTCCTGCAGGTTGCGCAGCCCGTCGCGCAGCACGAGGAACATGGCGACGTAGCTGATGAGCCTCGCCAGGATCGCGATCGGCAGCACGAGGAAGCCCACGGTCGCGGTGTAGGCGCCGATGAACCCGGCGATCTGCACCACCGCGTAGTGCACGAGCACCCCGGCGAGATACCACGCCAGCAGCGCCGGCCAGTGCCGCCACAGCACTCGGCCGGACGTCGTCAGGATCGCCAGCACAGCACTACGCTAGCGGGTCGTCACTCCCAGAGGCTCGGCGCGCTCTGGCGCACGGGCGGCAGGGCGGATGCCGCGGCCCACTCGTGCACCCACTCGTCGATCTCGGGCACCCCCTCGGGCTTGCCGACCGCGGCGAACAGCTCCTCGTTGCTCACCGTGCCTCCGGTGCGGCGCAGCATCCGCGCCCGCACGATGGCCCTGGCGTACACCTCGCCGTCGACGACCGCGCGGTGCTCCATGAACAACGCCTTCTCGTCGTGCCCGATGAAGCGCGACTGCACCTCGAAGCGCTGCCACAGCTGCAGCGACTTGCGGAAGGTGATCGTCTCGCTGGAGACCACCGCGTACCAGCCGTGGTCCTTCATGGCGTCGAAGAGGCCGGTGCGGATGAGCTGGTCCCAGCGCCCGAGGTCGAACAGCGAGAGGTATCGCCCGTTGTTCATGTGCCGCAGGATGTCGAGGTCGGTGGGGAGCGTCGTCACCGTGATGGTGCCGACGGCCGTCGGGTCGAGGGTCTTGCCCTGCCGCACGCGGCGACGGGCTCCGAGGATGACCAGAAGGGTGCGCCAGATCACGTTCACGAGGATCGATCGTAGCCAGGGGTGCACGATCCGCGAACATCGTTGTGCGAATCCTCCAGCCGCGGCGTGTGTGTCCTGGACGGCATCCGCTCGATTTCCGGTTCGAGGACGCCGCGCGTAGAGTCACGGCATGAGCGCCGAAGCCCTTCCCGAAGTCATCGTCCGTCCGGTCCGTGATGTGGATGCGGAAGCCCTCGGTCGCGTGCACGCGCAGTGCTGGCACGAGACCTACGACCACCTGATCAGCAAGGCGGCACTCGAGAAGGTGTCGCCCCGCCGTATGGCCGAGCTGTGGACGCACTGGGCCTCCCAGGGTCCCGAGTTCAAGATGAACGCCGCGCTCGTCGACGGCGAGATCGTCGGCTTCGTCGGGTCGGGCCCCGCCCGCGACAAGGACGCCCCCGCGTTCCGCGAGCTGTACTTCATCTACCTGCTCGACGCCTACCACGGCACCGGCATCGGCCAGAAGCTGTTCGACGCGGCCGTCGAGAAGGACGAGCCGCTGTACCTGTGGGTCGCCGAGGACAACCCCCGCGCCCACCGCTTCTACACGCGCAACGGATTCGCCCTCGACGGCGCCAGCCACACCGAGCCGTTCCTCGGCGAGACGCTGACCGAGGTGCGCTTCACCCGCTGACCCGTCGGTCGGGTCACCGGTCCGCCGAGACCCCCGCTGAGCGCCGAGACCCCCTCGTATTCGCGTGAATACGAGGGGGTCTCGTAGCTGAGCGGGGGTCTCGGCGTGAGGGCGGGGTCGGCTCAGCGGCCGGACACCGTGCCGAAGAGCTTCGCGATCGGGGCGATCACCAGCGGCCGGGCGGCGGCCCAGCCCGCGGCGATCGCGGCGACGGCGAGCACGAACACCCAGAACCCGGTCCACGTGACGGCCGCGGAGGACGCGAACATGTGGTTGAGGTTCGCGAGCATGCCGGTGAGGAACACCAGTGCCACGTGCGCGACGATGAAAAGCACGAAGTACAGCATCACCGGGAAGTGCACCGCGCGGGCCCACTCGATCGGGTATGCCTTCGACAGCCGCTCCGCCTTCTTCGGCCACAGCCCCGACATGCGGAACCCTGTCACCGCGGCGAGCGGAGCCGCGAGGAACACCGTCGTGAAGTATGCGAGCTGCTGCAGGCTGTTGTAGTTGTTCCAGCCGTTCTCGTGCGGCCAGTCGAACGAGACGTACTGCAGCGCGGCCGACAGCGCGTTCGGGAAGACCTCCCAGCTCGTCGGAACGATGCGGGCCCAGTGCCCGGTGGCGAACAGCAGCACCACGAAGATCACGCCGTTCACCAGCCACAGGATGTCGAGGGCCTGGTGGAACCAGATCGTCAGGCTGACCTTGCCCTTGGGGTTGTTCTTCGGCGTCCAGAACGCCGTCGGCCGCTTCTCTCCGCGGATCGTGAGACCGGAGCGGATGATCAGCACCATCAGGAACATGTTGAAGAAGTGCTGCCACCCGATCCACGGCGCGAAGCCGGGCTCGACGTGGATCGCGGGCGCGTACTCCCCGGGGAACGCGGCGAGGAAGTCCTGCATGAACGGCAGGCTCAGCAGCGTGCGCACGAACGCCACGGCCGCGGCGGCCAGCACGCCGAGTCCGGCGGCGGCGAACAGCGCCGCGATCGCCTGCGGCCAGGTCGGACGGCGGCGGTCGGATGCCGGAGCGGCGGCGATGCGTCGCGGAGCCCGGCCGTCCCACACCGTGCGGGTCCACGGCAGGGGGGCGCTCACGTCGGCGACGCGCACGACCTCGCCGTGCTGCGCCTGGTCCGCCTGGTCGGCGATCGCCGCAGCGGGCGCCGACGTCGGCTGTCCGGCCGGCACGGCGTCCACGATGTGCTCCTCGGCGACGACCGGTACGATCCCGGCCGGCGGCCACGGCTCGCCGCCCGCGACGCGCGGGAGCCCCCGGCGCATCCCTCCGCCGACGGGAGCCGCCGCGGTTCCGGTCGGGCTCTCCGCCGGTTCGGTCGCGGCGGGAGCGATGCTCTCCGGGATCGGCGCAGCGGATGCCGCGGCGGGTGTCGCCGCAGAGAGAGAAGCGGGCGCCCCGGTGGAGACCGGAGCGGGCGCCCCGGTGGAGACCGGAGCGGGCGCCCCCGCCGGCACGAGGTCGGCAGGGGGCCAGGGCTCGCCGCCGGGCACGCGCGGCAGACCCCGCCGCACACGGGCGACGGCCGGTGCGGAGGCCGCGGTCGTCGCCGTCGTGGCCACGGGCGTGGTGACCGCGGGAATCGTCGAGTCCGCGGGCACGGAGGGCGCTCCTGCATCCGCCGCCTCCGACGACGCGGGCGCCTCCGCCACCGCTCCCGACCCCGTCGCCGATCCGGAACCCGCGTCCACGCCGACGATCGGCGCAGCAGTCGCGGCGGCGCCGGCATCCTCCATGACGTCGCCTCCGCCGTCCGGCGCCGCGCCGGCGGGAGGCCACGGCTCGCCGCCCGGCACGCGCGGCAGCCCTCGGCGCAGCATCCGCGTCGCCATGTCTACTTCTTCCGCGCCTCGAGCGCGGCGATCACCTGGGGCACGATCGTGAACAGGTCGCCGACGATCCCGAAGTCGGCCACGTCGAAGATCGGCGCCTCGCCGTCCTTGTTGATCGCGACGATCGTCTTGGATGTCTGCATGCCGGCTCGGTGCTGGATGGCGCCGGAGATGCCGAGGGCGACGTACAGCTGCGGCGACACCGAGACGCCGGTCTGACCGACCTGGTGCGACTGCGGGATGTACCCCGCGTCGACCGCGGCGCGAGAAGCGCCGACCGCCGCGCCCAGGGCGTCGGCGAGCTGCTCGACGAGCACGAACTTCTCCTTCGAGGCGAGTCCGCGTCCGCCGGAGACGACCTTCGCCGCCCCCCGCAGCTCCGGACGCGACGAGGTGGCCTCGACGGCCTCGACGGCACCGGCGGATGCCGCGGGCGCGCTGACCGGGAACGATCCGGTCGCCCCCTCGAAGAGGGCGTCCTCGCGAGCCTCGGCGCGGACGTCGACGGCGCCCTGGCGCACCGTGATCACGGGAGCGCCGTAGGTGGGTGCCGAGTCGACCAGGTAGGCCCCGCCGTAGACGGAGTGGTGCGCGACCACGCCCTCCTCGTCGCGCGACAGGCCGACGGCGTCGACGGACAACGCCAGCTTCGCCCGCACGGCGAATCGACCGGCCACGTCGCGGCCCGCGATCGAGTTCGACAGGAGCACGGCATCCGGCCGCACCCTGTCGTACGCGCGCTGCAGCGCGTCGACGACGGGAACGGTCAGCAGCGAGGCGTCGCCGTCTTCGGAGATGACGACCGCGGCGCCCGCCGCGGCGACCTGGGCCGCGGCATCCGCAGAGCCGCCGACGACGAGCGCGATCGGGGTGCCGACGGTCGAGGCGGCGCCGAGGAGGCCCGCGGTGCTCGATGCGGCGTTGCCTGCGGGGTCGACGTCGACGAGGACGAGGATCGGGTTGTCGGGGTAGCCCATCATCACACCAGCCTGTTCTGCACGAGGTAGTCCACGAGCTTGTCCGCGGCATCGCCTTCGTCGACGATCTTCACGCCCGCGGCGCGCGGGGGCTTCTCGGCGACGGAGGTCATGACCGTACGCGGGGCGAGCGAGGGATCGGCGGAGACGCCCAGGTCGGCGAGCGAGATCACCTCGAGCGGCTTCTTCTTGGCCGCCATGATGCCCTTGAAGTTCGGGAACCGGGCGTCGGGCAAGGCCTCGGTGATCGAGATCACGGCGGGCAGCGATGCGGAGACCGGCTGCGCTCCGGCATCCGCCCCGCGCGTCCCGGAGACGCCGTCGGCGGTGATCTCCACCGCGGTCAGCGCGGTGGCCTGCGCCCATCCGAGGTGCTCGGCGATCATGGCGGGGATGACGCCGCCGGAGCCGTCGGTGGAGAGGTTGCCGGTGATCACGAGGTCGGGCTCACCGCGGCGGATCGCCGCCGCGAGGACCTCCGCGGTCAGTCCCAGATCAGCGCCGGCGAGCTGCTCGTCGGCGACGTGCACGGCCGATGCCGCGCCGATCGCCAGGGCTCGGCGCAGGGACGCGGTCGACCCTTCGGGAGCCATGGAGAGCGCGACGACCTCGGTGCCCTCGTTCTTGTCGGCGAAGCTCAGCGCGACCTCCAGGGCGCGCTCCGTGATCTCGTCGAGCACGACATCTCCGGCCGCGCGATCGGCCAGCCCGGTCTCCAGGTTCAGCTTGCGGTCGCCATAGGTGTCCGGCACCTCTTTGACTAGGACGAAGATCTTCATCGAATGCTCCTCACGACTGGCTCGATTCTAGCCCCTTGATACTGAGTGTCACGCGGCGCGCTACTGAGACTCACAGGTCTCTCATGCCCTACCGTAGAGACGTGGCCCAGTCCCGTCCCCTGCCCGTTGATCCGCTCGCCGAGGCGAAGCGGCAATGGCTCGCGCACGGATGGACGGATGCCGCCGACGGCATGGCCGTGGTCACCTCGGTGATGCGCGCGCAGCAGCTGCTGCTCGCCCGCGTCGACGCGACGCTCAAGCCCTTCGCCCTCACCTTCGCCCGCTACGAGGTGCTGCGCCTGCTGGCGTTCAGCCGCGCCGGACGCCTGCCGCTGTCGAGCGTGGTGGCCCGCCTGCAGGTGCACGCGACGACCATCACGAGCACGGCCGAACGCCTCGTGCGCGACGGCCTCGTGGTGCGCGAGCCGCACCCCCATGACGGCAGGGCCGCGCTGCTCGCGCTCACCGAGGCGGGACGGGAGCTCGTCGACAGGGCCACGTCCGCCCTCAACGACGGGGTGTTCTCCGCCCCCGGCCTGAGCAACGACGATGCGGCGGAGCTCGTCGCGATCGTGGCGCGCATGCGCAAGGAGGCCGGCGACTTCACCGACCCGCGCCCCCAGCCCGACCCGCTCTGACATGGCGCTCTTCGAGCTGGAGACCGTCATCGACGCCCGCCCGGCGGACGTGTTCGCCGCATCGCTCGATCCCGGCCTGCATGTGCGCTCGATGGCGCGGCACGGCGAGACGATGATCGAGGCGCCGACCGGCGGGGCCTTCACCGAGGGGTCGACGGTCACCTGGCGGGCCCGACACTTCGGCATCCCGTTCCGCCTGCGGTCGCTGGTCTTCGACATCGACGCGCCGCGACGGTTCTGCGACCGGCAGATCTCCGGGCCCTTCGCCTCGTTCCTGCACGAGCACGAGTTCGAGGAGCATCCGCGGGGCACGCTCATGCGCGACAGGATCACGTTCCGCTCGCCGCTGGGCCCCCTCGGCGCCGTCGTCGACCGCCTGTTCCTGCGGGAGTACATGCGCCGCCTCATCGCCGAGCGCAACCGCACGCTGGTGGCCGAGGTCGAGGCATCCTCGCCCTGAGCGCGGAGGCGGGAGGGGCGTACCCTGACGTCATGAGCGAACTGCGCCTGCACACCGTCCTCGCCGGTCACGGCCCCGCCGCCGCCATCGTCCTCACCGACGAGCAGGTGGCCTCGTTCGGCGCGGGCAAGGCGTTCCCGGTGGCGGTCACCATCGACGGACGCACGGCCCGCCTGCGGCTCGCGCGCATGGGCGGGCTGAACATGATCGGCTTCAGCAAGGCGGTGCGCGCCGAGCTGGGCGTCGAGATCGACCAGGAGGTCGACGCCGTCATCACCGTCGACGCCACGGAGCGCACGGTCGACGTGCCGCCGGCGCTGGCTGAGGCGCTCGACGCGGACCCCGCGCTGCGCGCCGCATTCGACGCGCTCTCCTTCACGAACCGCAAGGAGCACGCCCGCTCGATCGCGGAGGCCAAGCAGGACGCGACGCGCGAGCGCCGCGTCGCGAAGATCGTGGAGACGTTGCGGGGCTGACGCGTCGGCCACGGGCATCAGCGATTCTGGAAGTCGGGGACGCGCTTCTCCCGGAAGGCCGCCATCCCCTCCTTCTGGTCCGCGGTATCGAAGAGCGCCGCGAACGCCTGCTTCTCGTGCGCGAGCCCCTCGGCCAGCGTCGTCTCCATGGCGGCGTCCAGCGCGGCCTTCGCCGCGTAGACCGACGGCAGCGACTTCGACGCGATCGTCGTCGCGAGCTTCTCGGTCTCGGCGAGCAGCTCGGATGCCGGGACCACGCGCGACACCAGGCCGGACCGCTCCGCCTCCTCGGCGCCCATGAAGCGCCCGGATAGCACGAGCTCGGCGGCCTTGTAATAGCCGACCGCGCGGATCAGCCGTTGGGTGCCTCCCATGCCGGGGATGACGCCGAGGTTGATCTCGGGCTGCCCGAACTTCGCGGTGTCGGCGGCGAGGATGATGTCGCACATCATCGCCAGCTCGCAGCCTCCGCCGAGCGCGAAACCGGAGACCGCCGCGATGACCGGAGTGCGCACCGCCGCGAAGTCGCGCCAGATCCCGAAGTGGTCGGTCGCGACCATCTCCGCGGCCGACATGGACTCCATCTCCTTGATGTCCGCCCCCGCGGCGAACGCCTTCTCCGACCCGGTGACGACGATCGCGCCGACGCCCTCGTCGACGTCGAAGGCGACGGCCGCCGCCGTCACCTCCTCGGCGATGCGGCTGTTGAGCGCGTTGAGCGCCTCCGGCCGGTTGAGGGTGATCCACCCCACCCGTCCGCGCTGCTCGACCAGGATCGTCTCGTACTGGGTCATGGGTCGGTCCTCTCCGTCGTTCCGTTCAGTATCGCCCGTCGCCGATGCGACGGCATCCCTCGCGTTCGCCGTTCGCTTCGCCGGCTCCGGCATCCGTTCGCTTCGTCGGCTCCGGCATCCGTTCGCCGTTCGCTTCGTCGGCTCCGGCATCCGTTCGCCGGCGCTCCGCGCGCGTGTCGCGCCGACAGAACGGCATCCGTGCCGACAAAACCCACGGTCCGCACGGCATGCACGGTCCGCACGGTCCGCACGGCACGCCCAGCACGCACGGCACGCACGGTCCGCACGGCGCTCCCGGCACGCGGCTCGGTCCCGGCGCGTCCGGTCACACGCGGTCGTCGCGGATGTCGGTGATGATGCCGGAGAAGTCGCGGGTCGCCCCGTCGCCCGCGGCGAAGGCCGCGTAGAGCTGCTGGGCGAGACGGCCCATCTTCGCGTCGGTCGAGGTCTGCTCGATCGCCTGCAGCGCGAGCCCGAGGTCCTTGGCCATCAGGGCGCCGGCGAAGCCGGGCTGATAGTCGCGGTTCGCCGGGCTCGTCGGCACCGGGCCCGGGACCGGGCAGTTCGTCGTGATCGACCAGCACTGACCGGAGGCCTGCGACACCACGTCGAACAGGGCCTGATGCTCGAGGCCCAGCCGCTCGCCGAGCACGAACGCCTCCGCCACGGCGATCTGCGACACCGCGAGCACCATGTTGTTGCACACCTTGGCGGCCTGCCCGAGACCCGGCCCGCCGCAGTGCACGATCCTCTTGCCCATCGCTTCCAGCAGCGGCAGTGCCGCGGCGAAATCCTCGTCCGACCCGCCCACCATGAACGCGAGGGTGCCGTTCTCGGCGCCGACCACGCCCCCGGAGACCGGGGCGTCGACGTTGCGGTGCCCCGCGGCGAGGGCGAGCTCGTGGGCGGTGCGCGCCTCGTCGACGGCGATCGTGGACGACTCGATGAACAGCGTGCCGGGGCGCGCCGCCGCGAGCAGCTCGTCCTGGTACGCGGCGATCACGTGCCGACCGGCAGGGAACATCGTGATCACGACATCCGCCTCGGCGACGGCATCCGCACCGTTCGCGGCGACGGGGATGCCGGCGTCTCGTGCGGCGTCGACGGCGGCAGGGACGAGGTCGAAGCCGTGCACCTCGTGCCCGGCCTTCACGAGGTTGACGGCCATCGGCAGGCCCATATGGCCGAGGCCGAGGAATGCGACGCGGGTCATGACGAGCTCCGCATCGAGACTGAACCCGCGGGTCGCAGCATCTCGCGTCCGACGATGAGTCTCATGATCTCGTTCGTCCCTTCGAGGATCTGGTGCACCCGCAGATCACGGACGACCTTCTCGATCCCGTAGTCCTGAAGGTACCCGTAGCCGCCGTGCAGCTGAAGGGCCCTGTTGGCGACGTCGAAGCCGGCGTCGGTGGCGAAGCGCTTGGCCATCGCGCACCGCATCGTCGCATCGGGGGCGTGCTCGTCGACGGCCTGCGCGCCGTCGCGCACCATGAGCCGCGCGGCCTGCAGGTCGGTGCGCATGTCGGCGATCGCGAAGAGGATGGACTGCTTCTCGGCGAGCGGCTCGCCGAACGCCATGCGCTCGTGCACGTACTGCACGGCACGGTCGAGCGCCCACTGCGCGCCGCCGAGGGAGCAGGCGGCGATGTTGAGCCGGCCGCCGTTGAGGGCCGACATCGCGATCGCGAAACCCTTGCCCTCCTCCCCGAGCAGAGTGGATGCCGGCACCCGCACGCCGTCGAGGATCACCTGGCGCGTGGGCTGGGCGTGCCACCCCATCTTCTTCTCGGGTGCGCCGAAGCTCAGCCCCTCGGCGTGACCGGGCACGAGGAAGGCGCTGATGCCGCGGGCACCCGGTTCGCCCGAGCGGGCCATGACGACGTAGACGCCGGCCTCGCCCGCGCCGGAGATGAACTGCTTGACCCCGGTGAGCACGTAGTCGTCGCCGTCGCGCACGGCGCTGGTGGCGATGTTCGCCGCATCCGATCCCGCCCCGGGTTCGGTGAGGCAGTACCCGCCGAACTGCTCCATCGCGGTGAGCTGCGGCAGCCACTCGCCTCGCTGCGCATCGTCGCCGTAGGTGTCGATCATCCACACCACCATGTTGTGGATCGAGATGTAGGAGGCGATGGTCGGGTCGCCCTTGGCCAACTCCTCGAAGATCGCGACGGTGTCGGTGCGGCTGAGCCCCGTTCCCCCGAACTCCTCGCTCACGTAGATGCCGCCGAGTCCCAGCTCGCCGGCGCGGTGCAGGGTGTCGCGGGGGAAGAGGTGCTTCTCGTCGCGCTCGAGCGCGTACGGCGCCAGCTCGGTGTCGGCGAACTCGCGGACGGCGCCGATGATCGCCTCGCGCTCCTCGGCGGTGGTGGTGACGGTGGTCATGGTCATGGCGGTTCCTCGGGGGATCAGTGCATGGTCGGGATCACGAAGCTGGCGCCCTCGCGGATGCCGGAGGGCCAGCGGCTCGTGACCGTCTTGGTCTTCGTGTAGAAGCGGAAGGCGTCGGCGCCGTGCTGGTTGAGGTCGCCGAAGCCGCTGCGCTTCCAGCCGCCGAAGGTGAAGTACGCGATCGGCACCGGGATCGGCACGTTCACGCCGACCATGCCGACGTCGACGCGGGCGGCGAAGTCGCGCGCCGAGTCGCCGTCGCGGGTGAAGATCGCGACACCGTTGCCGTACTCGTGCTCGTTCGCCATGCGCAGCGCCTGCTCGTAGTCGGCGGCCCGGGCGATCACGAGCACGGGTCCGAAGATCTCCTCGCGGTAGATCGCCATGTCGGTGGTGACGTGGTCGAACAGGGTCGGGCCGAGGTAGAAGCCCTCCTCATGCCCCGGCACGCTGAACCCGCGCCCGTCGGCGAGCAGCGTGGCGCCCTCGTCGACGCCCTGCTGGATGTAGCCCTCGACGCGCTCGACCGCAGCGCGGGTGACGAGGGGACCGTAGTCGACATCCGCGGCGAGCGAGGGTCCGACCCGCAGCTGCGCGACCCGCTCGACGAGCTTGGCGGCGAGAGCATCCGCCGTCTCCTCCCCCACCGGCACGGCGACCGAGATCGCCATGCAGCGCTCGCCCGCCGAACCGTAGCCGGCACCGATGAGGGCGTCGACGGCCTGGTCGAGGTCGGCGTCGGGCATCACGATCATGTGGTTCTTCGCCCCGCCGAAGCACTGTGCGCGCTTGCCGTGCGCTGCGGCGGTGGAGTAGATGTACTCGGCGATCGGCGTGGAGCCGACGAAGCCGACGGCACGGATGCGGTCGTCGGTGAGCAGGGTGTCGACGGCCTCCTTGTCGCCGTGCACGACGTTGAGCACGCCGGCGGGGAGTCCCGCCTCGAGGAAGAGCTCGGCCAGGCGCACCGGCACGGAGGGGTCGCGCTCGCTGGGCTTGAGCACGACCGCGTTGCCGGCGGCGAGCGCGGGGCCGGCCTTCCACAGCGGGATCATCGCGGGGAAGTTGAAGGGGGTGATCGCGGCGACGACCCCGAGCGGCTGGCGCATGGAGTAGACGTCGATGCCCGCGCCGGCGCCGGTGGAGTACTCGCCCTTGAGCAGGTGCGGAGCCCCTGCGGCGAACTCGATGACCTCGAGTCCGCGCTGGATGTCGCCCTTCGCGTCGTCGACGGTCTTGCCGTGTTCGCTCGCGAGCAGCTCGGCGAGCGGCTGCATCTCCCGCTGCACGAGATCGAGGAACCGCAGCAGCACCCGCGCCCTCTTCTGCGGGTTCGTGGCCGCCCACGCGGGTTGCGCCGACTCGGCGTTGTCGATGACGCGGCGCACCTCGTCGGCCGACGCGAGCGGCACGCGGGCCTGCACGGCTCCCTCGCTCGGATCGAACACGTCGGCGAAGCGACCGGTGTCGGGGGTGAGAAGCGATCCGCCTACGAAATGCGGGATGGTACGGGTCATTGTGTGACGTCCCTCCGTGCCTTCTTTGGCACATTGTCGATGTTACTCCGACGCCCAGATATTTACTAGGGCGTCCTTGTAAATGGGATCCGGCGTCGATCCAGGCTCCCTCGCGACCCGCGACGACGACAGGATGAGGGTTTCCCCGCCGTTCACCGCCCGGACACATCCGGCGGGTACAACTGCTCTTGCGCGGACAGAGACTCAGACCGGATCGGGTAGTCACGACATCCGCGCCTCGCGGAGAGCGTCTGCTCCCGCGGCGGTGCCCACACCGCACAGACCCCCGCCGAATCGGGTCGGCGGGGGTCTTTCTCTGTCTCCTACGGCGCCGCCGGGGCCCCCGGCGGCGTCGCTACAGCCGCTCGAGCAGCAGCGCGTTGGCCATGCCCCCGCCCTCGCACATCGTCTGCAGGCCGAGGCGTCCGCCCGTGGCCTCGAGGTGCCCGAGAAGGGTGCCGAGCAGGCGCGTGCCGGAGGAGCCGAGCGCGTGTCCGAGGGCGATCGCGCCTCCGCGCGGGTTGAGCCTGGCGGGGTCTGCGCCGAGCTCGGCGGCCCAGGCGAGCGGCACCGACGCGAAGGCCTCGTTGACCTCGTAGGCGTCGATGTCATCGATCGAGAGGCCGGCCCTGTCGAGCACCCTCCTGGTCGCGGGGATGGGACCGGTGAGCATCATCAACGGGTCGTCGCCGACCACGTCGAAGGCGCGGAACCGCGCGCGCGGCGTGAGCCCGAGCTGCTCGGCGCGCTCGGCGCTCATCAGCAGCGCAGCCGATGCGCCGTCGGTCAGCGGCGAGGAGTTGCCGGGGGTGATGCTCCAGTCGATCTCCGGGAAGCGTGCGGCGAGCGCATCCGTGCGGAAGGATGCGGGGAGGCCGGCGAGGCGGTCGACGGTCGTGCCCTCCCGCACGGTCTCGTCGACGACGGCGTCCGGAGCCTCCGGCACGGCGACGACCGTGCCGTCGAAGAAGCCCTCGCGCCAGGCCTGCGCCGCACGCGCGTGCGAGTCCGCGGCGAACGCGTCGAGCTGCTCCCGCCCGAACCCCCAGCGCCGCGCGATGAGCTCGGCGCTGACACCCTGGTTGACGAGCCCGTCGGGATAGCGGTCGCGCAGCCGGGGCGACATCGGCGACCCTCCGGCGGCCGAGGAGCCCAGCGGCACCCGGCTCATCGACTCGACCCCGCCGACGATCACGACATCGTTCTGCCCTGCGGCGATGCCGGCGGCGGCGAAGTGCACGGCCTGCTGGCTCGAGCCGCACTGCCGGTCGATGGTCGTCGCGGGCACCCGCTCGTCGAAACCGGCCGCGAGCACGGCCTGGCGCGCGATGTTCATCGACTGATCCCCCACCTGGCTGACGCAGCCGAGCAGCACGTCGTCGACCTGCCCGGAGTCGAGTCCGTTGCGCTCGACGATCGCCCGCAGCATCCCCGCCGCGAGATCGACGGGATGGACGCCCGACAGCGATCCCCCGGGTTTGCCCCGGCCGACGGGGGTGCGGACGACATCGATCAGGACGGCTTCGCTGCGCGTGCTCATGGCTCCATTCTCGCCGTTCGAATCGCACGAATGGTCCGAAATCGCCTCGGAACGGGGTCAGTCGAGCGATTCGAAAGCCCGGCATCCGAACTAAAATCGTGGAGCGCCGCGATCCTGGCGCCCCTCCCGAAGGACCCACCATGTCCCGCGAACCCATCACCGTCTCCATCCGTCGCGAGGTCGACCCCGACCACGTCGCCGAGGCCACCGCCTGGGCGCAGACGGGCGTCAACCTCGCGCACCGCTACCCGGGCTTCCTCGGCTCAGGGTGGGTGCGCGACGGCGAGGACTCCAACGTCTGGCACATGCTCTACCGGTTCTCCGACGAGGAGACCCTGCTGGCCTGGGAGCGCTCGGGGGAACGCGAATGGTGGAGGTCGGCCGGTGAGGGCTTCGTACGCAGCGAGCACGCACGACGACGCACCGGGATCGAGGGCTGGTTCGACGGACCGGCCACCGACACCATCAGCATCCCCCGCGCCGACGGGTCGACCACGACGATGGCCGTGGTGCGCACACCCCCGCGCTGGAAACAGGCCGTGTCGATCTGGCTCGGCTTCTTCCCGCTGAACGTGGCCTTCACCTACGCGATGAGCCCCGTTCCCGGCTGGAACGACCTCCCCATCTGGCTGCGCGTGCTCTCGACCACGCTCGTGCTCACGCCCATCATGACCTACTGGGTGCTGCCGTTCGTCACCCGCTCGCTACGGAGATGGCTGGCCCGCTGATCCCGCCGGGGCATGAGCACGCCGCATCCGCTAGCGTCGCCGGGGTGACCCTGCATCCCGACCAGCTCCCGATCGACGAGGATGACGTGCGCCGACTCGTCGCCGCACAGTTCCCGCAGTGGCGGGGCGAACCGGTGCGGCGGCTGCACGGTCCCGGCACGGTGAACGCGATCTTCCGCATCGGCGAGCATCTCGCCGCGCGGTTCCCGCTCACCGACGCCGACCCGGCCGACACGGAGCAGCAGCTCGTGCACGAGCAGTCCGCCATGTCCGAGCTCGCCGCGCACTCCACCGTCCCCGCCCCGATCGGCGTGGCGATCGGGCGCCCCGGGCACGGCTACCCTCTGCCCTGGTCGGTGCAGACATGGGTGCCCGGCACGACGGCGACCCCCGACGCGACCGCGCACTCGACGTCCCTCGCCGCCGACGTGGCCGCGCTGATCCGCTCGTTGCGCGACGCCGACACCCGCGGTCGCGCGTTCTCCGGCGTCGGACGAGGAGGCGACCTCCGGTCGGCGGATGACTGGATGGAGCTGTGCTTCACCGAGAGCGAGGGGCTGCTCCCCGTCGACGAGCTGCGTTCGCTCTGGGGCGTGCTCCGCGACCTCCCCGACGCCGGTCCTGTGGTCATGTCGCATGGTGACCTCATCCCCGCGAACCTCCTCATCGACGGAGAGCGCCTGGTCGGGGTGCTCGACGGCGGGGGCTTCGGTCCCGCCGATCCGGCCCTCGACCTCGTGGCCGCGTGGCATCTGTTCGACGCCGACGCCCGTGCGGTCGTGCGCACGCACCTCTCCGCGGGAGAGGTCGAGTGGCGGCGCGGCGCCGCCTGGGCGCTGCAGCAGTCGATGGGGCTGGTCTGGTACTACCGCGACTCGCTGCCGCCGATGAGCGAGCTCGGCCGCAGCACGCTGACCAGGCTGCTCGCCGATCGCGGGCTCACCTCGGGCGCGAAGGGCTGAGCCCGCGTCGACGCGTGGTGGCGCGCACCGATCAGGATGCCGTCGACTCGCGCTCGACGATGCGGAAGTCGGCGAGGAGCCGGCGGGGAGCGGCCTCGACCCCGCCCGCGATGCCGGCGAGCAGCGTCGACACCGCGGTCCTGGCGATCCACGCGCGCCCGGGATCCACCGTGGTCAGCGACGGGATGGAGTACTCGGTCTCGTCGAGCGCGTCGAACCCCATGACCGCGACGTCTTCGGGCACCCGTCTCCCCGACCGCAGCAGCACGCGCATCGCCCCCAGCGCCACGGTGTCGTTCAGACCGAACACCGCGTCGATGTCCACTCCGCGCGACAGCATCTCGCGCATCGCATCGGCGCCGCTCGCGCGATGCCACAGCGCGGCTCGCCCGACGATCGCGTCGTCGTAGGGGATGCCGGCCTCGTCCAGCGCCTCCCGGTAGCCCCGCATCCGCAGGGATGCGGAGCCGACCTCCTCGTCGACGTGCGCGCCGACGACAGCGATGCGGCGACGGCCCTGCGCGATCAGGTAGGCGGTGGCGGCGCGCGCCGCCTCGACGTTGCGCATGGTCACGTGGTGCGCGGGGGCGTCGAACACCCTCTCCCCGAGCATCACCACGGGGTAGGAGACGTCGAGGGAGGCGAGATCGGAGGCCTCCAGCCCGAGCGGGCTGAAGATGAGGCCGTCGGTGAGGCCCCGGCGACGGCCGCGCAGCACGTCGAGCTCGCGGGCGCGGTCGGCGCCGGTCTGCTCGACCAGCACGACGACGCCCGCCGCCTCGGCCTCGCGGATCACCGCGGCGGCGAGCTCGGCGAAGTACGGCAGGCTCAGGTCGGGCACGGCGAGAGCGATCGCGCCGGTGCGCCCGGAGCGCAGGTTGCGCGCGGTGAGGTTGGGCGAGTAGCCGAGTTCGGCGATCGCGGCCTCGACGGTGGCGCGGGTGCTGGGGCGGACGTGCGGGTGGTCGTTGATGACGTTCGACACCGTCTTGATCGACACCCCGGCGAGTCCGGCCACGTCGCGCAACGTCACCGCCATCGATGCCCTCAGCTCTCCCGCGCTGCGGCACTCCGCCGCCATCTCACCCTATCCATGCGGCGATTCGAATCGCACGACTGACCCGATCCCGCGCGGAAACGGGGTCAGTCGTGCGATTCGGAGCGCGGTGGGGTCACTCCCAGATGACGGAAGGGGTCTCGGCGGAGAAGTCGACCTTGGGCGTGAGCACCCGGCCGCCGAACAGCACCTCGAAGTCGGCGGTGGAGGATCCGTTGCTGCCTTGCAGCGTGATGTCGACGCTCCAGTAGTCCATCGAGGTCACAATCGTGCGCTCGCTGACATACGGCTCGAGATTGGCGAGCGTCGCCTGGGCCTCGGCGTCGATCGTGCGGGTCACCGTGCCGTCGACCGGGTTGTACCCGTCCTGCGACATGTCGCTGACGTTCATGCCGCACGGGGTGTCGAGCGTCTTCAACGCGAGGCACTCCGCGAACGACGCGTTCACGAGCTCGCGGAAGGTCGTCGTGCCCGTCTCGCTCAGCACCGGGCTCACCTCGTAGAGCGCCTCGGTGTCGTCGTCGGAGGCGAGCACGAAGGTCGACTCTCCGTCGATCGCGAACGCGTCGAAACCTACGGCGAACTCGTAGGTGCCGGGGAAGACGTAGGTGTAGTCGGGCACCTCCGCGCCGTTGACCGTGAGATCGAGACCCTCGAAGCCGTAGGGGGACGACATCCTCACCAGGCCGTCGGTGATGGACATCTCGGTGCCGTTCGCCGACCGGTACACCTCGAAGTCGCGCGACACCTCCTTGCCGCCGATCGTGAAGGTCACGGGCACGATGGTGTCGCCGTACTCGTTCTCGCTCTCCTTGTCGCCGATGACGATGTCGTCGATGGCGCCGAGCTTCAGCGACGCCGCGAGCACGTCGGCGGTGAGCAGGTCGTCGTCGCCGTTGTCTTCGACGTAGGTGAGCGCCTTCTCCGCGTCCCCGTCGGCGACCGCGGTCAGGTAGGCCTCGACGTAGTCGGATGCCGAGACCTGGGGTGCCCGCGTGAGGATCGGGACGATCACGGCGGCGGCGATGGCCAGCACGACCACGGCGGCGCCGGCGATGATGCCGATGAGCGCCCCCTTCGGGAGCGGCTTGCGCGGCGGGGCCGGCGGCACCGTCGCCGCCGGGTAACCCGCGGCCGGATAGGCCGGCGCATTCGGGTCGGCAGGGTAGCCGGGGGCGGCGGCGTACGCGTTCGGGTCGCCCGGGTATGCGGGGGCGGCGGCAGGGTACGCGTTCGGGTCGCCCTGATACGCGGGAGCGGCGGGGTACGCGTTGGGGTCGCCCTGATACACGGGAGCAGCGGGGTACGCGTTCGGGTCCACGGGCTGCGGCGGGACAGGCTGCGCATACGGATCCACCGGCTGCGGCGGCACGGGCTGCGCATACGGATCCACCGGCTGCGGCGGCACGGGGGCAGCGGGGTACGCGTTCGGGTCCCCCTGATACGCCGGCGCGGCGGGCTGCGCATACGGATCCACCGGCGGGATCGCGGGCTCATGCGGTTCCGGCTGACCGGGCTGCGGGTTCTCGGGCGTCTCGTTCATCGTGTCTCTCTCCGACAGCCGCGGACGCGGCATCCGTCTGCATGCCACCCGGATGAGAGCGGCCCCCTCCCCCGGCGCGGTCGGCGCAGCCGGGGCTCTCCGTCAGGCTATCGCGCGGGCGATGGCGCCGCGCATGGGCAGAACTCCCCATGCGCACGCCCTGCGGCCCGCGCCCTGATCGCAGAAGACGTCGCCGGCGCGGAAGCGCGGGCGACGTCTCTGCATCGGACCGGTCGGCGATCAGACCGCGACGTGCCTCTCGTCGACGCCGTCGTAGAACGACAGCGGACGGATCAGCGCGTTCGCGCCGGCCTGCTCGATCACGTGGGCCGTCCACCCGGTGACCCGGGCCGCGACGAACAGCGGCGTGAAAGTGAGCGTGTCGAAGCCGATGAGGTTGTACGCCGGTCCCGACGGGTAGTCGAGATTCGGATGGATCCCCTTGCGCGACACGAACTCGCTCTCCAGCGCGTCGTAGAGCGCGGCCACGTCCTGGCGGTCGTAGTGCTCCACGAGGGTGTCGAGTGCGGCCTTCATGGTCGGCACGCGCGAGTCGCCGTTCTTGTACACGCGGTGCCCGAAGCCCATGATCTTGCGCTTCTGCGCCAGCGCTTCGTCGAGCCAGGCGTTCACGTTCGACGCTTCGCCGATCTCGTCGAAGATGTGCAGCACGGCCTCGTTGGCGCCGCCGTGCAGCGGACCCTTGAGCGCACCGATCGCCCCGACGACCGCCGAGTACAGGTCGCTGAGCGTCGAGGTGATCACCCGCGCCGTGAACGTCGAGGCGTTGAAGGAGTGCTCCGCGTAGAGGATCATCGAGCGGTTGAACGCGTCGACCACCACGGCATCCGGCTCCTCGCCGAAGGTCATCCACAGGAAGTTCGCGGAGTAGTCCAGGTCGTCGCGTGGCGCGATCGGCTCCTGCCCGCGGCGACGGCGCTGCCCGTAGGCGACGATCGCCGGCAGCGCGCCGAAGAGACGGATGCTGCGCTCCAGGTTCTCCTCGGGGCTCGCGGTGTCGAGCACCGAGCCGCCGTTCGAGGTGTCGGATGCTCCGATCACGCTCACCGCGGTGCGGACCTCGTCCATCGGGTGCGCCTCGACGGGGATGAGGTCGATGGCGGCCTTCACGTTGTCGGCGAGGGCGCGGTGCGCGCGCTCGGTGGCGCGGAAGTCGGCCAGTTGTGCGGCATCCGGAAGCTCGCCTTGCCAGAGCAGGTAGGCGACCGCCTCGAAGGGCTGCGTGGCGGCGAGCTCCTGCACGGGGTACCCGCGGTAGAGCAGGCTGTTCGTCTCGGGGTTGACCTTCGAGATCGCCGTCGTGTCGACGACGACCCCCGCGAGGCCCTTCTTGATGTCGGGGTCGGTCATGTCACTCCTTCGTGATGGTGAAGTTGAAGACGCCGGAGTCGAAGTGGTTGTACGACTCGTAGTCGATGAGGTCGTAGAGGTCGGCGCGGTGCTGCATCTCGCCGAGCTTCGAGGTCAGGTGCCCCTCGTCGTTCAGCGTATCCAGGGCTCGACCCGCCGCGCCCATCGCGATGCGCAGCAGCGACACCGGCCAGATGACCATTCTCACCCCGGCGTCGCGCAGTTGGTCGGTCGTGAACAGCTCGCTCTTGCCGAACTCGGTCATGTTGGCGAGGATCGGCACGTCCAGAGCATCCGCCATCGCCTCGAACTCGCCCAGCGTGCGCATGGCCTCGGGGAAGATCGCGTCGGCTCCTGCATCCACCAGCGCCTTCGCGCGGTCGATCGCGGCATCCAGTCCCTCGATCGCACGGATGTCGGTGCGCGCCATGAGGAGGAAGTTCTCGTCGCGGCGGGCGTCGGCGGCGGCACGGATGCGCTTGATCGCCGTGTCCTCGTCGACCACGCTCTTGCCGTCGAGGTGACCGCAGCGCTTGGGGTTGATCTGGTCCTCGATGTGGGTGCCGGCGAGCCCGGCGTCCTCGAGCTCCTGGATCGTGCGGGCGACGTTCATCGGCTCGCCGAAGCCGGTGTCGGCGTCGACGATCGCGGGGAGGTCGGTCATGCGGGCGATCTGCTTCGCCCGCCCCGCCACCTCGGTGAGCGTGGTGAGGCCGATGTCGGGCAGGCCGAGGTCGGCCGACAGCACCGCACCCGAGATGTAGACGCCCTCGAAGCCCTTCTGCTCGATAAGCCGGGCGCTGAGCGGATTGAACGCGCCGGGGAAGCGCAGCAGCTCGCCCGACGACAGCCGCTCACGGAACAGCCGCCGCTTCTCGGCGGGCGTCACGGTGGAGTACAGCATCAGAGGGCTCCTCCGATCGCAGCCCCGGTGTGACGTCCTTCGTCTCGCTTCGCTCGCTCAGGAACCGGCTGGACAGGTGCCTCCGGTCCCTGAGCGAGGGAGCGGAGCGACCGAGACGAAGGGCGCATCAGAACAGGCCCTTCGGCGCCGGAGCGGCCTCGAGCAGACCGGGCGTGGCGATGATGCTCAGCTCGCCGACCTCGGATGCCGTGAGCTCGGGCAGGCGCTGCACGAGGTCGAGGAACCGCTCGATCTCGGCGGCGTCCAGCACGGGCGCGGCCAGCAGGCGGAACTTGGCGATGTAGTCGGCGCGGGCGAACGGGCGGGCGCCGAGCGGGTGCGCGTCGGCGACGGCGATCTCGTCGACCACGGTGGAGCCGTCGGCCAGACGGATCTCGACCCGTCCGCCGAACGCCTTCTCCGCCGGGTCCTCGGAGTGGTAGCGGCGGGTCCACTCCGGGTCCTCCGCCGTGGTGACCTTGTGCCACAGTTCCACCGTGTCGGGGCGTCCGGCGCGGGCCGGCGTGTAGGAGTCGACGTGGTGCCAGCCGCCGTCCTGCAGCGCGACCGCGAAGATGTACGGGATCGAGTGGTCGAGCGTCTCGCGCGACGCCGTCGGGTCGTACTTCTGCGGGTCGTTCGCCCCCGAGCCGATCACGTTGTGGGTGTGGTGGCTGGTGTGGATGACGATCGACTCGATGTTCGCGGGGTCGCGCAGCGCCGGGTTCGCGGTGCCGAGCTTGCGGGCGAGGTCGATGAGGGCCTGGGCCTGGTACTCGGCCGAGTGCTCCTTCGTGTACGAGTCGAGGATCGCGCGCTTGGGCTCGCCGGCCGCGGGCAGCGGCACCTCGTATGCGGCATCCTTGCCGTCGAGCATCCAGGCGATCACGCCGTCTTCGCCCTCGTAGATCGGGGCGGGGCTGGTCTGCCCGCGCATCGCCCGGTCGACGGCCTCGACGGCCATCTTGCCGGCGAAGGCGGGGGCGTGCGCCTTCCACGTGGAGATCTCGCCCTTGCGGCTCTGCCGCGTGGCGGTGGTGGTGTGCAGCGCCTGGCCGACCGCCTGGTAGATCGTCTCGACGTCGAGGCCGAGCAGGGTGCCGATGCCGGCGGCGGCCGAGGGGCCGAGGTGCGCGACGTGGTCGATCTTGTGCTTGTGCAGGCAGATCGCGCGCACGAGGTCCATCTGGATCTCGTAGCCGGTGGCGATGCCGCGCACGAGGGCGCGTCCGTCGGCTCCGACGTGCTGGGCGACCGCGAGGATCGGCGGGATGTTGTCGCCGGGGTGCGAGTACTCGGCGGCGAGGAAGGTGTCGTGGTAGTCGAGCTCGCGCACGGCGACGCCGTTCGCCCACGCAGCCCACTCCGGGCTGGTGCGGTGGTCGAGGGCCGCACCGAACACGGTGGAGCCGACGCCGCCGGTGGAGACCGGGTGGCTGAACGCCTGGGCGCGGGCCGCATTGATGGGTCCGCGGGTGAGGGATGCCGCGGCCACGGAGGCGTTGTCGATGATGCGGTTGATGATCATGTCGACCACAGCGGGCTCGACCTCGACGGCGTCGACGGCGACCTCGGCGATCTTCCAGGCGAGCTGGTCCTCGCGGGCGAGGTTCTCATCGCTGCGGTGCACGCGGACGTGGTGGGTGACGGTCATTTCGTTCCTTCCGAGAGCGAATCGAGGATGCCGGTGAGCGCATTGTGCAGGTGCACGTGCGTGGCGTGGGCGGCGAGGTCGCCGTCGCGCAGGGCGAGGGCCTCGGCGATCGTGCGGTGCTCGGACGCGGATGCCGCGAGCCGGGCCGGCTTGTCGCGGGCCATGCGCCGCACCCGCACGAGGTGGGTGCGCACGGTGCGCAGGGCCGAGGCGATGTAGTCGTTGTCGACGGCGGCGTCGAGCGCGGCGTCGAAGCGGGCGATCAGCGCGTAGTACGCGTCGCGCCCGGCGGCACGGTCGAGGTCGACGGCAGCGAACTCCGCGGCGAGCTCGGCGAACAGGGCGGCGTCCCCGCGCACGGCGGCGAGGCGGGCGGAGGTCTCCTCCAGCGCGCGGCGGATCTCGAAGAGGGCGCGGATGTCGTCGGCGTCGAGTCCGGCGACCACCGTGACGCGCGGCGACTGCTGCACCACGAGCCCGTCGGCGGCGAGGCGGCGCAGGGCCTCCCGCAGAGGGGTGCGGCTGATGCCGAGCCGCTCGGCCTGCTCGACCTCGGCCAGCACGAAGCCCGCGGGCAGCGCCCCGGACTGGATGCCGTCGAGCAGGTCCGCGTAGGCGCGATCGCTCGCCGTGGTGCGATCGGCGGCGAGAGTCATGGCCTCAGTGTATACACAAAGCCATCACAACGGCATCCAGACCGGAGATCGCTCCCATCCGGTATACATTCAGCCGCGTTCCTTCTTCAGGTAGGAGTTCCAGTCCGTAAGGAAGGAGGCGATGATCACACCGCCTGGCGGTACCCCGTCTGCCGACTGGTCGCCGAGCCATCCTGCTCGTAGCCCGACGATGCGCGCCTGTTCTTCGGGGCTCAGTTCCGCCAGTGTGTCCGCTTGAATCCTCGCCGCCGTCGCGTCTACCTCCGGCCGCATCTCAGCGACGGCCACGTTGATCGCGTTGTCGATCTCCTCGCGCTCTGCGGGGCGCAGCGCGCGCACGATGAACATCAGCGCAAGGCCTGCGACACCGACAGCGGCGGCCCCGGCCACGAGCGACGTGCCCTCCGCCGGCACGCGCGACAACTGGAACGCCGCCGCGAGCCCGAGTGCGATCGCCAGGCCGATCTGGAGACGGACCGCAGCCCAGTTCACGGGACGCCAGCCCACCGCGAAAAGCACGACGAGGTCGGCGATCGCTGCGATGCCCGTGAGAACCGTGACTGCCGTCGCCGTCTCCCGCGGATCGAACCGGAAGCCGCTCGTCAGCACAGCCCCGACAGCGCCGCACAGAAGAGCACCGAAGAGGACGAACATCGACCATCCGTCGTGCGGACTCCGCGCTCCGTACTTCGCGCGCAGCCGAGCACGGCAGTCCCGCCATGCCTGCTCCGCGGCCTCGCGCGACTCATGCCAGATCCGCAGCCCGAGGTCGCGCTGTCCGATCTCGTCGAAGGCGATCCGCTCGATGCCTCTGGGGTCCGACTTCTGACTCACGCTGACTCCTCGTCGCCCTTCGGTTCCGCATGCAAAAGGCGGCAGCGACGGCATCCGGACCGGGAATCACTCCCACCCGGTATACATTCCGGGCCGTCAGCCCGCCTTCTTGGTGTACGGGTTCCAGTGCGCCATCAGGGAGCCGACGATCACACCGCCGGCCGGTGTCTCCGCTGCGACGGGATCGAGGACCATCCCCTCGGCAGCGAGGTCATCGAGCACGACGGTGCGCAGAGCGACGATACGGGCCTGCTCCTCCGCGCTCAACACGGCCGCCGCATCCAACACGATCCGTGCGCCGATCGCATCAACCTCGGGCTGCATCTCCGCCACGGCCACATTGATGGCCGTGTCGATGGCGATGCGGTCGGACGGGCGCATCGCGCGCGCCATCAGCACCAGGACCAGTCCCGCCAGTCCGATCACCGCCCCCGCGATGACGACGGGGGTCACCCCCACGGCAGGGCGGGACAGATGGAACGCGGCGGCGATGCCGAGCGTCACCGCGACCCCGATCTGCATCCGGATCGCCGCCCAGTTGAGCGGGCGCAGGCCGGCTCCGGCCAGACCCACGAGATCGGCGAGCGCCGACACGCTCACCAGGACAGCGAGGATGCCGGTGGTCTCCGCCGGCTCGGTGCGGAATCCGCTCGCCAGCACCGCGGAGAACGCTCCGAACAGCACGGCGGCGAAGAAGAACGGCATCAGCCATCCGCCGTGGGGGCTGCGAGCGCCGTACTGCGCGCGCATCCGGGAGCGGCAGTCCCGCCAGGCCTGCTCCGCCGCTTCACGCGCATCCGCCCAGATCTGCAGCCCCAGCTCGCGTCGCCCGACCGCCTCGAAGGCGAGGCGTTCGACCTCCTTGGCGTCGATGTGCGCGCGGTTGGGCGGCAGTGTCGAGCGCACGCGCGCCACCTGGGCGGCGAGCTCCTCAGCCACGGGCGTCTCCGTCCTCGACGTCGAAGGTCGCGACGACCTGCTCGACGAGAGACTGCGCCACCGCCGCCACCAGCGGCTGCAGGGGCGAGAGCGCCGCGACGACGCAGCGGCCGCGCACCGCCGCCACGTACACGGTCGAGACGGTCTGCGGCAGCGCCACCTGGTCGTCGCCGCCTGCCCCCTCCTCGTCGAGGAGGGTGACCCTCCAGCCGGTGACCCCGTCGAAGTCGAAAGGCAGCGCCTGCCCCGGCCACGGCGACGGCACCAGCGCCTCGGCGACGCTGATGGCTCCCTCGCCGGTCGACGGCGCCGGCACACCGTCGAGCGCGGCGATGCCGAGCATCGCGTACAGCTCGGCGGCCGGGTCGCACAGCAGCAGCACCGCGTTCAGGTCGGAGTCGACGCGCGCGCGGAGCGCGAGCGCGGATGCCGTCGCCACCGCCTCCCGTGAGTCCTCGGGCGCCGTCTCGATCTGGCGTTCGTACCAGGCGGCGACCTCGGATGCTTCCGGGACGACCTGCCACACCGCGGGGTCGGGTCGCAGAACCAGCTCAGCCACGCCGCCACCTCACGCTGGCGACGATCGCGTCGCACAGCAGCGACAGCGCCTGTTCGCCCTCTTCGGGCAGCGAGGCGCCCCCGGCCTGGCGGAGGATCTGCGAGCGGAACATGAGCCCGACCGCCGGCTGCCCGGGGACCGGGATCAGGTAGCCGGTTCCAGCGATGTCGACCTCGCCGTCCTCGATCCTGCTCTTCTGATCCATCGACCAGCGCAGGATGGTGCCGCCCGCGTCGAGCGGGACGGCGCCGCGATTCGCGATGAGACCGCCGCCGAGGTCCTGCAACGAGCCGCCGGCCGGTGCGCGCAACCACGACGCGACGAGACTCACGGGCAGGAAGTCGTCGGGGTCGACACCTGCCGGGGCGAACACCCGCACGACATCGGCGCGCGACGCCTCGGTGCGGGCCGTCGCCAACATCTCCTCGACTCGCGCCCGCATGACGGCGCGGTTGGCCGCGGGCATCCGGTCGAGCACCGCGTCCAGGCGCGGGCGCATCGATCCGAACGAGGAGTCGGTCGCCTCCCATCCATCGGGAAGCAGCACCGCGAAGGCCGGCATCCCCGCTCCTGTGTTGACGAGTTCGGCGCGCAAGGACATCTGCGGTCTCCCTGGTTTCGGTACGGACGGCGGGTGCGTCGAAGGTCGAGCCTAACGGCTAGCTCGCTTTGCCTGCGAGATCCTTCAGCGGGCTCATGATCTTGACGAAGGCGTCGATCGATCCGCCGACCGCCTCGATCGCGTTCGTGGGGTTGCCGGCGAGCGCCCGCCATCCGGCGGCCCAGCCGCCGACCAGGCCGAAGTCGGATGCAAGGAACCGCGGCGTGTACAGCATCCGCATGAGGTTCTGCGAGTTGAGACCGTGGTTCGTGAAGAGGTCGGGGATGCGACCTCGCAGGAAGTCGTCGAGCTTGCCGCCGTACTGGGCGAAGTCGTCCCCGGCGATGCGGAAGACGGCGGCGACCTTCGGGAAGCGGCCGGGGTTGACGAAGGTGGCGAACTTCGCCAGCTTCCCGAACGGGATGATCCCGATCGCCGCGAGAGCGACGCTCCCCCAGTCACCACGGCCGGCGGCGAGCTTGGAGATCTCTCCGAGAAGGCTCAGCACGCCGGCGACGGCGGCGAGGACGCCGGCGAGCAGGGCGAGCGGGCCGGTGACGAAGAACGCGACGACGAGCAGGGCGATGCCCACCCAGAGCAGCACCTCGAGCATGGCCTCGACGAACGGCATCGCGTTGTCCCAGAAGCTGTCGGAGACGCCGTCGGCGTTCACCTTCTCGAGTCCGGCGCAGGCGGCGTCGTACGCGTCCTCCCAGGTCTCCACCGGAGCGTCGTACGAACCCCAGTAGTACTCCCAGTTCTCGACGGCCGTGTCGAAGGCCGCCTGCTCGGCGTCATCGGAGGGGGCGGTGCCCGTCTGCTCGACGTCGTTGCGCTCGTTGCGCTCCCACTCGGCCTTATCGCTCGAGGCACCGGAGAGGGCGCGCGAGGCGGTGCGCACCTCCTCCCAGGTGCGCTCGGCGCCGGCCACGCGCCAGTTGGTGTCACCCTGCGCCGTGCTCAGCGCGGTGCTGTACCGCGCCAGCGCCTCGCCGCTGGGCAGGTAGCGCTTGGCGGCCGTGGAGAGGTCGGCATGCACCTCTTTCGCCTGCTCGCGGACCGCCTCGAAGGACTTGCCCTTGCCGACGGTGCCGTCGGCGAACAGCTCGAGCGTGCGCGCGGCGCGCGCCATCTTCTCGCCGAGCTCCTCGATCGACTGAGCGTGGGACGCGATCGCCCCGGGGGATCCGGCGATGGTGCGCACCCGGCGCCGGCCCGGCGTCGACGGCATCTGCTCCTGGGAATAGATGTAGGAGTTCTCGGTCACTTCTTGGGCTCCAGGCTCTTCGCGAGCTCGAGGTCGGCCTCGCGCCATCCGTCGTGCGCGTCGTCGATGCGCTTCTTCATCTCTTCGAGGTCGCGGCGCAGGGTCTCGCGCTTGTCGTCCCAGGCCGACTCGAACTCATCGGCCGCGCGCGCGAGACGAGAGTCGCCCAGCGGATGGTCGATCGCCTCGACCAGCTTGCCCGTGCGCGCACCCGCACCCGTCTCGCCGAACTCCGTCAAGATCTCGCCCAGCCGATCGCTGAGCTCCTTCATCGAGCGCAGTGGAATGTCCACATCGTCAGCCATGTCGCCCCCTGTCTCCGGTCGTACGAGGACAGCCTAGGCGGAGGCCGATTCCGTTCGCGATGGGGAGAAGGACCCATGTCCCCCGCGCGCGTCAGTCGCGCGCCGACGCGACCGCGGGTGCGAGCTCGGCGTCCACCGGCAACGGCGCCGGCTCCCCGAGCTTCACGACGATCACCCCGGCCAGCACGAGCGCGCCGCCGAGCGCCTGCAGCAGGTCGGGCAGCTGGCCGAGCAGGAGCCAGCCGAACAGCAGCGCGGCGACCACCTCGGCGAGGGCCACGAAGGACGCGAGGCGGGAGCCCAGCATCCGCGTCGACGCGATACCGAGCAGATAAGCGAGCGCGGTGGCGACGAGCCCGATCGCGAGCACCGGCACGAACCACGGCACGCTGCCGAAGCGGTAGACGACGTCGGAGGTGGACCAGGCGAGGGGGAGGATGCCGACGGCTCCGGCGACCGTGAGCCCCACGGCGCCCAGCAGCAGCCCTCCGCCGGCGAGGGCGATCGGCGGCAGCCCGGTGTCCTGCTTGGCCGACAGCACGAAGTACGTCGCGGCGCCGACCATCGCGGCGAGCGCCCAGAGGATGCCGGCGGCGTCCACGGTCGCGCCGGTGACGATGTCGAGCATGAGCACGAGGCCGGCGAACGCGATGAGGGCGCCGATGATGCTGCGCCGACTCGGCCTCTCCCCGCGCCGCAGCCAGAGCCAGATGATCACGGCGATGGGGGCGGTGTACTCGATGAGCAGGGCGATGCCGACGTCCATCACGGCCACAGCCTGGAAGTAGCAGAGCTGCGTGGCGGTGACGGCGAGCAGCCCGTACGCCGCGATCATGCCCGCGTTCTTGCGCAGCAGTCCCCACCGTCCGCGCAGCGAGAGGATCGCGGGCACGAGCAGCACGAGGGCGGCGACCCAGATGCGCGCGGTCACGGCCGCGCCGGGGGTCCAGCCCGCGTCGATGAGCCCCCGCGCCCAGGCGCCGGACATGCCGAACGAGAAGGCGGCGCCGATCGCCAGCGGCAGACCGAGGCGCACGCCCCTGTCATGCGTCATGGTGCTCATGGGATGTGACGCTACTCGGTGGGGATGTAAGGTGTCAACATGATCTTCACCGATGACACCGAAGACGCCCTGCGCGCGGCCGTCCGGCTCGTCAACACCGCGGAGGATCCCGAGACGATGGCGGACGCCGCCGGCGAGGAAGCGTTCCTCGCCGACTTCCCCTACACCGGGCGTCTCGACCGCGACGAGGCCGAGCGCGCGACGCTGCGAGCCCTGCGCCCGGTGCTGCGTGCGATGCTCCTCGCTCCGCGCGACGAGATGGCCGAGGCCGTGAACGAGGCGCTCGCCTCCGTGACGGTGACGCCGCGACTCACCAGGCATGGCGCCATGGACTGGCACTTGCACGCGATCTCCGACGACAGCCCCCTGGCCGATCGCATCCTCGTCGAGACGGCGATGGCACTCGTCGACGTCATCCGCACCGACGAGGGCTCGCGCATCTCCGTCTGCGCCGACGAGAACTGCCGGGCTCTGGCGCTCGACCTCTCGCGCAACCGCTCCAAGCGCTACTGCTCCACGACGTGCGCGAACCGCAACGCCGTCGCCGCGTACCGCGCCCGCCGCGCAGCATCCTGACGCCCGCCCCCTGCCCGCCGCACACCCCGGTCGCGAACAGGGCGTAAGGATTCCGTTTAAGTTCTTCACAAAATTGTGAAATCGGCGTAGCGTCGCCCGACATGAACACCGTGATCCGCACCAGCGGCCTCACCAAGCGCTACGGGCGCGCGCATGCCCTCGACGGCCTCGACCTCGACGTCTCCGCCGGACAGGTGCACGGCTTCCTCGGCCCGAACGGCGCAGGCAAGACCACCACCATCCGCATCCTCCTCGGCCTCGCGCGAAAGACCTCGGGCGAGGCGTCCGTCTTCGGCCGCGACCCCTGGCACGACGCGACCTCCCTGCACCGCCGCATCGCCTATGTGCCGGGCGACGTGAGCATCTGGCCGAACCTCTCCGGCGGCGAGTCCATCGACCTGCTCACGCGCCTCCGCGGCGCGCGCACGCGCGAGCCCGGCTACCGCGCCGCGCGCGAGCGGCTGGAGACGGCGTTCCAGTTCGATCCGCGCAAGAAGGGCCGCGCCTACTCCAAGGGAAACAGGCAGAAGGTCGCGCTCATCGCGGCGTTCGCCGTGCCGGCCGACCTCTACATCCTCGACGAACCGACCAGCGGCCTCGACCCCCTCATGGAGGTGGTCTTCCGCGAGGAGGTCGCGCGGGTGAGGGAGGCCGGCGCGACGGTGCTGCTGTCGAGCCACATCCTCTCCGAGGTCGAGCTGCTGTGCGACCGGGTGTCGATCATCCGCGCCGGCCGCATCGTCGAGTCCGGCACCCTCCCCGAACTGCGGCACCTCACCCGCACGGAGGTCTCGTTCGAGGCGACGGATGCCGCAGCGGTCGAGGGCATCCCCGACGCGCACGACCCGGGCTACGCCGACGGACGCGCCCGCTTCACGGTCGACAGCGATGCCGTCGCCGGCGTGCTGCCGCTGCTCGCACAGCGCAGGGTGACCGGCCTGCGCATCGAGCCGCCGTCTCTCGAGGAGCTGTTCCTGCGCCACTACGGCGACGTCACGGCGGATGCCGCGGGGGGCGAGCGATCATGATCCCCCTGCTCCGCCAGCGCCTGCGCCGCGACTGGCTGCAGCTGATGCTGTGGATCCTCGGTGCGCTGCTGCTCGCCGTCGCCGGGTACGGGGGCGTGACGCAGTCGTACAGCACCGTGGCCGACCGGCAGGAGGTTCTCGCCGCGGTCATGGCCAACCCGGTGATCCTGATGTTCCGCGGATTGCCGTCCGGCACCTCGGTCGGGGCGTTCTTCGCTTTCGAGGACCTGCCGTGGCTGGCGATGCTCGCGGCGCTGATGAGCACGTTCCTGGCGGTGCGGCACACCCGTGGCGACGAGGAGTCCGGGCGCAGCGAACTCGTCGCGGCGACTCCGGCCGCGCGCACGCTCCCCCTCCTCGCCACGATCGTGCACGGCCTGGCCGCGAACATCGTGCTCGGCGCCGTCGTCGCCGCCGCACTCGTCGGCACCGGCTTCGACGCCACGGGGTCGGTGCTCACCGGCGCGGCCTCGACCGGGACCGGCATCGCCTTCCTGGGGATAGGGCTCGTCGCGGCCCACCTGATGCGCACCTCGCGAGGGGCCAACGCCCTGTCGGTGTGGCTGCTGGTCGGCGCCTTCCTGCTGCGCGGCATCGGCAACGTCGCGGGCACGCCGACGAGCGATCTGACCCGCGTGGACAGCTCGTGGCTGGTCTGGCTCACGCCGTTCGGCTGGGCGGAGCAGTCGCGTCCGTACGCCGACGACTCCTTCGGCCCGGTCGCTCTCGCCGTGGCGTTCGGGCTGGTGCTCGCGGGGCTCTCCGTCGCCCTGCAGTCGGCACGGGATCTCGGCGCCGGCTTCGTCGCCGAGCGCCGCGGTCGCGCTCACGCCCGCCCGGCGCTGGCCTCTTCGCAGGCACTGGTGTGGCGGTTGTCGTGGGGATCGATCGTGGGGTGGGCGGTCGGCGGAGCGCTGACCGGCATCCTCGCCACCACGCTGAGCGGGCTGGCCGGGCAGGTCGCCGGACAGAACCCCGCCGTGCAGCAGGTGCTCGAGAAGATCGCGCGCGCCGGCGACCTCGACGAGGCCGTGATCACCGTGTTCTTCACGATGCTCGGGGTCCTGGCCGCGTGCGCCGCGGTGCAGACGGTGGCCAGGGCGCGGCAGGAGGAGGCCCACGGCACCGCGGAGACGGTGCGTGCGGCCGCGGTCGGCCGGGTGCGCTGGCTCGCCGACTACGTGATCGTCGCGACCTGCGCCGTGGTGCTCGTCACGGCCGCGGCGATGCTCGCGGCGCTCGCCGGACTCGCCGCGGGCGAGGCGAAGTCCGAGCTCTACCGCGTCGTGGTCGTCACGGGTCTGGGACAGATGCTCGCGGCATCCGTGTTCACCGCCGTCGTCGCTCTCGTGTTCGTGCTGCTGCCGCGCGCGACGATCGGCGTCGGCTGGGCGTTGGTGGGCGTCGCGACCGTGCTGGGCATGTTCGGCCCGCTGTTCGGGATGCCGGAGTGGGCGACGCGGTTCTCCCCGTTCGCCGTGACCCCCGTCGTCTCGCACGGTGACACCGACCTGCGCGGGATGTGGTGGCTGCTGATCGCGGTGGTCCTCGCCGGGGCCGGGGCGCTGACGCTGATGCGGCGGCGCGAGCTCGCCTCCGACGGATAGCCTGGGGGTCACATGGAACACCGGGGACAGGATGCCGCCGAGCAGGCCGCGGCGATGATGACGACGGCGGGGATGCCGCGCATGCCCGCCCGCGTGATGATGGCGCTCGTGGCTGCGCCCGAGGGCGGGTACACCGCCGCGCAGCTCGCGGAACGGCTGAGCATCTCTGCGGCCGCGGTCTCCGGCGCCGTGCGCTACCTGCAGGACGCGCACTTCGTGCGACGACTGCCGCCGTCGGCCGGGCACCGCCGCGACCGCTACGACCTGGCGCCCGATGGCTTCCACTCGGTGATCCTCGGGAACATGCCCGTGTACCTCCGGCTCGCCGAGCACGTGGACCGGATCGGCGCGGAGACCGGCGACGACGCGGCGGCGACCGCCAGGGCCGCGCAGATGTCGGGCTTCCTGCGCTTCATGGCCGAGCGGATGCCGCAGCTCGTGGCCGAGTGGGAGTCCTCGCGCGACGACGGGTAGGGGCGTCGGGGCACTCTTGCGCCTGGCCGCGGCGACGGCGCCGGTCCGCGCGCCATCGACCGCTGGACGGAACTTGTCATAACAGGTACACTCAACCTGTCATTACAGGTTGCCCGTCCCTCGTCAGGAGCCCCGATGCCCGAGTTCCACACCCCGCCGATCTCCCCGATGGCCATCGCCTTCGACGCCGAGAACCTGACGCTCTCCCCCGAGGGCCCGACACTCACGCGGCGCATGTCCGACCTCGAGGGCCTCTTCCTCGACGCCGACGCCTGGGCCGCGGCATCCGCCGGCGAGAACCCCGTCGTCTATACGGTGACCTCGTCGCCCGTGCCCGAGATCGACCGCGAGCTCCCCCAGTCGATCACCACGATCATGCCCGGCGACACCTCCGGCGAGCTGTGGATGACCAAGGGGCACCAGCATCCGAACCACCAGGGCGAGATCTACCTCGCGCTGAAGGGCCGCGGCGGCCTGCTCATGTTCGACGGCGAGCGCACCGAATGGCTCGACATGCTCCCCGGCACCATCGGCTACATCCCCCCGGGCTGGGCGCACCGCTCCGTCAACACGGGCGACGAGCCCTACGCCTTCCTCGCCGTCTACCCGGGAGGCGCCGGCCACGACTACGGCTGGGTGCTCGAGCACGGCATGGGCTCGCGCGCCTACCGCGGCGCCGACGGCGTCGACCTGCGCCCCTACACCGCCTAGGCTCCGCTCACGGCCCGGCGACCACACACCAGCGACACGAGCGACGACGCTCGGGGAGAAGACACCTCATGATCATCGCGCACGACCTCGGCACCACCGGCGACAAGGCGTCGCTGCACCACGACGACGGGCGCCTCGTCGCGTCCGTGACCGTCGGCTACCCCGCGCACTTCGCCGCCGGCGGCATCGCCGAGCAGGACCCGGCCGACTGGTGGCACGCGGTGGTCAAGGCCACCCGCGACCTCCTCTCCCGCTCGCAGGTGGCGCCGGATGCCGTGAGCGGCCTCGTCGTGAGCGGGCAGATGATGGGCACCGTGCTGCTCGACGGCCAGGGCGAGCCCGTGCGGCCGGCGATCATCTGGGCCGACACCCGCTCCGGCGCGCAGACCAGGCGGCTCGAGCAGCGCCTCGGCGCCGACCGGGCATACCGCACCCTCGGACACCGCCTCAACCCCACCTACTCCCTCGAGAAGATCATGTGGGTGCGCGACAACGAGCCGGAGACGTGGGCGCGCGTGCGCCGCTTCTGCGTCGCCAAGGACTACATCGTGCAGCGGCTCACCGGCCGGCTCGCGACCGACCGCTCCGACGCCTCGGGCACGAACGCCTACGACCAGAACACCGGCACGTGGTCGGCCGAGGTGCTCGCGGCGGCCGAGCTCGACGCCTCGCTGTTCCCCGAGATCCTCGACTCGACCGCCATCGCCGGCGCCCTGACCCCCGGCGCCGCCGAAGCGCTGGGCCTCCCGGCATCCGTGCGCGTGGTCATGGGCGGCGGCGACGGCCCGCTCGCCGCGGTCGGCTCGGGAATCGTCGCGCCCTCCGACGGCGCGTACGTGTGCCTGGGCACCTCGTCGTGGGTCTCCTTCGCGAGCGATGCCCCGCTGCACGACCCGCTGATGCGCACGATGACCTTCGACAACGTCGTACCCGGCTCCTTCGTGCCGACCGGCACCATGCAGGCCGGCGGCGCATCGGTGCAGTGGATCGCCGAGGCGCTGTCACCCGACCCCGCGCATCCGGAGACCGCCCGCCTGACCGCGGAGGCCGGCGGCGACCTCGACACCGAGGACCTCTACTTCCTCCCCTACCTCCTCGGCGAGCGCTCCCCGCTGTGGGACCCGCACGCCAGGGGCGCCTTCGTCGGCATCGGACGCCACCACACCCGTGCCCACCTCGCGCGCGCGGTGCTGGAGGGCGTGGCGTTCAACCTCCTCACTTGCATCCAGGCGTTCCGCGAGTCCGGGGCGACGATCGACCGCATCGACGCGGTCGGCGGCGGGGCGCAGAGCGACGTCTGGCTCGGCGTGCTCGCCGACGTGTGGGGCGTGCCCGTGCGCCGCCGCACGATCGTGGAGGAGGCCAACAGCCTGGGCGCCGCCGTGACGGGAGCGGTGGGGCTCGGGCTCGCCGACTTCTCCGCCGCCCGCGCGCTCAGCGAGGTCACGGCGGAGTTCACCCCGGATGCCGGCCGCCACGCCGTCTACGCGCGCCGCCACGCCCGCTTCACCGAGGCGTACACCGCGCTCGCGCCGTGGTTCGCAGCCGCACCGGCGTCCGAGGGGGCGTGATGGGCACGATCCTCGTCACCAGCCGCTCCTTCTCTGACGGCGACCTCGACCTCGTCGCCCGTGCCCGCGCGGCGGGGCACGAGATCGTCCGCGGGCCGGCGCACCACGACCTCGGAGAGCTCGCGCCGCTGCTCGCCGCGGCCGACGCCTGGATCGCCGGCACCGGCCCGGTCTCCGACGCCCACCTGGCCGCGGCACCGGCACTGCGGGTGGTCGCCCGTTACGGCGTCGGCACGGAGGCCGTCGACGTCGATGCGGCCGCGGACCGCGGCATCCCCGTGACCAACACCCCCGGCGCCAACGCCGACGCGGTCGCCGACCACGCGCTCGGCCTCATGCTCGCCGCCCTGCGCACCATCCCCGACGGCGACCGCCGGGTGCGCGCCGGCGACTGGAGCGTGCGGCGCGGCCGCGAGCTCGGCGCCGCCACCGTCGGCATCGTCGGCTTCGGACGCATCGGCCAGGGCGTCGCCCGCCGGCTCGGCGGCTTCGGCTCGCGCGTGATCGCCGCCGACCCGTTCCTTCCCGCCGAGCGCATCGCCGAGGCGGGCGCCGAGCCCGTCGCACTCGACGAGCTGTTCCGCACCGCCGACGTCATCACGCTGCACGCGCCGGGAGGGCAGCGCCTCGTCGACGCCGCGCGCCTCGACGGCATCCGCCCCGGCCTCGTGCTCGTGAACACCGCACGCCCCGACCTCGTCGACGAGCCGGCGCTCGCCGACGCCCTCCGCGACGGGCGCCTGGGCGGGTACGCCGCCGACACCCTCGACGGCGACACCGCGGCGAGCGCGAGCCCGCTGCTCGCCGACGACCTCGCCGATCGCGTCATCGTCACCCCGCACCTCGGCGCTCAGACCACCCAGGCCGTCGACAACATGGGCGCCCTCTCGCTCGACGACGTGATCGCCGTGCTCGACGGCCGCTCCCCCCGATTCCCCGTCTCCCCGCGCACCTGAAGGGCCCGCCGATGACCAGCACCGACATCACGACCACCACGGACTCCCCGGCCACTGCCGGCTACATGGGCTTCGTCGGGGTGAGCACCGGCTCCTCCTCGATCATGCAGGTCTTCCCGCGCTGGGCCGACGTGCTGGGGCTCCCCACCCGCGAGCTCGTCGGCCACGATCTGCCGATGGACGCGACGCCCGAGCAGTACGTGGCGATGGTGGAGCAGATCCGCGACGACCCGCAGCACCGCGGCGCCCTGGTCACCACGCACAAGATGAACCTGTTCGCCGCGGCATCCGACCTGTTCGACGAGCTCGACCCGTTCGCGGTGTCGTGCGCGGAGATCTCCAGCATCTCCAAGCGCGGCGACCGCCTGATCGGCCGCGCCAAGGACCCGCTCACGGTCGACCTCGCCCTGAACGACTTCCTGCCCGCCGATCACTTCGCGCGCACCGGCGCCGAGGTCGTCATCCTCGGCGCCGGCGGCTCGGGCACCGCGCTGAGCTGGGCGCTGTCGGAGCGCGCCGACGCGCCGAGCCGCATCACCGTCACCGCGAGGGATGACGCCAAGCTCGCCCATCTGCGCGAGGTGCACGCCCAGCACGGCACCCCCGACGGGCTCATCCAGTACGTGCGCACCGACTCCCCCGCGGATGCCGCTGCCCTCGTGGCGGGGGCGCCGGCCAGCTCCCTCATCGTCAACGCCACCGGACTCGGCAAGGACCGCCCCGGCTCGCCGCTGCCCGACGACGTCGCGTTCCCGGAGGGGGCGTGGGTCTGGGAGTTCAACTACCGCGGCTCGCTGGAGTTCCTGCACCAGGCGCGCGCCCAGGAGACGGCCAGGGAGCTGCACGTCGTGGACGGCTGGCGCTACTTCATCCACGGCTGGTCGCAGGTGGTCGCCGACGTGTTCGAGCTCGACCTCACCCCCGAGATCGTGGAGCGGCTGGCCGAGGCCGCGGAGCCGGCACGGCGATGATCCGCACGGTCCTCGGCGACGTCGCCCCCGACGCCCTCGGCGCGACGAACTACCACGAGCACCTGTTCCAGGTGACGCCGCTGCTGCCGGGCGACGAGCTCGACGACGAGGACCGCTCGGGTGCCGAGGCCGCGTCGCTCCGCGACAGCGGCTTCGCGGCGATGGTCGACGCCACGCCGTTCGGCCTGGGCCGCGACCCCGCCGCCGTCGCGCGGATCAGCGCACGCACCGGCCTGAACGTGGTCGCCACCACCGGACGCCATCGCGAGGCGCACTACGCCACGTCGCACCCGACCAGGCAGGCGGATGCCGAGGCCCTGACGCGGCTGTTCGTCACCGACGTGACACAGGGCATGCCGGCATCCGATGACGCAGCCGACGGCGCCCGTGCCATGGGCCCCGACGGCTCCCCCGTGCGGGCCGGGCTGCTCAAGGGCGGTGTCGACTACTGGCGCATCAGCGCCTTCGAGCGCACGACCCTCGCCGCCCTCGCCGCCGCGCATCGCCAGACGGGCGCCGCGATCATGGTGCACCTGGAGTTCTGCACCGCCGCGCACGAGGTGCTCGACCTGCTCGGCGAGCAGGGCGTCGCCGCCGATCGCGTCGTGCTCGCCCACGCCGACCGCGACCCCGATCCGGGGCTGCACTCCTCGCTCGCCGAGCGCGGCGCCTACCTCGGCTACGACGGGGCCGCTCGGCCGCGCACGCGCTCCGACGCCGAGCTGCTCGCCCTCACCGCCGCCGTGGTCGATGCAGGCGCCGGCGACCGCATCCTGCTCGGCGGCGACGTCGCCCGTGCCACCCGCTACCTCGCCTACGGCGGGATGCCCGGTCTCGCCTACCTCGGCGAACGGTACGTGCCGCGCCTGCGCACCCTCGTCGGCGACGAGGCGGTCGACCGGATGCTGATCGCCAACCCCGCGCGCCTGCTCGCGCTGTCCGCCGCCTGAGCCCCGCCCGGGGTGCGGGGCCCCGGGGTGCGAAAGGTCGGAGTGCCGCGACGACACGCCGCGCCGCGGCATCCCCTGCCCGCGTGTCACGCACGAAGTCCGACTCTTCGCACACGTGCGACGGCATCCACCTACCACCTCCCACATCGCGCCGCGAACGACGAAGGCCCCCCACCATCCGGTGAGGGGCCTTCGTCGCGATGTCAGATCACTGGTACAGGACCGCGGCGATCTTCTCGTCGTCGATGTTGGTCTTGTCGTACCAGTACGAGCCGGTGTCGTAGAACTTCTCGACCGACTTGCCCTTGGCGGCGTCGTACGCGGCCTGCACGACCTGCGCGCCGATGCCGATCGGGTCCTGCGTGATCGCGCCGGCCATGGTGCCGTCCTTGATCGCGTTGATCTGGGCCGCACCGGAGTCGAAGCCGACGATCGTGATCTTGCCCTTCTCGAGACCCAGCTCGTTCACGGCGTTCACGACGCCGATGGCCGAGCCCTCGTTGGTGCCGTAGATGCCCTTGAGGTCGGGGTGCGCGGCGATCATGGCCTTGGCGATGTCGGCCGACTTCAGGTGGTCGCCGTCGCCGTACTGGATGTCGACGATCTCGATGTCGGGGTAGTCCGCCTTGATCTTGTCGACGAAGCCGTCGCGACGCTCGACACCCGTCGAGTTGATCTGGGAGTGGCCGACGATCGCGACCTCGCCCTTGCCGCCGATCAGGTCGGCCATGTGCTCCGCCGCGAGCGCTCCGGCGACCTTGCTGTCGGTGGCGGAGAGGCTCAGGCCCACGTCGCCGTCGCACGGGGCGTCGAAGTACACCACGGGGATGTCCTTCGCCTTGGCCTGCTCGAGCGGGGCGACGCACGCCTCGGGGTCGAGCGCCGCGTAGGCGATGGCGTCGGGGTTCTTGTCGATCGCGGCGGTGAGCATGTCGAGCTGCTGGCCGATCTCGGTCTCGGCGGCCGGCCCCTCGAACGTGATCTTCACGCCGAGCTCCTCGGCCTTCTGCTCGGCGCCCTTCTTGACGGCCTGCCAGAACTGGTGCTGGAAGCCCTTCGACACCATGGCGATGTACATCTCGCCGTCGCCGGAGCCGCTGCCTCCGCCGCTGCCCTCCTCGATGACGTCGCCGCCGCCGGCGCAGCCGGCGAACACGAGGGCCGAGGCGGCCACGAGTGCCGCGAACGCGGTCTTCTTTCCGAACTTCATGAGAACTCCATTGATCTGTGTGCCGGCCCCGCAAGCCGGTCGTGGACATTCGGGTTGGTGCCTGTGCGGACGAGACCGCGGGTTCGGCCGGAGCCGATCGGGGCGGCGGCGGGCACGGATGTCGCCGCCGACCCGAAGAGTCAGTTCCTCTGCCTGTTGCGCAGGGAGTCGAAGAACACGGCGAGCAGCACGACGACGCCGATGACGATGTTCTGCCACTCGGTCTGGATCGACATGATGCGCAGGCCGTTGACGAGCACGCTCATGATGAGCGCACCGATCACGGTGCCGAGGATGGAGCCTCGTCCGCCCAGCAGCGAGGTGCCGCCGATGATGACGGCCGCGATGGCCTGCAACTCGTAGCCGGTGCCGATCTGCGGCTGCGCCGAGTCGAGACGCGAGGCGATGATCACGCCGGCGACGCCGGTGAAGGCCCCGGCGAACATGTAGATGAAGATCGTCCAGCGGCGCGTGTTCACCCCGGAGAGGCGGGTCGCCTCCTCGTTCGAGCCGATCGCGAAGGTGTAGCGGCCCAGTAGCGTCTTGGAAAGCACGATGTAGCCGATCACGGCGAGCAGCGCGGTGATGAGCACGGCGTTCGGGATGCCGGGGATGATGACCCCGAGGGCGATCTTCTTGAAGTCGGGGGCCGACGTGGAGAAGTAGATCGGCGCGACGCCCGAGATGACCAGCGCGAGACCGCCGGCGATCATCATCATCGCCAGCGTGGCGATGAACGGGGGCAGTCGGAGGAACGTGATGTTGACGCCGTTGACCAGGCCCATGAGCACGCCGGTGAGGATGCCGCCGATCACGCCGACCCAGACCGGGAGCCCCATGTTGGTGATGAACACGCCGGTCATCACCGCGCACAGGGCCATGCCGGTGCCGATCGAGAGGTCGATGCCCCCGGTGATGATCACGAACGTGGTGCCGAGGGCGAGAATGCCGATCACGGCGGTCGACAGCAGCACCGAGGCGATGTTGCTGAAGGTGAGGAAGCTCGGGCTGGCGATCGCGAAGAACACCACGAGCACGACGAGAGTGCCGAAGGCGAGCGACTGCTGCAGCTGGCGCTTCAGTGCGCCGGCGATATCGCGCTTGTCGGTGTTCTCGGCGACGGCCTGCTGGATGACGGTGGTGGTGGAGCCGTGCTCCTGAGGGGTGCTCATCAGTCTTCCTCCCCGTGGGCTGCGAGTTGCATGATCTTCTCCTGGCTGGCTTCCTCGTTGCGGAGCGTTCCGGTGATCCGGCCGTTCGCGAACACGGCGATGCGGTTCGCGACCCGGAGGATCTCGGGCAGCTCGGACGAGATGACGATGATGGACTTGCCCTGGTCAGCGAGCTGCTGCATCAGGCGGTAGATCTCCTCCTTGGCCCCGACGTCGATGCCGCGGGTGGGCTCGTCGAAGATGAGGATGTCGCAGTCGCGCATCAGCCACCGGGCGATGACGACCTTCTGCTGGTTGCCTCCGGAGAGGAGCTTGACGACCTGGTTCACCGAGGGGGTCTTCACGCGCAGCTGCTGCACGTACTCCTTGGTGCGGTTCTTGGCCTTGCCGTCGCCCATCCACCCGATCGCGTTCGCGTACGAGCCGAGGGAGGCGAGGACGGTGTTGAACGTGACGTCCTGCTCGAGCATGAGCCCGAGGAGCTTGCGGTCCTCCGAGAGGTACCCGAGGCCGTGCTTGACGGCATCCGCCGGCTGCCCGATGCGCACCGGGCGCCCGCTGATCGCGATGGTGCCGCCGTCGCGGTGATCGGCGCCGATGACGGCGCGCGCGGTCTCCGTGCGTCCCGCCCCCATGAGCCCGGCGAACCCGAGGATCTCGCCGCGGTGCAGCTGGAAGCTCACGTCCTTGAGGAGGCTCTTGGTCGACAGGCCCTGCACGTCCAGCACCACCGGATCGTTCAGGTGCTCGCGGGCCGCGGGACGCGTGCCCTCGTCGATCGGGCGCCCGACCATCATCTCGATGATCTTCGGGATGCTGACCTCGGACTTCTCCAGTGATCCGATGTATTCACCGTCTCGGAGCACCGTGACCCGGTCGGCGAGTCGGCGCAGCTCGTCCATGCGGTGCGAGATGTACACGATCCCGGTCCCCCGCGCCTTCAACTGCTCGATGAGGACGAACAGCGTCTCCACCTCGCTGTCGGTGAGCGCCGACGTCGGCTCGTCCATGATCAGCACGCGGGCGTTGAACGACAGCGCCTTGGCGATCTCCACCATCTGCTGCTCGGCCACCGTGAGCTCGCCCACCCTGGCGCGGGGGTCGAGGTCGATGCCGAGGCGCTGCAGCAGTTCCGCCGCCGCCGCGTTGAGCTTGCGCTCCGACAGGAACGGCCCGTTCTTGGGCTCCCTGCCGATGTAGATGTTCTGCGCGACCGTGAGGTCGGGCATCATGTTGAGCTCCTGGTGGATGATCGTGACGCCCAGCTCCTGCGCCTGCAGCGGCCCGGTCAGCTCCACCTCACGCCCGTCGAACGAGATCGTGCCCTCGTCCTTCGTGTAGATCCCGGAGAGGATCTTCATGAGCGTGGACTTGCCAGCGCCGTTCTCCCCCACGAGCACGAGCACTTCACCGGCGTGCACCTCGAGGTGCACCCCCTTGAGCGCCTGGACACCGGGGAAGCCCTTGCTGATGCCCTCCACCCGGAGGATGGGTTCACTCATCTGCGCACCTGCTTCCTTGAAGGTCGTATGGGATGCTCTCGGTCCACCTGACCGTAAACATCGGATCAATTGTCACCTGAGCCCTACGCTCAGTGCAAGTTGTATCTAAATGTATCTAATGTCGGGGCGAATGGGAACACCTGTAATAACAACTGCATCACAGGTGCCCCGATCCGGGGGTCAGTGCAGCCGGATCGAGTCGACCGCGATGAGCTTGTCGCGGATGAAGGCGTTGGCGTGCGCCCCCAGCTCGACGTTGTCGGTCCAGAGGTTGCGCCAGATGCCGAGCATGCGACTGAGGTCGGGGGCGACCACCGCCGAGGAGAACGACTCGAACACGATCGGACCGTCGTAGCCGATGCGTCCGAGCGCCTTGAAGAACGTGTCGAAGTCGACCGAACCGGTGCCCAGGTACCCGCGATGGCTCTCGCCGATGTGCACGTACCGCAGGCTCGGCGCCGCGTCGAGCACGGGCGCGAACATGTCCGACTCCTCGATGTTCATGTGGTAGGTGTCGAGGTGGATGCCGATGTTCGGCCGATCGACCGCTCCGACGAAGTCGATGGCCTGCCGCGCGGTGTTCAGCACGTTCGTCTCGTAGCGGTTCACGACCTCCAGCGACACCGACACCCCGCGCGCCGCGGCATGGTCGGCGACCCGGGCGATCGTGCGACGACTGCTCTCCAGCCCCTCGGCGGTGACCGGCTCCATGTACTTCTTCATGGCGCTGTAGATCACCCCGCAGAAATGGGTGCCGCCGAGATCGGCGAGCACGTCGACGGCGCGGAGCAGCAGGGCCTCCCCCGCCTCGACGACGGCGGGATCGGAGCTGGTGACATCCGTGGCCTCGGAGAGACCGAGCGAGGCGCTCACCGCGAGTCCGTGCTCGTCGAGGGCCGCCTTCGCCGCGGCCACGTCGAACGAGAACGGGTCCATCAGCGGGAACTCGATCAGGTCGAACCCGGCCTCCTTCGTCTTCTCGACGGCGAGACGGATGCCGTCGGCGTCGAACGCCCCTGTCCACACGAGTCCGTGGCATCCGATGTTCACTGCGCTCCCTCGGAGGCGGGTGTGCGGCACCGTCGCCTCCGCCGACTTGGCACGTGCCAAGTCGGCGTGCGAGACACGCTACGTCCGCTCCGCGCAGCCTGTCAAGAACTTTCTTGGCACGTGCCAAGTCATTCGCTACTCTGGTGTCGCCGCCGGTGCACGGCGTCGACAGGAGGAGTGACGATGCCAGCCAGCGTGAAGGACGTGGCCGCCCTGGCCGGCGTCTCCTCCTCGACGGTGTCGAACTACCTCAACCACCCGCACGTGCTGGGTGCGGCCAGCCGCGAGAAGGTGCGCGCGGCGATCGAGCAACTCGGGTTCGTGCCCAACGAGTCCGCCCGGCAGTTGCGAGCCGGCAGCAGTCGCACCATAGCCCTCATCCTCCTCGACGCCTGGCTCCCCTATTTCAGCGAGCTCTCCCGCGGCGTCGAGGACGCCACGCGCCCCGAGGGCTGGTCGCTGTTCTTCAGCAACAGCAATCGCGACGTCGAGCAGGAGCGCCGCAACATCGACATGTTCGAGGCGCACCGCGTGCAGGGGATCATCATCTATCCGCGCGACGACGTCGTGGACCGGCTCGAGCGTCTCGCCGACCGCGGCATCCGCTCCGTCGTGATCGGCCCCGTGCGCGACTCCCCGAGCGTCGCCTCCGTGCTCTTCGACGACCGCGAGGGCGGGAGGCTCGCGGGCGAGCACCTGCGGGAGATCGGCCGGCGACGGATCCTCTTCCTCGACTCGTCCCGGGTCAGCGAGTCGAACGACCGGCTGAGCGGGCTGCGTGACGCGGTCGCCGGCACCGCGGCATCCGTCTCCGTGCACGAGGTGCAGGACCTGACGATCGAAGACGGGCTGCGCGCCGCCGAGGCGATCGTCGGGGCGGCGCCGTCGGAACGCCCCGACGCGGTGTTCGCGGCCAACGACATGGTCGCGGTCGGCGCGCAGACCGGTCTGCTCCGACACGGCATCCGCGTGCCGGAGGATGTCGCGATCGTGGGGTTCGACGACGTCGACCAGGCGCACCAGGCGGTGGTCCCCCTCACGACGATCCGTCAGCCGGGGTACGAGATCGGACGCGCCGCCGGGACCGCGCTGCTGCGCCAGCTGGCCGACCCGGCATCCCCTCCCGTGGCGACGCCCCCCTTCCCCGCCCGCCTCGTCGTGCGCGAGTCCACGACCGGCCGCCCCTGATCCGGCCCGCGCCCGTCCGCCAGCCGCGCCCTGGGCCGCGCTACTTCCGCTCCCGTATGACTTGTGGTCGCTGCATGCGCGAAATGGCGACCACAACTCATACGGGAACGGCGGGAACGGCGGGAACGGCGGGAACGGCAGGAACGGCGGGAACGGCGGGAACGGCGGGCGAGCCGGACGGGGACTACGGAATGAGGCCCTCCGCAGCCAGCGTCTGCCAGAGCGATGCGGGGATCTCCAGGGCCGCGAGCTCCGCGTTCTGCACGAGCTGAGCGGGGCGGCTGCCGCCCACCACGACCGCTTCCACCACGTCGGACTGCAGCGGGAACTGCAGCGCGGCGGCGGGCAGCGGCACACCGTGGTCGGCGCACACGGCGTGGATGCGCACCAGGCGGTCCCACAGCTCGTCGGGGAGCTGACCGTACTCGTAGCGTCCGTCGCGGCGTGGCTCCTCCTGCGCGAGCAGCCCGGAGTTGAAGACGGATGCCGCCACGATCCCCGTGCCGTTCTCGCGGCAGGCGGGCAGCACCTCGGCCGCGGCCGGCTGCTCGAGCAGCGTGTACCGTCCCGCGACCATGACGAGGTCGAGATCGGCGGATCGCACCCCGGCGGCGAGCGCCTCCGAGGTCATCGAGCCGATGCCGACCCTGCCGACCTCGCCGTCCGCACGCAGCCGCTCCAGCGCGGGCAGGGCCTCGGCGAGTGCGAGGTCGAGGTCGTGACGCTCGGGGTCGTGCAGGTAGAGCAGGTCGATGCGCTCGATGCCCAGCCGCTCGCGCGACTCCTCCAGGGAGGTGCGGATGCCGGCATCCGAGAAGTCCCACACCCGACGCAGGTCGTCGGGCACGTGGAAGTCGTTCGCGGTGTCGAGGCCGCCGGTCTCGTGGTCGGGGTTGGGCCGCAGCAGGCGTCCGACCTTCGTGGAGAGGAAGAACTCCTCGCGTGGCTTGGTCGCGAGGAACGCCCCGAGGCGCCGCTCGGACAGGCCGAGCCCGTAGTGCGGAGCGGTGTCGTAGTGGCGGATGCCGGACTCCCACGCCGCGTCGAGCACGGCCCAGGCCTCGTCGTCGGTGAGCGGACGGAAGAGGTTTCCGACGTTCGCGGCACCGTAGCCGAGGCGCGGGACGGCGATCGGATCAGGAGACGACATGCGCGCCCGTCCAGGTGTAGTCCGCGACGCTGGCCACCTTCATCTCCATGCCGGTGCCCGGTGCGGTGGGCGCTATGTAGGAGCCGCCCTGGATGTCGGTGGGGGTGACGAAGTGCTCGTGCAGGTGGTCCACGAACTCGATCATCCGGCCCTCGCGCGTGCCGCTGACGGCCACGAAGTCGAACATCGAGAGGTGCTGCACGGCCTCGCACAGCCCGACCCCGCCGGCGTGGGGGCAGACGGGCACGCCGAACTTCGCCGCGAGCAGGAGGTTGGCGATGTTCTCGTTGACGCCCGCGACGCGCACCGCGTCGATCTGCATGACCTCGATGGCCTCGGCCTGCAGCAGCTGCTTGAAGATCATCCGGTTCTGCGCGTGCTCGCCGGTGGCGACGCGGATCGGCGCGACGCCTCGGGCGATCTCGGCGTGGCCGAGGATGTCGTCGGGGCTGGTGGGCTCCTCGATCCAGGCCGGGTGGAACTCGGCGAGCGCGTTCACCCACTCGATGGCCTCCGACACCTCCCAGCGCTGGTTCGCGTCGATCGCGATGGGGAAGTCGGGTCCGCAGACCTCGCGCGCCTTGCGGAAGCGACGGATGTCGTCCTGCAGGTCGGCGCCGACCTTGAGCTTGATCTGGGTGAAGCCGTCGGCCATGGCCTCGCGGGCGAGGCGCTCCAGCTTCTCGTCGGAGTAGCCGAGCCACCCGGGGCTGGTCGTGTAGCCGGGATACCCGGTGGCGAGCAGCTCGGCCTCGCGCTCGGCGCGACCGGGGACGGCGGCGCGCAGGATCTCCAGCGCGTCCTCGCGGGTGAGGGCGTTGGTGAGGTAGCGGAAGTCGACGAGGTCGACGAGCTCCTCCGGCGTCATGCGCGCGAGCAGCTGCCACAGAGGGAGACCGGCGCGCTTGGCCTTGATGTCCCATAGCGCGTTGATGACGGCGCCGATCGCCATGTGCATGACGCCCTTCTCCGGGCCGAGCCAGCGCAGTTGCGAATCGCCGATCAGCTCGCGGAAGGTGCCGCCCATGTCGTCGAGCAGCGGCTCCAGCTCGCGGCCGACGAGGTGTCCGGCCAGCGCGTCGATCGCGGCGACCTGCACGTCGTTGCCGCGGCCGATCGTGAACACGAAGGAGTGTCCGTCGATGCCGTCGGCGGCGTCCGTGCGGATGATCGCATAAGCCGCCGAGTAGTCGGGGTCGGGGTTCATCGCGTCCGACCCGTCCAGGCTCAGGGACGTGGGGAAGCGGATGTCGGTGGTGTCGAGGGCGACGATACGGCTCACGGGTTTTCCTCTCGCTGTCGGCGATCTCACTCCGACCCTTGGAGTGTAAACATCCGATGTCTATACTGTCAACGACGCAGGCCGTCGCCCGACGGCCGACCGACCACCCAGGAGAACCATGAAGTTCGCGCGGCTTGGCGCCTTCGGAGAAGAGATCCCCGTGCTCGTCGAGGGCGATCGCCACCTCGACCTGCGGTCCGTGACATCCGATGTGAACGGCGACTTCCTCGCCTCCGATTTCCGCGCCCGCGTGGTGGCGGCGCGGGATGCCGGCGAGCTCCCCGAGGTGCCGGATGCGGCGTCGCTGCGCATCGGCGCGCCCATCGCGCGTCCGAGCGCCGTGATCTGCATCGGCCAGAACTACGCCGCGCACGCCCGCGAATCCGGCGCCGAGCCGCCGACCGTCCCGATCATGTTCCTCAAGACCCCGAACACGGTCGTCGGCCCGGACGACGCCGTGACGATCCCGCGCGGCAGCGAGAAGACCGACTGGGAGGTCGAGCTCGGCATCGTCATCGGCGCCCGCGCCGCCTACCTCGACTCCCCGGAGGAGGCGGAGGCGCACATCGCCGGCTACGTCGTGGCCAACGACGTGTCGGAGCGCGCCTTCCAGATGGAGGTGTCCGGAGGCCAGTGGTCGAAGGGCAAGATCGCCCCGGGCTTCAACCCCACCGGCCCGTGGCTGGTCACCCCCGACGAGGTCGACGTCGACGAGCTGCGGTTGCGCAGCTGGGTCAACGGGGAGCCCCGCCAGGACTCGAACACGAACGACATGATCTTCGACGTGCGCGTCATCGTGCACCACCTGTCGCAGTACGTGACCCTCGAGCCCGGCGACCTGATCCTCACCGGCACCCCGCAGGGCGTGGCGTTCGGCGGGAAGTTCCCCTACCTGAAGGCGGGGGACGTCGTGGACATCGAGATCGAAGGACTCGGCCATCAGCGGCAGGAGTTCGTGGCATGGGAGGCACACAAGTGAGCACGGGATTGAACGGACTGGTCGCAATCGTCACCGGCGGGGCATCCGGCATCGGAGCGGCGATCGCGCACCGCCTGCACGAGGACGGCGCACAGATCGCCGTGCTGGATCGCGACGTCTCGGGAGCGGATGCCGCGTTCGCCGCGTTCACGGCCGATGTCTCCGACCGCGCGTCGGTGGATGCCGCCGTCGCCGCGATCGCCGAGCGGTTCGGCCGCATCGACATCCTCGTGAACAACGCCGGCATCGGCGCGCAGGGCGACATCGCCGCGAACGACGACGACGAGTGGGCACGCGTGCTCTCCATCAACGTCACCGGCATCGCCCGCGTCACCGCGGCGGCCCTGCCCTGGCTGCGGCAGTCGCCCGCCGCGGCGATCTGCAACACGGCATCCATCGCCTCCACGACCGGACTCCCCCAGCGTGCGCTCTACAGCGCGTCGAAGGGGGCCGTCTCGGCGCTGACCCGCGCGATGGCCACCGACCACCTGCGCGAGGGCATCCGCGTGAACGCCGTGAACCCCGGCACCGCCGACACCCCGTGGGTCGGGCGACTGCTGGATTCGGCATCCGACCCCGCCGCCGAGCGCGCCGCGTTGGCGGCCCGGCAGCCGCACGGCCGTCTGGTCAGCGCCGACGAGGTCGCCGCCGCCGTCGCCTACCTGGTCGGCCCTGACGCAGGTTCCACGACCGGCACGTCCATCGAGGTCGACGGCGGCATGGCGCGCCTGCGCCTGCGCCCCGCCGAGGCCTGACCCCGCTTCATCCCCCGTCACTCCCGCTCCCGTCCCCCCGCTCCCGTCTCCACCCACACCATCTCCGCTCCCGTATGACTTGTGGTCGCTGAATCCACGTTCGAGCGACCACAACTCATACGGGAGCAGGGCTGTGGAGAGTTTCCGACACGTCGGCGGGGCGAGCGGCAGGATGGGCGGATGCCGAAGCCCTCGCCCCTTCCCCGTTCGCTGGGCGACGACTTCTCCGTGCGCGAGGCGCTGACCCTCGGCGTGAGCCGGCGCCGGCTCCGCGCCGGTGACCTCGCAGGGCCGTTCCGCGGGACGCGCACCGTGTCCGCGACCGCCCAGTCCGCGAGCGCGCTCTCATCGGACGCCTCGCCCTACGAACGGCAGCAGTCCGCGCGACGCCGGGCCGCCCGCGCCTTCGCCCCGCTGTTGCGGCCCGGGCAGTTCCTGAGCCACGAGTCCGCCGCCGCGCTCTGGGGCGCGCCGCTCCCGCTCGCGCGAGATGTGCAGGGGATGATCGCCGCCGACGACGTGCTCCCCGTGCACGTCAGCACCTTCGGTGACGGCCATCTGCCCCGCATGCGAGGAGTGGTCGCGCACCGCGCACGCCCGCGCACCTCCGTGTCCTCGTCCGTCGACGGCGTCGTCGCGTCCGACCCCGCGACCACGTGGGCGTCCCTCGGCACGATGCCGCTGATAGACCTCGTCGCGCTGGGCGACTTCTTCTGCCGCGAGTGGAACCCCGGAGTGGGTCGTCCGAACATCGGGATGCCGCCGCTCACCACCGTGCCGGAGCTGGAGAATGCCATACGGGCAGGCCGACGGGTCGGCATCCGCCGTCTGCGTGAGGCGCTTCCGTTGATACGCACCGACTCGTGGTCGCCGCGGGAGAGCGCCGTGCGCTGCCACCTGGTCTTCGCCGGGCTCCCCGAGCCCCGCCTGAACCTCGACGTCCATGACGACCGCGGCCGCTTCCTCGGCTGCGTCGACCTCGCCTATCCCGAGCTGAAGATCGCGATCGAATACCAGAGCACACTGCACACCGGTCGGTACGCGGCCGACGTGGAGCGCATCGCCGCGCTCCGCGCCGCCGGCTGGATCGTGATCGAGGTGACCTCGGTGCTCCTCGCCTCGCCCGACCGGCTCGTCGCCCGCGTGCGCGCCGCGCTCCGCTCACGCCGCCCCTGACCCCTCGCGCCCGTTCCCGCCCTCGCTCCCACCCCCGCCTTCGCCCGCCCACCCCGCCCTCGCCCGCCCACCCCTGCTCCCGTATGAGTTGTGGTCGCTGAATTCGAGATCGAACGACCACAACCCATACGGGAACAGGGGTGGCGCAGAGCGCGCGGGACGGGACGCGGCGCAGCGGGCGCGCAGCGCGACTCAGCGGATGCCGTAGAACTCCAGGGCGTTCGACCAGAACAGACGGTCGGGGTCGAGGCCGCGCGCATCGGCCCAGTCGGCGACGGTCCGGAGCCACCGGGCCCGCGAGTCGCCGCGATACCCGCGCTCGGCGGGGGCTGCCGTGTCGACCGATGACACCGGCCAGTCGCTGCCCCACATGAGCCGGTCCGGGCCGAAGGCGGCGAGCGCCTCATCGAGGAACGGCACGACCTGGTCGTCGGTCCACACTCCGGCCGTCTCCCCGGGGAGACCGGACAGCTTGCAGTACGTGCGCGGCTGGGCGGCCAACCCGTGCAGGTCGCGCACCCACTCGGCGCTCGGTCGCAGCGGAGCATCGGCCGTTCCGATCGCAGGCTTGCCGAGGTGGTCGAGCACGATGCGCAGCTCGGGCACGGCGTCGGCGAGCGCGGTCACATCGGGCAGCTGATCGTGGCGCACACAGGCGTCGAAGGTCCAGCCCCGATCGGCCACCTGGCGCGCGCCGTCGATGAATGCACCGCGGCGCGCGAGCCCGTCGGGCTCCGACTGCAGGTTGTGCCGCACACCCACCACGCGCTCGTGCGCCGCGAGGCTCTCCAGGTGCGCGGCCGTCTCGCCCCACAGGTCCAGCCGGGCCCCGGCGACGATCGCGACGACGCCCGCGGCATCCGCGATCTGCTCCACCCACGCCACCTCGTCGAGGTAGGCCGATTCCACGGTGCCGGCCTGCACGAAGATCGAGACCTCCTCCTCGACGCCGGGCAGCTGCGCCACGAAGACCTCCTCCTCGGCGAAGCGGGCGTGCATGGCGCCCGTGAGCCAGTCGTACTCCAGCTCCCACGGGTCCCACATGTGCAGATGAGTGTCGACGACGCGCATGACTCCATCCTGCCCCAGACATCCGATGACTGTGGAAGGATGACGCCATGGCTGTCACTGACGAGGCGATCGAGAAGATCAAGGCGATGATCGTGTCGGGCGAGCTCTCCCCCGGCGACCGGCTGCCCCCCGAGAAGGAGCTGTCCGAGCGTCTGGGCCTGAGCCGCAGCTCGATGCGCGAGGCCGTGAAGGCGCTGGAGGTCATCCGCGTGCTCGACGTACGCCGCGGCGACGGCACCTACGTCACGAGCCTCGAACCGCACCTGTTGCTCGAGGCCATCGCCTTCGTCATCGACATGCACGACGACGACTCGATGCTGGAGATCTTCGCGGTCCGCCGGATGCTGGAGTCCCAGGCGACCGGCCTCGCCGCAACTCTCGGCACCGACGAGGAGATCGCCGATCTGGCGCGAGAGGTCGAGGGCATCGACGCCTCGGTGAGCATCGAGGAGCTCGTCGAGCACGACATCCGCTTCCACCGTGAGATCGTGCGGATGGCGGGCAACGCCTACCTCGCGAGCCTCGTCGAGCATCTGAGCAGCCAGACCGTGCGTGCCCGCGTGTGGCGAGGACTCACCGAGGGCGGCGCGGTCGAGCGCACGCTGTCGGAGCACAGGGCCATCGCCGACGCGATCGCCCAGCACGACCCGGCACTGGCGACCTCGCTGACCACGGCCCACATCGCCGGCGTGGAGCGCTGGCTGCGCCAGGCGGCCTCCGCCTGAGACCCGACCGGGCGGTACTCGCCCAGACCCCGGAAGGCTAGGCGCCGAGACGCACCATGGCGGCGTCGAACTCCGCGGCCGAGCTGTCGCTGACCTCGTGGAACAGCACCTGCTCGATCACTTCGGGAGCGGCGGTGAAGTAGGGGACGCCGGCGAGCCGGAGTCCCGTGATGTCGTCGGGCGAACGCAGGCTGGCGGCGAGCACGTTCGAGCCGCTGCCCGCGCAGACCTCCTGCATGCGGGCGATCACGGCGTCGCCGTCGATGCCGGCATCCCTCATCCGTCCGAGGTACGGGGCGATGTACTGGGCGCCGATGCTCGCGCACGCGAGCGCCTGGGCGACCGAGTAGACGGCCGTGACGAGCACGGTGGCGCCGTCGCGCACGAGGGCGGATGCCGCGGCGAAGCCGTCGCGGGTGGCGGGTACCTTGACGGCCACCCGGTCGCCGAGCGCGAGGATGCCCTCGGCGTTGCGCAGGAACGAGGCGGTGTCGCCGCCCCAGGTCTGGAAGAAGATCTCCGTCGCGCCCTCGGACTCCCAGCGGGCGTAGAGCTCGGGGATCTCGGCGGCGGTGCGTCCGCCGCGTTCGAGGATCGTCGGGTTGGTGGTGACGCCGTGCACGGCCCCGGCGGCGAGGAGCGACGAGACGCGCTCGACGTCGGCGCTGTCGACATAGAGGCGGGGGGCGAGCGCGGTCATCGTGTCTCCTCGGGCGCAACCTGTCGTTACAGGTTCGGATTCGGCTAATGTAATGACAGCCGTGGAGGATGTCAAAAGCCTCCGCGCCGTCGACGACGATCAGGAGCACCATGACAGCCGCCCCCTCCCCCGACCGTTCGGGAGTCGTCATCGTCGGCAGCGTGACCGCCGACGTCACCACGTTCTCCGAGCGGCTGCCCGCCCGCGGCGAGACGATCCTCGGCGACCAGTTCACGCTCATGCTCGGCGGCAAGGGCGCCAACCAGGCCGTGGCGGCCGGGCGCTCCGGTGCCCGCACGAGCTTCGTCGGATGCGTCGGCGACGACCTGTTCCACGACCTCGTGGTCGGCGGGCTCTCCGATGCGGGTGTCGACCTCACCCACCTGCGCACGGTGCCCGGCCCCACCGGCATCGCGCACATCCGCGTCGACGCCTCGGCGCAGAACGACATCGTCATGGTCCCGCTCGCGAACGCCGCGCTCAGCACCGCGCAGATCGACGACGCACTGGCCGCTCTCGCCCCGACGACCTCCGTGCTGCTGACGCAGCTGGAGACGCCGTCGGCGCTCACAGCGCACATCACCGCCCGTGGCCGCGAGCACGGCATGACCGTGATCCTCGACCCGGCTCCGGCCGCCCCTCTGCCCGACGAGGTGTGGGCGAGCATCGACATCGTCACCCCGAACGAGACCGAGGCGACGCTGCTCAGCGGCGTCGAGGTAACGGATGCCGCGTCCGCCGAACGCGCGGGACGCTGGTTCCTCGACCGCGGCGTCGGCGCGGCGGTCATCACGCTCGCCGGACAGGGCTCGTGCGTCGTGACGGCGGAGGGAGCATCCGTCATCCCGCCGTTCCCGGTGCAGGCCGTCGACACGACCGCCGCGGGCGACGCCTACGCCGGCTACCTCGGCGCCGCGCTCGCGAGCGGCACGCCGCTGACCGAAGCGGTGCGTCTGGCCTCCGCGGCCGGGGCGCTGACGGTCACCAAGCAGGGCGCCTCGCCCAGCCTGCCGATGCGGGCCGAGGTCGACGCCTTCCTCTCCGCACGAGAATCAGCAGCCTGACGGGAGCTCCCATGCGCAAGACCACGACCACGATCAACCCCGCCCTCTCCCGCGTGATCAGCGAGACCGGTCACACCGACCTGCTCGTCGTCACCGACGCCGGGCTGCCGATCCCGGTGGGCGCCGAGCGCATCGACCTCGCCTACCGCCCCGGCGCCCCGGCGTTCCTCGACGTGCTCGACACCGTGCTGGCCGAGCTCGTCGTGGAGGGCGCCACGGTCTCGGCGGAGGTCGCCGAGACGAGCCCCGAGGTGCTGGAGGCGCTGCGTGAGCGGTTCGCCGGACAGGGCTTCGAGATCGAGCTCGTGCCGCACGTGGAGTTCAAGAAGCTCACGCAGGGCGCGAGGGCGTTCGTGCGCTCCGGCGAGTTCACGCCCTACGCCAACGTGATCCTGCACGCCGGGGTGGCGTACTGATGGCGTCCGGCGCCGACGAGATCGACCGCCGCTCCGCGGCGCCGATGTACGACCAGCTGCGCCAGTTGATCATCGACGGCATCGCCCGCGACGGGCTGCAGCCGGGAGACCCCCTCCCCGGCGAGCACCGGCTGTGCGAGCGCTACGGCATCTCCCGCACCGTGGTGCGCCAGGCCCTGGCCCAGTTGGAGCACGAGGGGCTCGTCGAGCGCGTGAAGGGCAAGGGCACGTTCGTGTCCCGCCCCCGCACGAGCGAAAGCCTCGTGCACACGCTCGTCGGCCTCTACGACGACGTCGAGCGCCGCGGCGGTCACGTGCACAGCGACGTGCTCCGCCACGAGATGGCGGTCGCCGACGACGAGGTCGCCGCGGCTCTCGAGGTCGAGCTCGGCGCGCCCGTCGTCGTGCTCGAACGCCTGCGGCACGTCGACGGCGAGCCCTGGTCGCTGTCGACCACGTGGATGCCCGACGAGGTGGGGAGGCTGACCCTCGGCGCCGACCTCACCGAGGCGTCCCTGTACCGGCTGCTGGCCGACAACGGGGTGGTCGCCACGCACGGCGTGCGATCGGCCGAGGCGACGGTCGCCACGCACGACCAGGCGCAGCACCTCGGCGTGAGCGCCGGATCGGCCCTGCTGCGGTTGCGCAGCGTCAGCCGCGGGGACGACGGCACGCCCATCGAGTACTTCGTGGCCCATCACCGCGGCGACCGCTCGCGCTTCGAGTTCCAGCTGCGGCAGGAGCAGTCGCAGGCGTCGCTGCTGCACATCGGGGGCGATGGGGAGGCCTCGCCGGCGGGAACCGTCGGCTGATCCTCCCCGGTACCCTCGAAGCATGAGCGACTGGACCAGCACCGCGATCGCCCTGCTGGAGGCCGACGCGAACCGCAGCGCCGACACGCACCTGCACCTGTTCCCGCTGCCGGCCGACTGGGGCATCGACCTGTACCTGAAGGACGAGTCGGTGCATCCGACCGGCTCCCTCAAGCACCGCCTCGCGCGCTCGCTCATCCTCTACGGCCTGGTCAACGGACGCATCCGCGAGGACACCGTGCTCGTCGAGTCGTCGAGCGGATCGACGGCCGTCTCCGAGGCGTACTTCGCGCGGATGCTGGGACTCACGTTCATCACGGTCGTGCCGCGGTCGACGAGCCAGGAGAAGATCGACCTCATCGAGTTCTACGGCGGACGCTGCCACCTCGTCGACCGGGCAGAGGACATCTCGCCCGAGGCCCGCCGGCTCGCGAGCGACTGCCGCGGCCACTACCTCGACCAGTTCACCTTCGCCGAGCGCGCGACCGACTGGCGCGGCAACAACAACATCGCCGAGAGCGTGTTCAGCCAGCTCGCTCAGGAGCGGCATCCGATCCCCCGCTGGATCGTCGTCGGCGCCGGCACCGGGGGCACCAGCGCGACCTTCGGCCGGTACGTGAAGTACCGCCGCCACGAGACGCGGGTCGCGGTGGTCGACCCCGAGGGCTCGGCGTTCTACGACGGCTGGGCCGGCACCGCGGATGCTCCGGCGGGCCGCCCGAGCCGCATCGAGGGCATCGGACGCCCACGGGTCGAGCCCTCGTTCGTGCCGACCGTGATCGACGAGATGATCCAGGTGCCGGATGCCGGCTCGATCGCCGCGATCCGGATGCTGAAGGAGCGCACCCTGCACTGGGCCGGCGGCTCCACGGGGACGAACCTGTATGGCGCGTTCCAGCTCATCGCCCGGATGCGGGCGGCGGGCGAGACCGGCAGCGTCGTCACGCTGATCTGCGACGGCGGCGCCCGCTACGCCGGCACGTACTACTCCGACGACTGGGTCGCCGCGCAGGGCTGGGACCTCGCCCCGCACCGCGCCCGGCTCGAGCGCTTCCTGGAGACCGGCGACTGGGTGGAGTGAGCACGGTCAGGTCTACGCTGTGGCCATGACAACTCTGATCCTCACCGTCGCCGGAGCCGACCGGCCCGGACTCGTCGCCGCTGTCGCCGATGTCGTCGACGCGCACGACGGCAACTGGGAGAACAGCCGCCTCGCCGAGCTCGCCGGCACGTTCGCCGGCGTGATCGAGGTGTCGGTCGCCGCTGATCGCGCCGCCGACCTGGAGCGCGCGCTGAGCGGGCTCGACGGACTGCTCACGATCGCGGTGCGCACCGGGTCGGATGCCGCGGATGCCGACGCCGCGCTGCTCTCGATCGAGGTGCTCGGAAACGACCGCCCCGGCATCGTGCGCGAGGTGTCCGGCGTGCTCAGCAGCCACGCGCTGAGCATCGAGGAGCTGACGACCGAGACCCGCGACGCCGCGATGGCCGGAGGGCGCCTGTTCGAGGCATCCGTGACCGCGAAGGTGCCGGCATCCGTCGATCTCGCCGCGCTGCGCGCCGACCTGGAGCGCCTCGCCACGGAGATCCAGGTCGACATCACCGTCGCCTAGCGTCGCATCCTCGTCCGTCTTTGCCCGTCCCCGTCCGCCCTCGTCCGCCCTCGTCCGTCCTCGTCCGCCCTCGTCCATCCGGTCCGCCGAGACCCCCGCGTGCCTACGAGACCCCCGCGTATTCACGTGAATACGCGGGGGTCTCGTAATCGGACGGGGGTCTCGGCGCTCGACGCTCGGGCGTGCGGCGCCCGGCACGAGCGCGCAGGGCGCGCCGCGCGCCGGGGGTCAGACCAGGCGCGTCTTCGGCGACACCGAGTAGGTGTCCTCGGCGTCGCGGTTGACGACGTCGCCGAGGGCGGTGTCGATCGCGGTCATCGTGTCGGCGTCGAGCTTCACGCCCGAGGCCTTGACCGTGTCGGCCAGCTGCTCCGGACGGGATGCGCCGACGAGCGCCGCAGCGATGTTCGGGTTCTGCAGCACCCACGCGATCGCGAGCTGCGGCATCGTCAGACCGGCCTCGGCGGCGATCGGCTTCAGTCGCTGCACGGCCTCGAGGAGGTCGTCGCGCAGGAAGTCCTTGATGAAGTGCGAACCCGAGTGCGGGTCGGTCGCGCGGGACCCCTCGGGCACCGGCTGACCGGGGAGGTACTTGCCGCTGAGCACGCCCTGGGCCATCGGCGACCAGACGATCTGCGAGATGCCCAGCTCCTCGGATGCCGGCACGACCTTGCCCTCGATCACGCGCCACAGCATCGAGTACTGCGGCTGGTTCGAGATGAGCTGGATACCGAGCTGGGTCGCGAGCGCATGGCCGGCGCGAAGCTGCTCGGCCGTCCATTCGGAGACGCCGATGTAGAGCGCCTTGCCCTGACGCACGATGTCGGCGAAGGCCTGGAAGGTCTCCTCCAGCGGCGTCTCGTAGTCGAAGCGGTGCGCCTGGTAGAGGTCGACGTAGTCGGTGCCGAGGCGCTTCAGCGAGCCGTTGATCGACTCCATGATGTGCTTGCGGCTGAGGCCGGTGTCGTTGGCGCCCTTCGGCCCGGTCGGGAAGTAGACCTTGGTGAAGATCTCGAGGCCCTCGCGGCGCTGCCCCTCCAGCGCCTTGCCGAGCACGACCTCGGCCGCAGTGTTGGCGTAGGTGTCGGCGGTGTCGAACGTGGTGATGCCGGCGTCGAGGGCGGCGTGCACGGTCTTGACGGCGGCGTCGTCGCCGACCTGGGAGGCGTGGGTGACCCAGTTGCCGTAGGTGATCTCCGAGACCTTGAGACCGCTGTTGCCGAGATAACGATAGTTGACCATGCGTCCACGCTACTCGCCGCCGGCCACCCGGGATTCGAATCGCACGACTGACCCCGGATCGGGCGGATCCGGGGTCGGTCGTGCGATTCGAAACGGCGTCGGGTCGCCTCACAGGGTCGCGCGGTACTCCCGCCACGCGTCGCCGAGGCGGCGCACGGCCTCGGCGAGAACGTCGTCGGGCGCCGTGAAGGGGATGCGGATGTGGTCGTCGGGGGAGGCGGATGCGGCGAACGCGGCGCTCCCTGCGACGGACACCCCGTGCGTCGCCGCCACCCTCGCCAGCGCGTCGGCCGATCCCGTCGGCAGCTGCGCCCACAGCGAGAGTCCGCCGCGCGGAGGGACCGCCGTCCAGTCGGGCAGATGCTCGGCCATGAGGTCGAGGATCCGCCGCAGCCGCTCTCCGTGGACGCGGCTGTTCTCGCGGCGCAGCTCATCGGCGTGCGCGAGCAGGTCGAGGGCGAGCAACTGCGCGGGCACGCTCGTGGACTGGTCGGCGAGCTGCCTGGCGCCGCGGAGCCTGCGCACGAGCACAGGGTCGGCCCGCAACCAGCCGATGCGCAGCCCGGCCCACGCCCACTTCGACACCGACTCCACGACGATCACCGGGGCGTCCGGACGCTCGGCGGCGAGCGAGGGCGGCACCACCCCGTCGAACGAGATGCCGGCGAGCACCCTGTCCTCGATCACGGGCACGCCGTACTGCGCCGCGAGCTCGACGAGCCGGTGCCTGGCCGCGGGTGGCATCCGCGTACCCGTGGGGTTCTGGTGGTGCGGGTTGACCGCGACGAGAGCCGGGCGCAGGCGCGCGAGGGCGAGCTCGAGCGCCTCGACGTCGAGCCCGTCGTCGGTCATCGGCACGCCGTGCACGGTTCCGCCGCGCAGCCCCACGGAGTCGGTCACGCCCGGCCACGTGACCTCCTCGGCGAGCACGACGTCGCCGGGGCCGACGAGCGCGTTCACCACGAGGCTGATCGCCTGCTGTGCGCCGTGGGTCACGAGGATCTGCTCCGGCGTGGTCGGCGTGCCCTCGGCGCGGAACAGTCCGGCGATCTGCTCGCGCAGGATGGCGAGACCGGCAGGATCGGTCTCGGGCAGCAGGGCGAGGTCGAGGCGGGGCTGATGCTCGGTGATGAGCCGCACGGCCAGATCGGGGATCTGCGGCACGGTGCGCAGCAGGTCGATCGCGTTGGGCAGGGCGGAGAAGAGCGCCTCGCCGCGACCCGGCCTGGTGAAGGGCACGGCGGATGCCTGCACCCCGGCGACCCGGGTGCCGCTGCCCTGCCGACGCTCGACCAGACCGCGCTCGGCGAGGTCGGCGTAGGCGGAGACGACGGTCCCCCGGGAGACGGATGCCGCGGCGGCGAACGTCCGCTCGGCGGGGAGCCGGTCGCCGGGACGCAGCTCGCCACCCGCGATGATCGCCGCGATCCCGCGGGAGAGGTTCACCGCGAGGGTGCCGTCGCCGTGGGTCCAGCGCCCGAGACGGGAGGCGAGCCGCTCGGCGGAGGCGTCGCCCGCGTGCACGAGCGGTGCGGCGTCGCCGCGGGCCAGGCCACGGGAAACAGCCGCATTCTGGTCCACTGGCAGCTCATTGGCCCTGTCCGAGATGCTCATAGAGCACGATTCTGGACCAATGGACCACTCATCCACCACCCTCGCCGAAGATCACGGTCCAATCCCCTCCGAGTGGACCACGATCCCCGCTCCCCCGCACCTCCGGATGCCGAGGGGCGCGACGCCACCGGACAGCGGCGTCTCGGGCGCCGCGGACGCACGCCTCGGTCAGCCCCGCCCCTCGGAGTCGGCGTTCCCCTCCGAGTGGACGGTCGCCGATCTCCTCGACTGGCTCTCGGACGACGCCCGCACGCATGACCCGGCGCTGCGGCATCCGCTGTCTCTCGTCGAGCACGCACTCACGGGGATGGCCTGGGCGGGCGCCCCGTCGACCGTGGCCCTCATCCGCTCGATCGCCGAGGCCGTGCGCCTCTCGCCGGCGCTGCGCAGCGTCCGCCTCGCGCGCCTCGTCAGCTGAGCCGCCCGCGGCTCCATCCGCGCGGCCCTCAGACGAGGGGTGCGGGCTGGGCTTCCTCCGTGCGTGAGTCGTCTGCGCGCGGCCCGTCTTCCGCACGCGCCTCTGTGCGTTCGCGCCGCTCGGCGCGGGTCTGCGGCGCCGCGGCCTCATCGACCACGACGGACGACGTCGACACGATGTCGGCGCGGTCGCGGAATCCCTCGGCGGTGACCTTGTCGAGCGCGACCTGCTTGCGGATCGCCGCGGCCTTCTCGTAGAGCGTGGGCTCGCCGTAGGACGTGAGCACCTTCACCAGCACCGGCAGCAGCTCGATCATGAAGAACAGTGCGGCGATCAGCCAGTGCGCCCAGAGGATCGTCGGCTCCTTCTCGCTGAGCCGGTTCAGCCCGCTGATCTGGCTGAGCAGGCCGACCGCTCCCGCGTTGCCCTGCGCCACGGCATCCGCCCGTGCGTTGTACGCGGCGAGCGCGTTCTCGTAGGTCTTCTGCGCGGCGGGGAGCTGCGACTGCGCCTCCTCGCGGTTCTTCTTCTCGGAGGAGGCGGTGTTCTCCTTGGCCGAGGTGCCGGCGGCGGCGAGCTCCTCGTTGGCGGTGCGCAGCTGGGCGGCGAGCGCGTCATAGGTCTGCTGCGCCTCGGCGAGCTGGGTCTTGGCGGCGTCGGAGCTCGCCCCCTGGCCGTTGACCCCGGTGCAGCCGGGCACGCTGCCCGCGCCCTCCCCGGTGAGCTCGCACTGGTACAGGGTGCGGGCCTGGTCGATCACGGTCTGCTGCGCCGTCATCTTGGCCGTGAGGTCGTCGACGGTGGCCTGGGCGGCCGATTCGCTGGCCGACGAGGAGTCGGTGCCGGCGACGATGCCGGTCGCCGCCTGGTTCTCCAGCTCGGCGACGCGATCGGATGCCGCATCGAGGGCCTTCTTCTCGGGTCCGTTCTCGAGCGCGTCCTGGTCGGACTGGGCCTGGGTGATGTTGGTCGACGCGACCTCGCGGGCGATGTCGTTGTGGAAGATCTGCAGCACGAGCGGCTCGGCGACGACGAAGCCGATGATCGCGGCCATGATCACGCGGGGGATCGCGAGCCCGATGAGCCGCCACACGTTCGTCGTCGACGACATGGTCGACGTGAGGAAGCGGTCGAGGTTGAAGATGATGAGCGCCCACACGATCGCGAGCGGCACGGCCAGCCAGATCGCGGCCTGCACGCCGGTCGTCAGCGCGAACAGCATCGAGATCGCCGAGACGAGGGCGGTGCCGGCGAGCACGAAGAACATCTGCACGAAGCGCGGCGTCTCACCGGGCACCCGATCGAGGATCGCGCCCTCGGCACCGCCGAGGATGGCCAGCGTGCGCAGGCGCGAACCGGGCACGCGGGGCTTCTTCTCGCGCTTCGGGCGAGGGGCCTTCGGGGTCGTGGTGCGCGGCGCGGATGCCGGGGCGGCGGCCTCGACCGGATCGATGACCTCGGTGGGATGCGTCGCCGTGTCGGCGTCAGCCGCGTCCGGGGTCGCCGGCGCGCTGCCCGAGGGCTCGAAGGACCTCAGGAACTCGAGATCGTCGTCGGTGACCGAGCCCTCTGGGCCGTCGGTCTCGAACGAGATCCGCCCCTGGGAATCCATCCTCCCGGGGCGATGCGCGGAGTAAGCCATCCTTCGAGGGTAGGAAATCCCGCCTGTGCGTAGCCCGGACGGCACCTGCGAGCCGCTCACAGGTTCGGGGTGCGGCGGGACTCGGACGGTGTCAGGCTTGCCCCATGAAGACCCTCCTGCTCGCACGTCACGCGAAGTCCGACTGGGGCATCCCCGGCGTGGCGGACCACGACCGTCCGTTGAACTCGCGGGGCCGCCGCGACGCGCCCGTGATGGCGCGCCGCCTGATCGACGAGGGCATCGCGCTCGACCGCATCGTGTCGAGCACCGCTGTGCGCGCCCGGAGCACGGCGGCCGAGTACGCCGTGGCCGCCGGCATCGAGGTGATCGAGGAACCGCTGCTGTATGCGGCCTCGGCTCGCTCCATCCTCGCCATCGCGGCCGCCCTGCCCGACGACAGCGAGGTCGCGATGCTCGTCGGCCACAATCCGGGGATGAGCGACGCCGTGGTCGAGCTGACCGGTGCGTTCATCGCGCTGCCGACTTGCGCGGTCGCCGAGTGCGCGGTCGACGTCGGTTCGTGGTCGGAGCTCGTCGAGGACTCGGGGCGCCTGCTGCGCCTGCACACGCCCCGCGACGCGGAGTAGCCGCCGCACCACCCGTCGCCCCTCTCCGCGACGCCCCACCTGACCCGCGACGCCCCACCTGAGCGACGTCACTCAGGTGGGGCGTGGACGCTCAGGCAGGGCGTGGGCGACGGCACGACGTCCGCGCGGTGACGCAGGCGCGACGGCGACGGACCGGATCCGCGGGCGTCACGCCCCGACGTGGCGCGTCAGTTCGGCCTCGAAGGTCGCCGCCTCGTCGAGGTGCGGAGCGTGTCCGGCATCCGGCAGCGACACCTCGCGATAGGAGCCGCCGTTCGCGGCGTACCGCTCGAGCACGGCGCGCGTCTGGGTGACCATCGGCTGCGGCGGCGCGACCTCCTCGCCCGGCCATCCCGGGATGACGCCGAGCAGCCCCAGCTGGTTGAGGTCGAAGAACGACGCGTCCGAGACGATCGCGTCCTTGTCGCCGTGGATCCACAGGATCGGGGGCTTCACCGCGAGGTCGACGATGCCCGAGAGGTCGAGGTGCTGCGGCGCCATCGTGTTGAGCACGCCGCGGGTACCGGCGGCGAATCCGGGCCAGTTCTCGGATGCCACGGCATCGCCCGGATAGTTGTCGACCCCCGTCTTCGTCGTGAGCATCGAGGCCACCCAGGCGTCTTCGTGCGCCTCCTGCAGTTCCGGCTTGGCGACGTAGGCGGTGCGGTAGACCGTGCGGGGAGACGTCTGCTCGTCGCCGCTCCTGTCTCCCGCGTCCAGCCTCGCGACGAAGTCGGGGTTCGCTCCCCCGCCGCCGGTGCCTGCGCCGTCGGCGTCGTTGCGGATGCCGTCGGCTCCGTGCGTGCCGCCGAACCCGTAGGGCGACACGGGTGCTTCGAGCGTGAGCGACAACACGCGCTCGGGAGCGTCGAGCGCGACCTGCATCACGACGCCGCCGCCCATGCTCCATCCGACGAGGTGCACGGCGTCCAGGCCGAGCGCGTCGAGCACGGCGCACACGTCGTCGGCGAAGTCGCGCAGCCCCCGGGTGGCGTCAACCGGAGCGGTCTCGCTCTCGCCGAAGCCCCGCAGATCGATCGCCAGCGCCCGCACGTTCTCGGGCAGGGCGAGCATCGTGGGCTGGTAGAACGCCGCGGAGGAGACGTTCCCGTGCACGAACACGACGACGGGGCCGTCGGCCGCGCCGACCCTCTCCAGCACGTGGGCGGCGTAGCGCGGCGTCTCGACGCGATGGGCGGTGATGCCGGGGAACGGGGCGGCGGTCATGGCGACTCCTGTGTCGTTTGTCGGGTGCGGATGTCGTTTGTCGGGTGCGGATGTCGTTGATCGGGTGCGGATGTCGTTTGTCGGGTGCGGATGTCGTTGATCGGGTGCGGATGTCGTGGTGGGTGCGCGCCGTCAGGGTGCGCCGAGGGCGGCCGCTGCGACGCGGTCGGCCCCGCGGTCGGCGAACAGGATCGTGTAGTGGTTGACGTCGGCGACCTCCACCACCTCGAGCTGCGGCACGAGGGAGCGGAAGCCCTCCAGCGTCCCCGGCGCGTACAGCGGTTCGGCGTCGGTGAGCCCGCGCGGGGCGCGGAGCACGGTCACCGGCATCTGCAGCGAACGCAGTGCGTCGAGATACCAGTCCGGGCCGTAGAGCTCCGCTCCGTCTTCGAGCATCGCGGCGGCGACTGCCGACGGGCGGGTGCCGTCGAGGTCGTAGCGTGCATAGTCCTCGACGGCAGGCGACCAGTCATGGAGGAAGGCCGGATGCTGCCGCCAGAAGTCGAGGTAGGCGTCGGCGTCGGAGAACTCCCTCTCCAGCCGTTGCGCTGCGGGGCCGAGCAGCGCCGCGACGTCGACGTCGTCGATGCCCGCGACGCCGGGCGGGAGCGGGAGCGGGAACCCTCCGTCGACGAGCACGAGCCGCTCGACGAGGTCGGGACGGACGGCCGCGAGCATCACGACCGCGAACGCGCCCATCGAGTGCCCGAGCACGATGCGCGCACCCCCGCCGTCGGCGTCGAGCAGCGCGGCGAGGTCGGCGGCGTGCGTGCGCAGGCCGTAGGGCGCCGGCATCCGGTTGCTGCGGCCGCGACCGCGCATATCCGGGGCGAGCAGTCCGTGCCCGTCCACCCGGGAGGCGACCGCGCCCCACGATCGCCCGTTGGCGGTGATGCCGTGCACCGCGAGCATCGCCGGTGCCTCCGGTCGCCGCCCGTAGATCGTCGTCGCGAGTCCGGTCATCGCGCGCTCCAGCCGCCGTCCATCAGGTACGACGACCCGGTGACCGACGCCGAGGTCGCACCGCACAGCCACAGGGCCAGATCGGCGACCTCCTCGGGCTCGAGCAGTCTCTTGATCGCCGCTTCGGAGAGCATGACCCGGTCGATCACCTCGGACTCCGCGATCCCGTGTGCGCGCGCCTGGTCGGCGATCTGCTTCTCGACGAGCGGGGTGCGCACGTATCCGGGGTTGATGCAGTTGCTCGTGACGCCGTAGGGCGCCCCCTCGAGCGCGGTGACCTTGGAGAGGCCCTCGAGCGCGTGCTTGGCGGTCACGTAGGCGGACTTGTAGGCCGAGGCGCGGATGCCGTGCACGGAACTGACGTTGATGATGCGCCCCCACCCCCGCGCGTACATGCCGGGCAGCGCCGCGCGGATCAGGAGGAACGGCGCGGTCACCATGACGTCGAGCATCCGCCGGAACGTCTCGGGGTCGAAGTCGACGATCGGGGCGACGGTCTGGATGCCGGCGTTGTTGACGAGGATGTCGACGTCGACGGCGCGTGCGGCGAGGCTGTCGATGTCCGACAGGTCGATCGCCAGCGGTTCCCCACCGATCTCGTCGGCCACGCGTGCCGCCCCCTCGGCATCGCGGTCGGCCACGATCACGCGGGCCCCCGCACCGGCCAGCGCGGCCGCGCACGCGGCACCGATGCCACTCGCGGCCCCCGTCACGAGAGCGGCCCTCCCGCCCAGATCGGTGCCGTGCGCGGTCCCCAGCGTGTTTCTCACATCTGCAGAGTAGTTCAGCGCTCACAGGCATCCGATATGCAAAACTGCACATGTGGACGCGCGTTTCCCTGCACCCCCGCTCAGCGCGGACGACCTGCTGGTGCTCCTCGCCGTGGCCCGCAGCGGGCGTTTCACGACCGCAGGCCAGCGGCTCGGGCTCAACCACACCACGATCGCCCGGCGCATCTCCGCCCTCGAGACGCAGCTCGCCGGACGGGTGCTGACGAGGGCCGACGGGGTCTGGGAGCTCACGCCCCTTGGCTCGCGCGCGCTGGCGGCGGCCGAGGAGGTCGAGCGGGCCGTCGGCGCCCTCGGCGCCTCCGACGGCGGACGGGTGGAGGGGCTGATCCGCCTGTCGGCGACCGACGGCTTCAGCGGATTCGTCGCAGCCCCCGCTATGGCCGCGCTGCGCCGCCGTCATCCGGACGTGTCGCTGGAGATCGTCACCGCCACCCGGCAGGCCTCGCAGCAGCGCGCCGGCGCCGACCTCGAAGTGGTCGTCGGACGCCCTCAGGTGCGCAGGGCGCGAGCGATCCACCTCGCCGACTATGCGCTCGGGCTGTACGCCAGCCGCGACTTCCTGCGCCGGCATCCGTCGCCGTCGTCACCGGCCGATCTCGCGGGGCAGCCGCTCGTCTACTTCATCGAGTCGATGCTCCACGTCGACTCGCTCGACGATGCCAGGCGGGTGGTTCCCGGCATGACCGATGCCGTGGCCAGCACCAACGTCTACGTGCACGTCGATGCGACGAGGGGCGGCGCCGGCTTCGGCCTGCTCCCCGCGTTCCTCGCCGATCAGCACGACGACCTCGTGCGGGTGCTGCCCGATCAGATCGAGCAGCGCCTGCCGTACTGGCTGGTCGCGCGCCCCGACGCCCTCGGCCAGCCGGCCGTCGCCGCCTTCCTCGACGCCCTGCAGGAGCGGCTCGCCGCCGTGCGCGGGCGGCTCCTCGGCGAACACTGAAGCGACCTCGTCGGGGTCAGTGGGGCAGCATCCGCCCCAGCGTCGAGGCGACGACGGCCAGCGCGGTGTCGAGCGGCAGATGCCCGGCCGCGCACAGCGTGCCGAGTCCGTGCACGAGACCCCACACCCCGAGCGCGTCGGCGGCGTCGTCGAGTCCGGCCGCCACGGCCGCGGAGCCCAGCAGCCCCTCCAGCTCGGCGATGAGCGGGGCCATCGTGTCGGTCGGCTCCCCCGGCACGCACACCGCAGGGTCGTAGACGACGTCGAATCCGTGCGGATGCTCGACGGCGAAGCGGACGTAGGCGGATCCCCCGGCGATCAGCGCGTCGCGCGGACCGCCGGATGCGGCGAGCGCATCCCTGACCGCGGCGACGAGGTCGGCCATGCTGCGCTCGGCGAGCACCTTGAGCAGCCCGCGGCGGTCGGCGAAGTGGTGGTACGGCGCGTTGTGACTCACGTCGGCCGCTCTGGCCACCTCGCGCAGGCTGATGTCCTGCGCCGGCTTCTCGGCCAGGAGCTGCATGGCCGCGGCCTCGAGCGCGTGGGCGAGGTCGCCGTGATGATAGCCGGACCGGGAACTTGACACGAGCAACATCCTCTCCTATCTTGACAGTGTCCACCAAATTGACACTGTCCAGATTGGAAACGCCATGCCTTCCGCACTTGTCATCGACGGCCATCCCGACGCCCGATCGCTCACCGCCGAACTCGCCCGGCGGTACGCCGCGGCGCACGGCGACGCGCGCGTCATCGCACTGCGCGACCTCGACTTCGACCCCTCGCTGCGCTTCGGCTACCGCGAGCGCATGACGCTCGAACCCGACCTCGTCGACGCGAAGGCGGCCCTGCACGAGGCCGCCACCGTCGTGGTCTTCACCCCGCTGTGGTGGGGATCGGTCCCCGCGCTCCTCAAGGGCTTCTTCGACCGCGCGCTGCTGCCGCAGCAGGAGTACCGCTACTCACGGCTCGGGCTCCCGGAGGGACTGCTGGACGCCGCCCACGGACGCCTCTTCCTCCTCGCCGACACCCCGTGGTACTTCACGCCGCTCACCGGGCTCCCCGCGCAGACGCACGTCGCGCGCGGCACCATGAAGTTCTGCGGCATCCGATCCGTGCGCACGCAGAGGATGCTCGGGGTCAAGGACGCCTCGCCCGCACGCGTCGCGTCCTGGCTCGACCGCGCGGCCGACCTCGGCCGCCGCGACGGGGTGCGTGACCGCGCGTCCGCATCCGCCCCCGGCGTCACGGCATCCGCTCCCGCAACCGCCCTCACTCCGGCGTGATCCTGACCGGCGGCACGCGCCGAACAGGCGGGCAGGCGTCGGGGCGCGGGGGCTCAGGCCAGGGATGCCGCGGCGGCCTCGTCCTCGGTGGTCGCGACGAGCTGACCGCAGGCGCCGTCGATCTCCTTGCCGCGGGTGTCGCGGAGGGTCGTCGGGATGCCGGCGTCGTTGAGGCGGCGGACGAACTCGTTCTGCACGTCGACCTCCGACGAGGTCCAGATCGAGCCGGGCGTCGGGTTCAGCGGGATCGGGTTCACGTGCACCCAGCCGCGACCGCGGGCGTTGAGCTTCTCAGCGAGGAGGTCGGCGCGCCAGGCGTGGTCGTTCATGTCCTTGATGAGCGCGTACTCGATCGACACACGCCGTCCGGTCTTGGCGTAGTAGTCGTAGGCGGCGTCGAGGGCCTCGTCGACCTTCCAGCGCGAGTTCACCGGGATGAGCTCGTCGCGCAGGTGGTCGTCCGGCGCGTGCAGGGAGAGCGCGAAGGTCACCGGGATGTTCTCGTCGGCGAGCTTCTTGATCGCGGGGACGAGGCCGACGGTCGAGACCGTGATGCCGCGGGCGCTCATGCCGAGGCCGTCGGGCTGCTTCGCGACCATGATGCGAACGGCGTCCATGACCCGCTTGTAGTTGGCGAGCGGCTCGCCCATGCCCATGAACACGATGTTGCTGACGCGCTCCATCGAGTGGTCATCGCGGCGCTTGCCGCCCAGCTCGCCGTTCGCGATGACGCGGTTGGCCCGCACGATCTGCTCGATGATCTCGGCGGTCGACATGTTGCGCGTGAGGCCGGCCTGGCCGGTGGCGCAGAAGGGGCAGTTCATGCCGCAGCCGGCCTGGCTCGACACGCACAGCGTGATGCGGCCGGGGTAGCGCATGAGCACCGACTCGACGAGGGCGCCATCGTGCAGGCGCCAGAGGAACTTGATCGTGTCGCCGCGGTCGGTCTCCAGCCGGCGCACCTCGGTGAGCAGCGGCGGGAGCATGCCGGCGACGAGGTCGTCGCGGATGCCGGCGGGCAGGTCGGTCATCTCCGCCGGGTCGGACGTGTAGTGCGTGAAGTAGTGGGTCGCGAGCTGCTTGGCGCGGAATCCCGGAAGCCCGAGCTCCTTCACCTTCTCGATGCGCTCGGCGGGCGTGAGGTCGGCGAGGTGCACGGGCGGCTTGCCGCGCTTGGGGCTCGCGAACTGCAGCAGCGGACGCCCCTCGGCATCCTTCTGCTGCGTCCACCCCTCGGTGGCGGGGCGCACCTGCGTGCCGCCGGTGGTGCGGACCTTCCCCTGCGGGGACGCGGATGCCGGTCGCGTCTGGCGCGTGCGGGGAGTCTCGGTCATGTATCCAGGGTACGGGCTGCCGGGTGGGAAGCGCCTGGGGCGGCGTCGGATGCCGTTCGTAGACTGGGGCGATGATGGACGGATTCGACCAGCTCCCGATGCTGTACCTCGGTTTCACGATCGTGCTGGTCGGAGTCGTCGTCGGCGGCGCATGGATCATCATCCGCGCCGTGCGCAGCACCCGTCCCCAGGCTCCGGAGACCGCGACCTCCATCGCTCCGGCACGGACGTCGCACACCCTGCAGACGACGGCGGTGCCGGTCGTCGGCGGCGCAGCGCAACCGCTCCCCGCGGATGCCGCAGCGGAGATCGACCGCCTGCTCGCCGACGGACAGAAGATCGTCGCGATCAAGCTGTACCGCGATCACACCGGCGTCGGCCTGAAGGAGGCGAAGGACCGCGTCGAGTCCTGGGCACCCGGCACCGTTGCCGCCATCCGCACACCGCCGCTCGTCGCGCCCCGCTCCGGCGGGCCGCTCCCCCGCGCCTCGCTCCCGCCGGAGGTCGCCTCGGAGGTCGACCGCCTCGTCGCCGCGGAGCAGAAGATCTCGGCGATCAAGCTGGTGCGCGAGCACACCGGTCTGGGACTCAAAGAGTCGAAGGACATCGTGGAGTCCTGGACCATCGATCCATACTTGTAATTACAGGTTGCGGTCAGAGAGAATGGAGACGACCCCCCTCGAAGGAGCCCCGATGACCGACCGCCTCACCCGCGCCCGCACCACCGGCGTCCTCGCCGTGCTGCGCGCCCCCTCCCCCGAGCTCGCCCTGGAGGCGTCGGAGGCGATCATCCGCGGCGGGGTCACCGGCATCGAGGTCACCTTCTCCACGCCCGACGCCCCCGGGGTCATCCGCGAGCTCGTCGCGCGTCACGGCGACGCCGCCTACATCGGCGCCGGCACCGTGACCACGCCGGAGCAGGCTGCGCAGGCCGCGGAGGCGGGGGCGGAGTTCCTCGTGAGCCCGGGCACGCTGCCCGCACTCACCCACGCCATGCTCGACACCGGGCGCGTCGTGATGACCGGTGCGATGACGCCGACCGAGGTGATGAGCGCCCTCGAACTGGGCGTCGACGTCGTGAAGATCTTCCCGGCATCCCTCGGCGGCCCCTCCTACCTGGGCGCCCTGCGCGGCCCCTTCCCCGACGCCCCGCTCATGCCGACCGGCGGGGTCACTCCCGACAACCTCGCCGACTGGTTCGCCGCGGGCGCCGTGGCCGTCGGCGCCGGCGGCGACCTCGCCAACGGCGCGTCGCTGGCGGCCTCCGACTGGTCCGACATCGAGCAGCGATCCGCTCGGTTCGCGGCCGCGCTGTCGGCCACGCGCTCCTGACGCCCGTCGGCGCCCCGACTCACCAGCATTCCTGAGACCTCACCGGCATTCCCGAGGCTCATTTGGTATACCAGAGTCATGAGAATCGGACGGATGCTCCAGGCCACGGCGATCGCGACGGCGACCCTGTTCGGCGCGACCGCGTGCGCGGCATCCGTTCCACCGCCGGTTCCGTCCTCCGAGGAGTCCTCCATGACCACCGCCACCCGTGACCTGCTCGACGCCGCCGCTTCCGGCGACGCCGGAGCCGTGCGCTCCGCCCTCGACGCGGGCGCCGACATCGAGGCCCGCGGCTCCGGCGGCATGACCGCGCTCGTCGCCGCGACCAAACAGAACCACGTCGACGCCGCCCGCGTGCTCATCGACGCAGGGGCCGACGTCAACGCGAAGGACGACATCCAGGACTCCGCCTACCTCTACGCCGGGGCGCGCGGACACGACGAGATCCTGCGCCTGACCCTCGACAACGGAGCCGACCTCACGAGCACGAACCGCTTCGGCGGCACGGCGCTCATCCCGGCATCCGAGCGCGGCCTGCTGGCCACGGTGCGCACCCTGCTCGACGCCGGCGTCGACCCGAACCACGTCAACGACCTCCACTGGACCGCTCTGCACGAGGCGATCGTGCTCGGCGACGGCTCGCAGAAGTACGTCGACGTGGTGCACGCCCTCATCGACGGCGGTGCCGACGTGACGATCCGCGACGGTGACGGGGTGCTCCCCCGCGACCTCGCGGCTCAGCGCGGCTACGACGCCATCGTCGCCGAGATCGACGCCGCCTGATGCCCGAGCTGCTGCCCTGGGCCTGGGTGCTGCTGGGCGTCGCCGCCGCGACGATCGGCATCTCCAAGACCGCCCTGCCCGGCGGCAGCATCCTCGCCATCGCCCTGTTCGCAGCGGTGCTCCCGGCACGCACCTCGACCGCCGCGATGCTCCTCCTGCTGATCGTCGGCGACGTGTTCGCGCTCATCGCCTACCGTCGCCACGCGCACTGGCCGACGCTGCTGCGGCTCGCGCCCGCCGTGGTGCTCGGCCTGCTCGCCGGGTTCGCGTTCCTCGCGCTCGCCGGCGACGGGGCGGTGCGCCGCGCGATCGGGGTGATCCTGCTGCTCATGATCGCCGTGACGCTGTGGCGGCGGTACCGGCAGGCGAAGGCCGAGGCATCCGGCATCCTGCTGTCCACCGCCTACGGCACGCTGGGCGGGTTCACCACCATGGTCGCCAACGCGGGCGGCCCGGTGATGTCGATGTACTTCCTGGCCACCCGAACCCCGGTGCAGGTGTTCCTCGGCACCTCGGCGTGGTTCTTCGCGATCGTCAACCTCGTGAAGGTGCCGTTCCTCGCCGGCCTCGGCCTCTTCGGCGGGCACGTGCTGGTGATGGACCTCGTGCTCGCCCCGCTCGTCGTCGTCGGAGCGCTCGTCGGCCTGCGCATCGCGAAGCGGATGCCGCAGCAGCTGTTCGACCGCATCGTCATCGTGCTGACGGTGCTGGGGGCCGTGTACCTGCTGTTCTGAGCGCGCACCGGCCGGGCCGTGTCTCGCGGCCCGGCCGGTGCCGCGGCTCAGTCGAGGAAGATGTCGGGGAACAGCCGGTCGTCGGGGGTTCCGGGGATGGCGGCGTACCCCGAGAGGTCGGTGATCCCGTCGGCCTCCAGCACGTCCTCGACGATGAGCGTCTGCCCGGTGTACTCGGCGGCAGGCTTGGTCAGCACCGAGTACGCGGCATCCGCGTAGATCTCGGGCGTGCGGCTGGCGGCCATCACCCGATCCCCGCCCAGGAGGTTCTGCACGGCGGCCGTCGCGATGGTCGTGCGCGGCCACAGCGTGTTGGCCGCGATGCCGTCGCGCGCGAACTCGGCGGCGAGACCCAGCGTCGTCATGGTCATGCCGTACTTCGCGAGCGTGTAACCCGTGTGCGCTCCCAGCCATTTCGGGCTGAGGTTGAGGGGCGGGGAGAGCGAGAGGATGTGCGGGTTCTCGGCGTCCTTGAGGATCGGCACGGCCGCGCGCGAGAGCATGAAGGTGCCGCGCACGTTGACGTCCTGCATCAGGTCGTACTTCTTCGCGCCGAGGTCGAGCGAGCGGGAGAGGTCGATAACGCTGGCGTTGTTGATGACGATGTCGATGCCGCCGAACTCGCCCTGCGTCTTCAGCACGGCCTCGGTGATGTCGTCATCCTCGCGCACGTCGCCGACGATCGGCAGCGCCTGCCCGCCGGCCGCGCGGATCTGCTCGGCGGCGGTGTGGATCGTGCCTTCGAGCTTGGGATGCGGGGTGTCGGTCTTCGCGAGCATGGCGATGTTCGCCCCGTCTCGCGCGGCCCGGAGCGCGATCGCGAGCCCGATGCCGCGGCTGCCGCCCGACATCAGGATGGTCTTTCCTGCCAGTGGTGCGCTCATCGGCCACCCCTTCTCGTTTCGAATCGCATGAATTGCAGCTTTCGGGGTTCGAATCGGGTCAGTCATGCGACTCGAAACCCCGGTGGGTTACTTCGGGGCCATGCGGATCGCGCCGTCGAGGCGGATCGTCTCGCCGTTGAGGTAGCCGTTCTCGATGATCTGCTGCGCGAGCGCGGCGTACTCTTCTGGACGGCCGAGGCGCGAGGGGAACGGCACCTGCTGGCCGAGGGAGTCCTGTGCGGCCTGCGGCAGCCCCATCAGCATCGGGGTCTCCATGATCCCGGGGGCGATGGTGCACACGCGGATGCCGTAGCGCGCGAGCTCGCGCGCCACGGGCAGCGTCATCGCGTGCACGCCGCCCTTCGACGCGGAGTACGCGGGCTGGCCGATCTGCCCGTCGAACGCCGCGACGCTGGCCGTGTTGATGATCACGCCGCGGTCGCCGGACTCGGTGGGGTCGTTCTTCGCGATGACGGCGGATGCCTGCGACAGCACGTTGAACGTGCCGACGAGGTTGATGCGCACGATGCGCTCGAAATCGGCGAGCACCGCGGGGTTGCCGTCGCGGTCGAGCACCTTGGCGGGCGGGGCGATCCCGGCGCAGTTCACGACGATGCGCAGCGGGGCTGCGGCCTGCGCGGCGGCGACGGCGTCGCGCACCTCGTCGGCGCTGGTGACGTCGGCGGCCACGAACCGCCCGCCGAGCTCCTCCGCGAGTTCGGCGCCCTTCGACGACGCGAGGTCGAGGAGGGTGACGTGCGCTCCTGCCGCGGCCAGCCTGCGCGCAGTGGCGAGGCCGAGTCCCGAGGCTCCTCCGGTGATGAGCGCGCCCTGTCCAGTGATGTGCATCTGAGCTCTCCTTCGAACGTCGTTGTGCGACCGAGTGTCAGCCTACGTGGTTCTTGGTCTCATCTCAGCATCCGAGTCGCCGGCGCTGGCGTTCGGTCGCGGAAAGGTGTTGGCTGAGCACATGGAACTGCGTCGGAAGCGAGCCTACGACACCGCATCCGCCGATGACGGCTTCCGGGTGCTGGTGGATCGCCTCTGGCCCCGCGGCGTCTCCAAGGAGCGCGCCGACATCGATCTGTGGGCCAAGGACACCGCCCCCTCCCCCGAGCTCCGGCGCGACTGGCACGCCGCACCCGACGACCAGTGGGGCGTGTACGCCGACCGCTACCGCGAGCAGCTCGCCCAGGAGTCGGCGCCCGCCCTCGCCGCCCTCGCGGACGAGCTGCGGCCGCACCCCGTCGTCACGCTCGTGTACGCGGCGCACGACCCCGTCCACAACCACGCCTTGGTGCTGGAAGAGGCGTTGCGCGCTCTGATCTGAGCCGCCGTGTCCGCACCACGGGAGAGGATGGTGGGGTGAGCATCCCCGCATCCGACATCGTCGTGCCCGATCGCGTCAACGAGCTTGCGCGCGGGGTCGCGCTCGAGCCCGTCTGGCAGAACAACAACGGCGGGCTCACCTTCCGCACCGACGACGGCCGCTACATCAAATGGGGTCCGCATGACGCCGAGGCGACCATGCGCGACGAGGCCGAGCGGATGCGCTGGGCTCGTCGCTGGATCACCGTGCCCGAGGTGATCGAGCAGGGACAGGATGCCGAGCAGGAGTGGCTGGTGACCGTCGCGCTGCCCGGACGCAGCGCCGTGGATCCGCTGTGGCTGGCCGATCCTGCGACCGCCGTCCGCGCGGTCGGCGCAGCCCTGCGCGAACTGCACGAGAGCCTCCCCGTGACGGAGTGTCCGTGGGAGTGGAGCGTGGACAGCCGGATCGCGAACGCCGCCCGCCGGGGGATCGGTGTCCCGGCCGAGCTGCACGAGGCGCCCCCGGCCGAGCGGCTCGTCGTCTGCCACGGCGACGCCTGCGTGCCGAACACGCTCCTCGACGACGAGGGCTCCCCGCTCGCGCACGTCGACCTCGCGGCGCTCGGCGTCGCCGACCGGTGGGCCGACATCGCCGTGGCCTCGATGAGCACGGTGTGGAACTACGGCGAGGGCTGGTCCGATGCGCTCATCGAGGCGTACGGCGTCGAGCCGGACCGCGAGCGTCTGGCCTACTACCGCCGGCTCTGGGACAGCACCTGAGGCTCAGGCACTCACCGCAGTATCGGGCACAGCGCCGGAGGCTCAGCTCGGGCCGAGGATGAAGTTCCACGCCCCGGTCGCGGCGGCGACTGCGATCGCCGCGGCCGGGATCACGACGGCGACGAGCACGAGCGCGGTGTCACGCCAGGTCCACGGCGATTCGCGCGCCCAACTGCGGGGCCCGGGGGCGCCGAAGCCCCGCGCCTCCATCGCCGTCGCCAGGGAGGAGCCGCGACGGATCGCGAGCACGAACAGCGCGAACGCCATGCCCAGGGCCCGCCGGACCCGTCCCTGATCGGCGACGCCGCGCGCACGGCGGGCGAGCGCGAGGGCGCGCCAGTCGTCGGCGAGCAGCCCCAGCATCCGCATCCCGGCGAGCGCGCCGATCACGAACCGCGCCGGCAGCCGCAGCCGCTGCGCGAGGCCGTCGGCGAGGTCGGTGGGGTCGACCGTGACGAACAGCACCACCGAGGGGAGCCCGATCGCGAGCACGCGTACCGCCGTGGCCGCTGCGAGCGACAGGGAACCGTCGCTGATCCGCATGAACAGCCACTCGAAATGGACGGCGCCGCTCTGCGCGCCGTAGAGGGCGATCGTGAGGGCGCTGAGGGGCGCCGCGATCCAGAGCACGGCGGTGCGGGTCCAGAACTCGCGCCGGCCGAGCCCGGCGAGCAGCAGCAGCGGGATCTCCAGCAGCAGGGCGACGGATGCCGAGACCACGTCGATCGACAGGATCAGCGGCACGGCGATGAGGAGCGCGGCGGCGAGCTTGGCGAGGGCGGCCCGCGGTGCGATCGGGCCGCGGCGCTCCACGCGCGCGGTGAGTGGGTCGATCATGCGCCCACCTCGACGCGCCGGGCGTGCAGTGCGCGCAGCACGGCTTCGTCGTGGCTGATGGCGACGACCGCGGCGCCGTCGTCGCGCAGCCGGGCGATGATCGCGACGAGCTCCGCCCAGGTCGTCGCATCCTGCCCGAAGGTGGGCTCGTCGAGAACGATCGTGCGCGGGCGCGTGGCGAGCGCCGCGGCCACCGTGAGACGGCGCTTCTCTCCGCCGGACAGCGTGTACGGATTGGCTTCGGCGAGCGCCGACAGCCGCAGCCGCTCCAGCAGCTCGTCGGTGCGCACGGCGATCTCGGCCTCGGCGAGCCGCAGCGCTCGGGGACCGACCGCCAGTTCCTCGCGCACGGTCTTGGCGAGCAGCTGATGTTCCGGCGTCTGCAGCACCGTCGCGATGCGGGTGAGCAGGGCACGCGACGACCAGCGGAACGGGTCGCCACCCTCCCCCGCGCGCAGGGCCGGGGTGGCGGCGACGCGGCCCGACTCCGCGGGGATGAGCCCCGCCAGCGTGAGGCCGAGCGTCGACTTGCCCGCGCCGTTCGGGCCGGTGATCCCGATGGCCTCCCCCGCGCGCACGTCGAGGTCGAACGGGCCGGCGACGGGCACGCCGCGGCTGCGGGACACGGTGAGGCCCCGTGCCTCCAGCAGCACCTCGCCGGGCGCGAGAGCGGGGGCCGGCGGCATCGCCGGCGGATGCCCCGGCACCCAGACGCCGGATGCCGCGAGCTCGGCGCCGCGCGCGCCCAGCACCTCGTCGGGGCTGCCGTCGGCGAGCACCATCGTGCCGTCGGGGTCGGCGCCGAGCACGATGACGCGGTCGACGAGCGGCAGCCACACGTCGATGCGGTGCTCGATGACGACCAGAGTCGCCCCGGTGGCCTCCAGGGCCGCGGCCACGGCGTCCCGCACGTCACGCACGCCCTCGGGGTCGAGGTTGGCCGTCGGCTCGTCGAGCAGGATCGCCCCCGGGCGCATGGCGATCACGCCGGCCAGGGCGAGCCGCTGCTTCTGGCCGCCGGAGAGCGCCGCGGTGGAGCGGTCGAGGGGAACCCGCAGCTCGACGGCATCCATCGCCTGGCGCACCCGCCGCCAGATCTCGTCGCGGGGGACGCCGAGGTTCTCGCACCCGAACGCCACGTCGTCGCCGACGCGCGCGAGCATCGTCTGCGTATCCGGGTCCTGCAGCACCATGCCGACCCGGCCCCTGGCCTCGACCGCAGGGCGCCCGTCGACCAGCAGCGCGCCGTGGGTCTCGCCCTCGTCCGCGCCGCCGAGCACGCCGCCGAAGCCCTGCAGCAGCGTCGACTTGCCTGAGCCGGAGGCGCCGAGCAGCAGCACCCGCTCCCCCGGTGAGATGGCGAGGTCGACCTCGCGCACGGCCCAGCGCAGCCTGGTGGCGTAGCGCCACCCCCAGCCGCGCGCCTCGAGCGCGGCCGGTTCCGCCCGGGCGCTCACACCCGTGCGGTGACCTCGCGGCCGGCGGCGAACCGGCTCAGCGCGCCGGTGGCGGCGAGGCCCCGGGTGATCAGCCAGGCGCCGAGGCCCGCGATGATCGCGCCGGAGATGGTCGTCGAGGCGATGTAGACGGAGGTGAACAGCGTGTCGGCTCCGGGGTACCAGAGGATGCGGTCGTTGATGCCGCAGGCGAGGCCGGCGCCGGCGCCGGCGAGCATCACGACGGGCAGACGCCAGACGCCGTAGAGGAACACGAGGAAGATCAGCTCTGCGCCGAGCCCCTGCACGAGGCCGGACACGATCGTCAGCGGACCCCAGGCGTTGCCGATCAGCGCCGAGATGATCGCGGCGACGAGCTCGGTGTACAGGGCGGCGCCCGGCTTGCGGACGATCAGCGCGCCGAGTACGCCGGCGATCAGCCAGGGGCCGGCGAGCAGGCCCTGCACGCCGGGCAGCAGCGCCTTGAGGGCGCCGCTGGGAGCCTCGTAGCCGACGTTCCACAGCAGGAAGATCACCGCACAGGCGACGGCGATCACGCTGGCGACGACGATGTCGACGACGCGCCAGCGCAGCACGCGCGGGCTGGTGGACGTGGTCTGCGCGGATGCCGCGTTCTGGGCGGTCTCGGCGGACGTGGATGCGCTCATCTGAACTCCTCCCTGCGCCGGCATGATCCGGATCAGGTTCGACGGTCGAAGCGCGATTCGCTCCCTCTCAGCCCGGCTCGCCGGACTCCCGTGGTTGTGCTGACGATCATACCCACTCGCGACACCCGGTGGATGCTCAGCCCTCCGAGCCCGGATTCCGCGTGCGGATTCGGTACCGTGAACAGGTGACCGCTCCAGAAGACCACTGGGATGACGCCGCGCCCGCGGCGCCGTCCACCGAGGCCGCTGCGGTCGAGGACACCGCCACCACGGACGGCCTCGCGGTCGCGACCGTGGCGGACGACGCCGCCATGACCGTGGCGGACGATGCCGCCGGGATCGCGGCGGTGGCCGCCCCGCCGATCGCGGCCCCCACCGCGGAGGGCGCTGTCGCGCCGAGCCTCACGAAGCCTCCGCTGCCGTCGCCGGCCGCCCCTGTCACCCCCACGAGCGCAGGAGAGGTCCGGTGGGCCGACTCTGCGGAAGCCTCCCTGGCCACGCTCGGGTTCTCGGAGACGCCGGCATCCGCTCCGCCCGCCCGCTGGGCGACCGAGCACACCGGAGCCACCGCGCTGACCTGGGTCGACGACGGTGCCGTCGCGGACATGTCGGCGGTGCCTGGCTTCGACGCGGGGGCGTCGGAGGCGTCCGGTGCCGCGCTGTTGAAGGGCGCGCACCTGCGTCCGGCCATCGCCGGCCCGGGCGTGCTCGTGCCCGTCGGGGTGCTGGTCGGCCTCGTGGCCGCCTACGCCGGCACCACGCTGCTCTGGCCGCTGCACGAGGTCGCGCCGACGGTGCAGGCCGTGGAGTTCGCGACGACGCCGTCCACCACGGCCGCCGTCACGTGGCCCGCCCAGGGCAGCGCCGCCGTCGGGGTCGACGGCATCGGCACGGTGGCCTCGACGCCCGATGCGTCAGCCATCGCCAGCATCACCAAGGTGGTCAGCGCGCTCATGGTCCTCGATCGGATGCCGCTCGGCGTCGGTGAACAGGGCCCGTCGTTCTCGTTCACCAAGGCGGACAGCCGCGAGTTCATGACCTACAAGCGCGGCGATCAGTCGGCGCTGGACGTCCCCGTCGGCGGCAGCCTCACCGAGTACCAGATGCTGCAGGGCGTGCTGCTCGGTTCGGCGAACAACTACATCGATCGCCTGGCCAAGGAGATCTGGGGGTCGGACAGAGCGTTCGCCGACGCGGCATCGACCTGGCTGCGCGATCGCGGTATCACCGGGATCACGATCGTCACGCCGTCGGGCTTCGACGCACGCAACACCGCAACGCCCGAGGCCCTCGTCGCCGTGGCGGAGAAGGCCATGCAGAACCCGGTGTTCGCGGAGATCGTCGGCACGCCGTCGGTCGAGCTCCCCGGCGCGGGACGCGTGACCAACACCAACGGGATGCTCGCCGACACGGGCGTGGTCGGGGTGAAGACCGGCACGCTGCACGAGAGCTGGAACCTGCTCACCGCGAAGGACGTGACAGTCGACGGCACCACCGTGCGGCTGTTCGCGGCCGTGCTCACCCAGGAGGACGACGACGCCCGGCTCGCGGCCACCCGATCGCTGTTCTCGCAGGTCGAGGCCGAGCTCGCCGGTCAGGCCCCGGCGGTGCCGAAGGGCACGGTCGTCGGCACCGTGGACACCCCCTGGGGTGCGTCGTCGGACGTCGTGACGGATGCCGACGCCGACGTCGTGCTGTGGAACGCCTCGACGGCGACCGCGACGACGGACTTCGACCTCGGCGAGCACCGACGCGCGGGCGACGAGGTGGGCACGCTCACGACGACCGGACCGCTGAACACCGTCTCGACCCCGCTCACGCTGGCGCAGAAGATCGACGGCCCCAGCGCCTGGTGGCGACTGACCCACCCGCTGGAGCTCTTCGGGCTCACCGACGAGCGCTGACGCGGCCGCGTCCTCGCACGGCGCCCCGCCGCGGAGCGTTCCGCGCTTGCGGAGCGCCCGCGCTTGCGGAGCGCCCCGGATCGCTCCGAATGGGAGCGCGCCGAAGCGCCCGGAACGCGGACCGCCCCGCCCCGGAAGTGCCGGGGCGGGGCGGTCTCATCGTGACGAGGTCAGGCGGTGTGGTCGCCCTGGTCCGAGCGCTCCACGAGCGCCTCGGCTTCGGCGACCTCGGCGGCCGGTACGTTGGCGCCGACCGAGGCACCCACCCGCGCGGCCTGCGCCTCGGCATCCTGCGCCTCGCCCGTGACGACCACGGGGGTCGTTCCGGTGAGCGCCTCCTCGGCGTCGATGTCGGTCGCCGCCTGCTCGAACTGCGACTGGTACAGCCGCCAGTACGCACCCTGCGCGGCGATCAGCTCGTCGTGCGTGCCCTTCTCGACGATGTCGCCGTGCTCCATCACGAGGATGAGGTCGGCGTCGCGGATCGTCGACAGGCGGTGTGCGATCACGAACGACGTGCGTCCCTCGCGCAGGGCCGCCATGGCGTGCTGCAGCAGCAGCTCGGTGCGGGTGTCGACCGCCGACGTCGCCTCGTCGAGGATGAGGATCGACGGCTGGGCCACGAACGCGCGGGCGATCGTGATGAGCTGACGCTCACCGGCCGAGACGTTCGACGCGTCCTCGTCGAGCACGGTGTCGTACCCCTCGGGGAGCGCGTGGACGAAGCGGTCGACGTACGTCGCCTTTGCGGCGGCGAGGACCTCGTCGTCGGTCGCGGTGGAGCGGCCGTAGCGGATGTTCTCGCGGATGCTGCCGGCGAACAGCCAGGGATCCTGCAGCACCATGCCGGTGCGCGAGCGCAGGTCTTCCCTGGTCATCTCGGAGATGTCCTGGCCGTCGAGCAGGATGCGCCCGCCGCTGAGCTCGTAGAACCGCATGATCAGGTTGACCAGCGTCGTCTTGCCCGCGCCGGTCGGCCCGACGATCGCCACCGTCTGACCGGGCTGCACCTGGAACGACAGATCGGTGATCAGCGGGCGCTCCGGCGTGTACGAGAACGCGACGTTCTGGAACTCGATGACGCCCTGGCCGTCGACGACGGTCGGTGCGTCCTCCGCATCCGGGTCCTGCTCGTCCTCGTCGAGCAGCTGGAAGACGCGCTCAGCGGATGCCGTGCCCGACTGCACGACCGCGGCCATGCCGCCGAGCTCGGCCAGAGGCTGCGAGAACTGCTGCGAGTACTGGATGAACGCCTGCACGTCGCCGAGCCGCAGCTGCCCGTTGGCGACCATGAGGCCTCCCAGCACTGCGAGAGCGGCGTAGCTGAGGCTTCCGACGAAGGTCATCGCGGGCATGATGACCCCCGAGAGGAACTGCGCCTTGAACGCGGACTGGAACAGCTCCTCGTTCTCCACCTGGAACTTGTCGAGCGCGTCCTGCTCGCGACCGAAGACCTTGACCAGCGCGTGACCGGAGAAGGCCTCCTCGACGCGGGCGTTCAGGCGTCCGACCTTGCGCCACTGCGTGCCGAAGGCCTTCTGCGAACGCGGCCCGATCACGCCGAAGATCACGCCCATCAGGGGAAGAGCGATCAGGGCGACGAGAGCGAGCTGCCAGGAGATGGAGAACATCATCACCAGCACGCCGACGACCGTGAGCACCGAGGTCAGCGCCCCGGACAGGGACTGCTGCATCGTCTGCGTGATGTTGTCGATGTCGTTCGTGACGCGCGAGATCAGCTCGCCACGCTGCACCTTGTCGAAGTACGACAGCGGCAGGCGGTTGATCTTGGCCTCGACGTCTTCACGCAGACGCCACATGGTGCGCACCATGATGACGTTGATGACGTAGCCCTGGATCCAGCTCAGGAGAGCCGCGACCACGTAGATCGCCAGCACCGCGGCGATGATCCAGCGCATCGCATCGAAGTCGATGCCGCCGCCGACCGTGAAGTCCTTCAGCGCGGCGATCTGGTTCGCGAAGTCGTCCTGGCCGAACTGGCGCAGCTGTTCGACGACCTCGCTCTTCGTCATGCCCTCGGGGAATCCGGGGAAACCGTCGGAGGGCTTGGCGAGCTGGTTCGAGAGGAACCCGGTGTAGACGTAGTTCGTCGCCTCGGCCAGCACCTTCGGTGCGGCCACGGTGAGCACGACGCCGATGGCGCCGAGGATCGACACGAACACGAACCAGACGGCGGAGGGCTTGAGCAGCCCGATCATCCGGGCGAAGCTCGGCCCGAAGTTGTCGGCCTTGCCCGGTGCGACGCTGTCCCAGTCACCGGAGTTCTGACGCGCCTGCTCGGCGAGCTCGGCCTCGTACTTCTCCTCGTCGGTGAGCTCCGGTGCGACGGTCGCCGCGGCCCGCGCGGCCATGGCGCGCTCGCGGCGGCTCAGCGGCTTCTCCTGCTCGCTCATGCGTCCACCCCCAGCTGCGACTCGACGATCTCGCGGTAGGTGTCGCTGGTCTCGAGCAACTCCTCATGAGTTCCGACACCGACCATGGTCCCTCCTTCGAGGACGACGATGCGATCAGCATCCGTGATCGTCGAGACGCGCTGCGCGACGACGATCTTCGTGACGTGCGGGAGCTCCCGCCACAGCGCCTGCCTGAGGCGCGCGTCCGTGGTGAGGTCGAGAGCCGAGAACGAGTCGTCGAACACGAGGATCTGCGGCTGGTGCACGATCGCCCGGGCGATCGCCAGACGCTGACGCTGTCCGCCGGAGACGTTCGTCCCGCCCTGCGCGATGCGCGAGTTCAGTCCGTCGGGCATCTCCTCGACGAAGTCGCGGCCCTGCGCGATCTCGAGTGCGTGCCAGAGGTCCTCGTCGGTGGCCTCCTCGCGTCCGTAACGGAGGTTCGAGGCGACCGTGCCCGTGAAGAGGAAGGGGCGCTGCGGCACCAGGCCGATGCTCTTCCAGAGGGCGTCGACATCGGCCTCACGCACATCGGTGCCTCCGACGAACACGGCACCGCCGGTGACGTCGAACAGGCGCGGGATGAGGGAGACGAGGGTCGTCTTGCCCGCACCGGTGGAGCCGACGATCGCGACGGTCTCCCCCGGCTGTGCGGCGAAGCTGATGCCGCGCAGGACCGGCGACTCCGCACCGGGGTAGGTGAACTCGACGTCGTCGAAGGCGACCGAACCGGGGGCGGCGAAGTCGCTGACGCCGTTCTCGGGGCGCTCCATCGTGGACTGCGAGTCGAGCACCTCGCCGACGCGCTCGGCCGAGACCGCGGCGCGCGGGATCATCATCGCCATGAAGCTGGACATGATCACGCCCATCATGATCTGGCCGATGTACTGCATGAAGGCGAACAGCGTGCCGACCTCGACGGTGCCGTTGTTGACCTCGATGCCGCCGAACCAGATCACGGCGACCACGGTGACGTTGAGGATCAGCATGAACAGCGGGAAGAGCAGCACGAAGAGCGAGCCGATCTTGCGCCCGACCACCATGATGTCGGTGTTGGCCGTGCGGAAGCGCTCCTCCTCGATGTTCTCGCGCACGAAAGCGCGGACGACGCGGACGCCGGTCAGCTGCTCGCGCATGATGCGGTTCACCGCGTCGATCTTCTTCTGGTTCGTGCGGAACAGCGGGACCATGCGGCTGATGATGAGCACCGCGACGATCAGCAGCACCGGCACCGAGATGGCGATCAGCCAGCTCAGCCCGATGTTCGTGACCATGGCCATGATGATGCCGCCGATGGCGAGCAGCGGGGCGGTGACGAACATCGTCGCGCCCATCATCGCGAGCATCTGCACCTGCTGCACGTCGTTGGTGTTGCGCGTGATCAGGGAGCCGGCCCCGAACTGCGAGACCTCGCGCTCGGAGAATCCGCTCACCTTGGCGAAGACGTCGGCGCGGATGTCACGGCCCGCCCCCATCGCGGCACGGGCGGCGAAGTAGGTCGCGACGATCGACGCGACGATCTGGCCGAACGAGACGAGGAGCATGAACACACCGGTGCGCCAGATGTAGTCGGTGTCGCCCAGGGCGACGCCCTTGTCGATCAGATCCTTGTTGAGGGTCGGCAGGTAGAGCGACGCGAGGGCGCTGGCGAACTGGAAGACCAGCACGCCGACGAGCAACCATCGATATCGCGACAGATAACGGAGGAGGATTTTTCCGAGCACAGGCGGACTTTCCTTGAGGGTCGATCGGCGGATTTCTCAGCACGCGGATGCCTGCCGACAATCAGCCGCATCACAGAGTGCCACGAGCCGGGGACATTCGCATCCCCCCACGGGGGGACCTTCGCTGACAGCGAACCGATCCGCGTCCCGGCCTGCGGTTTCTGTACTCCGGTGAACAACCTCCCGCGCGAGCGGCGGTCAGAACAGCGGATGCTCCGGCACGTAGGCGCGCGCCTCGGCTCCGGCGTCCGGGGCCAGGTCGGCGATCGTCGGCGGATCCCAGCGCGGGTTGCGGTCCTTGTCGACCACCTGCGCCCGGATGCCCTCCACGAGATCGGGGTGCCGGTTCACGAACCACATCACCCGCCGGTACTCGCCCTCCAGAGCCTCCCGCAGGCCGCCCATCGCGCGGGCCTCGCGCACGGCGTCGAGCGTCACGGTGATGCCGGTGGGGGCCAGCCCCTCCAGGAGGTCGGCCGTCGCCGCGGCGTCCTGCTCAGCCGAGGCGCGCAGCCTCTCGACGATCTCGGCCACGGTGTCGGCCGAGAACGCCTCGTCGATCCACCCGCGCGAGGCGGGGAGCGCCGACGGCTCCGGGGTCTCGTCGAACAGCAGCACGATCTCGCTGGGTCCCGTCGGGTCCGCCCGGTAGGCCAACGCCTCGCGCAGGGCGTCCAGCCGCTCCGACGGGACGAAGTGGTCGGCGAAGCCGAGGTACACGGCATCCGCACCGTTCATCGTGCCGCCGGTGAGGCCGAAGTACTCGCCGAACCGGCCGGGTGCACGCCCGAGCAGCCAGGTGCCGCCGACGTCGGGTGTGAAGCCGATCCGCGTCTCGGGCATCGCGAGCGTCGAGCGCTCGGTGACGACGCGGATCGCGGCGTGACCGGAGAGCCCGATTCCGCCGCCCATGGTGATGCCGTCGGCGATCGTCACGACGGGCTTGGGGTACTCCGCGATCATGGCGTCGAGCGCGTACTCCGCGCGGAAGAACGCCACGGTGTCGGCTGACCTGCCCGACACGATCTGCTCGTGCAGCGCGCGCACGTCCCCGCCGGCGCACATGCCGCGCTCGCCCGCACCGTCGATCACCACGATCTGCACGTCGGAGTCGTCTCGCCACGCGTCGAGCGCCGCCGTGAGCAGCGCGATCATCTCCTGATCGAGCGCGTTGATGGCCCGTGGCCGGTTCAGCGTGAGTCTGCCGAGTGCCCCCTCGGTGCGGACGAGGACCTTGGGGGCGTCTGTGGAATCGGTCACGGATGTCACGTTACTCCGTTGCAATCGATGCCGATTGTGCGGTAAATACGCGATCCGGGCGCTTTTCCGGCAGGATAGATGGAACTGCCCATGCAAGGAGAGGTCGCGGATGCCCGACGGACAGGTGCTCGAGTTCACGCGCGTCACGAAGCGCTTCAACGATGTGACGGCGGTCTCCGACTTCTCCGCACGCGTCGAGCCCGGTGTCGTCACCGCCTTCCTCGGCCCCAACGGCGCGGGGAAGACCACCACTCTGCGCATCCTGCTCGGCCAGGTGCGCCCCACGAGCGGCACGGCGACGATCGGCGGCATCGCCTACGCCGACCTCCGCACCCCGCTGCGGGTGATCGGATCGGTGCTCGAGGAGACCGTGTACCGCCCCCGCCGCACGGCGAACCGCCAGCTGACGATCGCCGCGAAGGCCAACGGCATCCCGCTCTCGCGCATCGACGAGGTGCTCGCCCTGGTGGGTCTCGAAGGCGAGGGCGAGGGCCGCATCGGCAGCTTCTCCCTCGGCATGCGGCAGCGACTCAGCGTGGCGCACGCGCTCCTCGGCGATCCGGGCACTCTCGTGTTCGACGAGCCGGCCAACGGTCTCGACCCTGAGGGCATCCGCTGGATGCGGCTCCTGATGCGCCGCCTCGCCGACGAGGGACGCACCGTGATCGTCTCCTCGCACGTGCTCAGCGAGGTCGAGCAGGTAGCCGACCACGTGCTGGTGTTGTCCAAGGGACAGCTCGTGCTGTCGAGCGGCATCGAGACGCTCGCCGATCCCTCTGCGGGATCGGTCGTCGTCGACGCGTCCGATCGCGCCGCCCTCCGCTCCGCGCTCGGGCAGGCGGGGTTCGAGGTCGAAGTGCTGCGCTCCGGTCTCACCGTCAGAGGAGCGGATGCCGGCACCGTCGGCGCCGTCGCCGCGTCGGCGGGGGTGGCGCTGAGCACCCTGGTGCAGCGCGGGCCGACGCTCGAGGACGTGTTCATCGAACTCGTACGCGGCGGCAGTCTGACGCCCGGCGCCCAGGCCGTCGCCTCGCAACTGGTCCTGCCCGGCGCGCCGGAGCCGACCTCTCCCGCCGATGAGCACTCCGGCGCTCCCGCCGACATCGTCCCCGGCGCCGCGATCGCGTCCGACACGGCGGCCGTCTCGGACGGGGAACCGACCGCGGACGTTCCGGCCGACGACGCACCCACCGAAGACGCACTCGTTGAAGAGGCTCCGGCCGAGGACAGCGTCGATGCACCGGCCGACGTCGACGCGCCCACCGAAGACGCACTCGTCGAAGAGACTCCGGCAGAAGAGACTCCGGCAGAAGCGGCTCCGATCGAGGACGCCGATGAGGAGGCGTCGCTCGGAGAGGCCGTGTCCGGCGAGGCGTCGCTCGACGACCTCTTCGCCGAGGAGCCTGCCCCCGTGGACGCGCCGGAAGAAGAGACGGCAGCGAGGGAGGCATCTCCCGAGGGCGACGCGGATCAGGGCGACCAGGCGCCGTCCGACGACTCATCGGCCGCGGAGGACGCCGCCGAGGAGACTCCGGCCGACGACGCGTCGGTCGAGGAGACGGCCGAGGCAGGTACCGCCGATGGCTCCTCGGATGAGGGGTCCGCGGACGGCGCTTCCGATGACGGGGATTCCGCAGGACCGTCCTTCGACGACATCCTCTTCGGGACCGGCGCCGTCGCCGAGGACGGGCACGCCGGACCCTCGTCTGCGGAGGCTCCCGTCGTCGAATCCGAGTCGGACACCGAGCACGCGGGCGTCGAGGTGTTCTCCGAGCTGACCCCCTCCGACGAGGACGAGGACCCGCGGTCGGCCGCCGTGTCGTCGATGCTCGCGGCCGCCGCGCGCGCGTACTACGAGGACGAGCCGAGGGACTATCCGCTGAGCGACGGTTCCCCGGCCGAGGCCGAGGCCGAGCCGTCGGATGCTGTGACGGACGACACCGCTGCTGCGACGGACGACACCGCGATCATCGACGCCGTGCCCCTGTCGCCGGAGGGCGAGGACGTGCGGACCGACGACGACCACGGGCACGACGAGCACGGGCACGACGAGCACACTCACGACGAGCACAGGCACGACGAACACGAGCACTCGCACGACGAGCACCCGCACGAGGGCGGCGAGCACTCGCACTGACCCCGCTCCCCTTCGACGACAGACCCCTCCGCGCCGCAGCGCCGGAGGGGTCTCGTCGTCTCGGGGACGGCGGTCAGGCCGGCCGCGGCCGGATCACCGGACGGCGCTTGCCCTTCGTCACGGGCGTCGGCGCCGTGGCCACGATCTCCTCGACGTCGGCGGGCTCGCTCGACACGTCGAGTCGCAGGGCCTGCGTCAGTGCGAGCCCGTGGCTCGTGGTGAGGATGAGCCGTCGATACTCCTCGTCGCCCTCGAGGTCGATCACGACGCTCGGCCTGCGTCGGCGGATGAGCACGAAGTCGACGCTGCCCGCGGCCTTCCAGCTGCCCGCGGCGAGCACCCCCGGGATGTGGGTGCCGGGGTTGGGGACCCCGCGAAGCCATGTCCACGCGTCGTCGGTGAGCTGTACCTTGGCGATGGTGTCGCGCGGGATGCGGATGTTCTCGCGGTGGAAGGTGGCGGCGCGCTCGATCGGCGAGAGCACGACCTCGAGTTGCGTCTGGTCCAGCAGCAACGTCACCATGCCTCCAGTCTGCCAGCGACGTCGCCCCGGTTCACGGGAACTTGCTCACAGGACCGCAACGATCCATTGTCGGATTCGACAGGATCCGACGACCAGCGCCCGGAGGATGCTCGGAGCTACGGGCGGGCGGCCGCGGCCGCGGCGGCGGCGACGGGCAGCGCTTCCTCGATGCGGCCGAGCTCCTCGTCGCCGTGCGCCGCGGTGAGGAACCACGCCTCGAACACACTCGGCGGCAGGGCGATCCCCTGTTCGCGCAGGGAATGGAAGAAGGGCGCGTAGCGGTACGCCTCCTGCGCCTGCGCCTCGGCGTAGTCCCTCGGCGCGGAGGGCCGGAACGAGGTGTTGAACAGGTTGCCGGCCTTCGCCACCGCATGTGTGACCCCGGCATCCGCCAGCGATCGGTCGAGGGCCGCGGACAGCCGTTCGGCCGCCGCGTCGATCGTGGCGTAGACCTCCGGGGTGGCGAGCCGGAGCGTCGCGAGTCCTGCGGCCACCGACAGTGGATTGCCCGAGAGCGTGCCCGCCTGGTACACCGGCCCGAGCGGCGCGAGCAGGTCCATGACCTCTGCACGTCCGCCGAGCGCCGCCAGCGGCATCCCCCCGCCGACGACCTTGCCGAACGTGATGATGTCGGGCAGGTACTCCTCGCCGGACGCGGCCTGGAGACCCCAGAACCCTGCGGGGTGCACGCGGAAGCCGGTCAGCACCTCGTCGAGGATCATCATGGCGCCGTGCGCGTGCGCCGTCTCGGCGATCAGCCTGTTGAACCCGGGCAGCGGGGCCACGACGCCCATGTTCGCCGCCGACGCCTCGACGATCACCGCGGCGATCCGCGGACCGTGCTCGGCGAACACGGCCTCCAGCGCGTCGGGGTCGTTGTAGCCGATCACGAGCGTCTGCGCCGCGATCGGGGCCGGCACGCCCGCGGAGCCGGGCAGGGCGAGTGTCGCGACTCCCGAGCCGGCCTCCGCCAGCAGTCCGTCGGAGTGGCCGTGGTAGTGCCCGGCGAACTTGACCAGCAGGTCACGGCCGGTCGCGCCGCGAGCCAGGCGGATCGCCGTCATGGTGGCCTCGGTGCCCGTCGACACCAGGCGCACGCGCTCGACGGGTCGCACCTCGCCGGAACGCACGCGGTCTGCGATCAGGGCGGCGAGCTCCACCTCGCCCTCGGTCGGTGCGCCGAAGGAGAGCCCGCGAGCGGCGGCCTCCTGTACGGCGGCGACGACCTCGGGATGCGCGTGTCCGAGCAGGGCGGGTCCCCACGAGGCGACCAGATCGACGTACTCCGTGCCGGCGGCATCCGTGACCGTCGCTCCCGCGGCCGAGGCGAGGAACCGCGGCGTCCCGCCGACCGATCCGTATGCCCGCACCGGGGAGTTCACCCCTCCGGGGGTCACCGCGCGGGCGGCGGCGAACAGGTCGTCATTGCGATCGGTCATTGGGGGTCTCCTTCGGGGAGGTCAGCCGCGAAGCCAGCGCGCCGCTTCGGTGGCCCAGTAGGTGAGCACGGCGTCGGCGCCGGCGCGGCGGATCGAGAGCAGCGACTCGAGCACGGCCGCTCGACGGTCGATCCAGCCGTTGGCCGCCGCGGCTTCGATCATGGCGTACTCGCCGGAGACCTGGTATGCCCAGACGGGAATATTCACCGTGTCCCTGACCTCGCGCAGCACGTCGAGGAAGGCCATCGCCGGCTTGACCATGACGATGTCGGCTCCCTCGGCCTCGTCGACGACGGCCTCGCGCACGCCCTCGCGCCGGTTGCCGGGGTCGAGCTGATAGGTGCGCCGATCGCCCTGGAGCTGGGAGTCGACGGCCTCACGGAACGGGCCGTAGAACGCGCTCGCGTACTTCGCCGCATAGGCGAGCAGCAGGGTGTCGGTGAACCCTTCGGCGTCGAGGGCCGCGCGGATGCCGGCGACCTGGCCGTCCATCATGCCCGACAGCCCGAGCAGCTGCGATCCGGCTCGAGCCTGGGCGAGCGCCATGGAGGCGTACCTCTCCAGCGTGGCGTCGTTGTCGACGGAGCCGTCGGCGCCGAGGACGCCGCAGTGTCCGTGATCGGTGAACTCGTCGAGGCAGAGGTCGGTCTGCACGACCAGCGCGTCGCCCACCTCGGCCGCGAGCGCCTCGGTCGCGACGTTCAGGATGCCACGAGGATCGTCGGCCCCCGATCCGCGGGCGTCGCGCACGGCCGGGACGCCGAACAGCATCACGCCTCCGACGCCTGCCTCGGCGGCCTCGACCGATGCCTCGCGCAGCGAGTCGAGCGAGTGCTGCACGACCCCCGGCATCGATCCGATCGGCGTCGCATGGGTCACGCCCTCGCGCACGAACAGGGGCAGCACGAGCTGCCGCGGCTCCAGCGAGGTCTCGCGCACGAGATCGCGCACGGCCGCGGACTGCCGCAGCCTCCGCAGGCGGGTCTCGGGGAAGCTCACGGCGCGAACTCGTCCGCCGCGTGCGGGAGGGTGAAGTGCGACACCGCGTCGATCAGGGCGTCGACCGTCTGCCGGTCGGCGACGACGGTGATCGGGAGCCCGGCCCTGCGGGCGTCCTTGGCTGTGCGCGGCCCGATGGCCGCCAGCAGGGTGTCGTCGGGGATGTCGGGGAACTGCTCGCGCACCTGCTCCGCGACCGATCCGCTGGTGATGAGGATCGCGTTGATGCGGCCGTTCTGCACATCGCGCATGATGCGGTCGGTCACCGGGACGCCCACCGTGCGGTAGGCGACGACGCTCTCGACGTGGTGCCCGGCCTTGAGCAGCGACCTGGTCAGCACCGGCTTGGCGATCTCGCTGCGCAGGGTGAGGATGCGGCGCGGCTCCGGCTCCAGCGCGATGAGCTGCTCCGCCATGCCCTCGGCCGAGTTGTCCTGCTCCGGCACCAGCGCCACGTCGTAGCCGACGGCCTGCAGTGCGGCTGCCGTGGTCTCGCCGACGGCGGCGATCTTGGTGGTGGCCGGCACGACGACCCTGTGCGCGAACAGCACGTCGACCGTGGTGGCGCTCGTGATGGTCAGCCAGTCGTACTCGCCGGCAGCCAGCTTGGCCAGGGCGTCGTCGAGCGTGGCCTGATCGGTGGTGGGGGCGAAGTTGATGAGGGGCGCCACGACGGGGACGGCGCCCTGTGCGCGAAGACTCGCGGCGACGCCGTCGCCCCAGGGTCCGCCGCGGGGGACGAGGATGCGCCAGCCGTCCAGCGGCTTGTCCTGCTTCGAATTGGTCATGAGGAATGCTCTCGGGAGACGAGGTCAGCCGCCCCTTGATCGAGCAGCCGACGGGCAAGAATCAACCCGAGCGCGCGTGCTGCGTGCATCGGGTCTGCACCATCGGCAGTATCCGCTCCATTGCCACTGCCGTTCCGACGAATATACTCCCCGTTCAGGGATTCCGTGACGTCGAGACCGATTCGTTGCCCTCCGTCGGCCGCGTAGACCACGGTGCGCACCCGCACCGCGCCGTCGGTGACGACCGCATGCGCGGCCATCGGCGCCTGGCAACCGGCGTCCAGCCCTTCGAGGATCGCGCGCTCCACCGTGACCGCCAGACGCGTGTCCCGATGGTCGAGCGCGGCGAGTGCGCCGAGCAGCTCGGGGTCGGCGTCCGACCGCGTCTCGACCGCGAGTGAACCCTGCCCCGGGGCCGTCGGCCACTCGGCCAGACCCAGCTCCTCCCGGTGCAGCGACGACTCGGCACCGAGCCGCGACAGTCCGGCCGCGGCGAGGATCACGGCATCCAGCTCTCCCGTCGCGACGCGCGCCAGCCGGGAGTCGACGTTGCCGCGGATGTCGACGACCTCCGCGCGCGGAGCCCGCCTGTGCACCTGCGCGATGCGACGGGGCGAGCCGGTGCCGACGAGGCTCCCCGGTTCGAGCAGCTGCAACGGGATGCCGTCGCGGGTGATCGCGACGTCGCGGGCGTCCTCGCGCTGCGGGGTCGCCGCGATGACGAGCCCGTCGGGCTGCGCCGTCGGGAGGTCCTTGAGGGAGTGCACGAGCAGGTCGCACTCCCCCGCCAACAGCGCCTCACGCAGACGGGTGGCGAAGATGCCCTGGCCGCCGATCTCCGACAGCGAGGCGCGGTTGGTGTCGCCCTCGCTCGTGATCGGGACGAGTTCGACGGGTCGGCCGATGACTCCCTCCAGCGCCGTCGCAACATGGCCGGACTGGGCCTGGGCGAGGGCGCTGCGGCGGGTGCCGAGCCTGATCGGGGTGCTCATCGTCGGCCTACTGCAGCACGTCCGCGATCTCGTCGAAGCGGAGCCTGCGCCCCGTGTAGAAGGGCACCTCCTCCTTCACGTATCGGCGGGCCTCCGTGTACCGCAGGTCGCGCATCAGGTCGACGAGCTCGGTGGGGTCGTCGGCCTCGAGCGGCAGCAGCCACTCGTAGTCGCCGAGCGCGAACGCGGCGACCGTGTTGGCGATGACGCCGGTGAACGCGGCGCCCTTGCGACCGTGGTCGGCCAGCATCGTGCGGCGCTCCGACTCGTCGATGAGGTACCACTCCGGGGTGCGCACGAACGGGTAGAGGCAGAGCCAGCCCTTCGGCTCGACGCCGCGGAGGAAGCCAGGGACGTGCTGGCGGTTGAACTCGGCGTCACGGTGCACGCCCATGACGTTCCACACGGGCAGCAGGGGGCGGAGCAGCTCGGTGCGGCGCAGACGGCGCAGCGCCCTCTGCAGATCCTCCGCCGTATCGCCGTGCAGCCACACCATCAGATCGGCGTCGGCCTTGAGACCGGACACGTCGTAGAACCCCCGCACGGTCACGCCGGAGTCCTCGATGTAGGAGACGATCGTCTCGAGCTCGGTGGAGTCGGACTCGGTCACCGCGACGTCGGGATTGCGTCGCCAGACGGCCCAGAGGGTGAAGCCGGACGGGTTCTCTTCGCGCTCTTCGGACATGCGTCCAGTCTGCCCCCTTTGCGGGGAGGGCGCGAACCCGGTGCGGGCGGCCGGTCCGGATCGACGCGGATGCTCAGCGGGACAGGGCGCGGGCGACCACCCAGACCGCGCTGCCGACCACGGCGGCGAGCGCCACGGCGGCGGCGATCGCGCCGACCGGGTTGCCGTCGGCGAAGCGCCGGGCCTTCGCGGCCGCGCGCACCGACGCCTTCTCGATGCGGCGGGGAACGTTCGCCTTCACCTCGATCGCGGCCAGGGCGGCCTTGAGCTCGGCGCGCGCCGAGGTCACGGGGTCGGTGATGCCGCCGGGCACGACGGTCCGCGGAAGGCCGTTGTCAGAAGTCGTCATTGCCGGAGCCCTTCGCGATGTTGATGTCGGCGGCGACCGCCTGCGCGGGGTTCTCGCGCGCCAGCACCTTGCGGAACTTCAGGATGCCCAGCAGCGCGAAGAACAGCACGGCCAGGAGGAGGATGCCGAAGACCACGATCGCCGACAGCCACACGGGCCACCACGACGACAGCCCGGCGATCGCGAACACGAGGATCACGGGCACGGTCCAGAACAGGAAGAACAGTGCGACGAGGAACCAGACGGAGCCGATACCCGCATCCTTCGCCGTCTTCGACACCCAGGTCTTCGCCGCGTCGATCTCGGCCTTGACCAGGTTGGTGACCAGGTCGGGGAGGTCGCCGAGCAGCGTGAGGAGGCTGTCGTCGGCGCGGTCGCGCGTGGCCTTCCCCCTGGGGATTCCGTCGCGGACCATGTCAGCCCTCGGTCTTCTTGGCCGCGGGCTTCTTGGCCGCGGGCTTCTTCGCCGCGGAGCTCTTCGCGCCGGATGCCTTCGTGGCGGTCTTCTTGGCCTCGGCCACGGCGTCCTCGGTGGCCTTGGCGAGCTCCTCCGCCGCATCCCTCCCCGTGGCGATCGCGGAGTCGAGGCGCTCGCCGGGGGTCCCTGTGCCGCCGACCGACTTCGCCACCTTCACCACGCCCGTCCAGATCGCTCCGGGGACGGCCGCGGCCTTGTCGCCGACATACGCCTTGACCTTGGTGACCTGCTCCTGCACCGGATCGAGGTGCCAGACCTTGAGCCACTGCGTCTTGATCTGCTCGTACCGCTCGCGGCCGGCTCTGGTGCCGAGCACGTATCCCACGCCGAGTCCGACGACGAGTCCGATCTTCCCCTTCATGGGGTCTCCTCACGTTGTGACGGTGTGGCCGCCTGAGGCGTTCCGGCGGAGTGGAACCGCCCGGCCAGGTACCCAGCGTAACCCCATATGCCGATTTCGGCATCTAGACCTCAGGGGGTTGACAGGCGACCCGTCCGCCGGGGCGGTTCAGCCCCAGAGCAGCCCCCGACGCAGCCGGTCCGCCTCGGCGGTGGCGTCAGGCACGACCTGGGCGAGCCCGGTCCCTGCGAGCCAGGCTCCGACGGCGGCGAGCCCCGGAACGCCCTGCACCGCGGCGCGAGCGGCCGCCCTGCGCGCGCCGGAACCGATGATCGACGCCGGTTGCGACTGCACGAACCTGGCGCGGTGCGATGCGAGGAGCCGGTCGGCCGGCAGCGGCACGCCCAACAGCGCCGACGCCTCGCGCAGGGCCAGTTGGGCGGCGTCCTCCGCGGAGAGTGCGGCGGTGGCCGCCGGCTCGCCCTGCGCGCCGAACGACACCCGCACGACGTGTCTGCCACCCGCGGCCGCTCCCACCCAGCTCCACTTGGCGCTGGAGTGCGTGAGCGCCTTCGCCGTGTGGCTACCCGGCACCGTCAACACCCCGGTGCCCCGCGGAGCCGCGTCGAGCTCGGGGGCGTCGAGCAGCAGCGTCACGATCTCGATCTCGGGCGCCTCGGCCGCGGCGGTCGCGGCGAGCGCGGGAACCGCCTCCGCCAGCAGGCCCCTGGCCGTCGTCTCGTCGACCGCGATGATCACGGCGTCCGCGTCGATCACGGCGTCCTCGTCGATCACGGCGTCCGCATCGGCGGCGAGGGCGTCGGCCTCCACAGCATCCGCGTCCTGCTCCTGCACGGCGCCGCTCCCGTCCGCCGTGCGGACGGTCACCCGCCACGTCCCCGGGATCGCACGCGAGATCCGCCCCACGCGTGCGGCGGTGCGGACGTCCGCACCGAGCCCGGCGAGGTCGGCGGCGAGCGCGTCGACGAGCACGGTCATGCCGCCCTCGAGGCCCTCCACCGCAGATCCCGGAGCGGCGGCACCGCGCCCCGCGCCGCCGCGTGCGGCGTCGCCGCGCAGCGCCTGCACGGCTCCCGCGAGCGACCCGACGCTGGTGAGAGCGGCGTTGAGCCCCGGAGCCGCGATGTCCACGTCGACGTCCTCGGGCGCTGCCGAGTAGACACCGGTGGTGACGGGGGCGACGAGCCGGTCGCGTACCTTCGCCCCCATGCGCGAGGACACCAGACGGCCGAGGCTGTGGTTGTGGCCGATCGTGAGCGGCGGGCGCACACGGTCGAGGTAGGCGCGCCAGACGCCGGACCAGCCGATGACGCGGCGCACGTCCTCCTGGAACGGGTTGCCCGGGATGCCGAGGATGCCGCCGACGGGCAGCGGTGCCGCGTCGCCGCCGGGGAGGCCGGCCACCCACGCCCCGCCGGCCGCAGGGGTGACGACGCGGTCGGAGAGGCCCAGCTCGTCGACCAGGGCGCGGACGTGTCCCCCGCGGGTGGCGAAGCTCTCTGCACCCGCGTCGAGGGCGATGCCGTCGAGCTCGGCACGGCGGATCGCCCCGCCGAGCGCCTCCGCCGACTCCAGCAGGGTCACCCGCATGCCGACCTTGGCGCACTCGCGCGCGGCGATCAGCCCGCCGATGCCTCCGCCGACGACGACGACGTGCTTCTCAGCGGCGCGGGCGGCGAGTTCTGCGGGATCGGAGGTCATGCCTCAATCCTGTCAGGCGCGGACATGACGCGCTGTCAGGTTCGGGCGGAGGACACCCTGTCGGGCGGAGGGCTCCAGGGCGGGGATCCGCCCGAGGGCGAGAACTCCTCCCGAAGGGTCGGGGCGGAGCCGGCTCAGCCCTCGTGCACGAGCTCCACGATGCGGGTCAGCTGATCGGGATCGGTCTCCGGCGGCACCCCGTGCCCGAGGTTGAGGATGTGCGCACGGGCCGCGCGTCCCCTCTCGAGCACGTCCTGCACGTGCGCCTCCAGCACCGGCCACGGAGCGCCGAGCAGCGCGGGGTCGATGTTGCCCTGCACTGTCACATCGGGTCCGAGAACGGCAGCGGCCTCGTCGAGCGGCATCCGCCAGTCGACGCCGACTCCGTCGGCGATGCCGCCGAGACGCATGTCGGAGAGGAACGGCCCGGTGCCGACGCCGAAGTGGATCGTGGGGATGCCGATGCCGTCGAGTGCCGCACGCGAGTGCGGGGCGACGAAGGCGCGGTAGTCGGCCGGGCTCAGCGACCCCGCCCACGAGTCGAAGAGCTGCACGACGGATGCCCCGGCATCCCGCTGGACCTCCAGGAACCGACGCGAGACGCGCGCCAACCAGCCGGCCAGCCGGTTCCACGACTCGGGGTCGGCGTGCATCATGCCCCTGGCCCGCAGGTGCTCCTTGGACGGCCCGCCCTCGACGAGATAGGCGGCCAGGGTGAACGGAGCACCGGCGAATCCGATGAGCGGGGTGTCGCCGAGCTCGGCGACGACCAGGCGCACGGCCTCGGCGACCGCGGTGCCGTCGAGGTCGGCGGGGTCGATCGCGGTGATCCGCGCCACGTCGTCGGCGGTGCGCACGGGGTTCGCGAAGACCGGACCGCGCCCGGGCTCGATCACGACGTCGACACCGGCCAGACGCAGCGGGATCACGATGTCGCTGAAGAAGACGGCGGCGTCGACCCCATGTCGACGCACCGGCTGCAGGGTGATCTCGGCGGCGAGGTCGGGGGTGAGGCAGGCGTCGAGCATCCTCGTGCCGACGCGCAGCTCGCGGTACTCCGGCAGCGACCGTCCGGCCTGACGCATGAACCACACCGGAGTCTGATCGGGGCGGTCGCCGGCGAGGGCGCGGAGCAGCGGGGCATCGGAGAGCGGCATGCCCCCATCCTGTCACCCGGGTGCTATGAGATCGCCGGTGACGCCGACCTCGCTCCCGAGGCCTCGACCGGTCGGAGGCTCGGGTAGAATCGGACCCGTGCTGCTGTGCGTGACGGCGAGTCACAAGACCGCCTCCTTCGAATTGCTCGAACGCCTGAGCCGCACCCCCGACGACGTCGCCTCCACCCTAGTGGACCTGACGCCGTGCGTGCAGGGTGCGGTCGTGCTGGCGACGTGCAATCGGTTCGAGGCGTACGTGGAGATGGACGAGCCCGTCACCGCGGCCGGTGCGATCGGCGTCGAAGCAGTGCTCGAAGCGGTCGAGTCCGCCACCGGTGTGCCGGCCGCCGACCTCGACGGCGCCTACGCCGTGCACTCCGGGCGACGCGTCGCCGAACACCTCTTCTCGGTGGCATCCGGACTCGAGTCCGTGGTCTCCGGAGAGGGCGAGATCGCCGGACAGGTGCGCCGTGCCCTGACGTCCGCACGCAAGGACGGCACCACCTCCCCCGAGCTCGAGCGCCTCTTCCAGCGCGCCAGCCAGGCCCAGCGCAAGGTCAAGAACGTCACCGCCCTCGGTCGCGCCGGCCGCTCGCTGGTGCGTCTCGCGCTGGAGCTCGCCGACAGCCGCATCGCCGACTGGGCCGCGGAGCGCGTGCTGCTCGTCGGCACCGGCGCCTACGCCGCGGTCACCCTCGCCACGCTCCGCGAGCGCGGCGCAGAGGACATCTCCGTCTACTCGCCCTCCGGTCGCGCCGAGATCTTCGCCGCGAAGCACGGCATCCGCGCGATCCCCGCCGACGACTACGCACGCACGGCCGCCCGATCGAGCCTGCTGATCACCTGCACGACGGCGACCGAGCCCGTGCTCGGCCCCGAGCACCTGCGGCGTCCGGTCGGAGCCGCGCCGGCGGGCTGCCCCGTCGGCGCGCACAGCCAACTGGTCGTCGACCTGGGCATGCCCCGCAACGTCGATCCGGCCATCGCGACGCTCGAAGGCGTCGCCCTCCTCGATCTCGAGACCATCCGCCTGCACGCCCCGCTCGAGGAGCTGCAGGCGACGGATGCCGCGCGCAGCGTCGTGCGCGAGGCCGCCGACACCTTCCACGTCGTGGGCGCGCGGCAGAGTGTCACACCTTCGGTCGTCGCGCTGCGCTCGCACATCTTCTCGCTGTTGGAGACCGAGATCGACCGTGCCAGGGCGAGGGGCGACGACGACGGCAAGGTCGAGCAGGCTCTGCGGCACCTCGCCGGGGTCCTGTTGCACACCCCCACGACGCGGGCGCACGAGCTCGCCGCCACGGGGCGTGCCGACGACTTCACGACGGCGCTCGCCACGCTCTACGGCATCGAGCCGGAGCAGCCGGACGCCGACGCGTCCGCCACGGCCTGACGGCTCCTGCACCGCCCTCGGATTCACCCCGGTTCTCCACGGATCCCGATGATCGGGACCATACGCGCCCCGCACGAACGGCCGTATTGCATATCGTCGGGAGCGTGACGTCGATCCGCCGGCGGCGCAGACTGGGAGGGTGTTCGTGTCACCGGATGTGCTCGCGATGGTCATCGCGCTCTTCGCCTTCACCGGCACCGTGCTCGGTGGCGTGGCCGGCATGCTCGCGCGTCAATCCAAGGCCCTGGAGACGAGGTTCAACAGGATCGACGAGCGGTTCGACCGCGTCGATGAGCAGTTCGACAGGATCGAGAGCGACATCGTCGAGACGAAGGTCGCCATCGCGCGACTGGAGGGGCCGCTCCCGACGCTCCGGAGGATCTGACCGCTCCGCGTCCGAGGTGCGATCATGGATCCATGGCCCTTCACATCACCGGAGACACCGCCGCAGACGCCCTGCTCACCGACAACCCGCTGGCTCTGCTGGTCGGGATGCTGCTCGACCAGCAGGTCCCCATGGAGACCGCGTTCGCCGGCCCCCTCAAGATCGAGCAGCGCACCGGGGCGACGGATGCCGCGACCATCGCGCACATGGACCCCGACGCGTTCCTCGAGGCCTTCCGACAGACCCCGGCCGTGCACCGGTTCCCCGGTTCGATGGCCGCGCGCGTGCAGACGCTGTGCCAGGAGCTCGTCGACCGCTGGGGAGGCGATGCCGCGGCCCTGTGGACCGAGGGCGACCCGACCGGCGCCGAGGTGCTGAAGCGGCTCAAGACCCTGCCCGGGTTCGGCGAGCAGAAGGCAAAGATCTTCCTGGCCCTGCTGGGCAAGCAGTACGGCTTCACCGGGGAGGGATGGCGCGAGGCCTCGGCGCCCTACGGCGAGGAGGGCTCCTTCCGCAGCGTGGCCGACATCGTCTCCCCCGATTCGCTCACCAAGGTGCGGGAGCACAAGAAGGCGATGAAGGCCGCGGCGAAGGCCGGGAAGTGAAGCCGACCGGCGACGACGTCGCCGGTCTCATCGCGCGCTCCAGCCCCGCGATCCGGCGGCGCGACGCCGAGACCCTCACGGCCCTGATGCAGGAGGTCACCGGGCGTGCTCCGGCGACCTGGGGCACGATCATCGGCTTCGGCTCCTGCCACTACCGCTATCCGACGGGCACCGAGGGCGACAGCGGGCTGCTGGGCTTCGCGCCACGCAAGGCCGCGACCACGATCTACCTGTTCGACGGCGTGGCCGCGCACGCCGAGGCACTGGAGCGGCTGGGCCCGCACACCACGGGGGTCGGATGCCTCTACATCAAGGACCTCGAACAGGTCGACCTGGGCGTGCTCCGCGGCATCCTGGAGCGCTCCCTCGCCTGGGTCGAGGCGGGCGGCTCCCCGGAGGTGCAGCTCACCGTCACGGGCTGACCGCCCCGCCCCGCTGCGCACCGACGCCGAGACCCGCACTTCCCGCCGAGACCCGCAGTCGCTGCTGCAGGTCTCGGCGGTAGGTGCGGGCCTCGGCGAGGGGTCGACCGTGCGGCGGCTCAGCGCAGGCCGGCGAAGAAGGCGCGGATGTCGCCGGCCAGCACGTCGGGGCGCTCCAGCGCGGCGAAGTGCCCGCCCTCGTCGAAGCGGCTCCAGTGCACGATGTTCGAGTTGTCGCGCTCGGCGAACACGCGGATCGTCTGGAAGTCGTCGGCGAACACGGCCACGCCGGTGGGGGCGGCGTTGACGGCGTCGGAAGTCTCGGCGCGGGCGTTCTCCAGATAGCTGCGCGACATTCCGGATGCGGCGTTCGCGAACCAGTTCACACTGACCTCCAGCAGGATCTTCTCCAGCGGCACGAGAGAGGTGCCGTTGCCGAAGGAGTTGAACAGCTCGCTGTAGGCGAGGAGGCCGACCGGAGAGTCGCTGAGCCCCACCGACACGGTCTGCGGGCGCGAGGAGTTCATCGTGTTGTAGCCGCCGACCGACTGGAACCACTGCATGTGCTCGAGCCCGGCGTAGTCCTGCGGCTCCAGCTTCTCGAACTCCGACGGATCCCCCGAGGGGAACGAGAAGAGCTGCAGCACGTGCAGGCCGATGAGCCCCGCAGGCTGGAGCAGGCCGAGCTCTCTGGCGACCATCGCCCCGTTGTCGGAACCGTGGATGCCGTAGCTGTCGTATCCGAGCGCGCGCATCAGGCGGTCGTACGCGGCCGCGACCCGGGCGGTCGTCCACCCCGCGGAGGACAGGGGCTGCGAGAAGCCGTAGCCGGGGGCGTCCGGGATCACGACGTCGAACGCGTCCTCGGCACGCCCGCCGTGCGCGACGGGGTCGACGAGGCGGTCGATGAGGTCGAGGTAGTCCACCGCCGACCCGGGGTAGGTGTGCGCGAGGAGAAGCGGGGTCGCCCCCTCCTGCGTCGACCGGACGTGGATGAAGTGGATGTTCTGCCCGTCGATCTCGGTCGTGAAGTGGGGGACGGTGTTGATCCGGTCCTGCGCCTCCGACCAGTCGAACGCGCGCCAGGCTTCGACGGCCTCACGGAGGTAGGAGTTCGGGGTGCCGGCATCCCAGTCATCCGTGGGAGAGGGCAGAGGGAGGCGGGTGCGCGCGAGGCGGTCCTGGAGGTCCTGGACCTCGGCCGGCGAGATCGAGACGGTGAAAGGGGCGAAGGTGAGCGTGTCGTTGTCCATACCTCGACTGTAGGAACGTATTAGGTTGGATTCGTTCCTAATAGATGAGCAGTTTCGGAGGACTCCATGGCCGATCCGACCGCACGGCTCCTCGCCCTGCTGGCGCTCCTGCAGACCGGCCCCGAGCGCTCGGGGACGGAGCTCGCCGCACGACTCGGCGTCTCGGCGCGCACCGTGCGGCACGATGTCGAGAGGCTCCGCGACCTCGGCTATCCGGTCGATGCGACGCGCGGACCCGTCGGCGGCTATCGGCTCGGCGCCGGGGGCAAGCTCCCCCCGCTGCTGCTCGACGACGAGGAAGCCGTGGCGGTGGCCGTCGGCCTGAGGGCCGCGGCGGGCGTGTCCGGCGTAGCGGAGTCGGGCGCCCGCGCGCTGGCCAAGCTCGAGCAGGTGCTCCCCTCGCATCTGCGGCCGACGGTCGATGCGCTGCGGTCGAGCGTCGACCGCGCCCCCGAGAACAACGACACCGACGCGCCCGACCCCGAGGTCGACGCCGCGGTGCTGCAGGGCATCGCGAGCGCGATCCGGGGCGAGGAGTGGCTGCGCTTCGACTACGACGACTCCCCCGTGCTCGTCGAGCCGTACCGCCTGCTCACGTGGCATCGGCGGTGGTACCTGGTGGCGAGGGATCCCCAGGCCGACGAGTGGGGCACGTACCGCGTCGACTGGATGCGGTTGCGGATGCCGACACGTCGACGCTTCGACCCGCAGCCCCTGCCCGGCGGCGACTACACGGCGTTCGCGATGCGCACGATCGCCGTGAGCGGGTGGATCGTGCACGCCCGGCTGCGGATCGACGCGCCAGCCGCGGCCGTGCTCGACCGCATCCATGCCGCCGTCGGCGTCGTCGAACCGGTCGACGACAGCCACTGCATCCTCGTCACCGGCGCCGACAGCCTCGACACGGTCGCCGCCTACATCGGGATGCTCATGATGGACTTCACGGTCGAGAGCCCGCCCGAGCTGATCCCCCGCCTGCGGGTGCTCTCGGAGCGCTACGCACGAGCCGTCGCCGGGAGTCCCGCATCGACTCCCTCCCCCGTCTCGGCCCCCTGACGCCGAGACCCCCACCTGTTGCCGAGACCCCCCGGTGTAACGGGGGGTCTCGGCGGCAAATGGGGGTCTCGGCAAGCGAGCCGGGCCTGCGGGGCGAGCCCGGCGGTGCGGCTCAGGCGCCCTTGAGCCGCTCCGACAGGTAGGCGTGCAGTGCGTCGATCGAGATGCGCTCCTGCGCCATCGTGTCGCGGTCGCGCACGGTGACGGCGCGGTCGTCGAGCGAGTCGAAGTCGACGGTCACGCAGAACGGCGTGCCGATCTCGTCCTGACGACGGTAGCGGCGGCCGATGGCGCCGGCGTCGTCGAAGTCGATCGCCCACGAACCGCGGAGCGTGTCGGCGACCTCACGCGCGAGCGGCGAGAGGTTCTCGTTGCGGCTCAGCGGGAGCACGGCGACCTTGACCGGCGCCAGTCGCGGATCGAGTCGCAGCACGGTGCGCACGTCGGTGCCGCCCTTGGCGTTCGGCACCTCCTCCTCGACGTAGGCGTCGACGAGGAAGGCCATCATCGCGCGGGTGAGGCCGAACGACGGCTCGATGACGTACGGGGTGTACCGCTCGCCGGAGGCCTGGTCGAAGTACGACAGCGACGAGCCGGACGCCTCGCTGTGGCTCGACAGGTCGTAGTCGGTGCGGTTGGCGACGCCCATGAGCTCGCCCCACTCCTTGCCCTGGAAGCCGAAGCGGTACTCGACGTCGATGGTGCCGGCGGAGTAGTGCGCGCGGTCCTCCTCCGGCACGTCGAACTGACGCATGTTCTCGGGATCGATGCCCAGGTCGACGAACCAGTTCCAGCAGGCCTCGACCCAGTGCTCGAACCACTCCTGCGCCTCGGCGGGAGGCGTGAAGTACTCGATCTCCATCTGCTCGAACTCGCGGGTGCGGAAGATGAAGTTTCCGGGGGTGATCTCGTTGCGGAACGCCTTGCCGACCTGGCCGATACCGAACGGAGGCTTCTTGCGCGAGGCGGTGAGCACGTTGGAGAAGTTCACGAAGATGCCCTGCGCGGTCTCCGGGCGCAGGTAGTGCAGCCCGGACTCGTCGTCGACGACGCCGAGGTAGGTCTTCACGAGGCCCGAGAACGACTTGGGCTCGGTGTACTGGCCCTTCGTGCCGCAGTTGGGGCAGGGCACGTCGGCGAGACCGTTCTCGGCCTTGCGGCCCTTGCGCGCCTCGAAGTCCTCGACGAGGTTGTCGGCGCGGAAGCGCTTGTGGCAGCTGAGGCACTCGACCAGCGGGTCGGTGAAGGTCGCGACGTGGCCGGATGCCTCCCACACGCGCTTGGGCAGGATGATCGAGGAGTCGAGGCCGACCATGTCGCCGCGGCCGCGCACGAAGGTCTGCCACCACTGGCGGCGGATGTTCTCCTTGAGCTCGGTGCCGAGGGGTCCGTAGTCCCAGGCCGACCGGGAACCGCCGTAGATCTCACCCGCTTGGAACACGAACCCGCGGTGGCGGGCGAGGGCGATGACCTTGTCGAGACGGGACTGTTCGGCCATGGTGGCTCCAATGGTCGGATGCGGGAGAACGCCCGTGATCACGGGCGGGTCCATTCTATCCGCGCGGGATCGACCGCCACCCCCGTGCGCCGGTCGCGCTCCCCACGACCTCCACCCGCGCCTCCACCCGATCTCCACCCCTGACCCGCTCCGGCCCGGGCCGTCCGGAGCGAGGGTGGAGGCATGGACCTCAACACCGTGCTCACCATCGTCATCGCCCTCGCCGCCGTCGTGTGGCTCGGCATCCGTCAGACCACCTGGTCGCCGATGAGCCGCACCGGAGCCTGGCGCTCGCCGCTCCTGCTCCTCGGCATCGGCCTGGTCATGATCGTGTCGGCCGGTCAGGCCGACGACCTGCTCACGGGCAGGAACCTCGGCGCCCTGCTCGTCGAGCTGCTGCTCGGAGCGGCCGTCGGCGCGGCGATCGGCATGATCGCCCATCTGCGCCCGGTGACCCGTGCCTCGCTCGAGGCGCACGCGGCCGGGCGCCGCCGGAACGACGAGCCCCCGACCTTCGAGGCCCGCAACGGCGTGTGGGGGCTCGTGCTGTGGCTCGCGATGATCGCCGCACGAGTGGCGCTCGGTGTCGCCTTCGCCGCCGCGGGGATTACCGGTCTCACGGCCCCCGCCGCGATCCTGCTGCTCCTCGGCGTCAACCGACTGGTGCGCACCACGGTGATCCTGGCCCGCGCCGGAGTGCTCCGCGCACGGCCGACGACGGATGCCGTCGCACCCCGGTGACGCCCGTGCGAAGGGTCAGGCGCGGGTCGGCGGCGTGCGGCATGATGGCCCCATGACGACTGCGACCGCAGACGAGGGGCTCCCACCGGTCACCTCTCGACTCCCCGGAGCGCAGGGCGTCACGCGCCTGGTCTCGCTGGCGGGCGTCGCGTTCACCGCATCCGCACTCTGGCCGGAGGTCCGCACCGCCGCGCCCTGGGTGCTCGGCCTCGCGATCGCGTGTCTGCTCGCCTGGGCGGCGCTCTCCCTCCTTCCCGCGCGGGTGCCGGTGTGGCCCCGCATCACCCTGCTCGCGCTGATGATCGTCGCGGGCGCGGGGGCGGCGTCCCTGTCCTCCGGCGTCGCCTCGGTCGCGCTCCTCGTGGGGGTCGTGATGGCATTCGGCTCCACGGCGGTGCCCCTCCCCGTGGGCATCGCCACGACCGCGGCCGCTCTCGCCGTGACGGGCGCGGCCGCCCTCGCCGCCCCGCACCCCTCGCAGCTCGTCGCCGCGGGGTGCGCGGCGGGCGGAGCGCTCATCGGGATCGCCAGGCGTCAGGCCAGAGCCGCCACGGAGCGCGAACGGCTGACCGCACGGCGACTGGTCGACGCCCACCGGGCGCTGGCCGAGTCCGCCGCGCGCGACGAGCGCACGCGGATCGCCCGCGATCTGCACGACGTGCTCGCGCACACCCTCGGCGGGCTCGTGGTGCAGCTCGACGCGGTCGAAGCCCTGGCCGACGCCGGCCGTCTCGACGAGGTCGCGACGCGGGCACGAGCAGCGAGGGAGCTCGCCGCCGACGGCCTCCGCGACGCCAGGGTCGCCGTCGGCGTGCTCGACGGCACGCGCTCGGTCGAGCTGTCGGAGCTCGCCGCGCAGGTGCGACGGCTGGTGGCCGCGGAGCAGCAGCTGGGCGCCGACGTCGTGGCGCACGTCGACGATCTGCAGGGGGCGGCCGCACCCGCCGTCATCGACGCCTTCCGCGAGGCGGTGCGCGAGTCGCTGACCAACGCACGCAAGCACGCACCCGGTCGACGCGTGCGACTGCGGCTCGCGGCGGACGGACGGATGCTCGTGCTGGAGGTCGCCAACGCCCTCGCCGAGCCCGGCGCGGAGCCCGGCATGCTCGCCTCCAGCGGATCGGGCAGAGGGCTGAGCGGCATCCGCTCCCGGGCCGGGGAGCTGCCCGGCGGCGAGGTCTCGGTCTCCGACGAGGGCGGCGAGTTCACGCTCCGCCTCAGGGCGACGGCGTCGTGACCGCCGTGCGCATCGTCGTCGCCGACGATCAGGACATCGTCCGCGACGGGCTGGTCACGGTGCTCGGCCTGATCGAGGGCTTCGAGGTCGTCGCGGAGGCCTCGGACGGCGCGCAGGCCGTTCGGGCGGTCGGGATGCACCGTCCCGACGTGGTCCTCATGGACCTGCGGATGCCGGGCCTCGACGGCGTCGGGGCCACGGCGGCCATCGTGCGCGACTTCCCCGCGACGGGCGTGCTGGTGCTGACGACCTTCGACGACGAGGACTCCATCACCCGGGCGCTGGAGGCCGGAGCGCGCGGCTACCTCACCAAGGACGCGGGTCGCGCGCAGCTGGCCTCGGCGATCCGCGCGGTCGTGGAGGGTCAGCGGGTGCTCGGCGACGATGTCGGGCGCCGCCTCCTCGCACGGCTCGCCGCCGGTCCGGCAGATCCGCTCGCCGGCATCCGCTCCCGCTTCCCCTCCCTGACCAGGCGGGAGGCCGAGGTCGGCGCGCTGATCGTGCGCGGCGAGAGCAACGCCGACATCGCCGCAGCCCTGTTCGTGTCGACGGCCACCGTGAAGTCGCACGTCAACGCGCTCTTCGCGAAGCTCGACGTCACCACCCGCGACGAGGCGATCTCCGTGCTGCGCGACGCCCGCTGAGCGGGTCGCCGCAGCGCTCAGTCGGTGAAGAGGTAGCCCCGCTCCACGTCGAAGCCGGCGATGCGCAGCCCTCGTCCCAGCAGCTCCTCCATCTCGGTGCGCAGGCGCAGGCGCCACTCATGCGCGGCTGCCGGATCCGACACCCGCATCGACTCGACATCGGCGGGGATCCCGAGCGTCGCCGTCACGGCATCCGCCGCCGGGGGCTTCGCGATGTCGGCGAGCGCCCACTCGACGTCGAGGCGGTCGCTCTCGTCTCCCGCGTCACCGCCGCCGAAGATGCCGTAGCGGTTCACGGAGTATCCGGTCACGCGGGCGCCGAGCACGGTGAGGAAGAAGTGCGCGTTGCGCGCGACGAGCGGGTCGTAGGTCCAGGTGATGCGGCCGACCTCGCGGGAGAACGCCCACTGCCTCTGGTGCTCCTTGAGCTCGCGCCCCCAGCCGCGCCCGCGGTACTCCGGCAGCAGCGCCGTGATGTGCGAGTGCATCGCCCGCCGCCCCGGCTCGCCGAAGAACGCGATCGACGCGCCGACCATGCGCTCCGCACCGCCCTCGTCGTCGAAGAGCCCGACGACGTAGTTGCCCGACTGCTGCAGCTCCATCAGCGTGCCGGCGTCGATGACGCGTTCGGGCCCCCGGATGGAGTCCAGCAGGGCCTGGGCGTCGAGGATCAGTTCAACGGTGTCGAGATCGCGGATGGTTCGCACCCTCACAGTCTGTCCCCGATCGCACCGGACGCGAAACCCGGAGCCGGGGTGTCAGCGGTTCGGGAACGCCTCACCGCCGCCGGCGGCGAGGCCCCTCGCCACGATCTCGAGGTTCTCGCGCATCATCTCGTCGGGCATCGCGGGCAGGCACTGCTCCCAGTACGGCAGGATCGGCCCGCGCCCCTGCATCATGCCGGCCGGGCGCGCGTACGCCCACAGGTGCAGGTGCGCGGAGCCGTCGTTCCAGCGCGAGAAGTGCACGCGCGCCACGGCGGGGATGCTGCTCGAGTTCGCTCATGCGCCCATCGAACCACGCCGGAGCGGGCGGGCGGAGTACCGTCGGAGGATGAGCGCGACAGAGAAGACCGACGCGGCCGACGGGCACGACACCCGGTTCTTCGGGCAGCCGTGGGCGCTGGTGCACATCTTCGGCGTGGAGATGTGGGAGCGGTTCAGCTTCTACGGCATGCAGGGCATCCTGCTCATCTACCTCTACTACTCCGCGACGCAGGGCGGCCTCGGGCTCCCCGAGGCCGTGGCCGGCGGCATCGTCGGCGCCTACGGCGGCTCGGTGTACCTGTCGACGATCCTCGGCGCCTGGCTGGCCGATCGGCTGCTCGGTTCGGAGCGCGTGCTGTTCCTCAGCGCCATCGTGATCGTCGCGGGACACGTGGCCCTGGCCGTGCTCCCCGGCGTGCTCGGCGTCGGGGTCGGCCTGGTGCTCGTGGCGCTCGGCTCCGGCGGCCTCAAGGCCAACGCGACGTCCGTGGTCGGAACGCTCTACACCCCGGACGACACGCGCAGGGATGCCGGGTTCTCGCTGTTCTACCTCGGCATCAACCTGGGTGCGTTCATGGGCCCGATCCTCACCGGCATCCTGCAGTCCACCCTCGGCTTCCACTACGGATTCGGCCTGGCCGCGATCGGCATGACGCTCGGCCTCGTGCAGTACTCGTTCGGCCGCCGCCGGCTCCCCGAGGAGGCGCGTCGGGTTCCGAACCCGCTCCCCGCCGCGCGGCTGCCGCTGGTCTGGGGCGTCGCCGGAGCCGGCATCCTGCTCATCGTCGCACTCGTGATGCTGGGCGTGATCAGGGCCGACAACCTGTCCCCCATCGTCATCGTCGGCACGCTCGTGGCGACCGTCGCCTACTTCGCGGTGATCCTCACCAGCCGCCGCATCGACGCCACCGAGCGCTCGCGGGTGTGGGCCTTCCTGCCGCTGTTCGTGACCAGCGTCGCCTTCTGGTCTCTGTACCAGCAGCAGTTCACGGTGCTCACGGTGTACTCCGACAAGCGCCTCGACCGCAGCCTGTTCGGGCTGGAGATACCCGTCTCATCGGTGCAGTCGATCAACCCGGTGTTCATCATCATCCTCTCCGGCGTCTTCGCCGTGATCTGGACCCGCCTCGGCAGCCGTCAGCCGTCGACGCCGGTGAAATTCGCGCTCGGGGCGATCGTGATGGGCGCCGCGTTCCTGCTGTTCCTGCCCTTCGCGGGCGGCGGGGAGAACTCGACGCCGCTGCTCGCGATCGTCGGCATCCTCTTCGTGTTCACGGTCGCCGAACTGCTCATCTCGCCCGTTGGCCTGTCGGTGGCGACCAAACTCGCGCCCTCGGCCTTCCACACGCAGATGGTCGCCCTGTTCTTCCTGTCCATCGCGCTCGGAACGGCGATCTCGGGCTGGCTGGTGCAGTTCTACGACCCTGCCAACGAGGTGCCGTACTTCTCGATCCTCGGCGGGATCGCGATCCTGGTCGGCGCCGGGCTGCTCGCGTCGGTCCGCCCGGTACGGAGGCTGATGCGCGGAGTGCGCTAGCGGCGCCTCCCGGCCGAGGCGACGGATGTCGGGGGCCGGTGCCAGACTCTCGACATGGAACAGCGAGTCAGCTTCATCACCCTGGCCGTCGCCGACGTGGCGCGCAGCAGGGCCTTCTACGTCGACGGGCTCGGCTGGCAGCCGATCTTCGAGGGCGTCGACGTGCTCATGCTCCCCGTCGCCGAGAGGGTCGTCCTGTCGCTCTGGTCGATCGAGGGGTTCACGGCGGAGATCGGCGAGGCCCCGACGCCCGGGCTCGCGCCGATCACCCTCGCGCACAATCTGGCGACGCCCGCCGACGTCGACGACGTGCTCGCCGAGGCGGCCCTGCTCGGCGCACCCGTGAGTCCCGGCGTGCAGCGGGAGTGGGGCGGGTACTCGGGGTACTTCACCGACCCCGACGGCTTCCGCTGGGAGATCGCGGTCAATCCCGGAGAGACAGGCGACTTCGTCCTGCCCTCCCAGGCGGGGTGACGACGCCGGCCGGCGACGATTTCGGGGCCCGGCTCACACGCTCCGGACGGCGTCGCGGTCGAGCTCGGCGATCGAGGTGAGCCCGGCGAGGCCCAGCGTGATGTCGATCTCCGCCATCACGTTGCGGATGACCTCGCGCACGCCCTGCTCCCCGGCGATGCCGAGTCCGTAGGCGTAGGGCCGGCCGAGGGCCACGGCCGTCGCTCCCAGGGCGAGGGCGATGACGACATCCGCACCGCCCCGCACGCCGGAGTCGACGATCACCGGCATCCGCCCCTCCGCCAGCCCGGCGATCTCGGGCAGCACCGCGAGGGTCGGCACCGAACGGTCGACCTGCCGGCCGCCGTGGTTCGAGATCCAGATGCCGTCGACGCCGACGTCGATCGCGCGCCGGGCGTCATCGGGGTGCACGATGCCCTTGAGGATGATCGGCAGGCTCGTCCACGCGCGGGCCTTCGCGAGGTCCTCCCAGCGGAGCGCCGGGGTGGAGAACACGTCGAGGAAGGTCTCGACCGCGGCCCGCGGCAGCGGCGAGCGCAGGTTGTCGCGCAGGCCGCCGCCCGTGAGGGGCGCCCCTTTGCGGGCGATCGTGAGGGCCGCCGCGACGGCCTTCGGTGTGACCTTCACCGCCGGCGACCCCGCTCTCGGAGCGTTCGCGCGCTCGCGCACGAGCCTCTGGAACACCGGATCGCTCGTGTACTGGGCGATGCCCATGCCCCGCGTGAACGGGAGATAGGCGAGGTCGAGGTCGCGGGTGCGCCAGCCGAGCAGGTGGGTGTCGAGGGTCACGACGATCGCCTCGCAGCCCGAGGCCTCGGCACGGGCGAGCAGCGAGGCGTTGAGCTCATCGGATGCCGACCAGTACAGCTGGAACAGGCGCGAGCCGCGGGGCGCGGCCTCGGCCACCGACTCCAGGGGGAACGACGCCTGGTTCGACAGGGTGTACGGCACTCCGGCGGATGCGGCGGCCCTGGCCACCGCGAGATCGGCCTGCGGGTGAGCCATCTCCATGACGCCCAGGGGTGCCAGGAGGAGCGGCGTCGGCCGCCGGGTGCCGAACAGGTCGATGCCGAGGTCTCGCTCCGACACGTCACGCAGCGGGCGAGGCCAGACCTGCCAGCGGTCGAAGGCCTCGCGGTTCGCGGCCATCGTCCGCTCGGCGCCGGCTCCTCCCGCGATGTAGGCGAACGCCTCCGCGCTCAGCGCCCGCCGCGCCGCGTCCTCCAACCGCTGCGGGTCGACCGGGACCGCCGGCCGGGTGCCGCTGATGCCCGCCCGGTAGATGTCGGACTGCGTGCGCCGGGAGATGCCCCTGGCGGCTGCGGGATCGTCGGGAGCGACGCTGCTCGTGACCATGGCCCCCATGCTAGGTCACCACGGATCCTGCCGGAACGGCCCCGGATGTCCCCGGTCGCCGATAGCCTGGCTCGGTGGGAGCGAGTGACGACAGGGCGAGGAGGCGGCTGTCGCGATCCGCTCCGCGGTGGGCCGTGGTGGCGGTGCTCGCCTTCGCGGGACTGTGCTCGTCGTTCATGTTCACCCTCGTCGTGCCGCTGCAGGCCGAGCTCCCCGAGCTGCTGCACTCGTCGCGCGAGGACACGACCTGGGTCGTCACCATCACGCTGCTCGTGGCCGCCGTCGCGACGCCGATCTCCGGCCGTCTGGGCGACATGTACGGCAAACGCCGGGTGGCGGTCGTACTGTTGGCGCTTCTCGCCGTCGGGTCGTTGATCGCAGCCCTCTCCGGCTCGATCGTGGGCGTCATCATCGGCCGGGCGCTGCAGGGGGCGGTCACCGGGGTCGTGCCCTTGGGCATCGCCATCATGCGCGACGTGCTGCCGCCGGAGCGGCTCGGTACCGCGGTCGCCCTGATGAGCGCGACCATGGGCGTCGGCGGGGCGATCGGCATGCCGCTCGCGGCGTACCTGGCCATGAACGCCGACTGGCACGCGCTGTTCTGGCTCGCCGCGGTGCTCGGCGTGGTCGGTCTCGTGCTCGTGCTGCTCGTCGTCCCCGAAGACGTGCTGCGCTCCCCCGGCCGTCTCGACGTCGTCGGCGCGATCGGGCTGGCCGCCGGGCTCACCGGCATCCTGCTCTTCGTCTCCCGTGGCGCCGAGTGGGGCTGGACCTCGCCGGCGAGCCTCTCCTGCATCCTCGGAGGCGTGCTCGTGCTGCTGATCTGGGGGCGCTACCAGTTGCGCACGACCGATCCCCTGCTCGACCTCCGCGTCGCCGCACGTCCCGCCGTGCTGTTCACGAACATCGCGGCGATCGGCATGGGCTTCGCCCTGTTCGCCTCCAACATCACCTTCCCGCAGATGCTCGAGATGCCGGTCTCGGGCGGCGCCGGCTTCGGCCTCGACATGATCTCCGCCGCGCTCGTGGTGATGCCGGCGGGTCTGGTGATGATGGTGATCTCGCCGCTGTCGGGGTGGCTGGAGCGCACGGTGGGTCCGCGGCCGCTGTTCACCGCGGGGGCGATGGCGATCGTGCTCGCCTACGTCTTCGTGCTGCTGTGGTCGACCGAGGTGTGGCACATCCTCGTGGCCAACCTGTTGATCGGCGTGGGCATCGGCTTCACCTTCGCTGCGATGCCGATGATCATCATGCGCGCGGTGCCGGCGCACGAGACCGGCGCCTCGAACGGTCTGAACGCCCTGTTCCGCTCCGTCGGCACGTCGAGCGCGTCGGCCGTGATGGGCGGGGTGCTCGCGACCATGAGCGTGCGGATCGGCGGTATCTCCGTGCCGACCCGCGACGCCTTCGAGCTCTGCTTCTGGCTGGCGATCGCCGCGGGGATCATCACCGTGGCGCTGTCGCTGTTCATCCCCCGGCACGGCTCGACGGAGCAGCATCCGTCGCTTCCCGCCTGAGCGGGAGGCTCAGCGGGTGATCTCGCGCGGGTCTGGGTCGCCGGCCCGCGGGGCGCGGAGCCGTGCGGGGATCGGCCACGGGAGCACGAACTGGGCGGTCGCGGGACGTGTCATGTCGCCGAAGTCGTCGACCTTCACGACGATGCGCCCTGGTGCGCCCTCCTCGTCGGGGGTCGCCTCGACGATCCGCACCCGCAGGGGACGGTCGTCCTCTCCCTCCAGCATCCACGCATCCGCGAGCCAGGCGATGCCCCGCTCCTCCAGGGCCGCCTCGGCGTCCAGCCACTCGCCGGGATCGGATGCCGGGCGCCCGAGCACGTCGACGGCCACCCAGTCCTCTCCCTCGGGGCGGATCCATCCGAGCAGTTCGCCGTCGTCGCGGCGGTGCGGGGTCCAGTCTGCATACGGCATCCGACGATGTTAGCGGTCGGAGGTCACGAGCGGACGCGCATCATGGCGTGCGGCTCTAGTGCGTGTACTCCATCAGCTCGACCCCGAGCACGCGGAAGGCGTCGTGCGCGCGCAGCCGATGCGTGATCGACAGGTCGTCGAAGCAGACGATGAGCGAGTAGGCGACGCCGGCGCGGGGTCCGGCGAGCACTCCGGCCTCGGCGCGCACGCCGCGGTCGCGGCCTGTCTTGTTGATGAACAGCAGGCCGTGGGCGTCGTGATCGTGGGCGAAGGGGTCGAGCCCGGTGGAGGCCGCGACGAGGCTGAGGTCCTGATTGAGGCTGAGCCACTCCGACACCTGCGCGCTGACGGCGGCGTCGACCACCTGGGAGTTCACGAGCGCCGAGAACAGGCCGGCGAGCTCGCGCGCCGACCCCACGGCCACCTGCGGCGCGTCGTCGGGTCCGCGCTGATCACGGAACCGGTCGAGCAGTGCGGTGCGCCGGAGCCCGAGCGAGTCGATGCGCTCGCGGACGCGGTCGTGGCCCACGCGCTGGAGCAGCGCGTTCACGGCGATGGGGTCGCCCGCCGTCGCAGCGAGCACGGCGAGGTCTTCCAGCGGCAGGGCGGGGGCGTGCAGGTGACGCCAGACACCCGAAGTCGACACCTGGTCGATGCTCGATCGGTCGACGATCTCGAGCGGATCGAGGATGCCGGCCTCGAACCCGGCCGCCACCTCGATCAGCAGCGGCACGACGCCGAGCCCCGCGACGGGCATGGTGACATGGTCGTCGCCCGCGAGCACGTGCACGTGGCTGTCGAGGTCGACGACGTGCACCGAGACCTGGGCTCCGGTGTCGGCGAGCTGTTCGAGGGCCCGCAGGGTGGACGTGAACGACCGGCGGCCCGCCGCCGCTCGCCGTGGCAGTCGTCGACTCGCCCGCTGCGACCGCCGTCCCTCCGACGGCGCTCCCTGCGAGCCGGCGCCGGAGCCGGGCACCAGGGAGTTCTGCGGGCCGTCTACAGGCTCGGAAGCGCCCACGCGTGATCCTTACAGGGGGGTGGATTGGCGGGATGCCGCGGGCTCGACGCGCTGCGGCACGGATATCGTAACCCCGTCCGATGGGGAACCCCCACAGACTGCGCGAATCGGTCATCGGAACGTCATGCCCGATTCCCTCGGACCGAGGGATCGGGTCGGCGGGATGCCGGATCCGCCGTCGCGGCCGGCCGCTCACCGTGGCCGGCCGCGACGGCGGATGCTCACCAGATGGTGACGCGGGACTCCTGAGGCAGCCACAGCGCGTCGGACTCCGTGAGACCGAAGGCCTCGTAGAACGCGTCGATGTTGCGCACGATCTGGTTGCAGCGGAACTCGTTCGGCGAGTGCGGGTCGATCGTCAGCAGCCGCAGCGTCTCGGCCTCGCGGCTCTTCTGCTGCCACACCTGACCCCACGACAGCAGCAGCCGCTGCACACCCGTGTAGCCGTCGATCACCGGAGCCTCCCGGCCCCCGAGGGACAGCTCGTAGGCCTTGAGCGCGATGCCCAGCCCGCCGAGGTCGCCGATGTTCTCGCCGATCGTGAGCGCGCCGTTCACGTGGTGCTCGGCGTCCAGTCCCTCGGGGACCAGCGCGTCGTACTGCGCGATGAGCGCCTTCGTCCGTTCCTCGAAGGCCGTGCGATCGGCATCCGTCCACCAGTCCTGCAGGCGACCATCGCCGTCGTAGCGGCTGCCCTGATCGTCGAAGCCGTGCCCGATCTCGTGGCCGATGACCGCGCCGATGCCGCCGTAGTTCGCCGCCGCGTCGCGCGAGGCGTCGAAGAACGGATACTGCAGGATCGCCGCGGGGAACACGATCTCGTTCATCGAGGGGTTGTAGTACGCGTTCACCATCTGCGGCGGCATGTGCCACTCGGTGCGGTCGATGGGCGCGCCCACCTTGTCGATGTTGCGGTCGTGCTCGAAGATCGACGCCCGGCGGACGTTGCCGAACAGGTCGTCGCGGTCGATCGCCAGGGAGGAGTAGTCGCGCCACACCTCGGGGTGACCGATCTTGGGCGTGAACGCCTCGAGCTTGGCGAGCGCGCGCTCACGGGTCTCGGCCGTCATCCACTCGAGGTCGGCGATGCTCTGCCGGTACGCCTCGATGAGGTTGCCGACGAGTTCGTCCATCGCCGCCTTCGCCGTCGGCGGATAGTGCCGCTCGACGTAGACCTTGCCGATCGCCTCTCCCAGCGCGCCCTCGGTGAGGGAGACGCCGCGCTTCCAGCGCTCGCGGATGGTCGGGACGCCGGTGAGCTCGGTGCCGTAGAACGAGAAGTTCTCCTGCACGAGGTCGTCGGTGAGGTAGGGCGCGGCCGCGTGCACGACCTTCGCCCGCAGCCAGGCCTTCCAGTCGCCGAGGCGCTCCTCGGCCAGCAGCGAGCCGAGCCCCTCGAAGAAGCTGGGCTGCGACACGACCACCTCGTCGAACGCACCGGGGTTCGACGGCGTCACGGCCTCACGCCACGGGCCGAGGTCGACGCCGACCAGCGCCTGCAGCTCGTCCCAGGTCTTCAGGTTGTAGGTCTCGACGGCATCGCGGCTGCGCACGTTGTCCCAGTGGTGACCGGCCAACTCGGTCTCCAGCGCGATCGCGCGGTCGGCCTGGGCCGCGGCGTCGGCGACGCCGGCGAGCGCGAGCAGCCGCTCGAGGTGCGCGCGGTAGGCGGCGCAGGTGTCGGCGAAGGTGTCGAGACGGAAATAGCTCTCGTCGGGCAGCGAGAGCCCGGCCTGCACGAGCACGGGGAGGTAGCGCTCGGGATCGCCCGGATCGCCGTCCACATAGAGGCCGATGACCGCGGCGCGGCCGTCACGGTCGTAGGAGCCGATGGTGCGCAGGAACGACGGGATGCCGTCGATCGCGTCGACCTCGGCCAGCGTCTCGGCGAGCGGGCTCACTCCGGCCGCGGCGATGCGGTCGGTGTCCATGAAGCTCGCGAACAGGTCGCCGATCTTGCGCGCGAGGGTGCCCTCGGCGGCATCCTGCGACTCCTCGATGATCGTGCGCACGTCTTTCTCCGCCTGCTCCGCGAGCAGATGGAAGGAGCCCCAGCGCGCCTTGTCGCCGGGGATCTCGGTGCGGGCGAGCCACTCGCCGTTCACGTGCCTGTACAGGTCGTCCTGGGGACGGATCTCGGAGCTGAATTCTTCGGTGGCCAGGCCAGAGGGGAGCACGTCGGTCATGCGAACAGCCTAGGACCAGCCCTCCGACATCGGCGTCGCCCCGACCCGGTTCGAGCCGTACGGCAGCGTCACGGTCATCCGGAACCCGTCGTCGGTCACCTCCGCGACCACGTCGCCGCCGTGCGCCCGCGCGAGCCCCCTGGCGATCGAGAGGCCGAGCCCGGCTCCGGACGAGACCAGCCCGTCGGTCGCGGTGGTGCGCGCGGGGTCCTCCCGCCAGCCGACGTCGAACATGCGGTCGAGGTCCTCCACGGCGACGCCCGCGCCGTGGTCGAGGATGCCGAGCACGAGGCGGCGCCCGTCGGCCTCCGTCGCCGAGATCACGATCTCGGTGCCGGATGGCGCGTACCGCACCGCGTTAGTGAGCAGGTTGACGATGATCCGGCCCAACTGATGCGGGTCCGCCCACAGCACCTGTCCGCCGATGCCGCGCTCGACGATGCGCAGCCCCCGCTGCGCCGCCGCCGCCCGCACGTCGGCCACGGCATCCGACACCACCTCGCGCAGCCCGACCTGCTCGGTGTGCAGCTGGACGGATCCGGACGTCAGCTTCGACAGCTCGAACAGGTCGTCGACCATGCGGCTCATCGTCTCCACCTGCGCGCGCACCTCCCCCGCGAACCGCTCGGGGGCGTCCGCCGCCCCCTCCTCGACCGACTCGGCGAGGGCCCTGACCGCGGTGAGCGGGGTGCGCAGGTCGTGGGAGATCCACGCGAAGAACCGCCGCCGCGCCGAGTCGAGCTGCTCGAGCTCCGCACGCGCGGCGTCGACCTTCGCCGACACCTCGGCGAGCTGCGTGGACAGGTCGTCGAGCTCGCCCCAGCCCGACGGCTCGGCGCCGACGACGGCTCCACCGCCCACCCGTTCCAGCGACGCGGAGAACCGGTCGAGCGATGCACGCGCCGCCCGCGCGACGACCCAGGCGACGACCACCCCGAGCACGAGCGACACCCCGATCACCACCACGAGCACCGTGAGGTCGTGCTCGGAGATGTACATCTCCACCGAGATCGCCAGCACGGATGCCGTCATCGCCGCCGTGCCGGCGCAGGCCACGATCAGCAGTTGCGCCATCACGGTGCGGCGCCGCAGCATCCGCAGCACGAGCAACGCCGCCGCCGCGACGGCGGCCGCGCACAGCACGCAGGTCACGGCGATGAGGGCGATGTCGCCCGCGGCGAGCGCCATCATCGCAGCCGCCCCTGCGGCGAGAAGCTGTACCCGGCACCCCACTCGGTGTGCAGGTGCCGGGGGTCCTGCGGGTCGACCTCGATCTTCTCCCGAAGCCGGCGCACGTGCACGGTGACCGTCGACGCCTCCCCGATGCTCCATCCCCACACCTCGCGGAGGATCTCGTCGCGCGCGACCACCCGGTCGGGCGCCCGCACGAGGAAGGCGAGCAGGTCGTACTCGCGGGTCGTCAGCGTCACCTCGTCCCCGCGCACCCACACCCGCCGACGGGCAACGTCGATCCGGAAGGCGCCGGCGACGACCTCCCCTCCCGCCTGGGCGGCGCGAGCCCTGCGCACGAGAGCGCCCACCCTCAGCAGCAGCTCACGCAGCGAGAACGGCTTGGCGAGATAGTCGTCGACGCCCGTCTCCAGACCGTCGATCCGGTCCTCCACCTGCCCCAGCGCGGTGAGCATCATGATCGGCACCTCCGAGGTCGCCCTCACCTCTCGGCAGAGCTCGTCGCCGCTGATGCCCGGCAGCATCCGGTCGACGATCAGCACGTCTGGCAGCTCGTCGGCGAGCGCGACGCGGGCGGAGAGGCCGTCCCCGAACGCCGAGACCTCGTACCCGTTCGCACGCAGGTAGGCGCCGACGGCCTGCCTGACCGTCGGGTCGTCCTCCACGACGACGACGCGCGGCTGCTCCTCCATGCGGTCGACACTAGTCGCGCGCCCGACGACCACGCGGAGGTCCTTACGATCCCGAAAGGACTCCCCCGCCCGCGGCATCCGCGTTCGTAACCTGCCTGAACGTGCAGACCGATGCATGCGCAGACCGATGCACGTGCAGACCGATGCGGCGCCGCCGCACAGCGAAAAGGAGAAACCCATGCGCAAGATCGCCCTCGCCGCCACCGCGGCCCTCGCCCTCGCCCTCTCGCTGAGCGCGTGCAGCTCGCCGAGCACCGACACCGGCACCTCCCCTGCGCCGTCGATGTCGCAGAGCACCGCCATGGGGATGGAGAAGTCCGGGGACTTCATGGGCCTGAACGAGAAGACCGTGAAGGGCTCGGTCACCGTCTCCGACACGGAGCTGACGCTCTCCGGCTTCTCCTCCGACGAGGGGCCCGACCTGCACGTGTACCTCACGACGGGCACCGACGAGGACGCCGTCACAGCCGGGAAGATGGTCGACGCCGTCTCCTTCGACACCGCGTCGCAGACGTTCACGCTGACGGGCGTGGACACCGCCGACTACACGTACGTCGTGATCCACTGCGACAAGGCCAAGGCGGTGTTCGGCGCCGCGAAGCTGTCGTGAGCGCGACGCGCGCGACCCTCGCCGTGCCCGTGCTGGGCGGCGCGGCGAGGGTCGCGGTCGGGGTGCTCTGGGTGCTGGAGGGCGTGCTGAAGTACCGTGCGGGCTTCGGCGCCGCCGACATCGAGCTCGTCGCGCAAAGCACGGCGGGCAACGGCAGGACGCCATGGTGGTTCGCGCCGCTGGGGTCGCTGATGGGCTCGGCGCCCTGGGTGTTCGGGCTGGGGATCCCGGCGCTGGAGGTGATCCTCGGCGTGCTGCTGACGGCAGGCGCCCTGACCAGGCTCGCGGCGTTCGCCTCGATCGGGACGCTGATGCTCTACTGGGGATCCGATCAGCTCATCGCGCAGTACCCCGTGATGGTGATGCTCTCGGCGGCGGTGCTGGCGCTGCCGGGCGCGGGACGGTTCGGGGTGGACGGATGGCGGAGGGCGAGGCGGCCCGGCTAGCACTCCGGGCCGGAGCAGCGGCAGGGCTCGGGTGCCGACCGGAGCGGGGCCGCTCGATGCGGCTCAGGGACGACGACGGATGCCGAAGCGGCGCCGGCGCGGCGGCTCCTCCGGCGCGGGGGCGGGGCGTACGGCACGGCGCTCCGCCCACGCGGCGACCTCGGCCTCCACGTCCCGCGGTGCCGTCACCACGGGCGGACCGCCGAGCAACTGACGGCGTGCCTCGATCACCCGGCTGTTGAAGTCCTCGAGCACCTCGCGCACCTCGTCCTCGCGGCCGAGGGCGTCGAGCCTGGCGTCGAGCTCCCTGTCCTCCACCCGCAGCATCAGCGCCGGCGGGCCGAGCCCGGACAGGTTCTCCGTCTCGATCTTGCGGCGGATCCACCAGTCCGGGTCGTGATGCGTGCCCAGTCCTTCGAGCGGTCTCCCCGCCCCCGGCAGGTCGTCGAAGTCGCCGCGGCGGATGGCGACCTGGATGGCGCTCTCCACGAACGCCGCCGTGTCGACCGCGGCGGCGGCGCCCGGCGCCGTGCCCTCGGTCGCTCCCTCGCCGGCATCCGACTCGCCGCGCTGACGCGCGCGGTACCGGGCCGCGGACTCTCGTGGATCGGTCATGGTGCACCTCCGAGTGCCTCCAGCGTACGTCGGATGCGGATGCCGCGGCCCGACCTCGGTGTCGTCGCCCTCCCCTAGGCTCGGATGGTGACCCCGCGCGCTTCGCTCAACCGAGAGATCCTGCGCCTGGCCGTGCCCGCCCTGGGTGCGCTGATCGCCGAGCCCGCGTTCCTCATCGTCGACGCCGCGCTCGTCGGCCACCTCGGCACCACTCCGCTCGCGGGTCTCGGCATCGCGGGCGCCGTGCTGCAGACGATCGTCGGGCTGATGGTGTTCCTCGCCTACTCCACCACGCCGGCCGTGGCGCGACGGTTCGGCGCCGGTCAGCCGGGCGAGGCCGTGTCCGTCGGCATCAACGGCATGTGGCTCGCCCTCGGTCTCGGTGCGGTGCTGGCGGTGCTCGGCGCGGTGTCGTCACCGTGGCTGGTGTCGCTCTTCGGGGCGAGCGAGGCCGTGGCCGCGGAGGCGAACGCCTACCTGGTGATCTCCATGTGGGGGCTGCCCGCCATGCTCATCGTCTTCGCGGCGACCGGCCTCCTCCGCGGGATGCAGGACACGATGACGCCGCTGTGGATCGCCGGGCTCGGTTTCGGCGCGAACGCGCTGCTCAACCTCTTCTTCATCTACGGGCTCGGCTGGGGCATCGCCGGATCCGCGGCGGGAACCGTGACCGCCCAGTGGGGCATGGTCGCCGCCTATGTCCTCGTCGTGCGCCGGCTGGCTGCCAGGCACAGCGCGTCGCTGCGCGCGCACGGCGACGGCCTCCGCAGCACCGCCCGATCGGGCGGATGGCTGTTCCTGCGCACGGTGAGCCTGCGCGTCGCCCTGCTCGCGACCGTCGGCATCGCCACGGGCATCGGCACGGGAGAGCTCGCGGGCTGGCAGATCGTGTTCACGATCTTCTCCGCGGCGGCGTTCGCGCTCGACGCCCTCGCGATCGCCGCGCAGGCCCTGATCGGCAAGGAGCTGGGGGCGGGCGACGATGCGCAGGTGCGTCGGGTGCTCGCGCGCACGGTGGCGTGGGGCGCCTGGTTCGGCGTGATCGTCGGTGCGCTCATCGGCGCACTGTCGGGTGTGCTCGGCATCGTGTTCACCGGTGACCCGCGGGTCGCTGCGATGGTGCAGCCCGCGCTCGTGGTGCTCGCGGTCGCGCAGCCGATCGCCGGCGTGGTGTTCGTGCTCGACGGCGTGCTCATGGGGGCGAACGACGCGCGCTACCTGGCGATCGCCGGTGGCCTCAACCTCGTGCCGTTCCTGCCCGCGCTGTGGATCATCTCCGCGACGGGTGTCGACGGCGCGGTCGGCCTCGTCTGGCTGTCCGTCGCGTTCTTCGGCGTGTACCTCCTCGCCCGCCTCTGCACCCTCGGCTGGCGTGTGCGCTCGGGCCGTTGGATGTCCGCGGGGGCGTGACGCCCTCCCTCCACATCTCCGCGCGGCGGAGAGTTCTCCACTGAACCGGTATTCATCGGCGACAAGCCCCTCCGATCGCCGCATCCCCCTGGCAGGTTGGTGACAGCACGAGAACAATGGAGGGATGCTGACCATGAACGAACCTCAGGTGTGGACCCTGATCGGCGTCTTCGCCGCCGGACTGTTCGGCATGTTGACGCTGATGTCGACGATGTTCGCGAGGATGCTCCGCACCGAGATCGGCAGCGTCCGCACCGAGATCGCCAGCGTCCGCACAGACGTCGGCTCCGAGGTCGGCAGCATCCGCTCAGAGGTCAGCAGCATCCGCTCCGAGGTCAGCAGCATCCGCACGGAGGTCGACGGCGTCCGCACCGAGATGCGGTCGGGGTTCGCCGCGATGACTCAGCGCATCGATCGTCTCGATGCCGACATCAACGCGCTCATGAAGAGGTCCTTCGGCCTGGATCGCGACTGAGTCTCAGAGACTCCCCCGCCCTCTCACGCGTACCTCCGGCACCATTCGTACATGATGACGGCGGCGGCCGCGCTCGCGTTGATCGAGCGGGTCGAGCCGTATTGGGTGATCTCGATGTGGGCGGATGCCGCGGCGAGCGCCTCCTCCGACAGCCCCGGCCCCTCCTGCCCGAACAACAGCACGCACCGTTCGGGCAGGTCGGCCCGATCCACCGGTACGGCCCCGTCGACATTGTCCACAGCCACGATCGGGATGCCGGCATCCGACGCCCACGCGGCGAACATCTCGACGTCCTCGTGGTGAACGACATGCTGGTACCGGTCGGTCACCATGGCGCCGCGCTTGTTCCAGCGGCGCCGGCCGATGATGTGCACGGTGTCGGCGAGGAAGGCGTTGGCACTGCGCACGATGGAACCGATGTTCATGTCGTGCTGCCAGTTCTCGATGGCGACGTGGAACGGATGACGGTGCAGGTCGAGGTCGGCGACGATCGCCTCCATGCGCCAGTACCGGTACCGGTCGATGACGTTGCGCGTGTCGCCCTCGGCGAGCAGTTCCGGGTCGTAGTGCCCGTCCGACGGCCAGGCCGGTTCCCCTCCCGGCCAGGGACCGACGCCGTGGGTGGTGCGCTCGGGCGTCTGTTCGTCCATCCCGCCAGAGTATCCGGCACGCGCGTTCCTCTCCGTCGATGATCACCGACAGCACGGTCTGCGGCACGCTCGAGATCGTTATTTAGGTACACCGAAAAATCCGCTACGATTTCGGCATGCCTAAAAATCTTGGAGCGACACGAACCACCCGCGGCCTGTGGCTGCTCGGTCCGGCACTCGTCGCCGGCGTCGCCTACCTCGATCCCGGCAACGTGGCGAGCAACATGACCGCGGGCGCCCAGTACGGCTACCTGCTGGTCTGGGTCGTGATCGCCGGCAACGTCATGGCCTGGCTCATCCAGTACCTCTCTGCCAAGCTGGGCGTCGTCACGGGTCGCAGCCTCCCGGAACTGCTCGGTGCCCGCATCCGCAGGCCGTGGGCACGGCGGGCCTACTGGCTCCAGGCCGAACTCGTCGCGATGGCGACCGACCTCGCCGAGATCATCGGCGGTGCCGTGGCCCTGAACCTGCTGTTCGGCATCCCGCTTCTCGCCGGCGGACTGATCACGGGCGCCGTCTCCATGATCATGCTCGCGGTGCACAGCCGGCGCGGTCCCCGTCACTTCGAGTTCGTGATCATCTCCCTGATGGCCGTGATCACCGTCGGCTTCCTCGCCGGAGTGTTCATCGCACCACCCGACCCCGGCGCGGTCGTCGGGGGGCTGGTGCCGCGCTTCGATGGCAGCGGGTCGGTGCTGCTCGCGGCGTCCATCCTCGGAGCCACGATCATGCCGCACGCCATCTACGCGCACTCCTCCCTGACCAGGGACCGCTTCGGCTCGGGAGACAGAGCGGATGCCGAGACCCGCACGCTGCTCAGGGCAACCCGCTGGGACGTGTCGATCGCCATGATCGTCGCGGGGTCGGTGAACCTCGGCATCCTCCTGCTCGCGGCTGCCAACCTCGCCGGCGTCGAGGGCACCGATTCCCTCGAGGGCGCCCATGCCGCGCTCGAAGCGGGCCTCGGCTCCGTCGTGGCGACCCTGTTCGCGGTGGGACTGCTCGCGTCGGGTCTCGCCTCCACATCGGTCGGGGCCTACGCGGGATCGGAGATCATGCACGGCCTCCTGCACGTGCGGATCCCGCTGCTGGCCCGGCGACTGGTGACCCTGATCCCCGCCCTGGCGATCCTGTGGGCCGGGGTCGACCCCACGCTCGCCCTCGTGCTCAGCCAGGTCGCCCTGTCGTTCGGCATCCCGTTCGCCCTGATCCCGCTGGTCGCCCTCACGGCACAGCGCCGCACGCTGGGGGCGTGGACCAACAGGGTCTGGACGACGCTCGCCGGGATCGTCGCGTCGGTGCTGCTCATCGCGCTCAACGGCGTGCTGCTCTGGATGGTCCTCACAGGGGCATGAGCCCGTCGAGGCGCCGATAGGCTCGACACATGACTGCCGCAGCCAAGGTCCGCCTGTTCACCTGGGTCGGCCTGGCCGCCGGCGTCATCGGCGGGCTTCTCATCGCGTTCCCGAAGGTGCTGCCGGTCGGCGGCCCGTGGGTGCAGCTCGCGCTCGGCATCCTCACGCTCGTGCTCGCGTTCTCGGCCCGCAAGATCGGGATCGCCGAGATCGAGGGCTTCGACGGACGGCTCTCGCTCGCCGCCGCGCTCCTCGGGTTCCTCGTCGTGTTCTTCGCCGGCCAGGTCGCCTTCGGCATCCTCGTCGCCGTCGCGAACTAGTCCGCGCGTACCCGCTACATTCAGTGCTCAGTTGGCACATCCTGCGGGAATCCGGCGCCGATACCGCCATACGCGCCACCCGACTCGGGCGTTCACCACTCTTGTGGCGCCTACTGCGGGAGTGCGCAGCCCAGGCCCGCGCAGCGGGAGCAGACCCGCCGCGTAGGCTGGAGGGGTGGCATCCCCCGCAGCTGACGACTACCTCAAGACCGTCTTCGCCCACACCGAGTGGCAGGACGCCCCGATCACGCCATCGGTGCTCGCCGCCAAGCTCGGCATCGCCCCGTCATCGGTCACCGAGATGGTCAAGAAGCTCGCCGCCGCCGGCCTCGTCTCGCACGTGCCCTACGGCGCGGTGCGCCTGACGGATGCCGGAACGCACCGCGCCCTCGCGGTCATCCGCCGCCACCGCCTCATCGAGACCTGGCTGGTGCGAGAGTTCGACTACGGCTGGGACGAGGTGCACGACGAGGCCGAGGTGCTGGAGCACACCATCAGCGACCGGCTGCTGGAGGGTATCGACGCGCGCCTCGGCCGTCCGCGCTTCGATCCGCACGGCGACGCGATCCCGGATGCCGACGGTCGCATCGACCGCGTGCCGTTCGTGCTGCTCGCCGATGCCGCCCCCGGGCACGTCGGCCGGGTGCTGCGGGTCAGCGACCAGGACCCCGGCATCCTCCGCGCCGTGGAGGCGGCCGGAGTCGAGGTGGGCACCGAGGTGGAGGTGACGGCGACGGGCGTGCTGGTCGGCGGCTCCGAGCTCGCCGTCGACGGCGCAGCGCACGCCGTGTGGCTCACCGCCTGAACAGACCGGACGGCCCGGCGTGAAAGTCGCCGAGGTTGCCGACGACAGCGGATTCTTCGTCCGCGACACACCGGCACCGACCGCTGCGCCGTAGAAGATCGCGGCTCTCCCGATCAGCGCAGCCCGCTCCGGGCCCCTGGCAATCTTTTCCATCTTCATGCAAGACTGCGGAAACGATTATCGCCCGCCCTGGAATGAGGACTCGATGAAGAGACGCCCCCTCGTCGCCGCGACCGCCGCCGTGCTGTTGCTCGGCGCGCCCGCCACGACCGCCGCAGCCACCGTCGACGAAAAACCCTTGTTCGCCTACGTCAAGAACGCCGACGGCACCTACGGCTACGGCACGACCCCGGTGTACACCTACCCCGGCTCCGGCACGCAGGTCTCGGTGCCGACGACGCTCACGCACGACGCTCGCCGCTTCTCCAGCGCGTGGGTCGCCACGATCGGCAACCTCAACTTCGCCCGCCCCGCGGATGCCGCGGACTTCGACGCGAAGTACGGCACCGTGCTCGACGACTTCGAGGCGTGGAACATGAACGCCGTGATCTTCCAGGTGCGACCGCTGCTCGACGCCTACTACCCCTCGGAGATCAACCCCTGGTCCGAGTTCGTCTCGGGCGCGCAGGGCGCCGACCCCGGGTACGACCCGCTGGCCCGCATGATCGACGCGACGCACGAGCGCGGCATGGAGTACCACGCCTGGCTCAACCCCTACCGCGTGACGAACACCAAGATGACCTCGGCCAGCATCCTCACGGCGCTGGGGCTCACGGCCGCCCAGGTCACGGCCCTCTCCACACCCGAGTACATCGCCGCGCTGAACGCAGCAGGAGTCCTCGCCGACGACAACTTCGCGGTGCAGCATCCGGAGCTCGTCCTGTCGTTCGACGAGAAGCTCTTCCTGAACCCGGGCAGGCCGGAGGTGCGCGACTACGTGACGGCGTCCGTCGCCGAGATCGTCACGAACTACGACGTCGACGCCATCCACTTCGACGACTACTTCTACCCCTATCGGATCAGCGTGAACGGAGCGAACGTCTTCTTCGGGGATGCCGGCGAGGACAGGGCGACCTTCGAGCAGTACGGGCTGTCCGCCGGATACGCCGACACGGTCGCCGGCATCGAGCAGTGGCGACGAGACAACGTGACCGCGCTGATCACCGAGGTCGGCGACGCGATCACCGCGCACAACGACGCTGCGGGCACCGCCGTGCAGTTCGGCGTCAGCCCCTTCGGCATCTGGGAGCACGCGGCCAACGACCCCGCGGGTTCGCACACTCCGACCAGCTCGTCGCAGAGCTACAGCTCCTCGATCTTCGCCGACACCCGCGGCTGGGTGCAGGACGAGCTCGTCGACTACCTCACCCCGCAGATCTACTGGAGCTTCGATCAGGCCGCGGCGCCCTACGGCGAGCTCGCCCAGTGGTGGAGCAACACCACCGTCGACAGCCGCACGCAGATCTACACCGGGCACGCGCTGTACAAGCACGTGAGCAACGGCGGCTTCGACCCTGCGTGGATGAACCCCGAGGAGGTGCCGAATCAGATCCTCTTCAACCAGACGCTCGACGGCATCGACGGCAGCGTGCTGTTCAGCTACAACGACATGCGCCCGACCGATCTCACGACCGTGTCCGACGCCCTCAAGCCGCGCAACCAGGCGAAGAACGACGCGATCGCCCGGCTGACATCGGGGGCGTTCTCCTATCCGACCCTCGTCCCCGCCAAGCCCTGGCTGTCCGACGGCGCCGTGACCGCGCCGGGCCGTGTGACCGAGGACGGCTCGACGCTGTCGTGGGCGCCGTGCGGCGACGCGCGATTCTTCGCGATCTACGCCGGCTCCGGCACGCCGGAGCAGATCGTGCGGATCCCCGGCACGCTGATCGATCGCGTGTGGGCCGGCGACGACGACGCGTTCGAGTTCGAGATCCCGGCGGATGCCGACCCGAGCGCGACGTGGGTCGTCACCGCTCTCGACGCCGCGGCCGTCGAGAGCGCCCCGATCGGCGCGACCTCACCGGTGCCGCACCCTGGCAACGGCAAAGGCAACGCGAACGGCCATGCCAAGGGCGAAGGGAACGGCCAGGGGCACGGCAACGGCAACCCCTGCAAGACGCCGCGGGGGTGACGCGGCGATGAGTCGAGGGAGCCGGTCGACCCCACCCCCACCCGGCCGGTTCCCTCTTGCGCAGGTCTCAGTGGCGCGCGATGGCGTCGTGGGTGAGATGGAGCGGGGTCGCGACGGACCCGCCGGCGCGCTGCACGATGCGCACGAAGAGGATGTCGATGAGCGCCAGCTGGGCGATGCGGCTCGACATCGCCGCCATGCGGAAGGGAGATTCGTCGGCATGGGTGAGCAGAACGAGGTCGACCGCCTCGACCAGAGGGGACGCCGGTTCGTTCGTCACCGCGACGGTGACGGCTCCGGCATCCCGCGCCACCTGCACCGTGCGGAGCGTCTCCGGTGTCGCGCCGCTATGCGAGAACGCGATCACCACGTCGGCGTCGGTGCACAGCGACACCGATGTGAGCGCGAGATGGGGATCGGGAGCGTGCGCGGCCACCAGCCCGATGCGCGCGAGCTTCTGCTGCAGGTCCTGCGCCGTCAGGGAGGACGCCCCCTGGCCGAGCAGCTCGGTGCGGCGGGCGGCGACGACGGCCGCCGCGACCCGGTCGACGACATCCGTATCGATCATCCGCGCCGTGCGCTCGATCGCGTCGACCTGCTGAGCGCCGATCTTCGCGGCGACCGTCGCGACCGCGTCCTGCGGATCGATCGCCGTGCTCTCCAGCCCGAAACGGTCGCGCTGCGCCTGCGCGAGCGTGACCGAACGGGAGATCTGCGCGCGCAGCTCACGGTAGCCGGAGTACCCGAGCGACTGGGCGAAGCGCGCGACGGTCGACACGGACGTCTCGCAGCGCACCGCGAGGTCGGTGATCGCGAGCCCCGCGACGTACGACGGGTCGCCGAGGATAGCCTCGGCGACCCGTGTCTCGGATGCCGTCAGACCGGGGAGAGCGCGCCGCACCAGTGCGATCGCGTCAGACTGCTCCACCGGCGGATCCTCTGATGAGCGAGAGCGCGGCCGCCACCCCGCCCCGGTTCGACGCACGCACGTCGATGACGGGAAGAGGCAGATCATCGTCGATCGGCAGTCCCACATTGACGACGACCGCGGACCCGCCCGCTGCCGCCTCCTCGATCGCGGCGCGCTGCACCGGGGTGAGCGTCGGACCGTCGACGACGACCACCGCCGTCGCATCCCGCACGCGCTCCCCCGGCGCTCCGTCGCCGGCCGGGTCGACCCGCGTCACACTGCCGCCGTCGCGGAGCAGCTCGCTGGCGAAGTCCGCCGCGGTGTCGACCGCGAGCGTCGACCGCCGCCGCGCATCCACCACCGCGAGCGGGCCGTCCGCGACGGGCAACTGCCCGCGCACGGTGACGGCCCTCCCCGCGATCCCCTCGATACCGGCGTCCGGCTCGTCGGGGACCCCGGCCGCCGCAGCGGCCATGAGCTTCGACGCGAGCGCCGCCACGCGAGCGCCCGCCTCGCGCACCCGCTCGACCGACAGGGAGCCGTCGCGGAGCGCCGCCACGATCGCGTCGCGCGCGGCGTGGAAGTCGCGCTCGTCCTGATCGGGGGCCGCGGCCGCGCCGGGGTTGGTCGGGTTGCCGATGCAGAGCAGGTCGGCTCCGGCGGCGAGGGCCTGCACGGCTCCCCCGCCGATGCCGACGCTCTCCCGGATCGCCGCCATGTCGAGAGCGTCGGTCACGATCACACCCTCGAAACCCCAGTCACGGAGGATGCCGAGGATGCGCGGGTTGAGCGTCGCCGGGGCCTCGCCCCATGCGGGGACCACGATGTGCGCGGTCATGATCATGTCGACCCCGGCCTCCACCGCGAGGCGGAACGGCTCGAGGTGCACGCGCTCGTACTCGTCGACGTCGAGGGCGATCTCGGGCAGAGCGTGGTGCGAGTCGAGGTGGGTGTCTCCGTGCCCGGGGAAGTGCTTGGCGCAGGCCGCCACCGCCCCGCGCTGGATGCCGTCGATCATCGCCAGGGCGTGACGGGAGACCAGTGCGGCGTCGTCGCCGAAGGCGCGGACGCCGATGACCGGGTTGCCCGGGTTCGTGTTGACATCGGCCACCGGCCCGAGCTCCGCGTTCGCCCCGACCGCGCGGAGGCGGCGGGCGAGCTCGGCCCCGACGGCCGCGGTGACGGCCACGTCGTCGATCGCTCCGAGCTGCGCGGCGCCGGGCACGGTCGACCCCGCTCCGCGCTCGAGCCGGGTGACGCTGCCGCCCTCCTCGTCGATGCCGATCAGCGCGGCGGGATTGGCCGCGAGGATCTCGGCGCTCAGCCCCGCGACGTCGTCCCCGACGTTCTGGCCGAAGTAGACGACGCCGGCGAGCCCGTCGCGGAGCTCGGACAGCAGCCACTCGGGGGCCGTGGTCCCGAAGAACCCCGGCCAGACGACGGCGTTGGCGAGACGGGTGTACTCCTCGGTCATCCCTTCACCGCTCCCGCCACCATGCCGGAGGACAGACGACGCTGCACGATCACGAAGAAGATCATGACCGGGATCGTGATGATGGTCGACGCCGCCATGATGCTGCCCCAGTCGTTGGAGTGCAGGCCGAAGAACGACTTGAGACCGATCGACACCGTGTACTGGTCGGTCGCGCTGCCGAGGATGGTCATGGCGAAGATGAACTCGTTCCACGCCGTGATGAAGCTGAAGATGCTCGTGGCGACGAGGCCGGGCATCACCAGCGGCAGCAGGATCGAGCGGAACATGCGCCACCAGCTGGCGCCGTCGATGTACGCGGCCTCCTCGAGTTCGACCGGCACGGCTGCGACGAATCCGCGCAGCATCCAGATGCCGAAGGCGAGCGACAGCGCCACATAGACGACCATCAGGCCCAGGATGCTGTTGAGCAGCCCGAGGCTCTTCACCTGGAGGAACAGCGGGATGACGAGGGCCTCGAGCGGCACCATCTGCACGACGAGGATCATCATGAGGATCGTCGTGCGGAACTTGAAGCGGAAGCGCGCGACGGCGACCGCCGCGAGCAGGCACACGATCGCGCTGACGAGCACGGTGACCAGCGCCACGATCGCGGAGTTGCGGAGGTAGGTGCCGAAGCCGCCGTCGGTGAGCACGAAGGCGAAGTTGTCGAGGGTGAACTCCTGCGGCAGCAGGGACTGCCCGCCGCTGGACGCCTTCTTGTCGAGTGCGCTGGAGACCATCCAGTACACCGGGAACAGGGTGAAGATCAGGACGGCGGCGATCGCGACGCCGATGCCGATCCTCGACAGGACGGACGGACGCGGGTTCACAGCTCGTCCTCCTTCATGAGAGAGCGGATGTACACGATCGTGATGCCGATCAGCACGAGGGTGAGCAGCACGGCCAGGGCCGCGCCGAAGCCGTACTTGTTCTGCCCGAACGACTCCACGTACGACCACACGCCCAGGTTCAGCACCGAACGGTTGCCGCCGTTGCCTCCCGGCATCAGGTAGACCTGCGCGAAGACCTTGAAGTCCCAGATCGTCGACAGGATGATCACGACCGAGAACACGGGCTTGAGGGTCGGGAAGATGATCTTCCAGAAGCGGCGCCAGGCGCCGGCGCCGTCGAGGGCCGCGGCCTCGAGCATCTCCTTCGAGACGCCGAGGAGGCCGGCGAGCACGGTGATCGCGACGAACGGGAAGCCGTGGTGCACGACGTTGAGGAGCACGATCGCGTAGAACGACCACTGGTTGGTGAACCAGTTGACCGACTGGTCGATGAGCCCGAGGTCCTTGAGGACCGTGTTGAAGATGCCGCGGTCGGCATCGAAGATGAACGTCCAGACGTAGGTGCCGGTCACGGCCGGCATGGCCCACGCCACCATGATGCAGCTGGAGACGATGGTGCGCCACACCGGTCCGAGGCGGGCGAGGAGCAGGGCGACGAGCGTGCCGACCGCGACGGTCACGAACACGGCGACGGCCGCGAAGCCGACGGTGTTCGGGAGCACGACGGTCCACAGCTGCGGATCGCTGAGCGCCTTGGTGTAGTTGTCGAGCCCGATCCAGTTCTGCTCGCCGGTGTTGATCTGACGCAGGCCGTAGTCCTGCAGCGAGTACAGGAACACCTGCACGAGGGGCCACAGCATGAGCACCGCGAGGATGATCAGACCGGGCGCGAGAAGGATCCACGGACGTGCCTTCACGAGCGAGAACCCGCGCGACCTGCCGGCCACGGAGGCGGGGGTCTTCCCCGCCTCCGTGGTCGGCAGCGGTGCCTGCACCATTGACATCGAGTGCGGCCCTGTTACTGGTTGAGCAGCTCGGTCATCTCAGCGGAGGCGTCCTTCGTCGCGGTCGCGACGTCCTTCTGCCCGCTGAGGATCGCCTGGATCATCGAGTTGGTCGTCTTCTTCGCCTGCACGGCGCCGAAGTTCGGGGTGACGGGCACGGATGCGCCACCCTCGACCATCTGCTGCGCGAACGGAGCGACGAGCGGGTCGGTCGAGGCCAGGGCCTCCTCCATCGCCGACTGGACGCCGGGGAAGTAGCCGGTCTCGTTGGACCACTGCTCTGCGAACTTGCCGGTGGTCATCATCTGGACGAACTTCCAGGCGAGGTCGGCGTTCTTGGTGGTGTTGAAGATCGAGAGGTGCGAGCCGCCGAGCACGGACGGGGCGATGCCGCCGTCCTTGCCGGGGATGACCGCGGCGCCGATCTTGCCCTCGAGGTCGGGGTTGGCCTCGATGAGCGCCTTCGGGGTCCAGGAGCCCGAGAGCATCATCGCGACGTTGCCCTGGGTGAAGGCGTCACGGAGGTCCGTCTCCTTCCAGGTGGTGGCGCCGGCCGACGAGAAGCCGTGCTTCGTCGCCAGGTCGGTGTAGAACTCGATGCCCTCCTGGGACTTCTTGCTGTCGAGCTCGCTGGTCCACTCCTTGCCGTCGAGCGTGGCGATCTCGCCGCCCGCGCCCCAGACCCAGGGGTAGACCTGGAACTCGGCGTCGCCCGGAACCGGGAAGGGCAGCATGTCGGGCTTGGCGGCCTTGATGGCCTCGCCTGCGGCGACGATGTCGTCCCAGTTCTTCGGGGCCTCGAGGCCGAGCTCCTCGAAGACGTCGGTGCGGTAGACGAGCGAGCGGACGCCGGCGTACCAGGGCATGCCGTAGAGCTTCTCGTCGTAGGTGCCGGCGACCTCGAGGCCGTCGACCAGGTCGTCGCGCAGGCCCTTCTCGGCGTCGACGTACTTGTCGATGTCGAGCAGCGCGCCGGCGTCGGCGAACTCCGCGGTCCAGGTGGTGCCGGTCTCGGCGATGTCGGGGGTGGTGCCGCCGGCGATCGACGTGACGAAGCGGTCGTGCGCGTCGGCCCACTGGACCTCTTCGATCTTGACCGTCGCGCCGGTCTCCTTCTTGAACTCCTTGGAGACGGCGTCGTAGAACGCGGTGGAGTCGGGGTTGGTGCCCTTCATGATCCAGACGGTGAGCTCCTGGCCCTTGCCGTCGACGGCGCCTCCGCCGGAGCTGTCGGTCCCGCCTCCGGAACAGGCCGCGAGGCCGAGCGTGGCCACGGCGCCCAGCGCCACGGCGGAAAGAATGCGCTTGTGCATCAGGGATCTCCTCGTTGAAAACGTCCAGGACGGCATCGCCCGCCCGGATTACGACTATGCCACTAACAAATCCCCTTTGCAAATAATTTTCGCGGATTGGCAGCATGCTGGGCACGGGATGGAAACAATTTCCGCGACGTGGAATCGCGGCCGGGTCGCATCGAGGGATGCCGGGGGAAACCGGTCGGCGCGACGTCGGCGGCGCCCAATAGGCTGGGCGCATGGCACACCGCGATGACATCGAATGCTGGCTCACCGACATGGACGGCGTGCTCGTCCACGAGAACGACGCCATCCCCGGGGCATCCGACCTGCTCGCCGGCTGGGAGCGCGACGGCATCCCCTACCTCGTGCTCACGAACAACTCGATCTTCACGGCGCGCGACCTCTCGGCCCGGCTCCGCGCCAGCGGGCTGATCGTGCCGGAGGAGCGCATCTGGACCTCCGCGCTGGCCACGGCCGACTTCCTCGCGCAGCAGCTGCCCGGCGGTTCCGCGTTCGTGATCGGCGAGGCCGGCATCCTCACCGCGCTGCACGAGGCCGGCTTCATCATGACCGAGACCGACCCCGACTTCGTCGTCGTCGGCGAGACCCGCAACTACTCCTTCGAGGCGATCACCAAGGCCATCCGGCACATCAACGCCGGCTCGCGCTTCATCGTCACCAACCCCGACGCCACCGGCCCCAGCGCCGACGGCCCGCTGCCGGCGACCGGCGCGATCGCCGCGCTCATCACCAAGGCCACGGGCAAGGAGCCCTACGTCGTCGGCAAGCCCAACCCGATGATGTTCCGCTCCGCGCTGAACAAGATCGGCGCGCACTCCAAGAAGACAGGCATGATCGGCGACCGCATGGACACCGACATCGTGGCGGGCATCGAGGCCGGCCTGCACACCGTGCTCGTGCTCACCGGCATCAGCGACAGGGCCGAGATCGAGAAGTACCCGTTCCGTCCCGACGAGATCGTGGCCTCGGTCGCCGATCTGCTCCCCGGCGCGGACGACTGACATGGGGGTTCTCGACGAGGGCGAGCGGATCAGGGCTGCGGATGCAGCGGTCTGGCGCGCCTGGCTCGCCGAGAACCACACGCGCACCGAGGGGGTCTGGCTGCTCGGCGTGCGAGGGACCGACGCCGAGGGCGTCGGCTACGAGGACTCGGTGCGACAGGCGCTGTGCTTCGGGTGGATCGACGGTCCCGTGAGGGTCTTCGACGGCGTGAACGCGCAGTGGTTCTCGCCGCGACGGCGCGGGAGCATCTGGGCCGCCACGAACAAGGCGCGCATCGTCGAGCTGGAGGCCGCAGGGCTGCTCATGCCGGCCGGCATCCGCGTGATCGAGGCCGCGAGGTCCGACGGCTCCTGGACGATCCTCGACGGACCCGAGGCCGGGATCGAGCCGCCGGAGCTCACCGCTGCGCTCGACGCCGTGCCCGACGCCAGGGCGAACTGGGACGCTTTCCCGAAGTCGGCCAAGAAGTTCGGCCTCACGCACATCGCCATGGCCAAGAGACCGGAGACGCGGGCGGCACGCATCGCGAAGATCGCGGCGGATGCCGCGGAGGGGAAGCGGCCATGAGCCAGAACGACCTGTTGTTCCTCGTGATCACGCTGATCCTGGTGAGCTCGCTCGTACTCGTCGTGGTCAACATGGTCCGCCGACGCGGCGGCGGGTCGGACGACGGCCGCGCCGGCTGGTGGGAAGGCCCCTGGGACGACGACGACCGTCGCCGCTGAGGACCGCAGTACCCGCCAGCTCACGCCGTGGGCCCGGGCTCAGTTGGCACTCCCTGCGGGAATCATCGCGCGATACCCGCACGACGCGCCAACTCAGTGAACGCGGTTCAGCCTGCAGAGAGGGTGAGGCTGCGCACGCGCTCGACGGGCTCCGGCATCCGCAGCGGGCCGGCACCCGGCGTGATGGTGCCGAGGATGCGCGGCGCACGCGCACCGGTGCCCCCGGGGATCACCGCCGGGACGCCGTGCATCGTGCACCAGCCGATCAGCGCGAAGAGGATCGCCTCCTTGCCGTCGGCCGAGGCCCCCAGCTCGTCGGCCAGCACGACGTCGACGCCGGGGAGCGCATCGCGCAACCCCTGCATGATCAGCGGGTTGCGGCATCCGCCGCCCGACACGGCGAGGTAGCCGATGCCGGCCGCGCGCACGTCCTGCGCGACGGTGCGCACGGTGAGCTCGGTGAGCGTGCGCACGAGATCGGCGGGCGAGAGCCCGCGCCCCTCGGCGTGGGAGCGCACGTAGTCGAGGTGGAAGTGCTCCTTGCCTGTGCTCTTCGGCGCGGCGAGCGCGTAGTACGGATCGGCGAGGAGCTCCGTGAGCAGCGGCTCGTCGACCCGTCCGGTGCGGGCGATCGCCGCGTCGGCGTCGTAGCCGCGCTCGTTCAGCCCCTCGGCGACGACGACGGCGTCGATCAGCGCGTTCGCCGGTCCCACGTCGTACGCCGACAGGCCGTCTGCCGAGACCACGGTGATGTTGGCGATGCCGCCCAGGTTGAGCGCCGCCGAGACACCGGGACGGCCGCGCAGGAGGAGCTCGTCGAGGAACGACACCAGCGGGGCGCCGTGCCCGCCCGCGGTGATGTCGCGGATGCGCACGTCGGACACCACGGGAGCGCCGACGCGCTCCGCGATCCAGGCGGGCTGGCCGATCTGCAGGGTGCCGAGGGCGTGCCCGGCGTCGACCCAGTGGTACACGGTCTGCCCGTGCGTGCACACCGCGTCGACGCCGCCGACGGATGCCGCGGCCGTCGCCGCGGCCTCGGCGAACGCCTGGCCGATGAGCGTGTCGAGTTCGCAGACCTCGGCGAGCGTCGTCTGCGCCGGCGGCAGCGCGGCGATCAGTCTCGCGCGGAGGGCGGGGTCGTAGGGGATGCTGTCGTCGTGCAGGACCGTGCCGTGCAGGGCGCCGTGCGACTCGGTGAAGTCGACGACGGTGACGTCGATGCCGTCGTGAGAGGTGCCCGAGAGCAGACCGAGTACGCGCATGCGTTTCCTTCCGTGGTTCCCTTCGAGCGTACGGCGCTCTCGGCGCCTCTCCCGACGCTCGCGCGGGAAGGGGCCGCGAGCCGAGCCCGCTACCGCAGCACGAGGGCGGCGGCGCCGATCAGCGGCCCCTCGTCGCCGAGGCCCGATCGCACGACCCGCGCGCGGCGGGAGTACTCGTGTGCGGCGCTCGCGGTGAGCGCCTGCTGCACGAGGTCGATGTAGTCCGCCGAGACCCGGGAGAATCCGCCGCCGATCGCGATCATGTCGAGATCGACGAGCGTCGCGGCATCCGCCAGCGCCTCGCCCACCGCAGTCGCCGAACGCACGATCGCGGCACGCGCCACGGCATCACCGGCCGCGGCATCCCGAGCCAGGTCCTCGCCGGTCGCACCCGTCCAGCCCTGGCTCTGCGCCCAGGCCGCGCTCGCGGGTCCGGAGGCGATCTCCTCGAGCGTGAGCCCGCCCTCGCGGCGCACCTGACCGAGATGCCCCGCATTTCCGGTCGCCCCGGGGATGTAGGCGCCGTTCACGACGAACCCTCCGCCGACTCCCGTCGACACGACGATCGCGAGCGAGGCGCGGGCGTCCTGCGTGGCGCCCAGCCACGACTCGGCGAGCGCGAGCGCACCGCCGTCGTGGCCGAACACGGTCGGCAGCGCACGGCCGAGGATGCCGGAGGCCGTCGTGCGCACCGCGTCCGCGAGACCGTAGCCGCGGGCTCCCGGCATGTTCACGGGGAGGATCTGGCCGGTGTTGCGGTCGATCGGCCCCGCGCTGCCGATGCCGGCGCCGACGAGCTCGGCGTCGTCGGGGAGGCGGGAGAGCGCGTGGGCGACCACTGCCGCGATCGCGTCGTCGAGCGAGGCGGGAGTGGCCTCTCGGCCGGTCTCACGGCGGCTGCGGCTCCCCCGCACGAGGGTGCCGTCGTCGGCGACGAGAGCGGCCTCCATCTTGGTGCCGCCGATGTCGACGGCCAGCGCGTAGCGGGTCACTGGGGGTCGAGCCCGAGGTCGTCGAGGTCGAAGGCGGCACGCCACTCGAGACCCTCGGCCTCGATCGCCGCCTGGGCCCCGGTCTTGCGATCGACGATCACCGCGACGGCGACGATCTCGGCGCCTTCCTTGCGCAGCGCCTCGACGGCCTTGAGGGCGGACTGACCGGTGGTCGAGGTGTCTTCGAGCACGACGACGCGCTTGCCCTTCACGTCGGCGCCCTCGATCTGGCGACCGCGGCCGTGGTCCTTGGGCTCCTTGCGCACGACGAAGGCGTCGAGCGGGCGGTCGGTGCCCACCGAGGCGTGCATGACCGAGTTGGCGATCGGGTCGGCGCCGAGGGTGAGTCCGCCGACGGCGACGACGTCGAGGTCGGCGATGAGGTCGAGCATGATGCGGCCGATCGCGGGGGCCGCCCTGTGGTCGAGGGTGAGCTTGCGCATGTCGACGTAGTACGTCGCCTTCTTGCCGCTGGAGAGGGTGAAGTCGCCGTGGAACACCGCCTCGCCCGTGATCAGGTCGAGGAGGTTCTTGCGGTCTGCGTCGAGTGCGGTCACGGGAACCAGTCTAGGGAGGGTGGACACCGAGAACAGCCCCGCGGGCGCTCTGGATTCGTCGGCGGCATCCGCCTATCGTGGCCGGTGACCGACCGAAGGAGCATCCGTGTTCTCGTACGACCCCTACGCCGCCCTCGCCGAACTGCGCCCCGTTCCGCCGCTCGACCTCTCCAGCCCCGACTTCGCCGCGGGCGGCGCCCTGCCGCTCCTCGCCTGGTCGACCGACCGCGGCGGCTCCGATCTCACCCCGGCGCTGCGGTGGTCGGCGCCGCCGGCCGGCACGAAGAGCCTCGCGATCTCGTGCTTCGACCCGGACGCGCCGACCGGCTCGGGCTTCTGGCACTGGGCGGCCTTCGACCTCCCCGCCGACCTCACCGAGTTGGGCTCGATCGACGGCTCGGCGGCGAGCCTCCCCTCGGGCGCCAAGGTCATGCCGAACGAGGCGCGGCTGCAGCGCTTCATCGGAGCCGCTCCGCCCGCCGGCACCGGCATCCACCGGTACTTCTTCGTGGTCGACGCCCTCGACGTCGACCAGCTCGACCTCGACGGAGACGAGACGCCCGGGACGCTCGGTTTCCACCGTCACTTCCACACCCTGGCCCGTGGCGTGCTCGTCGGCACGGCCGACCCCGCCGAGCGCTGAGCGGCGCCCACGGATGCCGTCGCGCGACCCGCGCGACGGCATTTCGTCGTGCGCCTGGACACGCGCCGCCTCGATGGCGTACTCTTCCATCATACGAAATCTAATATTCAGCATGTGAAGATGTACCCGCACGACCCGACCTGCACGAGACGAGGAGACGCCGATGTCCACCCACCGCCAGATCGTCGCCATCACGTACGAGACGGCCGCGCGCGCCGTGGCCATCGCGATGGAGGTGGGGGAGAGCACGGACGTCAAGGCCGTCGTCTCGGTCGCCGACCCGTCGATGACCCTCATCGCCTACGGCATGGCCGACGGCGCCACTCCGCACAGCGCGGAGACCAGCCGCCGCAAGGCCGCGACGTCCGCATCGACGCGACGCCGCACCGGGCGGATCCCCGAAGCGCTCACCACGGCCCTCCCGCTGGGCACGGGCGGCGCGCTGACCACGATCGACGGAGGCGTGCCGATCTTCTTCGGCGACACCTGCGTCGGCGGCCTCGGCGTCGCGGGCGGCAGCCCGGCGCAGGATGCCGAGATCGCACTCGAGACCCTGAGGCGCCTGGGCGCCCGAGTAGAAGGAATGGAAATATGACCTCGTACCTCACCCGAGCCGACCTGTCGGTGGCTGCCCCCATCGTCGAGTTCGCCGAGACGGCGCTCTCCGATGCCGGGCGCGACGTCGATGCGTTCTGGTCAGGTGCGAGTGCGATCGTGCACGACCTCGTCCCCCGCAACGCCGCCCTGCTCCGCAGACGCGAGGAGCTGCAGCAGCGCATCGACGACTTCCACCGCGCGAACCCCGGCATGCCCGACCGCGACGCCTACCGCGCGCTCCTCACCGACATCGGCTACCTGGTGCCCGAGCCCGATGCGTTCGCGGTGACCACCGAGAACGTCGACCCCGAGATCGCCACCCTCGCCGGCCCGCAGCTGGTCGTGCCGCTGCTCAACGCCCGCTTCGCCCTCAACGCCGCGAACGCCCGCTGGGGCTCGCTGTACGACGCGCTCTACGGCACCGACGCCATCGACCAGTCCGGCGAGCTGGCGCCCGGCCGCGAGTTCAACCCCGCCCGGGCCGCCGCCGTCGTGGCCCGTGGCCGCGCGTTGCTCGACGAGATCGCGCCGCTGACCGAGGGGTCCCACACCGAGTCGACCGGATACCGCGTCGACTCCGACGGCCTGGTCGTCGACACCGCCTCCGGCATCCGCCGTCTGGCCGCACCCGAGGGTTTCGTCGGCTTCACGGGCGAGGCCGACGCCCCCGGGGTCGTGCTGCTCGTGCACCACGGTCTGCACGCCGAGATCCTCGTCGACCACGAGGGACCGATCGGACGCACGGATGCCGCGGGCGTGCAGGACATCATCCTCGAGTCGGCGCTCACCGCGATCCTCGACCTGGAGGACTCGGTGGCCGCGGTCGACGGCGAGGACAAGGCGCTCGGCTACCGCAACTGGCGCGGCTTCATGGACGGCACGCTCACCGAGACGGTCACCAAGGGCGGCCGCACCTTCACCCGCGAGCTGGCGGCCGACCGCACGTACCGCACGGTGGACGGCGGCGAGATCACGCTGCCGGGCCGCGCCGTGCTGTTCATCCGCAACGTCGGACACCTCATGCGCACGCCCGCCGTGCTCGATCGCGACGGCGAGGAGGTGTTCGAGGGGATCATCGACGCGATCATGACCGCGCTCGGCACCATCCCCGAGCTGGAAGGCCCGGATGCCGGTCGCAACTCGCGCACGGGCTCGATGTACATCGTCAAGCCCAAGATGCACGGCCCCGAGGAGGTCGCGTTCGCGGCCGAGCTGTTCGGCCGCGTCGAGGAGCTGCTCGGGCTGCCCGCGCGCACGATGAAGGTCGGCATCATGGACGAGGAGCGCCGCACCTCGGCGAACCTCGCGGCCTCGATCGCCGCGGCATCCGATCGCGTCGTCTTCATCAACACCGGCTTCCTCGACCGCACCGGCGACGAGATCCACACCTCGCTGCACGCGGGCCCCTTCCTGCCGAAGGCGGCGATCAAGCAGCAGCCGTTCATGAAGGCGTACGAGGACCGCAACGTGGCGATCGGACTGGCCTCCGGTCTGGACGGCCGCGCCCAGATCGGCAAGGGCATGTGGGCCGAGCCCGACCTCATGCACGACATGCTGGAGAAGAAGATCGCGCATCCGCTGTCGGGCGCCTCCACCGCATGGGTGCCGTCGCCGACGGCCGCGACCCTGCACGCGCTGCACTACCACCAGGTCGACCCGTTCGCCGTGCGCGCGACGCTGCCCGCCGTGGGCGCCGACGCGCTCGACGCGCTGCTCGTGCCGCCGCTGGCCTCTCCGGGGGACCTCACCGACGAGGTCGTCGCCACGGAGATCGACAACAACGTGCAGTCGATCCTCGGCTACGTGGTGCGCTGGGTCGACCAGGGCATCGGCGTCTCGAAGGTGCCCGACATCCACGACGTCGGCCTCATGGAAGACCGCGCCACGCTGCGCATCTCCAGCCAGCTGCTCGCCAACTGGCTCACGCACGGCGTGATCACCGAGGCGCAGATCGACGACAGCCTGCGCCGCCTCGCCGTGGTCGTCGACGAGCAGAACGCGGGAGACCCGAACTACGAGAAGCTGGCGTTCCCCGAGGGCGGAACGCCAGGCGTCGCCTACACCGCGGCTCGTCGCCTGATCGTCGAGGGCGCGTCGCAGCCCAGCGGCTACACCGAGCCGCTGCTGCACGGGTTGCGTCGCGAGAAGAAGGCGGAGCAGGCCGCGAAGGCCTGAGGCACCCCGGCGGAGGGGCGGGAACCGAGAGGTTCTCGCCCCTCCGCTCACTCCCCCACAGCATCCGATGTCCGCCCCCGCAAGTAGGCTGAGAACCATGCGCCTGGCCACCTGGAACGTCAACTCCATCCGCACCCGCGTCACCCGCACCGTCGAGTTCGCGGTGCGTGAGGACATCGACGTGCTGGCGATGCAGGAGATCAAGTGCAAGCCCGAGCAGTTCCCGTACGGGCCGTTCGAGGAGGCCGGGTACCACGTCGAGGTGCACGGCCTGAACCAGTGGAACGGGGTCGCGATCGCGAGCCGTCTGCCGGTCACCGACGTGCAGACCTCGTTCGCCGGCATGCCCGGGTTCGCCAAGGGACACGAGGGTCCGGATGCTCCGCTCGAGGCCCGCGCGCTCGGCGTGCTGGTCGACGGGGTGCGCGTGTGGAGCCTGTACGTGCCCAACGGCCGCTCGCTCGACGACCCGCACCTGGCCTACAAGCTGCACTGGCTCGAAGAGCTCAAGAAGGCGACGGCCGCCGAGCTGTCGGCCAACCCTGAGCTGCCGCTCGCCCTGGTCGGCGACTTCAACATCATCCCGTTCGACGGAGACAACGGCGATCCCGACATCGTGGTCGGCCGTTCCACGCACGTGTCGCCGCAGGAGCGCGCGGCGTTCTTCGCCCTCGCAGACGCCGGAGTGACGGATGTCGTGCGGCCGCTGCTGCCCGAGGGCTACACCTACTGGGACTACCAGCGGCTCAAGTTCCCGCGCAACGAGGGCATCCGCATCGACTTCGTCCTCGGCTCGAAGACGCTGGCCGATGCGGTGACCGGCGCCTCGATCCACCGCGACGAGCGCAAGGGCGAGCAGCCCAGCGACCACGTGCCCGTGGTGGTCGACCTCGACTTCGGTGCCGCCGACGACGACGGCGACCTCCCGATGATCTTCTCCTGAGCGCCGTATCGTGACGCTGCGGCTGATCGCGACGGACCTCGACGGCACGCTGCTCGACTCGTCGGCGGCCGTCTCCCCGCGCACGCGCGCGGCCCTCGACGCGGCACGAGCGCGCGGCATCCACGTCGTGCCGGTGACTGCACGCCAGCCGATCGGGCTGCGCGCGATCGCCGCCGAGGCCGGCTTCGCCGATTGGGCGCTGTGCGGCAACGGCGCCTACGCCACGAACCTCGCCGACGGACGGATGCTGTTCGCCGAGGAGCTGCCGCCCGAGACGATCCGCACGCTGGCCGAGGCGCTGCGGGAGAGCGTGCCCGGGTTGCTGTTCGCCAGCGTGCGCGAGGGCGGCGAGACGTTCGTCGCGCAGCACGGCTACGCCGAGGTCGCCGACTACGCCGACCACAAGCGTCACCCGCACACGATGGGCGGGGTGCCGCTGGATCAGGTGCTCGCGGCGCCCAGCCTCAAGCTCGTGATCCGGCATCCCGAGCTCGCTCCGTCGGTGCTGTTCGACACACTGCGTGACCTCGGGCTCACCGGGTTCGAGGCGACGCTCTCCGGAGCCCCGTTCGTCGAGGTGATGGCCGAGGGGGTCACCAAGGCCACCGGCCTCGCTCGCCTCTGCGACCACCTCGGCATCCGTCGTGACGACGTGGTCGCGTTCGGCGACGCTCTCAACGACGTCGAGATGCTCCGGTGGGCCGGCCACGGCGTCGCGATGGCCGGTGCCGACGAGGTCGTGCTGCAGGCCGCCGACGAGGTCGCGGCGTCGAACGACGACGACGGGGTGGCGCGGGTGATCGAGCGGATGCTGGGTTAGCGGGCAGCGCCCCTACTCGCGGTGCTGCCGGCTGTTCCCACGGGCGATCATGGCGGCGCCGATGACGAAGACGAACATCGCCACGTACAGCACGGGCGGCAGGAAGCCGAGCAGAAGGGTGATGGCGGTTCCGCGGCCCTGCGGATCGGCGTACTGGGAGTGCGCGCCGTTCAGCCACATCGCGACCGCGGCGGTGCTCGCCACGCCTCCGATCACCAGCCACAGCCGCCACACCCACGACGGCACTCCTGGACTCCACCGCACGACGAGCCAGGCGACGCCGATCGTCAAAAGGCCGACGACGACCGCGATCAGGAGATCAGACCACAGAGCGCGCTGATTCGCGGCGGACAGCTGTTCCCATCGAATGGGCGGTGCCACGAGGACGTCGATGACGAGAAGCACTGCTGCGCCGATGGCACCGGCGAGGACGAGGAGGATCTGCCGACTGGACCTCACCGGCATATCCTTCCGATCGACCCGACGGCCATGAGGATCGAGCCAATGCTCCACTGGCATAAAAGCTCCCTCGTTCGCGCTCGACGGGCCCAACCTCAGCGCCGAGTCTGCGTCTCGCCCCGTCGTGCGGTTCTTCTGCCGAAAACGACCCAGGCCGCGACTGCCGCCCACCCAAGATAGGAAACACTGAAGAACAGGGTCTGGCTACCTAGATCCACTCCTCCCGCACACACGACAGTTGCCAAGAGTGCCGGCACGATGGGCCAGATAAAACTCTGGATTCGCATAAATCTGGACTTCAACACATGGCCTGACAACACCAAGGCGCCGAATGCGCACCCAAGCAGAACCCCGAGCATTCCACCAACCCACGCCGCATAGGAAAGATGAGATGACACCATCCACTCGACTTGCTGCCCGGTAGCGCTGTGCGCCCTAAAAGAGCCTATTCGATGCGGCGTAACAAAGGATCTCATCGCAATTGAGACACAGATGGCGCCCGTGGCCGCAGTTGAGACCACAACGGCGAACCATTGGCTCAAGCGACTCACGCTAGCCACAGATCCCCTCCCCGACGACCCCGGTACATGGGCGCCCAGCCATCAAGACGTTTCTGTCGAGTTCGTCGAGCTCGGATGCCGCCGGCACCAGCGCCCGTTGCACGACGTTCATCACCCTCGCTCGCACCCGCTGCCGACGATGACGATCCCTGAGCTCGTTGTCGATGACGACGTGCAGCCATTTGAGAGTGATGCCCCGGGGTCCGTCCCACTTCTTCCACGCGAGCAGGAAGACGTCGTTCACGAGCTCGTCCACGTCATCTGCGGCGTCCTCGTCCTCCAGCAGCGCCTCGACGCGACGACGCACCACCGACCAGTGAGCCGCGAAGAACGCCGAAAACGCAACGTCACGCGCGTGTCGCGCCGCGTCCCCCCGGATGCTCACCCACGCAGGATACGCACGTCATCCGACCCTCAACTAGTCACTTCCGTCTACTCTTTCGCGTCCTTCGCGGCCCACAATTGGCGCGCGACAATCCGAACATCCTCCGTCTGGCGGGAATGCCGCAGCGGCCGAGCGCTTTTCCGATCGTGCGCAAGGCCTCTTTACTCGCGTGCTCCCCATCGACTCACGCCGCCCCCGGGCAACGACACGATCGTCACTCCATCCGTCCTGGTCACCGCCCAGGCCTCGTAGTCTGGATCAGGAGGCACGTCCACGGTGACCCCGCCGTCGAAACCCATGGACAGCTTGCCTTCGTTGACATCGACCTCCGCTCTGTCAACGGTGCGGCCATGCAGGATCGACTCCCAGCGTTCGACGTCCCCGTCGCACCCATCTGGATCTATGGCAACCGCGGGCCGGTCAGGCTCTGAAAGCTCGAACAAGGTCTCAATTCTGATGGTGACGCCGTCTGAGATACGGAGAATCAGCGCGTGCTCTTCACACGCAGACTCCATGACACGACCGGCAATGTCAATGCGCATTCTCACCACCCTTCAGGCACGGCAGGCGACCTCGTAGCCTTCAGCGGCCTTCTCGCCCGAGGGCGAATACTCTGATATTTCTCGCGAAGAACCGCCCTCTGTGACGGTCGATCAGAGGACAAGCGTCTTCGACAGGTCGACCGTCGAGACTCCCGACCTACATCGTCCCGGTGCGCACCTCGCCCGACAGCGGGGCGTAGCGCAGCAGCAGAGTGCCCCCATCGCCGGACTCCGCGTGCAGCAGCTGCATGCTCGCGGGGGCCGTGCCGTCGGGGAAGACCTTGCGGCCCTGACCGAGCACGACGGGGTACACCCACAGCTGCAGCTCGTCGTAGAGTCGCTCGGCGAGCAGGGTCTGCACGAAGTCGACGCTGCCGATCACGTGCACGTCCTGGTGCCTCTCGCGCAGCGCCGCGATCTCGGAGGCGAGGTCGCCGCCGATGCGGGAGCTGCCCTGCCAGTCGAGCTGGATCCCGGCATCCCGCGATGCGACGTACTTCGGCACCCGGTTGAAAAGCTGCCCGATGAACCCCTCAGGGCCCGTGGTGTGCTCCGGCCAGTACCCGGCGAAGATGTCGTAGGTGCGCCGGCCGAGCAGCAGGGCGTCGAGCGTCTCCATGCCCGCCGTCACGCTGCGCATGACGGCCTCGCTCGGGTACCCCGCCTGCCAGCCGCCGTACGGGAATCCGTCGCGGGTGTCCTCTTCCGGCCCGCCCGGCGCCTGGGCGACGCCGTCGAGCGTGGTGAACAGGTCGATGATGATGCGTCCGGTCATGATGATGCTCCTTACACAGTCAGTCGTTCGTTCAGCGGTGCGATGTGGAACGTGCGCGCGAAGGAGTCGAGCAACGACTCATCGCCGCGCACCACGGCGAGCACGTCCTGGGCGATCGCCTCGGCGGGAGTGATCTCGCCCGAGATCAGGCGACGGATGCCGGGACCGGCGACGATCACGGCATCCGGCTCTCCCTCGGGCAGTCGTCCTCCGACCGGGGGCGCGGGCGGGGCGAGCTGGGCGACCGCCAGCTCGCCGTCGTGCACCGAGGCGCGCAGCGCCACGTCGCCCACGTGCAGCTCGTACTCGGCATCCGTGGCGGCATCCGTCTGGAACGCCGTGCGCAGCGCCATGGTGAGGGAATCGGGGGTGACGACGTCGTCGGGAGACGGGTCGCCCATGGTCTGGAACCCCCAGCGTCCGAGCGCGAGCATGATCGGCTCGAGCGCCTGCCCGTAGGGCGTGAGCTCGTAGGCGAGGCCCCGTCGCAGCGGCACCCGCCGCACGACCCCGCCCTCCTGCAGTTCCTTGAGCCTGGTCGACAGGATGTTGGTGGGGATGCGCGGCAGGCCCTGCTTGAGGTCGGTATACCGACGGGGGCCGACGAGCAGATCGCGGACGATGAGCAGCGCCCATCGCTCCCCGATCAGTTCGACGGCCGTCGTCACCCCGCAGTACTGGCCGTAGCTGCGCGCCGCCACGTCAGGCCGATTCGGCCACGTGCTCTGGACCGTTCTCCACGGCCTCGGGGGTCATGTAGAGGAAGCCGAGCGAGTTGCCGTCGGGGTCGTCGATGTCGCGCGAGTACATGAAGCCGTAGTCCTGGGCGGGCTTGGGCTCGGAGCCCCCGGCGGCGAGCGCCTTGTCGGCGAGGGAGTCGACGTCTTCGCGCGAGTCCTGTGCGAAGGAGACCGACACCTGGCACACGGTGTTCGGGTCGGCGATCGGCTTGTCGGTGAAGGTGGCGAAGAACTCCGTCTTCAGCACCATGAAGTAGATGTCCTCGCTCCACACCACGCACGCGGCGTTCTCGTCGGTGAAGAGCGGGTTGATCTCGCATCCGAGGGCCGTGTAGAAGGCCTTGCTGCGCTCGAGGTCGGAGGTGGGCAGGTTGACGAACACCTTGGTCATGATGACTTCCTTGTCTGGTGTGGCGGATGCCGGGCCGGCGGATGCCGACCTGATGACGACAAGCTTGTTAAAAACAAGCACGCTTGTCAATAGCACGTCGTGGCTCTGCGGGATACGGGAGGAGAACCACGCGTGGGGCGGAGAAGTCCGGGCCGAACGTCCGCCCGATGCGTGGTCCTCCGCCCGACGCGGGGTCAGGCGCTGCGCGGGGTCAGGCGCTGCGCGGGGTCAGGCGCCGCGCGGGCGCCGCAGCCCCGCGAGAGCGAGACCGCCGGCGCCGAGGGTGAGGAGGGCGATCACCCCGAGGCCGACGCCGGGGACGGATGCCGTGGCCACCGCTCCGGCGACCAGCGGCCCGCCCGCATCGCCGAGCTCACGCCCGAGTTCCGCACTGCCCATCGTGCGTCCCATCCGCTCCGGAGGCGTCGACACCGCCAGGTGGGAGAAGGCGACGGGGGTGGCCGCGCCGACCCCGACGCCCACGAGCACGGCGGCCGCGACCAGCACGACCGGATGATCGGAGAGCGCCACCGCGCCGATGCCCGCGGCGATCAGCGCCAGCCCGCCGACCGCGCCGAGACGCACCGAGACGCGGCCCCGGTCGTGCGCAGCGCCCACGAGCGGCTGCACGACGCTCGACGCCACGGCGAGCGCGGTCACGATAGCCATGCTGCCGACCGTGCCCAGCCCGGCCTGACGCCCCAGCAACGGCAGGAACCCGACCGCGACGGCGAGCCCGCCCGTGGTCGCGGCCAGCACGAGCGTCGGAACGAGGAATCCGGGGGCGAGGAGCTCGCGCCCCAGGTCGGCCACGGTCACCCGCTTGCGCGGCAGCACGGGCACCGCCGGCACCGAGAACGCGACCCAGGCCGCCGCCGCGAGGCCGAGGGCGGCGAGAGCCCAGAACAGCGCCGGCATCCCTCCCCAGACCACGAGCACCGCGCCGATCAGGGGCCCGAGCGCGTAGCCGAGGCTCTTCCACGACCCGTAGCGCCCGAAGTACCGACCACGGGTGGAGTCATCGGCGATGCGCGCGACCGCCGCGCTCGATGCCGGCGAGAAGGCGGATGCCGCGGCGCCCTGACCGAACCGCGCGACGAGCAGCGCCGCAGTCCCGGGCACGAGCGCGCCGACCAGCGAGAACGCGGCGAACGCGAGGAGCCCGGCGACGATCACGGGACGCACGCCGACCCGGTCGCTCAGGGCGCCGAACACGGGCTTGAGCAGCACCTCGGCGAGGTCGTAGAGCGCCAGCGCGAGTCCGAACGCGAGGAGGGTCCAGCCAATGTCCTCGGTCTCGGCACCCAGGGCTGCCGCGATGCCGTGCGCGCCGAAGGCCGTGGTGAAGCCGGCGAGGTAGAGGGGGGCGAGGCGTGGTCTCACGCTCGATTCTCTCACTCCGGATGCGACGCGAGCGCCCGGCGGCCGATCCGCCCCACGGGGGATGCCGCGGCATCCCCCGCACCCGTAGCGTGGAGGGCATGGCCTTCACCCGCACGCCCACCGAACGCGAGCTGCGCAGCGACGTCGTGCTCGCCGCCGTGATGTTCGTCGGAGCGGTGCTCAGCGCCGCCCTGTCGTCGATCGCCCAGGTCTACGGCGACGAGGCCAAGGAGATGTGGACCGCGCTCGTCTACGCGCTCGTCATCACCGTTCCCCTCGCGGTGCGGCGACGCTTCCCCGGCACCGTCGCGGTGATCGTCGCCCTCGCGTACTTCACCGCCGTCACCCTGCGCGTACCCGAGATCTACGTTGGCAACATCGCCATGTTCGTCGCGCTCTACACCGTCGGCGCCTGGATGAACGCCCGCCGACGGGCGCTCGTGGTGCGCATCAGCATCATCGTCGGCATGTTCGTCTGGCTCATCATCACGATGTACCGCGAGGCGATCAGCGAGGCCGACAAGGCGGAGGTCGCCGCCGGCCTGTTCTCGCCCTTCGTCGCGTTCATGCTCATCCAGCTCCTGCTGAACGTGTTGTACTTCGGTGGCGCGTACTACTTCGGCGAGCGCTCCTGGGCCGCCGCCGCGCAACGCGCCGTGCTCGAAGAGCGCACCGCGGAGCTGGAGCGCGAACGCGAGGTGACCGCCGCGCAGGCGGTGGCCCTCGACCGGGTCCGGATCGCACGCGAGCTGCACGACGTGGTCGCCCATCACGTGTCGGTGATGGGCGTGCAGGCCGGAGCCGCCCGACTCGTGCTCCAGACCGACCCCGCCCAGACCGCGCAGATCCTCTCGGGCATCGAGGACTCCGCCCGCGATGCGATCAGCGAGCTGCGTCACCTGCTGGAGACCCTGCGCACACCCGGCGGCGAGACCGCCGACGCCGGATCGACGGTGAGCCTCGACGACATCTCCGCTCTGGTCGACGCCTCCGCCGAGGCGGGACTCCCCACCGACTACACGGTGATCGGAGACCCGGTGCCCGTGCCCTCGCTGGTGGCCGTGAACCTGTACCGGATCGCCCAGGAGTCGCTCACCAACGCACGGCGGCACGCGGGCGTCGGCGCCACGGCCGACGTACGGGTGCGGTACGACGACGACGGCGTGGAGGTCGAGGTCGTCAACACGGGCCGGTCGGTGACGCAGCTGCGTCCCGGGCTCGGGCAGCTCGGCATGCGCGAGCGGGCGGCCGCCTCGGGCGGGACGATCGAGGTGACGCCCCGCCCGCACGGCGGACTGCGCGTGCGCGCACGCGTGCCCCTGCCGGCATCCGCCGCAGCCACGCAGACCCCGACCGTTCAGACGACGGCCGAGCGGACGACCACGACCGCGACGGGGGCGGCATCGTGATCCGGGTGCTCCTCGTCGACGACCACGCCATGCTCCGCGCCGGCTTCCGCACGATCCTCGACAGTCAGCCCGACATCACCGTCGTCGGGGAGGCCACGACGGGCGCGGAGGCCGTGACCCAGGCATCCGCCCTCCTCCCCGACGTGATCACGATGGACGTGCAGATGCCGGACATGGACGGCATCGAGGCCACGCGGCGGATCATCGCCGACCCCGCCGTGGGCGCCGCGATCGCGATCGTCACGACCTTCGACCGCGACGACTACCTGTTCGAGGCGCTGGATGCCGGGGCCAGCGGGTTCCTGCTCAAGAACGCCGGGCCCGAAGACCTCCTCACCGCCGTGCGCGCGCTCGCCGCCGGAGACGGGATGCTGTCGCCCGAGGTGACCCGTCGCGTGCTCGCCCGGTTCGCCGCCGCCCCGCCGGCCGCTCCCGTGACGGCCAACCCCGTCGCGGCCGCTCCCGCTGCGACCGCTCCCGCTCCGGCCGCAGATTCCGCCGGACGGACCGGGTTCGCACAGACGCGAAGCGCGACCGGAGCGAGCGACGCTCTCGTCGAGCCGCTCACCGAGCGGGAGGCCGAGGTGCTCGCGCTCCTCGCCGACGCCCGCAGCAATGGCGAGATCGCGACCGCGCTCTTCATCGGCGAGGCGACCGTGAAGACGCATGTCTCGCGCATCCTGCAGAAGCTCGGCGCCCGCGACCGCGTGCAGGCCGTCGTGCTGGCCCACCGCAGAGGACTCGCCTGAGCGCGCTCCGCCCGACGCCCCCGGCATGACCGGGGGCGCCCACCCCGCGCCCCGGCGCGACCACGCGACCGGAGCACCGCCCACCCCGCGCCCCGGCGCGACCACGCGACCACGCGACCACGCGACCACGCGACCACGCGACCGGAGCACCGCTCGCCCCGCCTGCTCTCGGTGCGACCGGAGGAAGCCGCCCGCGCCGCCCGCCCCGCCTGCCCTGGCACGTCTCTGCTCTCCGTGCCCTTGGCACGACCCTCCGGCTCGGCCAGACTCGGCAGATGAGGATTCGATCGCTCAGCGTCATCGGCGTCGTCGCCGTCTGGCTGCTCGCCGACTTCTGGCGCCTGTGGACCCCGTCGCTCATCACCCTGTTCGGCCGCGCGGCCGAGACGCCGGCCGAGATCATGGGCGCCTACGCCCTGGCCGTGATGGCCGTGCCGCTGCTGCTCCTCGCGTTCGTTCGGCGCGCGGCGCCCGCGCTCAGCGCCTGGCTCCTCGTCGCCGCGTTCGCCGTGCGGATCGTGCTGCGGATGAACCCCGACGGCGGCGACGTCCAGCTGTACGGAGCGTCCCTGGGCGTCGCCCTCGTCGTCGCGGCGCTGTGCCTGTCGACCGGGTTCCTCGGACGCACCCTGGTCCCCAGCATCCTGCTCGGGCTCGCCCTCAGCACGACGACCCACGCGATGCTCGGCTCCTTCGGCGCGGTGTGGCGACGCGACCTCGCCGACGTCGTGCTCCTGCTCGTGCAGGCGCTGCTCGTGTGGCTCGCCGTGCGCAGCATCCCCGATTCCGAGCGCACGCCGTCGTCCCCTCGCACCGCACTGCTGCTCCTCCCCTCGCTGCTGATCCTGCAGCTCGCCCTGTCGAACGTCGGGCGCGGATCCGCGCTCGAACCGGTGTGGGGGCCGATCGCCGTCATCGCCGGCCTCTGGGCCGCCGTCGTGGTCTCCCTCCTGCCCGCGCCCCGGCGGCGCCCGTGGATGGCCGCCGCCGTCGCGGTCGGCGCCGTGCTGCTGACCGTGCTGCTCGAGGTGAACCGCGGCGGCGCGGAGGGCGTGCTGAGCGCCTGGGCCGTCGTCGGCATCCTCGCGGGGCCGGCCGCGTACGCGCGACTGCTGCTGTTCGCCGGAGCCGGTCGCTCGCCCCGCCGCGCCGGCCTCGCCGCAGGCGCCGGGGCCGTGGTGTGGACCGTGGTGCTCTTCGTCTTCTACGCCGGCTACGACCTCGGCTACCGCGCCGACGCCGCGATCGTGGCCCTCGCCGTGGTGATCGCGGGCTGGACCCTCGCGTACCGACCGGGGACCGACGCCGGGTCCGTCCGCACCGAACGCCGCATCGACGAGTCCGGCGCCCGCGCCGTCGCGGGTGCCGCGGTCGCCGGCGCGTTCGCGATGCTCGCCGCGCTCCTCGGACCGGCCGCCTCGATCGCGACGACGCCGGTCGCGGAGGCCGAGGGCGACGACCTCGTCGTCGCGGCGTACAACCTGCGCATGGGCTACGGCATCGACGGCGTCTTCGACCCCGCGGCCGTGGCCGATCAGGTGCGCGCGAGCGGGGCACGGGTCGTGCTGCTCAGCGAGGTCGATCGCGGCTGGCTGCTCAACGGCGGGCAGGACGAGCTCGCGATCCTCGCGCGGATGCTCGACATGCACCTCGTGTTCGGTCCGGCCGCCGATCAGGTCTGGGGCGACGCGATCCTCACCGACCTGGAGGTGTCGGACGCCGGCTCGACGAGGTATCCGCGGTTCGACGCCCTCACCGGCTCCGGCATGACGGAGGCGACCGTGCAGTGGCGGGGCGCCGGCATCCGTGTGGTGTCGACGCACCTGCAGCCCGACGGCAACGAGCTCGACGCCACCGATCGCGCCGCCGCGATCTTCGCCGACGCGCTCTCGACGGCGGCGGCCGACGGTCCGGTGATCGGCGGCGGAGACCTCAACACCACACCGGGCTCGGCCGCCTGGGGCGCGATCGAGTCGTCGGGCGCGGAGGACGCCCTCGCCGGCATCCGTCCCGCGCTCACCTCGCCCGCCGACGCCCCCGCCGAGCAGATCGACCACCTGTTCACCTCGGGCGTGCGCGTCGTCTCGGCCGAGGTCGTGCCCTCCGAGCTCTCCGATCACCTCATGATCGTGGTGCGCGTGCGCCTGGGCTGAGCCGCACCGACCGCGCCGCGGTCCGAATCCACGCGATAGCCTCGGAGCCATGTCAGAGACCGCACCACTCTCCCGGCCCCTCACCGCCGGGGTGGTGACGGCGCTCGTGGGGTTCACCAGCTCCTTCGCGGTGGTGCTCACCGGGCTCACGGCGGTCGGCGCCGACTCCGCGCAGGCGGCGAGCGGACTGCTGGCCGTGAGCCTCACGATGGGACTCGCGTGCGTCGTGCTGGCGTGGCGGTACCGGATGCCGATCACCGTCGCGTGGTCGACGCCCGGCGCGGCACTGCTGGCCGCGACCGGCAGCGTCGACGGAGGCTGGCCCGCCGCGGTCGGGGCCTTCCTCCTCACCTCGGCGCTCATCCTGCTCACCGCGCTGTGGCCGGCGCTCGGCGCGCTGATCGCCCGCATCCCGCCCTCGATCGCGCAGGCGATGCTCGCCGGCGTGCTGCTGCCGTTGTGCCTCGCGCCGATCACGGGCGTCGTCGCGAACCCGTGGGGAGTCGTGCCGGTGGTGCTCACGTGGCTGGTGTTCGCCCGGCTCGCGCCGCGCTGGGCGGTGCCGTCGGCGTTCGCCGCGGCGGCGGTCGTGGTGGCCGTGTCGCTCGTGACCGCCGGAGCTCCCGTCGACCCGACGCTGCTGCTCCCCCGCGTCGAGTTGACGATGCCGACGTTCACCGTGGGAGCCGCCGTCGGCATCGCGCTGCCGCTGTTCATCGTCACGATGGCCTCGCAGAACGTGCCGGGCGTCGCGATCATGCGCAGCTTCGGCTACGAGGTTCCGTGGCGCCCCGCCATGCTGGTGACCGGACTCGGCACCGCGATCGGGGCCCCGGCCGGCGGGCACGCGATCAATCTCGCCGCGATCAGCGCCGCACTCGCGGCATCCCCCGACGCCGACCCCGACCCCGCGCGGCGGTGGGTGGCCGGCGTCTCGACCGGGTTCTCGTACCTCGTGCTCGGCGGTTTCTCCGCCGCGTTCGCCGCGCTGGTCCTCCTCGCGCCGGATGCGGTCATCCCCGCTGTGGCCGGCCTCGCCCTCTTCGGCGCCTTCGGGTCGGCCGTGCAGCAGGCTATCGACGACCCCGGCGAACGGATACCCGCCGTCGTGACCTTCCTGGTGGCGGCATCCGGCATCTCCGTGCTCGGCGTGAGCGCCGCGTTCTGGGCGCTCGTCGCCGGACTGCTCATGCGCACGGTGCTGCACGCCCGCCGCTGACCCGCGTCCCCCCCTCTCAGTTGGCACCTGTTGCGGAAAACAGACACCCATTCCCGCAGTGAGCGCCGACTGAATCCGCCGTCTGAGGCAGGGAGGTTACCGTGGTGGGGTGACGACCTTCGACGCCCGCCCCCTGCTCGACCCCGTCGACCAGGGCGAGGTGGCCAGGGCCGCACGCGCCAGCCGGGCCGCCAACCCCGCTTCGGGCGCCCAGGTCGCCGCCTGGGTCATCGCGGGCGTCGCATTCGTCGTGCTCGTGCTGCCCGTCGGCGCGCTCGTGCTCCTGGGCGCCGGATACGCGCTCGGCCGCGGGGCCGGAGTCGCGGTGGCCGCCGTGGTCGGCGTGATCCTGACCGGGCTCGTGGTCACGCTCGCCGCGGTGCTCATCCGCCGCGGCATCGTCGCCCGCCAGACCGCCACGTACCGGCTGTCGCGTTTCGCCGCGGCGAACGCGATGACCTACGTGGAGATCGTGCCCGATCCGCCGCTGCCCGGCATGATCTTCTCCTCGGGAACCGGCCGGCGCTCCACCGACGTCGTGCGCGGCGTGCAGCCGCGTTTCGTCGAGTTCGGCAACTACCAGTACACGACCAGCAGCGGCAAGAACTCCCAGACCCACCACTGGGGCTATGTCGCCGTCAAGCTCGACGTGCCGCTGCCCCACATCGTGCTCGACGCTCTGGGCGACAACACCCTGGGCGGCGTGGGCTTCGCGTTCGGCCCCGATCAGCGCCTGTCCCTGGAGGGCGACTTCGACCGCTACTTCGCGCTGTACTGCCCCGCGGGCTATGAGGCCGACGCGCTCTATCTGTTCACCCCCGACGTGATGGTGCGGTTCATCGACAGCCTCGCCCAGCTCGACGTCGAGATCGTCGACGACTGGCTCTTCCTCTACACCCGCCGCCCGGTGTCGACGCTCGACCCGGCGACCTGGGCCTGGCTGTTCGGCGCGGTCGCGGCGGTGCTGACCAAGCTCGACCAGTGGGCGCGATGGCGCGACGACCGACTCCGCCTAGGCCCCTCCCCGGCGCACGAGCAGGACGTGCGGATGCCGTCTGTCCTGCCCCCGGCGTCCGCCCCCGCCGTCCCCACGGCCCCGGCCGGCGCCCTCCCCTTCGCGCCGCCCGCGAACCTGCTCACCCCTCCGCCGCCGGGAGTGGCGCTCCCCGGTCGGCGGCTGCGCCGGCGCAGCCCGTGGCTGCTCGTCGGCATCATCGCGGCCGCCGTGCTCGGGTTGGCGATGCTGCCGTTCTTCCTCGGCGTCCTGATGCTGCTCGCGTCGAGCGGCTGAGCGCCGGGTCGAGCCCGGCGGCCCCCGCACGTACCGAGCCCGGCGGACCCCCGCACGGGTCGAGCCCGGCATCAGCCGCACGTATGATCGTGCAGGGTCCGCCGCACGGGGGATGCCGCGGACCGGCGCCCCTCAATAGCGTGAAGTCATGACCACAGGACAGCTCGAACTGAGCGGCATCACCAAGAGCTACGGCGCGCGCCGTGTGCTCGACGACGTCTCCTTCGCCGTCTCCCCCGGCCGGCTCACCGGCTTCGTCGGCGGCAACGGCGCGGGCAAGACCACGACCATGCGCATCGTGCTCGGCCTGCTGTCGTCCGACGGCGGCCGCGTCTCTCTCGACGGGCGCGACGTGACCACCGCCGACCGACGCCACTTCGGCTACATGCCCGAGGAGCGCGGCCTGTACCCCAAGATGAAGGTGCGCGAGCAGATCGTCTACCTCGCCCGCCTGCACGGGTTCGGCAAGACGGATGCCGAGGCCCGCGCGACCGCGCTGCTCACCGAGCTCGGGCTCGAAGAGCGGCTGAACGACACGATCGAGTCCCTGTCGCTCGGCAACCAGCAGCGCGCGCAGATCGCCGCCGCGCTCGTGCACGACCCCGAGGTGCTGATCCTCGACGAGCCGTTCTCCGGTCTCGACCCGATCGCCGTCGACGTGGTCGCCGGCGTGCTGCAGGCGAGCGCGGCCAAGGGCGCGTCGATCCTCTTCTCCTCCCACCAGCTCGACGTGGTGGAGCGCCTGTGCGACGACCTCGTGATCCTCGCCGGCGGCACGATCCGGGCCTCGGGTTCCCGCGACGCGCTGCGCGCCGAGCACGCCGGACACCGGTACGAGCTGGTCTCCGCGGGAGACGCCGGGTGGCTGCGCACCGAGCAGGGGGTCACCGTGGTCGACTTCGAGGGCGGATACGCCCTGTTCGACACCGACGGCCCCGAGACCGCGCAGCGCGTGCTGCGTGCGGCCGTGGAGCGCGGCGACGTCGCCAGCTTCGCCCCCAAGCATCCCTCGCTCGCCCAGATCTTCAAGGAGGTCATCCAGTGAAGACCACGGCCCCTCAGACCAGCCTCACCTGGCTCGTCGCCGAGCGCGAGATCTCCTCGAAGCTGCGCAGCAAGGCGTTCCTCATCTCCACCGGCATCCTGCTGCTCATCGCTCTCGCCGGCATCCTCATCGGCGGCTTCACCAGCAAGAACCCCGAGGCCACGACCGTGGCGGTGACCAGTGAGACGGCATCCGTCGTCGAGGCGCTGCCGAACATGAAGACGACCGAGGTCGCCGATCGCGCGGAGGCCGAGAAGCTGTTGCGGTCCGAAGACGTCGAGGCGGCCGTGCTGCCGGGCGACGGCCCGCTCGGCTACACCGTGATCGCGCTGAAGGACGCACCGGGCTCCATCGTCGGCGGGCTGTCGGTGTCGCCCGCGGTCGAGATCCTCGAGCCGGCGACCACCAACCCGCTGCTGCGGTACTTCATCGCGATCGGCTTCGGCCTCGTGTTCCTCATGGCCGCGTCGACGTTCGGCGGCACGATCGCGCAGAGCGTCGTCGAGGAGAAGCAGACGCGCGTGGTGGAGGTGCTGCTCTCGGCGATCCCCGCGCGCACGCTGCTCGCCGGCAAGGTGATCGGCAACACGATCCTCGCGATGGCGCAGATCCTCGCCCTGGCCGCGATCGCGACGATCGGGCTGATCGTCACGGGGCAGAAGGAGGTGCTCTCCAGCCTCGGCGCGCCGATCATCTGGTTCGCGGTGTTCTTCCTGTTCGGGTTCATCCTGCTCGCGGCGCTGTTCGCGGCCGCGGCATCCATGGTGTCGCGCCAGGAGGACATCGGCTCGACGACCATGCCCATCACGATGCTCGTGATGGCGCCCTACGTGCTCGTGATCGTCTTCAACGACAACCCGCTGGTGCTCACGATCATGTCGTACGTGCCGTTCTCGGCTCCGGTCGGCATGCCGATGCGCCTGTTCGTCGGCGAGGCGCAGTGGTGGGAGCCGCTGGTGTCGCTGGTGATCCTGCTCGCGAGCTGCGTCGCCGCGATCGCCATCGGCGCGAAGATCTATGAGAACTCGCTGCTGCGCATGGGCAAGAAGCTCACGCTGTCGGAGGCGCTGCGCGGCTGAGCTCTCTCGCTCGCATCGCCGAGACCCCCTTCCAGCGACGACACCCCCTCTGAATCACGTAATTCAGAGGGGGTGTCGTAGGCCGACGGGGGTCTCGGCATTCTGGGGACGCGCGCGGAGGGGAATCGCGCGCGGGTCAGATCACGCCCTCGGAGAGCGACGTGGGGTTTCCGAAGCGGTGGTTCGTGATCGACACGGCCTGCTCGTGCAGGAAGGGCAGCATCTCCACGCGGCCGGCGCCGGTCACGGCGTGCGACCACACCGCGACATCGGGGGTGCCGCCGAGCGCCTCGAACAGCGTCGAGGCGTCTCCGCCGACGAGGCGGACGCGACTCCAGCTGTGCGCGGCCTTCGCCTGCGCCTTCGCGAAGCCCTTCACCCAGGCGGCGTCCTTCTCGTGCGTCACGGTGACGCCGTGCGCGCGCAACGCCTTCTCGACCTTGGCCGGCAGCGCGGGCGCCGACACCGTGAAGGGGCTGCCGCTGCGCAGGGCGGCGGCGATCACGCGGATGCCGTCGACGAGGGGCGCCTGCTCGGAGATGCGCACGTCGACCGCGACCGGGCGGTAGCGGAACAGGTTGCGCTCCACGCCGAGGCCCGACCTGTCGGAGACGACGCCGAACTCGCCGGTCCACGCCTGCTCGTCGGAGGCGGCGGCCCGCTGCAGCCAGTCGGTCTCGACGGCGTCGAGGTCGGATGCCGCAGCCAGGAGGTCGGCCACGGCCGGGGCCACCGCCGCACCGACGGCCGCGGCGGGCAGCTCGGCGGACGTCCACTCGCCGAGCCCGAACAGGTAGTTCGGGCCGCCGGCCTTGGCACCGGCGCCGACGGCCGAGCGCTTCCACCCGCCGAACGGCTGGCGCTGCACGATCGCGCCGGTGATGCCGCGGTTGACGTAGAGGTTCCCCGCCTCGACGCGGTCGAGCCAGGTGGCGACCTCGTCGGAGTCGAGGGAGTGCAGCCCGGCGGTGAGGCCGTAGTCCACGGCGTTCTGCAGGCGGATGGCCTCGTCGAGGTCCTTCGCGCGCATGATGCCGAGCACCGGACCGAAGAACTCGGTGAGGTGAGTGGTCGACCCGGGGGCGACGCCGGTCTTCACGCCGGGGGTCCACTGCTTCCCCTCGGCATCCAGCTTCTTCGGCTCGACCAGCCACCGCTCGCCCTTGTCGAGAGTGGTGAGGGCCTTCAGCAGCTTGCCGTTCGCCGGCTCGATGATCGGCCCCATCTGCGTGGCGGGGTCGTCGGGAAGGCCGACGCGCATCGACTGCACGGCATCCACAAGCTGACGCTCGAACCTCTTCGAGTCGGCGACCGAGCCGACGAGGATCGCGAGGGATGCCGCGGAGCACTTCTGCCCCGCGTGGCCGAAGGCGCTGCGGGCCACGTCGGCGGCGGCGAGGTCGAGGTCGGCCGATGGCGTGACGATGATCGCGTTCTTGCCGCTCGTCTCGGCGAGCAGCGGCAGGTCCGACCGGAACGACCGGAACAGCTGCGCGGTCTCGTAGGCGCCGGTGAGGATCACCCGGTCGACCGCGGGGTTCGAGACGAGCGCGGTGCCGAGCTCGCGCGAGGTGAGGTCGACGAGCGCGAGCAGGTCGCGCGGAACGCCGGCCGCCCACAGCGCCTCGACCATCACGGCGCCGGAGCGCTGGGTGAGCTTGGCGGGCTTGATGATCGCGCTCGACCCCGAGGCGAGGGCGGCGAGCACGCCACCGGCGGGGATCGCGACGGGGAAGTTCCACGGCGGGGTGACGACGGTGACCGTCGACGGCACGAACTCGGCGCCGACGACCGCCTCGAGGTCGAGGGCGCGCTCGGCGTAGTAGTGCGCGAAGTCGATCGCCTCGGAGACCTCGGGGTCGCCCTCGGCGATGGTCTTGCCCGCCTCGTGGGCCATGATCTCGAGCAGCTGGCCGCGGCGGGCGGCGAGCTCGTCGCCCGCCCGGTGCAGCACGGCGGCGCGCTCGGACGCCGGCAGCGCCTGCCACTTCGCGGCGGCGGCGGTCGCGGCGGCGAACACCCGGCCGAGCTGCTCCGTCGTGTCGATGCGGGCGGCGGCGATCGCCCCCTGGCCGAGCGTGGAGGTCACCGAGCGCTGCAGGATCTCGCGACCCCAGGCGCGGTTCGCGGCGAGCGCGGGGTCGGTGTCGGCCTGGTTGGCGAAGCCCGCGCGCACCTCGGCCGCGCCCTGCGCATCTACGCGCGGCGCGTCGGCCGCGGCATCCGTCTCCGTCGCGCGGTCCTGCGTGCGGTTCGAGGTCGGAACCGTCGTGTCGCGCTCCAGGGCGGCGAGCGAGCGCTCGAAGCGCTGGCGCTCGCGCTGCAGCAGCGAGGGGTTCGACGACAGTTCGAACACGGCCGACATGAAGTTCTCGGAGCTGGCGTTCTCCTCCAGCCGGCGCACGAGGTAGGCGATCGCCACGTCGAACTCGGCGGGGTTCACGACCGGCGTGTACAGCAGCAGTCGGCCGACGTCCTTGCGCACGGCCTCGGCCTGACCGGTGGCCATGCCCAGCAGCATCTCGTACTCGACGGCATCCGTCACCCCTCGTGCCTTCGCGAGCAGCCAGGTGTACGCGATGTCGAAGAGGTTGTGGCCGGCGACGCCGATACGAACGGCGTCGAGGCGCTCGGGGGTCATCGCCCAGTCCAGCACGCGCTTGTAGTTCGTGTCGGAGTCCTGCTTGGTTCCGTAGGTCGCGAGCGGCCAGCCGTGGATCTTCGCGTCGATCTCCTCCATGGCGAGGTTCGCGCCCTTGACGACGCGCACCTTGATGGGCGCTCCGCCCTTCGCCCGGCGCGCGGCCGCCCATTCCTGCAGGCGCTGCATGGCGCCGAGGGCGTCGGGCAGGTAGGCCTGCAGCACGATGCCGGCTTCGAGGTTCTCCAGGCCCGGCTGGTCGAGGATGCTGGTGAAGGCCGCGATCGTCAGGTCGAGGTCGCGGTACTCCTCCATGTCGAGGTTGATGAACTTGGCCTTGCCCTTGGCCTCAGCAGCGGCGGCGAGCTCGTACAGCGGCGTGAGCTTCTCGACGACGTCGGCGACGGCCTCGTCGAACGACCACATCGACAACTGGCTGACGACGCTGGAGACCTTGATCGACACGTAGTCCACGTCGTCGCGGGCGAGGAAGTCGCGCGTGCCGCTGAGCCGCCGGCCGGCCTCCCGCTCGCCGAGCACGGCCTCGCCGAGCAGGTTGAGGTTGAGGCGGTTGCCGCTCTTGCGCAGCTTGGCGATGGCGGGGCCGAGCTTCGACGGGGTGGCGTCGAGCACGAGGTGTCCCACCATCGCGCGCAGCACGCGGCGGGAGATCGGCACGACGACGCCGGGGAGCTTGGGCGCCCAGAAGCCGCCCGTCTTGATCGCGGCGCGGAGGTAGCCGGGGAGCAGCGCGGGGGTGATGTCGGAGAGGTCGGCGAGCGTGCGGCCGGCCACGCGGAGGTCTTCGGGGCGCATGACGCCGTCGACGAAGCCGACCGTGAAGTCGAGTCCGTTCGGGTCTTTCAGCACCTCGGAGAGACGCTGGGCGGCGGGCTCGACCGGGTGGGTCTCGCTCTCGCGCAGCCAGCGCTGCACGAGGGCCGCGACCTCGTCGGTGCTCGGCCGGCGTGCGGCATCGGTGGTGGTGTCGACGACAGTCATTGGCGGGGCCTTCCGGAGTGCGCACACCCGGGTGCGTGTGCGGCTCGCAACATTCTCCGGCTCGCGGGTAGGCTACGTCTATCAATCGAATTTGCTGATTTCTGTTCGATCAGACTGAACGATCGGATGCTCGATGCTCGATGTAGGCCGACTGCGGATGCTGGTGGAGCTGTCGCGCCGCGGAACCCTCTCCGCCGTGGCCGATGCGCTCTCCTACAGCAAGGCGACGGTGTCTCAGCAGCTCGCCGCACTGGAGCGCGAGGTGGGGGTGCCGCTGCTGCGCCGCGTCGGCCGAGGCGTGCAGTTCACTCCGCAGGGCAACGTGCTGGTCGCCGAGGCCGTCGGCATCCTCGACCGGCTCGAACACGCGAAGGTCGCCGTCGCCGAATCGCTGGCCGAGGTCACCGGCACGGTGAGCATCGCGGTGTTCCAGACCGCGGCCCATGCTCTGTTGCCGCCGGCGCTGCTTGCGCTGCAGGCGCAGCATCCGTCGCTCCGCGTCGACGTCACCGAGTGCGATCCGGAGACCGGCCTCGTCGGCGTCGCCGGGCGCGACTTCGACCTCATGCTCGCCGAGCAGTACCCGGGCAGGACCCGGCCGATCAACGCCGACCTCGACCGCGTGGTGCTCGCGCACGACACGATCGCCCTCGCCCGCAGGCCCGGAGCGGGCGACCGCGGGGGCGCGGATGCCGGCGGCGGCGATCCGCTGACCCTGCTGCGGGCGACGAGCGGCGAGCCGTGGGTGCTGGAGCCGCAGGGGACGGCGTCGCGTGCATGGGCCGAGCAGTTGTGCCGCACAGCGGGTTTCGAGCCCGACGTGCACTTCGAGGTGGCCGACCTCACCACGCACATCCGGCTGATCCGGGCGGGGCTCGCCGTCGGCCTGCTGCCCGAGCTCGTGTGGGCCGGGGACACCCCGACGGTCGACCTCACCCCGCTCCCCGACGCCCCTCGGCGCGAGATCTTCTCCTCCGCGCGGCGGGTGTCGGCCGAGGCCCCGTCGATCCGCGCCGTCCGCGGCGCGCTCGCCGATGCGGCATCCGTCATCCTCCCCTCCTGACCCTCTCGCCCCGACCCGAAGCACCGCCGGAATCCGCCGGAGGGTTCCGGGAATATGCATGCACATACATGCGTTCATGCCCCTGTACCCGGACGACGGAGTCCGACCACTCCTTCTGAAAGGCACTCCTGTGAGCATTCCCGTCATCGACCGCACCGCCCCCACCGAGCACCCCGTCCTCGACGTCCTCGCCGGACGCTGGAGCCCTCGTGCGTTCGACGCGGAGACCGCGATCGACGAGTCCAAGCTGTCCGCCGCCCTCGAGGCCGCCCGCTGGACCCCGTCCGCCAACAACACCCAGCCCTGGCGCTTCATCGTCGCCCGTCGCGGCACCGCCCTGCACGCGCAGATCGTCGACGCGCTGATGGGCTTCAACCAGGCTTGGGCCGGCAACGCCGCAGTGCTCGTCGTCGCCGTCGCCGAGACCGCGACCGAGGACGGCACGCCGATCACGCACGCCGTCTACGACCTCGGCCAGGCCGTGGCCCACTTCTCCGTGCAGGCCCACAACGACGGCCTCTACGTGCACCAGATGAGCGGATTCGACCCCGAGGTCGTCCGCGAGTTCGCCGACCTGGACCCGCGCTTCACCGCCATGACCGTCATCGCGGTCGGCGAGTTCGGCGACGTCGAGGCCCTTCCCGAGGTGCTGCAGGAGCGCGAGGTCGCCCCGCGCGTGCGTCGCCCCATCGCCGAGACGGTCATCCTCAGCGCCTGAGCCTCGCGGCATCCGCTCCGCGCCCGAGTCCTCCGAACCCGCCCGTCGGAGGCTCGCGCGACGTGGTCCCATGTCGCCGAAACCCCCGCGGGCCTACGAGACCCCCTCTGATTCACGTGATTCAGAGGGGGTCTCGTAGCTCAGCGGGGGTCTCGGCGGTCGGCGGCGACGACGCCGCGTGACGGATGCCGCTGCACGCAGCGCAGGATGCTGCAGCACGCGCACCACCACGACGCGGCTCAGCGCGGCCGGTGCTCCGTGCGGGCGAGCGCATCGGCGGCCCGCACCAACGCGAGGTGCGAGAACGCCTGCGGGGTGTTGCCGAGCTGTCGCCCGGCCACCGTGTCGTACTCCTCCGACAGCATCCCGACGTCGTTCGCGAGGCCGCACAGCCGGTCCATGAGCGCGTGCGCCTCCTCGCGCCGGCCGGTCACGGCGTACTGCTCGACCAACCAGAACGAGCAGGCGAGGAAGGCGCCCTCCGATCCGCTGAGCCCGTCGACCCCCGTTCCCGTGCGGTACCGGCGCACCAGCCCGTCCGGCATCAGCGTCTGCTCGATCCGCTCGACCGTCGCGAGCATCCGCGGGTCGTCCGGCGCGCAGTACCCGACCTGCGGGAGCAGCAGCAGCGAGGCGTCGACCTCGGAGGTGCCGTAGTACTGCACGAAATGCCCGTCCACGACTCCCCGGCTGTCGATCTCGACCCGCATCCGCTCGCGCAGCCCGCGCCAGCGCTCCACCGGCCCCTCCAGGCCGAACTCCTCCACCGCCCGCACCGCCCGGTCGAAGGCCGCCCACATCATGACCCGCGAGTGGGTGAAGTGGTGCGGATCCCCGCGGATCTCCCACAGCCCCTGGTCGGGCCGCTCGATCTGCTCCGAGGCGAAGCGCACGAGCTGCCGCTCCAGGGGCCAGGAGAACTCCGACTCGTCGAGCCCCGCCGCCCGCGCGGCCGAGAGCGTGACGAGCACCTCGCCCACGACATCCGCCTGGTACTGCGCCGCGGCCCCGTTGCCCACCCGCACCGGCGCGGAGCCCTCGTACCCGGGCAGCTCCGGCAGCACGCGCTCCGGCAGGTCGCGCTCGCCGGCCAGTCCGTACATGATCTGCAGGTCGCCGGGATCCCCGGCCACCGCGCGCAGCAGCCACTCCCGCCACCGGTCGGCCACCGCGAGGAAGCCGTGATCGAGCAGCGCCTCCAGTGTGAGAGCCGCGTCGCGCAGCCACACGTAGCGGTAGTCCCAGTTGCGCACGCCGCCGATCTCCTCGGGCAGCGCCATGGTCGCGGCGGCCGCGATGCCGCCGGTCTCGTGGTTGGTCAGCGCCCGCAGGATCTGCAGCGACCGCACCACGTCGCCGCGTCGCGGCCCGTCGTGCGAGATGCGGTCGGCCCAGCCCTGCCACCAGTCCTTGGTGCGTTCGATCTCCTCGTCGGCGTCGAGGAGCGGCGGCACGTCGCGGTGCGAGGGGAACCAGGTCAGGTGCAGATCGCGCACCTCCCCCGCCGTCACGGTCAGCTCCCCGCGATGCCGGTGATCGGATGCCGTCAGCGGGGCGCCGCGCAGCGCGAGCGCGTCGGGTCCGCCCATCGCCACCAGGCACGGCGCATCCGCGGTGCCGGTCTGACGCACCCACGGCATACCCCGCGCATAGTCGAAGCGGATGCTCACCGTCTGAGCGAACGTCATCTCCCCCTGCACGCCCACGATCCGCCGCACGAGATCGGTGCGCCGGATCGCCACGTCGGGATCGAGCCCGATGGGCATGAAGTCGTGCACCTCGGCCACGGCGTCGTCGAGCTCCCAGCGGGTGATGAGCACGAAGGTGTCGCCGTCGTATCGCCGGGTGCACTCGGCATCCGGGTCGGAGGGGCGCAGCTCCCAGCGCCCATGCTCCTCATCGCCGAGCAGCGCGCCGAACACCGAGGCGGAGTCGAGCCGCGGGAGGCACAGCCAGTCGATGCTCCCCGTGTCCGACACCAGCGCCGCCGTGCGGCAGTTGCTCAGCAGGGCGTAGTCCTCGATGCGCGCAGCCACGATCCGGAGTCTTGCACGCCCCGAGCCCGAACGCCACCGCCGCCCCATCCCGCCACCCGCTCCCGCGCGTCCGCCTCCCCGCCGGGTTTATCCCCCGCTCCCGTATGAGTTGTGGGGGGGGGGGGGGGGGGGGGGGGGCGCCCCCGCCCCCCCGGGGCCCCCCCCCCCCCCGCGGCCCGGGGCGGCGCGGCCCCCGCGCGACTGGCCCCCCCCCCCCCCCCCCGCCCCCCCCCCGCCCCGCCCCCCGCGGCGCCCCCCCCGCCCCGGGGGGGGGGGGGGCGGCCCGCCCCCGGCCCCCCCCCCCCCCCCACAACTCATACGGGAGCAGAAGACGCCACGGGCTCAGTGGCCGCGATCGACCTCGATCTCCTTGCCCTCGCGATCGACGATCTTGCCGTCGACGACGGAGTCACCTTCTTCCAGCGCATCGAGGTAGGCCACGGGGATGCTGCGCGTCGGCGCCGCGGCCAGCACGGATGCATCCTTGCCGGGGCGCGCGCCCAGGTGGTTGAACACGAGGTTCAGCAGGATCGCGGCGACCGCGGCCGAGCTGATCCCGGAGTGGAAGATCGTGACGAACCACGCCGGCATCTGGTCGTAGATGGTGGGTGCCGCGATGGGCAGCATGCCGATGCCGATCGAGGTGGCGACGATGACGAGGTTCATGTTGCCGCGGTAGTCGACCTTCGCGAGCGTGCGGATGCCGCTGGCCGCGACCGACCCGAACAGCACGATGCCCGCTCCGCCGAGCACCGGGCTGGGCACGGCCGCCACGACCCTGCCGAGCACGGGCAGGAGGCCGAGCACGACCAGCACCACGCCGCCCGCCGTGACCACGAAGCGGCTCTTGACGCCCGTGATCGCGACGAGGCCGACGTTCTGGGCGAAGGCCGACTGCGTGAACGAGCCGAACACGGGCGAGACGGCGCTGGAGAGCATGTCGGCGCGCAGGCCGGCCGCGATGCGCTTCGAGTCGACCTTGGTGCCGACGATCTCCCCGACGGCGAGGATGTCGGCCGTCGTCTCGGTCAGCGTCACGAGGATCACGATGAACATGGAGATGATGCCGGCGATCTCGAATGTCGGCATCCCGAACCCGAACACGCTCGGCAGGGCGAAGATCGGCCCGTCGCCGACCGCGCCGAAGTCGACGCGTCCGAGGATCGCCGCGATGACCGTGCCGATCACGATCGCGAGCAGGATCGCGAGGCGGGAGATCGCGCCGACGGGCACCTTGCTCAGCACGAGCACGATCAGTAGCGTGATCGCCGCCAGCAGCAGGTTCTGCGGGGAGCCGAAGTCCGGCGCCTCCCGGTTGCCGCCCATCGCCCACCCCGCCGCCACCGGGAGCAGCGTGAGCCCAATGGTCGTGATGACCACGCCCGTCACCACGGGCGGGAAGAACCGGATGATCGTGGCGAACACCGGTGCGATGAGCAGTCCTATCACCGAGGCCACGATCACCGCGCCGAACACCGCCGGCAGGCCGCCGCCGCTCGTCACGATCACCCCCATGGTCGCCACGCCCGAGAAGGAGACGCCCTGGACGAGCGGCAGCTGGGACCCGAAGAACGGGATGCCGACGGTCTGCAGCACGGTCGCGAGCCCGCCCATGAAGAGGCAGGCCGTGATCAGCACGCCGATCTCTGCGCCGTCGAGTCCCGCCATGGACCCGATGATGAGCGGAGGGGCGATGATGCCGCCGTACATCGTCAGCACGTGCTGGATGCCGTAGGCGATGGTGGAGCCGAGCGGCAGGCGCTCGTCCTCCGGGCGGATGGATGCCGTCGTTGTGGATGTCATGTCGACCTCTTCGTCGTCGTGGCTGGTGGGTGTCGGAGGGAGGGTGGATCAGGAGTGTCGGGCGAGGAGGCCCCGTGCCGCCTCGCTGTGCCGGGCGATGAGCCGGGGGATGTCGAGCCCGTCGATGTGCCCGTCGATCACCCGCCAGCGTCCGCCGACCATGACGCGGTCGGCGCGCTCCGCCCCGCACAGGAGCAGCGCGGCGACGGGATCGTGGCTGCCGGAGAAGCGCAGCTCGTCGAGCGTGAACATGGCGAGGTCGGCCTGCATCCCCGGGGCGAGCGTCCCGATGTCCGAGCGGCCGAGGGCCCTGGCCGACCCGGCGGTCGCCCAGCTCAGGGCGCGCTCCGGCGTGACCGCCGCCGCGCCGTAGCGCAGGCGCTGCAGGTACAGCGCCTGGCGCACCTCCTGGATCATGTTCGAGCCGTCGTTGGAGGCGGAGCCGTCGACGCCGAGCCCGACGGGGGCGCCGGCATCCTCGAGCTCGAGGGCGCGGGCGATGCCGGAGGCGAGGCGCATATTGGAGGTCGCGCAGTGCGACACCGCGGTGCCTGCCGCTCCGAGGCGGGCAATCTCGGCGTCGTCGAAATGGATGCCGTGGGCGAGCCAGGTCCGGTCGGACAGCCAGCCGACGCTCTCGAGGTAGTCGACGGTGCGCAGGCCGAACATCTCGCGGCAGAAGTCCTCCTCGTCGAGCGTCTCGGCGAGGTGCGTGTGCAGGCGCACGTCGAGGCTCTCGGCGAGGGCGGCGGTGTCGCGCATCACCCCCGTGGTCACGGAGAACGGCGAGCACGGGGCGAGACCGATCTGCACGAAGGCGCCGTCGCCGCGCTCGTGGTAGGCGCCGATGAGGCGCTCGCTGTCGGCGAGGATCGTGTCGGCGTCCTGCACCGTGCGCTGGGGAGGGAGCCCGCCGTCGTCCTCGCCGAGCGACATCGAACCGCGCGTCAGGGTGGCCCGCATGCCGAGCCGCCGCGCCACGTCGACCTGCACGTCGATGCCGTCCTCCAGGCCGTCCGGGAAGAGGTAGTGGTGGTCGGCCGCCGTGGTGCACCCCGAGAGCAGCAGCTCGGCGAGGGCGACCGTCGTCGCGAGCTCGAGGTCGCTCGGCGTGAGCCCCGCCCACACCCCGTACAGGCCCTTGAGCCAGGGGAAGAGCTCGGCGCTCACGACCGGCGTCCAGGCGCGGGTGAGTGTCTGGTAGAAGTGGTGGTGCGTGTTGATGAGGCCCGGGATGACCACGTGCCGCGACGCGTCTCTCACCTCGTCGACGGGTGCGCTCGGCGCTCCGCCCCTCGGCACGAGCTCGCGCACGCGCGAGCCTTCGATGACGATCCCGCCGGTGGCGTCGGCGTCGACGCCCGTGTAGACGCCGAGCGGGTTCTTCAGCCAGGTGCTGGCCGGATGCTGGGACACGATGGACTCCTTCCGCAAAGGTGGAGCCGAAGGCGGCCCCACAGGGGCCAGCTCAGTTCTGTCCTGTCTGCTGATCCAGGAGCCCCCTCGTCGGGACTCCTCCGGTCTACCAGCCCTCACCCGGGCACGTCAAGGATTAATCTCACATCTCGGAGTGTTGTTCTCGCAATATGAAAGTCGCTCCCGGGCTGGGAATCCCCCGCGATGCCCGGTAACGTCGCCGCCATGGCGAGCTCTCCGACCACACTGTTCATCCTCGGCGCGTCGGGAGACCTCACCTCCCGCCTCCTTCTCCCCTCCCTCGCCTCGCTGCTGGCGCGGCAGCCCGAGAGGCGCATCACCCTACGGGGGGCGGGCACGGAGGACTGGGATGCCGACAGATGGCGCGGCGTCGTCGCCGAGGCGTTCGCCGACTCCGGCGACGCGCTCGACCGCGTGACGGTCGGGGACTACGTCGCCGCCGACGTGACCGACCGGGATGCCGTGTCGACGCTGGTCGGATCGCTCGAACCGGGCACCGTGCTCTACTTCGCGCTGCCGCCGGCGGTGACGCGCATGGCGATCGACGCGATGCAGGGCCTCACCCTCCCCGACGGCACACTGCTCGCGATGGAGAAGCCGTTCGGCGACGACGAGCAGAGCGCCCGCGAGCTCAACGAGAAGCTCACGGCGCTCGTGCCGGAGCAGCAGGTGTTCCGCGTCGACCACTTCCTCGGCCGGTCGACGCTGCTCAACCTGCTCGGCGTGCGCATGGCGAACCGCATCTGGGAGCCGGTGTGGTCGGCGGAGCACATCGAGTCGGTGTTCATCCGCTTCGACGAATCCCTCGCCCTGGAGGGGCGCGCCCGCTACTACGACAAGGCCGGAGCGATGGTCGACATGATCCAGAGCCACCTCTTGCAGGTGCTCGCCCTGTTGGCGATGGATCCGCCGGCCAGCCTGGACGAGCGCGATCTCCGCGACGCCAAGGCGGCGGTGCTGCGCGCGACGCACGTGCGCGGCGACGACCCCTCGTCGTCGTCCCGACGCGCCCGATACGGAGCGGGGCGCATCGGCGATCGCGACCTGCCGGCCTATGCCGCGGAAGACGGGGTCGACGCGGCGCGCGGCACCGAGACGCTCGCCGAGGTCACGTTCGAGGTGTCGAACGACCGCTGGGAGGGCGTGCCCTTCGTGCTGCGCTCCGGCAAGGCCCTCACGGCCAAGCGCTCCGAGGTGGTCGTCACCTTCAAGCGGGTGCGGCACATCCCGCGCGGCCTCGCCGGGGAGCCGGTCGACGGGGGCCGGCTGACCTTCTCCCTCGGGCCCGACACCATGGTCTTGCGCCTGCACGTGACCGGCGGAGACGACCCCTTCGCGCTGAGGGACGAAGACCTCACGGCCGACCTCGGCGAGGGCCAGCGCCGCTCCTATGAGGAGGTGCTCGACGAGTTGCTCGACGGCGAGGTCGCACTGTCGGTGCGGGCCGACGAGGCCGAGGAGTGCTGGCGCATCATCCAGCCGGTGCGCGAGGCCTGGGCCGAGAACGCGGTGCCGCTGGAGGAGTACGCCGCCGGATCCTCCGGGCCCGAGACCTGGGCGAGCAACTGACGTCAGCACACGAAAGAGACGGATGCTGTGCGTGCATCGGCATCCGATGACGGATTGCTGGCAGCTGCAGCGGAGGAATGATCGACCGGGCCTACGATCGGCTCCATGACAGCGCTTCCGCGCCGCATCAGGGCCGGCTACGCCCTCGGCGGCATCGCATCCGGCACCTACGGCACGGTGCCCGGCCTCATCCTCATGCCCTTCCTCACCGACCTGCTCGGTGTGGAGGCGGCGATCGCCGGCATGATCGTGTTCGCCCCGAAGGCGTGGGACTTCTTCCTCAACCCGATCGCCGGACGGATCAGCGACCGCTCCCGGCATCCGCACGACCGTCGCCGTCCGTTCATCCTGCGTGCGGGCATCCTGCTCGCGCTCGCATTCCTCGCGATGTTCTTCGGCCCCACCGCTCCCCCGGTCGCCGGGGCCCTGTGGGTGCTCGTGCTGTTCCTCACCACCGCCACCGTCTACGCGTTCTTCCAGGTGCCCTACCTCGCCATGTCGGCCGAGATCACCGACGACTACTCCGAGCGCACGCGGCTCATCACCTGGCGCGTGATCGTCTTCACCCTCGCGATCCTCGTGTCGGGCGCGACCGCTCCGATGCTCGTCGAGGCGTTCGGCGGCGTCGCCGGGTATCGGCTCATGGCCGGCGCGATGGCGGTGCTCATCCTCATCGGCACGATCGGCGTATGGTGGGGCACCCGCAGCGTCGCCCTCACCCGCGACGAGGTGGCGGGCGGACGGCTGCTCGATCAACTCGCCGTGGCCCTCCGCGATCGCGAGTCTCGCACGCTCATCGTGTCGTACGTGCTGCAGGCCGTCGCGATCGGCATGGTGCTCGGCGGCGTCGTCTACGTCGCGCGGCACGTGGTGCACGACCCCGGCGTCGCGACGATCGCCTTCGTCTGCTTCGTGGCCCCGGCCGTGGTGCTCACGCCGGTCTGGTCGATGATCGGACGGCGGATCGGCAAGAAGGGCGGCTTCGCGGCGGCGACCGTCGTGATGACGGTGGGGCTCATCGCCCTGCTCACCGCGCGAGCCGGAGACTCCGTTCCGATGCTCATCGCCTCGGGCGTGGTGGGCGTCGGCTACGCGGGGGCGCAGCTCTTCCCCCTCGCGATGCTCCCCGACATCGCCGCGGAGGACGCGAAGCGCAGCGGCACCAACCGCATCGGCATGATCTCCGGCGTCTGGTCGGGCTTCGAGCTGCTCGGCTACGCGCTCGGTCCCGCGCTGCTCGGACTCGTGCTCGGCCTCGGCGGCTACGTCGCGACGACCGGCGGCGAGGTGGCGCAGTCGGATGCCGCGCAGTGGGCGATCGTGCTGGGCGTCTCGGTGATCCCGGCCGCACTGTGCGCGCTGAGCCTCGTGCCCCTGTCGCGCTACCGCCTCGACGCACGGCTCCGCGCCGCCGCGTGACGGTTTCGCGGCCACGGCGCACGCACCCTCACTCCGCCCTCCCGCACTGCCATGCGCTCACCCGCCGCGCGCTCACCTGCCACGGGCGGAGAAATCCCTCATGGGCGGACGAATCTCCCCGAATCCTCCGCCCCACGCGGCATCCTCCGCCCCACGCAGCACGCCCTACGCCGTACGCGGCACGCCCGCGCCGGGCATCTCACCAGCGCAGCGGCACCCTCTCCACCGACCGCCCTGACTCGTCGAGCAGGTGGCCGTTGCGCTTGAGGCCGCGCAGCACGGTCCAGCGATCGGCGACCTCCACGTCATCCCCCCACGCCTGTTCGATCTGCGGCAGCGCGGTCAGCGATCGGGCGCGCACGCACACGAACAGCGGGGCGCGGCCGACGAGGATGCCGACGCGATGCGCCTCGGGCAACCTCGCCGCCCGCGCGGCCGCACCCTCGACGTCGTCGGAGCGCCCCCAGAGGATCGCCCCGCGGCGGAACCCCGCGGCCGGCATCGCGAGGTCGCACCCCAGGCGCAGCAGTCCCGCGCCGACGGCACGGTCGACGGCGCGGCGGGCGGTCGCCTCCGATACCCCGAGGCGCTGCGCGACGGTGGCCGCCGGCATCCGCGGGTCCTCGTCGAGGGCATCGGCGATCTCGGCCACGACCTCGGGCCGCGGCGGACGCGGGTCCTCCGTCGACGCCCCCGCCGCCCCTTCGCGCAGCACCCGCTGCTGCTGACGGGACAGCACCCGCAGCCGCCACCCGGAGTCCTCCGCGACGATCGCCGCCGCGACATCCATGCGCCGCACCCTCGCCCCGAGCGCCGACAGTTGCCGCACGCGGTCGCCGAGCACCGCGAGGCCCCCGGCTCCGGCGACGAGCACGAGGCATCCGGCCGAGGTGTCATCGGCGCTGAGTACCCACGGCTGACGCACGACCTCGGCGATCGCCTCAGTCCCCGTGCGCGGGTCGAGCAGCACCACGGCGACGTCCGTCGTGGCCGACCACCGCTCGGGCGTCGGCCAGGCGGTGAGCCACGCCAGCGACTCCTCGCGCAGCGCCTGCCAGTGCCGTGCGACGGTCGCCGCGTCGGCGCCCACGGCGGCGGCCACGCGGGTCCAGGGAGCGCGGGCGTCGATCTGCAGCGCGTGCACGATGGCGAGGTCGAGCTCACCGAGGTCTCGCAATGCATCCATGTGACGAATCGTACGCACCATCACGCTTGTAGTGAAGGATCACATGCACGGATCCATCGAAACGGGTGGCCTCCCTAGCCTCGGAGGCATGAGCATGACCGAAGACGCGATGATGGCCACCATCGAGGACCTCGTCGCGATGGCCCCGCGAGCCACCGGGACGCCGGGCGGGGAGGCCGCCGCGTCCTACGTCGCCGACCGCTTCACCGCCGCTGGCCTTGCGACCGAGGTGCTGGAGGTGCCGTCGTTCTCCTGGCACGCCGAGACCTGCGGCATCCGCGTCGGCGACGACGACATCCCGTGCTCCCCGATCCTGCACTCCGGGCTCGCTGCGCACGACTGGACGGGCGCCGCCGAGCACCGTGTCGACGCGCGGGTGGTCGACATCGGCGCCGATCGCGTGCGCCGCCACGACGTGCGCGGAGCCATCGTGCTCTTCGACCTCACGTTCGACATGACGGTGGCGCACTCCCTGCCGCTCACGCTGTTCCTGCACGATCCGGGTCGTCGGGTGCTGCGCCGCGAGGTGCTGGGCAGCCGCAACCCCTACGTCACCTCGCTGGCCCGCACCATGACGGATGCCGTCGCCGCCGGGGCCGTGGCGGTGATCGGGGTGCTGCGCGACTACCCCGACTCGCGCAACTATCACAACGAGTACTACCGACGGACGCTGTTCCCCCTGCCCGGCGCGTGGGTCACCCGTGCGGAGGGCGCGAGGCTGCGCGCCCTCCTGCGCACGGAACCTCGCGCGCAGCTCACGCTCGATGTCACCCGGCGCGAGGTCGTCTCGCGCACGGTGATCGGCGTGCTCCCCGGGCGGACGACGGATGCCGTGATGATCCAGTCGCACCACGACTCGATCGGCCCCGGCGCCGTGGAGGACGCCTCGGGGACGGCCGAGGTGATCGCGCTGGCCGAGCACTACGGGGCGGCGGCGGCCACCGGCATCCGCCGCGAGAAGACCCTGCTGTTCGTGACCTTCGACACCCACTTCACGGGATATCAGGCGCACCGGGAGTTCGCGACGCGGCACGTGCTGGCCGCGGACCGCCGGTGGGACATCGTGCTCAACGCCACGATCGAGCACATCGGGCTGCGCGCGGTCGAGGGCGCCGACGGCGGGTTCGCCTCGACGGGCGACACCGAGCCGCGCGGTATCTTCGTGAACGTGAACCCGGCCTTCACGTGGCGCATCGGCCGCGCCGTGCGCCGCCACGGTCTACATGGCACGAGCCTGTTGGGGGCGGGGGCGCTGGAGTTCTTCGCGGGCGGCATCCCCACCGACGCCTCGTTCACTCTCGTGGCCGGCGTGCCGACGATCAGCCTCATCTCGGGCCCCCTCTACCTCTACGACGACGCCGACACGATCGACCGCATCGACCGGGCGCAGCTGGTGCCGGTGGCGCGGTTCTTCGCCGACCTCGTCGACGACGCCGAGCGCCGACGCTCGGGACTGCTCGGCTGGATCCCCGCGCGGGTCCGCCGCCTCCTGCCTCGAGGGCGCTGGTGATCGCCTCCCGCATCGTGTCCTTCGAGGCGCGCGGCATCGACGGACGGATGCAGGAGCAGACCGGCATCCTGCATCTGCCGTCGTCGCCTCCGCCTGCGGACGGCTTCCCCGTCGTCGTGTACGGACACATGACCACCGGCGGCTCGCGCCGATCGGCGCCCAGCCTCGGCGATCCGGCGCACCCCGAGTGGCGGCGCATGTCGCAGGGCGACGCCCTGTGCGGCATGCTCCTCGCGCGGGGGATCGCGGTGCTGCGACCGGACTACGAGGGCATCGGCGACGACGGCATCCACCCGTACCTGATCGGATCGTCGCTCGCCGAGTCGATGCGGGCGATGGTGCGGGCGCGCGCATCGTTCGATGCCCCGCTGGGCGACGAGTGGGTGTCGGCCGGGCATTCCGAAGGCGCGGTGGCCGCGTTGCACGCCTCGGTCTCGCCGGCCGGGGGCGCGGGGAGTGCGGGGCCGATCGGGAGTGACGAGCCCGTCGAGGGCGCGCGACTGGTCGGCACCGCCGCCTTCGCCCCGGTGACGCGCATGGACGTCAGCATCGGGCTCTCCCGCCGCGTGCCGGTGCGGTTCCCCGGCTCGGGCGTCGTGTCGGCGCTGATCGGGCTGATGTTGCGCGGTGCCGCGACGACCGATGAGCGGATGCGGACGTTGATCCACACCGACGGCCTCAGCCCGCGTGCGCAGGAGCTCTGGCGCGACCTCGACCGGCTGTGCCTCACCGAGCTCGCCGCCGCGGATTCGTGGGGCGCGCTGGCGTCTGGCCGCATCGGCGGAGCGTCAGGACGGGAGCTGTTCGCGCGGCTGGACGCCTCGTTCCGCGCCGAGGAGGTCGCGACGCTGACGGGATTCCCTGCGCCGGTGCGCATCGACGCCGCCCGATTCGACGAGGTGGCCCCCGCCTTTCTGTCGGCGCGACTGCTGCGCGCCTACCGCGCGGCCGGCGTCGACCTCACCGCGCAGTGGTGGCCGACGCACCACTCCGGCACGATGCATCCGCAGCACGCACCGTCCCGCGCCGCCGACTGGATCGCCGCCCGGTTCACCCGGTGATCCCGCCGCCACCACCGCCGCGCCGCCCGCGCCGCCCTCCGTCCCACCCCCGCCACCCCTGCCACCCCGACACCGCGCGTTTTGTCGGGAGGATTCACGGATGTCGGGCCAAAAAGCACTCTCCGGCCCGACATCCGTGCATTCTCCCTACAAACGTGCCGACGAGAGGCACGAGTCGACGCGCACGCGAGCGGCCCGACCTCCGGGCGCCTGTCCGAACCGACCAGATCGAGGTGACGGATCGTTCGACGCACCCAACGTCGGGGCCGCCCGATCGGGCACGATGACGTGACGCGCGCGACCTGCGCCCCGACGGGACCCGCGAGAAGGACGAAGGGACGACAATGTCCGACACCCCCGTGACCGAGGCCGACGGCGGCGCGCACGGCCGGGCCGACGCGACCGAGGCGGCGATAGGCTCTACCGGCCCTGCACCCTCGATCGGCACGGCTACGGACCCCACCTCCGGCACCGCGGCGACCGAACCCGCCTCCATGGCCGGCACCACTCCCGAGCTCCCACAGCCGCGCGGCTTCTACGCCCTCTACGTGCTGAGCTGGTTCGGGCTCAACCTCGCTCTCGGCACGATCAGCGGCGTCTCGCTGCCCAAGGCCTTCGCGTTCATCGACGATGCGACGAAGGAGGTCAACCTCTCGATCGTCACCGCGGTCGGAGGCATCCTCGTCATGGTGGTCACCCCGCTCGCCGGGCGCCTGAGCGACCGCACCCGCTCGCGCCTCGGCATCCGCCGCCCCTGGATCCTCTGGGGTTCCGTCGTCGGCTTCGGCGGTGCCGTCGTACTCGGCCTCGCGACCTCGCTAGTGCCGATGCTCGTGGGCTGGGTGATCCTGCAGTGCGGCCTGGGCGCCGCGAACGCCGCCGTGCACGCGATGCTCGCCGAGCAGATCCCCACCCGAGTGCGCGCCCGCATCTCGGGGCTGGCCAGCGCCGCGACCGGCGTCGGCGTGATCCTCGGCGCCGGCATCGTGGCGGCGCTGCCGAACGAGTCGCAGTGGATGTGGTTCGTCATCCCCGGTGCGATCGGCGCCGTGTTCACGGGGCTGTTGTACTTCCGCATGAACGACGTGGTGCGCACCGAGCCGCGTCCGCCGCTGCGCTGGGCCGATATCGTGAGCACGTACTGGATCAGCCCGCGGTCGGCACCGGACTTCTTCTGGGCGTGGATCTGCCGACTGTTGGTGACGATGTCCACGGGCTTCGTGTCGATCTACCTGCTGTTCTTCATCATCGACCGACTCGGCGTCTCCAAGGAGATCGCGACGGGCGTGCAGGCGACCGGCATGGCGATCTTCACCCTCGGCGCCCTGGTCACGGCCGTGCTCTTCGGGTGGATCTCCGACCGCACCGGACGCCGCAAGACCATCGTCTGGGCCTCGTGCGCGATCTCCGTCGTCGGGCTGTCCCTGGGGATGCTGGCGAACGACATCCCGACCTTCCTCATCGCGCTCTCGATCGTCGGCGCGGCGCAGGGCGCGTTCGTGTCCGTCGACCTCGCCCTGCTCACCGAGGTGCTGCCGCACTTCGACGACGCGGGCAAGGACCTCGGCATCGTCGCCCTGTCGTACCAGGCGCCGATGTTCCTCGTGCCCGCCCTCGCCGTGCCCGTGCTGGCGATCGGCGGCGGTCAGAACTACACGGCCCTCTTCGCCACCGCCATCGTGTGCGGCGTGCTCGGCGGCCTCGCCGTGTTCCCCATCAGGTCCGTGAAGTGAGCGGACGGGGAGCCCCGGCGAGACCGGGGCCCCCGTCTCGTCGATCCCCGCGGGTGCGGCCGGGCGCCGTCTCAGCGCGGAGGGTCGGATGCTGCGGCATCCGACCCTCCGCGCTCGCGTCGTCGCTCAGTCGAGCAGCTCGGCCTCGATCACGTCGTCGTCGAGCCCGGGGTCCGGGGCCGCCGCCGTGAGCACGAGGCCGGTGCCGTCGGCCCCCACATCGACCCGCACGGTGTCGCCGTCGTGCACGCCTCCCGACAGCAGGGCCGTCGCCAGCCTGTTCTGCACCTCGGTCTGGATGAGGCGGCGCAGCGGCCGGGCGCCGAACACGGGGTCGTAGCCGCGCTCGGCGAGCCACGTCCGGGCGTCGGGCGTCACGGCGAGCGTGAGCCGACGGTCGTGCAGCCGCTTCTGCAGCGCGTCGACGGTGAGCTCCACGATCTGCGCGAGGTCGTCCTCGCTGAGCGCCTGGAACATCACGATGTCGTCGAGCCGGTTGAGGAACTCGGGCCGGAACGCCTGGCGCACCAGCGCCATCACCTGCTCGCGCTTCTCGTCGGTCGACAGGGTGGGGTCGATGAGGATCGGCGAGCCGAGGTTGGAGGTGAGGATCAGGATGACGTTGGAGAAGTCCACCGTGCGGCCCTGGCCGTCGGTGAGCCGGCCGTCGTCGAGCACCTGCAGCAGCACGTCGAACACCTCGGGATGCGCCTTCTCGACCTCGTCGAGCAGCACCACGCTGTAGGGGCGCCGCCGCACGGCCTCGGTGAGCTGACCGCCCTGCTCGTAGCCGACGTAGCCCGGAGGGGCGCCGACGAGACGGGAGACGGAGTGCTTCTCGCCGTACTCCGACATGTCGATGCGCACCATGGCGCGCTCGTCGTCGAAGAGGAACTCGGCGAGCGCCTTGGCGAGCTCGGTCTTGCCGACGCCGGTCGGACCGAGGAAGAGGAACGAGCCGGTCGGGCGGCCGGGATCGCTGATGCCGGCACGGGAGCGCCGCACGGCATCCGACACGGCCTTCACGGCCTCCTTCTGCCCGATCAGGCGCTTGCCCAGCTCGGACTCCAGGTGCAGCAGCTTCTCGCTCTCGCCCTGCAGCAGCCGGCCGACGGGGATGCCGGTCCACGCCGCGATCACGGCCGCGATGTCCTCGTCGGTGACCTGCTCGTTGACCATGCGCGGCTCGGAGGATGCCGTCGCCTCGGCCTGCTCGGCCTCGGCGATGTCGCGCTCCAGGCGCTTGATCGTCTCGTACTCCAGCTTCGACGCCTTCGTGTAGTCGGCGTTGCGCATGGCGAGGTCGCGCTGCGTGATCGCGTCGTCGAGCTGCTTCTTCAGCTCACCGACCCGGTTGAGCCCCTGGCGCTCGCGCGCCCAGCGCTCTTCGAGCCCGGCGAGCTTCTTCTCCTGCACCACGAGCTGCTCGCGCAGCGTGGCGAGGCGCTCCTTCGAGGCCGCGTCCTTCTCCTTCTTGAGCGCGAGTTCCTCGAGCCTCATGCGGTCGACCTGCCGCTTGAGCTGATCGATCTCCACAGGGGAGGAGTCGATCTCCATCTTGAGCCGCGACATGGACTCGTCGACGAGGTCGATCGCCTTGTCGGGCAGCTGGCGGGCCGGGAGGTAGCGGTTCGAGAGCGCCGCGGCGGCGACGAGGGCGCTGTCGGAGATGGTCACCCCGTGGTGCGCCTCGTAGCGGCCCTTGAGCCCGCGGAGGATCGCGATGGTGTCCTCGACCGACGGCTCGCCGACGTACACCTGCTGGAAGCGGCGCTCCAGCGCTGCATCCTTCTCGATGAACTCGCGGTACTCGTTGAGCGTGGTCGCGCCGATGAGGCGCAGCTCTCCGCGGGCGAGCATCGGCTTGAGCATGTTGGACGCCGCGACCGACCCCTCGCCGCCGCCGGCTCCCATGAGCACGTGCAGCTCGTCGATGAAGGTGATGATCTGCCCGTCGGACTCGGTGATCTCCTTGAGCACGCTCTTCAGACGCTCCTCGAACTGGCCGCGGTACATGGCGCCGGCGACGAGGGCGGAGATGTCGAGCGTCACCAGCTCCTTGTCCTTGAGGGACTCGGCGACGTCGCCGGCGACGATGCGCTGCGCGAGCCCTTCGACGACGGCGGTCTTGCCGACACCGGGCTCGCCGATCAGCACGGGGTTGTTCTTGGTGCGGCGGGTGAGCACCTGGCTCACGCGTCGGATCTCACTGTCCCGTCCGATGACGGGGTCGAGCTTGCCCTGCCGGGCGCGGTCGGTGAGGTTGATCCCGAACTGCTCGAGTGCGGACTGCTGGTCTTCGGTCTGCGGGGTGGTCATACGTGTCCTCCTGAGGAGACTCCTTCTGTCGGAAAGTGGTGATTCTCAAAGTTGAGTGGTCTGGACTCAACTTTACTCCCCCACCCTCTCCCCCGTCAACGCCGCCTCCCTCACCCCGTCCGCCTGCCCTGTCCGCCCCCACCCTGTCGCCCCCTCACCCTGTCCGCCCCCGCCCTGTCGCCCCCTCACCCGTCCCTCCCTCCGCCCGTCCGCCCGCCCGCCCCCTCCGAGAAAACGGACGGATGCAGCTTTCTCGGACGATCCGGCCGGAATCATCCGAGAAAACTGCATCCTTCCGAAATTCCCGCACGCAGAAGGGGCCGACCCGGATGCCGCGGCCGCCCGCGCACAGAAAGGGCGGGCCCGGGCATGATGCCCGAGCCCGCCCCGAAGACCGACGGATGCCGGCGGCGGTCACTCCGCGTCGAGCATGCCCCGGCGCAGCAGCCGGCCGCGCGGGTTCTCGAAGTCGATGACCTCTCCGTGCAGCCAGGTCTTGCGCACCACACCGGCGAGCGCCTTGCCGTGATACGGGGTGAGCGGGTTCTTGTGGTGCAGCTTCTTGACGTCGACCACGTAGGCGTCGTCCGCGGCGAACACCGAGAAGTCGGCGTCGTAGCCGGGGGCGATCCGCCCCTTGCCGGTGAGGCCGGCGAACTGCGCGGGGCGCTCGCTCATCCAACCCACGACCGTCTCCAGCGCGAGGCCGCGCTGACGCGCCTCGGTCCAGATCAGCGACAGGCCGAGCTGCAGCGATGCGACGCCGCCCCAGGCCACGGCGAAGTCGCCGTTCTCGAGATCCTTGAGGTCGAGGGTCGAGGGAGAGTGGTCCGACACGATGAAGTCGATCGTGCCGTCCTCCAGGCCCTGCCACAGCAGCTCCCGGTTGCCGGCCTCGCGGATCGGCGGGCAGCACTTGAACTGGGTCGCGCCGTGCGGGATCTCCTCGGCGGTGAGGGTGAGGTAGTGCGGGCACGTCTCGACCGTGAGCTTGAGCCCGTCGTGCTTCGCGGTGCGCAGCATCGGCAGCGCGTCGGACGACGACAGGTGCAGGATGTGTGCGCGTCCGCCGGTCCATCGGGCGCGCTCGATGACCTCGGCGATCGCCAGGTTCTCGGCACCACGCGGCCGCGAGGCGAGGAACTTGCCGTAGTCGTCGCCCTCGGGCTGCGGCGCACGGTCGATGGCCCGCGAGTCCTCGGCGTGCACGATCATGACGGAGTCGAAGGTCGCGAGTTCGCGCATGTCCTTCTCGAGCTCGTCGGGGTCGAGCGGCGGGAACTCATCGACGCCGGAGTGCAGCAGGAAGCTCTTGAACCCGAAGACGCCCGCGTCGTGCAGCGGTCGCAGGTCGGCGGTGTTGCCGGGCACCGCGCCGCCCCAGAACCCCACGTCCACGTGGGTCTGCCCCTTCGCCGCCTCGCGCTTGACGTTCAGCGCCTCGACGCTGACGGTCGGCGGGATGCTGTTGAGCGGCATGTCGACGATGGTCGTGACGCCTCCGGCCGCGGCGGCGCGGGTCGCCGAGGCGAAGCCCTCCCATTCGGTGCGACCCGGCTCGTTCACGTGCACGTGCGTGTCGACGAGCCCGGGGATCAGCGTCTCGTCGTCGGCGAGCTCGATGATCTCGTCGCCCGCGAGATTGTTGCCCAGCGGCTGCATGGCCACGATGACGCCGTGACGCACGCCGACCTCGCGCGGACGGATGCCCGCCGTGGTGAGCACGCGCTGGCCCCTGATGACCAGGTCGTAGTGCTCCCCCGTCGGGTCGAGCGACACGCTCCCGGCATCCTGCTCTTCGAACTCCTGCGACATGTCGCGTTCCCTTCTTCTGCCGGCGACGGCGCCGACATGTGATGTATGAATTGTGCGTGCGTTCAGCGCACGATGGACGGAAAGCCCGTGATCCGCTTGGGACGCGGCGGCGCGTAGGTGCGCACCTTCGACGTCGTCAGCCCCAACCGCACCAGCCCCTCGGCCACCGCCACGGCGGCCTGTACGCCGTCGACGACGGGCACGCCGCACAGCTCGACGACCCGGTCCTTCAGCTCGGCCATGCCGCCGCAGCCGAGCACGATCACCTCGGCGCGGTCGATCTCCACGGCGCGCTGCGCCTCGGCCGCGATGGCCTCGATCGCCCGTTCCGGGTCGGACTCGAGCTCGAGCACCCCGAGCCCCGACGAGCGCACCGAGGCGCAACGGTCGTGGAGTCCCGCGAGGATCAGGCGGTCCTCGATGAGCGGCACGGCCCGGTCGAGCGTCGTGACCACGGAGTAGGAGCGGCCGAGGTACATGGCGGTTGATGCCGCCGCCTCGGTGATGTCGACGACCGGCACGGTGAGCAGCTCCTGCAGGCCCTCGCGTCCGTGCTCGCCGTAGCCCGCCTGGATGACGGCGTCGTACTCGCCGTCGTACCGGACGACCTTGTCCATCACGGCGATCGCGGCGAGGTAGCTCTCGAAGTTGCCCTCGCAGGACTCGGCGCCGAAGTCGGGGGTGATGCCGATGATCTCGGTGCCCGGCGAGGCCACGGCGGCCGCCGCCTCGGCGATGCCGTGTGTCATCGTCTCGGTGGTGTTGACGTTGGCGACGAGGATGCGCACGATCGGGTCCTTTCCGGATCAGTGGGTCGGGGTGACGGCGATGTCGCCGGCTTCGACGTCGTGGAACGGCCCGCGACGGTCGGCGAGGACACCGTACACGAGGGCTCCGAGACCCGCGGCGAGGAACCAGGAGAACTGGCTGACCACCTGGAACGCGGGCACGAACGTGAGCAGCAGGGCGATGGCTCCGGCGATGGCCAGGGCGGTGATCGCCCGGGGGTTGAAGCCGCGGCGATAGTAGTACTCCCCGGTCACGTGCTCGGAGTACAGCTCGGGCACGTTGATGCGCTGCTTCTTGATCAGCCAGTAGTCGACCATGATGATGCCGAACAGCGGGCCGAGGAGGGCGCCGAGGCCGTTGAGGAAGATGCCGATCACGACCGGCGAGTTGTACATGTTCCACGGGAGGATGACGAGCCCGATCACCGCCGACAGCAGCGCCGCCTTGCGGAAGTTGAGGTGCTTCGGGAACAGGTTCGTCAGCGCGTAGGTCGGTGCGACGAAGTTGGCCATGAGGTTCACGGCGATCGTGAGCACGATGAGGGCGAGCGAGGCGAGCACCAGCAGCAGGGTGTTGGGGATGGCCGCCACGACATCGGCGGGCGATGCGATCGCCTCGCCGTTGATGGTGAACGACCCGCCGGCCAGCACGACGACCATGCAGCCGAAGAACAGCATGTTGATCGGGATGCCCCAGAAGTTGCCCTTGAGGATGGACTTCTTCGAGCGCGCACCGCGGGTGAAGTCGCAGAAGTTGAGCACGAAGGTGCCGTAGATGGCGACCCAGGCCGAGGCGCCGCCGAGCATGTGCAGCCAGAGCTCTCCGCCGGTCAGCGGGTCGTCGTTGGTCCAGGAGATCTGGAAGTCGGCCTGCACGAGCACCCACACCGCGAGCGACACGAAGGTGGCGAGGATGACGGGGCCGGCGAAGGCCTCGTACTTGCGGATCATCTCCATGCCGTAGCTGACGATGACCGACTGGATGATCCAGAGGGCGAGGAAGGTGATCCACCCCAGGGCCGACAGGCCGAGGAAGGAACCCTCCTGCAGCGCCGCCGCGCCGGGGGCGAGGGCGATGATCACGACCTGCAGCACCTGCGACGCGAGGTAGGTCTGGATGCCGAACCACGCGATCGCGACCCCGCCGCGGAGGAGGGCGGGGATCTGGGCCCCGTGGATGCCGAAGGAGATGCGGCTCATCACGGGGAAGGGAACGCCCGTCTTCTCCCCCATGAAGCCTGAGAGGGTGAGGAGGAGGAAGAGGAACAGAGCGCCGAAGGCGAGGGAGCCGAGGATGGCGCCGCCGCTCATGCCGAGCGAGAAGAGCCCGATCGCCCAGACGTAGTTGCCGAGGCTGTGCACGTCGTTCGCCCAGAGGGCGAAGATGCTGTACGCGCTCCAGTGCCGGCCCTCGCGCGTCGTCGGCGCCAGGTCGCTGTTGTACAGCTGGGGGCTGATGCCCGCCTGCACGGCGATGTTGATGGACGGGGGCTCGGCGAGACCCTCGGACCCGCGGCTCGGAACGTGCACGTACTCTTCAGTAGCCATCGTTGCTCTTTCCCACGACCTCAGTGTCGTCGGTAGTTTTCCGCTTCATGGAAAGCGAAATTCGGATAATGGATATTTCACCATGAAACCGCGCGACTGTCAACGGTTTGGTCTACCAAAATGTCGGCTGGCAGTCGAGACGACCCCGATGCAGCAGCGGCCACCGGCGGCGGCCGCAGCGTCACCGGCGGATGCCGTGCCCCGGCGGACGTCGCCGAGGAGGTCAGGCGTCGCGGGGCGACAGGAACTCCGCCGCGATGCGCCGGCCCACCTCGACGAGGAGCAGCCGGGCGTTCGCCATGCTCTCGGCGGGGTCGGGCTCGATCTCGCTGAGCGGGAAGACCCGGGCGAAGCCGGCGGCCTCCGCCTGCTGAGCGCTGAGCGTGGTACGACCGCACACCGCCACCACGGGCACGCCGGCGGCGGCCGATGCGGATGCGACGCCGAGGGGGGTCTTGCCGCCGAGGCTCTGGTCGTCGAGGCTGCCCTCTCCGGTGATCACGAGGTCGGCGCCGGCGATCAGGTCGGGCAGTCCGGTGAGCCGTTGCACGACCTCGATACCCGGCTCACGGATCGCGGCGAGCACGGCCAGCGCCGCATACCCGACCCCGCCGGCGGCTCCGGCCCCCGGCCGGGAGGCTGCGGCGCTGACGCCCGGTCGCTGTTCGAGCAGTGTGGAGAAGCGCGCGAGGCCCGCCTCGAGGGCGGCGACATCGTCGGCGCTCGCCCCCTTCTGCGGTGCGAACACCGCAGCGGCCCCCCGGTCTCCCAGGAGAGGGTTGTCCACGTCGCTCGCAAGTACGACCTCGACGCCGGCGAGGCGAGGATCGAGGCCGGAGACGTCGACGGAGACGAGTTCGGACAGAGCAGCTCCACCCGGGGCGACAGGGCCGGATGCCGTGCGCAGGTCGACCCCGAGCGCCTCGAGCATCCCCGCGCCGCCGTCGGTGCTGGCGCTGCCGCCCACACCGAGCACGATCGAGGTGCATCCGCGATCGAGCGCGGCCGCGATGAGCTCCCCGGTGCCGCGGCTCGTCGCGGTCAGGGGGGCCTTCGTGCCGCCCGGCAGCACGTCGAGTCCGCTGGCCGCGGCCATCTCGACGATCGCCTGCGGCCCGCGCACGGCGAACCGGGCCTCGACCGGCTCACCGGTCGGTCCGGTCACCGTCGCGGTGACCGCCTCGAATCCGCTCGCGACGGCGGCGTCGACGGTGCCCTCGCCGCCGTCGGCCACCGGCGCCGAGTCGATCACGGCATCCGGGAACACGGTCCGGATGCCGCGACCGACGGCGGCGGCGACCTCGGCCCCGGTGGCGGAGCCCTTGAACTTGTCCGAGGCGATCAGGATGCGCATGGCTCTAGCGTCGCAGAATCAGTCGAGCAACGCGTAGACGGCCTCGGGCGCGTCGGCCGCCGTCGTCGCGAGATCCTCGAACTCGTTCATGGTGTCGAGGTCGGCGCCCATGGCGATGTTCGTGACGCGCTCCAGGATGACCTCGACGACCACGGGCACCTCGAACTCGTCGCGCAGGCGCTCCGCCTCAGCGAAGCCCGCGGCGAGGTCCTCCGGGCGCTCGACGCGCAGCGCCTTGCACCCCAGGCCCTCGGCGACCTTGACATGGTCGACGCCGTAGCCGGTGGCCACGCTGGTCGGGTCCTCCGGGGTGTTGATGTTGTCGAAGGCCAGCGAGACCTCGTAGTCCATCTCGAACGGACGCTGCGACTGGCGGATCAGGCCGAGGTAGCTGTTGTTCACCACGACGTGGATGTACGGCAGCTTGTGCTGCGCGCCCACCGCGAGCTCCTCGATCATGAACTGGAAATCGTAGTCGCCGCTGAGCGCGACGACCTTCTCCTCCGGCTTGCCGCGCACCACGCCGAGGGCGGCGGGCAGGGTCCAGCCCAGGGGTCCGGCCTGCCCTGCGTTGATCCACTGGCGGGGGCCGTACACGTGCAGCAGCTGCGCGCCGGCGATCTGCGAGAGGCCGATCGTGGTCACGTAGGTGGTGTCGTGGCCGAACGCGCCGAGCATCTCCTGGTACACGCGGTGCGGCTTCATCGGCACGTTGTCGAAGTTCGTCTTGCGCAGCAGGCGCGCCTTGCGGTCGCGGCACTCCTCGGCCCAGCCGTTGTAGTCGGGCAGCTCGGCCGCCCGGCCGCGCGCGGCCTCGAGCAGAGCGTCGATGAACGCTCCGGCATCCGACACCACCCCGTAGTCGGGCGCGAACACGCGGCCGATCTGGGTGGGCTCGATGTCGACGTGCACGAAGGTGCGGCCCTTGCGGTAGGTGTCGAGGCCGCCGGTGTGCCGGTTGGCCCAGCGGTTGCCGATGCCGAGCACGAAGTCGCTCTCCAGGAAGCTCGCGTTGCCGTAGCGCTGGGAGGTCTGGATGCCGACGAGGCCGCCCGCGAGCGGGTGGTCGTCGCCGATGGCGCCCCAGCCCATGAGGGTCGGGAAGACGGGAACGCCCAGGGTCTCGGCGAGCTCGACGAGCTTGGCGGATGCTCCGGAGTTGACGATGCCGCCACCGGCGATGATCGCCGGGTGCGACGAGGCGACGAGCATGTCGAGCACCTTCTCGGCCTGCGCGCGGGTCGCGGCGGGCTTCGCCACGGGCAGCGGCTCGTAGGTGTCGATGTCGAACTCGATCTCGGTCATCTGCACGTCGAAGGGCAGGTCGATCAGCGCCGGACCGGGGCGGCCGGAGCGCATGATCTGGAACGCCGACTGGAACGCACCGGGGATCTGGCCGGCCTCCAGCACGGTCTTCGCGAACTTCGTGACCGGCTTCGCGATCGACGCGATGTCGACGGCCTGGAAGTCCTCCTTGTCGAGCTTCGCGACCGGCGCCTGCCCGGTGATGCACAGCATCGGGATGGAATCGGCGATCGCGGCGTAGAGGCCGGTGATCATGTCGGTGCCGGCGGGTCCCGAGGTGCCGATGCAGATGCCGATGCGGCCGTCGCCGGTGCGGCTGTAGCCGTCGGCCATGTGCGAGGCGCCCTCGACGTGGCGGGCCAGAGTGTGGCGGATGCCGCCGTTCTGGCGCATCGCGGAGTACAGCGGGTTGATGGCGGCACCGGGAAGGCCGAACGCCTCCGTGGCGCCCTCCTTCACCAGGATCTGGACGATGGCGTCCACTGCGCGCATACGAGTCATGTGAGTGTCCTTAGGTATGCCGGGGCGAGGGGATCAGTCGCGGCCGGAGAGTTCGGTGGTGAGCTTGAAGAGGCCCGAGTGGTCGAGGCCGCCGTCGCCGCGGGCGACGAGGGCGTTCACGAGCTGGGCGACGGCGGCGCCGAGGGGGACGGTGACCCCCACGGAGCGCGCGGCCGCGGTGACGATGCCCAGGTCCTTGTTGTGGAGGGCGAGACGGAATCCGGGGGCGAAGTCGCGGTCCAGCATCTTCTGCCCCTTCTGGTCGAGGACCTTGGAGCCGGCGAGGCCGCCGCCGAGCACCTTCAGTGCGGCATCCGTGTCGACCCCGAAGGCCTCGAGGAAGGTGACGGCCTCGGCGAGCGCCTGGATGTTCACGGCGACGATGAGCTGGTTGGCCGCCTTGACGGTCTGGCCGGCGCCGGCGGGGCCGACGTGCACGATGGTCTTGCCGATCGCGTTCAGCACGGGTTCGGCCTTGGCGAAGTCCTCCGGGGACCCGCCGACCATGATCGACAGCACGCCGTCGATGGCACCCTGCTCGCCGCCCGAGACCGGGGCGTCGACGGCGCCGAAGCCGGCGGCGACCGCCTCCTCGGCCAGCGTCTTCGCGACGTCGGGGCGGATCGAGGAGTTGTCGATCCACAGCGCGCCGGCCTTCGCGTTGGCGAAGACGCCGTCTTCGCCGCGCACGACGCCCTCGACGTCCGGGGAGTCGGGGACCATCGTGATGACGACGTCGGCGTCCTTCACGGCATCCGCGATGCTGGTGGCGCCGGTGCCGCCAGCCTCGACGAGCTTGTCGATGGCCTCCTGGCTGCGGTTGAAGCCGGTGACCTGGTATCCGGCCTTCACGAGGTTCTTGGCCATGGGCAGGCCCATGATGCCGAGGCCGATCACTGCGATGTTCGTCATGTCGTCGCTCCTTCGCGAAAGGGGGTCAGTTGTTCGTGCTCGTGGACGAGCTCAGCCAGGCGAACGGATCCGGCTGGGTGGCCTTGTATTCCAGGCCGATGTAGCCCTCGTAGCCACCGTCCTGCGCGTCGGCGATCCACTGCGCGAGCGGCAGGTCTCCAGTGCCGGGCTCGCCGCGACCGGGAGCGTCGGCGATCTGGATGTGGCCGAACTCGGCGGCATGGCCCGCGATGACCGCGGGGACGTCGTCGCCGTTGACGGCGAGGTGGTAGAAGTCCGCGAGGAGCTTGACGTTGTCGATGCCGTGCTCGTCTCGGACGCGGGCGATGATCGCGAGCGCGTCGGCCGCGGTCTTCAGTGGGTAGGTCTCCATGCCGGAGACCGGCTCGAGCAGCACGATCCCGCCGATCTTCGCGACGGCGGTTCCGGCGATCGCGAGGTTCTGCACGGCGAGATCGTCCTGCGCCTGCGGGTCGACACCCTCGATGCGGTTGCCGTAGAGGGCGTTGAAGGCCCTGGTGCCGAGGCGCTCGCCGATGCGGACGACGACGTCGACGTTGGCGCGGAACTCGTCTTCACGGCCGACCCAGGAGACGAGGCCGCGGTCGCCGGCCGGCATGTCGCCCGCGAAGAAGTTGAGACCGGAGAGCTGCACACCCGCATCCTGGATCGCCGACACGAAGGCGTCGACGTCGGCCTGCGCCGGCGTCGCGGAGGCGAAAGGCCACCAGAACTCGACGGCGTCGAAGCCGGCCGCCTTGACGGCGGCGGGGCGCTCGTTGGTCGGCAGCTCGGTCAGCAGGATCGAGGCGTTGACGGTGTAGCTCATGAGATCATCCTTGATTTCGAATCGTGGAAGAAAAGTTCCTTGTGATGAAAAGAGTACGCGGGTTGGCGCGGACTGTCAACGCCCGGCCCGTCGAAGTGATATTCCAGAACTTCCGCAATACGAATATTCGATTCCCTCTTCCGGAAACTCTGCGGTCGGGGATACAGTGACCGGGCGCCCCGCCAGGGAGCGTCCAGACTCAACTCGACGATGAGCAAGAGAGGTCTCTTCTATGTCATCCACCGATTCGCGCGATCCCGCACGACCGCCCGCCGGGCAGAACGATCTGATCCCCCGCACCGGACTGATCGTCCCGAAAGCGGGGAAGGTCGGCCGCGTCCGCTGGGCGATCGGCTTCCTGCTGTTCTTCGCGGTGCTGATCAACTACATCGACCGCAGCTCGATGTCCATCGCGGAACACGACATGCGGATGGAGTTCGGCCTCACCGAGGGCCAGATCGGCATCATCCTCGGCAGCTTCGGCTGGTCGTACGCGCTCATGCAGATCCCCATGGGGATGCTGCTCGACAAGATCGGCATCAAGTGGGTCATGCGGGCGGCGACCTTCCTGTGGGCCGTCTCCTGCTTCCTCACCGCGATGATCAGCGGCATGGGCCTGCTGCTCATCGCCCGGCTGATCCTCGGCCTCGCCGAGGCGCCGATCTTCCCCGGTGCCATGAAGACCACGAGCTACTGGTTCCCTCGGAGCGAGCGCGGCATGGCCACCGTCATCTTCGACAGCGGTCAGCGTCTGTCCAACGTGATCGGGTTCCCGCTCGTCGGCGCCGCAGTGGCCTTCTTCGGATGGCGCGGCGCGTTCATCACCATCGGCGTGCTCAGCCTCGTCTACTTCATCGTGTTCTTCGTCTTCTACCGCGACCCCAAGGAGATGAACCGCAAGGGCCGGCTCGGCGATGCGGAGCTGAACCACATCCTCGACGGCGGCGCCCAGCACGAGGACGCCCCGACGCCGAACCCGCTCGCCAACCTCGGGTACATCCTGCGTCAGCGCAAGGTATGGGGCATGTCGCTCGGCCTCGGCTGCGCCGGCTACGTGCAGTGGATGCTGCTCACCTGGCTGCCCGGTTTCCTGCAATCCCAGATGCACATGGACGTCGCGAAATCGGGGCTCTTCACCGCCGTCCCCTGGCTGGTCGCCGTCGTCGTGCAGTACCTGCTGCCCGGCTACCTGCTGGACCGACTGGTCCGCAACGGCAAGTCGAGCACAGCGGTCCGGCGCGTGTTCATCATCGGCGGGATGCTGCTCGCCACCACGATCGTCGGAACGGCGTTCACGACCGACCTCGTCTGGTCGCTCATCTGGATCACGCTGGGGATCACGGGCATCACCATCACGTTCAGCGTGACCAACTCGCTCCCCGCCCTGATCGCCCCCGAGGGCGCGGTGGGCGCGACCGGCGCCGTCATGAACACGGTGAACAACCTCATCGGCACGACCGCCCCCATCGTCACCGGGTTCATCGTCCAGTTCACCGGCAGCTTCGCGTGGGCGTTCATCGTCGCGGGCGCCATGCTGGTCATCGGCATCATCTTCTACACGGTGGTGCTCGGCCGGATCGAGCAGATCCCGACCGTCGAGGAGCGCGCCGCGGCATCCCCGGCCTGACCCTCGCCGCCCGAGATCAGGCCGACCGCCCGAGATCAGGACGGATCCCTCCGGATAGTCCTGATCTCGGGCGGTTCTCCTGTGCTCGGCATCCGATCTGAGCGTCCGGCCGGGTACGCAGAAGGCGCCGCCCCACCGGGACGGCGCCTTACACGAGCGCGATCAGGTCATCTTGATCTGACGGTTCATGTCCTTGTAGAGCAGGTAGCGGAAGTCCTCGGGCCCTCCGGCGTAGCAGGCCTGCGGGCAGAACGCGCGCAGCAGCATGTAGTCGCCGGCCTCGCACTCCACCCAGTCGTCGTTGAGGCGGTAGACCGCCTTGCCCTGCAGCACGAACAGGCCGTGCTCCATGACGTGGGTCTCGGCGAAGGGGATCGAACCGCCCGGTTTGAAGGTGACGATGTTCACCTGCATGTCGTGGGCCATGTCGCTGGCGTCGGAGAAGCGCGTCGTGGACCAGGCATCCGTGCCCACCATCGGGACCGGCTCGATGTCCTGGTCGCGGGTGACGAAGGATGCAGGGGCGTCGATGCCCTCGACCCATTCGTAGGCCTTGCGGATCCAGTGGAAGCTGGTGATCTCGTCGCCCTCGTTCGCCAGCGACCAGGCCGCCCCCGGCGCGAGGAAGGCATAGCCGCCCTCCTCCAGCACGTGACGCTCGCCCTCGAGCGTGAGGGTGAGCGAGCCGGTCGTGACGAACACGACGCCCTCGACACCGGCCTCCACCTCGGGCTTCGCCGCACCCCCGCCGGGAGAGATCTCCACGATGAGCTGCGAGAAGGTGGTCGCCGAGCTCGGCGTCGGACGGGCGATGATCCACGCCCGGGTGTTCGTGAAGCCGGGCAGGCTGCTGGTGACGATGTCGCGCAGCACGCCCTTCGGGATGAAGGTGTAGGCGAGCTTGACGACCGCGCGGTCGGTGAGCAGGTCGGTCTGCGGCGGGAGGCCGCCGGCCGGGGTGTAGTAGGACATCATGCCTCCTTGGCGATGAGTTTCGGGTGGGCGAGACGCACGAGCTCCGCGGGCTCGGAGCCTGTGGCCGAGCGCACCTCCTCGGCGGTGACGGCACCGCACTCGAGGCCGCGGACGACGAAACGGGCGAGGGCACGGGCCGTGGCCGGCTCGTCCATGATCCTCGCGTCGCTGCCGTGCAGGTAGTTGTCGAGGCGCGCGGCCGCGGCGGCGAAGCCCTCGCGGTAGAAGGCGTACGTCGCGAGGTACCGGGTGGGCAGCTGCGTCGCCGCGAGGTCCCAGCCCTGGTAATAGCCCCGCTCCAGGGAACGCCGCACGAGGCGGGCGTGCAGCTGCCAGGCACTGCGCACGTGGTCGGGGTCGCCGACCGGGATGACGTTCGTCGACCCGTCGGAAAGCCGCACGCCGGTCTCGGCGACGGCCACCTGCATGACCTGCTTGGCGAAGTCGGCGGCCGGGTGCTCCATCGACTGGTACGCCGCGGCGATCTGCAGTGAGGCGCTGTAGTCGTAAGTGCCGTAGTGCAGGGCCGACACGCGGCCGTTCGCGCGGTGCAGCAGCGAAGCCACGGGCACCGATCCGTCGGCGGCGACGATCAGCTGCGGCGTCTCCATCTGCACCTCGAAGCGCAGCCGCCCCTCGGGCAGCCCGAGGCGCTCCTCGAAGATCTCGCACAGCGCGACCATGGCCTCGACCTGGGCGACCGTGGTCACCTTCGGCAGCGTGAGCACCAGCCCGTCCGGCAGTGGTCCCGCCGAGGCCAGCGTGGTGAGGAAGAGGTCGAGCGTACGGATGCCGCGGTGCCGGGTGGGCGCCTCGAAGCACTTGAAGCGGATGCCGATGAACGGCGGTGCGAGTCCGGCTGCGACGGCTGCGGCCACGAGCTCGGCGGCGAGCACGGCATCCGCATCCTCCTCCTCGTCGGGCCGGGATCCGTAGCCGTCCTCGAAGTCGAGGCGCAGGTCCTCGATCGGCTCCGATGCGAGCTTGGCGTCGACCAGCGGCGCGAGCTCCCCCGCGAGGTGCCCCAGCCCGATCGCCTCGGCGAGCGCCGCGGTGCCGCCGGACGCCGCCACGGCCTCTGCGGCCTGCGCGCCGTAGCGCGCGGGCAGCTCGGGGTCGTAGCGGTCGGCGGGCACGTACAGGGTGTGCACGGGCTGACGGCTGCCGTCGTCACCGGGGTACTCGGTGGCGAGCAGCGTGTCGGTGCCGGCGAGGCGGGCGTCGATGGCGGCGACGTCCTGGTCGCCCAACGTGCTGACGGATGCTGACACAGGCCTCACTCCCCCGCGGACTCGACGACGCGCACGATCGCCTCGGCGACCGCGCCGGCCACCAGCGGGTCGAACACGCTGGGGATGATGAAGCTCGCGTTGAGCTCGTCGTCTCCCACGCGGGCGGCGATCGCGTCGGCGGCTGCGACCAGCATAGGCGGCGTGATGTCGGACACGCCCGCGTCGAGCAGGCCGCGGAAGAAGCCGGGGAACGCGAGCACGTTGTTGATCTGGTTCGGGAAGTCGCTGCGACCGGTGGCCACGACGGCGGCGTGCTTGGACGCGACGATCGGGTCGACCTCCGGGGTGGGGTTGGCCATGGCGAACACGATCGCGTCGTCGGCCATCGCGGCGATGTCGGCCTCGTCGAGCACGTTCGGGGCGCTGACGCCGATGAACACGTCGGCGCCGACGACGGCCTCCTTCAGGGAGCCCTGGAAGCCGCGCGGGTTGGTGGTCTGGGCGATCTCGATGCGGTGCGCGTCGGCGTACTCGCCACCGGCGTGGATGGCGCCGTCGCGCCCTGCGGCGACGATGTCGCGCGCGCCCTCGGCGAGCAGCAGCTGGATGATCGCGTTGCCGGCGGCGCCCACACCGGAGACGACGATGCGCACGTCGCCGATCTCCTTGCCGACGACCTTGAGCGCGTTGCGCAGCGCCGCGAGCGTGACGATGGCGGTGCCGTGCTGGTCGTCGTGGAAGACGGGGATGTCGAGTTCCTCGCGCAGGCGGGCCTCGATCTCGAAGCAGCGGGGAGCCGCGATGTCCTCGAGGTTCACGCCGCCGTAGACCGGGGCGATCGCCTTGACGATCTTGATGATCTCCTCGGTGTCCTTGGTGTCGAGGCAGACCGGCCACGCGTCGACGTTCGCGAACTGCTTGAACAGCGCGGCCTTGCCCTCCATCACGGGGAGGGCGGCCTCGGGGCCGATGTCTCCGAGGCCGAGCACCGCAGTGCCGTCGGTGACCACGGCGATGGTGTTGCGCTTGACCGTGAGGTTGCGGGCCTTGCTCTTGTCCTCCGCGATCGCCATGCAGACGCGGGCGACGCCGGGGGTGTACGCGCGCGACAGGTCGTCGCGGTTGCGCAGCGGCACGCTGGGGACGACCTCGAGCTTGCCGCCGAGGTGCATCAGGAAGGTGCGGTCGCTGACCTGGCGCACCGTGACGCCCTCGAGCGCCTCGACCGCGGCGGCGACCCGGTCGGCGTGCTCCTCTCCCGTGGTGTTGCAGGTGAGGTCGACCACGATCGTCGTCGGGTGTGACTCGACGACGTCGAGCGCCGTGATCGCGGCGCCGGCCTCGGCGGCGGCGGCGGCGAGCTCGCTGGTGACGCTGAACTTCGACGGAGCGTCGATGCGCAGCGTGATCGAGTTGCCGGGTCCCGGATTGGCCATGAGTCCTCCTCGTCGAGGTGGGCCGGAGCGATCCGCGCGGCCCACGGGTACTTCTTTCTGAAATCTCTACGATTTTCGTATCGTGGACTCTATTATCTACTTCATGGAAGTTCGGCGCAAGCACCGATCTTCTCGGGGCTGAGTGCTCCGGCAGATGCCTGTCGATTTCTGGCAGGCGGCTCTCGCATGATGGAATGATCGCGACCGTGGAGGTTTTCAATGGCTGAGAGCAAGACCCCGAAGAGCACCGGATCGGGTGTGCAGTCCGTCGAGCGCGTCTTCGAGCTCCTGGAGCTCGTGACGGATGCCGGAGGGGACGTCACCCTCAGCGAGCTCGCGGCATCCACCGACCTGCCGCTGCCCACGATCCACCGACTGCTGCGCACCCTGGTGTCGCTCGGCTACGCCCGCCAGCTGCCCAACCGCCGCTACGCCCTCGGCCCGCGTCTGATCCGCATCGGCGAGGGGGCGTCGCGTCAGTTCGGCGCGCTCGCGCGCCCGCAGCTCAAGGGACTCGTCGACACGCTCGGCGAGAGCGCCAACATGGCCGTGCTCGACGGCGACATGGTCGTCTACGTGGCGCAGGTGCCCTCTCTGCACTCCATGCGCATGTTCACCGAGGTGGGCCGTCGCGCCCACCTGCACGACACTGGCGTGGGCAAGGCGATCCTCGCCCAGCTTCCGGACGAGACCGTGCGGGGGATCGTCACGAGGGCCGGGATGCCGACACCCACCGAGTACAGCATCGGCTCGATCGATGCGCTGATCGCCGAGCTCGACGTCATCCGCGAGCGTGGTTTCGCGATCGACGACCAGGAGCAGGAGATCGGCGTCCGCTGCTTCTCCATGGCCGTGCCCGACGCTCCGACCCCCACCGCCGTGTCGGTGTCCGGCCCCGTCTCGCGCGTCGACGAGGCGTTCGGCTCGCGCGCGGTGCCGCTGCTCCGCCGCGCGGCCGAGGCCATCTCCGCCGAGCTCGCCTCCTGACGACCCGTCATCCTGACTTCCTGAGCCCGCGCCCGTTCCGTACGTCTTACGGCATCCGATTTTCGGACGATCGCGCGTTTCTCGGACGATTCTGACCGAATCGTCCGAGAAACGCGCATCTGTCCGAGAAATCCCTCCCGCTACTCCGCGTCGGATCCGCTGGTGCCGGCGTTCACGTCGAGCAGACGGTACTTCTCGGCCGCCTGCGCGGGGACCGCGGCATCCACCTCCCCGCGCTTGGCGAGCAGCTGCAGCGTGCGAACGACGACCGACGGTCCGTCGATCTTGAAGAAGCGGCGAGCGGCCGCGCGGGTGTCCGAGAAGCCGAAGCCGTCGGCGCCGAGCGTCGCCCAGTCGTTCGGCACGAACTGGCGCACCTGGTCGGGCAGGTCCTTCGCGTAGTCGCTGACGGCGACGATCGGCCCCGTCGACCCCGCCAGCTGCGAGACGAGGAACGGCGTGCGCACACCGCGTCCGAGGAACTCGTCCTCCTCCGCAGCGACGGCGTCGCGACGCAGCTCGGTCCACGACGTCACCGAGAACACGTCGGCCGCGACGCCCCAGTCGTCGCGCAGCAGCTGCTGCGCCTCGAGCGCCCAGGTCACGCCGATGCCCGAGGCGAGCAGGTGCGTCTGCGCGTTCTCGACGGCCGAGATGCGATGGATGCCGCCCAGGATGCCGTTCACGTCGACGCCCTCGGGCTCCGCCGGCTGCACGATCGGCTCGTTGTAGACCATGAGGTTGTAGATGACGTTGCGGTCGGTGGAGTCGGCGCCGTACATGCGCTCGATGCCCGCGCGCATGATGTGGCCGATCTCGTAACCGTACGCGGGGTCGTAGGTGACCACGGCGGCGTTGGTCGCGGCGAGCAGCGGCGAGTGACCGTCGGCGTGCTGCAGCCCCTCGCCGGTGAGCGTCGTGCGACCGGCCGTCGCCGAGATCAGGAAGCCTCTGGCCATCTGGTCGGCCGCGGCCCACAGCGAGTCGCCCGTGCGCTGGAACCCGAACATCGAGTAGAAGACGTACACCGGGATGAGCGGCACGCCGTGCGTGGCATACGCCGTGCCCGCCGCGGTGAAGGCGGCGATGGAGCCCGCCTCGTTGATGCCGACGTGCACGATCTGCCCCGAGGTCGACTCCTTGTACGAGAGCACGATGTCGCGGTCGACGGCCAGGTAGTTCTGCCCGTTCGGGTTGTAGATCTTGGCGGTCGGGAAGAACGCGTCCATGCCGAAGGTGCGCGCCTCGTCGGGGATGATCGGCACGATCCTCTTGCCGAACTCGGGGTCGCGCATGAGGTCCTTCAGCACGCGGACGAACGCCATGGTCGTCGCCGCCTGCTGCTTGCCCGAGCCGCGAGCCGCGACCTCGTAGGCATTGGCATCGGGCAGCGCGATCTCGCCGGACGCGTGCGGACGGCGCTCGGGCAGATATCCGCCGAGGGCCGTGCGGCGCTCCTGCATGTACCGGATCTCCGGGGCGTCGGCGCCGGGGTGGTAGTACGGCGGCTGGTACGGGTCGGCCTCGAGCTGAGCATCCGTGATCGGAACCCGCAGGTGGTCGCGGAAGTCCTTGAGGTCCTGCAGCGTGAGCTTCTTCATCTGGTGCGTCGCGTTGCGCGCCTCGAAGCGCTGGCCGAGGCCGTAGCCCTTGACCGTCTTGACGAGGATGACGGTGGGCTTGCCGTTGCGCTGCATCGACTGCCGGTAGGCCGCGAACACTTTGCGGTAGTCGTGGCCGCCGCGCTTGAGGCCCCAGATCTGATCGTCGGTGAGCCCGTCGACGAGGGCGCGGGTGCGGTCGTCGCGACCGAAGAAGTTCTCGCGGATGAACCCGCCCGACTCCGCCTTGTAGGTCTGGTAGTCGCCGTCGACCGTGGAGTTCATGATGTCGACCAGGGCGCCATCGGCGTCGCGGGCGAGCAGGTCGTCCCACTCCCGGCCCCAGATGACCTTGATGACGTTCCAGCCGGCCCCGCGGAAGAAGCCCTCGAGCTCCTGGATGATCTTGCCGTTGCCGCGCACAGGCCCGTCGAGGCGCTGCAGGTTGCAGTTCACCACGAACGTGAGATTGTCGAGGCCGTCGTTGGCGGCCAGCTGGAGCAGACCGCGCGACTCGGGCTCGTCCATCTCCCCGTCGCCGAGGAAGGCCCACACGTGCTGGTCGCTGGTGTCCTTCAGGCCGCGGTCGTGCAGGTAGCGGTTGGACTGCGCCTGGTAGATCGCGTTCATCGGGCCGATGCCCATGGACACGGTCGGGAACTCCCAGAACTCCGGCATGAGCCGCGGATGCGGGTAGGAGGAGAGCGCGTGGCCCTCGCGGGACTTCTCCTGACGGAAGCCGTCGAGGTCCTCCTCGGTGAGGCGGCCCTCCATGAAGGCGCGGGCGTACATGCCCGGCGAGGCGTGTCCCTGGAAGTAGATCTGGTCGCCGCCGCCCGGGTGGTCCTTGCCGCGGAAGAAGTGGTTGAAGCCGACCTCGTAGAGCGTGGCGGCACCGGCGTAGGTGGAGATGTGGCCGCCGACGCCGATGCCCGGCCGCTGGGCGCGGTGCACCAGGATCGCGGCGTTCCACCGCATCCACGCCCGGTAGCGGCGCTCGAGCTCCTCGTCACCGGGGTACTCCGGCTCGTCGGCGGCGGCGATCGTGTTCACGTAGTCGGTGGTCGCGATCGGCTCGGAGCGGATGCCGGCGTGCCCCGCCAGCGTGCGGACGATGTGCTCGCCGCGCTCGGCGCCGCGCTCGGAGATCAGGGCGTCGAGGGATTCGAGCCACTCGGCGGTCTCCTCGGGGTCGAGGTCGGCGGTCGTGGCATCGTTCTGGGTGGCGGAGACGCGATTGTCGGTCACGGTTCGGCCTTTCTTGTTAGATGGACGTAGGTCAAGCTGTGGAGGTCTCGGACATGAGCGCACGCATCGCCGTCGTGACGGGAGCGGGGTCAGGCATCGGCAGGGCTGTCACGCGCGAGCTGCTCGCCGCGGGCTTCCGGGTGGCGCTGGCCGGCCGGAGGGAGGACGCCCTGCGCGAGACCGCGGCCGAGCATCCCGACGCCCTCGTGGTGCCCACCGACGTGACGGTCGAGGCAGAGGTCGAGGCGCTCTTCGCCCGGGTCGTGGCGGAGTGGGGCCGCGTGGACGTGCTGTTCAACAACGCCGGTGCCTTCGGACCCGCCGCGTCGGCGGCCGACATCTCCCTCGACGACTGGCGGCGCACCCTCGACGTGAACGTCACGGGATCGCTGCTGTGCGCCGGCGCCGCGATGCGCACGATGAGGGCGCAGCGGCCCCGGGGCGGTCGCATCATCAACAACGGATCGATCTCCGCGCACGTGCCGCGTCCGCTGTCGGTCGCCTACTCCGTGAGCAAGCACGCCATCACCGGGCTGACCAGGTCGATCGACCTCGATGGACGCCCCGACGGCATCTCCGCTGGTCAGATCGACATCGGCAACGCCAGGACCTCGATCATGACGGAGCTCGGCGTCGGAGACGGCGCCCTGCAGGCCGACGGCTCGCGTCGGGTGGAGCCCACCTTCGATGTCGCGGATGCCGCGCGCGCCGTGGTGTTCATGGCGCAGCTGCCGGCCGAGGCGAACGTCGCGACCATGACGATCGCAGCGTCCGGCATGCCGTTCGGCGGTCGCGGCTGAGGGGTGGCGGTCCGTCCCGTCCATGTGTGCGGACCTCCTCGTCCGGTCGTCGCCTGTGGGCGTCGGTGCAGGTGGGGGGGAGAACGGGGTGGGCCCGGTGCGTCAGTGGCGGGCCCACCCCCGATGCGCCGGCATCCGATCCGGCGTACCCCCATTCATTCCGTATTGTGGAATGAAACTTTCATGATGTGTAACAAGTGTGACGTTCCCCCGGTCCCGTTGTCAAGGTTGCGGGGCCGTGTGTTCCGGTGAACAGCACGGCCCCGCGACGGTCGGGACCAGCTGTCAGTGACCGGACGCGCCCTCAGGCTCCTCGTCGATGACCGCGATCGGCCTGCCCTTGGCGTCGACGAGCTTGCCGCCCTCGTAGCGGTCGCCCTCGCGGAGCACCCGGATGACGTCGGTCTTCACGGCGCGCACAGGACTCGCGGCGAACACCGAGGGGTTGTCGGGGGTGCCCTTCGAGAAGTGGTTGAACACGAGGTTCAGCAGGATCGCCATGATCGCCGCCGAGCTGATGCCCGAGCCGAAGATGACCTGGAACCACGTCGGGAAGTTCGTGTAGATGTCGTGGTTGACCTCGGGCAGCACACCGAACGACAGCGAGGCCGCCACGATGATGAGGTTCATGTTGCCCTCGTACTTCACCTTCGAGAGCGTGCGGATGCCCGAGGCGGTGACCGTGCCGAAGAGCACGAGGCCGGCGCCGCCGAGCACGGCGGTCGGCACCGCGGCGACGATGCGGCCGAGCACGGGCAGCAGCCCCAGGATGATGAGGATCACGCCGCCGGCCGCGACCGCGTAGCGGCTCTTGATCTTGGTCACCGCCACGAGGCCGACGTTCTGGGCGAAGGCGCTCTGCGTGAAGGAGTTGAAGATCGGCGAGATCGCGCTGGACGCCATGTCGGCGCGGAGACCCGCGGCGATGCGCTTGCGGTCGACCTTCGAGCCGGTGATCTCCGCGACGGCGATGATGTCGGCCGTGGTCTCGGTGAGGATCACCAGTACGACGATGGTCATCGAGATGATGGCCGCCAGATCGAAGGTCGGCACTCCGAACGCGAAGGGCGTCGGGAACGCGAAGATCGGGCCCTCCAACACCTTGGAGAAGTCGGCCTTGCCGATGAGGGCCGCGAAGATCGTGCCGACCACCATCGCGATGAGGATCGACAGGCGGGAGATCGTCGAGTTGCCGAGCTTGCTCAACAGCATGATGACGAGCAGCGTGAAGCCGGCGATGCCGACGAACACCGGGTCGGCGTAGTTGTCGGCCTGCGGATTGGCGCCGGTGATCCAGCGTGCCGCGACCGGGACCAGCGAGAGCCCGATCATCGTGATCACCGTGCCGGTGACGACCGGCGGGAAGAACCGCACGATCTGCGCGAAGAACGGCGCTATCACGAGTCCGATGAGCGAGGCGACGATCACCGCGCCGAACACGGCGGGAAGGCCGCTGCCCTGGTTGACGATCGCGAGCATGGTCGCGACGCCGGCGAAGGACACGCCCTGCACGAGCGGCAGCTGCGATCCGAAGAACGGGATGCCGAGCGTCTGCAGCAGCGTCGCGAGGCCTCCCATGAAGAGGCAGGCCGCGACGAGCACGCCGACCTCGGTGGGCGTGAGCCCCGCGGCCGCGCCGATGATGAGCGGCGGGGCGATGATGCCGCCGTACATCGTGAGAACGTGCTGGAGCCCGAAGGTGAAGGCCGTGCCGACGCCGAGGCGCTCGTCCTCCGGCCGATCGGACTGAGGCTTCGCCTTGGTCTTGGTGGAACTGCGTGCAGCGAACATCTGGTGGACCTCCTTGTCCGTGACCCGCTATTCGGGGTGGGCATGACGGGCGATGGCATGACGCGCGAGGGCAGCACGAGACCGCGTGTCCTCGATGAGGTGATCAGGGCGGGCTCGGTGCGTCGGGGAACGAGCCCACCCCACGCGCCCGATCCGGGGATCGGACGCCGTTCAGAGGAGGGGCGGGACGCCGTCGGCATCCCGCCCCGTCAGATCAGCAGAATCCGGCGATGCCGTCCCATGACCAGTGGTCGGTGTCGGCGCCGTCGCGCAGGAACGCCGCCTCGATCAGTCCGTAGGGACGGTCGGCCGCGTAGAACACCTCGTTCGGGTTCTCCAGGCCGAACGGCGACAGGTCGACGACGAAGTGGTGCTTGTTCGGGGTCGAGAAGCGGATCTCGTCGATCTCGGGGTGAACCTCGAGCACGGCCTCCGCCATCTCCTTCAGCGTGTGCTGCAGCGCGTAGGAATAGTTGCGGGAGAAGCCGGCGAGGAGCAGGCGGCGCACGTCGGCGAACGTCTCATCGTAGTCGAGGTCGGTGCGGTTGTAGCGCCACTTGGCGGTGACGGAGGTGGCGAGGATGCGGTCCTCGGTCTCCGGCAGGGTCGTGTACTTGTCCTTCGGGTAGCCCACGAAGCCGCTCTGGGTGGACTTGAGCACCGTGAGGTCCTGCAGGCCGGCGATGACGGTGGTGTCGTCGCCGTCGATCTGCACGACGGCCGTGCGGGTCTCGGTGCCCGCGCGTACGAACGCGTGGTCGTGCGGGCCGCCGTCGCCCTCGATGCGGGCCCAGGTGTACTGCTCGGCGGCCCAGCGCCCGCCGGTCACCCAGTCGAACCCTCCGGTGAAGTGGCGGCCGAGGCGCAGCAGGTAGTCCTCGGGGCTGCCGATGCCGTCCTTGGCGAAGGCGAAGACCGTGTTCTTCTGCGTGTCGGTGGCCACGCAGTGCGCGTTGTCGCCCTCGAAGTGCACGGCGGCGAAGTCGCCGCGCAGCTGCGAGGTGACGTTCAGATCCTCGATCTCGTGACGGGCGGTGTCACGCGTGATCCGCACGACGCGGTTCTCGGCCTTGCCGTACTGGTTCTTGCCCAGAATGATGTCGGTCATTTTCTACTCAGCTTCCTCGGTAAGTGGAATAGGCGAACGGGCTGAGCAGGAGCGGGACGTGATAGTGCGCCTGCTCAGAGTCGACCAGGAAGGTCAACACCACCTCCGGGAAGAAGGTGTCCGTGTCGATGCCGGCGAAGTAGGCCGCCGTGTCGAACCGGAGACGGTACTGACCGCTCTCCAGCCGCTCGGGGCCCAGCTCTTTCACCCGCCCGTCAGCATCGGTGAGGCCCGTACCGATCCCGACCCATCCGTCGCCGACTCGGGCCTCGAGTTCGACGGCGACGCCGGACGCCGGGCGCCCGATCGATGTGTCCAGGATGTGGGTGGTCACGTGAGAGACGCTCATGCGCGTGCTCCTTCTGTCTTCGGGGTCGCCGGGTTCTCGATCGCTCCGGCCAGGCGCAGCGCCGCGATCTCGCGCAGCTGCTGGTCGATGACCGCGAGCTCCTGCTCGGGGGTGTTGCCCAGGCGCTGATCGAGCAGCGCGAGGATGTCGTCGGCCGAGCGCCCGGCGGCGCGGACCAGGTATACCCGGTCGAACTTCGCCTCGTAGGCGCGGTTCCCGGCCGCGAGGGCCTCGGCGGCGGATGCATCGACGCCGGACTGCTCGCTGCGAGCGTGCGCCGCCTCGGCGCTGTCGCCCTGGGCGCGCTCGCCGATGCGCGGGTGGTGGGCCAGCGCGGCGTCGATCTCGCCCTCGGCGAGCGGGGCGGCGACGTTCATCGCGGCATCCGTCAGCGCCTCGACCGAGGCGTAGGGACGGCCGTCGACGATCGCGTCGTACCAGCGGGGAATGTCCAGTGCGGGCTTCGCGACGCCGACAGCGGCCTCACGAGTGCTGGAGTTGAACTCCTCGAGCAACATCTTCGATCCTCAAGAACATGCTGGCATCCGGCGTGTAAGGCTATACGGAATCCCAGAGGGATGTCACTTCTTTCCGTATGCCGGAACTGTTATTTCAGCATGTGTAAATAGTATGCGGACGATGGCGGATGATGTCAACCCTCTTCCCGCAGATCCTCCGATATCCCGGGACTCTCGTGGCGGGGGCGCGCCGTGACGCCGAGGAGCGCACGCCCCGTGCGGGACGTGCGCTCCTCTGATCCGCGCCAGCGGACTCGTCAGACCCCGAGCTCGGCACGCAGCCGGGCCACGTGCCCGTCGGCGTCCACGCCGTACTCCGCGCGCTGCACGACACCGTCGCCGTCGAGCACGAAAGTGGAGCGGATGACGCCGTCGAAGGTGCGTCCGCCGACGGTCTTCTCCCCCCACGCACCCCAGGCCTTCGCCGTGGCGGCGTCGGCGTCGGCGAGTAGCGGGAAGGTCAGCCCCTCGGCGTCCGCGAACGCGCGGATCTCCTCGGTGGTGTCGGGCGAGACGCCGATCACGGCGTATCCGGCCGCATCGAGGGACGAGAGGCTGTCGCGGAAGTCGCAGGCCTCGGTGGTGCACCCCGGGGTCGCGGCCTTCGGGTAGAAGTAGACGACGACGTTGCGGCCGCGGTAGTCGGCGAGCGAGGTGCGGACGCCGTCGGCGTCGGCGAGGGCGAATGCGGGGGCCGTGTCGCCCGCGGTGAGAGTGGTCATGGTGTCTCCGTTCGGTGGGGGTTCGGCTGGGCTACGCGTCAGCGCAGCACGATGTGGACCTCGAAGGCCTCGGCGAGCTGCATGATCTTGCGGGCGCGGCCGAGGCGCGGCAGGTCGCTGCCGTCGCGCACGATCTGGCCGCGGGCCTCGAAGTCCTCGAGGAACTCGTGCGCCCATTCCACGTCGGTACGGGTCGGGCTGATGACCTCGTTGACGACGGGGGTCTGGTCGGGCGAGAGGCAGAGCTTGCCCGTCATCCCCATCGACACGGTGATCGCCGACTGCTCGCGCAGGATCGGGTGGCTGGACCCGACGGTCGGCCCGTCGATGGGACCGGGGAGACCGGCGGCCTTGCTCGAGATCACCAGACGGGCACGCGGATAGGCCATGGCCTCTCGGTCGGCCGACATCCCGGTGTCCCGCCGGAAGTCGCCGCTGCCGAAGGCGAGCCGGAACGCCCCCTTGGCCCTGGCGATCTCGGTCGCGTTCTCGATGCCGATCGCCGACTCGACGAGCGCGACGACGGGGACCTTGGCGCCGAGGCGGTTGAAGGTGTCCATGACCTGTCCGCCGAACTCGGTCTTGGCGAGCATCACCCCGCGCAGGCCGGGGGCGGATCGCAGCGCCTCGATGTCGGCGGCCCAGTGCTCGCTCGTGGCGTCGTTGATGCGCACCCAGGCGCTGCCGCCCGCGCTGAGCCAGTCGACCACGTCCTGCCGCGCGGAGTCCTTGTGGCTCGCATCCACGGCGTCCTCGACGTCGAGCACCACCGCGTCGGCGTGCGACGACGCGGCATCGTCGAAGGTCTCCGGCCGCGTCGCGGCGACAAGGAGCCAGGAGCGGGCGAGCTCCGGCGCGACCTCGCGAGGTCCGCGCGACAGCAGAGGGGCGTTCATCATCTCTTCCGTTCTATGGAATCGTACTTCTACAATTCGAGAATTGTAACGCTCGGTGACCGATCGACGCCAGTGACCGGCACACCTCCGCTGCACGGCGGCAGCATCCCGTCAGCGGTTCGCGAGCACCGCATCCCAGATCGCCCCCGCGACCTCGCGCTTCGTCCCCGCGGCCGTGGCCACCGGGTCGCCGGCCCTGCCGAGGACCAGCACCTCGTTGTGCGCGTCCTCGAAGCCGCGTGCCCAACCGACCTCGTTCACCACCAGCAGGTCGACGCCCTTGCGCCGCTGCTTGCGCCGAGCCCGCTCGAGCAGATCGTCGTCGTCCTGCGCCGTCTCCGCGGCGAATGCCACGATCACACCGGCGCCGGAGCGCTCGCGCACCAGGGCGGCCACGATGTCCTCGGTCTCGACGAGGTCGATCGCGGGGATGCCGCCGCCCTCCTTCGTGAGCTTGCGCTCCGCGACGACGGCGGGGCGGTAGTCCGCCACAGCGGCGGCCATCACGACGACGTCGGCGCCGGGCGCCTCCACCCTCATGGCGTCGGCGAGCTCGGCCGCCGTTCCCGCCGGCACGATCCGGATCGACGGATGCCGCGCATCCGCCAGCACGTCGCCGGCGATGTTCGCGGCGACCAGCGTCACGGCGGCGCCGCGCGCCGCCGCCTCGGCCGCGAGCGCCACGCCCTGCCGACCGCTGGAGCGGTTGCCGAGGAATCGCACCGGATCGATCGGCTCGCGGGTGCCGCCGGCCGAGACCACGACGCGGAGACCCTCCAGATCGCGCGGCGCGAGGAGAGCGAGGGCCGCGCCGGCGATCTCCTCCGGCGCGGTCATCCGCCCCGGCCCGACGTCGCCGCCCGCCAGCTCGCCGACATCCGGCCCGATGAGGTGCACCCCGCGCGCCGCGAGCGTGGCCACGTTGGCCCTGGTGGCCGGATGCCGCCACATCTCCGCGTGCATGGCCGGAGCGACGAGCACCGGGGCGACCGTGGCGAGCAGCGTCGTACCGAGCAGGTTGTCGGCAATCCCGGCCGCCATCCGCGCGATCGTGTTGGCCGTCGCGGGGGCGACGACGACGAGGTCGGCAGCCTGCCCGAGAGCGACGTGACGCACCCGCGCCACGTCATCGTGCACGCTCGTGGTCACGGCGTTGCGGCTGATCGCCTCCCAGGTGGGGGCGCCGACGAAGCGCAGCGCGTCGTCGGTGGGGACGACCGTGACGTCGTGCCCTGCGGCGACCAGCAGTCGCACGAGCTGCACCGACTTGTACGCGGCGATGCCGCCCGACACTCCGACGACGATGTTCACACCACGATTCTGCCCCACCCCTCATCCCGCGGGGCCGGGGTCACGCGGTTGACCGCACCGGCGGACGGACCTAGTATTTCAGAATTCAGAAGAAGACTTTCGAATACTGGAATTGGCGATCACGCCCTCGACGACGAGGGGCGCCCGAGGCCCGGGTACCACCGGACGCCCGGCGACCATAGACTCGCTTCATTCGAGACGGCGCCGATGTCCGGCACAGAAGCAGGCACGCCGGCCCCAACCGAGGAGAACCACCATGAGCGACACCGCCGTCAGCATCAACGGGGAGCGACGCGCTCTCGCCGGGACCGCGACCCATACGACCGCCCTCGACTGGCTCCGCACCAACGGGCTCTCCGGCAGCAAGGAGGGATGCGCCGAGGGGGAATGCGGTGCGTGCGCCATGCTCCTGGCCACGCCGACCCCCGACGGGACGACGAGCTGGACCGCCGTGAACGCCTGCCTCGTGCCGGTCTACGCGCTCGACGGCCAGGAGATCGTCACGGCGGAGGGGCTCGGCGACCCCGAGCACCTGCACCCCGTGCAGGAGAAGCTCGCCGAGGCCGGCGGCTCGCAGTGCGGCTACTGCACCCCCGGCTTCGCGTGCAGCATGGCCGGCGAGTTCTACCGCTCCGACCGCACGGCCCCCGCGCAGGATGCCGAGGAGTGCCCGGTGCACGACGCCGAGCACGGCCCGAACGGCTTCGACCTGCACGCCCTCAGCGGCAACCTCTGCCGCTGCACCGGCTACCGCCCCATCCGCGACGCGGCGTACACCCTCGGCTCCCCCGCCGACGACGACCCGCTCCGCCAGCGGCTCGACGGCCCGGCCCCCGCACCCGTCGCCACCGACGTCGAGGTCGGCGGAGCGCGCTTCGTCCGCCCGGCATCCCTCGACGAGGCCCTGCGCCTGCTGCGCGACGAACCCGACGCGCTGCTCGTCGCGGGCTCCACCGACTGGGGCGTCGAGGTGAACATCCGCGGCCGCCGCGCCCCGCTCGTCGTCGCGATCGAACAGCTCGACGAGCTGCGCGGCCTCTCCCTCGACGACGACGTGATCGAGATCGGCGCCGCGCTCTCGCTCTCCGAGGTCGAGAAGAGCCTCGACGGCGCCGTGCCGCTGCTCGCCGAGCTGTTCCCGCAGTTCGCCTCCCGCCTCATCCGCAACCGCGGCACCATCGGCGGCAACCTCGGCACCGGCTCCCCCATCGGCGACACCCCGCCCGCTCTGCTCGCTCTGGGCGCGCGGTTGGTGCTGGCGAGCGCCAACGGCGAGCGCGAGGTCGAGCTGTCCGACTACTTCACCGGCTACCGGCAGACCGTCCGTCAGCCCGGCGAGCTCATCAAGGCCGTGCGCATCCCGCGCCCGCTCGCCGCGGTCACCGCCTTCCACAAGATCGCCAAGCGCCGCTTCGACGACATCTCCAGCGTCGCCGTGGCCTTCGCGCTCGACATCGACGGCGGCGTGGTGACCTCGGCGCGGATCGGCCTCGGCGGCGTCGCCGCCACCCCGCTGCGCGCCCACGCCACAGAGGAGGCCCTGGTCGGGCGGCCGTGGGACGTCGCGACCGTGCGCGCGGCATCCGAGATCCTCGGCGGCGAGGGCACCCCGATGTCCGACCACCGCGCAAGCGCCGAGTACCGCTCGCTGATGCTGAACACGGCGCTGCTCAAGCTCTACTCACGAACCGTCATCGAGTCGAAGGAGGTGCCGGCATGAGCACGCTCGCCGACCGCCCCGAGAACCCCGTCGTCGGCCTGCGTGCCGCGCACGAGAGCGCAGCCCTGCACGTCACGGGCGCTGCGATGTACACCGACGACGTCGCAGAGCACACCGCCGGCGTGCTCACCGCGTGGCCCGTGCAGTCCACGAACGCGCACGCCAAGGTGACGATCGACGTGTCCGGCGCCTACGAGGTGCCCGGCGTCGTGCGGGTGCTCACCGCCGACGACGTGCCAGGACTGAACGACGCCGGCATCCGCAACGACGAGCCGCTGTTCCCCAGCGTGGCCATGTTCTACGGGCACGCGCTGGTCTGGGTGCTCGGCGAGACGCCGGAGGCCGCACGCCTCGGCGCCGAGCGCGTGCAGGTCGAGTACGAGCCGCTGCCGTCGATCATCACCGTGCAGGACGCCCTCGACGCGCAGTCGTTCCAGGGCACGCCCCGCACCGTGCAGCGCGGTGACGCCGCCGCGGGCCTCGCCGCCTCGGCGCATGTCTTCGAGGGCGTGACGGAGTTCGGCGGCCAGGAGCACTTCTACCTGGAGACCCACGCCTCGTTCGCGATCCGCGACTCCGAGGGGCAGTACTTCATCCAGTGCTCCACGCAGCATCCGTCCGAGACGCAGGACCTCGTCTCGCACGTGCTCGGCATCCACGCCAACGAGGTGACCGTACAGTGTCTGCGCATGGGCGGCGGCTTCGGCGGCAAGGAGATGCAGCCGCACGGCTTCGCCGCCATCGCGGCGCTGGGCGCCAAGCTCACCGGCCGTCCGGTGCGGCTGCGGCTGAACCGCACGCAGGACATCACGATGACCGGCAAGCGGCATCCGTTCCACATCGCCTGGAAGGCGGGCTTCGACGACGACGGGATGCTGCAGGCGCTCGACGCGACGCTGACCTGCGACGGCGGCTGGTCGATCGACCTCTCCGAGCCCGTGCTGGGTCGCGCGCTGTGCCACCTCGACAACGCCTACTGGATCCCGAACGTGCACGCCTACGGGCAGATCGCGAAGACCAACAAGACGTCCAACACGGCGTACCGCGGCTTCGGCGGCCCGCAGGGCGTGTTCCTCATCGAGGACATCCTCGGCCGCGTCGCCCCGAAGCTGGGCATCGATCCGCTCTCCCTGCGGCGGCGCAACTTCTACCGGCAGGGGCAGACCACGCCGTACGGCCAGCTCGTGAAGGATGCCGGGCGCATGCACACGATCTGGGACCAGCTCGCCGGCGAGGCCGAGGTCGACGCCCGCCGCGCGGAGATCGCGGCGTTCAACGCCACGAGCCCGCACGTCAAGCGCGCGCTGTCGATCACGCCGATCAAGTTCGGGATCTCGTTCAACTTCGCGGCGTTCAACCAGGCCGGGGCGCTCGTACACGTCTACAAGGACGGCTCGATCCTCATCAACCACGGCGGCACCGAGATGGGGCAGGGTCTGCACACCAAGATGCTGCAGGTCGCGGCGACCGCCCTCGGCGTGGAGCTGCACCAGGTGCGCCTCGCGCCGACCCGCACCGACAAGGTGCCGAACACGTCGGCGACCGCCGCCTCCTCGGGCGCCGACCTCAACGGCGGTGCGGTGAAGAACGCGTGCGAGCAGATCCGCGACAGGCTCGCGAAGGTGGCGGGGCGGATGCTGGGCGTCGACGAGCGCGACGTGCGCTTCGGCGGCGGCTTCGCGACGGCTCTCGGCGCCCCCGTGAACCGCGTCTCCTGGGGCGAGGTCGTGAAGGCGGCGTACTTCCAGCGCGTGCAGCTGTTCGCCGCCGGCTACTACCGCACCGAGGGCCTGCACTGGAACCCCGAGATCATGCAGGGCTCGCCGTTCAAGTACTTCGCCTACGGCGCCGCGGCCACCGAGGTCGAGGTCGACGAGTTCACGGGTGCGTACCGGGTGCGTCGCGTCGACATCGTGCACGACGTGGGCGACTCGCTCTCGCCGATGCTCGACATCGGTCAGATCGAGGGCGCGTACGTGCAGGGCGTGGGCTGGCTGACGCTGGAGGAGCTGCGCTGGGACACCAGCGACGGACCGCACCGCGGACGCCTGCAGACCCAGTCGGCGTCGACGTACAAGCTGCCGAGCTTCTCGGAGATGCCGGAGCAGTTCCACGTGCGGCTGTTCGAGAACGCCCGTGAGGAGGGCGCCGTCTACGGCTCCAAGGCCGTCGGCGAGCCGCCGTTCATGCTCGCGTTCAGCGCCCGTGAGGCGCTCCGCGACGCGGTGGCGGCGTTCGGCCCGGCCGGTCACTCGGTCGAGCTCGCCTCGCCCGCGACGCCCGAGGCAGTGTTCTGGGCGGTCCGCACGGCGCAGCAGGCGGCGGCCACGGCCGGCGCGTCATCCGAGCGAGTACTCGTCGCGGGGGCCTGAGCCGGTCGTGGACTGGCTGGACGCGCTGCAGGAGCTGCGATCGCGGCGGATCCCCGCCGTGATCGTGACCCTGGCGACCGTGCGCGGGCATGCTCCCCGCAACGGCGGCGCGAAGATGGTGGTCTCCCCCGACGCCGTGCACGGCACGGTCGGCGGAGGCAACCTCGAGCAGACGGCGATCGAGCAGGCACGGCGGATGCTGTCGACAGGCGCCGCCGAGCCCGAGCTGCTCACGCTGACGCTGAGCGACAAGGCCGTCACCGAGTACGGCGTGCAGTGCTGCGGAGGAGAGGTCACGCTGATGCTGGAGCCGATCAGGGTGGTGCCCACCGTCGCCGTGTTCGGCATCGGACACGTCGGGCTGGAGCTCGCCCGCATCCTCGCGAGGCACGAGCTCGACCTGCACCTGATCGACTCTCGCGCGGAGATGCTCGCGCCCGAGCGGGTGGGACTGCCCGGGCACAGCGGCGTGCTCGCCGACGCCGTGGCGCGCGTGCACGTCACGCACGCCACGGTGCCGGAATCGGCACTCGCCGCACTGCCGGCCGGGAGCCACGTGCTCGTCATGACGCACGACCACGTCGAGGACCTCGCCGTGGTCGACATGGCGCTGCGCACGCAGGGCCTCGGCTCGATCGGGCTGATCGGCTCGGCATCCAAGTGGGCGCGCTTCCGCACGAAGCTCACGGAGCTGGGGCAGACGGATGCCGACCTGGCTCGAGTCACCACGCCCATCGGCATACCCGAGGTCACGGGCAAGCAGCCGGCGGTGATCGCGGTGAGCGTCGCGGCGCGGATGCTGCAGCTGATCGACGAGGCCGCCCGCACGGGCGACTGACCCCCTCCCCTCCCGCGCCCGGTCCATCCGCTCCGTCCAGTCCGCATGTCGCACGCTGCTGAACCTCGACCGCACCTGGGTGCACGATGCCCGCGACTGAGCACCCAGCACGCATCACTCCCCTAGACCTCCATGATTCGGAAATCTGAGTCCGCACTATGGACTTTCTGGCGGACCTGATCTAGAGTCTCCTCAGGCCTAGGCGGGTTACGACTGTGAACCATCTACCGGGCATCCCGCGGCGAAGACGCCGCGGTTGCGACCCGGAGGTTCTCCCGTGCTCGACCGCATCCACGACTACGCCGACTGTCTCGCCGATCCCCACCGCTGGGCGATCGCCACGATCGTCGAGGTCTCCGGCTCCGTGCCACGCCCCGCCGGCACCTCGATGGCGGTGCGCGACGACGGCCGCACGATCGGGTCGGTCTCCGGGGGATGCGTGGAGGGCGCCGTGGTCGACGCGGCGCTCGACTGCCTGAAGACCGGCCAGGCGGAGCTGCACTCCTTCGGCTACGCCGACGATGACGGCATCTCCATCGGCCTCATGTGCGGCGGTGACGTGCGGGTGCTCGTGCAGCCGCTGCGCGCCCTGCCACCCGGGGTCCTCTCGGATCTGAGGACCTCGGGCGGTGCGGTGCGTCTGGTGCGCGAGCTGCCGACCGCGGACGTCGCCCGCAACGGAGGAGTCCTCTCCCTCGGGAGGACGGATGCCGCGCATTCATCCTCCCGAGAGGGCGTTCTCCTCCCGGCCGGGACAGCGGCGCGCGTTCTCCTCCCGGGCGAGACCTCGGAGGACGCCCGCGTGCAGGCCGCGCTCGACGCGGGCGGCGCGCACGTCGTCGAGATCACCGACCGGACGCAGCCCGAGTGCCCCACGGCACGGCGGCTGCTCGTCGAGTCGACGGCGACGCCCGCGCGGCTCCTGATCTACGGAGCCAACGACTTCTCCGCGGCACTCGCGCAGGCCGGCGCCCTGCTCGGCCGGCACGTCACGGTGTGCGACGCCCGACCCGTGTTCGCGACGGAGGCCCGTCACCCCGGCGCGCACGAGGTGGTGCTCATGCCCCCTGCCCTGCACCTCGCCGAGGAGGCCGCGGGAGGACGTATCGACGCCCGCACCGCCGTGGTCGTGCTCACCCATGACCCGCGCGTCGACCTCCCCGTGCTCGATCGGGCCCTGCGCTCCGACCTCGCGTACGTCGGCGCCATGGGCTCGCGCGTCACCCACGAGAAGCGGATGCAGGAGCTGAGGTCCGGCGGACTCCCCGAGGAGCTCCTCGCCCGGCTGCACTCCCCCATCGGGCTCGACCTCGGCGCCCGCACGCCGGCGGAGGTCGCGGTGTCGATCCTCGCGGAGATCATCCTCGAGGAGGGCGTCGCCAGGAATGCCGTCGCCGGAACGCCGCAGCGGATGCTGCGCGACACCGCGGGCGACGTGCACGACCTGTCCCGGACCTGCGCATCGACCCCGTCGACGCCGTCCGACGAGCGCCAGGCCGAGGAGGTGCCGGCATGGATGTGACCAGCGTCGACGACGTGCTGATGTGCGCGGACCCGCGCGCGTGGCGGGTCGGCGACTCCTGGCTCGCCGGCGGCACGGTCATCTACTCCTACGGCACCGACATCACCCGCGGAGCCCCACGGCGCCTGCTCGACATCACGGGTGCCGGCTGGCCACCGCTCACCTGGCACCGGGACGCCGAGGGCGCGCTGTCGCTCGAGATCGCCGCCACCTGCCGCATCGCCGACCTCCGCGCCCTCGCCGACGACCCGACCCCCGGAGGCGTCGCTCGGGCCAACCTCCCCGGCCTCGACCTCATCCCGCCGGTGTGCGACTCCTTCGTCGCCTCCTGGAAGATCTGGCACGTGTCCACCGTCGGCGGCAACGTCGCGACGGCGCTGCCGGCCGGCCCGATGATCTCGCTGCTCACCGCGTGGGATGCGACCGCCCTGATCCTCCGCCCCGACGGCCGCCGCCGGCGAGCTGCGGTGTCCGACCTCATCGTCGGTCCGGCGAAGACCCGCCTCGGCTACGGCGAGCTGATCCGCAGCTTCCGCGTCCCGGCCGAGGCGCTGCGGCAGCATGCCGCCTTCCGCCGCATCTCGCTCACCGAGCGCGGCCGATCCGCCGCGCTGCTGATCGGCCGCCGCACCTCCGAGCGGTCGCTGCGGCTGTCGGTCACGGCATCCGTCTTCCGTCCGGTCGTGCTCGACGTCGCCGCTGACGACGTCACCGCAGACATCCCGCACACCCCGCCCGCCGACGCCCCACCTGCGCCACGACACCCCACCGCAGCGACGTCCGCAGGGTGGGGCGTGGACGGCCAGGTGGGGCGTCGGCGCGGGGGCGCGCCCGTGCGGGCGGATGCCGAGGCCTGGCGCGCAGCGATCGACGCGGCCGCGGGGCGCTGGTACGACGACATCCACGGCGAGCCGGAGTGGCGACGCCGCATGACCCACCGCCTCGGCGACGAGATCCTCGCCGAGCTACTGCCCGGGGTCGCGACCGGGGTGGAGGATGCCGCCGACCGCGTCACCGGAGACCTGCGCATGGAGAGGACAAGGGCATGAGCACCATCGACGACCGCCGCACGCAGACGGATGCCGCGCACGAAGACGCCGCCACCGCCACCATCAGCACCACCGGCATCCGCACCGCGACGGTCGACGGCCAAGTGACCCCCGTCTCCCCCGAGCCGGGGCAGTGCCTGCGCACCTGGCTGCGCGACCAGGGCTCCTACGGCGTGAAGAAGGGGTGCGACGGCGGCGACTGCGGCGCCTGCACCGTCATCGTCGATGGGGAGGCCGTGCACAGCTGCGTGTATCCGGCGCACCGCGCCGCCGGCCGTGACATCGTCACCGTGCAGGGGCTCGGCACGCCCGAGCATCCGCATCCCGTGCAGGAGAGGTTCCGCCGGGCCGCCGGCTTCCAGTGCGGCTTCTGCACGGCGGGCATGGTGTGCACGGTCGCGTCGATGCCGGAGGGCGCCGAGCACGACCTCGACCACACCCTGAAGGGCAACATCTGCCGCTGCACCGGCTACCGCAGCATCGAGGACGCCGTGCGGGGCCGCGTCAACATCGACGACAGCGCCGGCGGCGTCGGTCATGCCACGGGCGCCCCGGCCGCGGTCGGCGTCGTGACCGGCACCGTGCGGTACACGATGGACGTCGATCCCGCCGAGCTCCCCGGCTCCCTGCTCTATGGCGCGGTGGTGCGCAGCCCGCATCCGCACGCCCGCATCCTGCGCATCGACGCCTCTCGCGCGCTCGCCTCCCCGGGCGTGGTGCGCGTGCTCACCCACGAGGACGCGCCGCGCACGCTCTTCTCCACCGCGCAGCACGAGCTCGTCGAGGACGACCCCGACGACACCCGCGTCTTCGACGAGGTCGTGCGCTTCGTCGGTCAGCGGGTCGCGCTCGTCGTCGCCGAGTCGCAGCGGCTCGCCGACCGGGCCGCGCGGCTCGTCGAGGTCGAGTACGAGGAGCTGCCGTTCAACCTCGACCCCGAGCTCGCCGATCATCCGGACACGCCGGTGCTGCACGGGGACAGCAACGTCGTGATGCGGATGCAGTCGGAGGTCGGCGACGTGGAGGCCGCACTCGCGGCATCCGTCGTGGTCGAGGACCGCACCTTCCACACCCACCGCGTCTCGCACACCGCGCTGGAGACGCACGGATCGATCGCCTGGCGCGACGACGACGGCCGCTACGTGGTGCGCAGCAGCACGCAGGTGCCGTTCCTCGTGCGCCGCGCGCTCGCCCGGGTGTTCGGCCTCTCGAAAGACGAGGTGCGCGTTTATGCCGCCCGCGTCGGCGGCGGCTTCGGCGGCAAGCAGGAGATGCTCACCGAGGACCTCGCGCTGCTCGCGACGCAGGCGACGGGCCGTCCGGTGCGCATCGAGTTCTCGCGCAAGGAGGTGCTCACGGCGACGACCGTGCGGCATCCGTTACGCATGCGCGTACGGATGGGGGCGGATGCCGACGGCACGATCACCGGCATCGCCGTGGACGTGCGCTCGAACACCGGCGCCTACGGCAACCACGGTCCCGGCGTGATGTTCCACGGCGTCGGCGAGTCCATCGCCGTGTACCGCGCTGCCGCCAAGAAGATCGACGCCTCCGTCGTCTACACGAACTCGATCCCGTCGGGAGCGTTCCGCGGCTACGGGCTCAGCCAGATGATCTTCGCGATCGAGTCCTCGGTCGACGAGCTCGCCAGGCGGCTCGGACTCGACCCACTCGAGATGCGCACGAAGAACCTCATCGGCGCGGAGGATCCGATGATCGTCGCGCACGAGGAGCCCGACCTCATCATCGGCAGCTACGGCCTCGGCGAGTGCGTAGCGACCGTGAAGGCCGCGCTGGCGAGGGACAGGGAGGCGGATGCCGCGGCGCTCGCCCCCGGCTGGACGATCGGCGAGGGCGCGGCCGTCGCGATGATCGCGACCGTCCCCCCGCGCGGGCATCACTCGCACGTCACGATCCGACTGGAGGCCGACGGCGCGTTCGGGCTCGACGTCGGCACGGCGGAGTTCGGCAACGGCACCTCGACCGTGCACCAGCAGATCGCCGCGACCGTGCTGCAGACCACGACGCGGCGCGTGCGGCTGCGCCAGGCCGACTCCGACCTCGTCGCGCACGACACCGGCGCCTTCGGCTCCACCGGCACCGTGGTCGCCGGACGCGCGACGCACGCGGCGGCCGCCGACCTCGCCCTCCGGATCCGCGAGCGCGCGGCGGAGCTGCTCGGCGCCCCGGTCGAGGAGTGCGTGCTCGTCGGCGACCGGGTCCTGCGCGGCGGCGAGGCCGTCGCGCTGGTCGACCTCGCCGCCGCCGGACCGCTGGAGGCGACGGGCTACTGGGGAGGCACACCGCGCTCGGTGGCGTTCAACGTCCAGGGCTTCCGTGTGGCGATCGACGAGGCGACCGGCGAGCTGCGGATCCTCCGCTCGATCCACGCGGCGGATGCCGGAGTCGTCGTGAACCCGGAGCAGTGCCGCGGGCAGATCGAGGGCGGTATCGCCCAGGCGATCGGCGCTGCGCTGCACGAGATCGTGCGCGTCGACGAGCACGGCCGGGTGATCAGCGACATCCTGCGCCAGTACCACGTGCCGACGTTCGCCGACGTGCCACGCTCGGAGATCTCGTTCGCGCAGACCAGCGACGTGCTCGGCCCCCTCGGCGCGAAGTCGATGAGCGAGTCGCCCTTCAACCCGGTGGCCCCGGCGCTCGCCTCCGCGATCCGCGACGCCACCGGCATCCGTATGACGACCACGCCGTTCACCCGCGACCGCATCCACGCCGCGATCGCGGAACGGGACTCGGATGCCGCACGGATCCCGACTCCGCAGGACCGACGATGACTCTCCTCTATAAGGGGCTCCTCTATAAGGGGCTCCTCTATACGGAGCATCGCGCGGAGGGCCGCCGATGACACTCCTCTATCGGCACGCCGTCGTGCTCGCCGCGGGGACGGGTTCGCGGCTGGGCCGCGGGCCGAAGGCCCTGCTGCCGTGGAACGACGAGGTGCTGGTCACCCGAGCCGCGCGGGTCGCTGCCCTCGCCGGCTGCAGCGTGACCGTCGCGGTCGGTCCCGAGGCCACGGCGGTGCGTCGATGGCTGCGTGCACGCTCTCCCTCCGCGAGCACGGTGTACGTGCGCGACGCGAGCACCGGCATGTCCGCCTCCCTCCGTGCAGCGGTGCGCCACCTCTCGGCGGCGCCTGTGCGACCGCACACCGTGGTCGTGCTGCTCGTCGACCAGCCCGGCGTCACCGAATCGGTCATCGGCCGGCTCCTGGCCGCGCACAGACCGGGGCGCGCGACGCGTGCGACCTGGAACGGGACGCCGGGCACGCCGGTGGTCTTCGACACGGCCGACATCGTCGCCGCGGCCGCGATCGCACGCGGCGATACCGGGGCGCGGACCTGGCTGTCGCGGCATCCGCACCTGGTCGACGACGTCGAGTGCTCCGACCTCGGCTCGGGCTCCGACGTCGACACCCCCGCCGACCTGCGCGCCTGGCCCCAGCTCGGCTGACCTCGGCACACGGCATCCCCCGTCCCGTCTGCATGACGAAGATCCGTCCGCATGCCCGGATCGTCGATCCGGGCATGCAGACGGAATCTCGACCGCCCGACGGGACCAGCCGGCGGGCAGCAACGAACCCCGGCCGCAAGGGCCGGGGTTCATCACCGTGGGGACCGGGGTCGATCAGCCGGCGAGCAGCATCTCGATCGGGCCTCGCACGAAGTAGAGCGTGAAGCCCGCGGCGACGACCCACATCAGCCAGTGCACCTTGCGGGCGCGGCCGGAGAGCGCGTTGATCAGCGCCCAGGAGATGAAGCCGACGCCGATGCCGTTGGCGATCGAGTAGGTCAGCGGCATCGTGACGATCGTGAGGAACACCGGGAGCGCCACGGCGAAGTTCGTGAACTTGATCTCTTTGATCTGCCCCATCATCATCGCGCCGACCACGACGAGCGCGGCGGAGCCGACCTCGATCGGCACGACCAGGGTGAGCGGGGTGAAGAACATCGAGAGCAGGAACAGCACCCCGACGACGACCGCCGCCAGCCCCGTGCGCGCTCCCTCGCCGATGCCGGAGGCGCTGTCGACGTAGACCGTGTTGGAGGACGTCGAGGTCGCGCCTCCCGCCACGGCGCCGAGGCCCTCGACGACGAACGCGGAACGCAGCCGCGGGAACGTGCCGTCCTTGTAGGCGAGTCCGGCGTTCTTCGCCAGGCCTGTCATGGTGCCCATGGCGTCGAAGAAGTTCGAGAACACGAGGGTGAAGACGAGCATGGTCGCCGCAAGGGCGCCGATCCGCCCGAAGGAGCCGATGAGGTCGAACTGACCGACGAGGCCGAAGTCGGGGATCGTGACCAGCGCGGTCGGGATCTCCGGGATGGTCATGTGCCAGCCGCCCGGGTTCTCGAAGCTCGGGCCGAGCTTGAAGATCGCCTGGGCGATGATCGCCAGGATCGTGGAGGCGACGATGCCGATGAGGATGCCGCCCGGCACCTTGCGTGCGACGAGCACGCCGATCAGCACGAGACCGATGAGGAAGATGAAGGTCGGGATCGAGGTGATCGAGCCGCCGTCGCCGAGCTGCACGGGCGGACCGCCGGGCGTGCGGTTGACGAACCCGGAGTCGACGAAGCCGATGAAGGCGATGAACAGCCCGATGCCGACCGTGATCGCGGCCTTCAGTTGGGCGGGCACCGCGTTGAAGATGGCGGTGCGGATGCCGGTGGCTCCGAACAGCACGATCAGGACGCCGTTGATGACGACGAGCCCCATCGCCTCGGGCCAGGTGACCTGGCCGACGACCGACACGGCGAGGAAGGAGTTGATGCCGAGTCCCGCGGCGAGCGCGAACGGGAGCCGGGCGATCAGACCGAACAGGATGGTCATGACGCCGGCGGTGAGGCCGGTGGCCGCGCCGATCTGCGCCCCGTCGAGGGCGTTGCCCGCGACGTCCTCGACCCCGCCGAGGATGAGCGGGTTGAGGATCACGATGTACGCCATCGTCACGAAGGTGACGATGCCACCGCGGATCTCACGGCCGAAGGTGGAGCCCCGGCGGGTGATCTCGAAGAAGCGGTCGATCGCGTTCTTGGGCTCGGCGTCGACCGTGGTGGTCGCGCCGGTGGCCAGGGGCGGGAGCTCCGGCGCGGGGACCGCGCCGGTCTCGGGATCGTTGAAGACGTGTGAAGACATCATCGGCTCCAGTGCTGGTTATGCGGAGGCTTCCGCTGGTTATGCAGAGGTGGTCTCCGGGGTCGTCGAAAGGACCGGTTCCCGGAGGGCCGCCGAGGGCGCGGGCGCCCGTCAGCGGTCGGCGCACGTCATGCTCGGTGCGCGTCAGCGATCGGTGCGCTCAGTACTCGGTGCGCGAGGTGTTCGCATTCCATTCGGTGAACGGGGCGACGCGCTCGTCGGGCGCCAGGGTCTCCTGGCCGACGGGCATGATCTCCCGATCCTCGGGTCCGCCCTCGAAGTAGCGGTAGAACACCGCGTCGTCGAAGCCGGCGTCGGCCGCGTCGTCGCGGTCGGCGGCGAAGTAGACCCGGTCGATCCGGGCCCAGAGCGAGGTGGCGAGGCACATCGGGCAGGGCTCGCAGCTCGTGTAGAGCGTCGCCCCGCTGAGGTCGAAGGTGCCGAGCCCCTGGCAGGCGTTGCGAATGGCCGTCACCTCGGCGTGCGCCGACGGATCGAGGTTCGCGGTCACCCGGTTCACGCCTTCGAAGACCTGGCCGTCGGCGGAGACGACGATCGCGCCGAAGGGGCCGCCCGCGTTGCGGACGTTCTCGGTGGCGAGGTCGACGGCTCGGGAGAGGTACTCGGCCGGAGTGGGCTGCGAATGGGTGGCGGGCACGCTGATGCTGCTCATGAAGGCTTCCTTGCTGTCGTCGCAGTGATACGGCTTCCGGTCGACCCGCTGGGCCGGCCTCGAGATATACGTCGAACCGCTAGGTTGTGCTTTCTTCGCCTGACGACCATCGTCGGTCGTTCAGCCAGCACCGACTGTACCCCCGAGATTCCCGCTCGTCCAGCCATTTCTGAAATTCATCTTCCGAGATATGAAATCCGCACTTGTAGTTCCGCAGATGCGGAACTATGGTCTTCGCCATGACGCATTTTCGGATCAGTGAGGCCGCACATCTCCTCGGAGTCAGCGACGACACCGTGCGCCGCTGGGTCGGCGACGGCACGATCACCTCGTCGCTCGACGCCGCAGGGCGCCAGGTCGTGCCCGGGGTGGAGCTCGCCGAGCACGCCACACGCCTCGCCGGGGAGGCCGCCGACACCGATCCCGTGCGCCGCAGCGCCCGCAACCGCTTCACCGGGCTCGTGACGGGGGTCGAGATCGACGGCCTGATGGCCCAGGTCGAGATCCAGAGCGGCCCGCATCGCGTCGTGTCCCTGATGTCCGCCGAGGCCGCCCGCGAGCTCGCGCTCGAGGTCGGCAGCAAGGCGACAGCCGTCGTCAAGGCGACCATGGTCGTCGTCGAGACCGAGAGAGAGAACCATCCGTGACCCGCATCCCCCTGCGCGCCTCCGCGCTCCTCGCCGCGGCCGCCGTCGGCCTGGTCGCCCTGGCCGGCTGCAGCAGTCCAGCCGCCGACCCCGCCCCGCCCTCGTCCGGGGCACCGGCGACCGACGATGCCCTCAGCGGCGAGCTGACGATCTTCGCCGCCGCCTCGCTCACCGCGGCCTTCGACGAACTCGCCGCGGAGTTCGAGGCGCAGCATCCCGGCGTCGACGTGCTGCCGATCAGCTACGACGGCTCCTCGGTGCTCGCCACCCAGCTGATCGAGGGGGCGGATGCCGACGTCTTCGCCTCCGCCGACGAGAAGAACCTCGCCAAGGTCACGGATGCCGGGCTCGCCGGCGCCGGCGAGGCTTTCGCCACGAACGTGCTGCAGATCGCCGTCGCCCCCGGCGACCCGAAGAGCGTGAAGACCCTGGCCGACCTCGCGAAGCCCGGTCTGCTCGTGGTCGTCTGCGCGGCCGAGGTGCCCTGCGGTTCGGCCTCGCGCACCCTCCTCGACGCGGCGGAGGTCACGATCGCACCAGCCAGCGAGGAGCAGAACGTCACCGCCGTGCTGTCGAAGGTGAAGTCGGGAGAGGCGGATGCCGGACTCGTCTACGCGACCGACGTGAGGGCCGCGGGCGACGCGGTCACGGGCATCGAGATCGACGGCGCGGATGCCGCCACCAACGTGTACCCGATCACCACGCTGACGGCGTCGAAGAACCCGAAGGCCGCGGAGGCGTTCGTCGAGTTCGTGCTGTCCGCCGCCGGGCAGAAGGTACTCCAGGGCCTCGGCTTCGGCGCCCCGTGAGCGCCGACGACGGAGGGCGGCGCGACGGCGCTCGGCGGGTTCCGGTCTGGCTCTGGATCCCGGCCGGACTCGGCGCCCTCCTGCTGATGCTGCCCTTCGCCGCGCTCCTGGTCCGGCTTGACTGGGCCTCCGTCCCCGCCGCGATCGCGTCCCCCGAGGCGCTGCAGGCGCTCGGCCTGTCGCTGTCGACCGCGCTCGCGGCCACACTCATCTGCGTGCTGCTCGGGGTGCCGCTCGCGCTCGTGATCGCCCGCAGCTCCGGTGCCCTCGCCGCGGTGCTGCGCACCCTGACCACGCTCCCGCTCGTGCTGCCGCCGCTCGTCGGCGGTATCGCGCTGCTGTCGCTCCTCGGCCGCAACGGACTGCTCGGCGGAACGCTCGCGGTGGTCGGCATCCGCATCCCGTTCACGACCGCCGCCGTCGTGATCGCTCAGGTCTTCGTCGCGCTGCCGTTCCTGGTGATCTCGGTCGAGGGGGCGCTGCGCGCCGTCGGCACCGGGCACGAGTCGGTCGCGGCGAGCCTGGGGGCGCGCCCGCTCACGGTGTTCCGGCGCGTCACGCTCCCCCTCGCCGCCCCCGGCCTGATCGCGGGTGCCGTGCTGTGCTTCGCGAGGGCGATGGGCGAGTTCGGCGCCACGGCTCTGTTCGCGGGCAACGCCCCCGGCGTGACCCGCACCATGCCGCTCGCGATCTACACCGCGTTCAACGGCGCGGGCGTGCACGAGGACACCGCGATCGCGCTCTCGCTGCTGCTGATCCTCGTGGCGGTGGGAGTGCTCCTGCTGATGCGGGGCTGGCGACCGGATGCCGTCCGATGAGCCTCGACGTCGATCTCCGCGCCCGCGTCGGCTCCTTCCTGGTCGAGGCGTCCTTCGCCGTCGAGCCCGGCGAGGTGCTCGCGGTGCTCGGCCCCAACGGGTCGGGCAAGTCCACACTGCTCGGCGCGATCGCCGGACACGTGCCGGTGTCCGATGGCGCCCTCTCGCTGGACGGCGCGTCGATCCCGGCGTCCGTTCCACCGGAGGGCCGTCGCATCGGGCTGCTCGGCCAGCGCGCGATGCTGTTCCCGCACCTCACGGCGCTCGAGAACGTGGCGTTCGGCCCGCGGGCGCAGGGCGTGCCGACGTCCGTCGCCCGTGAGCGGGCCGCCGCGCACCTGGCCGACCTCGACCTGGGCGAACTGGCGCGCCGGCGCCCGGCCGCGCTCTCCGGCGGCCAGCAGCAGCGCGTCGCCCTCGCCAGAGCGCTCGCGGCCGATCCGCGGGCGCTCCTGCTCGACGAGCCCTTCGCCTCGCTCGACGCCGAGACCGGCACCCAGGCCCGGCGGATGATCGCCCAGGTGCGCGACCGGCTCGCGATCCCGATGGTGCTCGTCACGCACGACCCGCTCGACGCCGTCATGCTGGCGGCGCGCACCGTCGTGATCGACGACGGGCGCATCGTGCAGCAGGGGGCGACCGCCGAGGTGCTCGCGCATCCGCGCACGCGCTTCGCCGCCGCGATCGCCGGGGTGAACCTCGTGACGGGCGTCGGCGATGAGGGCGGGATGCTGCGCGCGGCAGCCGCGGACGCGCCGGCCGGGGACGGGACCGGCGCGTCCGCGGCCGGGAGCGGGGTGGTCGGCATGGGCGGAGTCCGGACCGGAGCAGCCGGCATGGGCGTGCCCGGCGCGAGTGTGCTGCTCCTGGATGGGCGGGGCGACCGGCTGCGCGAGGGCGAGTCCGGTTCAGCGGTGTTCGCGCCGACCGCCGTGCGGATCAGACCGGCTGTCGACGACGGCCCGACCGCGGTGAACTCCTGGCGCGGCACGGTCACCGTGATGGAGGCGACCAGGGGCGGCGTGCGGATCTTCACGGCCGAGCATCCGCACCTCGCCGTCGACTGCCCGCCCGGCGTCGCGGCATCCCTCGGCATCCGTCCTGGCATCGCCCTGTCCTTCTCCGTCTCCCCCGACGACGTCTCCCTCCGTCGGGACGCCACCCCCTAGCTCCCGTATGGGAGGACGGCAGACCAGTGCTACGGTTGCCAGTCGAAAGGGTGGACGATGACGCTCACGCCGTCTCGCGCAACCGGTACGCGCGTATCCGGAGCCCTTCGTCTGCCCTCCGTCGGCCTCGTCGATCAGCGTGACCGTCCACTGCGCGACCTGCGGATCTCGGTCACCGATCGATGCAACTTCCGCTGCGTCTACTGCATGCCGCGGGCCGTCTTCGGGCGCGACTACGCCTTCCTCGACCGTGACGAACTGCTGAGCTTCGACGAGATCGAGCGCATCGCCCGGATCTCCGTCGGGCACGGCGTGCGCAAGCTGCGCCTCACCGGCGGCGAGCCGCTGCTGCGCCGCGGCATCGAGGAGCTGATCTCCCGACTGGCGGCGCTGCGCACGCCCGACTGGGAGCGCATCGAGATCGCGCTCACCACGAACGGCTCGGCGCTCGCGGTGAAGGCGCAGGCTCTGAAGGATGCCGGCCTCGACCGGCTGACCGTGTCGGTGGACACACTCGACGACGAGCTCTTCCAGCGCATGAACGACGTGCGCTTCCCCGTCTCGCGCGTGCTGCAGGGGATCGACGCCGCGCACGCCGCCGGCATCGGCCCGATCAAGCTCAACATGGTCGTCAAGCGCGGACTGAACGACCATGAGATCGAGGACATGGCCGCACGGTTCAAGGGCACGCCGTACTCCCTGAGGTTCATCGAGTACATGGATGTCGGCACGTCGAACGGGTGGGAGCTCGACGAGGTCGTGCCGTCCGCGGAGATCGTCGAGCGGGTCGGGGCGCTGTTCCCGCTGGAGCCCGTGGGTGCCGTGGTGCCGGGCGAGACCGCACAGCGCTGGCGTTACGTCGACGGCTCGGGCGAGATCGGGCTGATCTCCTCGGTGACGAACACGTTCTGCGGCACGTGCAATCGCGCGCGGATCTCGACCGAGGGCCGGCTGTTCACCTGCCTGTTCGCGACCGAGGGCCACGACCTGCGGGCGCTGCTGCGCGGAGGGGCGTCAGACGAGGAGCTCTCCCGCGCGATGGCGGGCATCTGGGGCGCGAGGGACGACCGGTACTCCGAGATCCGCTCCGACCTCACGCCGGAGCTGCGCGCCGCGCGCCAGCGCATCGAGATGAGCTACATCGGCGGCTGATCGGCCGTCGGGCCGACGGCATCCCGTCCCAGCCCTCGGCATCCGCGGGCCGTCGGCATCCCGTCCCCCGGCATCCGGTCCCTTCCGTCCCTTCCGTCCATTCCGCCCACTCCGTCCACTCCGCCCACTCCGTCGGTCCGGAGTACCGTCTGCAGGCTGAGAAGCGGCGATTCGGCCCGACAAACGGATTCTCAACCGACAAACCGGACGCACCCGAGGGACAGCACCGTCCAACCGACCCGCCGACGGCATCCGTGCGGCCCTCGGCATCCCGTCCCCCGCCATCCCGTCCACTCCGCCCACTCCGTCGGTCCGGAGTACCGTCTGCAGGCTGAGAAACGGCGATTCGGCCCGACAAACGGATTCTCAACCGACAATCCGGACGCACCCGAGGGACAGCACCGTCCGACCGACCGGCCGACGGCATCCGTGCGGCCCTCAGCATCCCGTCCCCCGCCATCCGGTCCCTTCCGCCCATTCCGTCCCTTCCGCCCATTCCGTCGGTCCCTCCACTCCGTCCACTCCGCCCACTCCGTCGGTCCGGAGTACCGTCTGCAGGCTGAGAAGCGGCGATTCGGCCCGACAAACGGATTCTCAACCGACAAACCGGACGCACCCGAGGGACAGCACCGTCCAACCGACCCGCCGACGGCATCCGTGCGGCCCTCGGCATCCCGTCCCCCGCCATCCCGTCCCTGTCCCCCGCCATCCCGTCCCTTCCGTCCATTCCGTCGGTCCGAAACGCCGTCTGCAGGTCAGGAGACGGCGATCCGGGCCGACGGACGGATTCTCGACCGACAGACCGGACGGGACCGGTCGGGAAAGACCGGACGGGCACAGACGGGACCGGACGGGGACAGACGGGACGGGTACAGACGGGACGGGAACAGACCGGACGGGCACAGACGGGACCGGACGGGCACAGACGGGACCGGACGGGGACAGACGGGACGGGAACAGACGGGACGGGAGCAGACCGGTCCGGCCTACAGCCCGACCCACTCCGAGACGCCGTCGTCGTAGTGCTGGCGCTTCCAGATCGGCACGCCGGCCTTGATCTCCTCGACCAGGCGCTCACAGGCGGCGAACGCCTCGGCGCGGTGACCGGCGGATGCCGCGGCGAACAGGGCGATGTCGCCGATGCGCAGGTCGCCCACCCGGTGCGCGGCGGCGATCCGGAGCCCTGTCTCGGCGCTCACCCGGTCGACGATCTCCCGCAGGAAGCGCTCGGCATCCGGATGTCCGCGGTAGTCGAGAGCGCGCACGGCGCGACCGCCGTCGTGGTCGCGCACGACGCCGCAGAACATCACGACGGCGCCGTCGGCGTCGCCCCCGACAGCCGCGCGCACCGCGGCCTCGTCGATGGGCTCGTCGGTGATCAGGGCGAGGCTCATACGGACTCCTTCTCGGATCGAGCGAGGGCCGACCCCGATGCCCCCGCGGAGGACTCGGGAGCCTCCGCGCGGGTACTCTCGCCGCTCGCGACCCCGCCCACGACCTCGCCCACGACCTCACCGCCGAGCGCGACGAAGGCACGGATGCCGCCGGCGACGTGGACGGCGTCGACACCGCGGTCGCGCAGCGCGGCCGCGGCCCGGCGCGAGCGGGGGTCCTGTTCGCAGTACACGACGACGGTCAGCGCCGCGTCCGGGTCCCCCACGGCATCCGACGCCTGCACCGCCTCCGGGCTCTCGCCGGCATCGATGCGTCCGACCGGGAACAGCACAGAGTCGGGGATGCGGCGAGCCGTAGCCTCGTGCGGCTCCCGCACGTCGAGCAGCAGCATCCGCTCCCCCGCCCGGCGCCGGCGCAGCAGCTCGGCCGCCGAGATCGACTGCGCGGGATCGGGAGCCGTGCCGCACAGCGCTTCGTAGTCGTCGAGTCCGGTGAGGGCGGGACGGCTCCCGTCGACGCTGTAGTCGATCTCCCTGGTGCGGGCGGTGAGGGCGTCGTAGAACAGCACGCGGCCGATCAGAGGCTCGCCGATGCCGCAGATCAGCTTCACGACCTCGGTGGCCATGAACGACCCGATCGCCGTGCAGAGACTGGGCAGCACCCCGCCGAGCTCGCAGGAGAGCGCCTCATCGGCGGGCGGCGGCGCGGGGAACAGGTCGCGGAAGGTCGGACCGCGGCCGGCCCAGGCGACGCCGACCTGTCCGTGGAAGCGCAGGATCGAGCCCCACACCAGCGGCTTCGCGGCGAGCTCCGCCGCATCGTTGGCGAGGTAGCGGGTGGCGAAGTTGTCGCTGCCGTCGACGAGCAGGTCGTAGCCGCCGAGCAGGGCGGGCAGGGTCGCCGCGGTCACGCGCTCCGCGTGCGCGATGAGCGTGCACCCGGGGTCGATCGCCCGCACGGTGTCACGCAGCGAGTCGACCTTGGCCCGACCGATGTCGGCCACGCCGTGGCTGAGCTGGCGGTGCAGGTTGGAGAGCTCGACGAGGTCGTCGTCGGCGACTCCGATCGTGCCGACGCCCGCTCCGGCGAGCGCCGGGACGAGGGCGCTGCCGAGTCCGCCGGCGCCGATCACGAGCACGCGCGCCGCGGCCAGCCGGCGCTGTGACGGCTCGCCGAAACCGGGCAGCATGAGCTGTCGGCTGTAGCGCGCGATACGGTCCGGCTCCAGCGCCGGCCCCGGTGCGATGAGCGGGAGCATGGCCGCAAGTCTACGTCCAGGCCCCGCCGGCGAGGCGCTGCGGATTCCATGATGCGGATGCGGTCTTCCGGAGTGCGGCGACCTCGATCCCGGCCGGGGCTAGGATGATCGGCATGGCGATCGTGACGGTGCGGTACTTCGCCGCGGCCTCCGAAGCCGCGGGACGCGAGGAGGAGAGGCTCGACCTCGGCCCCGGACGCACGCTCGGCTCCCTGAAGGATGCGCTGCTCGCGAGCTACGGCGAGCCGATGGCGCGGGTGCTGCGGTCGGGCTCGTTCCTCGTCGACGGCGTGGTGCGCCGCGACCTCTCCCTGCCGGTCGGCGAGCGCGTCGACATCCTGCCCCCGTTCGCGGGAGGGTGACGCATGAGCACCACCCCCGCCCAGCACGCGGCGCACGTCGCCGATCAGGTCGAGCCCGCGCTCCAGTCGCTCTGCGACGCCGAGCGCGTGGAAACCGTGCCGCTGCATCCGGGCGGCCCCGCCCTCGGCCGCGTGCTCGCGGCCGACGTGCACAGCCCCATCCAGGTGCCCCCGTTCACGAACTCGCAGATGGACGGGTACGCCGTGCGCGCCTCCGACATCGCCGGGGCGACGGCGGACACTCCCGTCCGCCTCCCGATCGGCCCCGTGCGCGCGGCCGGCGACCCCGCGGGCGAGCACGTCGCCGGCACCGCGACCCCGGTGATGACCGGCGCCGCCGTGCCCGTCGGCGCCGACGCCGTGGTGCCGATCGAGATCGTCGACCCCCCGAGGTTCCTCAGCGTCGGCGCCGACGACGCGGATGCCGCCCCCGACTCCGCCGTGGCGTTCTCCGCCCCGGTCGCGCCGAGGACGTTCGTGCGCGAGGCGGGGAGCGACGTCGCCGCCGGTGCCCTGCTGCTGCCCGCCGGCACCCGCCTCGGGCCCGCGCAGCTCGCCACCCTCGCCGCGGTCGGCCTCACCGACGCCCCCGTGCGGCCTCGGCTGCGGGTGCTGCTGATCTCCACGGGCCACGAGCTGCGGCCGCCGGGGGAACCACTCGCCTCCGGTCAGATCCACGACGCGAACACCGCGTCGCTGGCGGCATCCCTCGTCGACTGCGGCGCCGACGTGGTGTGCGCGTTCGCGCCCGACGACGCCTCGGCGCTCGACGCGACCATCGCCGCCCACCCCGAGGTCGACCTGCTGATCACGACGGGCGGCGTCAGCGCCGGGGCGTTCGAGGTCGTGCGCGATGCGCTCGAGCCGCGCGGGGTGCGCTTCGGCCACGTCGCGATGCAGCCGGGCGGGCCGCAGGGTCTCGGCGCCGTGACGCGCGACGGCCTCCCGTCGCTGCCGGTGGTCGCGTTCCCCGGCAACCCGGTGTCGGCGCTGCTGTCGTTCGAGATGTTCCTGCGCCCGCTGCTGCGGAGGGCCGCAGGCCTGCACGCCCGTCGCACGGTGCTGCACGTGCCGCTCGCCGTGGCGATCGACTCGCCGGTCGCGAAGCACCAGGTCAGGCGCGGCGTGCTGCACGACGACGGCACCGTCGAGGTCGGCGCTCCCGGGTCGCACCTGCTGCACGACTACGCGCGGGCCACCGTGCTCGCCCATGTGCCGATCGGCGTCGGCGCCCTTCCCGCGGGAGCGGAGATCGAGGTCTGGAGGATCGATGACTGAGCTGTCGCATCTGCGGGCGGACGGATCCGCGCACATGGTCGACGTCACCGACAAGCAGGTGACCAGGCGCGAGGCGTCGGCGCAGGCCGTGCTCGTGACGACGCCGGAGGTGGTCGCGAAGATCGCCGACGGCTCGCTGCCCAAGGGCGAGGCGCTGGGCACCGCCCGGCTCGCCGGCATCATGGGGGCCAAGCAGACGTCGGCGCTGATCCCGCTGTGCCATCCGCTGCCGTTGACCAAGCTCTCGGTCGATCTCGAGCCGCAGCACGACCGCGTGCGCATCGTCGCGACCGCGGTCACCAACGGCGTCACCGGCGTGGAGATGGAGGCCCTCACCGCGGCGACCGTCTCGGCGCTCACCCTGTACGACATGATCAAGGCCGTCGACAAGCACGCCGTGATCACCGAGGTGCTGGTGCTCGCGAAGTCCGGCGGCAAGAGCGGCGACTGGTCGCGCCCGTGACCCGCGCAGCGACCGTGCTCGTGGTGTCGACGAGGGCGGCGGCCGGCGTCTACGAGGACCGTACCGGCCCGCTCATCTCCGCCTGGCTGCGCGAGCGCGGGTTCACGGTGCGCGTCGAGGTCGCTCCGGATGCCGGTGCGGCGGAGGCTCTCGCCGCGCTGCTCGACGACGCCCCCGCCGTGCTCCTCACGACCGGGGGGACCGGGGTCGCACCGGGTGACCGCACCCCCGAGGCCACCCGCGCCCTGCTCGACGCGGAGCTGCCGGGGATCGTCGAGGAGGTGCGCCGGCGCGGAGCATCCGTCACGCCGACGGCGGTGCTCAGCCGGGCGGTCGCGGGGGTCGCCGGATCCACGTTCGTGATGAACCTCCCGGGATCCCCCGGCGGCGTACGCGACGGCCTCGCGGTGCTCGACACGGTGCTCGACCACCTGCTCGATCAGCTCACCGGCACCGGCGACCACTCCGCCCGCTCCGCCTAGGCTGGACCTGTGTGCACGGTCGTGATCGATGTGGCGGATGCCGGGACGGCTCGCCTGCTGGCGGTTCGCGACGAGGATCCGCTGCGGGAGTGGGACGCTCTCGGCGAGTGGTGGCCTGAGCGCCACCCCGGCGTGATCGGCATCCGCGACCGCCGCGCCGGCGGGGCCTGGCTCGCCGCGAACCCCGCCGAGGGTCGGCTCGCCGTGCTGCTGAACCGCGCCGACGTGCTCGACCTCCCCGACGACCGAGCGGTGTCGAGGGGCGCGCTCGCGCTCGACTCGGTCACCGGACGATCGCCGGAGGGCGACGACCTGCCCATGCACGGTTTCAACCTGCTCGAGGTGCGCCCCGAGGGTGCCCGCGTGCTCAGCTGGGACGGGGTGTCGCTGCGCGAGACCCCGATCGTCCCCGGCACCCACATGATCGCCCACGACGACCTCGACGACGAGGGGACGCCGCGGATCGCCGCCTGGCTTCCGGAGTTCCGCGCCCTGGGGCCGACGTCCGGGAGCGCGGACTGGACCTCGGAGTGGCTCTCGCTGCTCGCCGAGTCGGCGCGTCTGGCGCCGGAGGACGACCGCGCGATCATCCGCGACAACCGCCCCCACGGCTACCCCACTCAGTCGCTGCTGTACTGCACGGCATCCGTCTCCGCCGCGGGCATCGACGTCGACTATCACGCGCTCGCGACGCCGGCCCACTGGGACTCCTGAGATCCGACCCTTGACGGAGGGCTCAGGCTCGGCTTACTCTTTTCATAGTTCAGAAGGAAGTTTCCGAATCATGAAATGATAGGCACGGAGAGGTGACCAACATGGCACGCGACGAGCAGAACCCCCAGAGCGGCGACGACCGCGAGCGGCCCATCGTCCACATCGATCCCGACTTCTACGTGCCGGCGCACGGCGAACGCACGAACAGCTACCTGCGCGCCTTCCGCATCCTGTTCCCGAAGGCCTCCTGACGCGTCGGCCGGACACTCACGCGGCGGGAGCCTCGTCGGTCGTGCAGGAGAACCGCGCACGGTAGGCCGTGGGCGTCGTGCCGAGCACGCGCGAGAAGTTCTGCCGCAGCACCGCCGCCGACCCGAACCCGCACTCGGCCGCGATCTGGTCGAGACCGAGCTCGGTGCGCTCCAGCATCCGCTGCGCGTGGATGACGCGCTGACGAGCGAGCCACGACGCCGGAGTCGCGCCGTACTCCGCCTTGAAACGTCGCGCGAAGGTGCGCGGTGACATGAGGGCACGCGAGGCGAGCCGGTCGACGCCGAGGTCGTCGCGCAGATGCGCCACGGCCCAGTCGGCCACGGCGGCGAGCGAGTCGGTCGGCACGACGGGGATCGGCCGGTCGATGAACTGCGCCTGGCCCCCGTCGCGCTGCGGCGGCACCACCATGCGGCGCGCGATGCGGTTGGTGAGCTCGGCGCCCACCTCCTGGCGCAGCAGGTGCAGGCAGGCGTCGATGCCGGCGGCCGTGCCGGCGCTGGTGATGAGGCGCCCGTCCTGCACGAAGAGCACATCGGGATCGATGTCGATCTGCGGATACATCGCAGCCATGTGGTGCGCGTACATCCAGTGCGTCGTGGCCCGGCGGCCGTCGAGCACGCCGGCGGCGGCGAGGATGAACGATCCGCTGCACACGCTCATCACCCAGGCGCCGCGCGAGGCCGCATCCCGAGCCAGATCGATCAGCAGCGGGTCGATGCTCCCCCAGTACTCCCGCGGGATGGGGCAGAACACCACGAGGTCGGCCTCGTAGGCGAAGGAGAGGTCGTGCTCGACGTTGACCGAGAAGCCCATCTTGGAGTGCACGACGCCGGCATGCGGGGCGACGACGCGGAAATCGAAGTTCGGGATGCCGTCATCCGATCGGTCGAGCCCGAAGGCCTCGCAGGCGACCCCGAATTCGAAAGGGGCGAACCCGTCTTGGATGACGCAGGCGACGGTCTTCATACATGCTCCATGTTGGCAGTTTTCCTACGTCAAACGTCTATCCTGCCACTCGTGGCCGATCTGCATTGAACGTAGCGTTTCTGCCATGATACTCGTCATCGCACTCCTCGCCCTCGCCGCGTGGGCGCTCGTCGCCACCGTCGTCGAACTGCGGCGCGACGGCTACCGCCGGGTGCCGACCGACTGGAACCGCGTCGCCGCCCGCGATCCGCTCGACGTCCCCGAGCTCCCCCGCACTTACCGCTGACCCCCTTCTCCCGCGCCCGGCTCCTTTCCTCCCTGGCTCCCGTATGACTTGTGGTCGCTGAATCGGCATTTCAGCGACCACAGCTCATACGGGAGCAGGAGAGGATGGGCCACAACTCATACGGGAACGGAAGGGGACGGGCTACGCTCGAGGGCATGAGCGAGCCGCAGCAGCCATCCGTACCGCCGCACGGGCAGCCGACTCCGCAACAGCCGAGCGGGATGCCGCAGCCTCAGCCGAGCGGGAGGCCGCAGCAACAGCCGAGCGGGATGCCGCAGCCTCAGCCGAGCGGGATGCCGCAGCCTCAGCCGAGCGGGATGCCGCAGCCTCAGCCGAGCGGGATGCCGGACGCAGCGCCGCAACCGCCGACCGCAGCGCCACAGGCGACGCCACCGCAGCAGCCGGCGGGGATGCCGCAGGGGCAACCGCCGCAGCCGAGCGGGGCGTACGGCCAGCCCGCTGCGGCGTACACCCCGCAGCCGTTCGGACAGCCGACCTACGGCCAGACGCCCGGCGCTCCTTCCTACGCTCAGCCGCAGGCGGCGTACGGCCACCCGGGGCAGGGGTATGCAGCGGCCGCAGCGCCGCGCGCGGTCGGTTCCCTCGGACGGGTCGCGTTCATCCTCGCCCTGATCGCGTTCGGGTTCAGCATGCTGACGGTGCTCGCCTACCCCGTGCTCTTCCGCCTCATCGGATATTCCGCGAGCGGCATCATGGCGGTGTCCAACGGCGCCATCGGGTTCATCGGGTTCGCCGTGGCCGCCGCCGCACTGGTCACCGGGCTGGTCGCGATCCGCCGCGACGGCCCCAAGGTGCTGGCCGGGATCGCGATCGGCATCGCCGCAGGACAGGTCGCCGGCGCGGTGCTCTCCTGGGTCACCAACCTCTTCTCCTTCCTCTACTGATCCGTCGGGAGCCATCATGAGCGAACCGCAGCAGACCCCCGGCCAGCCCGAGGCAGCGCCGCAGTACCCCGCGACCCCGCAGTACCCCGCGGCCCCGCAATACCCCGCCGCGCCGCAGTACCCCGCGGCTCAGCAACAGCCCGCCGCGCCGCAGTACCCCGCGACCCCGCCGTTCGGAGCGGCAGCCGCATCCCGCACCCCGCTCGGGCGCACGGCGTTCCTCATCGCCGTGGTCTTCGGGGCACTGGGGCTGCTGTCGATCCCCGTCACTCCGATGCTGTACATGAGCGGCAACTACGACGTGGCCGAGTCGCTCACGCTCGTGCTCGGCCTGCTGACCATCGTCGGCAACGCCGTCGCCCTCGTGCTCGGCATCGTCGCCCTGCGGCGACCCGAGCCCCGCCTGCTCGCCGCGATCGCGGTCGGCCTGGCCGGGGCGGCCGTCGTCGGACGGCTCGTCAGCTGGGTGACCAGCCTGTTCTGGGGCATGCTCTGACCCGGTCACCGCGGAGGCGGTGCCGGTCCGCGGGTCAGCGCGCCAGCACCCGCTCGTAGACCTCGATCATCGCGGCCGTCCGCGACGACTGGCGGAACGCGTCGGCCACCTCGGGCAGCGGCGTCGGCGCCGTGCCGTCGGCGATGTCGGCCGCCGCCCGCCTCAGCGTCTCGGCGAGCGCGGAGATCCGCCGGGGCTCAGGGCCGTCGGCATCCGGCACCGCCCACAGCCCCCCGCCGAGCTCCGCGGCGATGTCGGGGTCGCTGATCACCGATGGGGTGCCTAGGGTCGCCGCCTCGAAGGGCGTCATGCCCTGCGTCTCGAAGCCGATCGACGTCTGCACGAGCGCGTCGGCCGCGGCGATGCGGGCGAGCGTCTCGGCGTAGGTCAGCTTTCCGGCGAACCGCACGTGCGGGAGGCCGGCGACGATCTTCTCGGCCGCTCCGCGCTGGCCTCCCCCGCCGATGATCTCCAGCTCGGCGTCCACCCCCGATGCGACGAACGCCTCGAGGAACGGCAGCAGCCTCTTCTCCGGGCTCATCCGTCCCAGCCACACGAACCGCGGGCGTCCCGGCGGGCGCGAATCGGGCGCCGCAGCCAGCGTCGCCGCCCGCGCATCGTCGTCGATGCCGTTCCAGATCACGTCGACCGGGCGGAACACGTCGTGCTGCTCCAGCCGTCGCGCGAAGTGCGTCGACGGAGCGGTCACTGCCGAGGCGCCGGCGGCGAGTCCGCGCAGGAAGGACCATCCGTCGCTCCCGGCCACCGCATCCCCGACACCGCGCAGCGCCCGGCGGCGCCAGGCGTTGAGCACCGCGAGCACCGGCCGGTGCAGCGGCGTGACGGCTGCGATGCCGACATCGACCCGGTTGTGCATGGTGTGCACCACCGGGATGCCGTGGCGAGCCGCGTAGCGATGGCCGATGAACGCACCCCAGAAGTCGGCCTGCACGTGCACGACGTCGACGGGCGGGCGTCGGGTCATGGCGCGGTCGAGCGCGCGGTCCGTCGAACGACCGGGCCAGCTCATCGAGTACTCGCGGTCGGCGGTGATCGGCACGGAGTCGAGGTCGATGGTGGCCGGGTCGTGCACGGCCGTCGCCCGCGGGCCGTGCATGCGCGGTGCCACCACCGTCACGGTGTGCCCCGCACGCTCCAGGAACTCGCGCTGCAGGCGCATCGAGACCTGAGCGCCGCCGAGGGAGTCGAGGTGCTGATCGCCGAAGAAGACGATGTGCATCGTCACTCGGGAAGGGGCTCGTCGCGGTACAGCGCCTCGAAGGTGTCGAGCGTGCGGTTGATGTCGTGGATCAGGACGCCGTCGAGCGAGGCCCGCTGCATCCGCTCGTACTCCGCCGGCTCCGCGGTGAGCACATCGGTGAGACGGGCGGCGAGCTCGTCGACGTTGCCCGGCTCGAACAGGTAGCCGTTCTCGCCGTCGTGCACGAGGTGGGGCAGGGCCACGGCGTCGGCGGCGACGATCGGCAGTGCCGAGGCCATCGCCTCCATCGTCGCGATGGACTGCAGCTCGGCGATCGACGCGATCGCGAACACCGAGGCCCGCGACAGCAGCGCGCGCAGCTCCTCGTCGGTGGTGCGGCCATGGAAGGCGACGCGGTCGGAGAGCCCGAGCTGTGCGGTGAGGTTCTCGAGCTGCTTGCGCTGGTCGCCGCCGCCGACGATGTCGAACGTGACGTCCAGCGCGGGGTCGAGTTTCGTGATCGCCTTGAGGATGACCTCGACCTGCTTCTCGGCCGTGAGCCGGCCGACGAACACGATGCGGTGCTTCTCCCTGGGCCCGATCACCGGGTTGTACTGGGTGCGGTCGATGCCGCAGCTCACCGGGATCACGTTCTCGACCTCGACGGTGCGCTCGAGGAAGTCGGCGGCGCGACGGGTCGGCGTGGTGATCGCCCTGGTGAGGTCGAAGGTGCGCTTGGCGTCGGCCCAGGCGAACTTCAGCACGAGGTCGTCGATGAACTTCGGCATGGTGGTGTGGTCGAGGATGTTCTCGGCCATCACGTGGTTGGTGGCGATCACCGGGATGCCGCGCTGGTGGGCAATGCGCGCGAGACCGCGGCCGATCACGATGTGCGACTGGATGTGCACGACGTCGGGCTGCACCGCGTCGAGGACCTTGCGCGCGTAATGCTTGGAGCGCCACGGCCACACGAACCGCAGCCAGTCGTGCGGGGCCCAGCGCACCGACGGCAGCCGGTGCAGGGTCATGGGCTCGCCCTCGACGACCTCGGTGTGCGGGGCCGAGCGGCGATACGCCTGGTTGGGGGCCGACACGTGCACGTCGTGCCCGCGCTGCACGAGCCCCGCGGCGAGGCGCTCGGCGAAGCGGGCGGCGCCGTTGATGTCGGGCGAGAAGGTGTCGCATCCGATCAGGATGCGCAGGGGTCGATCACCGGCGGCTGACCCCGCGGTGGCGGGGTCGGCGCCGGTGGTGCGCGACGGCTCGATCGGGTCGTCGGAGGAGGTCACAGATGCTGCCTTACGGTACAACGGCCACTGGATGCCCTGGTCGGGCGCTGGCCACTCTACCCGAGGCCCCTGATCCGGCGGCCCAGGCATACCGTCATCCCTCCATGCCCGACCGGCGGTCGACGGCGGCGCTCTCACGGCTGATTCCCGCCGTTCCCCCGTACGGTGGAGGCATGAGACTGACAGCGGATGCCGACACCGGGCTCTGGATCCCGGTGACCGACTCGCTCGGCTTCCGGGGCCGGCGACACCGCAAGGCGGCGATCCGGATGCTGCTCGGCCAGGCGAACACCGCGCTCGGCGCCACCGAGCGGCCGGGGTCGCGGGTCGGCGCCTGGCTGATGAGCCAGGCCGCCCCCATGCTCATGAAGAGGGCGGACGGCCGCGTGCTCGTGTGGACGTGGAAGGCCGACCCCGAGCTCGTCGTCGCCATGGTCACCGCCCAGGCGCTGACACCGGACGTGCGCATCGCCCGCGCCTCGATGCCGATGGACTACGACGACACCGAGTCGTTCTCCAGCCGCTGGCTCGGCGCCGGCGAGAAGCTCGTGGTGCCGATGCCCGAGTCGCCCACCGCGCCGCCGTTCGCCACCTACACGTGGGACACCGGCACCCACCTCGTGACGCTCACCGCGATCTGCAGCGAGCGCGAGCGCTTCGGCACCGTCATCGGCGCGCTCGACGACCTGGCTCGCAGCATCCGCGTCTCCGACGAGATCGCCGGCGGCGAATCGCCCGAGGTGCTGCGACTCGACCCCGCCTGAGCCGCGGTCGGGCGCTACGTCAGACCGCGCTCGGCGAGCCAGGCCGCCGCCACCCGCACCGGTGCGCGCAGCAGCCACGCGTCGGCGACGATCTCGGCCAGTCGCTCGGCGTCGACCGCGTCCAGTCGCACGAGCACGGCCGGGTAGCCGTCGAAGTGCGGGATGGTGAACACGGCGTCGGGCTCCGCGGCGAGCAGCGCCTCCTTCTCCTCCGCCGAGGCGACCCGCACGCCCAGCACCGGCCCGTCGGGCCAGGCACGTCCGAGCTCGGCCAGCTGTCGCAGGTCGGTCGCCCGCGGACCGCGGATCCAGGCGAACTGCCCGTTCGTCAGACGCCAGGCCGGCTCGCCGGTGTGACCGCCCGTCCGCTCCTCGGTACCGGGGAGCGCCAGCGCGATCTCCCGCACGTCGTCGATGGTCGCCATCCCGCCATGATCCTCCGGACCCGCGTCCGCCACAACGGCACCCGGATCCCGCACGATCCCCCGTTCTGCTCCGGCGCCGCTCCTGCCACAATGGCCGCATGGTCACCGACTGGACGCCGCAGCCGTCGCACTCCGCCCTCCTCCGGCGCGGGGCGGAGACCCGTGGCCGCACGCCGCGGCGAGAGCTCGCCGAACTCCCCACCGGTTCCCGTGACCCGCTCGGCATCCTGGAGGCGCAGAACCGCGATCGGCAGCAGGACCTCGTGCCGCTGCGACGCGAGCGGATGTCCGCGAGCCCCTTCGCGTTCTACCGCGGCACCGCGGCCCTGATGGCCGCCGATCTCGCCGACGCCCCGCACAGCGGCATCCTCGTGGCGTCCTGCGGCGACGCGCACGTCTCGAACTTCGGCTTCTACGCCTCCCCGCAGCGCAGCCTGGTGTTCGACCTGAACGACTTCGACGAGTCGGCGTGGGCGCCCTGGGAGTGGGACGTGAAGAGGCTGGTCGCCAGCATCGTCATCGGCGGGCAGGCGACCGGGCGCACGGATGCCGTCATCGACGAGGCCGCGACCGCCGCCGTCGCCACCTACGCCCGCGGCATCGCGCGCGCGACCGCACGCAGCCCGAAGGACCGCTACTTCTCGCACTTCGACGTGCAGGCGACCCGCGGGCTGCTCGACAGGGCGTCACAGAAGGCGATCCGCAGCTCGGTGAAGCAGGCGGAGAAGCGCACCGGCGAGCGCGCCGTGCGCCGGCTCACCGAGGCCGATGCCGACGGCCGCCGCGTGTTCCTGCACCAGGAGCCGACGACGGGTCCGGTCGAGCCCGAGATCCTCGAGAACGTGCACGAGCTGGTCGAGCAGTACCGCGCCACGGCGAGCCCCGACGTCGCGCTGCTGTTCGAGCACTACGGCGTGAGCGACGTCGCGCGGCGCGTGGTCGGCGTCGGCAGCGTGGGCACCCGCTGCTACCTCGTGCTGTTCCAGGACGGCGAGGACAATACGCTGCTCATGCAGCCGAAGCAGGCGTCGCAGAGCGTGCTCGTCGAGTACGGGCGGATGCCGCAGCCCGATGCGCTGCAGCGGCTGATCGACGCGCACGGCGAGGGAGCGCGCGTGGTGTCGATGCAGCGCATCCTGCAGGCGCTATCGGATCCGTTCCTCGGACACCTGCGCGCGCCGAACGGCGACTACTACGTGCGGCAGTTCCATGACATGAAGGGCGGCGTCGAGGTCGAGGAACTGGACGACGGCCCCTTCGTGACGTACGCGCAGGCGTGCGCGGCGGTGATCGCCCGCGCGCACAGCCAGTCGGTCACGGCCTCGGAGGTCGCGGGGTACGTCGGCGGCGGACGCGCCGTCACCGCCGCGCTGCTCGCGTGGGGCCGCGCCTACGCCGAACTCTCCCGCGCCGACTACGAGGCGTTCCGCGCGGCCCCCTGACCCCGGACGCCCCGCGGCCCGCCCGCCCCGGGGCGCCCCGCCCGGCGCGCGAAACGTCGGAGTCCCCGGGCGACACGCCGCCTACCGGGGTGCCAGGCGGCGCGTGTCGCCCCGTGGCTCCGACTTTTCGTACGGGGCCAGCGGGACGCTCGGCCGCGGCCCTGCTGCCCCGCGCCCGCTTCAGCGCACGACGCGGACGGTGCGGACCTCGAACGGGCGCAGGTGCAGTTCCACGCCGCGGCGCGGGGCCTCCAGTTCGTCCTCGATGAGGCTGACCTCGCGCACCTCGCGGTGGTCGACCCCGATCTCCAGCGCCCCGACCGCGCGGCGTCCGAGCGCCTCGTACACGCGCACGATCACGTCGCCGGAGCCGTCGGCCGCGAGCTTCACGCCCGACACGACGATGCCCTCGCCCTGCACGCCCACGAGCGGCTCGACCTCTCGCGCCCCCCGTACCGACACGGCCGGCGCGTTGAGCCTGATGCCCTCGGCCGTGGCGATGCCGGCATCCGCTCCGATCACGAGCCCGACCGTGATCACGTGACGTCCGTGGTCAGTGTCGGGGTCGGGGAACCGCGGTGCGCGCAGCAACGACAGCCGCACCGTGGTGGTGACCCCGTCGTCCGCGGCGTCACGCGAGGTGTCGTAGCCGTAGATCGAGTCGTTCACGAGGGCGACGCCGAAGTCCTGCTCGCGCACGAGCACGAAGCGGTGCATCGAGGTCTCGAACTTCGCGGCCTCCCAGCTCGTGTTCGTGTGCGTCACGCGCGACTGATAGCCGAACTGCGTCTCGGCCTCGGTGTGCGAGGCCTGCACGTCGAGCGGGAAGGCGAGCTTGAGCAGCTTCTCGGTCTCGTGCCAGTCGACCTCGTTGCGCAGCCGCACCGTGCGCTCGCCGGGGGCGAGGGAGATCGTCTGCGTGATGGTCGACTGCGAGAACCCGCGCACGACGCTGATCTCCGCGACGCCGTCGACGACGGATGCCGAGAGCGACGAGACGGCCGTCAGATCGTCGACGCTGTTGCGGTAATAACGGTCGATGTCCCACGCATCCCACATGTTAGGGAAGTCCTGGTGCAGCTGGAAGAGGTTCGCCGCGCGCCCCTCGGCGATCGCCTCGCGGCCCGACGCCCTGTCCACCGCGGAGGTGATCAGACCCTCGGCCGACACGACGACGGAGACGAGGTCGTTCTCGAGGCGGAATCCGCCGTCCTCCTCGGTGAGCGCGACGTCGTGATCGGTGCGCGCGGCGACGAGAGCGCCGGCTCCCGTCGTCGGGTCGAAGCGCAACTCGACCTCGCCGGCGCCCGCGAGCGACCGCCGCGCCGCATCGGACAGCGCACGGGCCTCGTCGAGCACGCGCGACAGCACCTCGACGGCCTCGCGGTGCACCCAGGCGATCGACGTGCCGGGCAGGATGTCGTGGAACTCGTGCAGCAGCACGGTCTGCCACAGCCGGTCGAACTCGGCGGCGGGGTAGGCTGCACCGGTGCGCACGGCATCCGTCGCCGCCCACAGCTCCGCCTCGACGAGCGCGTGCTCGGCCCACCGGTGCAGCGCCTTGGTGGCGTGCTGGCTGGTGAGCGTGCCGCGGTGCAGCTCAAGGTACAACTCGCCGACCCAGACCGCGGGGTGCGGCAGCTCGGCCTTGGCTGCGTCGAAGAAGACGTCCGGATGCTCCCACTCGACCTTCGCGCTGCCCTCCAGGTCGCGCAGACGCGCGGCCTTGCCGGTCATCTCCCGCGTGGTCCCTCCGCCGCCGTCGCCCCAGCCGACCGGGGCGATCGAGCGCGAGGTCAGCCGGTTCTCCTTGAACTGGCGTGACGCCTTGGCGACCTCCATGCCGCTGAGCTGGGAGTTGTAGGTGTCCATCGACGGGAAGTGCGTGAACATGCGCGACCCGTCGATGCCCTCCCAGAGGAAGGTGTGGTGCGGGAACACGTTCTGCTGGTTCCACGAGATCTTCTGGGTGAAGAACCACTCGAAGCCGGCTCGCCGCATGAGCTGCGGCAGGGCGGGCGAGTACCCGAAGCTGTCCGGCAGCCACACGCCCTTCGAGCGGATGCCGAACTCGCGCTCGAAGAAGCGCTGCCCGTACTGGAACTGGCGCACCATCGACTCGCCGGTCGGCATGACCGTGTCGGACTCGACCCACATGCCGCCCAGCGGCAGGAAGCGCCCGTCGGCGACGGCGGCCTTGACGCGGGCGTACACCTCGGGCCGGTGCTCCTTGAGCCACGCGTACTGCTGCGCGCTCGACATCCCGTACTGGAACTCGGGCTGCTCCTGGATCAGCGTCGTCATCGAGGAGGTGGTGCGCGCCACCTTGCGGATGGTCTCGCGCACGGGCCACAGCCACGCGGAGTCGATGTGCGCGTGGCCGATGGCCGAGATGCGGTGGGCGCTCGCCTCGGCGGGCGAGGCGAGAACGTCGGCGAGGCGCGAGCGGGCATCGGATGCCGTCTCGGCGATGCGCTGCAGGTCGAGCACGTCAAGGGCGTCGTCGAGGGCCTGCAGGATGCGCATGCGCCGCGGCGAGGTGGGCGGCAGCTCGGCCTGCAGCTCGGAGAGCACCTCCAGGTCGAGGGACAATTCGAACACCTCCGGCTCGAACACCGCGAGGTCGATGCGCCGGGTCCGGTACAGCGGCTCGGGCGAGGAGGTGCGGATGTCACCCTCCTGCGTCGGGAGGAAGGGGTGGTAGTCGAGCAGCACGGGGTTGGCCGCCGCCTCCAGGTACAGCTCGACGGGCTCATCGCCCACGGCCGAGTCCGCGATCGGCACCCACTGGTTGCGCGGGTTGACGCTCTTCACCGGGGTGCCGTCCGGCCGGTACACGAGGGCCTCGCACTGGAAGCCGGGCATGTTGATGTCGAAGCCCAGGTCGACGACCGCCTCGACGCGCCGGCCGGCCCACTCGGCGGGCACGCGGCCGGTCAGGCGGAACCACGTCGTCGACCAGGCGGGCCCCCACATCGCCGGCACCGACGACGCGGCGAAGTCGAGCGCGAGGCCTTCCGCCGGCGGGATCGGCTCCCCGGGCAGCTCGGCGACCTCGACCGTCAGGGGGACGGATGCCGAGTGGACGGCGGGGCGGATGCGCTCGGTGAGCACCCGGGTGACGCGGCCGACGGTGAGTGAGGTGTCGTCATGCATGAAGGAAGGTGCTCCGTCCAGGGCTCGGGGTTACTCAGGCTAATTTACTAAACCGGTTCAGCGGGAGGGGTGATCCGCATCGTCCGCGCCGACGACGCCGATCGACCGATCGATCTCGCGGAACGCATCGAGGCCGAGCCGCGATCCGCCGTTCCACGCCCGCTCCGCCATCGCCCGCAGCGGCGAGCGGATGCCGGCGAACACCTCGTCGACCGACTGCGCGGACGCGTCGTCGGACCACACCGAGAACGAGGCGCCGCGCAGAGTCGCCGGGTAGGGCTCGGGGATCTCCTGTCGCGTGCCGTCGGGGAGCGACGGGAAGAGGCCGGGGTGCCAGTCGGCCTCCCAGATCCTGGCATCGGTCGGATAGGTGTATCCGGCCTTCTCGCCGAGCACGTAGTAGAAGAGTGCGTCGTGGAAGTTCACCAGCAGGCGGTCGGCGCCCGTCGCGGCGGAGAGCGCGCGCATCTCCGGATGCCAGTTGGTCCACCACGTCAGTGTCACATCGGGGTCGAGCCCGACGACGGCGCCGCGCAGCATCCCGTCGTTCCAGGCCCTGGCCGAGAGTCCCCGGGAGCGGAGGTGGGCGGTGACCCGGTTCACGAAGTCGGTGAGCAGGTCGAAGCCGCTCGCCTCCGCGCCGAACCGCCGCCGCGCCTCGTCGGCGAGCACGGGATAGGCGTCCATGCGGGCGAAGTCGACGAACTCGTCACCGCCGAGGTTCCAGCTCGTGCTGTGCGGGAACAGCGGCGCGACGTCGTCGACCAGCGCCAGCGCGAACGCCACTGCGTGCTCGTCTGTGATGTCGAGCGCATGATCGACGGCGCCTCCGTCTGCCGCGGGCAGCCGCAGCCCGGGGTGCGCGGCGAGCGCGTGCCGCAGATGGCCGGGCATGTCGAGCGAGGGGATGAGGTCGATGTGCAACTCGGCCGCGGCATCCGCGATCCGCCGGGCGTCGGCGCGCGACACGTGCTCCGGGGACACGATCTCCGGGAAGGCCTCCGAGCCGATGCGGAATCCCTCGTTCTCCGACACGTGCCACTGGAGCACGTTGACGCCGATGTCGGCGACGGAGTGCAGGAGGCCGAGGATGTCGGCGGCCGGGACGTACAGGCGGGCGGCGTCGAGATGGAGTCCGCGCTCGGCGACGGCCGGTGCGGACGCCACCCGGCCGCGGGGCACGGCCCCCTGCGCACGCAGGTTGTGCAGCAGCTGCCTCGTCGCCCGGAACACCCCGGCCGGGGTCGCCGCGCGCACCTCGACGTCGTCGCCGACGTCGATCGCGAAGGCCTCGCCGTCACCCAGACCGCGCGAGAGCGTGACCACCGTGCGGTCTCCGCCGGCGATGCCTTGCGCCGCCAGCTCGCGCTCGAACCGCACAGCCTCGTGCGCGAACGCCGGATCCTCTGCGATCACCCGTACCGAGGACGGCCGCCACTCCCCTCCGGCGAGCGCGGCCGTGGAGGGCTGCGGGATGGCGAACCAGCGGATGCCGGAGCCCGCCGCATCCAGGACCGCCGTGTCGCGGGCGTCGGTCATCCCTTGACGCTTCCCTCTTCCACGCCCTTGAAGAACTGCCGCTGCAGGATCGCGAACAGCAGGATGATCGGCACGAGGGCGATCATCGTCCCGGCCGCGATCACGCGCGGGTTCGCGGAGAAGTTCGAGCTGAGGTACTGCATCCCCACCGTGAGCGTGTAGTTGGCGGGGTCGGAGAGCACGACGAGCGGCCAGAGGAAGTCGTCCCACGCGCCGATGAACGCGAACAGCGCGACGACCGACACCATGCCGCGCACGTTCGGCCACACGATGTGCCGCAGCCGCTGCATCGTGTTCGCGCCGTCGATGGTCGCGGCGTCCAGGGTGTCGGCGGGGATCATGCGGCACGCCGCCATCATCAGCAGCACGTTGATCGCCGCGATCGCCCCGGGCAGGAACACCCCCCACAGGGTGTTGGCGAGGCCCAGGGACTTCACGGTGAGGTACTGGCTGGTCAGCGTGACCTCTCCGGGGAGCAGCAGCGTCGAGAAGATGATCGCGAGCACGACCCACTTGCCGCGGAACTTCATGGTGCCGAGCGCATAGCCGCCGATCGTGGCGAACACGACGTTGGTGATGACCGTGCCGACGCCGACGAGCAGCGAGTGCCAGGCGTAGTCGAGCACGGGGATGGTGCGGAACACCTCGGCGTAGTTGTCCAGCGTCGGCGCCTGCGGGATCAGCTGCGGCGGGAAGTCGTAGATGCCCTCGGTGGGGCCTTTGAAGGAGGTCGACATCTGCCACAGGAACGGGAACACCATGACGGCCAGCACGATCACCAGCAGCGCGTACTTGCCGATGAGCCCGCCCAACGACGGCTTCATGATGTCGCTGGATCCGGACACCCGGTACGGACGCTCGCGTCGCGGCGCCGACGATCGCACGGAGGTCATCGCGTCACCCCCTGTGCGCGGCGCGTCGCCCGCGCGGCGCGGGTCGTGCGGCGGGCGGCGAGCGCCTCTCTGATCGTGTCGCTGTTGTTCAGCACCCCGACCACGGCGAGGGGCACGAGCGTGAGGAGGAAGAGCACGAGCGAGATGGCGGACGCGTAGCCCACCTGCCCGTTCAAGCCCTTGCCCATGGACTGGATGAGCATCACCATGCTCATCGCGCGTCCGCCGGGTCCGCCCGATCCGTTGGAGAGGACGTAGAGCTCGGTGAACACCCGCATCGCGCCGACGCACACGAGCACGGAGACGAGCATCATCGGCCCGCGCACACCGGGCACCGTCACGGACCAGAACCGGCGCCAGCGTCCGGCGCCGTCCATGGCGGCCGCCTCGTGCAGCTCGCGCCCGACGTTGCCGAGCGCCGCCAGGTACACGACCATGTAGTAGCCGAGCCCCTTCCACACCGTGAGCCCGATCGCGCAGCCGATGAGCAGCCACCGGTCGGAGAGGAACTCGATCGGACGGTCGGCGAGCCCGAAGAACTTCAGCGCCGCGTTGATCGTGCCGCTGCCGGAGAAGAGGAACTCCCACACGATCGCGACGACCACGGCCGAGGCGATCACCGGGAAGTAGAACGTGGTGCGGAAGAACCCGATGCCGGGGATCTTCGCGTGCACGAGCATCGCCAGCAGCAGCGGCAGGAAGGTGAGCAGCGGCACGCACACCACGACGTAGACGAGCGACGTCGTGAGCGCGTAGCCGAAGCGCTCGTCCTCGAAGAGCTTGGCGAAGTTCTCCAGCCCGACGAAGGTGGCGGGGCGGAGGGGACGAGCATCCGTGAAGGCGAGGATCACGGTGTTCAGGAACGGCCACAGCGCGAACACGAGCACCCAGACCACCGCCGGCAGCACCAGCAGATACGGCGTGTACCAGCTCTGTCTCTTCACGGTCTCACCCTCTCCGCCCCGTCGGCGTCAGCCGACGACGTTCTGCTGCGCGTACTCGACGGCCTTGTCCAGGGCCTCCTGACCGGTGATCTCGCCGGTGACGGCGAGCGCGATCTGCTGCTTGGCGTAGGTCTCCATCGCCTCGGTGTACTGCGGGGCGCCGGTCTGCTTCGCCTCGGCCATCTGCTCGGCGGCGAGAGAGGTCGCGGTGCCCTGCAGCTCGTTCACCGGGGTCTCGGCGAACACCGAGGGGTCGGCGTTGGCCTCGATCGTGCCGGGGAAGAAGCCGGTCGCGAGCTTGACGAACGCGATCTGGTTCTCGGTGTTCGTGACGAACTCGGCGAAGGCCAGCGCGGTGGCGGAGTTCTTCGAGTTCTTCGACACGCTGATGCCCTGCACGAACAGCGGCGGGTTGCCGAAGCCGTTTGTCACGTCGACGTCGGGGAGCAGGTTCGGCGCGTTGACCGCGACGTCCTTGTCGATGTAGTTCGGGCCCGCGGTGGTCCAGGCCACGCCGCCGGTGTTGAAGATGTTGATGTTGGAGTTGGCGGTGCCGGCCCCCTGCAGCGCCTCGGCCGTGATGGCGCCGGCCTTGTAGAGCTCGGCGTAGCGGTCGATGATCTTCGCGGCCTCGGGGGTGTTGAAGACGAACTCGCCGTCCTTGTAGATGTCGGGGGCGGCGCCGACGATCTGCAGCGTCTTGGGGCTGGGCACGGAGGAGAACATGGGGACGCCCGCGGCGGCCAGCTTCTCCGCGGCGTCCAGCGTCTCGTCGAAGGTCTTCGGCGGAGCGGTGACGCCGCCCTTGGCGAGCAGCGCGGTGTTCCAGTAGTTCAGCTCGGTGCCGAGATACCAGGGGAAGGCGAACGAGCCCTCGAGGCCGTCGTACTCGTACGCCGCGACGCCGCCGGGGACGTAGTCGTCGATGACCTTCGACGAGGAGCCGAGATCGAGCAGCTGATCGGCCGACGCGAGCGAGTAGGCGTACTCCGGCGGGAGGTTGATGACGTCGGGCAGCTCGCCCGATTCGGCCTGCTGGAGGATCTTGTCCTCGTAGCCGTCACCGGGCTGGTCGACCCAGTTCACGGTGGTGCCGGGGTGCGCCTTCTCGAAGGCCTTGACCACGCCCTCGAAGTACGGGGTGAACTTGTCGTTCTTGAGCGACCACGTCTGGAAGGTGATCTCCCCGGCGACCTCGCCGGAGCCCGAGCCGGTGTCGCCGGAGCCGCCGCCGGTGCAGCCGGCGAGCACGAGGGATGCCGCAACCGCGATGCCCGCGAGTGCTGTGGAACGGTGCTTCATGGGACTTCTCCTTCGAAGTTGCCAGGCTGGTGCGTCTCGATCGAGCCGCTGTCGCAACCTTTACTAAAACGGTATAGTGACCATAGCATGCCACAACGTCGTGCGGAGGGGCCACTCCAGGATCTCGCTCCACGCCACCGTCCACACCGGAAAGGACAGCGATGACCCCCACCATCGCCCCGCTGCGCTTCGGCGCGAACTACACGCCGCGTTCGCAGTGGATGCACGCGTGGATGTCGCTCGATCTCGACGAGGTGCGCCGGGACTTCGAGTCGCTGGCCGAACTCGGGCTCGATCACGTACGGGTCTTCCCGCTGTGGACGGTGCTGCAGCCGAACCGCACTCTGATCCGGACGGAGGCGGTAGACGACGTGCGCTCCGTGGTGGAGATGGCCCGCGAGTTCGGGTTGGACGCGAGCGTCGACGTCATCCAGGGGCATCTGTCGAGCTTCGACTTCATCCCGTCGTGGCTGTTCACCTGGCACGACAAGAACATGTTCACCCATCCCGACGCGCTGAGCGGCCAGGCCGAGCTCGTCACCCGGCTCGGCGAGGCGCTACGCGGTGAGGCGAACTTCCTCGGCTTCACGCTCGGGAACGAGACGAATCAGTTCTCGGCGACGAACCACCCGTCTCCATGGCCGGTGACCGAGACCGAGGCCGCCGCGTGGATCACCACGCTGCTCGACGCCGCGCACGCCGCCGCCCCCGGCCGGCAGCACGTGCACAGCGAGTACGACGCCGCCTGGTACATGGACGGCCACGGCTTCACCCCGCGGCTCGCGTCCCGCCTCGGCGACGTCACGACGGTGCACTCCTGGATCTTCAACGGCACCGCGCAGCGCTACGGCGGACGCTCCACGGCATCCGACCGGCACGCCGAGTACATGATCGAGCTCGCGCGCGGCTTCGCGACCGACCCCGCGCGGCCGATCTGGCTGCAGGAGGTCGGCGCCCCGTCGAACTGCCTCACCCCCGAGCAGACCCCCGACTTCCTCGAGGCGACGCTGCGGTCGGTCGTGCGCACCGAGAACCTGTGGGGCGTGACCTGGTGGTGCTCGCACGACGTGAGCCGCGGCCTCGCCGACTTCCCCGAGCTGGAGTACACGCTGGGGCTCGTCGACCAGGACGGCGCGGCGAAGCCGATCGGGCGGAGGTTCGCCGAGCTCATCCCCGAGCTGCGCGAACGGCGCCCCGCTCCCGCCCGCACTCTGGGCATCGTCGTGGAGGTCGACGGCGACGAGACGCCGGTCAGCCGCGCAGCCCTCGCCCCCGGAGGTGCGGTGTTCCAGGCCTGGGTCGATGCGTGCGCATCGGGCGTCGACCCCGCGTTCGTCACGTCGGCGGATGCCGAGGACGCACGACTCCTGGCCGCGCGCGGCATCACGGAGCTGGTGCGCCCGGGATCGGCCGGCGTGCACTACGCCTCGCAGAACACCGTCGTCTGAGCCACGGCGGCACGGCCGAGGCGCGCCGCCCCCCGGTCAGCGGGGGGCGGCCGTGCTCTCGCGCACCGTGAGCTGCGGCAGCCCTCCGACGCGGTCGGCGAGCACCTCCGGCGCGTCGATCTGCTCCAGGAGGAAGCCGGCGGCCGCGGCGCCGAGGCCGAAGGTGTCGCGGGTGATGCATGTGAGCGACGGGTGCACGAGCCCGGCGACGACGGAATCGTCGAACGATGCGATCGACAGGTCGGCGGGCACCGAGACGCCCATCTCCTGCGCGACCCGCAGCCCGGCGATCGCCATCACGTCGTTGTCGAACACCACGGCCGAGGGCCTGCGGGGCCGGCTCAGCAGCGAGCGCATGGTGTCGGATGCCGCGGCCGGGGAGGAGTCGGTGCTGACGACCTCCCCGGCGACATCGCGGGCCGACAGCCCCTGCAGCACCTCGGTGCGCAGTCTCGTGTGCTGGAACTCCGCCGGCCCGGCCACGTAGGCGATCGAGCGGTGCCCGAGGGCGGCGAGGTAGTCGAAGAGCGAGTGCGCGACCTGGCCGTCGTCGAGCCAGATGGAGGCCGGCTGCCCGTCCTCGGAGGACCGGCTGCCGATCACGACGGCGGGCATGGCCAGCTCGGGGAGCACCGCGAGGCGGGGGTCGTCGTCGCGAGGGTCGATCACGATCACGCCGTCGACCTGGTTGGCGCTGCGCCAGCGGCGGTAGGTCGCCACCTCCTCCTCGACCGAGGAGACGAGCACCATCTGCATGGCGATGCGATGCTCGGCGAGCGCCGACTGCGCCCCGGCGATGAGGTCGGTGAAGAACGCCTCGGCCCCGAGGGTGTCCGCCGGCCGGTTGACCGCGAACCCGATGACGCCGGCGCGGGCGCCGACGAGCGCGCGGGCGGCGGAGCTGGGCTCCCACTGATGCTGCTCGGCGATGTCGAGGATGCGGCGGCGCGTCTGCTCGCTCACGCCCGGACGCCCGTTGAGAGCGAACGACACGGCCCCCGGTGACACCCCCGCGAGCCGGGCGATGTCCGTGATGGTCACGCGCTTCGCTTTGGACATCCACCAACTGTAGCGATCCAGCCCCGTTCCCGCTTCTTGGACTGGGCACAGGAGCGTCCTTCTGCTACCTTCCCACTAAAGCGCTTAAGTTCCGCAGGGACGATGCGCCGAACTCCACCTCGACGACGAAGGAGATTGCAATGAAGCGAACGACAGCCCTCGGGCTGGGAGCCCTGCTCACCGGCATCGCCGCACTCGCAGGCCCGCCCGCCATCGCGGACACCGCAGCGCCGGCCGACCCCGTCACCAGCACCGTCCAGTGCTCCGACACGCCGCTGACCATGGCGTACTACCGCACCTGGCGCGACGTGACCGTGCCGCAGAGCGCCAACTCGAACCTGCCGGACCCCAATGTGACGCGCATGACCGACCTGCCGCCGGAGGTCGACGTGGCGATGGTCTTCGACGCCGGTGCGACGGCGGGCACCGACTACTGGCCCACGCTGCGCGACACCTACGTACCCACCCTGCACGCGCGCGGCACGAAGGTCGTCTACACGCTGTGGATCGACAAGCTCGCGAAGGCCGACATCCCCCTCACGGACGCCGCCTACCGCGAGTACGCCCAGCAGTTGATCGACACCTACGTCACCCCCTACGGCCTCGACGGCATCGACATCGACGTGGAGTCCTACCCGCAGGGCGACGACCTCACGCGCGCCATCGGGGTGTTCCGCGCGCTGGGCGAGCTGATCGGGCCGAAGTCGGGCACCGATCGTATCTTCATCTACGACACGAACCAGACCGGCGACACCGCGCTGTTCGAGGCCGTGTCCGACAACATCTCCTTCGTGCTGCTGCAGGCCTACGGCCGCGGCACCGCGGGCATGCAGGCCACGTGGGACACCTTCGCCGACGACGTGGCTCCCTGCCGCTTCCTCCCCGGGTTCTCGTTCTACGAGGAGCAGGACCGCACGCACTGGGGCGACGCCGAGGGCCTCTACGACCCCGCCACCGCGCCCTCGTCGACCGCCTACCAGTACGCCGTGTGGCAGCCGACGACGGGGACGAAGGGCGGGTTCTTCGCCTACGCGGTGGATCGCGACGGCAAGGTCTTCGGCGACGACACGATCACGAAGACGGACTTCACGTGGATGCGCAACCTCTCGCGCGTGCAGGACGAGGCCGCCGGCGTCGAGCCGGAGCCGCCGGCCGCTCCCGTCGCGTCGGTCGGCGCCGACCGCATCACGCTGAGCGGCACCGGCGTCGCCGGCGCCTCCGTCTCCGCCGTGACCAGCGGCCCCGGGCGCACGGCCTCCCCCGCCACCGCGACCGTGAGCGCCGACGGCGCCTGGACCCTCGTGCTCGACCGCAAGCTCACCCCGCCGCAGTCCGTGGCGGTGACGCAGTCGGTCGACGGCACGGCATCCGAGGCCACGTCGGTGCGGTTCCAGCCGGGTCGGCGCTGACGGCCCCCGGACACAAAGGAGGGGCGGATGCCGCGGCATCCGCCCCTCCCGCCGTTCGTCAGATCAGACGTTCACGTCGCCCACGAGGTTGACCTTGATGCCCATTCCCGCGAACATCGCGGCCTTCGCGATCAGCGCCTTGTCGGCCGTCTCGGCATCGGGCGCGTAGACCAGCTGCGCGTGGTTGGCCTTGTGGCGGGCCATGAACTGGTCGCGGCTCTGGCCGTGCAGCACGACGTGCGCGATCGGCCATTCGGGGTTCGTCGCCTCCTTGCGGCGACGGGTCTCCTCCTCGGGCAGCTCCACCACGGAGGCGCGGAAGATGTCGGCCTGCAGCACGCCGTCGGCGATGAACACCCGCGACAGCACGATCTCGCCCGGCTTCGAGACGCCGTTGATCGTCGCGCCGCCCGCGGGGAAGAACACGTGCCCCTGCCGCCATCCCTCGGCGTTCTGCCATCCGCCCAGGTGCGAGGCCGGCACCGAGCCCGAGATCTCGTACACCCAGACGAACTCGCCGTCGTAGTCCTCGCCCCAGCGCACGTCGTGCAGGGTGTTGTCGGGCACGAGCCCCATCGCGCGCCACACCCGGTCGGTCACGAGCGCGTCGACCGCGACGCCCTCGTCGGCCTCGTTGAAGTGCGGGAACGCGCGGCCCTCGTGCAGCACGCGCGAGCCGTCGCGCGAGGTCACCGGCGGGCGCTCGGTCGAGTTGAGGATGCCCTCGGCCAGATCGGATGCCGGGACCAGATCCTTCAGACCCTGCTGATACTGGATGCCGACGGCGTCGAGCCCGAAGTCGTCGGCGATGCGCAGGGCGGCGATGTACATCTTCAACTGCCACTGCACCTGGTCGCGGGTCAGCTCGGTCGCGGCATCCTCTCCGTACACGAACGTCATGCCGTGCTCGATCAGCCAGTCGTACGCGGCATCCGCCTCGGCCTCGGTGACGTTCAGCATCTCGGCGTACAGCGCCGACTGCGACAGCCGCTCCTTGTAGATGCCGGTCTGGTTGAGCAGCTCGTCGTCGAAGATCGCGTTGTACATGCCCATGCAGCCCTCGTCGAACACGCCGATGATGGCCTTGTCGGCGATCAGCTGCGCCGCGAGCGCCTCGCCGAGCTCCTTCTCGGGCGAGTCGGGGAGCTCCGGCAGGCTGCGAACGTGCGAGGCGTCGTGGGTGATCGACCCCGTCTCGATCCATTCGCGGATGCCGGCCTTGAACCAGTCGTCGGTGAAGTCGACCGACCAGATCGTGGAGTAGGGCGTGCCCATCTTGGTCAGGCCGGCGTTGAGCCCGAGGAGGCCGACCAGACCCGGCCAGTCCGGGGCGAAGTTGGCGGTGGTGAGGATCGGGCCGCGGTGGGTGCGGAGTCCGGCCAGCACGTGGTGGGAGTACTGCCAGTTGGCGGTGGCCACGACGAGCGGAACGTCCTCGGGGATGTTCGTGAACACCTCCATGCCCATCCGCTGGCTGCGGATGTAGCCGTGGCCGGTCTTCGGGTCGACGCCGAAGGGCCGGACGACGCTCCAACCGAGCTCCTCGAAGGCCCGCGTGACGGCGGCCTCGGTCTCCGCCTGCACAGGCCATCCGGCGACGTTGGCCGACTCGCGCAGGTCGCCCGAAGTGATCAGGTAGACCGTGTTCGGCGCCGCGGTGGGGCGGCTCACCGGGGTGGGGAGGGTGTAGCTCATGATGGTGCTCCTTCGTGCGACCGGGTGGTCGGGTCTCGGTGGGGTCAGGGGGCGCCGGTGATCGGCGCGGGGTCGGTGGTCGAGGCGGCGTACGACTCTCCCGCGGCGAGGCGGATGCCGCGGGCGACGCTCACACCGCGCAGTTGCAGCTCGTCGAGGTCGAGCGTGCCGCCGTCCAGGTGCAGGGTGAGCGCGTCGCCGTCGATCTCGACGCGCCCCCAACCGGTGCCGGTGGTGAAGAGGTACGACTGCGACCCGTCGAACGCGGGGTCGAACGCGAGTGTGCGGCTCGGCGCATCCCACTGCGCCCCGCTCGCGCCGAGCAGCAGCGCCCAGGAGGCGAGGGAGCGCGCGTAGTGGTTGCCGCACTCGATCTCGTTCCATGGACTGCGGTGCGCGCCGTCGTAGCGCGAGCGCAGTGCGCGCTCGATGCGCAGGGCGTCGTCCGCTCGTCCGGCGAACAGCAGCGAGGCGGCGACCTGGTGCTCGATGCCCGTCCACACCTCGTCGGAATAGACGAACGGGATGGCGGGGCGTCCTCCGCGCGGCCAGGAGGCGAGCAGCAGACCGCCCTCGTCGTTCAGCGCGTACACGCGCTGCGTGCTCTCGTGCGCGGAGAGGTCGTCGCGCAGGTTGTGCGCGACCACCGCGGCGAGCGCTGAGTCGACGTGGGCGGCGGGGAGGATGTGCCCGAGGCCGTTCACGAACGCGTGGAACTGGCCGAGCAGCTGGTCGGAGAGCACCCCGTCGCCGTACTGGTAGCGGTGCGCGTCGACGTCGTCGATGACCTGGCGGTAGTACTCGCCGTTCCACAGCCGCTCGTCCATGGCGGCGGCGACGTGGTCGGCGCGCGCGGACCACTCGCGTGCGCGCTCGTGCTCGCCGAGGTGCTCGGCCATGCGGGCACCGGCACGCAGCGCCGCGAGGTACACGCCGTTCGCGAGCGGCTCCGCCCCGTGGAACTCGATGTCGTAGGTGTTGTGCATCTCGCCGTCGAGCAGGCCGTCTCCGTCGCGGTCCCACTCGCGGATCGCGTAGTCGAGAGTGCGCGCGGCGGCGGGCCACAGCTCGCGGAGGAAGTCGTCGTCGCCGCTGAAGCGCCACTCTCGGTGCAGCCGCAGCAGGGTGCCGAGCTGCCCGTCGACCGCCGGGCCCATGAACCAGGAGGGGCCGCCGAAGATCCGGTTGCCGCGGAACTTCTGCGCGCCGTCGGCGTCGGTCTCCAGCAGGTACTCGGCGCGGCGGGCGCTGCGCTCGAGTGAGGGGAACAGCCAGGCGAGCGTCTGCGCGTAGGACCACACGTGCGTGCAGGTGCCCTCGCACGAGCCGGCGTGGTCGAACGACCCCTCCCACGCGGCGAACACCGGGCCGTCGCCGAGCTCGGGGTTCGGCGACTCCAGCACGAAGCACGTGGTCGAGCGCGCCGCGGCGATGTTGGCGCCGACGGCGTCGGCGAGCACGGGGTCGAGGGTGCCGCCGTAGAGGGCCTCCACGAACGCGTCGGTCGCGCCCTCCAGCGCCGGGAGCTCGGCGTGCAGGTGCCGCGCGGCCGCCCAGGCGTCGGCCCACAGCGTGGCGTAGTGGTTGCGCACGACGCCGTCGTCCGGATCCTGGAACACGATGTGGCCGTGCCAGCCGCGGTGGCGGTTCGGGAAGCTCCACGACAGCACGAACTCGAAGTCGCGGCTCTCCCCCGGCGCGAGCGTGTGCAGGATGCCGAGCGAGCCGGTGCGCCCGCGCGGGAGCTTGGCGAGCATCTCCTCCTCGGTCAGCGGCGGGGCGTCGGGGTCGGCATCGAGTTCGGCGAACAGGCCGCGCGGCCGATCCTCCAGGGTGAGGCGCGGCTCGGGGGAGAGCAGGCCGTCGGCGGCGAGGTCGTCCCAGAAGAGCCGCGCGCCGTCCGGCCAGTAGCTCGTCACCCACTGCGGCTTGACCGTGGTGTCGGCATCCGTCGTGGTGAGGCTGAGCGTGCCGTAGCCGGGGTCGTCCTCGGGCAGATCGATGCCGAAGTCGAGCCCCCGCATGTCGCCGTCGTCGCGCCAGCGCACCGACTGCGTCGCGCGCATGCCCCACGGCGCGTCCGGTCCGGGTGTGCCGCGGCCCGCGGTGTGCGAGACGCTGCCGACGACGGTCACCGCCACGGGCACGGCGCCCGGGTTGGTCACGCGGTAGCGCAGCACGGCGGCGGGGATGCCGGAGGCGTCGGCATCGAGCGGGACGAGAGGGGTGAACGCGTGCAGGGAGACATCGACGGGCAGCGCGCGGTCGGCGAAGTCGACGTCGACCACCGGGTACTCGCCGTGCAGCGTCGCGGAGTCGAGGCGCGGCAGGCCGGCGAGCTGGTCGAAGGGGTATCCCGCGTCGGCGTCGTGGCGGCCGGTGAGCCGCGCCTCCAGCACGCGGGTGACCGCGGGGCCGCCCTCGGGCGCCGCGTGGATCGCGAAGAACGAGTGCGGGATGCGGCGGCCCTTGTCGGGCAGGTTCTCGAGCTCCCAGTCGCGCAGCTCCCCGCGCGCGCCGATCGAGACGTTGCCGGTGCCGATGCCGCCCAGCGGAAAGGCCGTGGCCTGGGAGGTGTGCGGGATGCCGCGTGCTCGGCGGGTCATGCTCCGGCTCCCCTCTGGGCGGCGGCGAGCTCGTGCACCACGTCCTTCGTCGCCGTGTAGAGGCGCACGTAGCGGTCGAAGAGCGCGTCGTAGCGGTCGCGCAGCGATTCGTCCGGGTGGACGGTCTGGGCGATCGGGTTCCAGTCGGCGATCCGCGGCGCCTCGCCCTCCGCCGTGGCGACCGCGGCGAGGAAGGCGGCGCCGAAGCTCGCCCCGATCGTCGTCTGCGGCACCTCCTGCACGAGGCCGGTGACGTCGGACACCACCTGCAGCCACAGCCGGCCCTGCGTGCCGCCGCCGACGGCGACGATGCGACGGATGTCGGCGCCGGCCGCGCGCATGGTCTCGACGTTGTGCCGCACGCCGAGGGCCGTGGCCTCCAGCGCCGCGCGGTAGAGGTCGCCCCTGGTGTGCTCGAGCGTGAGCCCGGCGATCACTCCGCGCGCGTCCGGATCCTGGATCGGGGTGCGCTCCCCCGCGAAGTACGGGAGCATGACGAGGCCGCGGGCACCGGGACCGGAGGTCTCGGCCTCGGCGAGCAGCTGCGGGAAGTCCGCACCGGTGAGGTCCTTCAGCCAGGCGGTGAGCGCTCCGGAGGTGGAGAGTCCGCCGGCGAGGTTGCGGGTGCCGGCGAAGGCACCGGCCGTGGTCCACATCGACGGCGTGCGCAGCGTCTCCTCGCCGGTCGCGACGAGGAACATGGTCGTGCCGTACATGAGCATGAGGTCGCCGACGCCGTGCGCTCCCACGCTCACGGCCTCGGTCCAGGCGTCGATGGTGCCGGCGATCACGGGGGTACCGGCGGGGATGCCGGTGGCCGATGCCGCGGCCTCGGTCACGTGCCCCGCGATGTCGCCCGCCCACAGCAGCGGAGGCCGCTCGATGCCGGTCGCGTAGCGATCCCACCACTCCTCGTGCCAGCGCTCGTCCTCGATGTCGTAGAGCGGCGAGACCTGGCTCGCGGACTGGTGGTCGAGCACGTACGCGCCGGTGAGCTTGCGCGCCAGCCACGACGCCGGCATGAAGAGGCGCGCGGCGCAGGCCGCGGCATCCGGCTCCTCCTCGGCGATCCAGAGGATCTTCGGGCCGCCCGCCTGCGAGGTGAGGGCGGAGCCACCGATCCGGGTGATCTCGTCGACGCCCAGCTCGGCGGTCATCCGCTCGATCTGCGCGGTCGACCGCGTGTCGACGCCGTAGAGGATCGCGGGGCGCACCGGCTCGTCGTCGGCGTCGGCCAGCAGGATGCACGGACCCATGCCGCTCACGCCCACGCCGGCTACCTCGGCATCCGGCACCGCCGCGAGGAGCTCGGCGGCGAGCGAGACGAACTCGTCCCACCAGATGCGCCCGTCCATCTCCACCCAGCCGGTGTGCGGGCGCTGCACCTCGTGCTCCCGACTCGCCGATGCGAGGATCGCACCGTCATCCGCCACGAGCATGCCCTTGCTGCTCGATGTGCCGATGTCCACCCCGAGGGTGCAGCGCATGGCGTCCTCCTTGAAACCGTCGCCGTGGAACATGAAACCTGAGCGCCACTGTACGCGAAATCGATTTCAAGGCGCAAGCGGATGCGGCGAGTCGCACGCCTCGCGAGGACATGTGCGCCTCGGGAGGACGGATGCCGGGCCGGCGTCCATCCCGGACGCAGGATTCCTCGCCCGGCCGGAGTGGGCGGTGCGGGCCGGGACGCCTAGCCCCGTGCGGCGCGCGCGGGCTGGATCTCGTTGCGCAGCACGACCGTGCGTGCGGGCTGGGAGTCGCCGCCGATGCGCTCGAGCAGCATCCGCGCCGCAGTGACGCCCATGTGCCGCGCCGGCAGCTTGACGACCGTGACGGCGGTCGGCGAGAGCGTCGTGAACGGCAGCGAGCCGATCACGGCGACGCCGACCTTCGGCGGGGTGAGGCCGTGCTCGGTGAGTACCTGGATCGCGCCGACGCCGATGAGGTTGTTTCCGGCCACCACCGCGTCGGGCGGCTCGGGCAGTGCGAGCAGCTCCTCCATGGCAGCCCGACCGCCGTCGACGCGGAAGGTCGCGAAGCGCACCAGCTCGTCGGCATCCGCCTCCGGCATCGCGGCGGCGAGCGCGGAGCGCCATCCCGCTGCGCGCTCCGCCGCCGTGTCGATGTGCTCGGGGCCGCCGATGTAGGCGATACGCCGGTAACCGGCGTTGATCAGGTCTTGTGTGGCGGCGGTTCCGGCGGCCCTGTTGGCCATGACGACCCCGTCGACGTCGTAGGAGGTGGCGCGGTCGACCGCGACGACCGGCCGCCCCGTGGCGAGGATCTCGTCGAGCCGCGTGCCCTCGTCTGCTGTCGCGATGATCACGCCCGACATGTGCTCGGCCATCGCGATCCGCAGGTACGTGGCCTCTTTCTCGGTCTGCGCGTCGGAGTTGCACAGCACCACGGAGTACCCCGCCTCCGAAGCCACATCCTCCACGCCCCTGGCCATCTCCGTGAAGTACGGGTTCTCGATGTCGGGGATGACGAGGGCGATGACCTCGGAACTCTGACGCCGCAGAGTGCGGGCCGTGCGGTTGGGAGTGAAGTTCAGGGTGGCGGCGGCGGCGCGAACGGCCGCGACCTTCTGGTCCGACACGCTGGTGCCGTTGAAGACGCGGGAGACCGTCGCGGGAGAGACGCCCGCGAGCTCCGCGACGTCGTAGATCGTGACCATGCCCACCTCACTGCCTCTCCGGCGCCGCCGGAGGTGAAGCAACAGTATCGCGGCTCGGAACGATCTGTGGCGTTCAGCCATGAAACCGATTACATTGACCGACATGGCTTCTTCTCCCTCCGACCTCTCCTCCCTCGCGACGCTGCGATCCGTGCAGACCCGGTCGATCTCGCCCGAGAACTTCGACGGCTCCGTCGGCGGCGGCGGCCGCGCGACCACGGGTACCGGCGCGGACTGCGCGCGCGACCTCGGTCCCGGCTGGAAGATCTCGCCCAGCGTCGACGTGAAGGCGGGAGAGACCTTCGACCTCGCCCGCATCGACGGCGCGGGCAAGATCACCCACATCTGGATCACCACGCACACCGACAACTGGCGCACGCTGCTGCTGCGCGCCTACTGGGACGGCGCCGAGGAACCGGCCGTCGAGGTCCCCTACGGCGACTTCTTCTGCAACGGCTGGGGCGTGTTCGCGCAGGTGAACTCGCAGGCCATCGCCGCGAACCCGCACGGCGGCTTCAACTCGTACTGGCCGATGCCGTTCCGCGACGGCGCCCGCCTGACGATCGAGAACACCTCCACCGTGGATGTGCGCATCTACTACCAGGTCACCTACGAGATCGGCGGCGACTATGCGAACGACGGCTACTTCCACGCCCAGTGGCGCCGCTCGAACCCGCTCGAAGAGCTCACCCCGCACGTCATCCTCGAGGGCATCGAGGGTCAGGGGCAGTACGTCGGCACCTACATCGCGTGGGGCGTGAACTCGAACGGCTGGTGGGGCGAGGGCGAGATCAAGTTCTATCTCGACGACGACACCGACTACCCGACGATCTGCGGCACCGGCACGGAGGACTACTTCGGCGGCGCGTGGAACTTCGACATCCCTGGCAAGGGATACACGGAGTTCTCCACCCCGTATCTCGGGATGCCGCAGGTGATCCGCCCCGACGGCCTCTACGTGAGCCAGCAGCGGTTCGGCATGTACCGCTGGCACCTGCTCGACCCGATCCACTTCTCCACCGGCATCCCGAAGGTCGACATCCAGGCGCTCGGCTGGCGCAGCGGATGGCGCTATCTGCCCCTGCGCGACGACATCGCCTCGACGGCGATGTTCTACCTCGACCGTCCGACCGCCCGCCGGCCGAAGTCGCCGAGCGCCGACGACCTGGAGGTGCACCTAGGAACGGCCCCCGTGCCCGACCTCGGCTCGACGCCTCCCCGCGAGCCGCAGTCCTCGTGACGGCGGTGACCTGAGGAGATCGGATGCTGTTCTCACTGACGGGCGCGAGCGGCTCCGGCAAGTCGACCGTGCTGGAGCACCTGCGCGACGTGGACTGGGGCGCGCCCGTGCGCTGCGTCGAGTTCGACTCGATCGGCGTACCAGGCGGCGCCGACACCGCGTGGCGACACGGCGCCGTGGAGCACTGGGTGCGCACGGCGCTCGAGGCGCAGGCCGAGGGGGTGCATCTGGTGCTGTGCGGCCAGGTGCCGATGGGCGAGCTGCTCGCCGCTCCCTCGGCCGACCTGCTCGACGGGATCGCGGTGTGCGTGCTGCACTGCTCGCCCGAGGAGCGCGCACGGCGACTCCTGCGCCGCGGCGAGCATCCCGAGGCGATCGTGCACCACAACCGCTTCGGTGACTGGTTCCTCGCCCACACGCTCGATCCGCAGCACGCGCCGGAGGTGATCCGCGTGGCGAGTCCGCTGCCGATGCGGTGGGAGCGCTGGGCCGATCTGCAAGCCGGAGACCCGGCGTGGGCCGCGGAGATCATCGACACCGACGGCCTCGCCCCCGAGCAGGTCGCCGAGGCCGTGGAGGGGTGGATCCGCGCGCGGCTCCGTTGACCCCTCCCGCGCACAGTTTCGGATCCGAGGCCCGACACCCCGGTGAGACGACGGATGCCGCGGCGTGTCGGCCGCGGCATCCGAAACCTTGCCCGGCGACCGAGGCCGCGGCATCCGAAACCGTGCCCGGCGAAAGGGCACGGCAGCAGGTTCAGCTGAGCCAGGCGGGAGCCCGACCGCGCAGGAACGCGCCGTCGAGGGAGAACCTGCCCGCGCCCGTGAAGGCGAGGGCGAGCGCCGCCACGCCGAGCACGGCGACGAACTCATAGCCGCCCTCGCCGACCCAGAGGCCGGCGGGAAGGTGCACGGCGATGATCGCGACGACCATGTCGACCGCGAGCATCACGCCGACCGGACGGGTGAAGAGGCCGAGCGCCAGCAGCACGCCGCCGACGAGCTCGACGAACGCGACGACGGGCGCCGCGATCTCGGGCAGCGGGACCCCCATGTCGGCGAAGCTGCCGATGGTCCCGGGGATCGTGTACTCGAAGATCTTCTGGGCGCCGTGTGCGGCGAAGATCAGGCCGACGACGGCCCGCAGGACGAGCAGTCCCAGCGATGCGGCGGCGGTGGAGGGGGCGGTGGTGTTCGTCATGAGGAGTTCTTCCTTCGTGGCAGGACACCCGCGCGCCAGGCGCGGAGCAGGGTCGTTCCCTGCCCGCCACGCTAAGAACCGGACCTTTCCGTCTCCTGTGCGGATGACGTGGTGTGACGCCCCGTTACCCGCCCGCCGACGCCCCACCCGCCCGCCGACGCCGCGATCGCCCCCGCTACACGAGCCCCTGCACCCGGAACTGCTCCGAGTGGTAGACGCTGCTGTTGTCGGTGCGCCACTGGCTGACGCTGAGGTGCAGGTCCGACAGGGTCGACCCGGGGATGATGTAACCGCCGTAGAGCTGCGCGACGTGAGAGGCGTCCTCCTGGCCCCACTCGCACCCGGTGAGCAGCGTGGTCTTGGTCGCCGTGTAGAGGTTGTCGGTCGGCGTGTTCAGCACCATCGCGTCGATGCGGTACGCGCCGGAGTTGAACCAGGTGAGGATCCACTTGCCGCCGAGCGGCCGCAGGCACATCTCGCCGAACTTGCCGCCGAGCACCTCGGTGGCCGGCTTGCCCCACCCCCACGAGCCGTTCGCGTAGCCCCACGGCTGATAGGCCGACAGCGTCGTCATGTTGTTCGACGGCACCCGGTAGAGCACGATGCCCTTGTCGCGCTGGAAGCCCGTGCCGTAGATGTACACGTAGCCGTCGTTGCCCTCGCCCCACGTGATGCACTGGAACTTGCCGCCGGCCATGTCGGCGGGGAACTGCAGCCCGGTGTGCCGCCAGGTGGCGCCGTTGTCGTCGGACTTCCACAGCTCCGTCCAGCGCACGGTGCCGAACTGCGGGCCGTTCACGATCGCGTGCAGGTACATGCGCGAGCCGATCGTGATGACGTCGGAGGGGATGACGGTCGTGAAGTAGTCGTCATGCGGGTAGTACCAGAGCTGCGGCGCCGTGCCCTGGGTGTTCGCTCCGGCGCCCGCACAGCCGTTGAACGTGACACCCGAGACGAGGTTGGTCGTCGACGAGTAGAGCGCGACGGGCGAGCGCCAGTTCGCCCCGCCGACATGGTCGGCCCACGTGTCGCCGAACATGAACAGCATCCGTCCGTCCGGCGTGCGCGCGGGGATGCCGAGGTCGGTGGCGCCCACCCCGTACTGCACGGCGGTCTGGGTGCCCGCGAGCACCTTGAGCCTCGTCACGGTGAGCCCGGCGGCAGAGGCGGATGCCGCCGGCGCCGTGGCTGCGAAGACCGCGGCGCCGAGCACCGCCGCTCCCTGGAGTACTCCTCGGCGGCTGATGCCGCCCCTGTTCGTGCTCTCGGTCTCCATCGACCGCTCCTCTCGGTGCTGCGGGTGTGGGTGTTACTTGAGACCTGCCATCTTGATGTTGCCGATGATCTGCCGCTGGAAGATCAGGAAGAGGATGATCACGGGCGCTGCGGCGAGCACGGAGCCCGCCATCAGCAGCCCGAGTTCGGTGCTGCGCTCGGAGCGGAAGGTCGCCAGGTACTGCTGAAGCACGAACTTGTCCGGCGAGGTGATCGTGAGGATCGGCCATACATAGGAGTTCCAGTAGGCGAGGAACGCGGTGATCCCCATCACCACGAACGGCGGCTTGGACAGCGGCAGGAAGATGCGCCAGAAGATGCCGAAGCGTCCGCAGCCGTCGAGCATCGCGGCCTCCTCCAGGCTCTTCGGGATGTTCAGGTAGAACTGCCGGATGAAGAACACCATGCCGGCGCTCGCGAGACCGGGGATGACGAGCACCGCGAGGGTGTCGAGCATCGCCAGGCGGGTGACGACGATGAAGCTCGTGAGCAGGATCGTCATGCCGGGGATGAACATCGTGGTGATGACGACGCCCCAGATCAGGCCCTTGAACCGGAAGTCGAGGCGGGCGAACGCGTAGGCGGCGAGCGAGTTCACCGCGAGGCTGCCCACCGTGAACAGCACCGCACCGAAGAACGTCCAGATCATCGTGCGCAGGAACGTCGGGTCGGCCAGGATCTGCACGTAGTTCTGCCACAGCCAGACCTCGGGGAAGAACTGGAACGGCGTCTGCACGACCTCGGTCTTGGACTTGAAGCCCGCGATGACCATCCACGCGAGCGGGAACAGCGAGGCGACGACGAACAGCGCGCCGATGATCACCTTGCCGAGGAGGATCAGCCATCCCCCTGCGGACCGCGGGGCGCGGCGCTGCGAGCGCGGCTCCTTCCCCGCGAGCACGATGCGGGTGGTCTCCTGCATGACGGCCATCAGTCCACCAGCCTCTCGGAGTTGACGAACTTGAACACGAGGGCGGAAATCGTGCCCAGCACCACGAACAGCAGGAGCGCCGCCGCGATGGAGTAGCCGACGTTCACGTCGTTGCGGAAGTGGTTGAAGATGAAGAGGTTGGGCAGGGTCGTCGAGTCCAGCGGACCGCCCTGCGTCATCACGAGGGGCAGCTCGAACTGCTGGATCGCGGCGACGAAGCCCGTGATGAGCAGGTACAGCACCACGTTCTTCATCTGCGGGATCGTGATGAAGGTGGTCTTCTGCCACCAGTTGGCGCCCTCCATGGCCGCGGCCTCGTAGTACTCGGTCGGGATGTCGACCATCGCGGCCACCATGATCAGCGAGGTGAGTCCCATGCCGAGCCAGATCGCCGGCACGGCGACGGCGATCAGCGCCCACTTCGGATCGCCGATCCAGGCGATCGGCTCGATGCCGAAGGTGCCGAGGAAGGCGTTGAGCAGGCCGCCGGAGTAGTTGTAGATGAGCACGAAGATGATCGACGCGATGACCGCGGAGATGATCGTCGGGATGTAGATGCTCACCTTGAGCAGGCTCGCGGCGCGGCGCGACACCGCCACGACGAGGCTTGCGAAGAGGAAGGCGAGCACGAGCATGACCGGCACCGTGAGCAGCACGAACGCGAAGCCGCGGCCGATCGTCGCGAGGAACAGCGGGTCTTTGAGGACGTTGGCGTAGTTGCGGATGCCGACGAAAACGGGGTCCTTGTAGAAACTCCAGTCCTGGAACGACAGGTACGCGGCGTAGACCGCCGGCCAGATCACGAAGATCCCCAGCAGCGCCACCACCGGCAGCAGGAACCAGTACGCCGTCCGGTTGTCTCGGTACCGGTAGCGGTTCTTCCTGCGCCGGATCTCCCGGCGCTCCTCCACAGCCTGACTGGCCATATCCACCTCGTCGTGCTCTCGGTCGCCGTCCGCCCGGAGCCGGTCACGGCCCCGGGCGGACGGGCGGACAGGGTCAGTTCTTGGGCGCCTTGTCGGGCAGGCCGTCACGGTCGATCACGGTCTTGATCGCGTCGTTCGCGGTCTTGATCGCGTCGTCCACGGATGCCGATCCCTTCATGACCGACTCCATCGCGGTGCCGACGGCCAGGTTGACGTCCCAGGGGTACGTGGATCCGGCGATGGCGTCGGGAGCGATGTCGTCGACGATGATGCGCGACCACGGCGCGTTCGCCGCCTCCTCGCTCGAGGCGACCGCATCCTGCACGGACTGGCGGACGGGCACCTTGGTGAACTGGGTGTTCACGAAGAACGGCACGAGGTTCTCGGGGTCGCCGGCGATGGCCCACTCGAGGAACTCGCCCGCGGCATCCGCGTTCTTGGTCTTGGCGTCGACGACCCAGGTGAAGTTGCCCATCGTCGTGGCGGTGCGGCCGTCGGCGTTCGGCGCGCTCGGGAAGGGCCCGACGCCCGTCTTGGGGAGCAGGTCGGCGTAGTCGGAGCCGATCTCCGACATCATCCACGAGCCGGACACCTTGAACGCGACCTTCTGCTGGCCGAAGTCCTCACCGGCGACGTACGCGGCGAGCGGCTGCTTGGGCATGTAGCCCTTGTCCCAGAGCTGCTTGTACTGCTCCATGAGCGCGCGGTAGCCGTCGTTGTCGATGTCGGGTGCCGTCCAGTCGTCGGTGAGCGCCAGGTGGCCGGAGAAGTTGTACTGCTGACCGACGGTCGACCAGGCCATGGTCACGGCGTCCTGCGCGGGCGAGATGCAGTACTGGCCGTCGGAGAGGGTCGGCTGGATCTTCGCGCAGGCGGCGAGGAGGTCGTCCCAGGTCTCCGGGGCCTTGCTGGAGTCGACGCCGGCGGCGTCGAGCAGGTCCGTGTTCCAGAAGAGCACCGTCTGTGGCTCGAGCAGCAGCGGGTACGCGTAGTGCTTGCCGTCGACTTCGGAGATCGAGGTGGCGATGTCCAGGATCTGGCCGATCGCATCCTTGGACACGATGGAGTCGAGCTCGTGCACGGAACCGGCGTTCACGAGGTCGTAGATGTTGGCGGAGCTGGTGTAGACGTCGGGGGCCTTGCCCGCGGCCTGTGCGGCCTTCATCTTCTGGTCCCACGCGTCGGCGGGGACCTCGGTGTCGACGACCTTGATCTTGTCCTGCGAGGCGTTGAACTTCTTGACGATGTCGGCGTACCACTCGTTCTCCACGGGGGTGAAGGTGCGGTGCCAGAACTGCACGGTGGTCACGCCGTCCTCCCCGCCGCCGCCTCCCGCCGACTCCCCCGGGGTGCTCGAGCCGCAGGCGGCGAGCATCGAGCCGACCGTCAGCGCGCCGAGTGCGGCGATCGCCGTACGGCGCGTGCGTGTGGTGATTCTCATGAGTTCCTCCTCAGGAACGGACTCCTCGTCGAGTCGCTGCTGTGTGCTCGGCTGCCGCCGAAAGGGTGCCGGTCGCGCCGTCGATCATCGGCGACCGGGTAGCGCCAGAGTATGCGAAATCGATTTCATGCGCAAGGGTTCGAATGCCGCCGCTCAGCCCACCCGGTCCAGGTCGGCGGAGAACCAGAACACGTTGTACGGCCCCCACAGGGACAGGGTGAAGTAGATCCGCCGGCCGTCATCGCCGACGTAGCGCGGGTTCAGGTAGGGCGAGTACAGGCCCGGGTACTCGCCGCCGGGGACCAGCTCGATCGGGTCGCCCCAGGGGCCCCACGGCGTGATCCCCTCGCGGATGTAGGCGTCGCCGGCATCCGAGTAGGTCATGATCCACCGCTGGAGGTAGGTCGACCACATCACCGACAGCTCCCCGATCGTGCCCTCCACGATCGTCTCCGCGTCGGCGAGGTCGTCGCTCCACCGCGGTGTCGCACCGTCGACCCCCGCGAAGTACGAGTACGCCGTCTGGTCCTCCACCGTCGCCTCCGTGGCGGGGACGCGCATCAGCTGCACCCCGCCGAAGCGCCCTGACGGGATCGACCAGAAGTAGATCCAGTCCTTCCCTCCCTCGTTCACCTGCGCCGTCGCGAACTGCACGAAGTTGGAGTCACCCGGCCACTCCACACCCTCGACGGGCGCCCAGGTGACGCCGCCGTCGCGCGAGGCGATCAGGGCCGAGCGGTTCGCGTCCCAGGCGCCGGGCTCTCCCCAGAACCGCACGGACATGTACGAGACGTAGATGGTGTCGCCGACGGTGAAGCCGTAGGTGGGGATCTTGGTGACCTCGCCGCCGGCCCCGTTCGCGTCGTGATCGCCCTCGACGAGAGCGGCGGCGAGGCCGAGGTCGTCCTCCACCCAGCCGTCGAAGGAGATGCCGTCGGAGGGGTCGTCGTCGGTGGTCCAGGCCGCGACGTTCGAGCGCCAGAACTCGCCCTGGCCGCCGATCGAGTCGGGATCGCGTTCGCCGAACGTGTCTCCGAAGAGGAACAGCGTGCGGTCGCCGACGTTGACCATCGACCCCAGGTCCGTGCCGGCCACGGAGACGGATGCCGTGTCGTTCATGGCGTCGGGCCCGGTGAGCTGTGCGATCTCGGTGAGGTCGGAGACGCCGGACAGCACGAAGGGCTTGTCGGGGTTCGGATCGACGCTCACCGCACTGTCCCCGCTGCATGCCGAGAGGCCGAGGACGACGACGACGGATGCCGCGACGGCGGCGAGACGGGATGGAGAAGCGGCGGACATGGTCCTCCTCGGTCGATGGCGGGCATGCACCCGAACCTAGCGAAATCGATTTCAAATCACTAGGGTCATTCGCATGCCAGACAACTCCCCTCCCCGGTGGCTGCGCCCCGACGTCGACCCCGGCTCCGAGCCGCGCTGGGGACATCCGGACGGGCTCCAGATCGGCATCCCTCCGATCCCCGGCCCCCGCGGGCTGCTCCGCGTCTTCGCCCCCTACCTCGACCACCCCCGCGACAGGCTGGTGAACTTCATCGCCGTCGAGCCGATCGCGCGGGGCGACGACGACCGCGGCTACTCCGAACTGGAGCCGAGCACCCTCGACCCCGGTGAGCGCGGCAAGCGGCTCTGGTCGGCGGACACGTCCGACGACGCGGAGAGCGCGTCGCCGGCGGCTCCTGCCCGAGGGGTCGTGGAGACGGCCGGCGGCGTCGAGACGCTGACCGTGTGGATCGGCGTGGAGCGATTCGACAGCGGGGCCGACGTGCGGGTGAGACTCCGCTTCTCCGCCGACCGGCCGCACGAGGTCGAGCTCGCCGGGTTCGCGAACGCGGCATCCGCGCCCCTCGACCGGCTGATCCTCACCGCCACCATGGGCAACTGGTCGCGGCTGCGCCGGCTGCACCTCGCCGACCGCGTCGTGACCAGCGCAGGCCTGTGGCCGGGGTTCTCCGGCACGGGCTTCGCCGAACGGGCGCGGTTCCCGCTCGCGGAGCTGACGCGCGACGGGGCCGCGGCGATCGTGAGCGCCTCGGGCGACGAGCCGGACCCGTGGTCGGTGGAGTACGCGCAGGACACGGCCGAGCACTGGCGCTTCCTCGGACGACGAGCCGTGCAGAGCTGGCGCGTCGACGATCCGCATGCCGAGCTCGAGGCCGTCGTCAACGGGCGCTGGTCGTACTGGGCGAGCGCCTCACCGATCCCCGGCGGAGTCTCGTTCGAGAACGTCGAGGTCGGCGAGCCCTTCCGCCAGGGCGCCACACTGCGTTTCTCCGTGGAGCCGCTCGACTGACCGCGCCCGTGTCGGCGTCGCGGTGACGCGTGCCCCCGCCCGACTCCGTAGACTCGCCGGATGACGCGGTATCGACGCGGAAGGGAGCAGCGGCTGCGGTGAGGGCACGGACGATCTTCGGCGTGCTGCGCCTGGCCGCCGCGATCGTCTGCGTGATCGCCCTCGTGCACCGTCTGTTCTGGGGTCTGAGCTCGCGGACGATCGCCGGTGAGAACTTCTTCGCCTATCTCACGGTGCAGTCCAACTGCGCGCTCGTCGTCATCCTCGTCCTCGGCGCCGGACTTGCCTTCTTCCGCGCGGCCGACCCGCGCTGGTTCACGGTGGCGCTGACGCTCGTGCTCACCTGGACGATCACCGCGGGGCTCGCCTTCGCGCTCATCGTCTGGCAGGCGGGGGTGCGCGGCATCCGCGTCGACGTGCCGTGGTCCGACCAGGTGCTGCACTTCTGGCTCCCCGCGTGCACCGCGCTCGCCTGGATCCTCACACCCGGCCACCGCAGGGTCTCGTGGTGGGTGGTCCCCGCGTCCCTGGCCTTCCCCCTCGCGTGGGGCGGCATCACGCTGTGGCGCGGCCCGCTGGTCGGCTGGTATCCGTACTACTTCCTCGACCCGCGTCAGGTGTCCGGCCCGACCGAGTTCGTGCTCACCAGCGCGGTCGCGCTCGCGATCTTCGCGCTGGTGGCCACCGCGCTCGTGCTCGTCAGCCGCATGCGTCGGCGGAGCCGTCCGTACCTCCCGGTCTGAGCGGCGCGGAGCGGACGGATGCCGGGGTCAGCCGCGCTGATGCCAGGCGCGGCGTCAGGGCGCGGGGGTCGCGGCCGTCTCGATGAACGGCGTCAGCGAGGCGACGGCGACGGCCAGCGCTCCCTCGTCGTCGAGCTTCGCGACGTCGGCCGCTGCCGCGCCGCCGACGATCCCGACCACCACGTTCTCGCCGGTCACCGGGGCGAGGTTGATCCAGGTGCGGATCAGCGCGTCGCCTCCGACCACGTGCCACACGGTCGCCTCGGTGTCGATGAACGGCTCGTCGACGCGCAGCCACACCGTCTCGATGCGCCCCATGCCCAGCGACGCGATCGCTCCGCGGTGCGTGAACGGCAGTGCGGGAGCGAACTGGATGCCGTCGCTCTGGAGCACCCCGAGCGGCACGGTGAGCAGCACGCGGTCGAACGACAGCGACTCCCCCGTCGCGATCCCGAGGCTGACCCCGGCGTCGTCGTAGGCGACGCGGCCGACGGGCGACGACAGGCTGAGCTTCACCCCGTCGAGCATCGAGTCGAACAACGCGGTGACGTCGCCCAGCACGGCCGTGCGGGTGTCGGGCGGGATGGCGGGAGGGAACCACGACGACGCATCCTCCGCCTCGGCGCCGGAGCCCGCGGCGATGAAGGCGAGCAGGGCGGCGAGGCCGGGCTCCGAGGGGTCGGCTCCGGCGTCGGTCAGCGCCTGGGAGAGGGGGATGTCGGCGGCGAGGGACTGGGCGCTCGCGATGGCGTTCGCGACGGGCTGGGCCGACACGGGGTCGACGTCGCCCTCGGACGAACGCCAGAGCGCGGTCGACAGCTCCTCGGTGCGGATGTCGGACGCGGAGAGCCGTTCGCGCAGGTCGGCGTCCGCGTCGGGTCCCGCCTCGCCCTCCGCGCCGGGACCGTCGAACAGCCAGCCCCCGAGTTGCGCGGGGAAGGGCCAGGCGGACTCGTCCACCAGGGAGTGCATGCGGCCTCCGACGCGGTCGCGCGCTTCGAACACGGTGAGCTGGAGCCCGGTGCCGGAGAGGCGGGACGCGGCGGCGGCCCCGGCGAGCCCGGCGCCGACGATCGCGATGCGCTCCCCGTAGGCGGCGGCGGCCAGGAGGTCCTCCGCGGCTCTCGTGCCGGAGCGGAGGGCGGCGGACATCGTGCCGGGGGCGTCGACGTCGGTCGCCTCACCGGCGAGGAAGATCCGGCCGGAGACGGGTCGGGCGAGGGCTTCACGCGCGCTCTGCTGCACGCCTGCAGGGGTGTAGCTCGCGGCGCCCAGGGAGAAGGGGTCGGTCGTCCAGGAGCTGCGGGCGAACGCGGCCGGCACCAGAGCGGCCCCGGTGGGCCGCGGCGACGGCGGCCGCGTGTCGGGCGTGGGAGACGGTGCCGGCTCCGGAGTGCAGGAAGCGAGCAGCACTCCCACGACACCGGCCCCGGCGCCGATCAGCAGAGTGCGACGCGTCATCCTCATCGTGTCGCAACGATACCGTGCGCGGGGCGGATCCCGATGCCGTGCCCGGGGCGGAAACCCGATGCCGTGCGGGGCGGATCCCGATGCCGTGCCCGGGACGGATCCCGTCGTCCTTCCCTCCTGCACATCCGGCGGATCAGCCGGGTTGTCCACGGTCATCGACCCAGGGCGCCTTCCCGGACGGATGCCGCCCTGCCGTCCTGCCACGCTGGGGATCCACCTGCCAGCGCAGAGGTCGACCCGTCCCCGGCGCTGCTCCCCTTGCGGACTGCCATTCCGGGCGAACCCGCACAACCTGAAGGCATGATCATGAACGAACCTCAGATATGGACCCTCATCGCCGTCTTCTCCGCGGTCATGGTCGGCATGTGCTCGATGGTGACCACGGGCTTCGGCCGCGTGCTCCGGGCCGAGATAGGCCGCATCGACGACAACCTCGGTCACATCGGCAAGGCGCTCGACAGGATCGACGCGAGATTCGAGAAGATCGACGAGAAGTTCGAGAAGATCGACGAGAAATTCGACGGGCTCGAGGCGCGGCTGAACGGCCGGCTCGACACCCTCGACCGGCGCGTCGACGAACTCGACAAGGAGGTCGCGAACCTCGCGACCAAGTTCTGGCGCGGCTCGCCCTAGCCGCGTGACTCCCCCGCCCGGCACCTGTCGGTCCGGGTGGCGAGGGCGGCCAGGGCGACGGCGGTCGGGGCGATTCGTGGTCGGGCGGGGCGACGGCGGCCGGGGCGGCTCGCGGTCGGGCGGGGCTCAGCCGTTCGGGTGCCAGAGCACCACTTCGGTCGACCGGCGGATGCGGCGCCCGCCAGGTACGGGCACGACGCCCGCGGACCCCGCCGCGAACACCCTCGCTCCGGGACGGTTCTCCCGTTCAGCGCGGAGAGCCGCTTCGAGCTCGGTGACGCGGCGGCGCAGCATCCTGTTCTCGTCTTCGAGGTCGAGCAGCCGGGCGATCGCCGGCAGGCTCATGCCCTCGGCGGAGAGCTGGGCGACCTCGCGGAGCTGTTCGATGTTGCGAGTGGAGTAGCGGCGCGACCCGCCGGACGTGCGGCCGGGGATCACGAGCCCGATGCGGTCGTACTGCCGCAGAGTCTGCGGGTGCATGCCCGCCAGCTCCGCGGCGACGGCGATCGCGAACACCGGGGTGTCGGCATCCATGCGCTTGTCAGCCATGAGGAACCTCCCAGGTGTCGCGTGCGCCGGGGTAGGCGATTCGTCCGACGTAGGAGGTTCCGCGAGGGATCGTCCTACGCCGGCCGAAACGCCTACCCCGGCTCGCGTTCATCATCGCCGCGCCTTCGCCATCAGGTCGGCGCGCGGGTTCTCGTCGGGCTCGAGGGACTGGAACTTCTCCAGCGCCTCACGCGCCGCCTCGTCGAGATGCGACGGCACCGCGATCTGCAGCTCGGCGAGCAGGTCGCCCGTGCCCTTGGTGGTCGTGACGCCGCGGCCCTTGACGCGCAGCACACGGCCGGACGGGGTGCCGGGAGCCACCCGCAGTTTGACGGTGTCGCCGCCGAGCGTCGGCACCTCGATCGTCGCGCCCAGCGTGGCCTCGGTGAAGGTCACCGGCACCACGACGCGCAGATTCAGGCCGTCACGGGTGAAGACCGGATGCGGGCGCACCGTGATCTGCACCACGATGTCGCCGTTCTCTCCGCCGTCGGGCGAGGGCCGACCACGGCCGCGCAGCTTGATCTTCTGCCCGTCGGCGACACCGGCGGGGATCTTCACCTTGAACGGCTTGCCGTCCTCGCCCTGCAGCGTGATGGTCTCACCCTGCACGGCGGTGGCGAAGTCGAGGGTCGTGCGCGCGGTCACGTCGGCACCGCGCTGCGGACCGCCGAAGCCGCGGAATCCCCCCGAGGTCTGCCCGAAGCGGCCGGAGCCGAAGCCCCCGCCGCCCTGATTGAACATCGAGAAGATGTCCTCGAAGTCGGCCGTCTGGCCGCGCCCGGACTGACCGAATCGGCTGAACACGTCTTCGAACCCGCCTGCCCCGGAACCGCTCGCCGTGAAGCGCGCGCCCGAGCCCATGGCACGGATCTCGTCGTACTCCTTGCGCTGCTCGGCATCCGAGAGCACCGAGTAGGCCTCGCTGATCTCCTTGAACTTCGCCTCGGCCGCGGCATCACCCTGATTGGAGTCGGGGTGGTACTTGCGGGCGAGCTTGCGGTACGTCTTCTTGAGATCGGCGTCGCTGACGTCCTTCGAGACTCCGAGGGTCTTGTAGAAGTCCTTGTCGAACCAGTCCTGGCTAGCCATCGATCACCTGCCTACTCAGCCGGTACAGCGACGACGACCTTCGCGGGACGCAGTTCGACGTCTCCGAGGCGGTACCCCACCTCGACGACCTCGAGGATCGTGGTCGTCGTGGCACCCGGGGTGGGCTGCTGGAAGATCGCCTCGTGACGCTGCGGGTCGAACTCCTCGCCGGCCTCGCCGTAGGACTCGACGCCGAGGCGCTCCACGACCGCGCGGATCTTCTCGGCGATCACGGCGAAGGGCGTGCCCTCCACCAGATCGCCGTGCTGGGCCGCGCGACCGAGGTCGTCGAGCACGGGGATGAGGCCCTTGGCGGCCTCGCCCCGCGCACGCTCGATCTCGATCTGACGCTGCTCCTCGGTGCGGCGGCGGTAGTTCGCGTACTCGGCCTGCAGACGCTTGAGGTCGTTCAGCAGGGTCGACTCCAGATCGGCGAGCACGGCGTCTTCCGCCGCGGCCTCACCGGTCTGCGTGGCGCCCAGGATGTCGTCGACCGTGAGCTCCTCGTCGGAGCCCTCGGCCGCCCTGGCCTCGGCCGAGTCGGGGTTCTGCGGCGCGGGGCCGGATGCCTGAGCATCCGACCCCTCCGGAACCTCGTTCTCTTCGAAGTTCTTGTCCGTCATGGTTACTTCTTCTCGTCCTCGTCGTCGACGACCTCGGCGTCGATGACGTCCTCGTCGGTGGAGGAGCCGTCGCCGGCGGGGGCGTCGCCCTCTGCGGAGGCGCCGGCCGCGGCATCCGCCTGCGAGGAGGCGTAGATGGCCTCGCCGAGCTTGGACTGCGACTGGTTCAGCTTGTCGAACGCGGTCTTCACGGCCTCGTCGTCGTCGCCGGCCAGAGCCGTCTTGAGCGCGTCGACGTCGGCCTTGACCTCGGTCTTCACGTCCTCGGGCAGCTTGTCCTCGTTCTCCGAGATCAGCTTCTCGATCGAGTACGCGAGGGTCTCAGCCTGGTTGCGGACCTCAGCGGCCTCACGGCGCTGCTTGTCTTCGGCTGCGTGCTCCTCGGCCTCGCGCACCATGCGCTCGATGTCCTCCTTCGACAGCGACGAGCCACCGGAGATGACGATCGACTTCTCGGTGCCGGTGCCCTTGTCCTTGGCGGACACGTGCACGATGCCGTTGGCGTCGATGTCGAACGTGACCTCGATCTGCGGGATGCCGCGGGGGGCCGGGGCGATGCCGGTCAGCTCGAAGGTTCCCAGCGGCTTGTTGTCGCGGGTGAAGTCGCGCTCGCCCTGGAAGACCTGGATCGCGACGGACGGCTGGTTGTCGTCTGCCGTGGTGAAGGTCTCGCTGCGCTTGGTCGGGATGGCCGTGTTGCGCTCGATGAGCTTGGTCATCATGCCGCCCTTGGTCTCGATGCCGAGGCTCAGCGGGGTGACGTCGATGAGCAGGACGTCCTTGCGCTCGCCCTTCAGCACTCCGGCCTGCAGGGCGGCGCCGACGGCCACGACCTCGTCCGGGTTGACGCCCTTGTTGGCGTCCTTGCCGGTCTCGCGCTTGACGAGCTCGGCGACCGCGGGCATACGGGTCGATCCGCCGACGAGCACGATGTGGTCGATGTCGGCGACCTTGATGCCGGCCTCGCGGATGACGTCTTCGAAGGGCTTCTTGGTGCGGTCGAGCAGGTCCTTGGTGAGGTCCTCGAACTTCGCGCGGGTGATGGTCTCGCTCAGCGACACCGGGCCGGACTCCGTCAGCGACAGGTACGGCAGGTTGATCGAGGTCGAGGTCGAGGAGGAGAGCTCCTTCTTCGCCTGCTCGGCGGCCTCCTTGAGGCGCTGCAGGGCGATCTTGTCGCCCGAGACGTCGACGCCCGTGGTCTCCTTGAACTGCTTGATCAGGTAGTCGACCAGGCGCTGGTCCCAGTCGTCGCCGCCGAGGCGGTTGTCACCGGCGGTGGCGCGCACCTGGATGGTCGAGAAGTCGTCGTCCTTGCCCACCTCGAGGAGGGAGACGTCGAAGGTTCCGCCACCGAGGTCGAAGACGAGGATGAGCTCGTCTTCCTTGCCCTTGTCGAGGCCGTAGGCCAGGGCGGCCGCGGTCGGCTCGTTGATGATGCGCAGGACGTTGAGGCCCGAGATCTCGCCGGCCTCCTTGGTGGCCTGGCGCTCGGCGTCGTTGAAGTACGCGGGGACGGTGATGACGGCATCCGTCACCGTGTCGCCCAGGTAGGCCTCGGCGTCGCGCTTGAGCTTCATGAGGATGCGCGCGGAGATCTCCTGCGGCGTCCACTTCTTGCCGTCGACGTCGAAGGTCCAGTCGGTGCCCATGTGGCGCTTGACGGACGAGATCGTGCGGTCGACGTTGGTGACGGCCTGGCGCTTGGCGGTCTCGCCGACGAGCACCTCGCCGTCCTTGGTGAAGGCGACCACCGACGGGGTCGTGCGGAAGCCCTCGGCGTTGGCGATGACCTTCGGCTCGCCACCCTCGAGGACGCTGACGACGGAGTTCGTCGTACCGAGGTCGATTCCAACAGCACGTGCCATGTGTTTCTCCTTGTTCTGTGTTCGGGAAGTCTGGGACGGCCCGGGGTGAAACCTGAGCCGTGATGACTCAAGGATACGCCGCGGATCGGATGCTGTCAAACAAAGTTGATACGTGGCCACTCAAGTTTCACGGCAACGCCCGGCGCCCCGCGCGACGCCCGGCGCCCCGCGCAACGCCCGGCGCCCCCGCGCGACGCCCGGCGCCCCGCGCGAAACGTCGGAGTTCCCCGGCGACACGCCGCGCCGCGGCACCCCACGGCGGCGCGTCACGCCGCGACTCCGACTTTTCGCACGGGCGGGGGCGCGGGTTTCGCGCGGGCGGGGGCGCGGGTTTTCGCGCGGGCACGGGCGCAGGTTAGAGTCCCAGGCATGCCACGCCCCACGCTGCTCGCGGTGTCGCACGGGACCTCGGATGCCGAGGGCGCCCGGGCGATCGCCGACCTCGTCGCCCGGGTGCGGGAGGCCCTCCCCGACGTGGAGGTGCGCGAGGCGTTCGTCGACGTGCAGGAGCCGGATGCCGCCGAGCTCGCCCCGCTCATCGAGGGACCCCTGGTCGTGGTCCCCCTCCTGTTGTCCAGCGGCTTCCATGTGCACCACGACCTGCACGGGATCGCGGCGGCACGTGCCAACACGGTGGTGGCGGACCCCCTCGGCCCCGATCCGCGGCTGGCCGCGGTGCTCGCCGCGCGCCTCGATCAGACCGGCAGCCACCCCGATGCGCCGGTGGTGCTCGCGGTCGCCGGGTCCCGTGATCCCCGATCGCTGACGGATGCCGAGGACATGGCGGCGCTGCTCGCCGACGCCACGCATCGCGCCGTGCACCTCGCCTACCTCGCCGCGCGCGACCCCGACCTGCCGACCGCGGTGTCGCAGCATCCGGATGCCGTCGTCTCGACCTTCCTACTCGCCCGCGGCTACTTCTTCGACCTCGCCGTGCGCCACTCCCCGGGCGGCCGGATCACACCTCCGCTGCTCGACGGCGAGACCGTGCCGCCGGCGCTCGTCGACCTCGTCGTCGCCCGCTACGCCGACGCCGAGGCCCGGCTCGCGCCCTGACCCGATGATGCGCACGGCAGTCCTGCGCGGTCACCATCCAGACGGCACCTCTTGCGGCTTCGCGCCCGCGAATCCCGCACCACGCGCCATCCGAACCGCGCGCATGCGCGCCTGAAACCCGCACGTGGCGCCACCCCACGCGAGCGCGCGCCACCCGGACAGGGCACGACTCGCATCACGCGCACGGGCACACGCCGAGGCCGCACCTCACGCACACCCGGACCGCCGACGCACGCACATTACCTCCCGTGACGCCCGCTGACCCCGTGTGACGGACGGTGACGTCACGTGTCGGAGCGGTTTCTGGACGCGGTCCAGCCTCCTACCGTGATCCGGAGCCAGTCCGAGGAGCCCGCCATGACCAATCCGCCCGCGACGCCGATCCGCGGTGCCCGCACGCGCACCACGCGCGCGCCCTCGAAGCCCCACGGCCAGTGGGCGGTCGACGGCACAGAGCCGCTGAACGCCAACGAGGAGTTCAAGCTCGCCGACGACGGGCTCAACGTGCGCGACCGCATCGAGAACGTCTACGCCGCCGGCGGCTTCGCCAGCATCGACCCGACCGACCTGCACGGCCGCTTCCGCTGGTGGGGCCTGTACACGCAGCGCAAGCCGGGCATCGACGGCGGCCGCACGGCCCAGTTGGAGCCGCACGAGCTGGAGGACGAGTTCTTCATGCTGCGGGTGCGCATCGACGGCGGCCAGCTCACGACCGCGCAGCTGCGCGTGATCGGCGAGATCTCCACCGAGTTCGCGCGCGACACCGCCGACCTCACCGACCGCCAGAACGTGCAGCTGCACTGGGTGCGCGTCGAGGACGTGCCCGAGATCTGGCGCCGCCTCGAAGCGGTCGACCTCAGCACCACCGAGGCGTGCGGCGACGTGCCGCGCGTGATCCTCGGCTCTCCCGTCGCGGGCATCGCGGCCGACGAGATCATCGATCCCACCCCGCAGATCCAGGAGATCGCCGCGCGGTTCATCGGCGACCCCACCCTCGCGAACCTGCCGCGCAAGTACAAGACCGCGATCACGGGCCACCCCAGCCAGGACGTGGTGCACGAGATCAACGACTGCGCCTTCGTCGCCGTCGAGCACCCCGAGCTCGGCATCGGCTACGACATCTGGGTCGGCGGAGCGCTGTCGGTCGTCCCGCGTCTCGGCGAGCGCCTCGGCGCCTTCGTGGCTCCGGAGCGCGTGGCCGAGGTCTGGCACGGGGTCACCCAGATCTTCCGCGACTACGGCTACCGCCGGCTGCGCAACAAGGCCCGGCTCAAATTCCTCCTCGCCGACTGGGGCGTCGAGCGCTTCCGCGAGGTGCTCGAGACCGAGTACCTGAGCGCCCCGCTGCCCGACGGCCCCGCGGCGCCGAAGCCCACCACGCTCGGCGACCACGTCGGCATCCACCGCCAGAAGGACGGGCGCTTCTACGTGGGAGCCGCCCCGCTCGTCGGCCGCGTCTCCGGCAGCACCCTCACCGCGCTGGCCGACCTCGCCGAGGTGCACGGCTCCCACCGCATCCGCACCACCCCGCACCAGAAGCTGCTCGTGCTCGACGTGCCGGAGGCCGAGGTCGAGGCGCTCGTCGCGGGCCTCGACGCCCTCGGCCTGTCCGCCCGGCCGAGCCTCTTCCGCCGCGGCACCATCGCCTGCACCGGCATCGAGTTCTGCAAGCTGGCGATCGTGGAGACCAAGGCGAACGCCGCGCAGGCTATCCACCGTCTCGAGGAGCGCCTCGGCGCACTCGAACCCGAGATCGGCCGCCCCATCACGCTGCACGTGAACGGATGCCCGAACTCCTGCGCCCGCATCCAGACCGCCGACATCGGGCTCAAGGGCCAGCTGGTGCTCATCGACGGCGAGCAGGTGCCCGGCTACCAGGTGCACCTCGGCGGCGGCCTGGCCAACGTCGACCGCGAGGAGGCCGGGCTCGGCCGCACCGTGCGCGGGCTCAAGGTGCCGGCCGACGGCATCGCCGACTACGCCGAGCGCGTCATCCGCCGTTATCTCGCCGACCGCGAGGGCGCGGACGAGACCTTCGCCACCTGGGCGCACCGTGCAGACGAGGAGGCGCTGCAGTGAGCACCCCGGTGACGATCCGCCCCGCCCGCCGCTCGGCCGACGAGCTGCGGGCCATCGCCGAGCGCGGCGACGCCGAGCTGCGCAGCCGCAGGCCCGGCGAAGCGACGCCGGCGGAGGTCGTGGCCTGGGTGGCCGCCCACTTCGACACCGCACACGCGGCCGTGGCGTGCTCGATGGCGGATGCCGCGCTACCGCACCTCGTCGCGCAGAGCCTCCCCGGGGTCGACGTGCTGTTCCTCGACACCGGCTACCACTTCGCCGAGACGGCGTTCACCCGCAACGAGGTGGCCGAGCGCCTCGACGTGACCGTCGTCGACGTGCGGCCGGAGCAGACCGTGCGCGAGCAGGACGCCGAGTTCGGCGCGAACCTGTTCGAGCGCGACCCGGGACTCTGCTGCGCCCGGCGCAAGGTCGAGCCGCTGCAGCGCGCGCTCGGCGACTACGAGGTGTGGTTCACGGGGGTGCGCAGGGAGGAGGCGCCCACCCGCGCCGAGACGCCGTTGATCGCCTGGGACGAGCGCAACGGGCTCGTGAAGGTGAACCCGGTCGCCGCCTGGTCGTTCGACGACCTCATCGACTACGCCACCGCGCACGAGGTGCCGGTGAACCCCCTCATCGCGAACGGCTACCCCTCAATCGGCTGCGCCCCGTGCACCAAGCCCGTCGCCGCGGGCGAGGACCCGCGCTCCGGCCGCTGGGCCGGGCTCGCCAAGACAGAATGCGGACTCCACCTATGAGCGTCGACCGGACCGTCGCCCCGCCGACCGCGCTGAGCGCCCTCGACCTGCTCGAGGCCGAGGGCATCCACATCATCCGCGAGGTGGTCGCCGAGTTCGAGCGCCCCGTGCTGCTGTTCTCCGGCGGCAAGGACTCCGTGGTCGTGCTGCACCTCGCCGCCAAGGCCTTCGCCCCCGGCATCGTGCCGTTCCCGGTGCTGCACGTCGACACGGGCCACAACTTCCCCGAGGTCATCCGCTTCCGCGACGAGACCGTCGCCCGGCTCGGGATCGACCTCCACGTCGCCCGCGTGCAGGACTACATCGACGACGGCAGGCTCGCCGAGCGCCCGGACGGCACCCGCAATCCGCTGCAGACGCAGCCGCTGCTGGACGCGATCGCCGCGGGCCGCCACGACGCCGTGTTCGGCGGCGCCCGCCGCGACGAGGACAAGGCGCGCGCCAAGGAGCGCATCATCTCGCTGCGCGACGAGTTCGGGCAGTGGGATCCGCGCAACCAGCGCCCCGAGCTGTGGAGCCTGTACAACGGCCGCCACCTGCCCGGCCAGCACGTGCGGGCGTTCCCGATCTCGAACTGGACCGAGGGCGACATCTGGAGCTACATCGAGCGCGAGGGCATCGCCCTTCCTCCGCTGTACTACGCGCACGAGCGCGAGGTGTTCCGCCGCGACGGCATGTGGTGGGCGGTCGGCGAGTTCTCGCAGCCGCGTGCCGGCGAGGAGGTCGTGCACCGCACGGTGCGCTACCGCACGGTCGGCGACATGAGCTGCACGGGGGCCGTGGAGTCGGATGCCGCCGACACGGCATCCGTCGCCGCCGAGGTGCGCCGCTCCACCCTCACCGAGCGCGGCGCCACGCGCGCCGACGACCGGATCAGCGAGGCCGCCATGGAGGACCGCAAGAAGGACGGGTACTTCTGATGACCACGACCACCGCGGAGACCACCCTGTTCCGCTTCGCCACCGCCGGCTCGGTGGACGACGGCAAATCGACCCTTGTCGGCCGGCTGCTGCACGACGCCAAGGCGATCCTCGCCGATCAACTGGAGCAGGTCGCGGCGACCAGCCGTCAGCGCGGCTTCGCCCACGGCGACTTCGACTTCGCCCTGCTCACCGACGGCCTGCGCGCCGAGCGCGAGCAGGGCATCACGATCGACGTCGCCTACCGGTACTTCGCCACGGATCGGCGCAGCTTCATCCTCGCCGACTGCCCAGGGCACGTGCAGTACACCCGCAACATGGTCACCGGCTCCGCCACCGCGGATGCCGTGATCGTGCTGGTCGACGCACGCAAGGGCATCGTGGAGCAGACCCGCCGCCACCTCGCCGTGGTGTCGCTGCTGCGGGTCGCGCACGTGATCGTCGCCGTGAACAAGATCGATCTCGTGGACTTCGACGAGAACGTCTTCGTCGGGATCGAACTGGAGGCGGCGCGCGTCGCCGAGCAGCTCGGACTCCACGGGGTGCACGTGCTGCCCGTGTCGGCTCTGGAGGGCGACAACATCGTCGACCGCTCCGGCCGTACCCCCTGGTACCAGGGCCCGACCCTCATCGACCTGCTCGAGACGCTGCCGACCACGGTCGAGGCCGAGGAGGCGGCATCCGCCCTCCGGCTGCCGGTGCAGCTGGTGCTGCGGCCGCAGGGCGGGATCTCCCCCGAGATCGCCGATCCGGAGCGCTACCGCGACTTCCGCGGGTTCGCCGGACGCATCGCGGCCGGTGTCGTGCACGTGGGCGATGCCGTCGAGGTCTTCCCCGGCGGCCACACGACGACGGTGACCGGCATCCACATCGCCGGAGCGGAGGCGGATGCCGCCGCTGCGCCGCAGTCGGTGACGCTCACCCTCGCCGACGAGATCGACGCGGCGCGCGGCGCTCTGATCGCGTCTTCGGGCACGGCACCCGCCGGCCGGAACGAGGCCGTCGTCGAGCTCTTCCAGCTCGACGCGCGGGCGACCGTCCAGGGCGCCAGGGTGCTCGTCAAGCACGGCACGGCCACGGTGCAGGCGCTCGTCGCCGAGATCGTCGACCGCCGCGACCTGGAGACGCTCGGCCACCACCCCGCCGACGCCCTGTCCGTCAACGAGATCGGCAGGGCGCGCCTGCGCTTCGCCGCGCCGCTGCCCCTCGAGCCGTACGCGGTCAGCCGCGACGGCGGCTCCCTCGTGCTCATCCACCCCGCGGACGGGGCGACGCTCGCCGCCGCCACCGTCGTCGACTGACACCGCACCACCCACCACTCGCTGAGGAGGCGACGCACCGTGAAGATCACCCGCAGGACCACTGCACTCACCGCCCTGGGACTCGCCGCCATGATGCTCGCGGGCTGCGCCTCGGCATCCGCCGCGCCGACCGGATCCGACGCGCCGGAGGACGACCTCGCCGAGGTGCGCCTCGGCTACTTCGCCAACGTCACGCACGCGCCCGCCCTGGTCGGCCTCTCCGAGGGGCTGTTCCAGGATGCGCTCGGCGACGTCGAGCTGAAGACCGAGGTGTTCAACGCCGGACCGGCCGCGATCGAGGCTCTCTCCGCCGGCGCGATCGACGCGACCTACATCGGCCCGAACCCCGCGATCAACACCTTCATCCAGTCGGGAGGCGAGTCCGCGAACATCATCGCCGGCGCGACCTCGGGCGGAGCGGCGCTCGTGGTGAACGACTCCATCACGTCGGTCGACGACCTCAAGGGCAAGAACATCGCCACGCCGCAGCTCGGCAACACGCAGGACGTGGCGCTGCGCAGCTGGCTCGCCGACGAGGGCCTGAAGACCTCGACCTCCGGCGGCGGCGACGTGACGATCACGCCGACCGAGAACGCGCAGACCCTGACGCTGTTCCAGGACGGCCAGGTCGACGGCGCGTGGCTCCCCGAGCCCTGGGTGTCGCGCCTGGTCGTGGAAGCCGGGGCGCACGTGCTCGTGAACGAGGCCGACCTGTGGCCGGACGGGAACTTCCCCACCACGGTGCTGCTGGTACGCAAGGAGTTCGCGACGGAACACCCGAAGGCTGTCGAGGAGCTGCTGGAGGGCCACGTCGCCTCGGTCGCATGGCTCGACGAGCACGCCGATCAGGCGCCGACGGTCATCAACGACGCGCTGGAGGAGGCAACGGGCAAGAAGCTGTCCGAGGAGGTGCTGACCCGCGCGCTCCAGAACGTCACGTTCACCGTCGATCCGCACGCCGAGGCCTTCCAGACCCTGGTCGAGAACGGGCTCGCCGCCGGCACGCAGAAGAAGGGGTCGATCGACGGCCTCTTCGACCTGCGCGCTCTCAACGCCCTGCTGAAGAAGGACGGCCAGCCGGCCGTCTCGGCCGCGGGGCTCGGGGACGACTGATGGCCGTCACCGCGGGCAGGACGACGGATGCCGTGGCATCGACGGCGAGGCTCGCCCCGAGCTTCGACGGCGTCACGCCGCTGGCCGCTCCGGCACCGGCCGTCGACCCCGCGGTGCGGCTGCGCCACGTCACGAAGCGCTACGGCGCCGGGCCCGTCGTGCTCGACGACGTCTCGCTCGACATCGCCCCCGGTGAGTTCGTCTGCCTGTTGGGCGCGTCCGGCTGCGGCAAATCGACGCTGCTGAACCTCGTCGCCGGTCTCGAACCCGTGACGAGCGGGACGATCGACACCCCCGCCGGCGGAGCGGCCGTGATGTTCCAGGAGTCGGCGCTGATGCCGTGGCTGACCGCCCGCCGCAACGTCGAGCTCGCGCTGCGGCTGCGCGGAGTGCCCCGCGGCGAGCGCCGCGAGGAGGCGCTGCGCCTGCTCGCCACCGTGAACCTCGCCGACGCGGCCGACAAGCGCCCGCACGAGCTGTCCGGCGGCATGCGCCAGCGCGTGGCCCTGGCCCGCGCCCTCGCGCAGGACCGAGCCGTGCTGCTGATGGACGAGCCGTTCGCCGCGCTCGACGCTATCACGCGCGACCTGCTGCACGAGGAGCTCGAGCGTGTGTGGCGGGCGACCGGTCGCACGATCGTGTTCGTCACCCACAACGTGCGCGAGGCCGCCCGCCTGGGTCAGCGCGTGGTGCTGCTCTCCAGCCGGCCCGGCCGCATCGCCGGCGAATGGCGGGTCGCGCGCACCCACGGGCGCCGCATCGAGTCGCCGGAGGTCGCCGCGCTCGCCGCCGAGATCACCGCCGAGCTGCGCAAGGAGATCGCCCGCAATGCCTCCTGAGACCACGACATCCACGGCGTCCACCGCTGCGCCGGCATCCGCCACCGCGCCGGACGAACTCGACACCCTCTCCGCCGGTCTCGACCGGCTGCAGTCCGAGCACGCGCAGCGCACTCCGCGCTGGCGGGAGCTCGTCACCAAGGCCCTCCCTCCGATCGTGCTGCTCGTCGTGCTGCTCGGCGTGTGGCAGCTCTACATCGTGCTCGCCGACCCCCGTCCCGACAAGGCGCCGAGTCCCGCGGCCGTCCTCGGCGCGCTCGGCGACGCATGGGCGTCCGGCCGCCTGCAGGAGGCGGTGGCGACGAGCCTCGAGCGCGGCGTCATCGGCTTCCTCGTCGCGATCGTCGTCGGCACCGCCCTCGGGATGCTGCTCGCCGAGTGGACGCTGCTCCGCCGCGCCGCCGGTCCGCTGATCTCCGGGCTGACCGTCCTGCCCTCGGTCGCCTGGGTCCCCGCCGCGATCATCTGGTTCGGACTCACCGACGGCACGGCGTACTTCGTCATCCTGATGGGTGCGATCCCGTCGATCGTGAACGGCCTGCTGTCGGGCATCGACCAGGTGCCGCCGCAGCTGCGCCGGGTGGGCGTCGTGCTCGGCGCGAGCCGCTGGCAGCTCGCCACCGCGGTCGTACTGCCCGCCGCGCTCCCGGGGTACTTCGCCGGCCTCAAGCAGGGCTGGGCCTTCGCCTGGCGCTCGCTGATGGCCGCCGAGATCATCACGATGGGCGGGACCATGGGCTTCGGGCTCGGCACCCTGCTCAACCAGTCGCGCGAGCTCGCCGATCTCGCGAGCGTGCTCGCGACCATCCTGCTCATCCTCGCGATCGGCATCGTCATCGAGCTGGTGCTGTTCGGCCCGCTGGAGCGGCGGATGCTGCGCGATCGAGGACTCCTGATCGGAGGCGCCCGATGACCGGACACGTCACCCTCGTCGGCGCGGGCCCCGGAGACGCGGGCCTGCTCACCCTGCGCGGCCTTCGTGCGCTGCAGGAGGCCGACGTCGTCGTCGCCGATCGTCTCGGCGCCCGCTCCGTGCTCGCCCAGCTCGCCGACGAGGGCGTCGTGGTGGCGGCGGAGATCGTCGACGTCGGCAAGCTCCCCGGACACCATCCGGTGCCGCAGGACGGCATCAACGAGCTGCTGGTCGCGCTGGCGTCCGCCGGCAAGCGGGTCGTGCGGTTGAAGGGCGGCGATCCGTTCGTGTTCGGCCGCGGCCGCGAGGAGCAGCTGTTCTGCGAGGCGGCGGGCATCACGGTCGACGTGGTGCCGGGCGTCACCAGCGCCGTGTCGGTGCCGGCGGTGGCCGGCATCCCCCTCACGCATCGCGGCGTCGCCGCCTCCTTCACCGTGGTCAGCGCGCACGACCAGATCGAGGCGCTGCCCGGCGGCGCCGACCACACCGTCGTGCTGCTCATGGGCGTGAACACGCTGGGCCACTCGGCGCACGTGCTCGCGACGGGTTCCCGCGGCATCGACTGCCCCGTGGCGATCGTCGAGGACGGCTACGGCCCCGCCGAGCGCGTGACGGTCGGCACGCTCGGCACGATCGCCGCCCTCGCGGCGACCGCGCAGGTGCGCTCGCCCGCCGTGGTCGTGGTGGGCGACGTGGTGCGGCTCAGCCCGCACGCCACCCATCTGGCCGCGGCCGCGGCCGTCGTCGACGCCCCGCCGAAGCCGCACTGGACCGACGCCCTCATCGCGGGGCTCGCCGTCGACACCGGGCTCAACAGGGTCGTCGAGAGCACCCTCTCCTCCCGCTGATCTTCCCTGCCCCACCCCCGCCGATCCTCCGAAGGACCGCCATGACCCCGTCACCCCTGTCCCTGCGCGTCGCGATCGTCGGCGCCGGTCCCGCCGGCATCTACGCGGGCAACCTGCTCGCGACGGCCGTCTCCGAGCGCTCCGGCCGCGTCGAGATCGACCTGTTCGAGTCGCTGCCCGCCCCCTACGGGCTCATCCGTTACGGCGTCGCCCCCGACCACCCGCGCATCAAGGGCATCGTCAACTCGCTGCACGAGATGCTGGACGCGTTCCCCTCCGACGACGCCCCGCGGCGCACGATCCGCTTCATCGGCAACGTCGAGGTCGGCCGCGACGTGTCGCTCGACGAGCTGCGCGAGCGCTACGACGCGGTGATCCTCGCGACGGGGGCGATCCGCGACGCGGCGCTCGACGTGCCGGGCGTCGATCTGCCCGGCTCGTACGGCGCCGCGGACTTCGTGGCCTGGTTCGACGGGCACCCCGACGTCGCGCGCACCTGGCCTCTCGACGCGTCGTCGGTGGCGGTCATCGGCAACGGCAACGTGGCGCTCGACGTGGCCCGCGTGCTCGCCAAGCACGCGGTCGACCTGCGCACCACGGAGGTGCCCGACAACGTGCTGGCCGGCCTGGAGTCGTCGTCGGTCACCGACGTGCACGTGTTCGGGCGCCGCGGCCCCGCCGACATCAAGTTCACGCCCATCGAGCTGCGCGAGCTGGGCGAGGTGCGCGACGTCGACATCGTGCTGCACGACGAGGACTTCGATGGCGTCGACCCGGCATCCGCGTCGACCAATCAGCTGAAGGTCATGCTGCGCACCCTGGACTCCTGGCGCGGACGTCCCGCCGGCACGGCATCGCGTCGTCTGCACCTGCACTTCTGGCATGCCCCGGTCTCGATCGAGGGCGAGGGCCGGGTCGAGGGCATCCGGTTCGAGAGGACGAGGACGGATGCCGACGGCGCCCTCGTGCGCACGGGCGAGTTCCGCGACTACGCCGTGCAGGCCGTGTACCGCGCCGTCGGCTACTACGGCACCCGCGTCGTCGACGCCCCCTTCGACGAGGCGCGCGGCGTGATCCCGAACGAGGAGGGACGCGTGCACGGCGAGCGCGGGCTCTACGCGACGGGCTGGATCAAGCGCGGGCCGGTGGGCCTCATCGGACACACCAAGTCCGACGCGCTGGAGACGGTCACGCACCTCGTCGCCGATGCGGAGGCGGGCCTGCTGCGCGCGGAGCGCCCCGGCGACGACATCCTCGACGTGCTCGACGCCGCCGAGGTCTCGTACACGACGTGGGACGGCTGGCTCGCCCTCGACGCGCACGAGCGGGCGCTGGGTGAGACGCACCTCCACCCCCGCGAGCGCGTCAAGGTCGTGCCGCGCGAGGAACAGGTGGCCGTGTCGCGCGACGGGGTCCTCGCCCGATGACCTATGTGATCGCCCTGCCGTGCGTGGACGTGAAGGACCGCGCGTGCATCGACGAGTGCCCGGTGGACTGCATCTACGAGGGCGAACGCTCCCTCTACATCCACCCCGACGAATGCGTGGACTGCGGCGCCTGCGAACCCGTGTGCCCGGTCGAGGCGATCTACTACGAAGACGACCTCCCCGAGGAGTGGCAGGATTACTACCGGGCCAACGTCGAGTTCTTCGACGAGATCGGCTCCCCAGGCGGCGCCGCCAAGGTCGGCGCCTACGCGTCCGACCACCCGGTGGTCGCCGCCCTTCCGCCTCAGGAGGGTGCGCATGGCTGACGCTGTTCCGTACGACGTGCTGATCGTGGGCGGCGGCCCCGCCGGGCTCTCGGCCGCCCTGAACCTCGGCCGCTCCCTGGTGCGGGTGCTGCTGATCGACGCGGACCGGCCGCGCAACGCCGCCACCCTCAACTCCCACGGCTTCCTGACCCGCGACGGCGTGCCGCCGCACGAGCTGCGCAAGATCGCGCGCGAGGAGCTCGCCGCCTACCCGACGGTCGAGATCCGGTCGCGGGTGCGGGTGGTGTCGGTGGAGCGCACCGACACCGGCTTCCGCGCCGGCATCGGCCGCACCGAGGCCACCGAGTCGGTCGAGGCCCGCGTGGTGCTGCTCGCGACCGGGCTGCGCGAGCGGCTGCCCGAGGTGCCGAACCTGCGCGGCTTCTACGGCATGAGCCTGTTCAGCTGCGCGGCCTGCGACGCCTGGGAGCTGCGGGACCGTCCGCTGGCGCTGATCGGGGAGTCCGCCGACCTCGCCGATCGCGCGCGGCTCCTGTCCCGCTGGACGAGCGGCCTCACCGTGCTCACCCACGGCGCCGACGTCGTCACGACCGCGGAGGAGGCCGAGCTCGCCTCCGCGGGGATCGAGGTGCTCCGTCAGCCCGTGGTCGAGCTGCTCGGAGACCGCGGCAGGCTCCGCGGCATCCGCCTGGCCGACGACACCCTCGTGGAGGTCTCCGGCGGCTTCGTGCGGCCGGAGTGGGAGACCGACCGGTCGTTCCTCCGGGGGTTCTCGGCGACCGTCGACGACCACGGCCACCTCGTCACCGACGCGTCGGGTCGCACCGACGTGCCCGGGCTCTACGCGGCCGGAGACGTGGCGGCGCCGGGACCCCAGCAGCTCATCGTGGCGGCGGGAGCCGGCGCCAGGGTCGCCGCCGTCATCGTGCACGACGCGGTCGGGGTCACGACGTCGCACTGAACCGCGACGCGTCTCGAGTCGCACGAATGACTCTCCAGGAGACCCGGACCGGGTCATTCACGCGACTCGAAACCGGAGGGCGGGGCTAGGCTGGCCCGCATGACGCGTACATCGGGGGGCCGTCTCGCTGCGGCGATCGTCGTCGGACTGGCCGTGCTGCCGCTGAGCGGCTGTCTCTACGCCCAGATCCCCGAGCAGCCGGACATCATCGACTACGACCCGGTGCCGTCACCGGCTCCCACCGACGAGTCCGGAGGGTCGGACGGCGGGGTTCCGACCGCGATGTCGTTCGCCGACGGGGCGGACATCCCCTCGTCGGCCTACATCCAATGGGGCGACGGGCTCATGTTCGACGACGGCTGGAAGTCTGTCTCCCCCGACGACGGCAACGGTCACTGGACCGACGGGACGATCGACGACACCTGCACGGCGCAGTTCTGGCAGGGCTTCACCTCCGACGTCGCGGTGGTCGACGGCGACGACAGCGCGAGCTCGGACGCGATGATCGCCCAGATCCTCGGCGACGCCACCACCGCCGAGATCACGGCGGTCGCCGCGACCGTGCAGCTCGGCTACCAGACCGGCGGCAACCCCGCGCTCGACGCCAGACAGGTCGTCGGGGCGAGCGACGGGCACGACTGGATGATCACGGCGCGCGCCTTCACGGCCACAGGGGTCGGCGTCTCCGTGATCGTCGACTGCCAGGGCGGCGACGTCGCCGCGACCTTCGCCGAGGTCGTCGACAAGAACGCCGTCATCGTGGCGGGCTGAGCCCGGGGTCACTTCCCTCCGGGAGGGCCGATCAGCAGCAGCACCGTGTACAGCACGACGATCGCCGCGGCGATCAGCAGCCCGAGCACCCAGAAGCGGCGCAGGAACCAGCGCATCAGCCGGTCGATCCAGGTCCGGTCGCGCGGGTCGTCGCCCTCCTCCAGGCGCCAGTCGCCGGCGAGGCGTCCGGTGCGGTGCAGCCAGATCTCCATCGGGACGGTGGCGTAGGGGACGATCGCGCTGGCCACGGCGAGCACGGCGACGCCGGCGTGCCAGCGGTTGTTGAGGGCCACGAGGATGGCGGTCGCACCGTAGGCGAGGAACACGAAACCGTGGATGCCGCCTCCGATCGTGACGACGATCCCCGGCGCGCCGACAGCGCGCGCGACGAGCGCGGCGATGAGGATCGTCCAGGTGACCGCCTCGGCGATCGCCAGCACGCGGAACAGGCGGGAGGGCTGGGTGAACACACGTCTCCTAGGGTTCGGGTGCTCTCCACGCTAGGCGCAACGGCGAGCGGCGGAATCCATCGAAAGGTGGAGACCGGCGTCGGCGGAATACCCCGGCCGTCCCCGGCGTTGCCGAAGGCATGGTGACCGTCGACCCCGAAGCCCTCGCGCAGGTTCTCGGCGCGGTCGATCTCCGGGTCGGCGTCGGCCGGCGCCGGACCATGGATGCCGGTTCGCTGCTGACTCTCACGCCGGGCACCGCGACCCTCGTGTACATCGCCGACGGCGGCGTGCACGGCATCCCTCCCCTGGACTCGGGGTGCCGTCTGGACGTCGACCGCTCCTCGCACGCGATCGCCGTTGACGCTCCGGGCCCGCGGGCCGCGCTGGTGTCGGGCGACGCGTTCCTCACCCTGGGCCGCGCGCCCCTCGCCCTCGCGGCCGACGCGGCCACGACGATCGTGCTCGTGGATCTCGAGTGGGCGGACTCGGCGTCGACCCTCGACGCGGTGCTGCCCGACTACATCACGGTCACCGGCTTCGACGTGCTCGAACCCGCCGCCGCCGCTCTCGCGGCGAGCATGGGGCCGACCGACCCCGCCGCCTGCGCGGTGCGCCAGGGCGACCCGCTGATCTGCCGCATGATGGCGACGACGGTGCTGCTCTCGGTGATCAGGGCCTGGGCGTCCAACGGCTGCGCCCCCGAGGGATGGCCGTCGGTGTCGAAGGACCCCTTCCTCGACCGCGTCGTCGAGGCGATCCACGAGCAGCCGGGACGGGAGTGGACGGTCGAGCGCCTCGCGAACGTCGGCGCCATGTCGCGCTCCGTGTTCGCCGAGCGGTTCCGCAGCGCCATCGGCCGGTCGCCGGCCGACTACGTCACCGAGGTACGCATCGACGCGGCGAAGAGGATGCTCGACGCCGGGCGGTCGGTGTCGGAGACGTCGCGCGAGCTCGGCTACTCCTCGGACGAGGGCTTCAGCAGGGCGTTCCGACGCCGCACGGGCCTGACCCCGAGCGCCTGGCGCGCCGCCTCCCGGCTTCCCGTCCCGGCGTAGCCCACCCGGCGTAGCCCACCCGGCGTCCCCCGTCCTCCCGCGGCGTCTGCCTCCGCGGCATCCACCCGCGCAGCATCCCGCGCCCACCCGCGCGAAAAGTCGGAGTTCCTGACGACACGCCGGACCCCGGATGCCGTCCGCCGGCGCGTCGCGCGAAGACTCCGACTTTTCGCGCGCGCGGGGGGCGGCAGCCCGCGGGGGGCGGCAGCCCGCGGGAGGCGGCAGCCCGCGGGAGGCGGCACCCCGCCGCGCTACCCCGCGGCGCTCCCGGGAGCCCGCGCTACGCGGCTGCCGTCCGCGCGGATCCGGCCCGGTTCGACGCGCCGAAGAGCACGGCGCCGAGCAGCAGCGACGCGGCGCCGACCCCGTACACGAGCTCGATGCTCAGCGTGTCGACGAGCAGGCCGCCCACCCCCGCGGCGATCGTGATCGCGGCCTGGAACCCCACGACGACGAGGCTGCCGCCGGCCTCCAGCCGGTCAGGCATCCGATGCCCCACCCACGTGTTCGCGACGATCAGCCAGGACGAGAAGAAGAACCCCCACACGAGCACGATCACCGCGATCCCCACGATCGACCCCGAGAACAGGATCATCGACAGCACGGCCGCGGCGATCACCAGCGGCGCGAACACGGCGAAGAACGCGAAGGAGCGGTCGATCACGAGTCCGATCGCGATGTTTCCCGCCAGCCCGCCGAGGCCGAACAGCGCCAGCAGCACGACGATCGTGGAGGCGTCGACCTCGGGGATGCGCTCCAGAGCGAGCCGCACGTAGGTGTACGCGAGGAAATGCCCGAGCACCACGAAGATGTGCCCGGCCATGCCGAGGCCGATTCCGGGCCGGCGCAGCGTGTCGACGAGCAGGCGGATGCTCGACGCCTGAGCGGCCGGCACCGGCGGAAGGGCGAACCGCAGCGCGATCGCGAGCACGATCATGAGCGCGCTGGCGATGCCGAAGACCATGCGCCAGTCGACGAGCTCCGCCAGCATGACGCCGAGCGGCACCCCGGCGACCGTGGCCAGGGAGACGCCGGCCGAAGTGAACATGACGCCGCGTCCGAGGCGCTCCGGACCGGCGAGGCTGGCGGCGACGGTGATCGACATCGACCAGAAGGCGCTGATCGCGGCGCCGAGGAGGAACCGCGCGGCCAGCACGATCACGAGGTTCGGCGCGATCGCGACGATGAGGTTCGACACCGCTGCGGCGAGCGCCATCCACACCAGCAGCGACCGCCGGTCGAGCCGGGGGAAGACGAGGCCGATGGTCGGAGCGACGACCAGTCCCACGAGCGCGGTCACCGTCACGGTCTGCCCGGCCTGCCCCGGCGTGACCCCGAGCGCGTCCGCCATCTCGGTGAGCACGCCGTTGGGCAGGAACTCCGCGGTGACGAGCAGGAAGCCCATGAGCATCAGGACGATCAGCCCGCCGTAGCGCATCCGCTGAGCGGAGACGTCGACAGTCGTGGGCACAGGGGCGGTCGTGGTCATGCTTCCACGGTGCCATCGCGCGGATGCCTCCGCCCGACGTCGCGTCCACCGCATCCGACCATTCGTCCGCCGTGTCTTCCGGCGTCGGGGACCTTCCCAGGTCGGGGCGTCAGAGTGATCGCATGCGTGCACGGCGGAGGGGAAACGGTCGGATGCGGGCGGGCGTCGTCTCGGCGATCGTGCTGGCGAGCGCACTGTCCGGATGCGCGCCGCAGCCGCAGCCGCAACCGGATGACTGGACGCTCGAACCGATCCCCTTCTCCACCGGGCTGCAGGATCACCCCGGTGTCCCGGCGCAGGGCGACGGGGGCGCCGGCGAACGCATCGACCTCGCCTTCGGGATGTCCCTGCTCGCCGCCGACGGCGCCGGCGGGTTCTGGGCGTCATCGGCCGGATCCTGGCTGCACGTGGATGGCGACGGTGCCACACGCGCGCGCTTCCACGCGCCTCCCGACTCCCCGCTCTCCCGCATCACGGCGATGACCGGGCTCTCCCCCACCGAGCTGCTGGTCGTCCGCGACGAGGGGATGCCGGTGCTCGCGGTGCTCGACACCACCACCATGTCCATGCGGGACCTGCCCGGTGAGGCCCCGAGCGGGTCCGGGGCGACGGCCGACTACGGCGACTTCGAGTTCGGCGACGTCGCGGTGCAGGCGGGCTCGGCGATCGTCATCCGCTACCAGGTCCGCCCGGAGGCCTACCTCGACTACGAGGTGCTCAGGGTGTCGCTCGACGACGGCACGAGGACGCTGCTGCACAGCGAGCCGCTCGCACTCTCCGACGCGGCCGGTGCCGCCCCCGACCTCCCGCCCGTCGAGGTCGATGTGGCCGCCGACGGTGCGATCCTCGTGGCGACGCCGTCGGCCAGGATCGTCCTCGGCCCCGACGGTGAGGAGCGGTCGCGCGCCGCGCAGTCGGCCGACCGTCCGCGCGTGGCGGTCGCCGCCGACGGCACCGCCCTGTGGTGGGGCGGGGAGAGGCGCGACTCCGCGGTGCGCGGCATCGTGATCGGAGGCTCGGACGACGCGCGGAGGAGCATCGAGAGCCGCTCGGCCTGCACGGGGCCCGGCCTGATCTATGTCGATGCCCTGGTCATGACCGACTCCGCCGGCGCGGAGCATCCGCTGCCGTTCCTGTGCGGAGCGAACGCCGCGATCCGGACGGGGTCGTCGTGGGTGGTCGCGATCGGCGGCGAGGGCGACGGGGTGCTGGTGCGGCTCACGCCGCCCTCGGGGTCGTGACAACGACCCGAGCCACGGGTATGCTCGACGACGCACCGGGACGAGCCCGGGAAGAACGAGCGAGAGGAGCCGAAGACATGACGAACGTCTTTGTCGCGCCCTCCGCCGACACCCTTCCCTGAGGCCGCCGCTCGCGTGGCCTCCGATCTCCTGGAGCCACGAACCGTGACCGATCCCCTCGCGTCCTTCGACGCACTCGAACTCTCCCTCTCCTTCGCCGACGTCGAGCCCGGCGAAGGGCAGCGCTGGACCACCTGGCCGGCGACCATCCCCACCCAGCGCGGACCGCAGCCCTGGCCTGCCTGGGTCGTGACGGATGCCGGCGCCATCGACACCGAGCTCGGCATCCTCAAGACCGGCAAGGAGGCCGACGTGTTCCTACTGGAGCGCGCCGTGCCCGACGACGCCTCGCAGCGCACGCTGCTGGCGGCCAAGCGCTACCGCGGCGAGCAGAACCGCAGCTTCCACCGTTCGGCGATGTACACCGAGGGCCGCGGGGTGCAGAACACCCGTGACGCCCGCGCCCTGGCCAAGAAGTCGTCGCACGGACGCGAGGTCGCGGCATCCGCCTGGTCGATCGCCGAGTTCGATGCGCTGTGCCGCATGCACGAGCTCGGAGCTCCGGTGCCCTACCCGGTGCAGGTCGACGGCACCGAGATCCTGATGGAGTTCATCGGCGACGTGTCGGGAGCCGCGGCGCCGCGACTCGCCCAGGTGCGCTCGTCGCGTGGGGAGCTCGCCGGGTTCTACGACCAGATCGTCGACCTCATGCGCGTGTTCGCGACCGCCGGCTTCGCGCACGGCGACCTCTCGGCGTACAACCTTCTCGTGCACGAGGACAGGGTGCGGGTGATCGATCTGCCGCAGATCGTCGACATCATCGCGAACCCGCAGGGTCTCGACCTGTTGCACCGCGACTGCGTCAACGTGTGCGACTGGTTCACACGCCGCCGCGTGGAGTGCGACGCCGAGGAGCTCTTCGCGGAGCTGCTCGCCGCCTCGTACGCCTGACGCGGCGGGCCGCGCCCGGCATCCCGTCCGCGCCGCGCCCGGCATCCGTTCCGCCCGTGCGAAAAGTCGGAGCCTGCGGATGACACGCCGGCGAACGGATGCCGCGGGCCGGCGTGTCACCCGGCGGCTCCGACTTTTCACTGGCGCGACACCCGCGCCCGCGCGGCCGCGCCCGGGCTAGCGCGCGAGCTGCGCCGCCAGGAGAGTCACGAGCTCGTACACGACGTGGCTCGCGGCGATGCCGGTCATCTGCGCGTGATCGTAGGCCGGCGACACCTCCACGACGTCGGCACCGACGATGGTCGTCGCCGACAGCGCGCGGAGGATGCGCAGCAGTTCGCGGCTGGTGAGCCCGCCGGCCTCCGGGGTGCCGGTGCCCGGGGCGTGCGCGGGGTCGAGCACGTCGATGTCGATCGAGACGTACAGCGGCCTGTCGCCGATGCGCTGCAGGATGCGCTGGATGCCGGCCTCGACGCCGTGCTCCTCGATGTACTCGCTCGACACGATCGAGAAGCCCAGGCGCTCGTCGTCCTCCAGGTCCTGCTTGGAGTACAGCGGCCCGCGGGTGCCGACGTGGCAGCTCGCGGTGAGGTCGATCAGGCCCTCCTCGCTCGCGCGGCGGAAGGGCGTGCCGTGCGTGATGGGGGCGCCGAAGTAGGTGTCCCACGTGTCGAGGTGGGCGTCGAAGTGCAGCACCGCGACGGGTCCGTGCTTCGCGGCGACGGCGCGCAGCAGCGGCAGGGCGATCGTGTGGTCGCCGCCGATCGTGACGATGCGCTGCGCCCTCTCGCCGAGCTCCTTCGCCGCGCGCTCGACCTCGGTCACGGCAGCGGTGAGGTCGAAGGGGTTCACCGGGATGTCGCCGGCATCCACCACCTGGGCGATCGCGAACGGCGACACGTCCTGCGCGGGGTTGTACGGCCGCAGCAGACGCGAGGACTCGCGCACGTGCGACGGACCGAACCGGGTGCCGGGCCGGTAGCTGACCCCGGAGTCGAAGGGGATGCCGACGACCGCGATGTCGGCGCGCGGCACGTCCTCGATGCGGGGAAGCCGGGCGAAGGTCGCGATCCCGGAGTAGCGCGGGTTCACGGAGGCGTCGATGGGGCCGACGTTCTCGGTCATGAGAGGTCCTGTCTGTCGGAGGAAGTTCAGAGGGCGTTCTGCGGGACGTGCACGAGCTGCACGCCGCCGTCGGCGATCGCGGCGCGGATCGTCGAGGCGATGTCGGCGCGCCGGTCGACGCGGCGGCCCGTGGCGCCGAACGCGGTGGCGAGGGCAGCCCAGTCGGGCTGCACGAGGTCGACACCGACGGGGGTCATGCCGCGGTCGAGCTCGTTCTGGCGGATCTCGGCGTAGCCTCCGTTGTCGACGCAGACGACCGTGACGTCGAGGCGCTGCTCGACCGCGGTCATGAGCTCGTTCACGCAGAACATCAGGGCGCCGTCGCCGATCACGGTCACGGCGGGGCGGGAGTCGTCGGCGACGCGGGCGCCGATCGCGGCGGGCAGCCCGTAGCCGAGCGTCGCGTAGGTGGGCGTGTAGAGCAGGGAGTGCGGATGCTGCGACCGCAGCACGCTCCCCAGCGCCATGTAGACGATCTGGGAGGAGTCACCGGCGACGATCGCATCGTCGGGCAGGGCCTCGGCGATGATCTCGGCGAGCGCGACCGTGTCGGGAGCGGTGTCGCGCATCTCGGCCTCGATCGCGGCCCGCTCGGCCGTGACATCGCGCGGAGAGCGGGCGCCGCCGGGCAGCAGAGCGAGCAGCGCAGCGGCCACCGCAGCGGCGTCGCCGGTGATGCCGACGGTGGCGGCGAGGTTCTTGTCGCGCTGCGCGGGCGAGATGTCCACGCGCACGACGGAGCCCTGCGCGTCGAGCCTCGGCGCCCACAGCTCGGCCTCGCCGAGCTTCGAGCCGATCACGAGCAGCACGTCGGCGGTCTCGGCGACCGCCCTGGCCGCGGCGAGTCGCAGGTTCGAGCCGAGGGACAGCGGATGCCGCTCGTCCACGACGCCCTTGCCGTTGAGGGTCGTCAGCACCGGGGCGCCGAGGCGCTCGGCGAGAGCGGTCACCTGCGCCGACGCGCGCGTCGACCCGCCTCCCGCGACGATGACCGGGGTGCGGGCGCCGGCGAGCAGCCGCGCGGCCTCGGCGACGCCGGCGGGGTCTCCCGAGTGAGGGGACGGCACCGGCCTGGGGAGCCGGTGCGCCTCGGGGACCCCGGCCGGCGCCTCCAGCACGTCGAGGGGGATCTCGATGTGCACAGGGCGGGGACGCCCGGTGCGGAACAGCGCGAAGGCGTCGTGCACGGCATCCACCGCCTCCGCCGCCGTCGTGACACGGCGGGACCACTCGGCGATCGCGCCGACCATCGCCGTGGCGTCCTTCGTCTCGTGCAGGGTGCCCACATCGGCGAACTCCGCGCCGAGCGCGACTCCCGGAGAGAGCACGAGCAGCGGCCGCGACTCGCAGAAGGCCGTGCCGATCGCGCTCATGGCGTTCTGCAGTCCGGGGCCCGACGTGGTGATGACCACGCCGGGGAGGCCCGTATGCTGCGCCCAGCCGTCGGCGCCGTAGCCCGACCCCTGCTCGTGGCGGTTCGTCACCGCGCGGATGCCGAGGTCGGCGAGGGGCCGGTACAGCTCCAGGTTGTGGGTGCCGGGGATGCCGAACACCGCGGTCACCCCGTAGTTACGGATGGTCTCCAGGACGGCGCGTCCCGCGGTGTCTGCGTACGGATCGGTCATGACGGCATCCTCGCTCATGCCGCCGTGTGGCGGCGTTCCCCGTCGACCCAGGTCTCGCGCACCGTGATCCCCGCGATGTCCTCCGCCGGCACGGCGAGCGGGTCGTCGGAGAGCACGGCGAAGTCGGCGTGTTTGCCGACCTCGAGCGAGCCGAGGTCGTCTTCGCGGCCGAGGGAGATCGCGCCCTCGATGGTGTGCGCGCGCAGCGCCGACAGCGCCGAGATGCGCAGATCGTCGGGACCGAGGCGGTGGCCGCGGCGGGTGACGCGCGTGACGGCGGTCTGGATCGCCTCGAGCGGGATCGGCTCGGCGACGGGAGCATCGGAGGAGATCGTGAAGCCGACTCCCGCGCGCTCGAACTCGCCGAGCGGGTTGAACCGCTCGCCCGGGGTGCCGATGGCCTGCTCGACGCCCTCGCCCCAGTTGAAGTAGTGCTGCGTCTGGTTGACGGGACGGATCCCGGACGCCGCCATCCGCGCGATCTGCTCGGGCGTCGGCAGCCCGCAGTGCTCGATGCGGTGCCGGGCGTCGGCGTCCGGCCGCTCGGCGAGCGCCGCCTCGATCGCCGAGACGACCATCTCGATGGCGGTGGGCGACTGCGCGTGCGTGGCCGTCTGCAGTCCGGCGGCGTGCGCGCGGCGGATCAGCTCGGCGTACTCGGCGGGCTCGTGGTAGAGCTGGCCGGTGCGGCATGGGTCGCCCACGTAGCCGTCGGGGAAGTACGCGGTCCAGCCGCCGAGCGTGCCGTCGGCGTAGAGCTTGATGCCTGCGAAGTTGAGGTGGGCGTTGCCGAACTGGCCGACGAGGCCCATCTCGAGCGCCTCGTCGAGCAGGTGCGACAGCAGGTACATCGAGACGCGGAGCTCCAGGCGGCCGGCCTCGGCGAGCCGCAGGTACATGTCGAACTCGCGGCGGGTGACCTGGCAGTCGCCGATCGAGGTGACGCCGCCGGCGAGGAAGCGCTGCGTGGCGGCATCCAGCTGGCGCAGGTGCTCCTCCGGCTCATCGGCGAGGTGGAAGTTCGGCCCGTGGTGGCCGATCTTCACGCCGTGCACGCCGGTGAGGATGTTGCAGGCGGCATCCGAGAGCTCGCCCGTCAGCTCGCCGTCGGCGTCGCGGAAGAACTCCCCGCCCGCGGGGTTGGGGGTGTCGCGGTCGATGCCGCCCGCGGCGAGCGTGTAGGAGTTGACGACGCCGCCGTGGCCCGACGCGTTCATCAGGTACACCTCGCGGTCGGTCGCGACCTCGTCGAGCTCGAAGCGGGTCGGATGCCGCCGCTCGGCGAGATTGCGCTGCTCGTAGCCGTAACCGCGCACCGGGCGCCCCTCGGGGGCCTCGGCCGCCGCAGCGCGGAGCAGGGCGAGGATCTCGGGGATGCTGCCCGCCTTCTCCGGCCCGCAGTCCACCCAGGTCATCATCTGGCCGAACATCAGCGGGTGGGCGTGCGCGTCCACGAACCCGGGGACGATCACGGCATCGCCGAGGTCGACCCGCTCCGGGGCGAGGCCCGCACGCTCGGCGGCGGCCTCGCACTCGGCCGGCGTGCCGATCGCGACGATCCGGCCGCGATCCGTCAGCATGGCCGTCGCGGTCGTGTCTGCGGCATCCGCGGTGTGGATCGCACGAGCCGTGAGCAGCCGCGGTGCGGTCTGGGCCGAACGGTCGAAGGGGGTGAGCTTTCTCATGGCAGCCTGTTCGCGGTGGTGTCGGTGCGGGCGGTGAACGAGGCGGTGACGGGGGCCTCGTCGGAGTGCTGCGGGGCGAGGCGCGTGCAGATGCCGGCGATGACGGCCATGCCGACGAACATCGCGATGACCGACCAGATGCTGCCCGTCCAGGCGACGAGCTGCGTGGCGAACCAGGGCGAGAAGCCGGCCCAGAGCGCGGCGCCGACGCCGTAGGACAGCGCGATCGAGGTGTAGCGGGCTTGCGGGCGGAACATCTGCGCGAGGATCGCGGCGATGGGCGCGTAGGTGGCGCTCATCGCGATGCGCACCAGAGAGGCGAAGAGGAAGATGAGCGGCTCGACCCGGCCCGGCATCACGAGCAGGAAGGGCACGAAGGTGAGCACCGAGGTCGCGAGACCGATGTACATGATGTTCTTGCGTCCCCACTTATCGCCCAGCCACGCGACGGGGAGGGTGACGAGGAACTCCACGAAGGAGGCGATCGTCATGGCGTCGAGGATGACCTGCTCGCTGATGGAGATGGGCTCGCCGGTCGCATAGGCCGTCGCGAAGGTCGTGGCGAGGTAGTAGCCGCCGGTCGAGATGGGCAGGATGCCGATGCCGAGCAGGATCGGGAGCCAGTTGGCGCGGAGCGCGAACCCGAGCGGCATGGACTGCTTGCGGCCCTCGACCTTCTGCTCGAACACCGGGGACTCCTCGACGCGGTAGCGCACCCAGAAGCCGACGCCGACCAGCACGATCGACAGCAGGAACGGGATGCGCCAGCCGCCGTCGAGGATGAAGTCGTCGCCGCCCCGCGACATGATCGCGAAGATGCCGGAGGCCAGCAGCGCGCCGGCCGGGTTGCCGAGCTGCGTGAAGCCGCCGTAGAACGTCTTCTTGCCGGCGGGGGCGTGCTCGACGCTCATCAGCACGGCTCCTCCCCATTCGCCGCCGACCGCGAGCCCCTGCAGGGCGCGGAGCACGATGAGCAGGATGGGGGCGGCGATCCCGATGTCGGCGAAGGTGGGCAGGCACCCGACCAGCACGGTGGCCGCGCCCATCATGAGCAGGGTGATGACGAGCGAGACCCGGCGGCCGAACTTGTCGCCGATGTGGCCGAAGATGATGCCGCCCAGCGGGCGCACGAGGAAGGCGACCGCGAAGGTGGCGAAGGCCCGCGACGTCTCCACGAGCGGATCGCCGCTCGGGAAGAAGAGGGGACCGAAGACGAGGGCGGCGGCGGTGGCGTAGACGTAGAAGTCGTACCACTCGATGGTGGTGCCGACGAAGGCGGCGATGCCGGCGCGTCGTGCCCGGGTGGTGGTGGTGGAGGTCATGGGTCCGCTCCTTTGCGGAAGATGTCGGATAGCGAAGGATGCTACGGAGGTGTGGCCCGACCGACAAGGGCATAACTCCAGTGGGAATCGCGTATCACTGGAGAAATGATCACGGATCGTGGCAGAAATCGCCCTTGCGGCGGCGCAGACCGATAATGCACAGTGAATGTGCACGCCCAGCCGTGCGTTCGCGGGTATTCGGGCAATTTCGGGGAGGGCCATGGATTTCGACGCAGACCTCGTGCGCGCGCTGCAGGAGGACGGGCGCGCCAGCATCCGCTCCCTCGCCGACCGCCTCTCGCAGACGCGCGCCGCCGTGGCCGCCCGCCTGCGTGTGCTGCTCGACGATCGCACCGTGCGGGTCGTCGCCGCGGTCGACCCCGTGTTCCTGGGCCAGCACGTGCTGGCCCACGTGTCCATCCGCACGGAGGGTGCCGCATCCCTCGTCGCCGCCCCGCTGCGCGACATGAGCGAGACGGTCTTTGTCTCCTCGGTCGGCGGGGCGCACGACCTCGTCACCGAGGTGCGCCTGGGGTCGATGGGCGAGCTGCACGAGCTCCTCGCCCGCATCAGGGCGCTGCCGGGCGTGCTCGACATCAACACGATCATCTACTCGACGGTGGTCAAGGGCTTCTTCGTGTCGGAGTACCACGGCGACATCACGCTCGACACGATCGACGAAGCCCTCATCGAGCAGCTCCAGGCCGACGGGCGCAAGAGCTTCCGCGCGCTCGGCGAGGCCGTGCGGCTCTCCCCCTCGGCGGTCGCGACCCGCGTGCAACGGCTGATCGACGGCGGGGTGATCAAGATCAGCGCGGTGGAGGCCCGCGGGCTCGCGCACCGACAGCTCTCCATGGGGGTCGGGGTCAACCTCGACGACGACACGGCGATCGTCGAGGAGCTGCGCTCCGGCCGAGGGGTCGACTTCGCGGCGCGCACCCTCGGGCGCTTCGACATCGTCGCGACCCTGGTCGAGCCGTCGGCCGGAGCACTCTACGCCAGCCTCGAACGGCTCCGCGCCCTCCCCGGCGTCACCCGGATCGAAGCGTGGCTGCACCTCGCCGTGCTCAAGGAGGACTACGCGCGCACTCTCCGCGACCCCCGCATCAGCGTCGAACCCTCCTGACCGCGGCCCGCACGCCCCGCCGCGGCATCCGCCCCTCTCCCCGTGCGAAAAGTCGGAGTCTCCGGGCGACACGCCGGCGAACGGATGCCGCGACCCGCGCGTCGCACCGCGACTCCGACTTTTCGCACCCAACCCCCGCCGCGGCGCCGCGCCCCGCGCCGCCACCGCGCCCGCCCCGGCATCCCTCGCGCGGCGCGCCGTCACCGCGCGTTCACCGGGCGCCGCCAGACTTCGTTCATGAGCGAACCCGAAGAGCGCGTCGAACCCGCCGCGACCGCGAACAGCGGAGCGGTCGGCGTGATCGGCCTCGATCTGCGCGGCGACGAACCGGCCCCCAGGAAGCAGGTCTACTCCTGGGCGCTGTGGGACTGGGCGACGCAGCCCTTCAACTCCGTCATCCTCACTTTCATCTTCACGGCCCTCTATCTCGTGAGCGGCTCGTTCCTGCCGGCCGACGTGGCCGCGCTCGACAAGGACGACCCGACGCGCGTCGCCGCGATCGCCGACCTCTCGTCGGGGCTGGGCCTCGGCACGACCATCGCCGCGTTCGCGATCCTGCTGCTCGCTCCCGTGCTCGGCCAGCAGGCGGATGCCGCGGGGCGCCAGAAGCTGTGGCTGGGCATCGGCACCGGCGCGCTGATCCTCAGCATGCTCGGGCTGTGGTTCGTGACGCCGACGCCGAGCATGTTCTGGGTCGGCGTCGCGCTCATCTCCGCAGGGACCGTGTTCAGCGAGATCGCCGCGGTCAACTCCAACGCCATGCTGATCGGCATCGCGACTCCCAAGAACGTCGGGCGCATCTCGGGCCTCGGCTGGGGCTTCGGCTACATCGGCGGCATCATCGCCCTCGTCATCGTGGTGCTGCTCGACGCGTTCGACTGGTTCGGCATGTCGACCGACAACGGGCTCCCGTTCCGCCTGATCGCGGTCGGGTGCGCGGTGTGGGCGATCGTGTTCAGCATCCCGATCTTCCTCAACGTGCCGGAACCCTCGCTGGGACGTCCCGAGCGCAAGGTCGGCTTCTTCGCCTCCTACGGGCTCCTCGTCAAGGACGTCGCCGGCCTCTACCGCGACCCGGAGACGCGCCCCGCGTTCTGGTTCCTGCTGTCGAGCGCGGTGTTCCGCGACGGTCTCGCCGGCGTCTTCACCTTCGGGGCCGTGATCGCATCGACCGTGTTCCACTTCGAGTTCCAGGAGCTGGTGATCTTCGGCATCGCGGCCAACCTGATCGCCGGGGTGTCCACGATCGTCGCGGGCCGCTTCGACGACAGCTTCGGCCCCAAGCGCATCATCCTGGTCTCGCTGGCGGGGATGGTCATCGCCGGACTCGCGGTGTTCTTCCTCACGGATGCCGGAGCCGTCGTGTTCTGGGTGGGCGGCCTGATCCTGTGCGCCTTCGTCGGACCGGCCCAGGCGGCCGCGCGCTCGTTCCTGGCCAGGGTCACCCCGGCCGGCCGCGAGGGCGAGATCTTCGGCCTCTACGCCACGACGGGCCGCGCAGCGAGCTGGATGGCGTCGGGCGCCTGGACGCTGCTCATCGTGCTCACCAGCCAGACCGCGTTCGGCATCCTCGGCATCGTGGTGGTGCTCGTGCTCGGCTTCGCCCTGTTGCTCCCGGTCAAGGCGCCGCGCGAAGCCTGAGCCGTACGGGCCTCGCGCTCGGACGATCGATGCCGATATTCTGGCGGCACGAGGGCGAGGGGATCCGCATGGCTTCGAGGGGTTCACGACTGCGCCGTGGCGGCGCGGTGATCGGCGCGGCCGCGCTCGCGGTGGCGCTGACCGGCTGCGGTCCGTTCGACTTCGAGAACGTGATGTCGCAGTGGACGACCACCGCGATCGACTGCGACACCTGGACGGTCACACCGAAGTACCCGTCGATGATCCTCGGGCCGGCCACCGATCCCGACACCGGGCAGGAGATCGCGCTCTTCGGCGTGGCGCGCGACGCCGCCGACGTCGAGCTCTACCGCAGCCCCGCCCAGTCCAGCATCGCGTTCGATGCGCAGAAGACGCCGATCGTCGCGTCGTTCACCACGCCGCCCACGATGAACCCGATCTCCACGGGGTACTACTTCGAGACCGACCCGACCTTCATGGGCATCTCGATCGGTCACTGCGACGGCATCCCGTTCTCCGCGCAGGCGTACCTGCCGCCCGGCCGCGCCGCACTCACTGCGACGCCACCGACCTTCGACGTGCTGTTCTCGGAGCCGGTGACCGGGTTCGACGCCGCCGACCTCGAGCTCGGCGGCACCGCGGCTCCCACGGGCGCGACGGTCACCCTGCTCGCCGACGGCGACTGGCCCTTCGAGTACCCGACCCTCCCCGACGGCGTCGGGGAACGCGAGTTCCGCTACCTCCGCGCCGGTGGCCAGGTGTACCGCGTGACGATCGACGGGGTCGCCGGTGATGGAACCGTCACGATGCGCGTGCCCGCGGGCGCAGTGCTCAGCACCAAGGGCGACGGCGTCAGCCCGAACGCGACCACCGCCACCGTGACGGCATCCGTCGACGCGACGGGTCCCGAACTGAGCGCGCTCGACGACGTGACCCACCAGCTGCAGCTGGGAGAGGATGCCGTGGCGCTGGAGTGGACGTCGCCGACGGCCTCCGACCCGTCAGGCGTCGCGTCGTCGTCGTGTGTTCCCGCGAGCGGGTCGTCGTTCTCGCCGGGGGTCACCCCGGTCACGTGCACGGCCGTCGACGGGCTCGGCAACTCGTCGCAGACCGGCTTCACCGTCACCGTGCTCGCCGCACAGGCGCCCACGGTGCACGTCGCGGCCGCGCAGACCGGGCCCGTCCCCCAGGGCGGCACGGCGCGATTCTCGGTGGCCGCGACCGACTACACCGGAGCCACGGCCCCGCTCGCGGCCGACGACTACACGGTGACCTCGAGCGTCGCGACGGACGTGATCGATCGCGAGGACGGCGGGTTCTCCGTGACCTTCCCCCACGCCAGCCCGCACGAGCTGACCGTCACGCAGACGTCGACCGGAGCCACGACGGCGCTGTCGGTCGAGGTGACGCCGGTCGCGGCGCCCGGCGGCGAGAGCCCTCCCCGCGGCTCCGGCGGAGCCTCTACGCTGCCCGCGACCGGGGCCGACTCCGTGCCGATCGCCCTGCTCGGGGCGCTGCTCCTCGCGACCGGAGCCCTGGTGCTGACCGTGCGTCGCCGCACGCGTACCTGAGCTCGGCGTCGGCGCACGGAGCGGGGCGCGTCCCGTCGGCGGCGGTGCGCCGGATGCTCAGCGCTGCCAGTTGTCGGCGAGCTTGTTGAGGAGGCGGGCGAGCTCGACCCGCTCTTCCTCGGTGAACGCGGCGAGCGCGGTGCCGAGTGCTTCGCGCCGCTCTCCTCGCACTCCCCTGGCCACGCGCCGCCCCTCCTCGGTCAGCGCGATGCGGGTGCGGCGCGCATCGTCGGGGTCGGCCTCACGGCGTACGTAGCCGCGCTCCACACCCTGCTGCACGAGACGGGAAGCGCGGGGCTGGTCGACGCCGATCGCCGCGCCGAGATCGCTCACGCTGAGCGGTCCGGATGCCGCGGCCAGGGCCTCCAGCATCCGCATCCTGGCGGGTCCGCCGAACCGGCCGGACGGGTCGTTCATCCACGGCATGCCGGAATGGGCGGGGTGATCGTGCCCGCCGCGCGGTGCGCGCCCGCCGCGGGGCTCGTGCTCGCGCTGGTCGCCGTGCATCGCGACGTGCTCCCCGTGGTCTCCGTGGGGGCCGCCACCGTGCCAGCCGTGGGGGCCTCCGCCTCGGCGTGCGTCTCCGGGGCGGCGCCCGCGCAGTCGGGCCAATGCCTGGGCGATCGCCTCGGCGGGGTCGTCGTCGCGGGTGCTCATGGTTCCGATTTTACATGTGACTTGACATGCTTATTCATTCCATGTCACACTACATATACATGCACAGTGACATTCACTTGCACCTCGACATTCAAAGGACTTCACCATGGACACCCAGAACACAGACACCACAGCCACGCCACGCCCCTTCGGTTTCTGGATCACGGCGGTCGACCGCCTGATGGCCGCCGAGTTCGCCTCCGCCTTCGAGCGCGAGGGAGCGAGCCGCCGCGACTGGCGCCTGCTCAACGTCATCGACGGCACGGCACCGACTCACCGGCCGTTGCGCCCCCGAATGCTGCACGACCTCGTCGAGCGCGGTTGGATCACTCGCGACGGCGACGGCTGGGCGCTCACCGACGACGGCCGCGCCGCCAAGGAGCGGCTCGCGACCCTCGTCGACGGCATCCGCGCCACGATGACGGATGCCGTCAGCCCCGAGGAGTACGAGACCACCGTCGCGACCCTCGAGAAGATCGCCACGGCCCTCGGCTGGGAAGACGGCACGCCACTCCCCCGCCGCCCACGCCGCCACGATCGTCGCGGCGCCGACCGCCACGGCTTCCCCGGTCACCGCGGTATGCGCGGTCACGGCATGCGCGACCACGAGCGGCACGGTCACGCCGACATGGCAGGCGGCGACCACGAGTGCGAGCACGGACGCGGCCACGAGCACGGACGCGGCTTCGAGCACGGACGCGGCTTCGGCCACGAGCACGGACACGGCTTCGGGCCCGAGCACGGACACGGCTTCGGGCCCGACACCCGTGGCGGCCACGGTTCGCGCGAAGGCCACGGCCACCCGATGCACCGGGGCCACGGCTTCGGTCGCGGCGACCACCGGTTCGGACCGGCGTTCGCGCACGACGCCGCCGCCGAGCACAACCCGCGCGACGGCCGCAGCGGATTCGGCGAAGGCCGTCACGGACACGACGGCGCACACCGCGGCGGTGCTCACCGTGCGGCCCGGGTCGCGCTGCGTGCCTACGAGCGCGGCTTCGACGCCGGCTACTCCCGGGGCCGCGACGCCTGACCGCACCGCCGCCTCCACTCGACGCCCCACCCCCGTGTCCTCCGACACAGGGGTGGGGCGTCGACGTCGTAGTGGCGCACAGTTCACCCGGTCACGCGCCTCACCTGGCACCTCTTGCGGCGGCTCAGGGCCGACAGCCGCAATGAGCGCCAACTCGATGCCGGCGCGCTCGCGTCAGAGATCCAGCAGGCCCAGCGCCTCGTCATCCGCACCGGCCTCGCGCAGCCGCCCGCGCATCGCGGCGGCGGCGATGCCGTAGGGGCGCGCGTCGCGCATCATCAGCGAGCGCGAGTTAGCCTCCTCGTTCAGGGCGATGAGCTCGAACGCGAGCACCTCCGGATCCTCGACGGAGAGCTCTCCGGCCGCGACCGCGTGGCGCACCTGCGCCTCGACGTAGCCGTACCAGTCGATCAGGGCCGTGCGCACGGCGTCGCTCACCGGCCCCGGCTTGGAGTCGACGTCGGCCGCGGTGGCGGCGAAGAAGCACCCGCCCGTGAAGACGCGATCCCGCGAATACGTCAGGGCGTTGCGCAACAGAGCGGCGAGCCGACGGGCCCCGCGCGGCTCGGTGCGGGCCCGCTCTACGATCCGCTCCATGAAGATCTCGCGCGCCGCGGCGATCGTGGCGAGCTGCAGGCCCTCTTTGCTCCGGAAGAGCGTGGCGATGCTGCTCTTGCTCGACCCGGACTCCTCTGCGAGACGGCCGATGCTGAGCCCGTCCAGGCCCTCGACCGAGGCGAGATCGGTCGCACTGGCCAGCACGACGCGTCGCGAGGCGTCGCCGCGCACCCTCCGTCCGTCCATGACCATCCCCCTAGTATACGAACGATCGTTCGCGTAGTATACGAACCATCGTTCGTATACTTCCGCGAAGGAGCACGATGCCCTCCCCGACCGATCTCCTGGCCCGCAGCATCCGCGCCACCGCCCACGTCTCGCCCCGGATCGCCGGCGGCATGGCCTATCGCGCGTTCTTCTCCACGGCACCGCGCATGGCCGTGCACCCGCGCGACAGGGCGACACACGAGGCCGCGGACGTCGATCGGATCGTCGTCGGCGGCGTTCCGGTCACCACCTACCGCTGGGGGCGGGGCGAGCGCAGTGCGCTGCTCCTGCACGGCTGGCGCGGACGGGCGTCGCAGTTCGCGCCTCTGGTGCGGGAGCTCGTGGCCGACGGGGTCGCCGTCGTCTCCTTCGACGCGCCGGCGCACGGCTCGTCGGGCGGTGGCCCCACCGATGTGCGCGACTGGATCGACGCCGCCGAGCAGCTCGCGCTCCTCCACGGACCCTTCGACGCCCTCGTCGGACACTCCTTCGGCGCACTCGCCGCCCTCACTGCCGCCCGCACGACCGTGCCGGTTCCGGCCGTCGCCGTGATCGCCGGGGCGGCGAGCCCCGACGCCTTCGTCGAGGAGTTCGTGCGCGAGTTCCGGCTCACCCCCGCCACGTCCGCCCGCATGGTCGCACTCTTCCGGGCGCGCATGGGGGTGGACGCCGCACAGCTCTCCGCGCGCTACGACGCGGCCCGCCATCCACTGCCCGAGGGCACCGACCTCCTCGTCGCGCACGATCGTCGCGATCGACGGATGCCGGATGCCGACGCGCTGCGCCTGCACGCGGCGCACGAGAGCCGTTCGCGCCTGGTCCGCACCGAGGGCTTCGGCCACACCCGGATCCTTCAGGCCGACGACGTGCTCGACGCGGTCCAGGAGCTCGTGCGGCGGGCGGGGAGGCGCGCCGAGGCGCGGCACAGCGCAGCGGGTTAGGTCGGCGGGTCAGGTCGGCGCGGGTCGGTCGGCGGGCTAGGCCAGCGGGTTAGGTCGGCGGGTCAGGTCGGCGCGGGTCGGTACACCGCAGCGGTGCGGACCGGTTCAGAGCGGCAGCGCGAGGTAGAACTGCTGCACGGAGCGGTCGTCGGGCCCCTGCACCTGCATCACCCAGGGCAGCGTCCCGCCGTCGAGCACGACCCACACGATGGTCTGCACGGATCCGTCCGCGAAGGTGCGCTGCGCGCCCCTCCCGTCTTCGTAGACCGTGCCGGAGTCGACCGGCTCGCCGTAGCCGGAAGACAGGTCGTCGAACGCGGCCTGGGCCGCGGCGTCCTCGCCGAACCGCCACACGGTGAAGGTGAGCGCGCCGACGTCCGATCGATAGGTCGCGGAGGTCGCCTCCTCGGCGGGCACCTCGGCGCTCTCGGCGGCCGCCCAGGGTCGGGACAGCTCCCACAACGATCCGCTGTCGGCCGCGACGATGCCCTCTCCGATGCGTCCGGCCACGTCGACGCAGAAGTCGCTGCACGGGTCGCCCGTCAGCGCGACGGGGTCGACGGCGGGCTCTGAGTCCTCGACGACCACGTTCGACGGCTCGGGGTCGGCCTCGGCGGCCGGCAGCGAGAAGGAGGTGTTCCCAGCGAGGTACACGAGCATTGCGACGGCGCCGGCGAGCAGCAGGAAGAGCACGGTGAAGATCGCTCCGGCGAGCACGGCGTACCCCGGCGACGAGGTCGATGAGGCGTCGATGTACGGCGAGGGCGCGGCGTCGACCGGCCACTCCTGGTCGGCATCGGCGGCGACGGGCGCGGGTTCCGGCGGCCCGGCGAGGGGCGACGCGGGCTGCGGGGCGACCGGCACGTCGACCCGCGGGGGCGGCGGAATCACCGGATCGGGGATCGATGCATCCGAGGGGAAGGGATCGACGGCAGGGGGCGGCGGGATCACCGGATCGGGGATGCCGGGGTCCGTCGCGTCGTCCGGCCGCGGAAGGTCCGCCGCCACCGCATCCGGGGCCGGAGGAGGCGGTACGGCATCCCTCGCGTCGTCGCGCGAGCCGTCGGATGCCGTGGCGTCGTCGCTCATGTCAGCCCCCGATGGCTCCCTCGTCGGTGACGCCGACGTCGGTGCGGTGGAAGTTCTGGAACGAGCGCGAGGCCGTGGGGCCGCGCTGGCCTTGGTAGCGGTTGCCGTAGGGGCCGGAGCCGTACGGGTTCTCGGCCGGGGAGGTGAGACGGAAGAAGCAGAGCTGGCCGATCTTCATGCCCGGCCACAGCTTGATCGGCAGCGTGGCGACGTTGGCGAGCTCGAGCGTGACGTGTCCCGTGAAGCCGGGGTCGATGAAGCCCGCGGTGGAGTGCGTGATGAGACCGAGGCGACCGAGTGAGGACTTGCCCTCGAGGCGGGCGGCGATGTCGTCGGACAGGGTGACCCGCTCGAACGTCGCGCCGAGCGCGAACTCGCCGGGGTGCAGGATGAACGGCTCTTCGGGGTCGACCTCGATGAGCCGGGTGAGCTCGGGCTGGTCGACCGAGGGGTCGATGAACGGGTACTTGTGGTTGTCGAACAGCCGGAAGTACCGGTCGAGACGCACGTCGATGCTCGACGGCTGGATCATCTCCGGCTCGTGCGGCTGCAGGCCGATGCGGCCGGATGCGAGTTCTGCCCTGATGTCGCGATCGCTGAGAAGCACGGCACCAGCCTAGTCGCGGCATCCGCCGGGCTCGACGGCGTGATGCATCGTATGACGGCGGACCACGGCGACCCGGGCGCGGACATACGGGGCGCGGTCGCGGCGGGACCCCCACCCGGCCCGAGGGCTGAGCGGGGGTCTCCGCATCACACGGTCCACGGTGATCAGACCTTGCCGGCCTCGATCAGTTCGTCGAGCTTCGCGTAGCCGTCGTTGACGCCGACCTCCATGCCCGATTCGAGCCAGCCGTCGCGTCCTTCGAACGAGTCGACGAGCGACTGGGCGTGCAGCCGGGTGCGCCCGTCGCCGAGGTCCTCGAACCAGAGGGTCTCGAGCGAGACGCTCTCCGGCATGGCGTCCCACGTGAACGTCTGGACGATGCGGTCATCGGTCACGTCGTGGAACGACCCGTGGAAGCTGTACTCCTCGTCACCGCGCACGTTGCGCATGCGCCAGCTCCCTCCGGTGCGGGCGTCCCACTCGTCGAGCACGGTGGTGATGTCGTTCGGTCCGACCCAGCGGGCGTAGAGCTCCGGGTCGAGGTGTGCGCGCATCAGCTGCGCGGGCGTGGCCCGGAAGTCCCGGGTCGTGCGGATGATCGGGAGGTTCGGATCGGCCTCGATGGTGGCAGTGGTGGTCATGATGTGCTCCTCAGGTTCGAGGCTCGGCGGTCGCCGAGTCGTCGTCGTGCGGCATTTCTGCGAGCAGAGCGTCCAAGCGCGCCAGGCGCTCTTCGGCTCGCTGCTGGTGGCGCTCGATCCACGCGGTCATGAGGCCGAGCACCTCCGCCTCCAGGTGCACGAGCCGCCGCTGGCCGTGCTTGTCCTTGGTCACGAGACCCGCCTGCTCGAGCACGGTGATGTGCTTCGAGACGGCTTGAAGGCTGACGTCGAAAGGAGCCGCGAGCTCTCCGACGGTCGCGTCGCCGATAGCCAGTCGCGACACGATGTCGCGACGGGTCGGGTCGGCCAGTGCCTGGAACACCTGGCTCAGCGTCGCCGCGTCGCCGGTGCCGTTCCGCATACCGTCGTCCATCTCGCACCTCCTCAACCACTTGGTTGATAATCACGATACGAGGAGGGAAGCCAGTTGTCAACCAAAAGGTTGAGAACAACGAGGACGACAGCAAAGCCGACGACGCCCGGGCCGACGACGGAGCGCAGCCGCAGGAAAGCGCCTGCGGCGTGCATCGGATGTCACTGATACGCTTGAGGCGTTCATCGTCTTCGTCACAGCCGCGAGTAACCCGCGGATTTGGTCGAGGACATGACACCGCAATAGCCCGACTTCCCAGTCGGGAGTAGCGCGGGGCTGTAGTTCAATGGTAGAACTTCTGCTTCCCAAGCAGACAGCGCGGGTTCGATTCCCGTCAGCCCCTCCACACAGGATCACGTCGGATCGCATGCCCCGTAGACGAGAACTCGCCGATGCCGCTGACGGCATCGGCGGACACTTCGTGTTCGACTCCCCCGCCAACCCCGATTGGCCGCTGGCGCATGTCGCGATCGCCGTGCGCGCAGGGCATGGGGGCGGCACGCATCGCCGCCCTGCTCAGGCGCTGACGCCGGGGTTCGTCCGTCCCTACGCCGGTCGGCAGCCGGTCGACAGCCGGCCGCCGCTACAGCCCGACCGTGCGGAAGCCGAGGTTGCCGGCCGTGGAGTCCGGCGCGCTCCCGCTGCGCGCGGCCACGCGGTAGCGGTTGCAGTACGACTCGTGGCACAGGTGCGAACCGCCGCGCATGACGCGGAACTCCCCCGTCTCGGGGCCGAGCGGGTCGCAACGCTCGGAGCGCGCGTAGTACCCGGCGTCGAACCAGTCCTGGCACCACTCCCAGACGTTGCCCGCCATGTCGCTCAGCCCGAACCCGTTGGGCGGGAACGCCCCGACCGGCGACACCCCGGCGTAGCCGTCGTCCCCGTCGTCGCGCACGGGGAACCGCCCCTGCCAGATGTTGCAGCGGTGCTCCCCGCCCGGCGTCAGCTCATCCCCCCACGCGTACCTCGCCGAGGCGAGCCCCCCGCGCGCCGCGTACTCCCACTCCGCCTCGGTGGGAAGGCGTCGCCCCGCCCAGAGGCAGTACGACACGGCATCCGAGAAGGCGATGTGCGTGACCGGATCGGCGTCGCCGGCGGCCGCCGAGCGGGGGCCGGACGGATGCCGCCAGTTCGCGCCGACGACCTCCACCCACCACGGCGCCGCCGCCGAGCGTCCGACCACGGTCTCCCGCTCGTCGACGAACGCGTGGAAGACGGCCGATCCGCCCAACCGCTCGGCGACCGTCGCGTACCCCGTTGCCGCGACGAACCGTGCGAAACGCGCCACCGTGACGGGCGTCGCATCGAGCCGGAAGGCGCTCACCTCGACCGTGTGCACCGGCCGCTCTCCGTCGTCGGGATATCCCTCGTCGAAGGGGTCGCCCATCTCGAACGTCCCCGCGGGGATCTCCCTGTCGTCGGCGGGCTCCGGGCGCAGAGCCGTCAGCCGCAGCGGCCGGGCCGGAGGAGCGCCCCGACCCGGCACCGGCGTGCAGCATCCGCCCCGGTGCTCGCTCATGACCCGGTGCTCGCTCACGCCCCCGCGCTCGCTCACGACCCCGCGACCGCCACGGCCGCGACCGACTCCGGCTCCCGCGACGCCGACAGCGCCGCGAGCCGCTCGTCGAGCGCGGCGAGCGTCACCGCGTCGACCTCGACCTTCATCGCCGACACCTCGATGAGCGTCATCGACCCCGCCATGTGCACCATGTAGGGATTGTCGAGGAAGGGCAGCGCATCGAGCACCGCGGCGCGCACGGCGCCATCGGCGAAGAGCTCGCGGATCGTCGCCGTGGCGACGATCGACTCCGCCCCCAGGTCGGCCTCGGTCGGCGCCGCCGTGAGCCCCCGCTGCACCTGCTCCCACTGGCGCTCGATCAGCAGGTGCGCGGTCGAGACCGGTCCCTCTGCGGGGAGCCCCAGCCGCTCGTACTGCTCCGGCGGCGCGTCGGTCGCGCGCATCTGCTGCACGAGCAGCGTCGCCATGCGCAGCTCCAGCTCCTCGTCGCGGAGCGGCACGTCCTGCTCCGGATCCTCCTGGAGGTCGAATAGGAGGGTGCCGTACGACCAGGGACTTCCGAACGCGAAGGCCGGGACCTTGAGCACCGGCGCGCCCTTCGTGAACGGGAACCCCGGATGCAGTTCGGCCTCCGCGAGCTCGGACGGGGCGAACCGGCCGCCCATGTGCGTCGGCATCAGCGTGTAGTCGTACAGGGGGCCGTTCGCCTCGTCGACGCACGCCCGCATGTAGACGTAGCGACCGTCGGTGACGTTGACGTGCCCTCCGGCGTTGCCGAACAGCCCAGCCTCGCGCACCGGCTCGTCGTCGCGCACGGTGGCGGCCAGCGCGCGACCCTGCATGTCGGGCGTCGCCGGGACGCCGAAGAACTCCAGCAGCGTCGGACCGAGGTCGATCGTCTGCACGAGCGACGATCGGCGCTCCCCCGCGACCCCCGCGCGCGGGTCCCAGACGAACAGTGGGATGTGGATGTTCTCGTCGTACCAGGGCTGCACGTTCTTGCCCCACCAGTTGTGCTCGCCGAGCAGCAGGCCGTGGTCGGTGCAGACGATGAGCATCGTGTCGTCCCACATGTCGTCCTCGTCCATGAAGTCCAGCACGCGGCCCAGCGAGTTGTCGCACATCGTGACGAGCGCCATGTACTCGTTGCGCAGTTGCTCGACCTCGGCGTCGTCCTCGATCACCCGACGGTACGCGGGCCAGTCGAAGTTCGGGCCCTCGTACCCGCTGTCGTACAGCCGTCGGTACTGCTCGTAGCTGAAGAACGGCTCGTGCGGATCGAACGCCTCGATCTGCAGGAACCAGTCGTCGGACTCGACGTTGGTGCGCAGGAACTCCAGCCCGGCGTCGAAGGTGAGCGTCTGCGGGTGATCTGCCTCGTCCTGCAGGTGCGTGCGGTTGATCCAGTCCTGGCGCCACACCCGGTCGCTGCGGTGCACGACGGTCTCGGGGATGTCGGGGTCGGCGACCTGCCCCTTCCACGCGTCGCCCTCCTGGCCGCGGAAGAACTCGAACGTCGAGAAGCGCCCGTGATAGGTCGCCCCTCCGTCGCCCCAGTAGTGCCGGTTGTCGGTCACGAGGTGGGTGTACACGCCCGCATCGCGGAGCATCTCCGGCACCGAGTCGTCGAAAGGCTCGAGCGGACCCCACGACCGGTGCAGGAAGTTGTACCGGCCGGTGTGCATCTCGCGGCGCGCAGGCACGCACGGCATCGAGCCCGCGTAGCAGTTGTCGAAGGTGGCGGAGCGCTCGGTGAGCCTCGCGAAGTTCGGCGCCACCACCTGGTCGGCCCCGTAGGAAGGCAGCAGCTTCCGGTTGAGGGTGTCGTACATGACCATGATGGCCTTCATCGCGTGTTCTCCTTCTGTGAATGGTCGCCCGAGAGGGTCGGGCGACCGATCGGCGTATCAGTCATCGGCGTTGTCCTCGGCCCACCAGCGCACGGACATCACCTTGGGGTCGAGGCTGATCCGCTGCACGGCGCGCTCCAGCACGGCGGCATCGGCGTCGGCGCTCGCCAGCAGGTCGGCGTGCACGACGACCCGCGAGTTCTTGCCCGCGGATGACTGGATCGAGCGCAGCGTCAGCTCGGGCCGGCTCACCGCCTGCAGCACGAGCGCACGCACCCTGTGCTCGCTCTTGTCGTTCGTCTTCGCCTCGAGGATGTACTCGACCGGCTGCATCGGCACGTCGTCGTCGTCGGATCCGGCACCCTCCGGCTGGCGGCGCCGGCTGTTCACCAGCCGGCTCACCGGCCGCATGAGCGTGTTCGCGCCGACGATGAGAGCGGCCCCGACGAGGGCGAGGATGTAGAGCCCCGCCCCGGCGAGCGAGCCGATGGCCGCCGCGCACCACAGCGTCGCCGCCGTGTTCAGCCCGCGGATGTTCAACCCCTCGCGCAGGATCACCCCGGCGCCGAGGAATCCGATGCCGGACACGACCTGCGCCGCGACCCGCGTCGGGTCGGCGGTGATGCCGTCGAAGCCGTAGGCGCCCAACACCACGAACAGCGCCGAGCCGCCGGAGACGAGGGCGTTCGTGCGGATGCCGGCCATGCGCGAGCGCCACTGACGCTCCAGCCCGATGGCGGCGCCGAGCAGGATCGCCGCGGTCACCCGCATCGACAGGTCGAGGGTGGTCATCGTCAGGTCCATCGGCGCGCTCCCGTCACGCCGCCTCGATCCGGGCCTGCGCCTCGGCTTCGAGCAGGCGGCGGCGCTCGGCGCGTCGTTCCTGCTGCTCGGCCGGGTGCGGCACCGGTGCGGCCATCAGCAGACGGCGGGTGTACGCGTGCTCGGGGTCGGCGGTGACCGCGTCGCCCCGGCCGAACTCCACGATGTCGCCGCGGTACATGACCGCGACGCGGTGGCTGACGTGCCGCACCACTGCGAGGTCATGCGAGACGAAGAGCAGCGCCACACCGGTGCGTTCCTGGATCTCGATGAACAGGTCGAGCACCCGCGCCTGCGTGGAGAGGTCGAGCGCCGAGACGGGTTCGTCGCAGACGATGAGGCGCGGTTCGAGGGCCAGCGCCCTGGCGATCGCCACGCGCTGACGCTGGCCGCCGGAGAACTCCCGGGGCAGGCGGCTCCCCGCGTCCTCGGGAAGGCCGACCTGTGCGAGGAGCTCGGCGACGCGCTCGCGGGCCGTCGCGCGCGCTATCCCCTGCACCTGCAGCGGCTCGGACAGGATGTCCTCGATCCGCAGGGCGGGGTTGAGCGAGCCGTACGGGTCCTGGAACACCACCTGGATGTCGCGGGCGAGCCGTCGGCGCTGCGCGCGCCCCGCGGCGGTGATGTCCTGCCCGGCGAAGCGGATCGAGCCGCCGGTCACCGGAGCGAGGCCGAGGATGGCCCGTCCCAGCGTCGTCTTGCCCGAGCCGGACTCACCGACGAGGCCGACGGTCTCGCCCGGCCGGACGTCGAGGGAGACCCCGTGCAGGATCTCCACGGGAGGGCGGCGCCACCCCTTGCGGGGGTAGGCGACGCGGAGGTCCGAGACCTCCAGCAGCGGAGCGGTCACAGCACGGCCTCCTTCTCGACGGCGTCGTCCTCGACGGGCTCGGCGCCGGCATCCCGATCGACGTAGTCCGGACGGGCCGGACCTCCGTCGAGGATCGAGCCGAGGAGCATCTTCGTGTACGCGTGCTGCGGGGACTCGAACAGCGTGGCCACCGGCCCCGCCTCCACGACCCGCCCCGTCTGCATGACGACCACGCGGTCGCACAGGTCGGCGACGACGCCGAAGTTGTGCGTGACGAGCATCATCGCCATCCCCCGCTCCCGCTGCAGGTCGCGCAGGATGTCGAGGATCTCCGCCTGCACCGTGACGTCGAGCGCCGTGGTCGGCTCGTCGGCGATGATGAGGTCGGGCTCTCCGGCGATCGCCCCGGCGATCAGGACGCGCTGCGCCATGCCGCCGGAGATCTCGTGCGGGTAGGAGTCGAACACGCGTCGCGGGTCTGCGATGCCGACTCTCTCCAGCAGCGACAGCGCCCTGGCCTTCGCCTGCGCCCTGCTGAGCCGGGAGACGACGGTCAGCGGCTCCATCAGCTGCGCGCCGATGCGGTACGCGGGGTCGAGGTTGCTCATCGGCTCCTGCGGGATGTACGCGATGCGCGTGCCGCGCAGCCCTGCGGCCCCGGCTCGACGGTCGAGCTCCGTGCCCTCGAAGAGCACCCGCCCTCCCGTGACCCGTCCGTTCGACGGGAGCAGGCCGAGGATCGAGAACGCCGTCTGGGACTTGCCCGACCCGGACTCGCCGACGATGCCGACGACCTCGCCGGGCTTGATCGAGAACGACACCGACTCGACGACCTCCTTCACGGCGCCGTCGCGTGCCGGGTACCCGACCGACAGGCCCTCCACCCGCAGCAGCGCGCCTTCCGCGTCGGCGTCGTCCTCGGCCACGACGGGCTTCTCGACGGTGCGGACAGCCGTCGTCGAGGTCGAGGTCGGGGATGCCGATGCGGCGAGCGCGGCATCCGTCCCCTCCAGCGCATCGCGCACGGCGTTGCCGAGCAGCACGCAGGCCCCGACGAAGAGCCCGATCGCGAGGCCCGGCCAGATGAGCATGGTCGGCGCCTTGTACATCGCGGCGAAGGCGTCCTGGAGCATGCCGCCCCAGGTCGGCGTGTTCGGGTCGCCGAGGCCGATGAACTCGAGCCCTGCCTGGATGACGACCGCGATGCCGGCGACGAACGCCGCCTGGATGATGATGGGCGCCCGCACCGCGAAGAGCACGTGCTTGGCGATGATCGCCCCGTCGGACAGGCCCGAGACCCGCGCCGCGTCGACGTAGAGCTCGTTCTTGACGCCCATCACGAGGTTGCGCACGAGGCGGTAGAACTGCGGCGCCACCATGACGCCGAGCACGGCCATCGTCACGAGCGTGTTCGGCCCGATCACGGCGAACAGCGCCACGAGCACGATCTTGCTGGGGAGCACGAGCACGAGGTCGGAGACCCAGCTCGCGACGGTGTCGAAGGTGCGGCCGACGTAGCCGGCCACCAGGCCGACGGTCACGCCGATGAGAACGGAGATGAGCACGGTCACGGCCGCGCCCATGAGCGTCAGCTGACCCGCCACGAGCAGGCGGCTGAGGACGTCGCGGCCAGACGCGTCGGCACCGAGCAGGTGGCCGTCGGTGCCCGGAGGCACGTTGGCCGCCGTGATGTCGACGTAGGCGGGGTCGTAGGGGGCGATCAGCGGCGCGAGCGCGCTGAGCGCGATGATGAACAGGATGGTGATCAGCGATCCCGCGCCGAGCGGGTTGCGCAGCACCGCGCGGAACACGCTCGGCCGTTCGCGGCGGCGCGCTGTCGCGATCGCCTGGGTCGTGGGAGTCGTCATTGCACACGCACCTTCGGGCTCGCCCAGCCGTTGACCAGGTCGATGATGAGATTGACGGCGACCACGACGACGGCCATGGTCATCACGACCGCCATGACGATCGGGATGTCGCCGCGCAGGGTCGCGTTGAGAGCGAGCATGCCCATGCCGGGGATGGCGAAGACCTTCTCGATCGTCACGGAGCCGCCGATCATCGCGATGAACTGCAGGCTCAGCACGGTCATCGCCGGCCCCAGCGAGTTGCGCAGGATGTGGCGGACGATGATGCGGCGCTCCGGGAGGCCGCGGGAGCGCAGGGTGCGCACGAAGTCCTGGCGCGCGACGTCGAGCACGGAGCCGCGGATCTGCTGCGCCGCTCCGGCGATGCCCCCGATGGTGATCGCGATCACGGGCAGCGTGATCGACAGCAGCCAGCCGCTGATGCTCTCGCGCGGCTGCACGAAACCGGTCGCGGGGAACAGCGGGACGGAGATCGCGAGGGCGAGCACGAGCACGAGCGCGACCCAGAAGTTGGGCAGTGCGACGCCGACGACCGACACGACCTGCACCAGCCTGTCGATCCATCCACGTCGGATCGCGGCGACCACGCCGAGCAGCACGCTGATCAGCGCGACGGCCGCGAGCGACACGACGACGATCGACAGGGTGACGCCCAGGCGCGAGACCACGGCATCCGTCACCGACTCGGCGGTGAACCAGGAGCGGCCGAAGTCGCCCGAGATCATGCGCCCGAACCAGGTGCCGTACTGCACGAGCAGAGGTTGGTCGAGGCCGAGCTCGGCGGCCTTGGCCTGCACCTGGTCCTGGCTCGCCTCCGGTCCGAGGATGCTGCGGGCGATGTCGCTTCCGCCCGCGTACATCAGGGAGAAGGCGACGAAGGAGATCGCGACCACCAGCACGGCGCCCGCGAGCAGGCGTCGCAGTAGGAATATCAGCACGTTCGACTCCTTTGGGAGGGCGGGGCCGGCCGGGACCGGCCCCGCCTCGCATCACTTCGCGGGCGTGTAGCTCGACAGGTACGGCACGAGGCTGCCCAGCTGCGGCTGGGTGGTCGTCTCCGTGTCGGTGACCTGGATGGTGGACGTGAACAGCCACACGCCGAACCAGGCGTTGTCGGTGATGTACTCGTTCACCGCCTGGTACGCGGCGGTCTGCTCGTCGCCGGAGCTGTTCTGCACAGCGGCCAGCAGGCCGTCGAGCTCGGGCGTGGTGCTGTGCAGCGGGTTCCAGGCGCCGTCCTCGGAGACCATCTTGAAGATGTCCCGCCACGGGTGGCCCGAGCTGGAGCCGAAGGAGATGATGGCGTACTTGCCGCCGAGGATGTCGCCGACGACGTTCTCCGACGCCACCTTGTCCCACGTGACCTTCACGCCGACGTCCGCGAGCTGCTGGGTGATGTACGGCTGGGTGAGGTCGCCCTTGATCTCGGGCATGGTGATCTCGAACCCGTCGGGGTATCCGGCGTCCGCGAGCAGCTTCTTGGCCTTCGCGGGGTCGTAGGGGTACGCGCTGTTGAGGTCCTTCACGAAGGCGGGCCCCTCGGGGTTGAAGATCTGCTGCGACTGGACGCCCTTGCCGCCGTAGATGTTGTCGACGATCGCCTGACCGTCGACCGCGTAGTTCAGCGCCTGACGCACGCGGAGGTCGCCGAGGGCGGGCACCATCGACCCTGCGCGGTCGAAGATCATGAGGCCGTTCCAGAGCACGGGCGCCTCGTTGATGGTGAGCCCGGCGGACTCCGCCTCCTTGAGCACGCTCGCGTCGATGTTCGTGGTGTTGACCTGGCCGGACTTGATGGCGTTCAGGCGCGCGGTCACGTCCTCCATGGGCTTGAGCACGAGCTTGTCGTAGGGGTACGCGTCGGGGTTCCAGTAGTCCGGGTTGCGCACGTAGGTGTACTGGCTGCCTCGGATGGTGTTGTCCGCGTCGAGCAGGTACGGCCCCGACCCCACGGGCGTCGTGGCGAAGGTCTCCGTGCCGAACGCGTCGGGCGAGGCCATGGCCCCGGCGACGAGGCAGAGGTAGTAGGTGAATGCGGGGTCGGGCGCGCTCAGGTGCATCTCGACGGTGAGGTCGTCGACGACAACGACCTCCTCGACGAGGCCGACCATGTAGACCGCGACGCCCGTGCCGGCCTGGAGGTGCTCGATGTTCGCCTTGACGGTGTCGGCGGTGAAGGCCGCCCCGTCGCTGAACGTGATCCCTTCGCGGAGCTTCAGGGTGAGCACGGTGTTGTCGTCGTTGTAGGAGAACTCCTCGGCCATGTTCGGCTCGATCTCGCCGCTGGGCGTGTACCGGAGGAGCGTGTCGTACACAGGCTGCCAGTACTGCACCTGCAGACCGGTGTCGAGCTGCCCGGTGTCGAACGAGGAGACGTCCTGCTGCGTGGCGATCGCGAGGGTCTGCGATCCCCCTCCCGCGACTCCTCCGCCACCCGTGTCGCCTCCGCATCCAGCGAGAACGAGCGCCGCGCTGACCGCGACCGCGATTCCGCCTGCGAGCTTCTTCCAAGACCTCATCAGGACCTCCTTGTCGTGACTACCGCTGTGTGAAGGCGGAGAGGGTGCGCCGCCTTGCGGTAAAATTACCGTGTACTTGGTCGGTTTATCAATACCGAATTCTGTAAGATTTTTGTCAGGCGCCCTGCCATTCCGCGGGGCGGGCCTCGGCGCTCGCTACTCTGAGAGCCACGGCGAAAGGAAATGCCATGACAGCCGGCCCCGTGCCCGCATCGCCGCGCAAGCGCCGCAATCCCAAGGGAGAGGCTCGACGCGAGCACATCCTGGACGTCGCGCGCACGATCTTCTCCGAGGGCGGGTACCACTCGGCATCCATCGCCGACATCGCCGCACGCGCCGGCATCTCGCAGGCGGGACTCCTCCACCACTTCCCGTCCAAGCCCGAGATCCTCCTCGCCGTGCTCAACGCCCGCGACCTCGAAGACAACCGCACCGCGCGGGGCGAGCCCGCCGGCGTGCCGTACCTCAACCACTACCTGCGGGTGCTGCAGTCGCACGCCTCCGACCCCCAGCTGCTGCAGCTGAACGCGATGATCTCCGCCGAGGCGATCCCCGAGTCGCACCCGGCGCACGAGTACATGGTGCAGCTGTACCGCGAGCGGGTGCGGAGCTTCACCGACGCGCTCGACGGCGCCTTCGACGTCGACGCGATGCCGCCCGGAGTGACCACCACGACGATCGCCCGATGGGTCATGGCGCTCTCCGAGGGCCTGCGACTGCAGATGCTGTACGACGAGCAGCCCGTCGACCGCGCGCAGATCATCGCCGAGTTCCTGCAGACGCTCACCCCGTTCCTCCGCGGCGACGACACGATCTCGCTCGACGACTGAACCAGGGTCTCCGCGTACACACCCGAGGTCTAGTGTTCTCGCATGACTGATGTCGCACTGATCACCGGCACCTCCTCCGGCATGGGCCTGCACGCCGCCGTCCACCTCGCGCGGAGCGGCCTCCACGTCATCACGACCATGCGCGACGTGACGCGCGCCGACGCCCTGCACGCCGCCGCGGCGGAGGCCGGCGTGGACGTCGAGGTGCGGGCTCTCGACGTGGTCGACCACGCAGCCGCCGCCGAGCTCGTCGCCGCGATCGAGGCCGAGCACGGCGGCGTCGACGTGCTCGTGAACAACGCCGGGCGCGGCAGCGTCTCCACCGCGGAACAGCTGAGCATGGACCAGGTGCGCGATCAGCTCGAGGTCAACTACCTCGCCCCCGTGAACCTCACCAAGCTCGTGCTCCCCGGCATGCGGGAGCGCGGGCGCGGGCGCATCCTCACCGTCACGAGCGTCGGCGGCACCGTGGGGCAGCCGTTCGCCGACGCCTACTGCGGATCCAAGTTCGCCGTCGAAGGGTTCATGCAGTCGCTGGCCGTGGTCGCCGAGCGCTTCGGCGTGCGGGTGAGCGTGATCGAGCCCGCCGCGGTGGCGAGCGACTTCGTGCAGAACGTGCAGAGACCGGACGCCGGCGGCCCCTACGCCGCGCTGCTCGATGCCTACATCGCGCGCTCGACCGACGCGTTCTCACGTGCGCAGTCCGCGGAGTCGGCCGGCGCCGCGATCGCGGAGGCGGTGCTCGCCGACGAGTACCGGTTCCGGTGGCAGGCGTCCGAGGGCGCGACCGCGTTCGTCGGGGTGTCGCTCGCCGATACAGACGGCAGCCGGGTGCTGGGCTTCACCCGTCCCTGGATCGCGCAGGGCTGACGGCCGCTAAGCGCCGGGGCGCCCCCGCAGCGCGCGCACGTGGGCGTGCTGCACCTCCGTCACGAGTTCGAGGAAGCGGCGGACGGCGTCGAGCTCCGGGATGCCGGGATCTCCAGTCGATGGGTACCGGGCGACACCACCACCCGCACTCGATCGATCACCCCCTCACCGGGCTGCACGTCGAGCTCCTCGGGAGCGACGACGGCTCCGTCGAGCACCACCGCACCGGCGCCGAGCGGCACCTCGACCACTCCGCGCGCTCCGGACGGCACCTGCACGTCGATGTGCACCGCATCCCCGTCACGACGCCACGACACCGCAGCCTTGCCCCGCACGGAGTCGAGCACGGCGGACGCGCCGTCCAGGCCTGCCGCCGGGCGGATGTCGAACAGCACGTCGGAGCACCCGACTGCGGTCCGGGGGATCTTCAGCCCCGCCACGTGGCGGTACAGGAACGCGGCGACCGATCCGTACATGGGGTGGTTGTGCGAGTTCATCTCGCCGCCCGTCTCGTTCTCCCACCTCTCCCAGATCGTCGTCGCGCCGTTCTCCAGCATGTAACCCCAGCTCGGGTAGCTCGTCTGCTGGACGATCTCGACGGCGAGGTCGATCCGGTCGTGAGCGGCGAGAACCTCGAGCAGGTACTTCGTCGCCAGGTTCCCGGTCGTCACGTGCCGATCGTTGGCGTGGATGTCCGCCACCAGCAACTCGACGACGGTGGCCTCGTGCTCGGTCGGCACCAATCCCATGTACATCGCGATCGCGTTGCACGCCTGGTTTCCCGACCCGTACCCGACCTCCGGCCCGACCCAGAATCGGCGATGGAACGCAGCCGCGATGTCGGCGGCGATCGCGCGGAAACGGCGGCGCTCTTCAGCCATGCCCAGCGCCTCGGCCAGCTCGGTGAGGAGCACGGCCGTGTAGTGGTAGTGCGCCGTCGACACCAGGTCTCCAGGCGTGAAGGCGGAGAGCGCCGAGAACGACTCCGTGCTGCCGAAGGCGATCGGCGGCGCCCAGTCTCCGTAGTTGCTGTAGCTCACGATGCCGTCCTCGGCACGGGAGGACAGGTACTCGAACCACCTCACGATGCCGGGGAAGTGACGCTCGGCCGTCCGGACGTCTCCGTAGTGGCGGATGAGGAGGAGCGGGATGAGCGCGTAGCAGACCGACACCGGATCCGCGGGACGGGTTCCGAACCGATACGGGGCCGTGTCCGCGATGGAACCGTCGGCGGCCTGGGTGTCGGCGATGTCATCCATCCACTTCGCCAGGAAGAGGCTCGAATCGAAGGTGTAGACCAGTTCTTCGCTTCGAGCGGCCATGTCGTTGAGCCAGCCCATGCGCTCGTTGCGCTGCGGACAGTCCGTCGGCACCGCTTGCGTGTTGCCCACCTCGGTCCAGTACACCGCCTCGCTGATGCGGTTGACCAGCGCATCGCTGGAGTCGAACCTCGCCGTGCGATCCAGAGCGCTCCGCACGACGCGGACCTCGATGTCATCGAGGCCCGGCGTGCCCGGCCATCCTTCGATCTGCACGTAGCGGAAGCCGTGCGAGGTCATCGTCGGCTCCCAGCGCCGAGGCCCGAGCCCGTCGGTGATGAGGCGGTCCGTCGCGAGAGCCGACCGGAGGTTCTCCTGGTTCACCGTTCCATCGGGATACAGGGTCTCGGCGTAGCGGAGTCGGATCTCCTCACCCGGGGCGCCGTCGACGGTGATGCGGAGCCATCCCGCCAGGTTCTGTCCCGTGTCGACGACGAACACCCCGGGACGCGGTTCCGCGATGCCCGCAGCGCGGCGGGTCTCCGTCACTTCGATCGCGGGAAGCGGCCGCGGCGTGAGCACTCCGCCAGGGGCATCCGCCATCATCGCCTGGTTCAGATCGCGCATCGGCGCGGCGACGAGATCGATGACCTCATCGTCCCAGAGCCGGTTCTCCAGACGGGCATCGTACGTCTCGCCGTCGTACATGCTCTCCGCCGTGATCGGACCGTGCAGGGCGTGCCACATCCCCGCGCCGATCCCGGTCTGCCCGGTCCCGACCATGACGTTCCGCCCGTCATCGAGCGTGATCTCGAGCTGCGCGAGGAACTTCTGATCGCCGTTCCAGCCGTGCCCGAGGATCGCGCCGAGCACGTTGACTCCGACCTTCAGATGCTCGGTGACGTCGTGCGTCGCGAAATGGAGCCTGCGGCTCGTGTCGGTGGGCGCCGGATCGAGCATCTCGGTCCCGATGCGACGACCGTTGAGCCGCGCCTGATACCAGCCGAGCCCCGTCACATACAGGCGTGCACGTCGCACCGGCCGCTCGAGCTCGAAGCCCTGCCGGAGATAGAGCGCACCACCGCTGTGGCTGCCGGGTCGCCCCGTCCACCGCGCCGTCCAGTCGTCCGGGTGCAGAAGGGAGATCTCGAAGCTCTCGGCGGACGACCATGGACCTGTGTGATCGGGGTTCGACACCCGCACGCGCCACCAGCACTGCTGTCTGCTGTCCAGGGGGACGCCGTCGTACTCGACACCCCAGGCCTCCTCGAGCGGCCGCCGTCCGGTGTTCCACAGATCCGGTGCGTCGGCGTCCAGGAGCTCGATCGAACTCGCCACCTGCACCTCGAACGCTGCAGGCGTCTCGGCGGACGGGTCCACCTGCCAGGACAGGCGAGGCCGCGCGGTCCACAGACCCAGCGGGCGGTGGCTGTACTCCGCGAGCAGCTCTCGCGGAGCGGCCAATGTCTGCCACCCGGCACGCTCCTGCACCATCATTGTCAGGTCCACTGCTGATCCGCCTTTCGAAGATCCACGGTCACTTCACCACGTGTATGTCGTCGAGCTGGAACCGGGGCCCACCCGTCCACGAGAACGTGCTCCCGAGGATGCGATAGGTGACCTCGATCCGGTCGACCGATGCGAGTCCCGCCCAGCCCTCCACGTCCACCGACACCTCGCTCCACTGGTCGGACTGATAGCCCTCCAGCGTGCCTGAGACCGAGTCGGACCCGCTGAACAGAGTGACGTCGACCTCGTAGCCGGTCGCGCCTGGAACTCCCCCGTAGCCATCGAACCAGGCGGAGAACTCCTTGGCACCGGTGAGATCGAGCGGCGTCGCGGGCTCATGCGAGACGGTCTTGGGCCGCGACACGTCGCCGTCGTCCATCACCGCCTGGAAGGCGTAGACGCCGCCGTGGGGCACGAACGGGCCGTTCGGGAAGGTCGTGACCGTCGACACGCTCGCCACGTTGTCACCCGCGACCCACCCCTGGGTGCCGGATTCGAAGGTGAACAGCTCCTCCACGACGGGGGCGGGCACGTGCGGCTCGATGTACCCGACCTCGTCGATCTGGAAGTACGCCGACGACCACGGATAGGTGCTTCCCACGATGCGGTAGGTGATCTCGATCGATGTCACAGCGTCTGCGAACTCCCACCCGGAGACGTCGACTGCGACGCGGTTCCACCGGTCGGACTCGAAGGCGCTGTTCGTGCCGGTGATCGATTCCGCTCCCGCGTGCACCGTGATGTCGACCGCGTAACCGGTCGCATCCGGCAGTCCGCCGTAGCCGTTCACCCACGCGTACACCTCCGAGGCGCCGCTCAGATCCCGCGGCGTCGCGAAGTCCAGGTCGGCCGACTGGCGTCCCGGCGCTTCCCGCCGACAGGGCGAGCTGGAGGGCTCCGGCACCCGTGAAGGGACGGTTCGGACCGTTCGGGAACACCTCGACCCTCGAGACGGAGTCCGTGCCGGCGCCGGCCTGCCACCCCTGAACTCCGTCTTCGAAGTCCGAAATGATGCGCAGGCTCCGCGACGGAGGCGTCGTCGGCGCGGAGAACACCGAAAGGTCGACGGCGTTGGCCATCGCCGCATAGCCTGCGGGGTTCGGATGCGTCCCGTCCGCGTCGTAGGCGGCCAGGATGACGGTCGAATCAGCCGGATCGGCGACGACGGACTCCATGTCGATCACCGCATCGAAGACGGACTGCGACCGGATCCAGTCGTTGACAGCCACCCGCTGCGTCTCCAGCCCCGCGTGCCACCCCACGCCGTTGCCACGGGGGATCAGCGTCGCCACCACGGCGCGCGCACCCGCATCATGGATGCGCTGCGCCGCGCGCTCCAGCGCGTACACCACCTGCTCCGCGGTCGAGCCGACGTAGATGTCGTTCGTCCCGGCGAAGACGACCACGGTGTCCAGGCCCGTCTGCGAGAGCACGTCGCGGTCGAGCCGCAGCAGTCCGTTGACACCCACCTGGGCGTTGCCCACCGAGTTGAGGGTGTTGCCCCCGATACCGGCGTTGACGACCGACAGATTGCGCCCGGACGACGACGGCTCTGCGTGGAGGCGGTCGGCGAGGACGTCCGTCCATCGATTGTCCGCATCGAGGTCGGCGCCGGCACCGTCGGTGATCGAGTCGCCGAGCACGACGACGGTGCCGGTCGGCGTCGAGCTGTACGCATCGACCGCGTCGACCCACAGGGTGCTCATGCCGCCGGAGGAGAATGCCGCTCCCGAGGCATCCCCCGTGTGATCGCCGCCCGACGCGGACGTCTGATACCGCGTCTTGTTGGAGAAGTCGTGGGAGAGCATCGGCAGCGCCGACGTGGAGTAGGTGCTCACCACGAGATCGTCACCGGCCGCGAAGGCGATCGGCACGGGATCGGTGTACACGATGCCGCCGTACGGCACGTCGAACGAGGTCTCCCCGCCGACGGTCACCGGAAGCGGGGTGTCGACCGTCGCGGCGCCCAGCCCATCCCGGATGCCGACGGACACGGCGTCGAAGCTCAGCGGGGTCGCGCTGAACGGGTTGACGAAGCGGAGGCGCACCGCCGAGCCGTCCGTGCTCATGTCCACCGCCTGGCGGTAGGTCGAGCCGGCCTGGCTGCTGCCCGAGAAGTGCCCGCCGATCGACGCGCCCCACGCGGCGTACCACGCGGCTCCGGCGTCGTAGTCCCCCACCACGCCGATGTCGTCGACCTGCATCCGCGGCCCCCAGATCCATGTGTGACCGTCTGCGCCGAGCGCTCGGTACGACACATCGATCCCGGTCACGTTGGCGCGGTGCGCCCAGCCGCTCAGATCGATCGAAAGCCGGTTCCACTCGTCCGGTCGGAAGTCCTCGCTGACGGCCGTGATCGTCTCGGAGCCGCTCCGCACGGTGAGGGTCGCCTCGTAGCCGGTGGCGCCGGGCACCCCTCCGTACCCGTCGACCCAGGCGTAGAGCTCGTCGACGCCGTCGAGCATGAGCGGATCGTCCGGTCTCACGCTGACGACCCGCTGCTCTCCGGCCCCTGCGTCGGCCATGGTCGCCTCGAGGGCTCCCGTGCCGCCGTGCGGCACGCGCGGCGCGTTGGGGAAGGAGGACACGCGCGACACGCTCTCCACATTGGCCCCGGCGTACCACCCCTGCGTGTCGCTCTCGAAGTCGTAGAGGAGGATCGGACCCGCCGGCGGGAACTCCACGACGGCGCGATAGCTGTGCCCGCCGTACTCGAAGCACACCACCGGCTCGGTGGGATCGGCGCCGCCCACGGCCGTGAGCGCCGTCGAGTGCGTCGCGACTCCGCCTGCGCCCGGCAGAGCGCTCACGTCGATCGTCGCGTCCGCGAGGGTGGTCCCCTCGCAGGTGACCGCGGTGATGCTGCCCGTGAGCGGCGCGGTCCCGTTGTTGGTCACGGTCACGACGACGGGACTCCCGACGCCTTCCCGGTCGGCCGCGACGGCGCGTATGTCGAGGTTGGCGCGGTCGCCGAGCGTGATCGCCGGCGTGAAGGCGACGTCGTCGAGCTCGAAGGCGCTGAGCCAATCCTCACCGGAGGTGCCCTTCACCCACACCGTCACCCGCTCGATCGCCGAGCGGCCGGCCCAGGACGAGAGGTCGAGGTGCAGGGTGTTCCAGTCCTCGGCGTCCAGTCGCGCGACACCGTACGCGACGGAGCCGTCGGCGGCGAGCACACGCAGCTGAGCGAAGAGGCGGTTGGCGGGGGCGAACGCGTCGGCCGTGTCCGGAGCGAGCCTGATCGAGGCTCGCAGGTACGGGGTCGTCGTCGCGTCGACCGGCGTGGCGTAGCGCACCGAGGCGCCGCGCCACGTCTTGTTGTTCGCGCCGTTGCCTTCGACCACGGCCTCGTCGTCGAAGCGCACGTCGAGCACCTGGTCGCCTTCGATGGCGGTGCCGTCCGCCGTCGCCGCCACGGAGGAGACGTGGTCGGCGGTTCCCCAGCCGTCCTCGTCCGACTCGAACCCTGCCTCGGCGGGCGTGGTGCTGGTCGCGCTCGACTCCATGCCCTGCTGCGTCATCGTGTGCCGCTGGGCGATCATCGAGGCGTCGAACCCGGGAATGGCGTCTGTCCAGGCCCCGATCCCGATCACGTCGAGCGCGAACTCGGAGCGGGTGAGCGAGTCGGGGGTGTCGATGTCACGGAAGAGGTCGTAGCTGAGCTTCTTCGTGCCGGGTGCGGCGGGCTGGTCGTCGCGCGACTCGTCCCACGTCCACAGGCCCACCCGCAGCCCCGCGGCTGCACGGTTGTCGACCTGCGGATCCCAGATGAACGCATCGATGCCCTCCGCCGCCGACACCTTGTAGTAGGCATAGGCGAGGCACGCTGCCTGCAGCACCTGGTCCGCCTCGCTGTTCGACGGGCTCTGGCATCCCTGCTCCGACAGGATCGTGCTGCGTGGCTGGCCGCCGTGAAGGAGTTCGGGCCGGGTCATGTACTCCGACAGCACCGAGATGTTCTTGAAGGTGATCTTGGGGGTCGTCGCCGGATCGTCGGTCACGGGATCGTCCCAGGTGCGCGGATCGAGCATGTTCGCCGGGTAGGGATGGTACGCGAGGTGCCAGCCGAAATCGCCCTCGGCCTGGACCTTGGCGGCGAGACCGTCGAGGACGTCCTTGCCTGCGTAGAAGCGCAGTGGATCGGAGGGGCTGGCCGACTCCGTCCAGTAGTGATCCAGCGAGGTGTAGACGCGCGCGGATGCGTGGTACTTCTGCGCGGCCTGCCATCCGATCCGCAGGGCAGGGACGTACGCGTCGAGGAACTGCGGCAGCGTCTTCTCCCCCATCGCCTGCCAGACTCCGGCGGAGTCGATCTCGTTGCCGATGATGTAGTCCATCGCGCGTCCGTACGCCTCGTCGTCGCGGGTGTAGCGCGACGCGATGAACTCCATCGCGGCGGTGTAGGCGTCGATCCCCTCCTCGGTGACGGTGTTGAACGCGTAGGTCATGAAGATCTCCGGCTTGCCCTGCGGGCCGTCAGGGTGCATCAGCAACGGCAGCGACGTGTTCGGGTGCTCCTCCGGGTCGTCGTAGACGAGCACCAGGACGAGGTAGACGAGCACCCCCTGATCGGACAGCGCCTTGATCCGGCTGTCGAGGGAGCGGGCGTACTCGCCGTTGAAGTAGTACGTGCGTCCGCCGGACTCGAACTCGACCGCGCCGGCCTCGGGCCCCGCCAGCATGAGCCGGTTGACCGCGACCGACACCGCGGCGTGCTCGGCTCCGACCTCATGGGCGTCGCTCGTCATCGTCACGGACACGCCCTTGATCGAGCTCGCCTCGAAACGCGGCGAATCGTTCGCGGAGGGATAGTCGAGCGTGACTCCGAAAGCGGGCTCGCCGAGGATGCTGCTCGCCAAGCCCGTGCGCCCGACCGCGAGGAAGCGGGCGTATCCGCGATCGTCTGTGCCGACGAAGCGGTCGAAGCTCGCCTCGAACGACCCGTCGGCTTCGGGGGCGACGTGCGCCACCACCGCTCCGCTGTCGGTCGACACCGCTCCCGAAGGGAGCACCGTCCGCAGCTCCACGGTGTCGGGGCATGGCGCGTCGACCATCCCGGTGATGGTTATCTGGGTCGCGCCCACGACGACATCTGCGATGCCCGCATCCGGCGCACCGGCGCAGATCGTCGCGGATGCCGGTGGCGCCGACCAACCGCACGCGGTCAGTGTGAGCGCGACCACGAGCCCGAGGGCGGCGGCCAGGATGGCACGGAATCTCTTCATCGGTACTCCTCGTTGAGCATCGGTCGTGTCAGTGGGCGAGTAATGCGCGGCGGTAGGCTTCGTCTTCGCGGCCGGCGATGCGGTCGATGTCGTGTGCGGGCATTCCCGTGACTCCGCCGCCGGCGAACACGCGGGCCATCTTGGCGAGCATGAGCATGCGGTCCATCGCCTCGCGCGGGCTCGCGCCCGTCACGAAGGCCCCGTGATTGGCGACGAGGATGGAGACGGGGAGCTCGCCGTGGCGGTCGCGGTGGCGCGACATCCCTGCGCGCACCTCGCGGGCGAGCACGCGACCGGGATCGGCGTAGGGCAGAAGCAGATCGGCACGACCGAGCCCGACGACGTGGTCGGGGATGAGCCGGGTGCGTGCGAACGCCTCGGCGCCGGGACCGCCGAGCACGGACAACACCGCGGTCGGATGCGCATGGAGGATGAACGCGTCACCCGCGAGACCTCGGATCGCCGCGTGCAGGCCGACCTCGACACTGGGCCGGCGGTGGGACGGGTCGACGCGGCTCGCGAGCAGTGTCTCCAGCCATGCGGCGTCGGAGTCGGCCGTGTCGATCGCGCCGTCGAGTCCGGAGGTGGACACCTCCACGAGGTCGTCATCGGCCAGTGTCGCCAGTCGTGCACCGCTGGCCGTGATCAGGATGGTGCCGCGCCCCGTGGGTCCGGACAGATTGCCCTCACCCGCGATGATCAGATCGTGGGCCGGCGCTGCCGCCTCCCGCCCCAGGGCGACCAGTTCCTCGCGCAGGGCGGCATCTGGCACCGACGGCCCGATGGTCGCGGCGGGACCGGTGCCGGATGAACGGCGAGTATCGATCATCTGTTCTGCTCCGTCTGCACTGGCTCGGGAAAGAGAAGGGCGTCGAGCGACGCGAGGTTCAGGCTAGGGGCCACGCTCCGCTCGCTCCTAGAAGGCTGTCCGTTATCGGACGGTCGGACGCGAGATGGACGGGCACGGTGGCGGATCGGAGCCGCGATCAGATCAGCCGCTGACGAGCCGCCCAGACGACCGCTTCGATCGGAGTCGTCACGCCGATCTCCTCGCACAGCAGCCGGATGCGCCGTCGCACCGTCCGGTCGCTCACGCCCAGCGTCTGCGCCACCGCGGTCATCGGCACCCCTGTCGCGATGGCCGCCAGGAGCCTCAGTTCATGGGCGCGGAGTCTGCGCTGGAACGGCGCAGGCATGACGCGTCGAAACGGGCCGGCGGCATCTGCCACCGTCGCGAGAGCGGTGAGGGTCATGGCAACCCCTTTCAACGAAAGATCTGGACTTAAACGGTTCAATCGCCTACGATTTAACCGTTTGAATATGCGGCGATGCTAGCCATCGAAGCGCGTACATGTCAACGCCAGGCCGACGCAGCGTTTCGCGACGGCCACCGGCACCACCCGCACATCGCCGGTTGACCGATACCGGTCAACTTCCTTGCCCCGGCCCCTCAACGGAGAGTGACTCTTGCATAGACCCGCCACCCCACTCGAGGCGTCGCCATTCGACAGCGATGCCGCCCCGACCTCAGGAGAACCAGACGTGATCGACGTCTCTCTCGACCGCTCCGCCTCCCCGGCCGATCGGCGCCTCGGACGACGCCGCAGCGCCTCCCGACGGACGCTCGTGTCGTACGCCGTCCTCCTGCCCGTGCTCCTCGTCATCGGCCTCTTCGCGTACTACCCCGCCCTCTCGGGGATCTTCTACTCGTTCTTCGACTGGCGTCCAGGATTCGCCTCCGAGTTCCTCGGGACCGAGAACTACGAACGCATGTTCGCCGACAAGGTCTGGTGGGCGTCGTTCATCAACCTCGGCATCATCTTCGTGTTCGGCATCCTCACCTGGATCGTGCCGTTCATCGCCGCCGAGCTGGTCATCTCCCTGTCCCGCGAGCGCCTCCGGTTCGTCTTCCGCACCCTCCTGATCGCGCCCATCGCGTTCCCCCAGATGGTCACCCTCCTGGTGTGGGGCTTCTTCTACGACCCTTCGAACGGGGTGATCAACAGCTTCCTGCGGGGCATCGGGCTGCCCGGGCTCGCCCAGAACTGGCTCGGCGATCCCTCCACCGCTCTGTGGGCGCTGCTGTTCATCGGATTCCCGTGGATCGCCGGCATCCCGTTCCTGATCTTCCTGACGGGTCTGCAGAACATCCCCGCCGAGGTGTTCGACGCCGCCGCGCTGGACGGCGTCGGCCGGTTCCGCAGGGTCTTCTCGATCGACCTGCCCATGATGGCGAACCAGCTCGCCCTGCTCGCGTTCCTCGCGGTGATCTCGACGCTGCAATACGGGATGGCTGCCTTCATCCTCACCGGCGGCGGCCCCGACAACGCCACCCAGGTGCCGATCCTCCGGATGCTCTCCGCCGCGTTCAACGGCGGGGACTGGGGGTACGCGGCAACCCTGTCGACGACCCTGTTCCTCGTGACGGTCGCGTTCGGGCTCATCGTCCTGTTGAGCCGCTCCCTCGGAAAGGGGTATCGTGCCCGCGCCTAAGACCGCCTCCCGCCGACGCGCCTCGCGCGTACTGCGCAACGACGTCATCATCTCCCTCGTGCTCACCGTCATGGCGATCATCGGCCTGTTCCCCTACCTGTTCATGCTGCTGACCTCGTTCAAGTCGAACGCACAGTTCTACGAGAACTTCTGGCTGCCGGCCTGGCCGCTCCACCTGGAGAACTACTCGGCGGCATGGGCCCAGATCCAGCCCTACCTATTGATCTCGGTGGTCGTGGCGGCGTTGAGCATCCTCGGCACCGTGGCGCTGGGGTCGGTGGCGGCCACGGTGATCGCCCGTTACCGTTTCGTCGGGCGCAAGGTCGTCGTGGGGCTCATCGCGCTGCTGATGCTGATCCCCTCGGTGGCCAGCATCATCCCGCTGTTCGTCCTGATGCGCGATCTCCGGCTCCTCAACACGGTGCTCGGGCTCGTCATACCGATGACGGTCGCGGGGACGATCCTCGCCATCATCCTGATCTCCAGTTACATCACGAGCATCCCCCACGAGATCTTCGAGGCCGCCGTGCTCGACGGTGCAGGTGGCGTGCGTGCGTACTGGAGCATCATCCTCCCGCTCTCCCGGCCGGTGATCGGCACCGTCGTGCTGGTGACGATCATCAACGTCTGGAACGACTACTTCTGGCCCGCCCTCATCACGACCGACAACGCGTTGCGGACGATCCCGGTCGGACTGCAGTTCTTCCGGGGCCAGAACGTCACGGAGTGGGGGCCGCAGTTCGCCGGCTACTTCCTCGCGAGCCTGCCCCTCCTCCTTCTGTTCACCTTCCTGTCCAAGCAGTTCTTGGCAGGCCTGAGCGGCGGCCTCTCGGTCGACCGCTGACCCACGAAAGGAAGCATCCATGCACCACTCACCGATGTCGTTGAGTCGCCGCTCGCATCGCATCGCGGCGGCCTCCGTGACCGGCGTGCTCGCGGTCGGCGCACTCGCCGCCTGCACACCGGCGAGCACCGGCACCGCCGGCTGCCCCGACGGAGCGACCGATATCACGATCTCCGGCCCCAATCAGTGGACGAGTTCAGGGAGCTCGTTCGGACCCGCGTGGGAGAAGCTCGTCGAGTCGTTCGAGGAGGTCGAACCCTGCATCACCGTCTCCACGAACGTGCTCCCGCTCGACTCCTTCTACCAGACGCTGTCGACCCAGCTCGCCGCGGGAAGCGCGACCGACCTGGTGTTCGGCGCCGCGACGCACGACCCCTACATGATCCACCCGCTCACGGAGGAACTCGAGAAGCCGAATCCGTACATCAAGGGCAACAAGAAGTGGATCGACGCGTTCAACCCCGATTACTTCACCGTCGAGAAGGTCGCCAACTCCGACGGAGACGTCGAGGCGATCCCCTTCAACCTCGTCGGCGTCGCCGTGTTCTACAACAACGACGCCTTCGCGAAGGCGGGCATCGACACGGCCCCGGCGACGTTCGAGGAGTTCATCGACGCGTGCGACGCGTTGACGGATGCCGGGTACACGCCCTACTCGATGGACAACGGCGCACAGGGCACGGGGTGGACGATCGGCGCCCTGACCGCACAGTTCCTGGCCGGCGACCTGGCCGACGAATGGAACGTCTACGACCCGGCGGGCGAGCCGGGCACCGCCGATCCCCTGGCGGCCAAGAGCATCGCGCGTGCGCTGGCGACCGGCGAGTTCCGCGCCGATCTGCCCGAGGTGCAGGCGGCGCTCGAACAGACCAAGCGCATGTGGGACCACTGCGTCTCGCCCGACTGGTCGGGAACGGCGAGCACGTCGGCCGCCCTCGTCGGCGCGCAGCAGTTCATCTCGGGTGACGCCGCCATGTCGATCGGCGTGAACTTCGGCGTCGCCGAGCTGGATGACGTGGAGTTCGAGGTCGGCAGCATGCCGTTCCCGACGATCACGACGGAGACCAGCCCGCTCTCTCCGGGAGAGCCCGCTCGCTTCGGCACCGGGCTGGGCGGCACGAGCTACATGATCCCGTCGACGATCGAGGGCAAGAACCTCGAGGCGGCGATCAAGTTCCTGCAGTTCGCGAGCGCACCCGAGTACATCGAACCGTGGCTCGCGACGTCCGGGGGCATCCCGGTGCTCGCCGATGTCGCGCCTCCGACCAACGTGGCAGGATTCCTCGACGGAGACTGGGCCAAGCCGTTCAAGGTGAGCTACGGCATCCTCCAGATGCCGTCCACGACCACCAACAGCAACGCGTTCGGCGGGTATCTCCTCGGCAGCAAGGATCTGGCCACCCAGACCGCCGACCTGCAGGCGCTGTACGACGAGCGCGTGCTCGAGGACGCCCGCAACCACCCGGAGTGGGCGGGAGAGGACTGGATCGCTCAGTGACGCGTGGGTCCGGGGCATGCCGCACGCGCATGCCCCGGACCTGCCCCTGACGATCGCGTCCGAACGCCCTGACACAGAGAAGACATGACGACCAGTTACCTTGCCGTCGACGTCGGCGCCTCGAGCGGCCGCGTCATCCACGGCGCACTCCGCGGCGATCAGTTGCACATCGACGTCACGCGGCGGTTCATCACGCGTTCGCTCGAGCTGCCCGACGGGCTCCATTGGGATGTCGGGCACCTCTACACCGAGATCCTCGCCGGCCTCAGCCAGGCGGTCGCGTCGGGCGCAGATCCCGTGAGCGTCGCGTTCGACACCTGGGGTGTCGACTACGCACTCGTCTCGGCGGAGGGGAGGATGCTCGGGCTCCCGTTCACCCATCGCGACACACGCACACGGGGCATGACCACCGCGGTCGAGAACGGATTCCTGTTCGCAGAGACCGGCATCCAGACGCAGGAGATCAACACCCTGGTGCAGTTGCTCGCCGAGCCTCGCCCCGGCGCACTCGCGGCTGCGGAACACCTGCTCTTCATGCCCGACCTGCTCGCGTACACCCTCACCGGTGTGCGCGGCACCGACCGCACGATCGCGAGCACCTCTCAGCTCCTCGCCGCCGATGGCGCGCCGGCCCGAGCGGTCACCGCGCGCTACGACCTTCCCGATCTGCTTCCCCCTGTACTGCCGGGCGGTGCGACGCTGGGCGGTGCGCGCGCGAGCGTCGCCGATGCCACCGGCTTTCGCGGCGATGTCGTCGTCGCGGCCGGACACGACACCGCGTGCGCGGTGGCCGCGATCCCCACGGACGCCCACGACGTCGCCTTCATCTCCTGCGGCACGTGGGGGCTCGTCGGCTTCGAGCTCCCCGCCCCGCAGCTGTCGGCGTCGGCACGAGAGCTCGGGTTCACCAACGAGCACGGCGTCGACGGCTCCTACAGATTCCTCCGCAACGTCACCGGTCTGTGGCTGCTCAACGAGTCGATGCGCGCATGGGGTGTCACGGCGTCGAGCACCGCTGCGGCCGAACTGGTCGCCGCCGCTCATCCCCTCCCGCGCTTCGTCTCGGTCGTCGACCCGCTCGACCCCGTATTCCTGGCTCCCCGCGACATGCCCCGGCGCATCGCCGCATACTGCGAAAGCACCGGGCAGCGCGTTCCCGACGGCCCGGCGGAGGTGGTCCGGTGCATCATCGACAGCCTCGCGCTGAGCTTCGCCGACACTCTCGCACAGGGCGCCCGCATCGCCGGCGTGCAGACGAGCGCCGTCCACATGGTCGGCGGAGGTGCGGCGATCGACGACCTGTGCGCCGCCGTCGCCGACCTCACGGGGCTGACCGTCGTCGCCGGTCCCGTGGAGGCCACGGCCATCGGCAACATCCTCCTGCAGGCTCGCGCGCGGGGCGAGATCGGCTCGCTGGCCGAGCTGCGGCAGATCGTCCGCTCCTCGACCCACCTCGTGCACCACGAACCCCGCGGTTCCGGAGCCCGGCGCACGGCGATGGCCGCGTTCCGCGATCTCACCGCGCGGAGAGGAGTGGTATGACTCTTGAGAGGAGTTCAGCGATACGGCGCCGACAGGAGGGGGACCAGGCCATGACGAGTATCCGCGAGGTCGCGAAGCTCGCCCGAGTCTCCACGGCGACGGTCTCGAACACCATCAACCGCCCGGAGGTGGTCCTTCCGGCCACGCGTGATCGCGTGAACGCCGCGATCGACGAGCTCGGCTTCATCCCCAACCAGCACGCCCGTCAACTGAGCGGACTGTCGAGCCAGGTCCTCGGGCTCGTGGTGATCGATGCCTCCAACCCGTTCTTCACCGAAGTCGCCAGGGCCGTCGAAGACACGGCTTCGGAGTCGGACCAGGTCGTGATCCTGTGCAACTCGGGCGGCTCGGAGGAGAAGGAGGCGAACTTCCTCCGCCTTCTCGCCGGTCAGCGGGTGCGCGGCATCCTGCTCACGCCCGCACGGTCGACCGACGAGGAACACGCCAGGATCGCCCGCTCCCCCGTGCCTGTCGTCCTGCTGGATCACTCCTCCGGCCCGGACTCCTGCTCCGTCTCCGTCGACGACATCCGCGGCGGTCACCTCGCCGCCGACCATCTCCTCGACCTCGGCCACGAGCGCATCGCCTTCGTCGGAGGGGCGGACGAGATCAGACAGCACGCCGATCGATTCGAGGGCGTCGCGGCGGCTGTGGCCGCGCGCGGACTCGACCCCGCGTCCGCGCTCGTGCGCGTGCAGACGGAGGCGATCGATACGACGGCCGGGGCCGCCGCGGTGCCGACGCTCCTCCAGCTCGAAGATCGACCGACCGCCGTCATCTGCGCGAACGACCTCCTCGCCTTCGGGGTCTACCGCGGACTCGCGCACGCCGGAATCTCGGTCCCCGGGGAGATGTCTCTGATGGGATACGACGACATCGACGTGGCGGCCGACTGGATCGTCCCGCTCACCTCCATCCGTCAGCCGGCGCGCGAGATGGGCACGGCGGCGACCCGCCTTCTGCTGGATCATTCCCGAGAGCTCAGTACGCATCGGCACCAGCAGATCGTGTTTCAGCCGTCCCTCGTCACGCGCCAGTCCACCGCGCGCCTGTCGACCACGTAACGCAGCACTCCTCACACGGCGGTGGATGCCGCATCGCCGTCGTTCGCGTCGCCGTGCCGTCCCTCGACGGACGTGGTGGCCGATACCGGACAAGCCGTGGGGCCACGCGCGGGCATCGAAGTAGCGTCGTGAACGAGGTTCCATCGAAGAAAGGCACCGCAGGAATGAAGACTGTTCGCGACCGAGAGGTCATCGTGGGAAGCGACTTCGCCGGGTTCGCTCTCAAGGAGGCCGTGAAGGCCCACCTGGAGTCACGGGGCTGGCGTGTGACCGACATCACGCCCGTCCGCGACGAGGCTCCCATGTACCACCGCGTGGGGTTCCGTCTCGGATCCGCGATCGCCGAGAGGGAGTTCGAGAAGGCGCTCGCCTTCTGCGGCACGGGCATGGGCATCCACGTGGCGGCGAGCAAATGCCCGCATGTGCACGCCGCGGTGGCGGAGTCTCTGCCCGCCGCTCACCGAGCCGCCACCGCCAACAACTGCAACCTTCTCGCCCTGGGAGGGTTCTTCACCGGACCCCGCCTCGGTAAGGCGATGGCCGATGCGTTCCTCGAGGGCTCGCTGGGAGACGGGTACGAGGAATGGGAGGGCTTCTACGAGTACCACCGCGTGGGCTACGAGGAGTGCGAGACGTTCGACTACGAGGCGTACAAGGCGAGGGGATTCGAGGTCGAGGACCCGTCCGTGCCCGAGTTGGGCGCCGAGCCGTCCGGGCTCGCGTTCTGACGCGCGGCTGAGCCGGCACGATGCCCCAGTTCGATCTGCCTCTCGAGCAGCTGACCGCCTATCGACCCGACCTCGTCGAGCCTACAGACCTGGAAGAGTTCTGGCGCGACACCCTCGATGTCGCGCGCGCGCAACGACGCCCCACCCGGCGCGACCGCGTCGAGACCGGGCTCCCGCTCGTCGACACCTGGGACCTCGAGTTCTCGGGATTCGGCGGGCACCCCATCCGCGCCTGGCTCCATCTTCCGCACGGCGATCGGCCGCCCGGCGGCTTCGGAGCGGTCGTCGAGTACGTCGGCGCGGGCGGAGGACGAGGACTTCCGCACGAGCCGTCGCTCTGGGCTCTGGCCGGACACGCACACCTGATCATGGACAACCGCGGCCAGGGGTCGGGCTGGCGTGTCGGACACACATCCGACCCGCAGTCGTGCGACGAGGGAGCGCCGTCGTTCCCGGGCTTCGCGACGCGCGGCATCCTGGACCCCCGCCTGTACTACTACCGCCGGCTGTACACGGACGCGGTTCTCGCCGTCGATCTCATCCGGGATCTGGCCGAGATCGACGCCGACAGGGTCGTCGTCGAGGGCATCAGCCAAGGGGGCGGCGTCGCCCTCGCCGCATCAGGGCTCGCTGCAGACCTGGCGGGCGTGATGTCCGAGGTGCCCTACCTGTGCGACTTCCCTCGAGGCATCGCCATCGCGGGCCCGCCCTACTCGGAGATCGCCGGGTATCTCGCCGTGCACCGAGACCACGTCGAGCAGGCATTCATGACGCTCTCCTACATGGACGCGGCCGTGCTCGCCCGTCGGGCGACCGCTCCGGCACTCGTCGTCGCCGCGTTGATGGACACGACGACTCCGCCGTCGACGGTCTTCGCCGCGCACAACAACTACGGCGGGGAGTCGGAGATGATCGTCTACCCGTTCAACGGCCACGAGGGCGGCGGCAGTCATTACTCGCGGCGAAAGCTGGACTTCGTGGCGACGCTCTTCGGGCGGGGCGCCGAGTAGGCTCGGCGGGATCGGCCGACTCTCCCCGCCCCGGTCACGGCCGCCTCTCGGTGAGGTGGACCGTCACCTCCTCGCCCGTGGTCTTGCCGATCCTGGCGCGGAGGGCAGCGGTGATCGGCAGCTTGTGGGTGCCATCGCCGAGCGCCATGAAGGAGCCGTCGAAGGGCTCCCCGTCGACGGTTCCGCGCACGCGGACCAGCCCCCTCGTCCCGAAGCGGTCGGCGGAGCCGTCCAGCTGCACGTAGGTCCACCCGCCCTTCGCCTCGCTGGTGATCAGCGTGGCGGTGAAGGTGATGTCGAGCGGGCCGGGCCCGGTCTGAGCGTTCATGGTCGTCCTCTTCTCTCGGATGTCGTCAATGGATGAGGGCGGTGATCAGCGCGACGAGCAGCAGCTTGACGAGCCAGTCGCCCCCGTGCAGCACCGCCGTGGCCACCGGCGCCCTGTCCCACATGACCGATCCGGTGAGCAGGACGACGGGGAAGGCCACCCACAGCACGAGCGCGAGCAGGAGTGCGCCGGGCAGGGAGAGGAGCCCGGCCTGGGCGGCGACCCACGCGAACGCCGTGGCGAGAACGGCCGTGCGCACGAGCTCGGAGACGATCTGGACCGCCCCCGGCTTCGCCCGCTCGACGGCACGCCCCTGCGAGGCGCGTTGTTCCAGCGGCGTGAAGACCATGTAGTACACGGAACTGACGATGAATCCTGCGACCGTCGCCACCGCGATGCCTATCCCGATCATGTCGACCTCCTGTTTAGTACTTGCGAGTACGCTACTCCTCATCTTTAGTACTGTCTAGTACTATTTGAGGATGACGTCGACGCGAGAGCCCGCTCGCCCTCCCGGCCGCCCTGGCGGACTCTCCGGGGCGGAGCTGCTCGAAGCCGCCAGGGAGATCTTCGTACGCGACGGCTACTCCGCCACGACCATGGATGCCGTCGCCACGGCCGCGCGCATCTCGAAGCAGACGCTGTACCGTCGGCATCCGTCGAAGGAGGCCCTGTTCTCGGCCGTCGTCGCCGACTGGGTCGACCGCGGTCGCGACGCCATGCGCCCGCACCTGGAGAGGCTGCTGCAGAACGACGACCCCCGCCTCGGCCTGCGAGAGCTCGCCTCCGTGCTCCAGGCGGGCGTGCTGAGCCCCCCGGTCGTGCAGATGCGCACCCTCGTCATCGCGGAGTCGGAACGCCTCCCCGAGGTGGCCGACGCCTACGTCCGCCGCAGCTGGGAGCGCAACGAGCGCCTGCTCTCCGCCGCCCTCTCCCAGCTCGCCGACCGAGGTTCGCTGCGCATCTCCGATCCCGACATCGCCGCTCAGCAGTTCACCTGGCTCGTGCTGGGGGCGCCGCTGGACCGGCTCACCCTCACGGCAGGGTCGTCGCGGTACACGCCGGAGCGTCTGTCGTCGATCGCCGACGAGGCGGTCGAGACCTTCCTCGCGAGGCACGGCGTCTCGTGAGGCGGCGGGCCTAGGGCGCCGACCTCTCCCGCAACGTGCGCACGTGCGCGTCCTGCACCTCGGTCACGGCACTGAGGAAGCGCCGCACCACGTCGAGCTCCTGCGCGGAGAACCGCTCGGCGACGACGGCGCTCGACTCCGCGAGGTGCGGCCCGATGATGCCCCAGATGCGCTCCTCCGCGAGAGGGGTGAGCCGCACGACGAGGCGGCGCCCGTCGCTCGGGTGCGGGGATCGGGAGACGTACCCCGCCTTCCCCAACCGGTCGAGCATGGTCGTCACGCTCCCGGTGGTGAGTGCGAGCGCGTCGGCGATCGCACGCGGGGCGAGACCGTCGGCCCCGGCATCGGCGAGCACTTCCAGGCAGCGCTGGTCGGTGCCGTTGACCCCGAGCAGACGCGCGGTCTCACGGTCGAAGTCGTCGACCGCGGCCTGATAGCGCTGCACGATCGGGCCGAGCGCGGTCACGGCGTCCGCCAATTCACTTGACAATCAAGCTACCTCCGTCACATAATCGCTTGACACTCAAGTTACCTCATCGAGGCGACACCCGACACACCATACGGAGGATCCCATGCGCGCACTCATCATCGGCGGCGGCATCGCCGGCCCCGTCCTCGCCGTCGCCCTGCGACGCGTCGGCATCGACGCGACCGTGTTCGAACGCGGCAGCCGCGACGACGACCGCCGCGGCGCCTGGATCACGTTCCAGGCGAACGGCATGGACGCGCTGCGCTCGATCGACCTCGCCGGCCCCGTCGAATCCCTCGGCTACCCGGTCGACGAGATCTCCTTCGTGAACGGGAGGGGGCGATCGCTCGGACGGATGCCGATGGCGGCGCGCCGGCCCGACGGCCAGACATCGGTCATGATGCCCCGCGCCGAGCTCTATCGCGTGCTCTCCGATCAGGCGGCGCTGCACGGCGTCGAGGTGGAGCACGACCGGGAGTTCGTCGGCGCCGAGTACACCGCGACCGGCGTGATCGCCCGGTTCGCCGACGGCAGCACGGCGGAGGGCGACTTCCTCGTGGGCGCCGATGGCATCCACTCCCGCGTGCGCCGCACCATCGACCCCGACGCCGCTCCCCCGCGCTACGTGCCGGTGCTGAACATCGGCGGCTACATCCCCGGCCTCTCCGTGGACGCTCCCGACCGGGAGTTCGTGATGCAGTTCGGCACCCGCTGCTTCTTCGCGTGGATGAAGACCCCCGACGGGGGCACGGTGTGGTTCGCCAACCCGCCGATGAAGGACGAGCCCGCGCGCGGCGTGCTATCCGGCATGTCGGACGCCGACTGGCGCGGCTGGCTGCGCGAGCTCATGCGCGGCGACGCCGGCCCCTCGGCGCGGATCATCGAGGCGGCGCCGGCTCCCCTCACCGGGTGGACCACCTACGACATGCCGGTCGTGCGGCACTGGCACGACGGGAGAGGCCGCATGGTGCTGATCGGCGACGCGGCGCACGCCACGTCTCCCGCCGCCGGGCAGGGCGCCGCCATGTCGCTGGAGGACGCCGTGATCCTCGCCCAGTGCCTGCGGGACCTGCCCGATGCAGCGAGTGCCTTCGCGACCTACGAGTCGCTGCGGCGCGACCGGGTCGAGCGGATCGTCGAGCACGGACGCCGCAGCTCGGCCCAGAAGGCCGCCGGGCCGGTCGGCCGCGTCGTGCGCGACCTGATGCTGCCGATCATCTTCGGCCGGGCGGCCAGGGACGGAGGGGAGTCGATGATGTGGCTGCAGGGACATCACATCGACTTCGACGCCCCCGTCGTCGCGGCGACGGCGGGCACGCGAGCCTCCTAGCCGTCACGCCTCCGGCAGGGGCGGTCGCGCGCCGGACGGGAGATCGAGCCGCTCCCGCAGCGCGGCGGTCGCGACCGCGACACCCGCCAGCGCGCTGTCATCGAGGGCGTCGATGAACAGCTCCTTCACGGCGCGCAGATGCGGCACCGATCCGGCGCGGAACGCATCGGCGCCGGACTCGGTGAGGATCACGTCGACGCCGTGCGGCTCGTCGGCACAGGACTCGCGGCGGAGCAGCCCTCTCCGCTCCATGCGCCCGAGGTGATGGGAGAGGCGGCTGCGCTCCCACCCGATGAGCGCGGCGAGCGCCGAGGAACGCAGCGTGCGCCCCGCGGCCTCGCTCAGCGCCAGCAGCACCTGGTAGTCGCCGGTGGACAGGCCGGACTCACTCTGCAGCCGCGCGGCGAGCCGGGAGCGCAGCGCCTCGGCCGTCTCGATGTAGTCACGCCAGACGCGCAGCTCCGCGCGCGTCGGGGTGCTCCGGTGCCGCTCGTCGCTCACGGTGCCTCCTCGGGAATTGATACGTCAATCCTAGCGTTGGCAAGGAATTGACACGTCAATCCAGACGCACATCGGTCCCGATGAGCGCAGAGAAGGAGATCATCATGAGCGACCAGGGCGAGCACTTCGAGTTCGGGCTGAACTCCTTCGGCGACGTCGCCACCGACGGCGGGCAGGAGATGACGGATGCCGCCTCGGTGCGGCTCCTCATCGAGGAAGCGCAACTGGCCGAGTCGGTCGGCCTCGACGTCTTCAGCATCGGCGAGCACTACAAGGAGAAGTCCGTGGACTCGGCGACGCCCGTGGTGCTGGCCGCCGCGGCGCAGGCCACCTCGACGATCGGCCTCGGCACCTCGGTTACGGTCCTGTCCACGCAGGACCCCGTGCGGCTCTACCAGGAGTTCGCCACGGTCGACGCGATCTCCGGCGGCCGCACGCAGCTCGTGCTGGGCCGCGCATCCGCCATCGAGTCGTTCCCGCTCTTCGGCTACGACATCGCCGAGTACGAGGAGATCTTCGAGGAGAAGCTCGACCTCTTCCTTCGGCTGATGCGCGAGGACCGCGTGACCTGGGAGGGGAAGTACCGCACCCCGCTCGACGGCGTGCGCCTGCATCCGCGGATGCAGGAGGGCGGCATCCCCGCCTGGATCGGCATCGGCGGCAGCCCCGACTCGGTGATCCGCGCCGCGCGCCACGGCCTCCCCCTGATGATGGCGATCATCGGCGGCCGTCCCGAGCGCTTCGCCGGTCACGCCGAGCTGTACCTCCGGGCGCTCGAGTCGTTCGGGCAGCCCGAGCTGCCGATCGCGCAGCACTCGATCGGCCTCATCGCCGACACCGACGACGAGGCCCGCACCGCGCACTGGCAGTACTGGGAGCCGGTGGTGACGCAGCTCAGCAAGGAGCGGGGCTTCTACCCGCCCACGGCCGAGCGCTACGCCGAGGAGGTCGACACGGGCGCTCTCTACGTCGGCTCGCCCGAGACGGTGGCGCACAAGATCGCGGCCGCCGCGCGGTCGAACCACCTGTCGCGCTTCGACCTCAAGTACGACATCACCCACCTCCCCCGCGAGCTCCGCGCGCAGACCATCCGCCTCCTCGGCGAGCGCGTCGCGCCGCGCGTGCGGGAACTGCTCGATGAGGACCCCGGCGAGTGGACCCTCACCGGTCGTCGCACCGCCGAGATCGTCAAGGGCGGCAAGGCCGTCCACGCGTGAGCGATGAGGAGAGAGACATGACGAACAGCATCCGCACCATCGGGATCCTCGGCGCCGGCAAGGTCGGCACCGCGATCGCCCGGCTCGCCCTCGCCGCCGGGCACCGGGTGCTGATCTCCGGGTCCGGCGATCCGGCGAAGATCACCCTCACCGTCCAGGTGCTCGTGCCGGGAGCCGTCGCCGTGCGACCGGAGGAGGCCGCCGAAGCCGCCGACGTCGTGATCCTCGCGCTGCCCTTGGGCAAATACGACCGGCTCCCGGTCGACGCCCTCGCCGGAAAGCTCGTGATCGACGCCATGAACTACTGGTGGGAGACCGACGGGGTGCGCGACGACCTCACCGATCCGCGCACCTCCACGAGCGAGATCGTGCAGGGCTTCCTCCGCGGCGCCCGTCTCGTGAAGGGCCTCAACCACATGGGCTACCACGACCTCGAAGACGAGTCCCGCCCCGCCGGGGCGTCCGGGCGCAAGGCCATCGCGCTCGCCGGCGACTCCGCCGACGACACCGCCGAGGCCGCAGCGCTCATCGACGACCTCGGGTTCGACCCGCTCGTGCTGCATCCGCTGTCGGCCGGAGCCGTGCTGCAGCCCGGGAACCCCGCCTTCGGCGCCGATCTCCCGATCGACGAGCTGCGGATGCTGGTGGGCGCGGCGGCCGTCGCGCAGCCGGCCGCGACCGAGCGTTGACCGCATCCGTCCGAGCTCTCACGCCCTCGGGGACTAGTCGATTCCGGCGATGATCTCGCGCAGCGCCTTCACGTGCGCGCTCAGGGCCGCTCGCCCCTGGTTCGTGATCGAGATCCACGTCGTCCTGCGGCCGTCGAGGGTGGCCTTGCGGCTGCGCACGTATCCTTCGGCGGCCAGCGTGCTGATGTGCTTCGAGAGCACCGAGTCGCTCACGGCGAGGTCGTCGCGGAGAGTCACGAACTCGATCTCGCTGACGCCCGTCAGGAGGGTCGCCAGCGTGAGGCGGACGGGTGACTGCAGAACGGGATCGAAGCCGGCCATCAGTGCGCGACCAGCAGGAGGACGATCCCGGCCGCGGCGAGCGCGCCCAGCACGGCGAGGAGCACAGCCGACTCCCCCCGCGAATGCGTGGCCGGGTCGGCACGGTACACCCGCACCCATCGCGCCCCGCTGACAGCGAACCCGACGCCTCCGGCGACGGCGCAGATCGGCACGACCCACCAGACTCCGGAGTATCCAGCCCACAACGCGCCGGCGAGCCCGAGCAGGTACGAGACCGTCGCCTCCGTGGCCGTGCCGCCGACCACCCGGCTCGTGAACCCGCCGATCGACACCCCGTTCGCGCGGCGGAAGCGGCGCACCTGCAGCAGCGCGACGACGACGAAGAGAGCCCCTCCACCGAGAGCGAGGAGGAACCCCCATGGCACCCACACCGCTGCGGCGGTCGCGATCTGCACGGCGACCGCGCTGCCCAGTATCGGGAGCAGGAACGGCGGGAGCACGAGCCGGTGCGCGAGGGCGCTGCGCGACGCATCCGCCGCCGCGAGCATGTCCGCCGCCATGGAAGGCGTGAGGTCGTCCGAGCTATTTTCCATAGTGGAAAGTATGCGCCGTACTTTCCATGTCGTCAAGTAGTGATCGCGGCACCGTCCGTCGCGCGTAGGCTCGACACATGGCACCGGATCGGCGACTCGCGAACCTGCTCGGAGACTGGTCGGGGAGCGAGGAGCTCTTCGCGACGGCGTGGACGGATGCCGGCACCGCACGGGGCTCGCTCACCGTCGAGCCCGGACCCGACGGCATCGTCTTCGACTACGTCGAGCTGCGCGACGACGGACACCTCCTCGCGCATGCCGTGGTGGCCGGCTCGGGATTCTGGTGGTTCGACTCCTACGGCTTCACGCCGCACTCCCCCGGCTCTGCCGAGTGGGAGGCCGACACCCTCGTGCTCGACCGCCGGTCCGACCGCGGCCGGACGGTCATGCGACTGCGCCCGGAGGGCGAGCACCTCGCCGTCGAGCTCGACACCGCCGTCCCCGCCGATGCCGACCTCGCTCCGCTGATGCGCGCGGTGTATTCCCGGCACGGCGCCTCAGCCTGACGGCGCACGCAGGCGCCGACCGACCGCTCCTCGACGGATGGTCACGTCGAACGCCGCGAAACCACCCCGACCCGGATCCTCGCGACGGCGGCGATGCCCGCGGCGACCAGCGCCAGCACGATCCCCGCGACTGTGAGCGAGCGGATACCGGCGAAGTCGATCGTCCAGCCGCCGACCGCCGAGCCGAGTGCGATGCCGATGTTCACGGCCGACGACGGCAGGGACGCCGCGAGCGGTCCGCCCGGCCCGGACAACGCGTCGACCCGGTGCTGCAGCGCGGGCGCCGCCCCCATGAGGAAGAGACCGATGCCGAGCACGGCCGCGAACGCCGCGACCGGCGACGCGCCGAGCAGATAGAGCAGGAGCAGCGCCGCCGCCACGCCGAGCGCGCAGAGCACCAGCATCCGCCCGGCGTCCTGGTCGGCGAACCGACCGCCCACCGCCGAGCCGACCGTGGTGGCGACGCCGTAGGCGAGCAGGAAGGCCCCGACCGGCGCCCCGACGATGCCGGTGACCTCGCCGAGGAAGGGCACGAGGTAGGTGACCGTCGACTGGGAGGCGGCGAACAACAGCAGTCCGATCAGCAGCACCGTGAGCACGCGCGGCGAGAGCGCATGCCGCAGTTGCCCGAACGCGCCACCGCCCGCCGCGTCGACGGACGGGACTCTCGGCACCAGCAGGGGCGCCAGCACGAGCAGAACGACGCCGGCGCCGAGCACGACGGCGTAGGCGCCGCGCCACCCGGCGACCTGGCCGAGAAGGGTGCCCAGCGGCAGACCGAGCGCACTCGCCGAGGCGAAGCCCGAGATCACCACCGCCATCGCGCGGCCACCCCGCTCAACGGGCACCACGGAGGTCGCGATGGTCATCGCGGCGGCGATGAACAGACCCTGCGCCGCCCCGCCGAGCACGCGCAGCACGAGGAACGCCTCGAATCCGGCTCCGAGCACCTGCGGAACGGTCGCGGCGAGGAACGCGATGACGGCGCCCAGGAGCACGGACCGGCGGTCGAACCGGGTGGTGGCGAAGGCGAGCAGCGGGCCGCCCAGAGCGAGTCCGATCGCGTTGGCCGAGACCAGGGCGCCCGCCGCCGGCACGGAGACGCCGAGGTCGGCGGAGATGAGGTCGAGAAGACCGACCACGAGCATCTCGGCGCTGCCCATCACGAAGGCGCCGCCGAACAGGAGGGCCAGCACGGCACGGGACGGAACGGTACGCATGGGGTTTCCTCTCGATCACCACCTATGTGCAACTCGATGATTGCACTTAGATCGGGTAAACGCAATCCGCGCGTTGCGCTCGGTGAAAGCCTCGGCATTCTAAGCAAAGGCTAGGATGTGAACCTTTTGTTAGAATTCTCCGATGACAACTGACTCACCGTTGACGTGGCCCTCGAGCGGGGCGGACGGACCCTGGCCGGCGATCACTTTCGAGTCGCATCCGTGGGATCGATCTGGCCTCGAGGTGGGGTCGCGCCGGCAGCGGCGCAGGATCACCGGGAACTACTCTGCCGCCGTCCCCCCTCTGATCTCGCGTCGATCTGTCCTCCTCGCGCCCGATGTGCTCGCAGCGGCCGACGACGCCAGTCAGGCGTTGGCACGATTCGATGCCGAGGCCGGCGCGATCACCGCGCCCTTCGCCGCGATCCTCCTGCGCACCGAATCATCGGCCAGCTCGGAGGTAGAGAACCTCACCGCAGGGGCGAGGCAGATCGCACTCGCTGAGATCGGCGCATCCCGCTCCGACAACGCACGTCTGATCCTCGCGAACGTTCGGGCGATGGACGCCGCCATCGCCCTGAGCGACGACCTCGATGAGACCGCCATCGTGACCATGCACGAAGCTCTCCTTCGAGATGCCGCACCCGAGTTCGTCGGAGGCTGGCGGCAGGAGCCGGTCTGGATCGGCGGCGGGAGCCTCTCACCCCATCATGCCGACTTCGTCGCGCCCCATCACGACCGTGTTCCCCGACTCATGCGTGATCTCATCGACTTCGCTGACCGCACCGACATCCCCGTTCTCGTCCAGGCGGCCATCACGCACGCGCAGTTCGAGACGATCCATCCGTTCCCCGACGGGAACGGGCGCACCGGTCGGGCTCTCATCCATGCGATGCTGCGTCGCAGCGGACTCACTCGGAACGTCACGATCCCCGTGTCCGCCGGTCTCCTCCATGAGCCGCACGCATACTTCACGGCTCTCACCGACTATCGCGCCGGTGACCTCGACGCCATCGTCCACGAGGTGACGGAGGCATCGTTCTCCGCGATTCGGAACGGGAGCGCTCTCGTCGCAGACATCCAGGGCGCGCGGCAGGCGTGGAACGAGCGGATCCGTGCGCGGACCGACTCTTCCGTTCATCGAGCGATGGACGCGCTTCTCGAACAACCCGTCGCCACCGCGACGTCACTGGCCCAGCGGCTCGGCGTCAGCGAGGTCGCCGCAGCAAACGCGATCCGTCGCCTTCATGAGGCCGGCGTGCTCGTGCAGGGGGGAGGTGGTGCCCGCTATCGGATCTGGCAGGCGCCCGACATCCTCAGCGCTCTCGACGCGTTCGCCGAGCGGGCCCGCCGCGGGCGCATCTAAGGCACCAGGAATGCAGGAACGCCGCGCCCTCCGAGGAGGGCGCGGCGTTCCGTGGATGAAACGGCGTTACGCGCCGATCTTCTTCGCGTCGTCGCTGTTGAGCACGCGGAAGAGGATCGCGGCGATCGCGGCGCCGACGATCGGGGCCACGATGTAGAGCCACAGGTTGCTCCACGCGAACTGACCGCTGATCGACAGGCCGAGAGCCACGGCCGGGTTGAAACCGCCGCCCGAGATCGCGCCGACGGTGGTCGCACCCACGAACACGGTGCCACCGATGGCGAGGCCGTAGAAGGAGTTGCCGTCGGTGTCCTTCGAGGTGGCGACGTTCAGCACGACCCACACGAGGGCCAGCGTGAACAGCGCCTCGACGAGGAACGCCGGGCCGGTCTCGATCTCCACGGCCTTGCCGGCCGGCCACAGCGCCGCGCTGACGAGAGCGGCGACCGCCGCACCCACGAGCTGCGCCACGATGTAGACGACGAGGTCGACGACGCTCAGGCCGCCGCGCAGGAACACGCCGACCGAGACGGCCGGGTTCAGGTGGGCTCCCGAGATGTGACCCGTCGAGTAGACGAGCACGGCGAGGGCGAAGCCGATCGCGAGCGGGGTCAGCGGGCTGCCGCTGTTGACCGCGCCGATGATGCTGAGAACGAAGAGGAATGTGGCGATCGCTTCAGCGAGCGCCTTGCGTGCTGTCCCGGTCATGAGAGTGCTCTTTTCTTGATTGAAGGAAGCGAACCACCCCGACCGCCCGCGCACTCCGGCCGGCGCACCCGCCATAGCGTCACCGAGAGTAGCGCTCTGGTATACAGGACGACGGAAGCCGCGCGGTGAATCTGTGAAATGCCTGAACGGATGCCGAGCGCGATCCGCACCCCCGCTGTCGCATCGCGACGGTCAGGCCCTCGCGGCGATCACGGCGGCGTCCACACCTCGGGGCAGCGCGCCGAACAGCCCTGCGCGGCCGTCGAGACGGGCCGCGGCGAACCCCTCGGCCACCGCCGTCGGTGCTGTGCGCACCAATTGCGCCGCCGACAGCCCGAGCGCGAGCGCCTCGACCAGGCGACGCGCCGATGCGTCGGGCACGGGATCGGCCGCCACCTCCGCGATCAGACGGCGGGTGCGATCGAGATGCGCGTCGACCCGGCGGTCCGCACCCCTGGCGAGAGAGACCTCCGCGTCGAACGCCTCCAGCGACTCCGGCTCCCTGGCGATCGCCCGCAGCACGTCGAGCGCGATGACGGAGCCGGAGCCCTCCCAGATCGCCATGACCGGCTGCTCGCGGTACCTCATCTCCAACGGCCAGTCGGTCGTGATGCCGTTCCCGCCGAGGCACTCCAGCGCCTCGGCGGCATGGGCCGGTCCGCGCTTGCACACCCAGTACTTCATGACCGCCGTCGCGAGGCGGCGGAAGGCGGCGTCCTGCTCGGTGGCGCCCTCGTCGTAGGCGCGAGCGAGCCGCATCGCCACCGCGGTGCCCGCCTCGACCTCCAGCTGCAGGTCGGCGATCACGCCGGTCATCGCGGGCTGGTCGATGAGCACTTTCCCGAACGCCGAGCGGTGCCGCGCGTGCCAGGCGGCCTCCGCGACGCCCTGCCGCATGCCGGCCAACGATCCGAGCATCGAGTCGAGACGCGTGCGCGTGACCATGTCGATGATCGTCCGCACGCCCCTCCCTTCCTCGCCGACGAGCGTCGCGGACGCGCCCTCGTACTCGACCTCGCTCGACGCGTTCGAGCGGTTGCCGAGCTTGTCCTTGAGCCGCTGGAACCGCAGAGCGTTGCGCGAGCCGTCGTCGCGCACCCGCGGCATCAGGAAGCACGAGAGTCCGCCCGGCGCCTGGGCGAGCACGAGGAAGGCGTCGGACATCGGCGCGGAGCAGAACCACTTGTGCCCGGTGAGCTCGTAACGCCCGCCGCCCACGGGAACCGCCGTCGTCGTGTTGGCTCGCACGTCGGAGCCGCCCTGCTTCTCCGTCATGGCCATTCCGAAGAGCGCGCTGCCCTTGCCCGGCCGCAGCTCGGGGTCGTACGACCGCGACAGCAGGCGCGGCATCCATTCGGCGGCCAGCTCTGGATGCTGCGCGATCACCGGCGTCACGGAGTGCGTCATCGACACGGGGCAGGCGTGGCCCGGCTCGATCTGCGCGTAGAGCATGAACATCGCCGCCCGCGCGGCACTCGCACCGGGGCGCGGGTCGGCGAACGCGCTCGTGTGCGCGCCGTCGGCCACGGCCGCCGAGATCACCCGGTGGTACGACGGGTCGTACTCGACCTCGTCGACGCGGTTGCCCCACCTGTCGTGCGTGTGCAGCACCGGCTCGTGGCGGTTCGCGCGACGCGCATCGTCCTGGAACTGCGCCGAGCCCACGCGACGTCCGGCGGCGTGCAGGTCGGCGGTCGCCCAGCCCGCCCCCTCACGCTCCACGGCCTCGACCAGCGCCGGATTCTCCTCGAACTCGTCCAGGCCGACCCTCGCGGGAGCCTGGTTGGTGACGGTGTGCGTGCTCACGATCACCCGATCGAATCACGGAATCGCGCGGCGGGCAACGATCCCGACGGCGAGGGCGTCGCGTCCCTCAGCCGGAGTAGTAGCCGTTGTAGTACCAGCCGGCAGCGCCTGGCCCCATCTGGTAGCAAGCTCCGAAGGTCCAGCCCGGTCTGCGGTGGCTCTGGGAGTAGTCGCGATCGTGGGTGCACGGACCCGCCGAGTAGTACGGGCCGTAGCGATACGTCTCGGTCGCGCTCGCGGCCGACGGCGCGGCTACGAGAAGCGTCGCCGCCAGAAGAACCGACGAGGCGGTGGCGATCATGGCGCGGCTGGCACGGGACGTCGTTGTCACTGCTGTGGTCGTCATATCCGGAGTCTATGCAGCGGAGAGCGCGACGTCTGTCCGCCCTTCGGGGGACAGACCACGGCACCGGACGGCCTGTGGACGGCAGCGGGGCCTACAACCAGCCCTTCTTCTTGAAGGCCCAGTACAGCCCGAAGCCCATCACGATCATCAGCCCGATCGCCATGGGATAGCCGAACGGCCAGTGCAGTTCGGGCATGGCGGTGAAGTTCATGCCGTAGATCGTCCCGACGAGGGTCGGCGCGAACAGGATCGCCGCCCAGCCGGAGATCTTCTTCACCTCGTCGTTCTGACGGATGCTCAGCTCCGTCATCCGCCGCATCTCCTCGTTCTGCCGTCGGGCGACGATCGTCGACTCCACCGTGAGGGCGTTGTCGAGCACCGCACGGAAGGTCGTCGCCCGGTCGGAGACCTTGAGCGTGTGGTCGAGCACGTCGCGCAGGTACCGCTGCAGCTCCTCGTCGACGGCGTACTTCTCCGAGCCGCGCAGCAGCGCCTCCAGCATCCCCGACAGCGGCTGCGTCGCACGCTGGAAGTCGATGACCTCACGACCGAGCTCGTAGATGCGCTGGGTGGCGTCCACGCCCTCCTCGAACAGCTGGCTCTCGATCTCGTCGATGTCGTTCTCGAGCCCGGCGAGCACGGGCGAGTACTCGTCGACGACCTCGTCGAGGATCGCGTAGAGCACCGCCTCCGGCCCACGCCGGAGCAGCGCGGGATCGCCCTCGAGACGCCGACGCACCCGGCCGAGGTCCGGCGACTCGGCGTGACGGATCGTGACGACGAAGTCCGGTCCGACGATCACGTGCACCTCGCCGAACTCCACCTCCTCGACCTCGTCGAGGTAGCGGGCGGGGCGCAGCACCATGAACAGCACCTCGCCGTAGCGCTCCAGCTTGGACCGCTGGTGGCCGGCGAGCGCGTCCTCGACCACGAGCTCGTGGATGCCGAACTCATCGGCGACCTCGCGGATCTCGTCGCTGCTGGGGCGGTACATGCCGATCCACCCCATGCCACCGCGTTCGCGCATGCGCTCGAACGTCTCGCTCAGGCTCACCGGGTTCTCGGTGCGGATGCCGTCGACGTAGATGGCGTTGTCGATGATCATCGCCGCGTCAGCTCATCCCTCGGGCGGGGCCACGCAGGTGATCGCGGAGTCGGCGATCGCCTGGTGGTACTGCTCCGCGGTGAACGGCAGGCCGAACTCCGGGGCCGTCTGGCCCGACGCCGCGGGGGCCTTCGACGCGATGGCCGCGAGCTCCCAGGCGAGGTACTGCGCCATGCCCGCACCCGTCGTGGAGTTGTTGAGCACGACCGCGACCGTGAAGCCCGTGGCGGGGTCGGAGTAGGCGGCGGTGGCGTAGCCGGGCACCCACCCCTGCTGTCCGATCATCGATCCGGCGAGGAAGCCGCCGCCGGTCGCCTGGAACCACGACGGAGCCCCGTCGTAGGCGGGCAGCGGTGCGGAGAATCGCTCCGGCTTCTTCTGCGTGCGCAGCACCTGCTTCGCCTCGGCCTGCGCGTACCGACCGAGGTCCTCGATCGTGGAGACGACGCCGGAGTCGGTGAACCCGGAACTGGCCGAGAGGGTGGTGATGTCGACGGGGGCCGCGCAGTCGAAGCCGCCCTCGACCGCGTTGAGGTAGTGGCCGTTCATCACCGCGCCGGATCCGGGAGCGGCCGCGGCGGCGCCGGGCAGCGAGGTGCTCTCGAGGCCGAGCGGCGTCGTGACGTACTTGGCGATCAGCTCGGATGCCGTGAGGCTGGTGGCCCGCTCCAGCGCCAGGCCGAGCAGCAGGTAACCGGCGTCGGAGTCGCGGTAGGTCGTGTGCGGGGCGACGCGCGCCAGACCGAGCCCGTAAGAGGCGAGCTCCAGCGGCGCCCACTCGCGCTCGGGCGTGTTCAGCCAGGCGCCCTTGAGGATGCCCTCCGACGACCCCGCCCCGCTGGTGCCGTTGCAGAGGTCGAGCAGCGTGATGCTGTCCATGTCGGCGACGCCCGACACGTAGCGGGTGATCGGGTCATCGAGCTCCACCTCGCCCGCGTCGGCGAGCGCGTAGAGCACGTCGCACGTCATCAGGCGCGTCTCGTCGGCGATACGGAAGGACATGTCCTTCTTGAGATCGGCCCCGCCACCGGGCTTCTGCGTGCCCACTCCGGTGACCCAGGTCCCACTCCAGGGCACCCACACGCCCACGATCGCACCGGAGGAGCCGGAGGCGGTGAGGGCGTGCGAGACGGCGTCCTGCATCGCCGAGACCGTGTCATCGGGGAGCTTCGCGTCGACCTGCTCGGGCGGTGTGTAGGTGAAGTTCTGGTCGGAGGTGCATCCGGTGAGGAGGAGCGCGAGGGCGGCGGCGACGGCCACCGCAGCGCGCGCTCGGCGCGTCGAGAGAAGCTGCATAGAAGGATGACCCCCGGAGAGACGTGTCTGACGAGTCTAAGACGCCGATGCTGAAAGTCGGCACCGGGCCGGGCTTAGGGTGGGCTTCGTGACTCACCTCTTCGATGCCGACGTCGTCTCCGCCGTGCTGCGCCACATGAACGGCGACCACACCGACGACAACCTGCTCATCGCCCGCGCCTTCGCCCCGGCATCCGCGTCCGCCGACGGGAGCACGGGAGCCGACGAGATCACCGACGCCGTCATGACGGGCTTCGACGGCGACGGCGGCGTCTGGTCGTTCACGCGCGGCGGCACGGCATCCGAGCTGCGCGTGCCCTGGCCGAGCGGGTCGATCTCCGAGCGCCCGGCCGTTCGCCGCGAGGTCGTCGCGATCTACGACCTCGCCTGCGAGCGCCTCGGCGTCACCCCGCGCCCGCACGCCTGAGCCTCGCCCGCCGTACGCGCTGCTCTCGTATGAGTCGTGGTCGCCGAATCGCTCGTTGCGCGACCACAACTCATACGGGAGCGGGGGAGACACGGGAGACCCAGGCATACGGGGGCGACTTCACAAGCAGGTAAGGCGACCCTTACACTGAAGGCATGCCCGAGATCCTCTCCTTCTCCGCCGCCCTGCGCGAGCGCTCCTCCGGCTCGCACTCCCGCAGCGAGCACGCCGGCTTCATGTCCGACCTGCTGAAGGGCGAGGGCTCCCGCGAGGACTACGTCTCACTCGTCGCGCAGCACTACTTCATCTACGAGGCGCTGGAGAGCGCGGGCGAGCGGATGCGGCAGGACCCGGTGGCGTCCGTCTTCCTCAGCGACAAGCTCACGCGTCTGCCCGCGCTGGAGGCCGACCTCGAGTTCCTCATCGGCGCGGACTGGCGCGAGCGCATCGCGCCGCTCCCCACCACGCAGCGCTACGTCGACCGCATCCGTCAGGTCGGAGCGACCTGGGCCGGCGGCTTCGTCGCGCACCACTACACCCGCTACCTCGGCGACCTCTCCGGCGGCATCTTCATCGGCCGCGTGATGGCCCGCCGCTTCGGCTTCGAGACCAACGGCATCGGCTTCTACCTCTTCGACGACATCGCCGACCCCTCCGCGTTCAAGGACGTCTACCGCGAGCAGCTCGACGCCGCTCCGTGGGACGAGGCCGAGCGCGAGCGCGTCATCGACGAGGTCATCCTCGCCTACCGCTTCAACACGGAGCTGTTCGAGGACCTCGACCGCGCCCGCGCCGCCGCCTGAGCCCGCCGCCCGCGCCCACTCCGCCGGTCAGTTTGTCGGACCGATTCCGCTTTGTCGGCCGAGAAGGCCCGTTTCGCCCCGGCATCCGTGCCGACCTCCCGACAGAACGTCGCCACCGTGGGTCGACGCGGCCGGGATCACCCCGCCGGCACCTCCGGCGTCGATCGCGCCATCCACGCGTCGCGCATGAAGCGCCGCACGTCCTCGTCGACCTTGATGTCGCTGGGGCGCAACGCCCGCGACAGGTACAGCCCGTCGAGCGAGGTGAGCCGCGACAACGCCACATACGTCTGCCCCGGCGCGAACGCCCCGGAGCCGAGGTCGATGATCGCGCGGTCGTAGGTCTTGCCCTGCGACTTGTGGATCGTCACGGCCCAGGCGAGCCGTAGCGGGAACTGCGTGAACTCGGCGACCACGTCGCGGCTGAGCTTCTTGGTGCCGGGGTCGTACGAGTACCGGAACCTCTCCCACACCGCGGGTTCGACGTCGACCTCCTCGCCGTCGATCTCCACGCGCACGCTCTCCCCGAGGATGCGCGTGACAGTGCCGATCGTGCCGTTCACCCATCGCGGCGGCTCCCCCGACATCGAGGTGTCGTTGCGCAGGAACATCACCTGCGCGCCGACCTTGAGCTTGAGCTCGGCCTCGGCGGGCAGCGATGCCTCGCCGCGACCGAACTCTCCGTTGATCTCCGCGCGCGCCGTCTGCTCCTTGCCCGGGAGGGCGGCGAGGTGCCGGCTGTTGATGCCGTTGACGATGTCGTTGCGCGTCGCGAGCGTGATCATCGGCACCTCGCCCGGCTCCGGGTCCGGGGGCGTGCGGGCGCCCTGCGTGTTCAGCACACCGGCGATCTCCGCGGTGACCCGGCCGTAGCGCACGGCGTTCAGCATCGCCTTGAACCCGTCGTCGGACTGCCGGTGGATCTGCACCAGCTCACGCACGTGCAGCTCGGCACGGGTGTCGACGGCGAAGAGCCCTTCGCTCTGCTCATCGGCCGAGCCCGCCCACACCTTCGCGTCGAAGAACCAGAACGAGCGGTAGTGGTCCTGCACGTAGCGCAGCTCGTCGCCGCGCGGCGGCACGGGGGCGAGCTGGTACGGATCGCCGAACATCACGATCTGCACGCCGCCGAACGGCTCGCCGCGGCGACCGCGAGCCTGGCGGAGCGAGCGGTCCATCGCGTCCATGAGGTCGGCGTTCACCATCGAGATCTCGTCGATCACGAGCGTCTCGATCGCGTTGAGGATGCGCCGCGTGTTGTCGTTCTGGTCGATGTCCGAGTCGCCGATCAGTCCGATCGGCAGCCGGAACAGCGAGTGGATCGTCTGCCCCTCGACGTTGAGGGCCGCGACGCCGGTGGGCGCGCAGATCGCGATCTGCTTTCCCGTGTTCCACGCGAAGTGCTGCAACAGGGTCGACTTGCCCGTGCCGGCGCGGCCGGTGATGAAGACGTGCTCGCTCGTGTCCTCGATCAGCCGGAACAGCTCTTGCTGCTCCTCGGAAAGAGGGGGAAGGGACACGATTCACTCACGGGAGGACGGCGGATGCGGGGCGCTCACCATGCTACGGGCACACGCGGCGCCCTCGGCGTCGTCTCAGGCGTCGTCCCTAGACTGACGCCATGGAGCACGTGGAGAGCAAGGCGCCCCGGCGCGCCCGCCTCGGCGTCGACCTCGCCTGGCTCGCGCTCATCGGCGTGCTCCTCATCGCCGCGGTGGGCGCGGGGGGTTCCGCGCTCTACCAGCAGTTCTACGGCCCGTCCGCGTTCGTCGTCCGCTACCTCGACCTCCTCTCCGCCGGTCAGGCCGCCGACGCCCTGCACGTGCCGGGCGTCGCCATCGACAGGGACGCCCTGCAGGGCGCCGGCATCGAGGGCACGCCGTCGGAGGCGATGCTGCGCCGCACCGCCATGACCTCGCTCACCGACGTCGCGGTCGACTCCGAGACCGTCGACGACGACGGCCGCTACACGGTGACCGTGACGTACAAGGCCGGGGGGCACAAGGGCACGACCACGTTCCACGTCGAGCAGGACGGCTGGTCCGGCGTCACGCCCAACTGGCGCTTCACCACGAGCCCGCTCGCCGTCGTCGATCTGACCCTGCTGGGCTCCGACCGGTACGCGGTCAACGGCTTCGACGTCGACCGTCGCCAGATCTCGGCGGCGGGAACGGATGCCGCTCCGCTCGACCCCCTTCCGATGCTCGTCTTCACGCCCGGCCTCTACTCGGTGACGGTCGACACGGCGGTGTCGACGTCGCCTGGGGTCGCGGTGCTCGCCGACGAGCCCCTGGCCACCACGCCGATCCAGGTGCAGACCACGCCGACCGATGCCTTCGTGGGCGTCGTGCAGCAACGCGTGGAGCAGTTCCTCACCGAGTGCGCCACCCAGGAGGTGCTGCAGCCCACCGCGTGCCCCTTCGGGCTCACGGTGCAGAACCGAATCGTGTCGACGCCGCACTGGTCGATCGTCGCCCAGCCGACGGTGACCGTGGCCCCCGACGGCGCGCAGTGGCAGATCCCCGCGACCGAGGCGGTGGCTCACGTCGACGTCGACATCAAGTCGCTGTTCGACGGCAAGGTCACCTCGGTGTCGGAGGACGTGCCGTTCCTCGTCAACGGCACGATCACGATCCTCCCCGACGGCTCCGCATCCATCCGGGTGGGCTCGCCCTCCGAGCCCTCCGACTCCTCCGACGGCTGAGCCGAGCGGCACCGGGTCAGCGCGCCTCGCGCTCCGCCTGACGACGGTCGCGCTCGGCCAGCGCCGCGAGCTTGGCGTTGTACTCCTCGAGCTCCGCGTCCCCCGTGCGGTCGGCGTGCCGATCGCGTCGCTTCTGCAGCTTCACGTCGCTGCGGCTCCACTGGATCGCCACGGTGATGGCGAGGATCAGCGTGGGGATCTCGCCGATCGACCAGGCGATGCCCCCGCCGATGTACTGGTCCTGAAGCGGATCGGGGCCCCACGCGCGGCCCATCGACCCGAACCAGTCGGCGACGATGAGGCCCTCCTGCATCATGATCGCGATGCCGAAGAACGCGTGCATGGCCATGACCGCGATGAGCGTGATCAGGCGACCGGGGTACGGCAGCCGGTAGGGCACCGGATCGGCGCCGATGAGGCTCATCACGAACAGGTAGCCGGAGATGAGGAAGTGGATCGTCATCCACTCGTGTCCGAGGTGCTCGTACATCGCCCACCGCACGAGGTCGGTGAAGTAGAACGCCCACAACGACAGGATGAAGATGGCCGCGGCGACGAAGGGGTGCGTCACGATGCGCGCGAACGGCGAGTGCACCGCCCACATGATCCACTCGCGGCCGCCGCGGGTGCCGTCGTCGCGCTTGTGGATGGCGCGCAGCGCGAGGGTGACGGGGGCCCCGGCGACGAGCAGCAGCGGGATCGCCATCGACAGCATCATGTGCCCGAGCATGTGCACGCTGAAGAGGTACTCCTGGTACGCGTTGATCGGACCGCCGGTCACCCAGACCAGCATGAGCATCCCGAGCATCCAGAACACGGTGCGGTGGATGGGCCAGCGGTCGCCGCGTGCTCGCAGACGACGCACGCCGACGATGTAGAACACCACTCCGAACGCGGCGGCGACCAGCCACAGGATGTCGATGTCCCACTGGGTGAACCAGCGGTCGATCGTGAACTCGGGCGGCAGCGACTGCCCGGTGAGGTTCTCGGCCGGCGTGCGGATGAACGCGTTCTCCTCGCCCGTCGGGGGGCGGGTCCTGGCGAGCGCGGCCGCTGCTCCGGAGGCGAGCCCCATCAGGGCGAGTTCGCAGAGCACCAGCATCCAGAACCACGACGTCGCACGCGGCCCGTCGAGCTTGGGGATGAGCCGCGACCGGTACCAGGCGCCGAGCAGCCCCATGGCGCCGAGCAGCACCACCTTGGCGACCACGATGCCGCCGTAGGGGGTCAGCAGTCCGTCCCAGTCGCCGAGTGCGACGATCGAACGGGTGATGCCGGAGACGGCGACCACGGCGAACGCCGCGATGGCGAGCGACGAGTACCGGCGCACCAGGGTGGCGGTGCCCACGTCGCTGCGGTCGCGCAGCAGCACGACGAGCAACAAGCCGCCGAGCCAGACCGCGGCGCCGACGGTGTGCAGCAGCACGGAGTTGACCGCCATGTTGTGACCAGAGAGGTCGCCGGAGTGTCCCTGGGTCGCGAGCGGGAGGAAGGATGCCGCGGCGAGGAGAGCCGTGATCAGAGTCGCCGTCCACGAGCGCCAGGCGAAGGCGAGCACCGTGATGACGGATCCGGCGATGGTCGTGATCAACCACGACTGGCCGAGCGGGAGGTCGATGAGGAAGCGCCCCAGCTGCGCTCCGAACTCGGGGTCGGCGCTGAGGCTGGGGTTGAAGGCGCTCATGAACGCGAGGAAGCCGCCGACGCCGCCGGTGACGGTGAAGATCGCGGCGCCGATCGACGCGGTGTTGAGCGCGATGTCGAACGAGCGGTCGCCGCTGCGGAGTCCGAACAGGGCGAGCACGAGCGAGCCGAGCATCACGGCGGCTGCGACGTTCATCACGAGCTTGACGACGGGGATCGCCCAGCGCACGACGGGGCCGGGGTCTCCGAGCAGGATCGGCGCCGCTCCGCCTCCGTACATGAGCGCGACCACGACGGCGACGAGCCCGGCCGCGAGGAGGATGCCGACGCCGCCGAGACGGTACGACGACGACGTCGGGGCCTGGGCGGTGCGGGAACTCACCCCTCCAGCCTAAGCCGCGCGGGCTCCCGCGCCCGCCGTCGCCTGCGCGCCCGTGGTCCGCCCGCGCGCTGCGTCCGCCGAGACCCGCACCTGTTGCCGAGACCTGCGGTTGCGATGGGGGCATCCGCGACGCACGAAGGCCGCCGCCCCGAGGGGCGACGGCCTTCGAACAGGAAGCGGTCTTACTTGACGGCAGCCTTGAGCTTGGAACCAGCGGTCACCTTGACGCGCTTGCCGGCCGGGATCTTGATCTCGGCGCCGGTCTGCGGGTTGCGGCCGGTGCGGGCGGCGGTCGCGACCTGCTCGAACGAGATCCAGCCCGGGATCGAGACCTTGCTGCCCTTGGCAACGGCGTCGGAGACCGAGGAGAACAGCGCGTCGAGGACACCCGAGACGGTGGCCTGGCTCTGGCCGGTGGCGGAAGCGATGCTCGCGACGAGCTCGGTCTTGGTGATGGACTTGTCAGCCATGTCATCCTCCAGCGACGAGGATCCCGTCGCATCGTTGTGTGTATCGGAGCGGATGCTCCTGGTCGAGTGACCGCCTTGAATGTACCAACCACCACCCGCATTTCCGCGTCATTTCGCGGGTTTTGGCGATTTTCAGGGCGTGTCGCGTCACATTTGCCACTCCAGTCACAGATTGAGGGGGTGGTCCGCACCACGGAGGCGGGTTCTCATGGCGCATCCCGATGGGCGGAGGACGTCGCTTCGGGCGGAGATCTGCGCCGCGGGAGTCCTCCCTAGACGGAGGATTCCACCCACCACGTGGGGGTTCGCGACGTCACCTCGCGAGGTGCAGGCCCTGTGCGATGGCGGCGAGGATGCGGTGCTGCACCGAGGGCCAATGGTTCATGAGCTGGTCGTAGCCGATGCGGATGACGTGATAACCGTGCAGCATCAGATCCGCGTCGTGCGCGATGTCGGCGGCGCGCTGCAGTCCCACGTGATGACCGCCGTCGATCTGGATCACCAGCCGGTCGCCGATGACGAGGTCGACGCGGTGCCCCCGCACCCTGACCTGCGGCGTGATCGGTACCGGAAGCCAGCGCAATCTCGTACGCAGGATGCTCTCGGTCCCCGCGTCGGCGAACGGCGTCAGCTCTGCCAGGACCCTGCGCGCCGCGGGCGGGAGCGGAGCACGGGCCAGCACGCCGGGCGCGACGAATCCCTGCCGGAGGGCGGACTCCCACGTCGCCAGAGCATCCTCGTGGGGTCGGCAGCGCGCGACGAGGATCAGGGCGTTCTCGACCGAGTCCTCCAGCAGGTCGGGGTCGCGGGGGAACCACGGCGCACTCCAGTGGACGACCCCGCGCGCGGCGTTGGCGTGGCCCGACCTCGGCGGTGCCGCGAGGTGCGGCTCTGCGGCATCCGTCACCCAGATGCCTCGACGCTCGGCGAGCGTGACGCAGCTGAGCACGACCCCCCTTTTCGCCGCCGCCACCAGCATCGGATCCGCGCCGACGAGGGCGACCCACCCCCGGCACACCGAGAACGCCGCCCCGCTGCGGATCGCCCGGCGCAGCCCGTGATCCGTGACACCCTCTCGGCGCAGCGTCGCCACCCGCGCCACTCCCCCACGCTGCCTCAGCTGTGATTCGACGTCCATCGGTCGATGATCACGCCACCGCGGCATCCGCCCGGGCCGTGCGCACACGATCCGTGGATGGATCCGTCGTGGCTCCCCGTGTGCAGGACGACACGATGGGTGGACGACCACGCGATGGGCGGATGGTCGCCACCGACGACTCCGCCCGACGCAGAGAAGTCCGCCCGACGCGGGGAGCCCATGCCGTCGGCCGGCTTCTCCCGGGCATGCAAGAAGGGCGGGGTTCCGGAGAACCCCGCCCTTCTCAGAGACTGCTTACCAGCTCGACTTGGTCACGCCGGGCAGCTCGCCACGGTGCGCCATGTCACGGAAGCGGACACGCGAGATGCCGAACTTCGTGAGGACACCGCGGGGGCGGCCGTCGATGACGTCGCGCGAACGCACGCGGGCCGGCGACGCGTTGCGCGGCAGCTTCTGCAGGCCGACGCGAGCGGCCTCGCGGGCCTCGTCGGTGGCGTTCGGGTCGACCAGGGTCTTCTTCAGCTCGGCGCGACGCTCGGCGTAACGCTCGACGATGACCTTGCGCTGCTCGTTGCGAGCGATCTTGCTCTTCTTAGCCATTGATCAACGCTCCTCTCGGAATTCGACGTGCTGACGGATGACCGGGTCGTACTTCTTCAGCACGAGGCGGTCGGGGGTGTTGCGGCGGTTCTTCTTGGTGACATAGGTGTAACCCGTGCCAGCGGTCGAACGCAGCTTGATGATCGGACGGACGTCCTGAGCCTTCTTGGCCATTAGAGCTTCACACCCTTCGCCTGGAGGTCCTTGACCACGTTCTCGATGCCGCGGACGTCGATCACCTTGATGCCCTTGGCGGACACGTTGAGCGTGATCTTACGACCGAGCGACGGGACGAAATAGGTCTTCTTCTGCACGTTCGGGTCGAAGCGGCGCTTCGTCCGGCGGTGCGAGTGTGAGACGTTGTGACCGAAGCCGGGAACAGCACCGGTCACCTGGCACACTGCTGCCATGATGTGACTCCTTCTCTACCGTGGGGCCGGACGGCCCCACCCAAGATCCCTTGTCTGCGCGCAGCCCACCACCCGCCGATTCCTCGGCCGCGATAGGGGGAAGCACACGAACTACGCACAGGAGTGTGCGCAGACAAAGAGTCAGTTTAGCATGCACCGGACCCCTCCCCCGCCACGCGCGGCGGGACCCCCGGACCGGATGCCGTCGGCTGACACAATGGCCGCATGGACTGGTCGTTTCAGAAGGTGTTCGGCATCGTCAGCGGGGCGGTGCTCGGTGCGATGCTCGGGGTGCTCATCGCGACGATGTTCCTGACCGTCACGACGGTGATCCTGTTCCCGCTCGCCATCATCGGGATCACGCTCGCGAACTTCGCCGTGTCGCAGAACATGATGCGCCGCCTGACCACGCTGATCGCCGACCGGTCACGGCTGCTGGCCGCCGGCACCGTCGGCGGGGAGAGCGCGCCGGCCCGCGTGCACCGCGTCTTCCCGCGGGTGCAGATGGTGGCCGCGACGATGTCCTTCCCGGCATCCGCCGAGTCCGCGCGCCTGGCCCTGCTGCACGTGCTGCCCGGCACGTCCGCCCCGCGCACCGTGTACGCGCTGCTGCCCGCGCGCTACGGCATCCAGCCGGGCGCCGGAGCCGCTGTCGTGCTCGACCGCGACAATCCCGACATCGCCGTGCTCGATGACCGCGTGAGCCCGGCGACACTGCAGGCGATCGGCGCCGACCCGCGCTGGACGACCACCCCGGTGCCCTCGATGTTCGTGCGGCAGGGTGGCCGTGCGACCGTGATCGCGGCTGCCATCGGCCTCGTCGCCGGTTTCGTGGCGCTGCTCCCGCTCATTCTGCAATAACCGGACACACGCCGCCCCGGTCGGGCGCACGCGACCTCAACGGGGCGCACGCGGCCTCGGGCGGATCAGATCTCGAGACCCCGCGCCTCGGCCTGCGCGCCGCGGCCCCACCGGAACACGGACACGGTCGGATCGCCCGCGATCCAGAACCGCCACGGGAAGGCGTGCGTGCCCGCCACACCGGCGACGCCCACGCGAGGACCGTTCGCGACGGTCGTGATGGGAGGGTCGGCGAGCCAGAGCTGGGCCGACGCCCCGTTCCATTCGGCGCCGGTGATCGCGTCGATGCCGTCGTGCAGAGGATGCCGCAGCCCCGACGCCTGTCCGAACCGACCGGGACCGCGCGCGAGGTCGCGCAGCGCGACGGCGCTCAACGGCGGGGTCGCGCCCCGTCGGACCGCGGCGGCATCTGCCCCTCCGACCACCTCGCCGGCGCGCAGCAGCACACCGCCGGCCGTGCCGTCCGGGCCGGAGACGACGTTGACGCACGAGTGGATGCCGTGGCTGAGGTACACGTACAGATGGCCCGGCTCGCCCCACATCGTGGCGTTGCGTGCGGTGCGCCCCATGCGGGCGTGCGAACCGGGGTCCGGGACCTCGCCGGTGCCCTGCCCGTGATACGCCTCCACCTCGGTGAGGCGCAGACGCACCTCCTGGTCGCCGACGACCGTGCGCAGCTCCGCCCCGAGCAGGCGAGGGGCGACCTCGAGCGGCAGGCCGACGAGGTCGTCGCGACGCGCCCGCCGCATCAGAACTGCGGCGGCGTCTGGCACCATGACGCGTCGAAGCCGCTCAGCGCCACGAGCTCCTTGCCCGTGCGCAGGTCGATGAGGTGCGTCTCGATCTTCTGCGGCAGGGGCAACAGCATCTGGTCGTAGGGGTTGTCGGTGAGCGTCGGGGCGATCGCGACGGCCGCATACTGTCCGCTCGGCGATGCGCACGCCTGCAGGATCCCGTCGGCCGCACCCACGTCCACCATCGACGTGGCCGTTCCGTCGTCGGCGACCCGGATCACGGCCTGGCCGATCGGCATGCCCGTGTCGTCGCGCGCGGTGACGTGTCGCAACGTCCCCCCGGGGAACGGTGTGATCGTGACCGCGGTGCCGTAGTCGGGGTTGGAGGCGGGCAGGGGCTTCTCGGAACCGTCGGTGAGGTTGAGCTCGACGACCGACCCGTCGAGACGCTCCACGACCGCCGTGTAGGTGCCGCGGGAGATGCCCTGGATGCTGGCGGCGAGGCCGAGCGACTGCACCCCGGCGTCGCTGGAGCGGTCGATGAGCGACAGCGCACCGTCGAAGTCGATGAAGAGCGCGGCGGAACTGTCCGGCACGAACTGCCAGACGATGATGTTCGCCTCCTTGCCGCCGACCTCCGCGATCTGCGGCTTGTCGTCTCCCGACAGCGACTGGGTGACGAGCACGCTGGCGCGCCCCTCGGTGTCGCTGAGGTCGCGGTCGGAGTAGGTGTAGCCGACCAGCCCGCCGCGCTCGGAGACCTGGATGCCGCTGCTGATGTAGCCGACGCCGGGGAGAGGGAGCTCTCGCTCGTTCTTGCCGTCGCGGTCCATGACCAGGAGCTTCGAGATGTCCTTGTCCTCGATCGCCACGACGAGCCGGTCGGAGGTGGTACGGAAGTCGTCGATCTTGTCGGCCGCGTAGACCAGCACAGCCTTCTCGCCGCTGAGGTCGGTGCGGAAGATCTTGTCCTTGCCCGACACGTCGCGCTGGAGCAGGAAGATCGTGGAGGCCGGAGTGGCGAAGCGCTCGACGAGATCGGCCGACGGCCCTCCGCCCTTGCCCGTGACCCCGGCGACCTTCACGGTGTAGGTCGTATCGTCGTCGAGCGGCACCGTGAAGCGGATGCCGATGCCGCGGCCCGATGCGTCGACCGTGAACGGCACGGCGGGCTCGACCGTCACCTGAGAGGCATCGATCGCGTCGAGGGACTGGTTGGCGGTGAGGATCACGCGGCTGCCGCTCGACTCGATCGCGTGCTGCGGATCGACCTGCACGTTCGTGACGCGCGGGCCCTGAGTGAGGCTCACGACGCCGAGTCCCGCTCCGGCGAGCGCGAGGATCCCCAGCACCGCCGCGAGAGCGATTCCGAAGCGCCGACCACGCGGGGCTCGTTCGCCGGCGTGCGCCCCCCGACCGCGGACGGGAGTCGGCGCCGGCTCGGGAGCGGGCGCCGGTTCGGAGACGGATGCCGGGCCGGGGGCGGATGCCGGGCCGGGGGCGGATGCCGGGGGCTCCGCCGCCCGTTCGGCGGCGGCGCGCGCGGCCCGGCGCTCGGCGGCGACGCGTTCCTCCGCCTCGCGGATCGCCGCCGCCCGGGACGCGGCCTCCCACGCGGTGTCCTCCCGCGCGGTGGTCTCCCGCCCGGTCGCCTGGCGCGAAGTTGCCTGGCGCGCCGCCGCATCGCGGGCGGCGGCGTCCGCGGCCTCCCGCGCGGCGGTCTCGCGGGCGGCGGCGTCCTTGGCAGCCTCTTCTCGTGCAGCGGCATCCCGCGCTGCAGCATCCTTGGCCGCGGCCTCACGCGCCGCAGCATCCGCGGCCTCACGCGCCGCAGCATCCGCAGCCTCACGCGCCGCAGCATCCGCAGCCTCACGCGCCGCAGCGTCCGCAGCATCCCGCGCCGCAGCGGCCTCACGCGCCGCGGCATCCGCCGAAGCACGCTCCGCGGCCTCGCGCGCGGCGCGCATCTCCGCACGCGTGCGCGGCACGATCGGCGCGTCGTCGGCGCGCGCGTCGTCAGTACTCATACGGGTCTCCGGGCTCGTCGATCGCCTCGACGGTGGCGGGCACGATGTGCAGCGAGCCGTCATCGTCGGCCTTGACCGTGCCCGTGACCTTGACCCACTGCCCGGTCTCGTACTCGCCGGCGTCGATCGTGACCGGGAGGTTGGCCGGCTGGGCGTCGATCACGCAGTGCGTGATCACGAGACGGGTGAGGTCGACCCCGCCGCCGCCGGCCGGCGTGATGAAGCCCGTCAGGGTGACCGAGGTGCCGTCGTAGGACGCGGTGTTGGTCGCCGTGGCGAAGACGCTGGCCCAGTCGCCGACGCCGAACTTCGACGTGTCGGCGACGCCGAGCGTGACGTCGTCGGCCCCGGCGAACAGGGCGGAGGACTCACCGGCCCTGGACATCGCGAGCTCCACCGACAGCGATGCCGGCGGCAGCACGAGCGAGGCGACGACGACGCCGGAGGCCACGACGCCGCCCGTCACGGTGGCGACGCCCGCCAGCGGCGACGGGGCGGCGTGGTCATGATCGTGCCCGTGGTCGTGCCCCTCCTCGACGCCGAGCGGCAGCGCGCACGACCAGATCGCGCCAGCCAGGGTCACCACGGCGGCGGCACAGGCGAACCACACCGACTCGGGGCTGATGTAGAGCGTGAGCCGGCCGGTGAGGCCGAGTCCGAGCGTCACCACGGAGATGACGGAGGCGAGGCCGATGCCCAGCCACCGGGCTCCGAGAGCGCGGGCGCGCGAGGGGGCGTGCTCAGACAAGGACGTTCACCCCGATCCCGATCGCGAAGGCGGCGAGCACCACCACGCCGACGATGCCGGCCAGGGTGCGAGTGGTGAAGGTCGTGCGCATGAGCGCCAGCATCTTCACGTCGACGAGGGGTCCGACGAGCAGGAAGGCGACGAGCGCGCCCGACGAGAACGTGGAGGCGAAGGACAGGGCGAAGAACGCGTCGACGTTGGAGCAGATCGCGACCGTGATGGCGAGGGCCATCATCGCCACGATCGACAGCACGGGGTTCGATCCGATCGCGAGCAGCACGTCGCGGGGGATCAGCACCTGCACGGCTCCGGCGAGCGCCGAGCCGATCACCAGGGCGGGCATCACGGCGCGCAGCTCGACGAGGAACTGCGTGAGGCTGCGCCGCACCGGGGTGCCCGGCTCGTGGGTCACGCGCTCACAGGTGTCGATGAAGCGCTGCGTGAGCAGGGAGTCCGGCGACGGATGCCGGCTGTAGATCCAGCCGATGAGGTTGGCGATGAGGTACCCGCCGACGAGGCGCGCGACGAGGATGCCGCCGTCGAGGCCGAATGCGGCGTGCGTGGTGAGGATGACGATCGGGTTGACGATCGGCGCCGCGATGAGGAAGGTCAGCGCCTCAGCCGGCGCCAGGCCGCGCATCATGAGTCCGCGGGCGAAGGGCACGTTGCCGCACTCGCACACCGGGATCAGCATGCCGAGCAGCGACAGCACGGCGCGACGCGCCCAGGCCCGCTTCGGCAGCCACCGGTGGATGACGTCGGCCGGAAGCCACACCTGCACCACGATCGACAGCAGCACTCCGAGCACCACGAAGGGCAGAGCCTCGATGAGCACGCTCATCGAGAGGGTCAGCCCGTCCTGCACGCGGTGCGGAAGGGCAGCCGTGTACAGCGTCGGCACGAACCGGTCGATGAGGAAGAGGGCCGCGACGATCGCGGCACCGATGCCGACACCCAGCCACGGCGAGCGCGGAGGCCTCGACGAGCGGTGGGAGTGCGGGGCCGGCGCCGTGCGGGTGGTCGACGAGGTCACGCGCCCGCTGCCTCGGCGTCGCGCCTGTTGGCGCACGGGGTGCACAGTCCGAAGATGTCCACGACGTGCGCGGCCTCCGTGAAGCCGTGCAGGGCTGCCGTGCGGTGCGCCCACTGCTCGACATCCTTCGCCTCGATCTCGACCGTGAGCCCGCACGACCGGCAGATCAGATGGTGGTGGTGGCCCTGGGTCGTGCACGCACGGTACAGCGCCTCGCCCTCGGGACTCTGCAGGGAGTCTGCGTCACCCGCTGCCGCGAGCCCGGCGAGCGCGCGATAGACGGTGGCCAGCCCGATGCCCGTGTTGTCCTCGCGAAGGGTCGCGTGCAGGCTCTGCGCGCTGACGAAGCCGCGCGCGTCGGCGAGCGCTTCGCGCACGCGTTCGCGCTGCCAGGTGTTCCGCTGAGCCATATCCCGATTCTAGGCGTCCTGTCTTGTCGAGGCCCTGAGAGCCCCTCTCAGCCTTCGAGTCGCATGATTTGCCCGTTCCGGCGCGGTTTCCGGGTCAGTCATGCGATTCGAAAGCCGGAGGGGTCACACCCGGCGCACGCGGGAGCGCAGGCGCTGCACCAGCCAGCATCCGCCGTAGATGAGGAACGACAGCGTCGTGATGTACGGGCTCACCGGCAGCGTGCCGGCCAGCGCCAGCAGGATGCCGCCCACCGCCGCCACGAACCCGAACAGCGCGGCCAGCAGCGGCACAGCCACCGGGCCGGCCGTCACGCGCATGGCGGCCGCCGCGGGGGTCACCAGCAGCGCCATCACGAGCAGTGCGCCGATGATGTGCACGCTCACGGCCACGATCAGTCCGAGCAGCACCATGAAGATCAGGCTCACCGCCCGGGTCGGCACTCCGCGCGCTGCGGCCGACTCGGGGTCGAGCGAGTCGAAGCGAAGCGGGTTCCACATGAGCAGGAGTCCGATCAGCACGACGACGCTGATGCCGATGAGCCACCCGAGGTCCGGGCTCGACACCGACACGATCTGCCCGGTGAGCAGGCTGAAGCGGTTGGCGCTGCGCCCCTGGTACAGAGACAGGAACAGGATGCCGAGACCGAGGCCGAACGGCATCAGCACGCCGACGATCGAGTTGCGGTCGCGCGCCTTCGCGCCGAGCAGGCCGATGAGGATCGCGGCCACCAGCGCCCCGCCGAGAGACCCGGCGACGACGCTCCCTCCGAACAGCAGGGCTGCGGCGGCTCCGGCGAACGACAGCTCGCTCACCCCGTGCACGGCGAAGGCGAGGTCGCGCTGCATCACGAACACGCCGATCAGGCCGCCGACGATGCCGAGCACCGCGCCGGCGACGATCGAGTTCGCGAGCAGGGCCACGAGCTCCCCGTAGTCCTGGAAGGAGAAGACGTCGCCCCAGTTCATGCGGCTCCCCTCTCCGTGCTCCGGCATCCGAGCTCCGTGCTCCGGCGTCCGAAATTCGGATGCTCGTCGGATTCTCGGACGATTCCGCGCGATTCATCCGAAGAACGGGCGTGCGTCCGGAGAACGGATGCCGTCAGCGGGCTCATGCGGCGCCCCCGTGCTCGTGCTCGTCGTCGTGCGGGTGATGCGGCTCGGCATCCGGAACCCCGACGACCACGAGGCGGTCGCCGGCGCGCAGCACGAACACCGGGGTGCCGTACAGGTCTGTGAGCACGCGGGTCTGGAGAACCTCTTCCGGAGTCCCCAGCAAGAACCGGCCGCCGGCGATGTAGAGGATGCGGTCGACCTTGCCGAGGATCGGGTTGATGTCGTGCGTGACGAACATCACCGCGGCCTCGCGCTCGCGCCGCTGCCGGTCGATGATGTCGGTGACCGCGACCTGGTTGGCGAGGTCGAGAGCCGAGAGCGGCTCGTCGCACAGCAGCAGCGACGGCTCGTCGGCCAGCGCCTGACCGACGCGCAGACGCTGCTGCTCGCCGCCCGAGAGCAGTCCCACGCGACGGTCGGCGTAGTGCGCTGCGCCGACGGATTCCAGCAGCCGATCGACCTTCGCGCGGTCTCCGCGGTGCGGGAGCGGGAGCCCGAAGCGGCTGCCCTGCACCCCGAGGGCGACGAGATCGCGGGCGCGCATGCTCGTGTCGGGAGCGATGGCCCGCTGCTGGGGCACGTACCCGATGCGCGGATTCCCCCGCCGCACCGGCTCCCCCGCGACGCGGATCGATCCGGCCGACAGCGGCTGCAGGCCGAGGATGCTGCGTAGCAGCGTGGTCTTGCCCGAGCCGGACGGGCCGAGCACGGCGATGAACTCGCCGGCGTTCACGGTGAGGTCGAGTCCCGACCACAGCTCCCGGTCGCCGCGGTGCAGAGCGGCGCCGGAGACCTCGAGCACCGGGGTGCTCGATGCTCCGGCGCCGGGCGCATGGGCGCCGCTCACGGGGTCACGGCGGCGGCGAGGCTCTTGATCGCGTCACGCATCCACTCAGCGTACGACGATCCGTTCTGCAGCAGTTCCGAGAAGGAGACGACGGGGACGCCGGCATCCTTCGCGGCGTCCTCGACACGCTGGGTCTCCGAGCCCCCGGTCTGGGCGTTGACGAGCACGGCGCGCACGTCGCCGCTCTTGATCACGTCGAGGGCGGCGAGCAGGGTCGCGGGGGCTACGTCGGTGCCCTCCTCGACCGACTCCGCGAACCCCTCGGGGGTCGCGTCGGTGAGACCGGCGGCCTCCGCGAGGTAACCGGGCAGGGGCTCGGTCATGAAGACCTTGGCGCCGGCGGCATCCGTCTTCAGCGTGGCGAGGTCGGCCTCGAAGCCCTCCAGCTCGGTGTTGATCTTCGCGGCGTTGGCCTCGAAATCGGCCTTGCCCTTCGGGTCGAGCTCGGTGAACTCGGCGGCGATGGCCTCGACCACGTGGCTGATCGTGTGCGGGTCGAACCAGACGTGCTCGTTGAAGCCCTCGATGTGGTCGTGACCCTCGCCGTCGGCGTGGTCGTGGGCGTGGTCCTCGGCCTCGGCGCCGTGGCCTTCGTCGCCCGGGTAGTCGTGCGAGTACTCGACCGCGGTGACCACCGGGGTCTTGGCGTCACCGATGAGGGAGTCGATGAACGAGTCGTAGCCGCCGCCGTTCTCGATCACCAGGTCGGCCTTCTGCACGGTGAGCCGGTCACGAGCGCTGGCCTCGTAGGAGTGCGGATCCTGCGAGGCGTTGTCGATGATGCTCGTCACCTCGACGTGGTCGCCGCCGATCTGCGCGGCGAGTGAGCCGTAGACGTTGGTGGAGGCGACGACCTGGATAGTCCCCTCACCCCCGCCTCCCGACTCCGTCCCGGTCGCGGCCGAGCATCCGGCGAGGGCGAGGGCGAGGACGGCGGCGGAGGCGAGCGCGAGGGCGGCGAGGGGCTTGTGCATGGTTCCACTCTAAACGCTAATGAGAACCATTATCAACTTGGGGTCGTGTGTGATTCGTCGGATCGGAACGCGGGAACGTTTGCAGGGCGAAAGTACGGATGCAGGGCCGGAACATGAGTTCTGGTCCTGCATCCGTGCTCTGGTCCTGCAAACGCTCCCGGGTTCGGGCGAGAACGCTCCGGGGTTCGGGCGAGAACGCGCCGGGGGGTCAGTCGACGAGCAGCGCGGGCTCCTCCAGCACCGAGGCGACGTCGGCGATGAAGCGGCTCATGCCGTCGCCGTCGATCACGCGGTGGTCGAAGGAACCGGCGACCGTGGTCACCCAGCGCGGGCGCACCTCGCCGTCGACGACCCACGGCTTCTGGCTGATCGTGCCCATCGCCACGATGCCCGCCTCGCCCGTGTTGATGATCGGCGTTCCGGCATCCATCCCGAACACGCCGATGTTGGTGATCGTGATCGTGCCGCCCTGCTGGTCGGCCGGGCTGGTCTTGCCCTCGCGGGCCGTCACCGTGAGGCGGTTGAGGGCTCGGGCGAGGTCCTTCATGCCGAGGTCCTGCGCGTCCTTGATGTTCGGCACCAGCAGCCCGCGCGGCGTGGCCGCGGCGATGCCGAGATTGACGTAGTGGCGCACGAGGATCTCGGCGCCGCCCTCGGTCTCGACCCACGCGGCGTTCACCATCGGGGTGCGGCGGGCGGCCCAGATCACGGCGCGGGCCATGATCAGCAGCGGAGAGACGCGGATGTCGGCGTACTCCGGCGCGGCCTTGAGCCGCTTGACGAGCTCCATCGTGCGGCTCGCGTCGATCTCCTTCCACACCGTCACGTGCGGGGCGGAGTACGCGCTCTGCACCATCGCCGACGACGTCGCCTTGCGCACGCCCTTGACCGGGATCGACTCGGTACGGCCGGGATCGGATGCCGGAGCCGGTGCGAGCCCGCGGGCGAGGCCGACCGGAGCGGTCTGCGGAGCGGGCACGGTCTCCTCGCGCACCTCGCCCCACTCCGGGGTCTGGATGTTGCGGAAGACACTCGCCTGCGACGCATGGTTCATGACGTCGTCGCGGGTGACCTCGCCGTCGGCCCCGGTGGGCGTGACGGTGGTGAGGTCGACGCCGAGGTCACGGGCCAGCTTGCGGATCGGCGGCTTCGCGATCACGCCCACCGAGGAGCGCACCGGGCGCTCGGCCGGGCGCTTGCGCCGAGAGGTCGCCCCTCCCCCGGTGCCGTAGCCGACGAGCACCGAGCCGCCGCCCTCCTCGGCCGCGGGCGCCGCGGGCGCCGCGGGAGCCGTCGGTGCGGCGGGTGCGGCATCCGTGACGAAGGTGATGATCGGGGTGCCGACCTCGACCGTCGCGCCTTCGGCGACGAGCAGCTCGCCCACGACGCCGGCGTGCGGCGACGGCAGCTCGACGAGCGACTTGGCCGTCTCGATCTCGCAGATCACATCGTTGATCGCGACGGTGTCGCCCGGGGCGACCTTCCACGCGACGATCTCGGCCTCGGTGAGACCCTCGCCGACGTCGGGGAGGGTGAAGTTCTGCGTGCTCATGAGTGATCCTCTCGGACGAGCGGGGTCAGTAGGCCAGCGAACGGTCGACGGCCTCGAGGATGCGGTCGGCATCCGGGAGATAGGCGCCCTCGAGCTTCGCGGGCGGGAACGGGGTGTCGTAGCCCGACACCCGCAGCACCGGCGCCTCCAGGGCGTAGAACGCGCGCTCCATGACGGTCGCGGCGACCTCGCTGCCGAGGCTGGTGAAGCCCTGCGCCTCCTGCGCGTAGACCATGCGGCCCGTCTTGCGCACGGAGTCGAGGATCGGCTCGTAGTCGATCGGCGACAGCGAGCGCACGTCGACGACCTCGCAGCTCGTGCCCTCGGCCTCGGCGAGCGCCGCGGCCTGCAGCAGGGTCGTGACCATCGCGCCGTGCCCGACGAGCGTGACGTCGGTGCCGGTGCGCACGACGCGCGAGGCGTGCAGCGGCAGCGCTGGGGCGTCGAGCTCGACCTCGCCCTTGGGCCAGTACCGGCTCTTCGGCTCCATGAAGATCACGGGGTCGTTCGACGCGATCGCCTCCTGGATCATCCAGTACGCGTCGTTCGGCGTCGATGGCGAGACCACCCGCAGGCCGGGGGTATGCGTGAAGTACGCCTCCGGGCTCTCCTGGTGGTGCTCGACGGCGCCGATGTGCCCGCCATAGGGGATGCGGATCACGATCGGCAGGCTCAGCGAACCCTCGTGCCGGTTGGTGAGCTTGGCGAGCTGCGTGGTGATCTGGTCGAACGCAGGGAAGACGAACCCGTCGAACTGGATCTCGATCACGGGGCGGAAGCCCGCCATCGCGAGGCCGATCGCGGTGCCGACGATCCCCGACTCCGCGAGCGGGGTGTCGAGCACGCGGCGGTCGCCGAAGTCGCGCTGCAGGTGCTCGGTCACGCGGAACACGCCGCCGAGCTTGCCGATGTCCTCGCCCATGAGCAGGACCTTCGCGTCATCCTCCATGGCCTTGCGGAGCCCCGCGTTCAGGGCCTTGCTGAACGGCATCGTCTCGAGCGTCATGCCTGGGTCCCCTTCACGAAAATCGGACGATCGCACGAATATCGGATGCTGCGCCCCGGATCGTCCGAGAAACCGGCATCCGTCCGAAATTCGGATGCCGCGACGAGACCGGGTACGGCGACGAGGCCGGATGCCGCGACGGCGCTCACTGGGCTCCTCCCTCGAACGACGCCTCGTACTGTGCTCGCCAGGCCTTCTGCTCGGCGATCAGCGGATGCGGCTCGCTGTACACGTGGTCGAACATCTTGTCGGCGCTCGGCGGGCCCAGCTCGACGGTCCTGGCGCGGAGATCCTCGGCAGCATCCGCACCCTCGGCGTCGACGTCGGCGAAGAAGGCGTCCGACGCCCCCCGGCCCGCCAGGAACGCTCGCATCCGCGCGATCGGGTCGCGCTCGGCCCACTCCTGCTCCTCGTCGGAGCCGCGGTACTTGGTGGGATCGTCGCTGGTGGTGTGCGCGCCGAGCCGGTAGGTCACGGCCTCGATCGCCCGCGGTCCGCCGCCGAGCCGCGCCTCGTCGAGGGCGACGCGGGAGACCGCATAGCTGGCGAGCACGTCGTTGCCGTCGACGCGGACGCTGGGGATGCCGTAACCGGTGCTGCGCTCGACGAGCGGCACGCGCGACTGGGTCGACACGGGCACGGAGATGGCCCACTGGTTGTTCTGCAGGAAGAAGACGGTGGGCGCCTGATAGCTCGCGGCGAAGACCATCGCCTCGTGCACGTCGCCCTGGCTGGAGGCTCCGTCGCCGTAGTAGACGATGACGGCCTCGTCGCGGTCGACGTCGCCGGTGCCGGTGCGTCCGTCGAACGACAGCCCCATCGCGTAGCCGGCCGCGTGCAGCGTCTGCGAGCCGAGCACCAGGGTGTAGAGGCGCGTGTTGCCGTTCTTCGGGTCGGAGGGGTCCCAGCCGCCGTGCGAGACCCCGCGCATGAGCTTGATGATGTCGACCGGGTCGACGCCGCGGATGCGGGTCACGACGTGCTCGCGGTAGGAGGGGAAGATCGTGTCCTGCGCACGGGCGGCGCGACCGGAGCCGACCTGCGCGGCCTCCTGACCGCGGCTCGGCGGCCACAGCGCCAACTGCCCCTGCCGCTGCAGGTTGGTGGCCTGGGTGTCGATCGCCCTGATCACGACCATGTCGCGGTAGAACTGCTCGAGCTCCGCGTCGCTGATCGCCTCGATCAGGGGCAGATACTGCTCGGCGGCCTCGGTCGGGGCGAACCGTCCGGTCGCGTCCAGGACGCGTACGAGGGGGGTCTCGGAGGTGGTCACGGTCCCACGGTACCCGCGCCCGCATGCCCGGTCACGTATACCTAGGAGGCCCTCGTATCTGCCCGGAAACCGGAGAAATGGCCGGTCAGAGGGTCAGCGCAGCGACGTGTGGCGCTCGACGGAGCGGGCGCCCCACCAGGCCATCACCGCGATCAGCGCCGCGCTCGTGAACACGAAGCCGAGGCCGAGCACGTTCGGCGGCTGCCCGTTCGCGGTCGCGGCATCGGCGCCGAGCGCGGCGATGAACGCGTCCAGCATCCCGCGGGGCACGATGGCGCCGGCATCCGGCCCGACCATGACGACGCCGACCGGTACGACCATGATCGCGGCGAACGTGACCACCTGCATCACGAGGTAGACGATCACGGCGCCGAGCAGCGGTGCGCCGAACCCCAGGTGGTTGTACCGAGCCTGCGCGCCGACCGACATGACGCCCGCGCCGACCACGACCAGGTAGACGATCTGGAGCAGCAGAGCGGCCGCGGCGAACCACGCCATCCACGGCTCGACCATGCCGAGCCCTGTGCGCAGGAAGTCGAAGGGCTCCAGCCCCTGGGAGAGGGCGAAGGCGATCGCTGCGGCGACGAGCCCGAGGGCGCTGAGGGCGGCTCCGACGATCGCCACGATCAGGCCGTAGACCACCTTGGCGAAGAACAGGGTGCGCCCGCGCACCGGGATCGTCATGGTGAAGTAGCCCTCCCGCCCGTACATCGTGCGCCAGTAGTTCTCGACCAGCAGCCCGAGCACGACCAGGGTCAGAGCCACGGCGGCGACGATGCCGACCACGAGGCCGATGCCGCCGATCACCGGGACCCGCAGCGCGGTCACGGTCAGCGAGACGGCGACGACGAGCAGGGCGATGCCGACGACCGCGACCAGGCTCTTCCTGGTCGCACGGAAGTCCTGTGCGATGAGCGTGCCGATCATGACGTGTACACCTTTCGGAACAGGGCGTCGAGACTGGTGCCGTGCTCGGCGCGGAGCTCGTCGGCTCCGCCCTGCAGCAGCACGGTCCCGGCGCGGAGGAACAGTACGGAGTCGACGATCTGCTCGACGTCCTGGATCAGATGTGTGGAGATGAGCAGCAGCGCGTCCTCGTCGAAGTTGGAGAGGATGCCGCGCAGGATGACGTCGCGCGACGCGGGGTCGACACCGGAGATCGGCTCGTCGAGCAGGTACACCCGCGCCCTGCGGGACATCGCGAGGGAGATCTGCAGCTTCTCGCGCATGCCCTTCGACATCTCCTTGAGGGTGCGGTCCCAGGGGAGGCCGAAGAAGTCGACCATGTCTCGCGCCTTGGACGCGTCGAAGTCGGCGAAGAAGCGCGCGTAGAGGTCGATCGAGTCGGCGGCGCGGTGCGCATCGGGGAGGAAGGACGCGTCGGGGAGGAACGAGACCAGCGCCTTGGACGCGGGTCCCGGCTCGTGACCGGCGATGCGCACGGTGCCCTCCCACTCGGCGAGCACGCCGGCGAGGATCTTGAGCAGCGTGGTCTTGCCCGAGCCGTTGTCGCCCATCAGACCGACGATCTGCCCCGGAGCGAGGCGCAGGTCGAGCCCGTCGAGGGCGGGGCGTCCGCGGTAGGACTTGGTGAGGCCGGCGACCTCGATCGCGAGCGGCGTGTTCATGGCGCATCCCTTCCGGTCTTGTGCTGCGGCGCGCCCGCGCGCGACGCGTCGTCATGCTGGGCCCAGCGCCGCGACAGCAGGTCCGCGGCCTCGGCGAGGGTCATCCCGATGCCTCGTGCCTCGACGACGAACCTGTCGGCGGTGGCCTCGGCGAGCGCCGTGCGCCCTCCGGCGACGGCGCTCTCGTCGGCGGTCACGAAGCGGCCGGCGGTCCTCTCCGTGGCGGTGAGGCCGAGGCGGTCGATCTCGCCGAGTGCCTTCTGCACCGTGTTGGGGTTGACGCCGAGTTCGAGGGCGAGCTCGCGCACCGACGGCACCCTGGCCCCCGACGCCCATTCCCCGGCGACGATGCGCCGACGGAACTCGTCGACGAGCTGCGCCCAGATGGGGCGGGAGTCATCGATCTGCATGCGTCTTACTGTATTACAACAGTGATACAGATGTCCAGTGGGGTCGCCGAAGACACCCGCCGGAGAACGGGGTGCAGCGCAAAACTCAGCGCAGGGTCGCGGCGACCTCCAGCACGCGGGCGACGGATGCCTCTTCGCCGACGGAGATGCGGATGCCGTCGCCCGAGAACGGACGCACGACGAGGTCGCCGGCGACGAACGCGGCGGCCGCGGCATCCGTGCCCTCCCCCGTCGGCAGCCAGACGAAGTTGCCCTGCGCATCGGGTACGTCCCAGCCCTGCGCGCGCAGCCCCTCGACGAGACGGGTGCGCCGCTCGACGATGACCGCCACGCGTGCGAGAAGCTCCTCCTCGGCGTCGAGGCTCGCGATCGCCGCGTTCTCGGCGGCCGAGGTCACCGACAACGGGATGCCGGTGGCGCGAGCGGCGTCGAGCACCTTCGCGTTCCCGATCGCGTAGCCGATACGCAGCCCGGCCAGCCCGTACGCCTTGGAGAACGTGCGCAGCACGACGACGTTCGGATGCTGTTCGAAGATCCGCTCGGCGAGACCGTCGACGGCTCCGGCTGCGGTGACGAACTCGGCGTAGGCCTCGTCGAGCACGATCAGCACCTCGGCGGGCACCCGTGCGACGAAGGCGGCGAACTCGGCGCTCGTGACGATCGGGCCGGTGGGGTTGTTGGGCGTGCAGACTATGATCGCGCGGGTGCGATCGGTCACGGCATCCGCCATGGCGTCGAGGTCGTGACGCGCGTCGGCGGTCAGCGGCACCTGCACGCCCGTGGCACCGGCGACCAGCGGCAGGCTGGGGTACGCCTCGAAGGAGCGCCAGGCGTAGATCACCTCGTCGCCGACCGACGAGGTCGCCAGGATCAGCTGGTGCAGGATCGAGACGCTGCCCGCCGCCACGTGCACCTGATCGGGGTCGACGCCGAAGCGCACGCCGAGGCGCTCACGCAATCGTCCGGCCGTGGCGTCGGGGTACCGGTTGATCGGAGTCGTGTGCTCCAGGGCGCCCAGCACCGACGGCAGCGGTTCGAACGGGTTCTCGTTGCTGGACAGCTTGAACGCATCGGCTCCGGCCTGCTTGCCCTGCCGGTACGGCGCCAGGGCGGCGATGGCGGGACGGATGCGGGGAAGGATCGGCTCGGTCACAGTGTCGAGTCTAGGGATTCGGCGATCATCCGCCTCACGGAGTTCTGCCGAGCTCGGACGCACCCCCTGACATCTCGTCTTCCGCGTGTGAGACTGTGGGGACTATGCGCTTCCTCATCCGAGTCGTCGTGAACGCCTTCGCCATCTGGGTCGTGACGCTGATCCCCGCTCTGCAGGTGACGATCAAGCCCTTCTCGCCCGGCGAGACCCTTCAGCTCGTGCTGACCCTGCTCGCCGTGGCCGCCATCTTCGCCCTCGTGAACACGATCATCGGCACCGTCGTGAAGATCATCGCGTTCCCGCTGTACATCCTCACCTTCGGTCTCATCGGGTTCATCATCAACGGCTTCCTGCTGTGGCTGACCGCGTGGATCACCGGCGGCTTCGGCTGGGGCCTCTCCGTCGGCCACTTCTGGTGGGGGGTGCTCGCCGCGCTGATCATCTCGATCATCAACGGCATCTTCGGCTTCATCCTGCGTCCGCAGAGCAAGACGTCCCGCCGCGGCTGATCCCACCGGAAGCAACCGGACGCGAGCGCGGGCCCGGGCGTGAGCGCGGGCGTGGTCCGGTCCGGTCGGGTCCGTCTCAGCGAAGCGCGCCGATGGCCCCGGTCACCACGGCGAGCACGGCGACTCCGGCCCACACGAACGCGAAGTACTGCATCGGGATCCAGAACAGCGTGTGACCGTTGAACGCGCGGGCGGTCTGCTGACGCTCGTGCTCGAACAGCGCGTCGGCCATCTGCTGCGCCTCGCCCATCGACGACGGCTGCGGCTGACCGGGGCCGAGCGAGAACTGGCCCGTCTCGACGAGGTGCGTCAACTGCGCCCTGCGTTCCTGGAGCCAGGCGTCGATCTTGCGCTGCGGCGCCGTGCGGTTCATCGCGATGCCCGTGAACCACGTCGCAGCACCAGCACCGAACAGGCCGATCGCGATCAGGAACGGCAACGCCGTACTGCTGACCAGCTTCGAGCCGATCCCCGCGAACAGGATCATGGCCACCGCCGCGTAGATGAATGCCAGAATGCCCCAGCCGCGCCAGATGATCATGCCGTTCTCCCCCGAATCCGTTATCGGCGCCGACGCGCCGCCACCAGTATCCCAGTTGCCAGCGATCACGCCGAGCCGTGCGCGCGTCAGGCGAACCGCAATGGGCTGACCTCGGCGAGGTAGCGGTAGTCACGGTCGTCGTGCAGAAGCGGGATGCCGTTCCTGATCGCGACCGCCGCGATCAGGCAGTCGACCATACTGCGGATCGGATGCCCGTTCGACCTCGAGGCCCGCGCGAGCTCCGCAGCTGCGCGGAAGTCCTGCGACGGATCGAAGGCGATCATGGGAACGCGCTCCGCGACCGATTCGACCAGGGCCAGCTCCCTCGGGCCGCGGACGCCTGAGAGGAGCTCCATCACGACAGGTTCTGTGAGCGCGATTTCCTCACCTCCGACGATCAGAGCCTCCATACGGCTTCTCCTCGGTGACGGCACCGTACGGAAGTAGTCGATCCATGAAGAAGAGTCGACGAGGATCACTTCCTCGACTCGCTCTCATCAGCCGCGGTGGGCGCATCACGGCGGTAGCCGCGGATCTCATCGATGCTCAGACCCGTCCACCCGGCGCCGGAGAGACTCAGCAGGTACTCCGTGGTCACCGGTGGAGGAGCCGCCTTCCGCAGTGCGAGGTCGACGGCCTCGCGTTTGGTCTTGAGCCCGTAACGACGCATCACCGCGGCGACGAGGTCGTCGTCGATATCGATGTTCGTGCGTGTCATACACCGAACGTACACCTGAGGCGAAACGCCGGTCAGGACGGCCACCTATCCCACCCGCTCCGCGTGATATTCGATGCGTTCAACGGAGACCGCGCGGCCGAAATCGTCCCAGAACGCGTCGAGATCGGCCACGCGCGGGTCACCGGACGCGTCGGCCTCTGCGGCGAGATCGGCGTACGACTCCAGAAGATGCGGATCCCAGGGATCGGTGAGCTCGCCCGCCGTGTCGTCGACCCGCGTCACGACGAAGCTACCCGGCGCTCCGGACGCCGCGGCGGGCCCGCCGTCGGAGAGCCGGTACACGACGTCGTCGGTGTGGGCCAGCCGTACCAGCGTCTGATCGGCATCCGCGACGTCGACGACCGGACTCCCCACGCTGATCTGCAGCTTCACATCGAAGCCGCTCTGATGGGAGAGGTAGGCGGCGATCATGCCGGCCTGCGAGTGCGCGACGACGTCGACCTCATCGCCCGGTCGGGCCCCGGCCGCGGCGAGCGCGTCGAGCGTCGCCTGGTACGACGCCGAGGTCCGCCCTGCGTAGAGCTCGTGGTTGGACTCCATGTCCCACGGCTCCGAGCCCCCGAGCAGCGCGCTCTGCGTGCCGGCGATGTACGCGATGTAGGTCGCCCGGCCGTCGGGCATCGTGAGTTTCTCGATCGCGATCTGCGCGCCGGCCTCCGCGTCCGGCATCCGTCGCAGTGCGTCTTCGAGCCCCTGGGGAGGGCGTGCCTGCTCGGTGACGGAGACGGGGGTCACCGTCACCGGATCGGCCTTCCCCGTGAGCCGCATCCACGGCCACACCGCACCCCGCCCGCTGTACGAGCCGATCAGCGACGCGAGTCCGAACAGCGGCCCGAGCACTCCGAGCCAGTCGCCCTGGTTCTCGTAGCCGTCGAACCGGTGCTCGCGCCAGCCGGCGATGCGCATCGCCGCCATGTCGGGGATGCGGTCATCGGCCTCGGCGAGCCGCTCCATGCGCACCCGCAGCCGGTCCGCGGCGGCGGCGTCGTGCAGGGCGAGCGCCTCGGCCTCGACCTGCAGATCGACGTACTCGAACACGTCGGCCATCAGCCGAGTGCCGACGACCGCGCGCTCGCACTCGTCGCGCAGCAGCGAGAGCCGCTCCGAGGAGGCACGGAGGGCGTCTGCGTCCACACACGGGCCGAGCGCCGAGGCGCCGAGCACGGCGCCGTGCGCTCGTGAGACCGCACGGTGTGCACACCCGAACTCGGACGCGAGCGCGTCGATCCTCGCGGCGGCGTCACGAAGGGCAGCCGGGTCGACGCTGATCGCACCGCCGCGATCGATGTCGAGACCGCTCATGAGCCCACCCTCCGCAGCTCGTCCGATGCGTCACGGAGCTCCACGGACTCGAGCACGGTGCGCGACCGGAGCTCGACGAGCTTCTCGTTCAGCGCGCGCACCCCATCGGAGTCCCAGGCCGTGTCCGCGATCAACGCGTTCAGCGCGGCCGTCGCCGTGTCGACGGCCGCGACGGCCGCCTCGATGTCGATGCTCGCCTGCGTCCAGGCCCAGAGCACGTCCGGCGCCCAGCCGTCTGCGATCGCGAAGGAGTACATGCCGCCAGCATCCTCGACCGGGTCGCCTCGTCGCGTCCGTCATCCCCTCCTTCCCCGGGGTCGGTGGACAGATCACCGCGACACCCGCCTGTGGTGGAGAGGACGATGAGGCGGCCCGGTCGATCGAGCACGACCCTCCCGCGTGCAGGTGGGACTGCGCGATCGCCCGTCGACCTGCACAATGGAACAGTGAACTCCCCGGATCCCTTCCGCGTGATCTTCGTGTGCACGGGGAACATCTGCCGCTCTCCCATGGCGGAGGTGGTCTTCCGCGATCTCGCGGAGCGCCAGGGGCTGGGCTCCCGGATCGTGTCGCGCAGCGCCGGCACCGGCGACTGGCACCTCGGAGAGAGGGCAGACGACCGCACGATCGACTCGCTGGCCCGTCGCGGTTACGACGGCTCCCAGCACCGGGCGAAGCAGTTCACCGCGGCATCCTTCGCCGACAACGACCTCGTGGTCGCCCTCGACCGCACGCACGAGCGGATCCTGCGCGAGTGGGCGCACGACGAGGACGAGGAGGGCAAGGTCACGCTTCTCCTCGCCTTCGACCCGGATGCCGCGACGCAGGATGTGCCCGACCCCTACTACGCAGGCACGGAGATGTTCGATGCCGTGCTCGGTATGATTGAGACGGCGACCCGCGGCCTGTTCCGGCAGCTCGAACCGGCCCTTCGCGCCCCTCGCACGCCCCGCGCTTAGGGGCCCGATCAGGAGGACTCCCCTGACTTTCCAGCCCTCGCTCCCGCCGCAGCCCCTGAGCCCCCTCGACGGTCGCTACCGCGGCGCCGTCACCGGACTCGCCGACTTCCTCTCCGAGGCCGGACTGAACCGGGCTCGCGTCGAGGTCGAGGTGGAGTGGCTGATCGCACTCACCGATCGCTCGCTGTTCGAGACCTCGCCCCTCTCCGACGCCGACAAGGAGCGCCTGCGCGCCCTCTACCGCGACTTCGGCCAGGCCGAGATCGACTGGCTCGCCGAGAAGGAGGCCGTCACGCAGCACGATGTGAAGGCCATCGAGTACCTCGTGCGCGACCGTCTCGCCACGCTCGGGCTCGACGCCATCGCCGAGCTCACGCACTTCGCCTGCACCAGCGAGGACATCAACTCCGCCTCCTACGCGCTCACCGTGAAGCGCGCCGTGGAGGAGGTCTGGCTGCCCGCCCTCGACACCGTGATCGCCAAGCTGCGCGAGCTCGCCGTCGAGCACGCCGACGCTGCCATGCTCTCCCGCACGCACGGCCAGCCGGCGACCCCCTCGACCATGGGCAAGGAGCTCGCCGTCTTCGCGTGGCGCCTGGAGCGCGTGCGCGGCCAGATCGCGGCATCCGACTACCTGGCCAAGTTCTCCGGCGCGACCGGCACCTGGTCCGCGCACCTCGCCGCCGACCCCGACGCCGACTGGCCGACGATCGCCCGCGAGTACATCGAGGGCCTGGGCCTGGGCTTCAACGTGCTCACCACCCAGATCGAGTCGCACGACTGGCAGGTCGAGCTCTACGACCGCGTGCGTCACGCCGGCGGCATCCTGCACAACCTCGCCACCGACGTCTGGACCTACATCTCGCTGGGCTACTTCGCGCAGATCCCCGTGGCCGGGGCGACGGGCTCGTCGACGATGCCGCACAAGATCAACCCGATCCGCTTCGAGAACGCGGAGGCGAACCTCGAGATCTCGGGCGCCCTGCTGAACTCGCTGTCGCAGACGCTGGTGACCTCGCGCCTGCAGCGCGACCTCACCGACTCCACCACGCAGCGCAACATCGGCGTCGCGTTCGGGCACTCGCTGCTCGCCCTCGACAACCTGCGCCGCGGTCTGAACGCGATCTCGCTACGCCGCGACGTGCTGCTCGACGACCTCGACCACAACTGGGAGGTGCTCGCCGAGGCCATCCAGACCGTCATCCGGGCCGAGGTCGTCGCCGGACGCTCCACGATCAGCGACCCCTACGCGCTGCTGAAAGAGCTCACCCGCGGCCACCGCGTCGGCGCGGACGACCTCGCGGCCTTCGTCGAGAAGCTCGAGATCGGCGACGAGGCCAAGCAGCGCCTCCTCGCACTGACCCCCGCCACCTACATCGGCATCGCGGAGCGCCTGGCCCGCTGACCGGGAGTCCGGCGCGCGGGATTCGCACCGCGCGGGGCTGCCGTCGACGCGCACCCGCCGTCCGTCAGGCGGGTTCGCCGGAGTGCTCCTCGACCGTGTCGTGCGGCATGAAGTAGGCCACCGCCAGGGTCAGCACAGCCACGACGGCTGCGGCCATGAACACCCAGACGGATGCGGAGACGATCGTCGCGGGGTCGTCCGACCCCGCACCCTGCGCGATGACGGCGTTGGAGATCGCGCCGAACACGGCGACCCCGACCGCGCTCCCCGCCGACCGCGCGAACGCGTTCATGCCGGTCACCGCGCCGCGCTCGCCCCAGCCGACCGAGGCTTGAGCCGCGATGAGCGTCGGCGCCGCGCTCCATCCCAGACCGAAACCGAGCACGAAGGCGATCCCTGCCACGACGAACGGGTTCGGCCACGACGCGACAGCGGCGAGGGCGATCGCGGCGACCGATGCGATCGTCAGACCGATCAGCGCCGTGCGACGGAAGCCGATGCGCAGGTACAGCCGGCCGGCGTTCGCCGCGGAGATCGGCCAGCCGAGGGTGAGCGCCGCGACGGCGAGCCCCGACAGCAGTGGCGCGATGCCGATCGATCCCTCGAGGTACGCGGGGGCGAAGCTGGTCACGCCGATCATCAGGGCGCCGATGCCGAGGGAGACGATGGTCGTGGTGAGGATGAGCCGGCGCGACGCGAGCCGCAGATCGACGATGGGCTCGGCCGCCCGACGCTCGACGAGGCCGAACGCCACGAGGGACACGATGCCGACGCCGAAGCAGATCGCGCTCGGCACGGAGACCCACGCCCAGGCGCTTCCCCCCTCGAGCAGACCGAGGATGACACCGGTGAGACCGACGGTGAGCAGTACGGCGCCCGCGTAGTCGATGCGGTGGCGGCGGGTCTCGGTCTGCTCCCGGTAGCGGCGCAGCAGCATCCACGCGGCGAGCAGACACAGCGGCACGTTGATCCAGAAGATCCAGCGCCAGGCGTCGAGCTGCGCGAAGATGCCGCCGAGGGCCGGTCCCACCACCGAGGAGATCGCCCAGACGCTCGCGATGTACCCCTGCACCTTGGCCCGCTCGGCCACCGTGTAGATGTCCCCGACGATGGTCATCGACATGGGGGCGACCGCACCGGCGCCGATGCCCTGAACGATGCGGAACACGATGAGCGCGCCCATGCTCCAGGCGAAGCCGCAGAGCACGGAGCCGAGCAGGAACAACCCGATGCCGAGCAGGATGATCGGCTTGCGTCCGACCGTGTCGGCGAAGCGGGAGTAGATCGGCACGCTCACCGCCTGGGCGAGCAGGTACACCGAGAAGAGCCAGGGGAACTGCTGGTAGCTGCCGAGATCGCGCACGATGCTGGGCACGGCGGTGGCGAGGATCGTCGCGTCGATCGCGATGAGCCCGGTGGCGAGCATGAGCGCGCCGAGGACCGGACCGCGCTCGGAACGGAGTCCGATGGAGGCGCGGTCGACGGAGGCGGTCACTCCAGGGACAAGCCGATCGGCCTCAGGAGTATTCCTCCGTCGATGATCCGGCCGGGGCAGGGATGCCGGGCGTCAGGCGTCAGGCGTCAGGCGTCAGGACGAGGCCGGGCGATCGGCCGCACCGGCATCAGTCGTGCCCTCGCTCGACTCGTCGTCGAAGAGCACCGGACGGTCGACCGTCTTGGTGACGTCGGCGGGATCGACGGCGAGCATGAGCATCGCGAGCCCGATCAGCGTGACGATGAAGGCGCCGCCGCCGACCACGAGACCCAGCACGATCGGCGGGAGCCCCTGGTAGGTGCCGTTGGCGAGCGCCGTGTTGACGCGCGTGGTGAACGCACCCGTGGAGATCAGGGTGACGACCGCGGCGAAGACGCCGCAGCCGAGGGCGATGCCGAGCAGGTGGAGGGGGCGCAGGATATCGCGTCTCGTCGGCTTCTCGTCGCTCATCGCTCTCCTCCGTGCGCCGCGCTCGGCGCGCTCAGTCCGGTATCGGGCGCATCGGTCACGCCGTCCGCGCGCCTCGGGGTGAGTCCTGCGATGCCCAGGAACACCGCCAGGATCGCCGCGTAGCCGCCGAGCATCCCCACGCCGAGGATGATGCCGGTCAGCACGAAGTCGCCGGCGCCCTCGATCGCATAGGGCTGCGCGAACCCGGCGGGGATCAGCAGCAGGAGCACGCCGAGCAGCATCCCGAAGGCGCCGACGGTGATCGAGTCCCGTGCCGTCTTGTCGCCCGCCCTGCGCAGTCGGATGCCGGCGAGCAGCTCGATCAGACCGGAGAGGAGCGCCCAGGCGCTGACCACTGCGAAGAAGAGGTCGTCGGTGCGCCACGCGGGCACCCCGGCGGCCATGCCTGCGAGGAATCCGACGGCGGCGAGCAGCACGTACGGCCAGCGACGCCCCTCGGGGAAGACCAGCCAGGCGCTGAGGGCCAGCACGAGAGCGGTGGTCAGCACGAACCCGCTGAACACCGAGAGGCCGACGGCCGCGGAGTGGTCGGGCGAGAAGGTGATCATCAGCGCGGCCGCCGCGGCGAACAGCGCGCGCGTCAGCTGGACGTGGCGCACGGTGAACGTGCGGACAGGGGCAGACATGACGATCGAGGGTCCTCCGGGGGTGTTTTCCCCAGTCTACGCGCGGGTGACGGGGCGCGATGCCCGGGAGGTGTTCGCGGGACCCGGCGGATCTCCCCAGATCGATGTGCCGGGTCCCACGAAATACGCAGCAAGGGGCATCACTGCGTCAGGAGGCCTACAACAGGGTCGGGCACCCTGCCTGTGTAGGCCTGCCCAGTGACCCCACTTGGCACCCCGGTCCCCGTGGAGTGCGCGCGTGTGGTCGTATGCTCACTCTAGAGCGGAGTTCTTCACATACCGGAGGGGGTCTGTGATGAGTATGAAGAGCGACCGGCGGAACGTGCCGATCGATGCGTTCGCCGACGCGTTCCGCGATGCCATCAACGCCCGCGGCGTGACGTTGGCCCGACTGCACGGACAACTGCGAGAACGCGGCAACCGCGTGTCGATGGCGACCCTCAGCTACTGGCGTTCGGGGGCGCGTCGCCCGGAGGGGGCGCAATCGCTCGCCGCGCTCACCGACATCGAGGAACTGCTCGAACTGCCGACCGGCGAGCTGACCGGCCTGCTGTCGGGCACCAACCGCACCGGTCCGCTCGGCCCGAACCAGTTCCCCATCGACGAGATCGAGTTGGAACGCGCCGTCATGGAGACCTTCTCAGCCCTCGGCGCGGCGTACCCCGACACGTCGCGCGAGGTGACGACGCACTCGATCACCGATGTCGGACCCGACGGCTTGGTGACGGTCTGCGCCATCCGCAGCATCGTGCAGTCCACCGTCGGCACGATCACGGCGATCCCGTTCGTCGAGCTGAGCCCGGGGGTGCCGACTCCGGCGCCGCTCTTCTCCGCCGTGTCGGGCGGACGCGTCGCCGCTCGCCACTCCCACGAGAGCGGCGAGGTGCACGGCATCCTGTTCGAGTTGGAGACGCCTCTGACCGCCCCGCGCACGGCCGTCATCGAGTGGTCGGTCGAGTTCCCCGAGGGCTACCCGGCTCTGCGCGAGACCGGACACGCCCTGGCTCGCCAATCGCGCGAGCTGCTGGTGTGGACGCGGTTCCACCCCGACGCGCTCCCCGACTGGCTCGAGGAGAAGATCGAGACTCCGAAGGGCGTGCAGGTGACGGAGCTGACCCTCGACGGGCGCACCTCCGTGCATCAGGTGCGCAGGGCCTTCGGCCCCGGCACGGTCGAGCTGCGGTGGGGCTACGGCGAGCGCGAGGATCAGCCGGGCTGATCGCCGGTCGCGACGGGACGCCCCGGGGTGTTCGACCACTGGCTCCACGAGCCGGGGAACACCTTGACGTCGATGCCCACCTCGTCCGCGATCAACGCCGTGTGCGCGGCGGTGACCCCCGACCCGCAGTAGGCGGCGACGGGGATTCCGGGCACGACGCCTGCGGACGCGAAGGTGGCGCGCACGGTGTCGTGATCGAGGATCCTGCCCTCGGCGTCGAAATGCAGCACGGTGGGCAGGTTGCGTGCGCCGGGCACGTGACCGGCGATCGGGTCGAGCGGTTCCGTCTCGCCGCGGTAGCGCTCGGGGGCCCGCACGTCGAGGAGCACACCGGACTCGGGGAACGAGGCGGCCTCATCGAGGGAGATCGCGTCGCCGCCGATCTCGCCGAGCACGACGTCGCCCTCCTCGGGCACGACGTCATCGGTCGCGACGTCGAGGCCGGCGGCGGTCCAGGAGCGGATGCCGCCCTCGAGCACCTTCACGTCGACGCCGCCCTGCCGCAGCAACCACCATGCACGCGCGGCGGCGACCCCCTTCGCGTCGTCGTAGACGATGACCGTGTCCCCGCCGCGCACGCCCCAGCGGCGGGCGGCCGCCTGCAGCTTCTCGGTCGAGGGCAGCGGATGCCGGCCCTCCGAGGGCGCGCCGTGGGTGGCGAGCTCGAGGTCGAGCGGCACGTACACCGCGCCGGGGATGTGTCCCTCGAGGTACTCGCCGCGCCCGTCCGGGCGGTCGAGCCTCCAGCGCACGTCGATCACGCGCACCGGAGCCCCCTCGTCCTGCAGGGCCTTCAGCTCGTCGACGGTCACGAAGTTGCTCATGCTGCGAGGCTACCCGGACGGGCGGACTCCGCCTCCGGCCGTGCCGCATTTCGTCACGGACCCCCCGTCCCGTCCTCCGTCCCCGTCATCCGTCCCGTCTGCATGCCCGATTCCCGTCCGGATGCCGGTCCCCACCCGCCCCGTGGCCGACCAGACGGGATGTCGGATGCCGCTAGGCTCGACTCGGCAGATCGAGAAAGGCACCCGAATGCCCTCTCGTATCCGCTGGATGCGCTTCCGCCCGCAGGAGGCCGCCCTCATCGCCATCACCGCGATCTGGGGCAGCACGTTCCTGCTCGTGCACTGGGCGATGGAGCACTCGGGGCCGTGGTTCTTCGTCGGCATCCGCTTCCTCGTGGCGGGTCTCATCAGCGTGGCGATCTTCTGGCGCTCGCTGCGCGGCATCCGCTGGCGCGACATCGGAGCGGGCGTCGCGATCGGCGTCATGATCCACCTCGGCTACGGCCTGCAGACGGTGGGGCTGCAGACGATCGACTCCAGCACCTCGGCCTTCATCACGGCGATGTACGTGCCCCTCGTCCCCCTCGCGCAGTGGGCGGTGTTCCGCAAGCGCCCGCCGGCCATGGCGTTCGTCGGCGCCGGGCTCGCGTTCGCCGGGCTCCTGCTCATCGCCGGCCCCGACGCGTTCACGTTGAGCCTCGGGCCCGGCGAGGTCGCCACGATGATCAGCACCCTGCCCATCGCGGGCGAGATCATCCTCATCAGCCTGTTCGCGACGAAGGTCGACCTCGGCCGGATCACCGTCGTGCAGCTGTTCACGGCCGGAGTGCTCGGCATCCTCACCATGCCCGTGGCCGGCGAGGCCGTGCCGGCGTTCTCCTGGGTGTGGGTCGGCGCGGCCGTGGGCCTCGGGGCGGCCAGCTGCCTGATCCAGCTCACGATGAACTGGGCGCAGAAGTCGGTCTCCCCCACCCGCGCGACGATCATCTACGCCGCGGAACCGGTGTGGGCGGGCGTCGTCGGGCGCATCGCGGGTGAGCGTCTGCCCGTGGCGGCGCTGCTGGGCGGCGGCCTGGTGGTGCTCGGCATCCTGGCCAGCGAGCTCCGCCTCGTCCGCCGACGCGATCGCTCCCCGCAGCCCCCGACGGAGTAGCTCAGGCGGGGTCGGCTCCGCTCGCCGTGCCGCGGCGGCCGGCGAGTCCCACGATCAGCAGTCCGATCGCCACGATCACGCCGCTCGCACCGAGCCACATCCAGAGCGTGGTCTCGATGCCGACGATCGACGTCTGCCAGTCGCGGCAGTACGACTTCGACGAATCCTGCGCGTCGACGCAGATGCCGGCTCCGAACAGCGGAGCGAACAGCACGAACGCCAGCGCGAGGGCGGCGATCACCGTCCAGAGCACGACCTTCCCCCGAGACGTCATGCCCTCTTCTTACACGGCGCGGCACGAGCAGGGCGGCGACCGCAATGCGATCGTGACCCGCCGCGGACCCCCTGTCCGGCACGGGCGCTGCCGGTGGGCGCCGATCGGATGACGGACAGGACGGGAATAGAGGCGGATGCCGCGCATGTTGCACCCCACATGATTGAAACTTCAACCGTCGTGCCCGTCGCCACCGAGCGCACGCGCGTGCGGGTTCCCCTGCGCTTCGCCGACGGGTTCTCCACCACGGCCGACGTGATGACGTTCGACGGACTCGTCGACGGGCGCGAGCACCTGCTCCTCGGCCTCGGCGACTGGAAGGCCTCGCTCGAGCGTGCCGACGAGGGCGGAGACGCCCCGCTCGTCCGCCCGCACAGCGAGTGCCTCACCGGCGACGTCTTCGGCTCGCAGCGCTGCGACTGCGGCCCGCAGCTGCGCGAGGCCGTCGAGCGCATCGCCGCCGAGGGCGGCTTCCTGCTCTACCTGCGCCAAGAGGGCCGCGGCATCGGCCTGTACGCCAAGCTCGACGCCTACGCCCTGCAGGACTCGGGCCTCGACACGTACGAGGCGAACGTCGCCCTGGGCCACGGCGAGGACGAGCGCGACTACACCGTCGCCGCGCAGATGCTGCAGGCCGTGGGCGTCGACGGCATCCGCCTCCTCAGCAACAACCCCGACAAGGCCGTGCAGCTCGAGGCCCTCGGCATCCGCGTCGCCGAGCGCGTCCCCACCGGCGTGCACCTGTCGGAGGCGAACACCCGCTACCTGCAGGCCAAGCGCGACCACACGGCGCACACGCTCGACCTGTCCGCCGCGTGATGTCCGCCGATCGCCGGCTCGACGACGACGAGATGGCGACCTGGCTGCCGACCATCCGCTTCGTCCAGCTGCTGCCTCAGGTGCTCGACCGCACGCTCAAGGCCGAGGCCGGACTCAACCACGCGCACTACGCGATCCTCATCACCCTGGCGGGCAACGCCGACAGGGCGATCCCGATGACGGAGCTCGCCCAGATCGCCGGGCTCAGCCGCTCGCGCCTCAGCCACGCCATCGACTCGCTCGAAGAGCGCGGCTGGGTGCTGCGCACGAGCTGCAGCTCCGACAAGCGAACGCTCACGGCGGCCCTGACGGATGCCGGACGCGAGCTGCTGCGCTCGGCCGCCCCCGTGCACGTGGCGCAGGTGCGTGAGCTCGTGCTCGACCCGTTGACTCCCGAGGAGCGCACGCAGCTCGGCGCGATCCTGACGAAGCTGCTGCCCGGCGTCACCGCCGCGCTGTAGCCGCCCATCGGCAGCGTCAGGCCTCGGGGATCACCCGCCCGTACGCCTCCAGGGTGACGGACTCCGGCTCGGGTCCGCGACGGATGCCGGTGTCGAGGGCGTCGATCGCGGCCAGCTCCGCCTCCGTCAGGGTGAAGTCGAACACGTCGAAGTTCTCCGCGATGCGCTCCGGACGTACCGACTTCGGCAGGGCGGAGCGACCCTGCTGAAGGTGCCACCTCAGCATGACCTGCGCCGGGGAGCGCCCGTGCGCCGCCGCGATGCCCGTGAGCGTCTCGTCGTCGAAGGCCGAGGCACCGCCGTCGCGGTACGACGTGATGCCGCCGATCGGCGACCACGCCTGGGTCACCGTGCCGGCCGCGGCATCCGCGTCCTGCACATCGCGCTGCGCGAAGAACGGATGCACCTCGATCTGATTGACCGCGGGGACGATCTCCGTCTCCGCGGCGAGCGCGTCGAGATGCGACCGTATGAAGTTGCTGACGCCGATCGCGCGGACGCGACCGTCGGCCAGAAGCGACTCCAGCGCCCGGTACGCGCCGAGAGTCAGATCGAACCGCGTCGGCAGAGCCTGATGCAGGATGAAGAGATCGATCTGTTCGACGCCGAGCTTGCCGGACGACTTGTCGAAGGCGTGCAGGGTCTCGTCGTAGCCGAAGTCGCTGATCCACACCTTCGTCTCGATGACGACGTCGTCGCGCGGGATGCCGGATCGCCGGATGGCCTCTCCGACCTCGCGCTCGTTGCCGTACGCGGCGGCGGTGTCGATGAGTCGATATCCGACCTGCAACGCCGTGGCGACCGCGGCGACGGTCTCCGCGGGAGCGGTCTGGAAGACGCCGAAACCCAGGGCCGGCATGACGAGGCCGTTGTTGAGGGTGATGCTCATGGTCATGGATCCAGTCTGCGCGCCGCATCCACCCGGAGGGAGGGCCTGCCGGAACCTCCCTGATGTCGGCGTGCGGGCGTAGCGTTGGCGCATGGACACCCGCAGCGAGGTGCGCGAGTTCCTCTCGTCGAGGCGCGCACGACTCACCCCCGACCGGGCCGGGCTCCCCCTGTACGGCGGCAACCGCCGCGTGCCGGGGCTCCGCCGAGAGGAGGTGTCGCTGCTCGCCGGCGTGAGCGTCGACTACTACACGCGGCTCGAGCGCGGCGATCTGTCCGGCGCGTCCGAGGGCGTGCTCGACGCACTCGCCAGAGCCCTCCAGCTCGACGAGGCCGAGACCGCGCACCTGTTCGACCTCGCCCGCGCCGCGAACGCCGGCCCGGTGCCGAAGCGGCCGCGGCGCAAGCCCGGCGAGCTGCGCCCCAGCATCCTGCGTCTGCTCGACGCGATGACCGAGGCTCCGGCGGTCGTGCGCGACGGACGTTTCGATTACCGCGCGGCCAACGCGCTCGGCCGCGCCCTGTACGCCCCGGTCTTCGCCGACCCCGCGCCGAACAGCGCCCGCTTCGCCTTCCTGAACCCCGCCGCCCAGGACTTCTACGCCGACTGGGACCACAGCACCCGTGAGCTCGTCGCCACCATGCGCGGCGAAGTCGGCCGCAACCCCGGCGACCGACGGCTCACCGAGCTCGTCGGCGAGCTGTCGACACGCAGCGAGCGGTTCCGCACCCTGTGGGCCGCGCACGACGTGCGCTACCACCGCAGCGGCGTCAAGCGGCTGAACCACCCCGTCGTCGGCACCGTCGAGCTCACCTACGAGGCTTTCGAACTGCCGTCCGACCCGGGGCTGCAGCTCGCGACGTACACGGCCGAGCCCGGCTCGGAGTCGGCCGAGAAGCTGCGCCTGCTCGCGAGCTGGGCGGCGACGGATGCCGGAGCGGCGGGCTCGGCGGCATCCGTTCTGCTCTGAGCAGAATCGATGGAGGCATCCGCTCCCGACGTCGTACCGTGAGGCATGGCCGACCTCGTCCCGTTCCCCCGCGCACCCCGCCGTCCGTCGGACCCGGAGCCCCTGTGGCGGCACATGCTCGGCGACCAGCTGCGCCGCCGCCGTCATGACCGTGACGAGACCCTCACCGAGACGGCGGAGAAGGCCGGCGTCTCACCGCAGTACCTCTCCGAGGTCGAACGCGGGCTCAAGGAGCCGTCGAGCGAGATGATCGCGGCCATCGCCGGCGCCCTCGACACGAGCCTGATCGAGCTGACCAGCGCCGTCGCCGACGAGCTGCGGTCCACCGCGACGCCGGCGTCCGCTCCGGCATCCGTGGGTCGCGGGGCCTTCGCCCTCGCGGCCTGAACACGGCATCCGTTCCGGGCGTTCTGCGGGCACCCGCTTTTGTCGGCGCGGTCTGTCGGCGCGGTCTGTCGGCGCCGCTTTGTCGGCGCGGAGACCGCTTTGTAGGCGCGGAAGCCGGCGTGTCCGCCGACAAAGCGGCATCCGACCGACAAAGCGACCCGGCCGGCGCTCTCCGCCCCGCCGACCGGGCCGTCCCTCAGCCGCGCTCGCGGAGCACCGTGTCGATGAGGCCGTACTCGCGGGCGGCGGATGCCGTGAACACGCGGTCGCGGTCGGTGTCGGCGCGCAGCTCGGCGACGGTGCGCCCGCTGTGCCTCGCGAGAATCTCCTCCATGTCCGACCGGACCCGCACGACCTCGTCGGCCGCGAGGATGAGGTCGGGGATCGCGCCGCGCGACTGGCCGGCCGGCTGGTGCAGCACGATCCGTGCATGCTCCAGTGCAGACCGCTGACCGGGCTCCCCCGCCGCGACCAGCAGCGCCGCCGGACCGATCGCCTGTCCGACGCACGTCGTCGCGATCGTCGGGCGGATGTGCCGCATGGTGTCGTAGATCGCGAGCGCCGCGCCCGGGTCACCGCCCTCGCTGTTGATGTAGAACTGGATGCCGCTCTCGGGGCTGTCGGCGTCGAGGTGCAGCAGTTGCGCGATGAGGGCGTTCGCGACCCCCGCGTCGATGCCGGTGCCGAGGTACAGCACCCGCTCCGCCAGCAGGTGCGAGTAGACGTCCATGACGCGCTCGCCCCGCGGATGCTGCGCGATCACGTTCGGGATCGTGTAACTGCTCAAGCCTCGGCCCCCAGTCCGACGCGCGCCCGACGACGCGGCATCACCTCGGCGAACGACGACACGATGTCGTCGATGAATCCGTACTCCTTCGCCTGCTCCGCCGTGTACCAGCGGTCGTGCAGCGAGTCCTCGAAGATCCGCTCGCGCGGTTGGCCCGTGTCGTCGGCGATGAGCCCGAGCACGGTGTCGCGCATGTGGCGCAGGTCGTCGGCCTGCGTCTCGATCTCGCCGGCAGATCCACCGATGCCCGCCGACCCCTGATGCATGAGGATGCGCGCGTGCGGCAGCGCCCGCCGTTTGCCCTTCGCGCCCGCGGAGAGCAGGAACTGCCCGGCGCTGCAGGCCAGACCGAGGGCGAGGGTGGAGACGTCGTTGGGCACGAGCGTCATGAGGTCGCGGATCGCGAGCATCGACGGCACGGAGCCGCCGGGCGAGTGGATCCACAGCGCGATGTCGGCGATGGGGTCCTCGGCCGACAGGGCGATCAGCTGCGTCATCAGCAGGGTGCCGTTGTCGTCGTCGAGGGCGCCGTCGAGCACGAGGATGCGGTCGTGGAACAGCGCCCTGCGGGCCTCGGGCCCGAACTGCGGGATGGGGGTGTCTTCGCTCATGCCCCCAGCATCCGTCCGCCCGCCCACCCTCGCTCCCGTTTCTGCTCAGGGCTGCTCCGCTGTGAGCGGATGCGGCCTGCCGAGACCCCGCTCAGCTGCGCGCCTCGAGACCCCCTCCGAGCTACGAGACCCCCTCTGAATCACGTGAATCAGAGGAGGTGTCGTAGACAGGCGGGGGTGTCGGCGGCAGCGGGATCACCGCACGACGTGCAGCTGCGGCGCGGGCACGGCATCCTCCGCGGGCACCACGGCGAAGGCGCGGGCGAGGTCGGCGATGAGGTCTCCGGCGTCCTCCAGGCCGATCGACAGACGCAGCACATCGGCGGCCGGGCGGGCTTCCGGCGGCACCGGGCGGTGCGTCAGGGCGGCCGGATGCTGGATGAGCGAGTCCACACCGCCCAGCGACACGGCGTGCGTGAACAGCTCCGTCGCGTCGGTCACGGCGGATGCCGCGGCGTAGCCCCCTCGCATCCGCATCGCGATCATGGCCCCGGTGCCGCGCATCTGCCGCTGCAGGATGCCGTGCGGATCGCCGTCGAGTCCCGGGTAGAACACCTCGGCGACCTCGGGGCGGTCACTCAGCCACTGCGCGATGCGGCGGGCGCTCTCCTGCTGGCGGGCCATGCGCACCGGCAGCGTGGTGAGGCCGCGGTGCAGCAGGTACGCGCCGAGCGGATGCAGCAGGCCACCGGTGATCGCCCGCACCCGGCGCAGCGCCTCGGCGGTCTGCTCGCTGCACGCGACGACGCCGGCGATGACGTCGCCGTGCCCTCCGAGGTACTTCGTCGCGCTGTGCAGCGACATCGCCGCGCCGAGATCGATCGGGTTCTGCAGCACCGGGGTGGCGAACGTGTTGTCGACCACGACCGGCACCCCGCCGGCCTGGGCGACGACGGCCGCGATGTCGGCGATGTCGAGCGTGGGGTTGGCCGGCGTCTCCACGACCACGAGCCCGGTGTCGGGGCGCACGGAGGCGGCGACCTCGTCGGGGTGGCAGTACGTGGTCTCCACGCCGAGCAGCCCGGAGCCGAGCAGGTGGTCGGTGCCGCCGTAGAGCGGGCGGACCGCGACGACGTGGTGCTTGCCCGCGGCGGGGCCGTGCGCGAGGATCACGGCGGTCATCGCGGCCATGCCCGAGGCGAAGGCGACGGACGCCTCGGCGTGCTCCAGCTCGGCCAGCGCCTCCTCGAAGCGCGCGACCGTGGGGTTCCAGAGCCGGGCGTAGACCATGCTGCCGTCGGCGGGCGGACGACCGCCCGTGGCCATCGCCTCGTAGGAGTCGCCGCCGCGCTCGATGTCGGGCAGCGGGTTGGTCGTGGAGAGGTCGATGGGCAGCGCGTGGACCCCGAGACCCTCGAGGTCGGAGCGGCCGCTGTGGACGGCGACGGTGTCGGGATGCAGCGGTGCAGTCATGCCTCCACGTTGCCGGAATCCCAACAGATGCGCAGAGATTCGACAGCATCCGTGATCATCTGCGAGATTCTCGCTATTCTGAGCCGCATCCGGCATCCGAGAAGGGACTCCGTTGGCGAAAGCGCAACTCGACGAGCTCGATCTGGAGATCCTCGCCGCGCTCACCCGCGACGCCGAGGTCACGAACAAGGCCCTCGCACATCGGCTGGGGCTCGCCGAGTCGACCTGCGCACACCGGGTGCGGGCGCTCCGCGACCGCGGCGTGATCCGAGACACGCGCATCCGCATCGACGGCGCCGCACTCGGCTTCCCGCTGCAGGCGATCATCAAGGTGCGCCTCGCCAACCACACCGGCCCCAAGGTCACCGCGCTCTTCGACGCGCTCGTCGCGATCCCGCGGGTGCTGCAGGTGTTCCACGTCGCCGGCGTCGACGACTTCCTCGTGCACGTGGCCGTGCAGGACGCCACGGCGCTGCGCGACATCGTGCTGGAGCACATCACGATCCACCCCGTGGTGCGCGGCACTGAGACCCAGCTGGTGTTCGAGCTGCGCGACGGCAGCGGCCTCCTCGCCCGGTAGACCCCGCCACGGCTTTCGAGTCGCATGAATGACCCCGAATCCACGCGAAACAGGGTCATTCATGCGACTCGAAACGTCAGGGGATCCGGCAACGGATGCTGCGCGCCGCACTCGCGCGAGCATCCGCACAGGGCCAGGATGGAACGCGTACCGAAGCAAGGGAGCCCGAATGAGCCGCAGCGCCACCGCCGCAACGACCTCGATCCGCGCGATGCGCGACTTCCTGTTCGCGAACGCCACCGACTACGACGCCGCCCGCGCGGGGTTCCGCTGGCCGACGCCGACGGAGTTCAACTTCGCGCTGGAGTGGTTCGACGTGATCGCCGGCGAGAACCCCGACCGGCCCGCGGTGCAGATCGTCGACGCCGACCTCTCGCTACGGGCCTGGACCTACGGCGAGCTCTCCGCCCGCTCCGACCAGGTCGCGAACTGGCTCGCGAGCCTCGGCATCCGTCGCGGCGACCACGTCATCGTGATGCTGGGCAACACGATCGAGCTGTGGGAGGTCATGCTCGCGATCACGAAGCTCGGCGCGGTGTCCATCCCGACGTCGACGCTGCTCTCGGCATCCGACCTCGCCTACCGCATCGAGCACGGCCGCGCCCGCGCCGTGGTCACGCTCGGCTCGCTCGCGCCGCGGCTCGAGGGGGCTGACGTGCTGCGCATCGCCGTCGGGGACGACGTGCCAGACGGCTGGGCCCGCTTCACCGACTCGAGCTCGGCCGCGACGGAGTTCGAGCCGGACGCACCGACCCCGGCATCCGACACCGCCCTGCTCTACTTCACCAGCGGCACCACCAGCCGCCCCAAGCTCGTGCAGCACACGCACGTCTCCTACCCCATCGGCCACCTGTCGACCATGTGGTGGCTGGGCGTGCGGCCCGACGACGTGCACCTGAACATCTCGTCGCCGGGCTGGGCCAAGCACGCGTGGTCGAGCTTCTACTCGCCCTTCCTCGCCGAGGCGACGGTGTTCGTCTACAACTACGACCGCTTCGATGCGAACACGCTCATGCAGGTCATGGACACCCACCGCGTCTCGACGTTCTGCGCTCCGCCGACGGTGTGGCGGATGCTGATCCAGGCCGACCTCGGCCGCCTCACCCATCCGCCGCGCGAGCTCGTCGGCGCCGGCGAGCCGCTGAACCCCGAGGTCATCGAGCGGGTGCGAGGCGCCTGGGGCGGCACGATCCGCGACGGCTTCGGCCAGACCGAGATGACGTGCTGCGTCGGCAACTCGCCCGGTCAGCCCGTGAAGATCGGTTCGATGGGACGGCCGCTGCCCGGCTACCCCGTGGTGCTGCTCGATCCCGTGACCGGCGAGGTGACGGATGCCGAGGGCGAGATCGCATTGGACCTGTCGCAGCCCCCGCTCGGCCTCATGGCCGGCTACTACGACGACCCGCAGAAGACGGCGGAGTCGCGCGAGGGCGGCTTCCACCACACGGGCGACATCGCCTCGCGCGACGCCGACGGCTACCTCACCTACGTGGGCCGCGCCGACGACGTGTTCAAGGCCTCCGACTACAAGATCTCGCCGTTCGAGCTCGAGTCCGTGCTGCTGGAGCACGACCTCGTCGTGGAGGCGGCCGTCGTGCCGAGCCCGGATCCGACGCGGCTCGCGGTGCCGAAGGCGTACGTGTGCCTGCGTGCGGATGCCGTGGCCGACGAGACCGACGCCGCGCGGGCGATCTTCGCCTACGCGCACGACCGGCTGTCGTCGCACCTGTGGGTGCGGATCATCGAGTTCGTGCCGGAGCTACCCAAGACCATCTCGGGCAAGATCCGCCGCGTCGAGCTGCGCGCCCGTGAGGCGGAGCGGGTCGCGGCGGCCGACGAGTCCGGCCAGCACCGCGACCGCGACTACCGCTGAGGCGCGCTCACCCCGTTTCGAATCGCATGACTGACCCTGTTTCGGCCCGAAACGGGGTCATTCGTGCGATTCGAAACCGTGCTGCGGCGGTCAGGCCACGCGTGCCGGGTTCGGCCGCGTGAGCGTCGACACGGCGCCGGTGACGGCGGGGGCGACGGGCACGACCGACGTGCTCGCGGCGAGCGCCGGGCGCGCGGGCGCCGGGCGTGCGGCCGCAGGCGCCTCCTCGGCCACCGCCACGGCCGCGGCATCCGATTCCGTTGGCCGATCGAATCCGGCCGCGGTCACGATCGACCGCACGACTCCGCCGATCACCAGCATGGCGATGAGTGCGGCGCCGGCCACGATGAGCGGGATCCACTGGTTCGCGAATCCGGCGACCGAGCTGATGAGCGCCGCCGGGATCCACATCCCGACCGCGCCTCCCGTCAGCCCGCTCGCACCACGGACGATCGCGACAGCCGCGACCACCGCGCACAGCCCGGCCAGCACCGCACCGACCACTCCGATCGGCACAAGGAACGCTGCCAGATCACTGGCCACCCTCGATGACGTCATGACGACCCCCCGTCAGCGGAATCTCCGCACTACCAACATTAGGCAAGTGTCGGCGCGGCGGCATCCGTCTCCAGGATGATGTTGGGTACGACTCAGGTCTAACGGCGCCTCATCCGCACCAGCGGCCTGCGCACCACCCGCACCGGCTGGGTGATGACCGCATCGACCACCATCGAGCCGTCCACCGGGCCCACGATCGGGATCGCCGAGGTCTCCGTCGCCTCGACCGGGTCGACCTTCATGCGAGCGAGGCCCCGGTGCGCACGGATGTAGGCGGGCACCAGCAGCACGATCGCCCCCACCCACGCCAGGGGGTTGCTGAGCGCCACACCGGTGAAGCCCATGAGGGCGCCGAGCACCACCGCGGCGGCGACGCGGGCGACCAGCTCGATCACGCCGGTGACCGTGGGCACGAGCGTGTGCCCGAGCCCCTGCAGTGCACCGCGCAGCACGAACAGCACGCCCAGCGCCCAATAGCCGCAGCCGTTCACGATGAGCATGAGGTGCGCCAGGTCGACGACCGTGTCGGACCCCTCGCCGATGAAGATGCGCACGAGCGGAGCGCCGAAGGCGATGATCACGACGCCGAGCACGGCCCCCGCGGCGATCGCCATCCAGGTCGCCTCCACGACTCCGCGTCGGATGCGGTCGGGCCGCCGCCCGCCGAGGTTCTGCGCCGAGTACATCGACACCGCCAGCCCCAGCGAGGAGAGGAAGGCCACGGCGAGGCTGTCGACGCGCGAGCCGGTGGTGTAGGCGGCGACCGCCTCGGGGCCGAGCGTGTTGAGCGCGACCTGCACAGTGAGCGTGCCGATCGCGATGATCGACGCCTGGAAGCCCATCGGCAGGCCGAGGCGCAGGTGCTCCGCGAGATCCGCGCGGGTGATCTGCCAGTCGGCGCGGCGCAGGTGCAGCATGGGGAGCCGCCGCCGCACGAACTCGAGGCACAGCAGCACCGACACGGCCTGAGCGACCACGGTCGCGAGCGCCGCGCCCGCGACGCCCCACTCCAGCGGACCGACCATGAGGATCACGAGACCGGCGTTCAGGGCGCAGGAGATCGTGAGGAACACCAGAGGCGTGCGGGAGTCTCCGATCGCGCGGATGATCGCCGAGAGGTAGTTGAAGAACATCGTCGCGCCGGCGCCGAGGAAGCTGATCTGCGTGAAGACCGTCGCCTCGTGCATCAGCACGTCGGGCGTCTGCAGCAGCGCGAGCAGCGGGGCCGAGATGAGCGGCGCGACGACGGTGAGGATCACGCTCGTGATGCCCGTGAGCAGGACGCCGGTCGCGACCGAGCGGCGCACCGCGGCTGCATCGCCCGCGCCGAAGGCCTGGGCGATCGGGATCGCGAAACCGCTGGTCAGGCCCCACGCGAACCCGAGCAGCAGGAACAGCAGCGAGCCGGTCGCGCCGACCGCCGCCAGGGAGTCGACGCCGAGGTGGCGTCCGACGACGACGGCGTCGACGAACTGATACAGCTGCTGCACGACGTTGCCGAGCAGGAGCGGGACGGAGAAGGCAAGGATGACACGCCACGGACGGCCCGTGGTGAGAGAGGTGGCCATGGAGGAGCGGCTCGCAGTGCTGAGGGGTGGATCGGGGGTCCCGCCAGTTTATCGAATCGTTTCGTTCGAGCGGTATACCTTCGTCCAGGATTCGGGGTCGGCCGCGCGGATCGAGCGTGTCGCGGCATCCGCGTGCATTACTCTGCGACAGCGCCCCCGCTTGCCGGCGGCGCTGTCGACGACGACCGGAGGAACACAGTGACGGACAGGCACGCAGGGGGAACGGCGACCACGACGGGCGAGGAGGAGCACCTGCGGCGGGCGCTGAGCAACCGCCATATCCAGCTGCTCGCGATCGGCGGGGCGATCGGCACCGGCCTGTTCATGGGCAGCGGCAAGACCATCTCGGTGGCGGGGCCGTCGGTGATCTTCGTCTACATGATCATCGGCTTCATGCTCTTCTTCGTCATGCGGGCGATGGGTGAACTGCTGCTGTCGAACCTCAAATACAAGTCGTTCAGCGACTTCGCGAGCGACCTGCTCGGACCGTGGGCCGGATTCTTCACCGGCTGGACCTACTGGTTCTGCTGGGTCGTCACCGGCGTCGCCGACGTCATCGCGATCGCCGGATACACGGATGCCCTCATCCCCGGCATCCCGCTGTGGATCCCCGGACTGCTGGTGATCGTCATCCTGCTGGCGCTGAACCTGCCGACGGTCGCCGCGTTCGGCGAGATGGAGTTCTGGTTCGCCCTCATCAAGATCGTGGCGATCGTGGCCCTCATCATCACGGGCCTCGTGATGATCGTCACCGGGTTCCAGCACGACGCCGGCACCGCGTCCTTCGCCAACCTGTGGGATCACGGGGGCATGTTCCCGCACGGGTTCATGGGCTTCGTCGCCGGATTCCAGATCGCGGTGTTCGCCTTCGTGGGCATCGAGCTCGTCGGCACGGCCGCCGCCGAGACCAAGGACCCGGAGAAGAACCTGCCCAAGGCCATCAACGCCATCCCCATCCGCGTGCTGCTCTTCTACGTCGGCGCGCTCATCGTGCTCATGGCCGTGACCCCGTGGACCGAGTACGTCGCGGGAGAGAGCCCGTTCATCGCGATGTTCGCCCTCGCGGGGCTCGGCATCGCCGCCACGGTCGTCAACCTCGTGGTGCTGACCTCGGCCATGTCGAGCGCGAACTCGGGCATCTACTCGACGTCGCGCATGGTGTTCGGCCTCGCGCAGGACGGCGACGCGCCTCGGCTGTTCGGCCGCCTCTCGTCGCGCAAGGTTCCGCAGAACGCACTGTTCCTCTCCTGCATCCTGCTGTTGTCGGGGGTCGTGCTGCTCTACGCGGGCAAGGACATCGGCACGGCGTTCGACATGGTCACGACGGTCTCGGCCGTGTGCTTCATGTTCGTGTGGACGATCTTCCTCGCCAGCTACCTCGTGTACCGGCGGCGCCGGCCGGAGAAGGCGGCGGCCTCGAGGTTCCGGATGCCGGGCGGCGTGTTCATGGTGTTCGTGGTGCTCGCGTTCTTCGTGTTCATCCTGTGGGCGCTGACCACGCAGCCCGACACGCTGACGGCGCTGGCGGTGACGCCGATCTGGTTCGCGATCCTCGTGGTGGCGTGGCTGTTCGTGCGCCGGTCCCCGCATCATCTCGCCCGCCACGAGGCGCACATCGCCTACCTGCGCGACGAGACGGCGGAGTAGCCTCCGGCGGACACCGCGCGGATCAGGCGGATGCCGGAGCCTGCGCCGGCGTGAGCACGCGCGGGCGAAGAGCGAGGAACAGCAGCACCATGCCCGCGGAGAGCAGGATGTGGCCGAGACCGGCGATGCCGGAGATCATGGCCGACGACTGCTGCCCGAGCACGGTGAGGCAGCCGTGCCACGTGAGCGTCGCCGCGGTGACGACGAGGCCCGCGTTGTACGTCCAGAAGAACCAGCCGAACAGGCGGCTCTCCGACAGCGCGAACGCCTTCTCGAGCAGCAGCACGATCAGCAGCACGACGAAGCCGAGCACGAGCAGGTGCGTGTGCACGAGTCCGAGCTGCGTCGCCTGCCCCTCGGGGACGCCGTTGGCCTTGGTGAACTCGCGGTAGAAGAGTCCGGAGAGCACGCCGGCGACCATGTAGGCGAACGCGGCGTAGAAGAGCTTGCGCATGGGTGTCCTTTCGAGCTGTCTCCAGCCTCGCGCGGCCGGCCGCCGCCCGGATCCATCGTTCGGTTGACTCCCGCCCCCGGCGTTCGAGTCGCACGAATGCCCCGGTTTCGGCCGGATTCGGGGTCAGTCGTACGACTCGAAAGCGCTGGCGGGACGGCAGCCCGGCCTACAGCAGGCCGGACTCGCGGGCGATGGCGACGGCACGGGCGCGGCTGTCAGCGCCGAGCTTCTCGAACACGTGCACGAGGTGCGTCTTCACCGTCGCCTCGGTCACGAACAGGGTCTTGGCGATCTCCCGGTTCGACGAGCCGGTGTCGAGCAGCCGCAGCACGTCGAGTTCACGCTCGGTGAGTCGCACGCGGGGCGCGCGCATGACCTCGACCACCCGCTCGCTGAGCTCCGGCGTGAGCACGAGGCCGCCGGAGGCCGCCTGACGGATCGCCGAGACGATGACGTCGGGCGAGACGTCCTTCAACAGGTAGCCGGACGCCCCCGCCTCGATCGCGCCGAGGATCTCGGCGTCGCGGTCGAAGGTGGTGAGGATGATCACGGCGGGGGCCGGATGCTGCGCGCGCAGCGCCGCGGTGGTCTGCACGCCGTCCATGCCGTCGCCCAGCCGCAGATCGCACAGCACCACGTCGGGATGCAGGTGCCGTGCGAGGGCGATCGCCTCCTCCCCGGATGCCGCCTCCCCGACGACCTCCACATCGTCGCGACGGTCGAACAGCGACCGCACCCCTGCCCGGACGATGGGGTGGTCGTCGACAAGGAGCACCCGCACCGCGGTCATGAGCCCCCTCCGTCCGGCGTGCGGCGAGGGACGACGTGCACATCGTCCGCGGGGCGACGGCCGAGAGGCACATGGGCCGACAGCGCGGTGCCGTCGCCCGGAGCGCTCTCCACGTCCAGCCCTCCGCCGAGCTCGCGCAGCCGCGCCCGCATGGCCCGCAGACCGTAGCCTCCGCCGAGACCCGGCGCATCGAGCCCGGCCGGGTCGAAGCCGCGGCCGTCGTCGACGATGTCGAGACGCACCGCATCGTCGGCATCCGCCAGGGTCACGACCACTCGCGCGGCGCCCGAGTGCGTGCGCACGTTCGCGAGCGCCGATTGGGCCGTGCGCAGCAGCGCCACCTCGGCGTCGAGCCCGAGCGCCGGCAGCTCGTCGGCCTGCAGCGTCGCGGAGATCCCGGTCTCGTCGGCCAGCCTGTCGAGCATCCGCGCCAGGGCATCACCGAGCGCCGAGGCCTCGAGCTCCGCCGGCATGAGGTCGTCGACGATGCGACGGGCGTCGGCCAGCCCCTCCGCGGCGAGCGCGGCGATCTGCTCGAGGGCGCGGGTGCGCGCAGCATCCGTCTCCGCGTCCAGGGCGGACCGCGCCAGCATGCCGATCGACGAGACGCTCTGCGCGACCGTGTCGTGGATGTCGCGCGACACCCTGGTGCGCTCGGCGCTGGCGCCCGACTCGCGCTGCGTGCGGGCGAGTTCGTCCTGCAGGGAGGCCATCTCCTGCTGCGTCGCGACCAGCGAGGCGATGAGACGGCGGCGCTCGCGCGCGTCGCGCACGAGCTCGAGGTAACCGCGGGAGATGCCGAGGGCGAAGACGCCGCCCACGAGCGGGCCGATCACGTTCGCGTAGCTGGTGGTGCCCGTGTGCAGGGGCGGGGCGGCGATCACGACGACGAGGATCAGGATGCTGAGCGGGATCGCCCACCGCATGCGCATCACGAACCCGGCCAGCAGCCACAGCGGGAAGGCGAGCCAGACGTACTCCGGGGAGACCGCGACGGCCCCGCACCAGATCAGGGTGAGGCCGAGCAGCCAGCCGGTCGCGAGACGGCGATCGTCGGTGCGCTCACTGAGGCGTAGACCCCCGCCGTACCAGCCGAGGAAGACCAGGCAGATCGCCAGCACCCACGGCAGCGGCACCCCGTCGGACGCCGCGCGCCAGGAGCCGATCGCCGCGAGCACGAGGGTGATGGCCGCCTGGCCGATCCGCACGGAGCCGATGAGCCCAGCCCAGGTGCGCACCCGGGGCTCAGGACGGTCGGTCGACGGCATCCTCACATTCTTCCCCGACCGGCCGCGCGGCGCCTCCATCGTTCGGTTGAGGGGTTCTGTCAGCCCCTCCCTCCCCGTCGGACTGCGGCGTAGCGTCGAGCCACGACGAAAGGACACGCGCATGCACACACGCACACTCGGTCAGGGCCTCGAGGTCTCAGCGGTCGGTCTCGGCTGCATGGGGATGTCGCAGAGCTACGGACCCAATCCCGGCGACCGCGACGAGATGATCGCGGTTCTCCGCTCGGCGCTCGACCTCGGCGTCACCTTCTTCGACACCGCGGAGGTATACGGCCCCTACGTCAACGAGGAGCTCGTCGGCGAGGCGCTGGAGCCGATCCGCGACCAGGTCGTGATCGCGACGAAGTTCGGCTGGCGCATCGAGGACGGCAAGAACGTGGGACTCGACAGCCGGCCGGAGCAGATCCGCCGCGTCGCCGAGCAGTCCCTGCGCCGGCTGCGCACCGACGTGATCGATCTGTTCTACCAGCACAGGGTCGACCCCGACGTGCCGATCGAAGACGTCGCCGGCACCGTGTCGGAGCTCGTCGCCGAGGGCAAGGTGCGCCACTTCGGGCTCTCCGAGGCGTCGGCCTCGACCATCCGGAGGGCGCACGCCGTGCAGCCGGTGACGGCACTGCAGAGCGAGTACTCGCTCTGGACGCGCGAGCCGGAGGCCGAGGTGCTGCCGGTGCTCGGCGAACTCGGCATCGGTTTCGTGCCGTTCAGCCCGCTGGGCAAGGGCTTCCTCACCGGCACCGTCGACCAGACGACGACCTTCTCCGAGGGTGACATCCGGGGGATCATCCCGCGCTTCACCGAGGAGAACCGTGCGGCCAACCAGGAGCTCATCGCCCACGTGGCCGGCCTGGCCGCGTCGAAGGAGGCCTCGCCCGGGCAGATCGCGCTGGCGTGGCTGCTCGCCCGTGAGCCGTGGATCGTGCCCATCCCCGGCACCCGCCGCACCTCGCGCATCGCGGAGAACGCCGGCTCGACCGCGGTGGCCCTGTCGGCCGACGAGGTGCGCGCGCTCGACCTCCTCGCCGCAAGCGTCGGCGTGCACGGCGACCGGTACAACCCGCAGCAGATGTCGTTCATCGACCGCTGAGTCGGCGGTCGGCGAGAGGTCGCGCCGCGGCCCCAGGTCCGGCGCGGAGCCGACCGCGGCGACGCCGCCGGATAGCCTGGGCGGATGACCCCCGCCCGCACCTATCCGGCGACGATCGCCGCGGCGGTCGAGCACGAGATCGTCATCAAGAAGTCGCGGTTCATCGCCCGCGTCGAGCCGGTCGGGTCGGTCGAGGAGGCGGATGCCGTGATCGCCGGCATCCGCAAGCGCTTCTGGGACGCGCGGCACAACTGCAGTGCGATGGTCACCGGCCTGCTCGGAGACCAGGCGCGCTCCAACGACGACGGCGAGCCGTCGGGCACCGCCGGCATCCCGATGCTGGAGGTACTGCGGCGACGCGAGCTCACCGACCTCGTCGCCGTCGTCACCCGCTACTTCGGCGGCGTGAAGCTCGGCGCCGGAGGCCTCGTGCGGGCCTACTCCACGGCGGTGTCCGAGGCGCTCGACCTGGCCGCGCTGCTGCGGCGCGAGGCGCTCACGCAGGTCACGGTGGAGGTGCCCCACGCGGATGCCGGCCGCTACGACAACCTCCTGCGCGACTGGGCGGCGCACCACGGCGCGACCCTCGGCGAGCCGCGCTACGGCGCCGCGGCGACACTGGAGCTGTGGGCGCCGGCCGCAGAGCTCGACCGCCTCGCCGACGACCTCGCCGCGGCATCCGCCGGTGCCGTCGCGCCCGTGCGAGGAGTCGAGCGCATCGTGGACGTGCCGGCCTGACCCCACCGACGATCGTCCGGCGAGGGGCCCGCACCCCGCTAGCCTGGATCAGCGGTCGGAAGGAGCAGGATGTTCGACAGCCCGCTCTCGGCCTCCCCCTACGAGGTGCTCGGCGTCACGCCGTCGGTCGGCGACGACGAGCTGCGGCGCGTCTACCGGCTGCGGCTGCGCGAGACGCACCCCGACACCGGCGGCGACGCGGCCGTGTTCATCCGCGTGCAGCGTGCCTGGGAGTTGATCGGCACGCCGGAGCAGCGCGCCGACTACGATCGCAGCCGCGGATCGGATGCCGAGTGGGACGGGTGGCGCGCCCCCACCGCCCCCGCCGACACCCGGCCCCGCCCCCAGACGTACGGCGAGCCCGGCGTCCGTCGCCGCGCGCGCTATGAGATCCTGCTGCGCAAGTGGGGCGGAGAGGTCGCCGACCCGTACGCGCCGTCGGTCGTGCGTGCGGCACCCCGCGACCTGCGCCGCCTCCTCGCGCATGCCCTCGCCGAGGAGGGGACCGCGGATGCCGTGGCCGGCCTGGGCATGGGCTTCACGCTGTGGCACGGGGTCGCCGTCGAGCCGGAGGGGCAGCTCGATCACGTGATCCTCGGCCCGAGCGGACTGTACGGGGTGATGTCGGTGGACTTCGGAGGGGTGGTCGGCTTCCGCTCCGGCGAGATCACCGGTCCGACCCTCGGCACCCTCGCCCCGGTCACGACCCTGCTCGGGCAGATCCGCACGACCGCCCGCGCCGCGAAGGTGCGCTTCAGCGCGGCGATCGTGGTGCTCCCCGACGACGACCTCGCCGTGGCCGCCACCCCGCTCGGCCGCATCCGCGACCTTCCCGTCGTCGTGGTCAGGCGCAGCACCCTGCCGACCCTGCTGCGCGCGGGCGTGAATGGCGCCCGGGTGATCGGCGGCAACGAGCTGTTCGACATCCGCACGAGGCTGCGGCAGAGCATCCGCTTCTCCTGACAGCCCGGCCGCCCGCCACCCCGCCGCCCCGCCGCCCGGTCTCTCAGCCCAGCCACCCGGTCTCTCGGCCCCGCCACCCGGTCTCTCAGCCCCGCCACCCCGCCGCCCCGGCACCCCGGCCGGATTCTCGGATGGAGTGCCGTTTTTCGGATGATTCGGCCGCCATCGTCCGAGAAACGGGCATGCTTCCGAAATTCGGATGCCGCGGAGCGCCCGGATGCCGCGGCAGCTGGACCCGCCGAGCACGGACCTGCCGAGCACGGACCCGCCGAGCACGAGCCCGCCGAGCACGAGCCCGCGCGCCGGCCCACCGCGCACGGAACCACGAACACAGACCGTTGACATGGCGAATCAAACCGGTTTACACTCATCAAACCGGTTCACGTCGAGGCGCGCCCGAGCGCACGACAGAACCGACCGGCACCCGCCGGAGCATCCACGAGGAGGTGGCATGAGCCGCACGACGATCGCCGATGTGGCGCGCGAGGCCGGAGTGGCCAAGGCGACGGTGTCGCACGCCCTCAGCGGCAACCGCCCCATCTCCGAGGAGACGCGCGCCAAGGTGCTCGCCGCCGCCGAGAAGCTGGGCTGGGTACCGAGCCAGAGCGCGCGGGCACTGGCCAACCGGCGCGCCAACGCCATCGCCGTCGTGCTCGCCCGCGACCCCGAGGTCATCGCCAACGACTCCTTCTTCCCCGCCTTCATCGCCGGGGTCGAGTCCGTGCTCTCCGAGACCGAGACGGCCCTCATCCTGCAGGTCGTCCCCGACCGGGATGCCGAGGAACGCGCCTACCGCTCCCTCGCTCACGGCCGGGCCGACGGCGCCCTCCTGCTCGACCTGCGCGACGACGACTGGCGCGTCCCCTTCCTCGACGACCTCGACCTCCCGACCGTGCTGGTCGGCGCGTACGACGGACCGCATCCGTTCTCCTGCGTGCGCACCGACGACGCCGCTCCGATCCGCGACATCATCGCCCACCTGCGCGCCGACGGCCACGAGCGCATCGCGCACGTCTCCGGCCCCCTCCGCTACGTGCACTCGCGCGCCCGCGCCCTGGCCTATCGCGACGCGGTCGGCGACGACCGGCTGCTCCGCGAGGGCGACTTCACCGCGGCGAGCGGCCGCGCCCTCACCGCCGAACTGCTCGCCCTGCCCGACCGACCGACCGCCATCCTGTACTCCAACGACACCATGGCGATCGCGGGGCTCTCCTACGCACGGGCCCAGGGACTGTCGATCCCCGCCGACCTGGCCATCTCGGGCTTCGACGACGACCACCTCTCCGCCCACCTCACCCCGGCGCTCACGAGCGTCTCATCCGATCCAGCGGCCCGCGGCCGCGCCGCCGCCCGCCTGCTGCGGGCCGACATCCTCGGCGCCGAACCGCGCACCGAGGTCGTCGACTGCAACATCGTGCACTTCCGCGAGAGCACCGGCGCACCGCAGACCACCGCACCCACCGTGTCGAGGAGGACACCATGAAGAAGATCGCAGCAACAGCAGTCATCGGCATCGTCGCACTCGCCGCGACCGGATGCTCGACGGGAGGCGGCGACAGCGCCGGGTCCTCCGACGGGAAGGGGCCGATCAAGGTCTGGCTCTCCAACAACGAGCAGGAGCTCGCCTGGGGCCACGCCGTGGTCGACGCCTGGAACAAGGAGCACCCCGACGAGAAGGTCACGGCGCAGGAGATCCCCGCCGGCTCCTCCTCGGAGGAGGCCATCACGGCCGCGATCACCGCGGGCACGGCCCCCTGCCTCGTCTACAACGTGGCCCCGGCCGCCGTCTCGGGCTGGGTCAAGCAGGGCGGGCTCGTCGATCTCAGCAAGATCGACGGCGGCGCCGACTACATCACCTCCCGCGGGGGCAAGGTCGACGCCTACGCGACCGACGGCGACTTCTACCAGCTGCCGTGGAAGTCGAACCCCGTCATGGTGATGTACAACAAGGCGCTGTTCCAGGCGGCGGGACTCGACCCCGAGAACCCCCAGATGAACACCTACGACGCGTTCCTGGCAGGTTCGAAGGCCATCGTGGACTCGGGCGTGAAGAGCGCGATCTGGCCGGCGCCGACCAGCGAGTTCTACCAGCCGTGGTTCGACTTCTACCCGCTCTACCTCGCCGAGACCGACGGCACGATGCTCGTGGAAGACGGCAAGGCCACGTTCGACTCGGATGCCGGCCGCGAGGTCGCCGAGTTCTGGAAGAAGGTCTACGACGACAAGCTCGCCCCGAACGAGGCGTCCACCGACGATGCGATGTCTGCGGGCACCACGGCGATGCAGCTCGCCGGCCCGTGGGCGATCCCGTCGTACGCCGACACGGTCGACGTGGGCTTCATGCCCGTGCCGACGAGCGACGGACGGGAGAACCCCACGACCTTCGCCGACTCGAAGAGCGTGTCGATGTTCACCGCGTGCAAGAACCAGGGCACGGCGTGGGAGTTCCTGAAGTTCTCCACCAGCGAGGACAGCGACGGCCAGCTGCTCGAGAAGACGGGGCAGATGCCGATGCGCACCGACCTCGCCGGCACCTACGCCGACTACTTCTCGGCGAACCCGAACTACGTCGCGTTCGCGAAGCAGGTCGAGAACGTCGCTGACGTGCCGAGCATCCCCAACTCCGTCGAGGCGTGGCAGGCCTTCCGCGACGGCTACTCGTCAGCGGTGATCTTCGACAAGACGTCGATCGACGACTTCCTGAGCTCGACGGCGAAGAAGATCGACACGCTCGTCGCCCAGTGACGGATGCCGACCGACGAGGGGCACTGACGCCATGACCGAGAACCGGCGGCTGCGCACCCGCATCCTGGGTGCGCAGCCGATCGGCGGCCTCTTCGCGCTGCCGTACTTCGTGTTCGTGCTGGCGATCTTCGCGTACCCGCTGGGCTTCGCCGTCTACATCGCCTTCCACGACTACTTCTTCACCGCCCCGGGCGCCGAGGTCGATCGCCCCTTCGTGGGCTTCGACAACTTCGTCACCGTGCTCACCGATCCGCGGGTGCTCGACTCGTTCCGCAACACCCTCGTGTTCCTGGTGATCAACGTGCCGCTCACCGCCGTGCTCGCCCTCGTGCTCGCGGCCGCACTGAACACCGGCATCCGCTGGGTGTCGGCCTACCGCGTCGCGTTCTACGTGCCCTACCTCACGGCCAGCGTCTCGCTGGTCGGCGTGTGGATGCTGCTGTTCTCCGGCGGCGGGCTCGTCAACACGATCCTCGGGCCGCTCGCCCCCGACCCGTCGTGGCTCGTGAACAGCGGGCTGGCGATGCCGATGATCGCGCTGTACGTCACGTGGAAACAGCTCGGGTTCTACATCCTGCTCTACCTCGCGGCGCTGCAGAACGTGCCGAAGGAGCTGTACGAGTCGGCGGAGACCGACGGGGCCGGAGCGCTCTCGCGCTTCTGGAACGTCACCGTGCCCGGTGTGCGCAGCGCGACGACGCTCGTGCTGATCCTGTCGATCATCACCGGGGCGAACCTCTTCACCGAGCCGTACCTGCTCACCAACGGCGGCGGCCCCGACGGCGCCTCCTCCACGCCCGTGCTGCTCATCTACCAGCTGGGCATCCAGCAGCAGAACCCCGACACCGCGGCGGCGATCGGCATGATCCTCGTCATCCTCGTCGGGATGCTGTCGCTGGCCGCCAACCGAGCCACGAGGGAGCGATGATGACCCGTCGACGCCGCCCGCTGCCGCGCATCCTCAGCACCGTCCTGCTCACGATCGCCGCGGTGGGGTTCGCCTTCCCGTTCTACTTCATGCTCGTCGGCGCCTTCCAGAAGAACCCGACGAACTCGCCCAGCTCGCTCATCCCGACCACGGGGTGGACGATCGACAACTTCGCCGCCATCGACTCGCGGATCGACCTCGTCGGGTCGCTCCTGAACTCGCTGATCTTCACGGCCGGCGTGCTGCTGGGCACCGTCGTGTTCGGCCTGCTCGCGGGCTACGCGATCGCGCGCCTCGACTTCCGCGGACGCGGCGTGATCTGGGTGCTCATGCTGCTCGTGCAGATGGTGCCGTTCCAGCTGCTCATGATCCCGCTGTACGTGCAGATCACCCGCAACTACGGGCTCGGCGACTCGTACCTCGGCATGATCCTGCCGTTCCTCATCAACACGACGGCGGTGTTCATCTTCACGCAGTTCTTCAAGGCTCTGCCGGCGGAGATCTTCGAGGCGGCGCGCATCGACGGCGCCGGGGAGATCCGGCTGCTGACGTCGGTCGCACTGCCGCTGATCCGTCCGGTACTCGTGACCGTCGTGCTCGTCACCTTCATCGGCCCGTGGAACGAGTTCCTCTGGCCGTTCCTCATCACGAAGGACGCGTCGATGCAGCCGCTCGCCGTGTCTCTCGCGAACTACATCTCCAACGTGGCGCAGTCCACGGCGAACCCCAACGGCGCGATCCTCGCCGGGGCCACGGCCCTCGCCTTCCCGGTCGTGGTCCTGTTCGTCGTCTTCCAGCGCTTCTTCACCGCCACCGACCTCGGCGCGGCCGTCAAGGGCTAGCCAGAAAGGCCACCATGTTCACCGGAGCATCCTTCCCCCTGGGTCCGTTCACGCCCTACGAGGGCAACCCCATCCTGCGCCCCCGCGGCGCGAGCTGGGAGTCGGCGAACCTCTACAACCCGGCCGCGCTCGTCGACGGCGACGAGGTCGTGCTGCTGTACCGCGCGCACGCCGACGACATCGTCTCGCACATCGGCATCGCCCGCTCGAGCGACGGCGTGACATTCACCCGCGAGGACGCGCCGATCCTCTCTCCCTCCGAGGACTACGAGCGCTACGGCTGCGAAGACCCGCGCATCGCGCTCATCGACGGCACGTACTACCTCACCTACACCGGCTGGGACCGCCACAGCGCGCAGCTGTGCCTGGCCACCTCGCCGGACCTGCGCACCTGGACCAAGCACGGCCCGCTGTTCGAGGACTTCGACACCTTCAAGACCACCGATCCCCGCGGGTTCAACTGGTCGAAGGCGGGGGTCATCGTGCCGCAGAAGATGCACGGGAAGTGGTGGATGTACTTCGGCGAGGGCGCCATCTACTGGGCCACCAGCGACGACCTCATCCACTGGACACCGGGCACGCCCGACACCGAGCCGATGTACTCGCCGACGCCAGGGACCTGGGACGAGGCTCTGGTCGAGATCGGCACCTCTCCCGTCATCACCGACAACGGCCTGCTCGTCATGCTCACCAACGGCGCCACGAGGACGGTGCACCCCGACGGCACGGTGGACGTCGACTACCGCTGCGGGCAGATCGCCATCGACCCCGATGAGCCGACGAAGGTCATCGCGCGGATGCAGGAGCCGTGGTTGCGTCCGCAGTCGTTCGAGGACCTGCACGGCCTCGTGTCGAACGTCACGTTCGTGGAGGGCCTGGTGAAGTTCCGCGGCACGTGGTTCGCCTACTACGGGCAGTCCGACACCACCCTTGCGGTCGCGATCCACGACCCGGCGCAGCCGTGGGGCCGCGCGCTGCGTGACGAGGACCAAGGCTCCGAAGACGAGGAGCGGTGACGACATGGAAACCACACGCCGCACGTTCCTCGGACTCGCCGCCACCGCGACCGCGCTCGCACTGATCCCCGCCGAGGGCGCGGTGGCGCAGACGACGGCATCCGCCTCTCCCGTGCGCGCGGGGGCCGCCGCCGGTCGCCTGACGAACCTCGCTCACCTGCGGTTCCTGCTCGCCGACGTGCCGGTCGCGGCGAGCGCGACGCACACGACCTACGGCATCGAGACCCGCCCGATCGTGCGCGCGCCGTGGACCTACGCCGACACCGACGGCTCCGGCGGCTACCGGCCGGTCGGCGGCGGCTCGCGCGATGCCGCGACCGGGTACTGGAGTCAGGGCGCGTACAACGCCGACGACATCGCCCGTTCCGCCGTGGTGTTCCTGCGCGAGTGGCAGGCCACCGGAGACGCGCAGAGCCGTGAGGACGCGCGCGACGTGCTGCGGTCGCTCGCATTCCTGCAGACGGCGACCGGTCAGAACGCGGGCCGCGTGGTGCTGTGGCAGCAGGAGGACGGCACGCTGAACCCCAGCGCCATCCCCGTCGAGCTGCCGGACCCGTCGGACTCGGCCGAGTCGTACTGGCTCGCCCGCTCGGTGTGGGCTCTCGGCGAGGGGTACGCCGCGTTCCGGACGACGGATGCCGACTTCGCCGCGTTCCTGCTGGCCCGGCTGCACCTGTGCCTCGACGCGCTCGACCGCGAGTCGCTTTCCCGCGCCGGGCAGTGGGTGCGCAGCGACGGTCGCGACCTGCCCGCCTGGCTCATCACGGGAGGGGCGGATGCCACGGCCGAGGCCATGCTCGGCCTCACCGCCGCGGCGGGCGCCGGAGACGAGCGCAGCCTCCGCGCGCTGAGGACCTACGGGGAGGGCGTGGCCGCGATGGCGACCGAACCCGCGCGGGGCTGGCCCTTCGGCGCCGTGCTGCCGTGGACGGGGTCGCTGGGCTTCTGGCACGCCTGGGGCGGCGCGGCCCCCGAGGCGCTCGGCCGCGCGGGGGCGGCGCTGGGACGGCGCGACTGGGTCGCGGCATCCGTCGCCGACGCCGGGCGCTTCACCCCGCAGGTGCTCGCCTCGGGCGGACCGCACAACGCGTGGGCGCCGCTGCCCGCCGAGGCGCAGATCGCCTACGGCGCGCACGGCCGCGTGGCCGGCGCTCTCGCCGCGGGGGGCGAGGGACATCGCGTGCTCGCCGGGCTCGCCGCCGGCTGGTTCTTCGGCGCGAACACCGCGGGCGTGCCCGTGTACGACCCCGCGACCGGCGTGACGTGCGACGGGGTGGAGACCGACGGGCGGGTCAACCGCAACTCGGGCGCGGAGTCCACGATCCACGGCCTGCTGACGATGCAGCTGCTCGACGCGAACCCCGACGTCGCCGCGATCGCGACGTCGATCACGGGTCTCCGTTCGTTCTCGGGGCTGCGGGCGGTCGACGCGGCCTCAGCCCGGCTCTCCCCCGGATGCGCGGTGGTGCGGCCGGACGGCGGAGCCTGGACCGGCGAAGGCAATCTGTCGGGCGGTGCCTATGTGCACGTGCCGGCCGGGGAGTCGGTCGAGTTCGATGTCACCGAGCCCGGCGGCATCCTGCACGGCCTGGTCTGGCGTCAGGCGCAGGATGCCGGCGACGCGGTGTGGGAGGTCTTCTCGGGGTCGCGGCGCGTGTGGAGCACCCGCACGCCGGCCGGCGGCACGGGTGACCGCGGACTCACCGAGGCCGACGGCATGCTCGCGCCGCAGTTGCTCGGCGGCGACCTGCCCGACGGTCCGCTGACGGTGCGGTGCACGAGCACGGGAGACGTGCGGCTGAACGCCCTGGTGGTCCAACCGCGGGTGGCGACCGCGGTGTACGCGACGACGACGGGCTCGGCGGTGCTCTACGCCAACGGCACGGCATCCGATCTGCGCGTCGCACCCCTCGCCCCCGGGTCCGGTCGTGCGTACGAGGCCGACGGTTCGCAGCGGGGCCAGGCAGCGGCGAGCGGGGCCGTGCGCCTGCGCGGGAGCGGGTTCAGCATCACGCGGGGCTGAGGGTGCAGCGCCGGCATCTGAGAGGCCGCAGCATCCGAGAGGCCGCAGCATCCGAGAACAGGAAGACGGCCCGAGATCAGGCGGATGCCGCGCATTCGTCCTGATCTCGGGCCGTTCGCCTGTTCTCGGCGGCCGGACCGGTACGGTACCGACATGAGCGATCCCACCGGACGTGCACCGACCGCGTTCCTCATGTGGATCGTGCAGCTCTTCCTCACGTTCCTCGGCGCCGCGCACACGTTCATGTCGGCCCTCAGCGTCGCCAGCTGCGGCGAGGGCGACTGCGACTACTCCGCGTTCGCCGCCGCTCTGAACACGTTCTACATCGGTGCGGTCGTGTTGCTCGTCGCCTCGGGTGTCGCGATCCTGCTGCTACGGCACAACCGCTTCGTCATCCTCGCTCCGTTCCTCGGCATCGTCCTGATGATCACGCTGCTGGTGATCACCTACGTCGCCGGACGTGGCGCCCTCACGCTCCCGCTCTTCGGCAACCGGCTCGCGTGACTTCATCCCGGCATACCCGCCCAGCATTCCGATACTTCTTTTGAATCACTAAAAAGAACGTGTATGGTCGAGGCATGGACACCGACCTCGACTCCGCGCTTCGCGACGCGGGACTGAGGGCGACCGCGGGCCGCGTCGCCGTTCTCGAGGCTCTGGAGTCCATGGCCCACACGGATGCCGAGCGGGTCTACCGCGCGGTGTCCGAGGTGCTGCCGACCACGTCGATCCAGTCGGTGCACAACATCCTCGCGGACCTGACGACGGCGGGACTCATCCGCCGGATCGAACCGGCAGGTTCCGCAGCGCTCTACGAGCGGCGCATCGGCGACAACCACCACCACGTCGTCTGCACCTCCTGCGGTGCGATCGGCGACGTGGACTGCGTGGTCGGCGAAGCGCCGTGCCTCACCCCCTCGAACACCGGGGGATTCACCGTCCAGACCGCAGAGGTCACCTTCTGGGGCCTCTGCCCTCGCTGCCAGGACGCCGCGCTCTAGATCCTTACGGGATCGTCAGAAACACGTCCGTGCGCCGCGTCCGGCGACACCATCGAACGACCCATCCACCCCGGCGTCGCTGCATCGACGCGCCCCGGGGACCCCGGCAGAACACCCATACGAAACGGAAGCGAACACATGACCACGTCAGACATCCCCGGTACCACGACCCAGACCGGCACGCCCGTCGCGAGCGACGCGCACTCCCTCACCGTCGGGGCCGACGGCCCCACCGTGCTGCACGACCGCTACCTCGTCGAGAAGCTCGCCTCGTTCAACCGCGAGCGCGTGCCGGAGCGCAACCCGCACGCCAAGGGCGGCGGCGCGTTCGGCACCTTCGAGGTCACCGAAGACGTGTCCGCCTACACCCGCGCCGCGGCCTTCCAGCCCGGCGCGACCAGCGAGACGCTGCTGCGCTTCTCATCGGTCGCCGGCGAGCAGGGCTCCCCCGACACCTGGCGCGACGTGCGCGGCTTCGCGCTGCGCTTCTACACGACCGAGGGCAACCTCGACATCGTCGGCAACAACACCCCGACGTTCTTCCTCCGCGATGCGATGAAGTTCCCCGACTTCATCCACTCGCAGAAGCGCCTCGGCGACTCGGGGCTGCGCGACTCCGACATGCAGTGGGACTTCTGGACACTGTCGCCCGAGACCGCCCACCAGGTCACCTATCTCATGGGCGACCGCGGCCTGCCGGCATCCTGGCGCCACATGAACGGCTACGGCTCGCACACGTATCAGTGGGTGAACGCCGCGGGCGAGCGCTTCTGGGTGCAGTACCACTTCCTCTCCGCGCAGGGCGTGGAGCGGATGGATGCCGCCGAGGCCGAGAAGCTCGCGGGGTCGGATGCCGACTACTACCGCCGCGACCTCTTCGACGCCATCGCCCGCGGCGACTTCCCGTCGTGGGACGTGTACGTGCAGATCATGCCGTATGAGGAGGCGAAGGCCTACCGCTTCAACCCGTTCGACCTCACCAAGACGTGGTCGAAGAAGGACTACCCGCGCATCAAGGTCGGCCGCTTCACACTGAACCGCAACCCGCAGAACTTCTTCGCCGAGATCGAGCAGGCGGCGTTCTCGCCCGGCAACCAGGTGCCGGGTACCGGCATCTCGCCCGACAAGATGCTGATGGCGCGCGTGTTCGCGTACTCCGACGCGCAGCGCTATCGCATCGGCGCGAACTACAACCAGCTGCCGGTCAACCAGCCACACGCGGCCGAGGTGCGCAACTACATGCACGAGGGCCAGATGCAGTACCGCTTCAACCCGGCCGAGCACCGTGTGTACACGCCGAACTCGTTCGGTGCCGCGGGCGGACCGGTGGCGGATGCCGCGGCGGGCGTCGAGGCGAGCTGGGAGTCCGACGGGGCGCTCATCCGCTCGGCGGCCACCTTGCACTCCGAGGACGACGACTTCGGCCAGGCCGGCACGCTGTACCGCGAGGTGTTCGACGACGCAGGGCGCGCCCGCTTCCTCGACACACTGACCGGCCAGGGCCGCTCCATCACGATCGACGCGATCCGCGAGCGCTTCTTCCAGTACTGGACGAACGTCGACGCCGGCCTCGGCGAGGCGCTCCGCTCCCGCGTCTGAGACGAGGGGGGGACGGATGCCGCGGCATCCGTCCCCCCCTCCGCATCCGGCCTCTGCATCCGACCACTGCCTCCGGCCCCTGCCTCGTCAGCCCGCATCCGCACCCTGCATCCGCGCCCTGCATCCGGATTTCGGAAGGATCCCCGAATTTCGGACGTTCTTGCCCGGATCGTCCGAGATTCCGACGTTGATCCGATCTTCGGATGCCGTCGGCTCGGACCCTGCGACCGACGGCCCAGAGCTCAGCGGCGCGCGTCGTAGGCGGCGCGGGACTCCTCGATCGCGGGGTGGTTGGCCATCGCCCAGTCGCCGATCGTCCGCGCGATGGGGATCAGCGTGCCGCCGAGGTCGGTGAGCTCGTACTCCACCCGCGGAGGCACCTCGGCGTGCACGGTGCGGCTGACCAGCCCGTCACGTTCCAGTTGACGGAGCGTGAGCGTCAGCATCCGCTGCGAGATCCCGGGGATGTGCTTGAGCAGCTCGCTGAACCGCAGCCGATCGCCCCGGAGCGTCGCGATGAGCAGCAGCGACCACTTGTCGCCGACCCGGTCGAGCACATCGCGGATCGCCCGCCCCGCGCCCTCGTCGACCGAACACGAGCTCTCGTAGTCGGGGAATCCGGCCAGGTCGCTCTCCTGCGTGTGCGTCAGTGACATCGATGTGCCTTTTGTACTCGTCATCCGCATGCTCCATCCTTGGTTACTGATCGTAACAAAGACACAGAACGGAACCACGGATGCTGATCGCACTCTGGATCGTCAACGGCCTCCTCGCCCTCGCCATGCTCGGCGGCGGATTCATGAAGCTCGTCACCCCGAAGGCGGCCCTCGCCGCGAAGGGCATGGCCTGGACCGACGACTTCTCGGCCGGCACCATCAAGGCCATCGCCGCGCTCGAGGTCCTCGGCGCGCTGGGGCTGATCCTGCCACTGCTGACCGGCATCCTCCCGATCCTCACCCCGCTCGCCGGCACCGGCCTCGCGATCATCATGATCGGCGCCACCGTCGTGCACCTGCGCCGTCGCGAGCCGTTCGCGCCCGCCCTGGTGCTGGCGCTGCTCGGCATCGCGAGCACCGTTCTCGGCTTCCTCGTCGTGCTCTGAGCCCGTCGCGCCGTCCGCGTCGCCCCGCCGCGTCGCCCCGCCCGCGTCGCCCGCGTCGCCCCGTCCGCGTCGCCCCGTCCGCGTCGCCCGCACGCGTCGCGTCGAAACCCCCGCGCAGCGACGAGACCCCCGCGCATTCACGTGAACACGCGGGGGTCTCGTCGACAGGCGGGGGTCTCGGCAGCAGAAGCGGGGCGCGCGAGCAGCAGCGGGGCGCGCGAGCAGAGGCGCGCGGGAACGGCGCGACATCACGACCCGGGGGGCCGCGCACAGGGCCAAGATGGAAGCGTGGCCGTTCCCCTCTCTGACCTGACCAGCATGCCCGCACCGCAGCAGGTGTACGCCGCCGACGGCACGAGCCTCGCGACCTACACCTGGGGCGAGCTCGACGCCCCCGTGGTCGTGATCGTGCACGGGTTCGCGTCGAGCGCGCGCGACAACTGGGTGCTCACCGGCTGGGTGCGCGACCTCACCCGCGCCGGATACCGTGTGCTCGCGCTCGACCAGCGAGGGCACGGGCTCAGCGAGAAGCCGCATGAGGCGGCGGCCTACGGCATCCGCACCCTGGCGACCGACATCGAGACCGTCATGGACACCTACCTCGTCGACGACGCCCTCTACGTCGGCTACTCGCTCGGCGCCCGCGTCGGCTGGGAGGTCGTGCGCGACCTGCCGCAGCGCATCGGCCGGGCGGTGCTCGGCGGCGTGCCGGACGGCATCCCGCTCGCGCGCCTCGACCTCGACCAGGTGCGCGCGTACATCGCAGACGACACCCCCGTGACCGACCAGGCGACGCAGAACTACATCGCGCTCAGCGAGCGGGTGCCGGGCAACGACCTGCGGGCGCTGATCGCCCTGGCGGAGGGCATGCGCGCCTCCCAGACGATCGACCCCGACCCGGCGGACGCCCCCACCCGCCCGCTCCTGTTCGCCACCGGATCGAAGGATGCGATCATCGAGGGCTCGCGTGCCCTGGCCGCCGCGGCCCCCGACGCGCGCTTCTTCGAGATCCCCGACCGCAACCACTTCAACGCGCCCGGCTCGCGGGCGTTCAAGGACGCGGCGCTGGCGTTCCTCGCCGAGGCGTAGCTCGACGTTTTGTCGGTCGATGACGCGCTTTGTCGGCGAAGAACCGCCGGATCGGTCCGGCATCCGGGCTCTGCACCGACAAAACGCCTGCACAGTGTCCCATCACGCACGCCGGGCATGCCATGACGCACGCGGTGCAGGCTGGATGCCGCGGAGCGCCGGTCGGCAGCATGCAGACCGGCACCCGCCCTGCCTCAGACTTCGGCGCGCTTCGGCAGCACCCACCCCGCGCGCGGGAAGTGGCAGGTGTAGCCGTTGGGGTAGCGGATCAGGTAGTCCTGGTGCTCGGGCTCGGCCTCCCAGAACGGCCCCTCCGGCTCGATCGTGGTGACCGCCTTGCCCGGCCACAGCCCCGACGCATCGACGTCGGCGATGGTGTCACGCGCGACCTGCTCCTGCTCCGGGGAGAGCGGGAAGATCGCCGACCGGTAGCTCGACCCGATGTCGTTGCCCTGACGGTTCAGGGTCGACGGATCGTGGATCTGGAAGAAGAACGCGAGGATGTCGCGGTACGTCGTCTTCGTCGGATCGAAGACGATCTCGACGGCCTCGGCGTGCCCGGGGTGGTTGCGATAGGTGGCATGGTCGTTCGACCCGCCCGTGTAGCCGACGCGCGTGTCGAGCACTCCGGGCTGGCGCCGGATGAGGTCCTCCATGCCCCAGAAACAGCCCCCGGCGAGCACGGCGGTCTCGGTGCCCGGGGTGCGGGTGATGGTTCCGGTGTCGGTCATGACTGCTCCTCAGCGATGTCGGAAACGGTGTCGGTGAACAGGCCGCTGTAACGACCGTAGCCCTCCTCCTCCAGGCGGGATGCCGGGATGAAGCGGAGGGCGGCGGAGTTCATGCAGTAGCGCAGGCCTCCTTCCTCGGCGGGGCCGTCGTCGAAGACGTGGCCGAGGTGGCTGTCGGCGCCGGCGGAGCGCGCCTCCGTGCGCGGCATCCACAGCGAGCGGTCGGTGCGGGTGGTGACGGCATCCGCGTCGATCGGCTTGGTGAAGCTCGGCCATCCGGTTCCACTGTCGTACTTGTCGACGGAGGAGAAGAGGGGCTGGCCGGAGACGACGTCGACGTAGATGCCGTCGTCGTGGTTGTCCCAGTAGGCGTTGCGGAACGGCGGCTCGGTGCCGTCCTGCTGCGTCACCTCGTACTGGGTGTTCGTGAGAGCGCTGACGCCCTCGGGAGTCTTGCGGTAGTCGTGCGACATGATGCTCCTTGTCCGACGCGGCTGGCTGCGGCGTCATAGGGAAGAACGGATGCCGGCGCCGTTTTGGTCCCGCGGGGCTGGGAGCGCGCTGTGAGTTCTCTCGCAGTCGATAGAGTTGCTCCCCGACACACCTACAGGGGGACGCACATGTCGGTTGGACTGCTCGCCGTCGTCGACGACATCCTGAGCGCGGCGATGAAGGCATCGGCCAAGGCCGCGGGCGTCGTGATCGACGACGCCGCCGTGACGCCGCAGTACGTGCAGGGCATAACGCCCGCACGAGAGCTGCCGGTCGTCGGCAAGATCGCGCTCGGCTCCCTCGTCAACAAGTTCGTCATCATCATCCCGATCGCCCTGCTGCTCACGGCGTTCGCTCCGCAGGTGCTGCCGTTCCTGCTGATCATCGGCGGCACGTACCTGTGCTTCGAAGGGGCGGAGAAGGTGCTGGAGTGGTTCGGCATCCAGCACGGCCACGAAGACGAGAGTGCGCGCGACGAGAAGAAGCTCGTGTGGGGCGCCGTGCGCACCGACCTGATCCTCTCCACCGAGATCATGCTCATCTCGCTGGCCAGCCTCGACGAGGGCCTCGACATCTGGATGACCCTCGGCATCCTCGCCGTCATCGCGGTGATCATGACCGGCGTCGTCTACGGCGCGGTCGCCCTGCTCGTGAAGATCGACGACATCGGGCTGAAGATGGCGAAGAGCTCCGAGCAGCGCGTGCGTCACACGGGCACGCGCATCGTACGCTCGATGCCCGCCGTGTTCCGGTTCATCAGCATCCTCGGCACCGTCGCCATGCTCTGGGTCGGCGGTCACCTCGTGCTCGTCAACCTCGCGGAGGTGGGCGTTCCCTTCGGCGCCGACATCCTGCACGGCATCGAGCACGCCCTGCACGGGCTCGGCCCCGTGATCGTCTGGATCGGCGACACCCTGTTCTCCGCGATCGCGGGGCTGGCCGTCGGTCTCGTCATCGTCGGCATCGTGCTCGGGATCGGACGGATGCTGGGCAAGAGGCCGTCGTTCCACGAGGGCGAGGAGACGCCGACCGCGGCGCACTGAACGACCGCGGCGCACTGAACGAGCGCAGAGCACTGAACGAGCGCAGCGCACTGAACCCGGGACAGGCGGGAGAGGCACACCGGGAGGTCTGTGTGCAGAGTGCCCTTCTCGCCCCCGCGAGACCGGCGGATCGCCCATTCGGCTCCTCGTCGGTGCTGGCTATGCTGCCTGCATGACAAGCCCTTCGAACGACCTCAGCGGCAGAACCGTCGTGCTCATCGGCGGCGGCTCCGGCATCGGCCGGGACGTCGCACGGATGGTCGTCGCACGAGGAGGGGCCGTGCTGCTCGGCGGGCGTGACGGCCGGCGCCTGGAGGCCGCGGCGACCGAGCTGGGCCCGGCCGCGTCCTACCGCGAGGTCGACACCTCCGTCGACGAGTCCGTCACCGCCTTCTTCTCGGGGGTCGACCGCGTCGACGCGATCTTCACGACGGCCGCCACCTACCGGGTCGGATCGCTCGCGGACCTGAGCCTCGACGACGCCGCGAGTCCGATGGAGTCGAAGTTCTGGGGTCAGTACCGGGTGATCAAGGCCGCCCTCCCCCTTCTCGCCCCGGATGCGTCCATCGTCCTGATGTCCGGAGCGGCGAGTGCGCGACCGGCGGGCGCTGCTCCCGCGTACGTGGCGGCGAACGCCGCGATCGAAGGACTCGCCCGCGGCCTGGCGGTCGAGCTCGCACCGATCCGGGTCAATGCGATCGCGCCGGGCACGATCGACGGACACCTCTGGGCGCACCGGCCGGTCGAGGACCGCGAGGCGGCGTTCCGCCAGTTCGAGGGCGCCGCCCTTCTGCGGCGGACCGGCACGGAGTCGGAGATCGCGCAGGCCGTGCTCCACCTCTTCACCAACGGATTCACGACGGGCTCGACGCTCTACGTCGACGGCGGCTACACGCTGAGGTGAGCCCGACCCGGCGGCGCGGACCACGTGCCGTATCCTCGGCTCCATGTCTTCCGCACGACGCCGTTCTCGGACGCGAACCCGACAGCGGACCACCGCACCCGCCGCGAGCGTCCGGCGCGACGCTGACCGATGGTTCCGCGAACAGGGACTGCCGACGTTCGTCCCCCTGCGGAGATGGTTCACCGACCTGCCCCGACGGGTCGCGCCGCTGGTGACCTGGGTGACCGTGGCCGGGCTCACGCTCACCGGCGGCCTGGACGCCGCGATCGACATCGCCGTGGAGCTCGACACCACCGATGAGACCGTGCTGGCCGTGATCGTGTTCGTGCTGATCGCCCTCTCCCTGGCGGCGGCGTGGATCGTCTTCTGGCTCGTGCGCGGGGTGCTGCGGCGGGCGAGGTTCGATATCGGCACCGTCATCGCGGTGGCGGTCATCGTCGCCAGCGCCGCCGCGATGATCGCCGCCGGGTACGCGGCGAACCGCGCGGCCACGGTCAGCCCCGTGCTCGAAGCGGCCGCGATCCTCGCGATCTGCGTGCTCATCACCGGCATGGGCGGCGGCGCCCTGATCTCCTGGGCGTCTCGCCTGGCGGTGCGCAACGCGTCGGCGATCGGCCACATGGCATCGATCGCCCTGCCGGTGATCCTGATGCTCGTCGTGTTCGCGTTCTTCTCCGGCGAGGTCTGGCAGATGGCGTCCGCGTTGCACTGGGGCTCGCTGGCACTCGTCGGGCTCGTCATCGGGGTGCTCGCGGCGGTCGTCGTGCTGCGGGTCAGCGCGAGCGAGATCGACGACGACCACCACGCCCCCTCCCCTGAGCAACGAGCCGCCCTGCTGCTCGACACCCCCGCCGAGCACCTGGGCGCGTCGAGCGGCGCGCGCACCCCGCTGCACTGGCCGCAGCGGGTGAACATCCTGCTCGTGATGACCTTCGCCCAGCTATTGCAGGCGCTCTTCTTCGCCGCTCTGCTGTGCGCCCTGTTGATCGTGATCGGCTCGGTCGCCGTGCCCTTCGGCATCGTGCAGCTCTGGGTCGGACCGGGCACGCCCACCCAGCCATTGCCCGTCGAGCAGCTGGTGATCGGAGGAGCGACCCTGCCTCTCACGGTCAACCTCGTCAAGGCGGCGGCACTGCTGTCACTCATCGCCACTCTGCCGTTCATCTTCTCGGCGGTGAGCGAGCCGCGCTACCGCGAGCGCTTCTTCGACCCGATCATGGCCGACCTGCGCCGAGCCATGGCCGTGCGCGACGCGCTCGGGGTGAAGACCCGGCTCTGACGTCGGCACCGGTCGACACGCACCGGTCGGCGCGCACCGGTCGACACGCACCGGTCGACGCGCTGCCATCGCCGGTGGACGGATGCCGCCGACCGCTCAGCCGCGGGCGGCGAGCACCTCAGCGGCGATCTCCGCGAGCCTGTGGTCGCGGTGCTCCTCGTGCGCGGTGATCGTGACGACGGCATCCGCCTCCGCATCGACGACGACGTACTGGCCGTACAGACCGTCAAGACGCCAGCATCGCCCAGGACCGCGCACCCGCTCGCGTGCCGCGGAGCCCCGCGTCGCGTGGAGGGCGAGTGCGTCCGTTCAATAAGGTGCGGCGATGCCGGCGATCATCGGGAAGTGCTTCACGTTCCGTGTGAGCAGTCGGGCGCCGAGCAGCTCGGTGGTCGCGGCGATGACGAAGTCCGCGGCGTCGATGCCGGTGAAGGCGGGGAGCCAGCGCCTGCCCAGCGCTCCGGCCGTCTCGGCGACCCGCCGGTCGACGGGATGCCAGACGATGACGTCCAGCAACGGCTGGATCCGGGCGAGTTCCGCCTCGCGGATCAGCACGAGCAGCTCGGTCCGCACGATCTCACTGGAGTGCAGTTCGCCCTCGAACGCCGCCGACCGGAGCGCATCCCTCGCGGCCTCCAGGCCGCGCGAATGATCGATCAGAACGGACGTGTCGACGACCGTGATCATGCGAGCCGCGCGCCCGAGCGCAGACGTTCGACGAGCGTGCCTCCGTCGGCATCCGTGACGAGCACGCCGAAGGTCGCGTCGAGTGCGGCCTCGACTCGACCTTCGTCTCCGGCCCGCCCGTAGGTGGCCTGGATCGCCTCACGGATGAGTGCGCTCATGGATCTGCCGGTGCGTCGCGACACCGCGTCGAGGACCCGGCGGTCCTCGTCGCTCAGCGAGATCTGCGTGCGGGTGAGGGACATGATGTAAGAACTATACATCATACTCGATGGGCCGGGCGAGGGAAGTGCGGGGCAGTGACAGCATCCGCACATCCTGCCGAGAATCCGTGGCGTCCGGAGTCGACGGACCGCGGCATCCAAGGGATCCGTGGAGAAGTCATCGGACGTCACGAATGTGGAGAACCGAACGCCCCCGGTACCATCGGCGGTGCGCGCCCCCACGCGCCGGAGGAGACAACCGTGCACATCAGAGACGCCGAGATCGCCGATCTGGAGACGATCGCCGAGATCTACAACGACGCGGTGGTCCACACCACCGCGATCTGGAACGAGACGGTCGTCGACGTCGACGACCGCGCCGTCTGGCTCGCCGAACGCCTGCGCGCAGGGTTCCCGGTGATCGTGGCCTCCGACGAGACCGGCGTGCTCGGATATGCGTCCTTCGGCCACTGGCGGGCGTTCGACGGCTACCGGCACACGGTCGAGCACTCGGTCTACGTACGCGGCGATCAGCGCGGCCGCGGCATCGGCAAGGCCCTCATGATCGAGCTGATCGCCCGCGCCCGCGAGCGTGGCACGCACGTCATGGTCGCCGCCGTCGAGAGCGGCAACCTCGGCTCGATCGTCCTGCACGAGCGCCTCGGATTCGTCGAGACCGGTCGCCTGCCGCAGGTCGGCGCGAAGTTCGGGCGCTGGCTCGATCTCACACTGCTGCAGCTCACCCTCGACGACGCCTCCGCACCCGGCGACTGACCCGCCACGGACGCCCTCTGGCGGCCCGAGATGTGGGAGTGTTGTTCCGGCGCGAGATCATCGGCGACGACGCCGTGGTCATGCCGCGCTCCGTGTGCTCTCTGATACCCGAAAGACCGCATGAACCTCCTGACCTGGCTCGTCGACGTCTTCAACTCGCACTGGGTGCTCCCCGGCGGGCAGACCCTGCTGATCCGCGAGGTGGTCGGCAACGTGTTCGGGCTCGCCAGCGCGCTCGGCGGCATGCGCCGGCGCGTGTGGGCGTGGCCGGTGGGCATCGTCGGCAACCTCCTGCTGCTCACCGTGTTCCTCGGCTCGATCCTCAACCCCGCGCACGAGCTGCCCAGCCTGCTCGGCCAGGCGGGGCGGCAGGTGATGTTCATCACCGTCGCGATCTACGGATGGGTGCGCTGGCGGCAGGCCTCATCGGGCGGCGGCCAGGTCACGCCGACGTGGGCGCCGTGGAGCGCGCGCATCGGGATCGTGCTCGTCATGGTCATCGGCACGGTCGCCCTCACCCCCCTGTTCCGGCTGCTCGGGTCGTGGGAACCGGTCTGGGCGGATGCCTGGACCTTCGTCGGCTCGCTCATGGCGACCTACGGCATGGCGAAGGGCTGGACCGAGTTCTGGCTCATCTGGATCGCGGTCGACGTGGTCGGCGTGCCGCTGCTGTTCAGCTCCGGCTTCTATGCGACCGGGTTCATGTACGTCTTCTACGGCGTCTTCACGGCGATCGGCTTCGTCGTCTGGGCGCGGGCGCACCGCAACGGCAAACCGCAGATCGACCCGCTCGCGCCCGCGGCGCAGGTGCAGCTCCCCGAAGAGGCCTGAGGCCGCCCGGTACGCGGCGGCCGCCCCGTCGCCCACGCCCCACCTGAGCGTCCACGCCCCGCCTGGTAGACGCCAGCCAGGTGGGGCGTCGGCAGCCAGATGGGGCGTCGGCAGCCGGGTGGGGCGTCGGCAGCGCACTCCAGCCGCCGAGGTCAGTGCCGGACGCGGGCGAGGAACTCGGCGGTGGCCGGATGCTGCGGGGCGTCGAAGATCTGCTCGGGCGGCCCCTGCTCGACGAGCACGCCCTCCTTGAGGAACACCACGCGGTCGGCGACCTCCCTCGCGAAGGACATCTCGTGCGTCGCCATCACGATCGTGGTGCCGCGGCGCTTGAGCTCGCGCACCAGGTCGAGCACCTCGCCCACGAGCATGGGGTCGAGGGCGCTGGTGATCTCGTCGAGCAGCAGCACCTCCGGCTCGGTGAGGATCGCGCGCACGATCGCCACGCGCTGCTGCTGCCCTCCGGACAGGCGGTCGGGGTACTCCCCGGCCTTGTCGCCGAGCCCCAGGGTCTCGAGCAGCTCCCTGCCGCGGGTTCGGGCCTCGGCCGCTGAGCGGCGGTGCACCTTGCGCGCGGCGAGCGTGATGTTGTCGAGCACGGTCAGGTGCGGGAACAGGTTGAAGTGCTGGAACACGACGCCGATCCTCGCCCGCACGGCGTCCGCATCCACCCGCGGGTCGGTGATGTCGTCACCGCCGAGGAGGATCTGCCCGTCGTCGACCCTCTCGATGAGGTTCATGGTCTTCAGCAGCGTCGACTTGCCGGAGCCCGAGGCGCCGATGAGCACCACCACCTCGTGCGGGGCGACGGCGAGGTCGAGTCCGCGCAGCACGTCGTGGTCGCCGAAGCGTTTGCGCACGCCCCTCGCCTCGATCACGGGAAGAACGCTCATACGACGCCTCCTGCCTGCTCGCGCCGGTTGAGCCTCGCCGTGACGGCATCCGTGAAGCGGATCATCGGCCAGCTGAGGATGATGAAGAAGAGCCCGGCGACCACGTAGGGCGTGTAGTTGTAGGTCTCGGCGACCTGCAGCTGCGCGGCGCGGACGGCATCGATCACGCCGAGTACGGAGATGAGCCCGACGTCCTTCTGCATCGACACGAAGTCGTTCATGAGCGCGGGCACCACTTTGCGCACGCCCTGCGGGATCACGACGATCCGCAGCGTCTGCGCGTGGCTGAGCCCGAGCGAGCGGGCGGCGACCCGCTGCGAGGGGTGCACGGCCTCCATGCCGGCGCGCAGCACCTCGGCGACGTACGCGGAGTAGGTGACGATGATCGCGATGGTCCCCCAGAACGCCGGGGGCATCCGCGGGAAGATCATCAGCGCCGGGATGCCGTAGCCGATCAGGTACAGCACGATCAGCAGCGGGATGCCGCGGAAGAAGTCGGTGTAGGCGGCCGCGAACGCCCGGAGCGGGAAGAACACCGGTCCGCGGAGCGACCGCAGCGTGGCGAGGAGGGTGCCGAACACCGCGACCCCCACCACGGCGACCGCGAGCACCACGAGGTTGGTGAGCAGGCCCTGGAACACGGGGCCGATGCTCTGGAGGGCGATCGCCGGGTCGAAGAACGTCTGACGGACGGTGTCCCATCCGGGGGTGTTCACGACGATGATCGCGACCACGGCGATCAGCACGAGGCTGCTCGCGAACGCGATCAGCACCGACCGGGTGGTGGCCCTGCGCCGCAGAGCACGGCGCGACAGCTCGAGCTCGCTCGGCTGCCACGCCGTCTCGGCGGAGGTCGTCGTCACTTCAGGACGGGGACGTCGACCGCGTCGCTGAGCCACTTCTGCTGCAGCTCGTCGAGCGTGCCCTTCTCACGCAGCGCGTCGACGGCCTCCGACACGGCGGAGGTGAGCGCCGAGCCCTTCGGCAGCACGAAGGCGAACTGGTCGCCGCCGTCGGAGCTCGCGAACTGGCCGGTGACCGCGGAGTCGTCGACGAGGGCGCCCGTCACGTAGAACGCGCCGGGGAGGTCGGTGACCATGGCGTCGATCTGACCGCCCTTGAGCGCCAGCACCACGTCGTCGACGGTGTTGAAGACGCTGAGGTTCGCCTCGCCCAGCTGCTCCTTGGCGACGGTGTAGCTGGTGGTGCCCGCCGCGACGCCGACCTTCGCCTTCGTGAGCTCGTCGATCGTGGTGGCGGATGCCGCCGGCGAGCTGTTCAGCGCGACGACCGCCTGCGTGGTCGTGTAGTACGGCGAGGAGAAGTCGACGGCCTTCTTGCGCTCGTCGGTGACCGAGAACTGCTGGATGTTGACGTCCCAGTCCTTGGGGCCCGGTGCGATCGCGGCGTCGAAGCCGGTGCGCACCCAGACGATGTCGGAGGCGTCGAACCCGAGCTGCTCGGCGACGGCATTGGCGACCGCGCTCTCGAAGCCCTTGCCGTTCGACGCGTCGTCGTCGACGAACCAGGGCTCATAGTCGATCTCGCCGGTCGCGATGGTGAGCTTGCCCGGCGTGACGGTCTGCAGCTCCCCGTCGGCGCCGGCGCTGGGCGCGGCGGTCGAGGTGCCGGCGCACGCGGCCAGGGACACGGCGGCGGAGACGGCGATGACGGCCGCTGCGGCGCGGCGAAGGGTGCGGGAGACGGGCACGTTTACTCCTGAAGAGTGTTCGGGTTTTGGTTAAGAGTAGGGGACTCGGCGAGACGCCAATCGGCGAAGTCGAAACCTGGGGACACGAAGCAGGAGACGAGCACCTCCGTCTCGTCGAGCGGGCGGGCCGCCTGCCAGACGCCGGCGGGCACGAGCGCCTGCGCGGCATCCGTGGGGCCGAGCACGATCGCGGTCGCCGCGCCCGGCTGGTCGCCGTCGCCTCCGAGGCTCAGCTCGAGCCGGCCCGGTCCGTGCCAGAGCCACAGCTCGTCGCTCGTGACGACGTGCCATTCGCTGCGCTCGTCGGCCTGCAGCAGGTAGTGGATGCAGGTGCCGGCCGGCCTCTGGCCGTTCGGGGTGTCGACGGCGATCGGGCTCGTCCAGGTACGGCGGAACCAGCCTCCCTCGGGATGCGGGGCGAGGTCGAGACGCTCGGCGGTGGCGGGGCGTGCGGTCACGGGATCGCTCCTGTCTGCAGCGGGAAGCCGGATGCCGCGAACCGGAGCTCGCCGGCGATGACGGTGGCGGCCGCGCGGCCCTCGCCCGCCTCGACGAGCTCGGCGATGGCGTCGGGTCCTGCCGCGACGTCGAAGAAGGCGAGGTCGGCGAGAGCGCCGACCGCGAGGTAGCCGGTGCGGTCGGGTCCGACGTCGATGCCCATCGCGTGGGCTCCGCCGATGGTCGCGGCCCCCAGCAACCGGGCGTGCAGGTCGCGGTCGGTGTACCCCTGCGCGCGGGCCATGCGGGCGAGTTCGGCGACGTCGCCGAGCACGTCGAGCGAGGGGCTCGACGAGAGCGAGTCGGTGCCGACCGCGATGGGGCTGCCCTCGCGGAGATAGGCGGCGATGGGCGGCTCCTCGAGGCCGATCACCGCGTTCGACCGCGGGCAGAGGGCGACCGTGGTGCGCCGCTCGCGCAGGATCGCCCTGTCGCGGGCGCTCATGTAGACGCCGTGGGCGATGTGGCAGTCGGGTCCGAGCACGCCGAGCTGGTCGACGAACTCGGTCGCGCTGGTGCCGAAGCCGGCCGCGCGCAGCTCCTGGAAGCTGCCGAGCCCCGCGGTGTGCCAGGCCTGCGGATGCTCGTGGGCGAACTCGCTCTCGAACGCGGCCTCGCCGAGGTGGATGTGGATGCGCCCGCCGCGCTCGCGCACGATGTCGGGGATCTCCAGCAACGGCTCGATGTCGAGCGAGTAGGGGGCGTGCGGCGAGAGCCCGGTGCCCGGCGGGGTCGGCAGGGCGTCCAGCGCCCGCTCGACCTGCGCGCGTCCGGTGCGCGCCCAGTCGGCGTTGGTCCAGCTCATCACCTCCCAGTAGGTGATGCCGTGCAGGCGGGCGTCGTGCAGGGCGGATGCCGCCACGGCATCCGTCACCACGTCGGCGACGGCCGTCGTGCCGCCGCGCAGCGCCAGGTCGGCACCGGTCGCCGCGTCGGCCGCCCAGTCCCTGCCCGCCTCGTACACGGGGTCGAACGCGCGCACCCAGTCGTCGAAGCCGTCGTAGCGGCCCTGACCGACCGGCGCCATGCCCGTGTACTGCAGGTGCGTGTGCGCGTTGACGAGACCCGGGGTGAGCACGCCGGGCCAGTGCACCTCGCGGTGCTCGGCGCCCCGTTCCGACAGGGAACGCAGCACCCAGGCCCGCTCCCCCACGTGCACGATGCGGCCGTCGCGCACGGCGACTGCTCCGTCGGCGATCGGCGGGGCCGTGACGGGCACGACGAGCCCGGCCGAGTAGACGGTGATCATGCGGAGGCTCCCCGGTATCGCGGCGAGCGCCAGTCGCCCTGCGCCTCGGTCTGCGCCGCGCTGCGCCGGCCGATGTCGTCGCCGCGCACCCCGAGGGCCGCGAGGGCGATGGCGTGATCGGCCTCGCCGGGGAACGGATGCAGTCCCGGCGCCAGCTCGGCGCCGAGCAGCCGCTCCACGGCGCCGAGCTGCACGGCGAAGGAGAGGTCCATGATCTCGATCGGGTTGCCCTCGGCGGCGGCGAGGTTCACGCATCCGCCGCGCGCGACGAGCAGTCCGCCGGCGCCGGCACGATCGAGGTGCGGGCCGACGGGCACGAGGGCGTCGAGGTCGACGTCGACCTCGCCCGGTACCCCTCCGGCCACGGCCACGATCGCGGCGTCTGCGAGCACCGACGCGTCGACGGTGTGCGGGGCTCCGGTGGCCGACACGACGAGCGCCCCCGGCGCCAGGTCGGTCAGGCGGCCGATGCGGTGCCCGTCGTGGGCCGCCGTCAGCGCGCGCACCGGGTCGGTCTCGGCCACCGCCACGTCGGCGCCGAGGGCGCGGAGGTGCGCGGCGACGCCCTCCCCCACGGGACCGTAGCCGATCACGACGGCGGGCTGGTCGCGCACCGTGACGCCGGCGGCGTCGAGCACGTCGGCGATCGCGAACACGCACGACTGACCGGTGCCGTAGCGGTTGTCGAAGGAGGTCTTCATGGGCGCGTCGTTCACCGCGATCACGGGGATCTCCAACAGTCCCTGCCGCTGCATCACGCGCAGCGGGGTCAGCCCGCTCGTGGTCTCCTCCGCCGCTCCGCGGAGGCCCGCGGCGAGACCCTCCTCGTGAGCGAGACGGATCAGGTGCGAGCCGTCGTCGAGCAGCAGGTCGAGGCCGCGGCGCAGGAACGCGACGGCGGCCTCCCGCTCGGCGGCGCCGGCCAGCGACGGATCGCCGGCGACGGGGATGCCGCGGCCGCGCAGCACCTCGGCGACCTCGACGTCGATCTCGTCGGGGTGGGCGTACACCGACACGTCGGCGCCGGCCCCGCGGAGCAGCAGGGCGAGCTGCGCGGTCTTGGGCTCGAGCACCATCGCGATGCCGATGCGGATGCCGCGCACGACGCCGACCGCGGCGAGGCGGCGGGCGATCGCGGCGGAGACGGGCATGTGGGCGCCGGCCGCGTCGACACGGTCCTCCGCTGTGACGCGCACGGGCAGGGGCCCGTCGCCGAGCAGGATGTCGGGGTCACCCTCCGGCACGAAGGTCACGACTCCGGAGGCGCGCGCCGACCCGTCGACGACGTGCGCGCCGAGGTCGCGGAGCAGCCGACGGAGCTCGACGGCCACGGCATCCGCACCCTCCACGGCGACGCGCCGTCCGGCGACGAGGAGGTTGGTGTCGCGGGCGAATCGGCGCACGAGACGTTCGGCGGAGGTGCGCGGGTCGGTCACTCTTGAAAGCGTAGTGCGGCCCGATCGCGGGGCCGTCACCGCGACGACGCCGCGTGACGACGGGCACGACGCCACCGTCAGTCGCCGTCCTCCACCGGCCACCAGCGGCTGCCGATCACCTTCGGATCGGTGCCGACGCGGGAGATCGCGCGCTCGATGACGTCGATGTGCTCCGGGTCGTCGACCGTGACCTCGGCACGCACGTGCACCTCCGCCCGCTTGCCGTGGCGCACGCGCACCGACCGCAGCGTGAGCTGCGGGTGCGTCGCGGCCTGCAAGAGCAGCGCGCGCACCCGCTGCTCGCTCTTCTCGCTCGTGGTGACCTCCAGCACGAACTCCTGCAGGGGGCCGCCGTCGGCGCCGTCCTCCGACGCCTCCTCCGCCCCGGCCTTCAGCCGCCGGTTGAGCGCGGTGCTCAGCGGCCGCAGCAGCACGTTGGTCGCCGCGACGAGCAGCGCGCCGCCGACCGCGAGCAGGGGCATCCCGGCTCCGGCGAGCGAGCCGACCGCGGCCGCGCACCACAGCGTCGCCGCGGTGGTGAGACCGCGGATGTTCAGGCCCTCGCGCAGGATCACCCCGGCCCCGAGGAAGCCGATGCCCGAGACGACCTGTGCCGCGACGCGGGTGGGATCGGCGGTCTCGCCGGGCAGCGCCTGCGCGCCGAGGATCACGAACAGCGCAGCGCCCAGCGACACGAGGGCGTTGGTGCGCATGCCCGCCGTGCGCATGCGCCACTGGCGTTCGAGTCCGATGAGGGCGCCCAGCCCCGCCGCCAGCGCGGCGGTGAGGAGCAGGGCGCCCGTGTCGAGAAGGCTCATGCCCCTCAGCCGGCGATGCGCTCGCGGAGGGCGTCGAGGTCGGCGCCGGAGAGGCCACCGCCGCGCAGGTACTCGGCGGACCCGCCGCGCTCGTCGACCCAGGCGAACGCGGCCTCGATCGCCTGCGGGGGCGTGGCGGTGACGAGGTCGGTGATCGCGGGCACGAGCGGCATGCCCCAGCTCTTGGCGCGCTCCAGCATCCGCTCCGCCCACTCGCCCGCGAGGTTCGACTGGCTCAGTGCGTAGTCGGCGACCACGGCGGCACGGTCGGCGCCGGCCGCGTCGAGCAGCAGGGCGGTCGCCACGCCCGTGCGGTCCTTGCCCGCCGTGCAGTGCACCAGCACGCCGCCGTACGAGGCGTCGGCCGGCCGCGCGACGAGTCGGGCGACCTCCGCGAACGAGTCGGCGGCGGAGGCCAGCATCCCGACGTAGAGCTCGGCGAGGGAGGGGATGCGGGAGAGCATCTCCCGTGCCGCGTCGTCGCCGAGGTCGGATGCCGACGGCATCCCGGTCATCGACCCCTCCAGCAACGGCAGCTCGACCGACACGAACGCGCGCTCCTCGCCGAGGCGGTTGGGGGCGTCGACCCGCTCGAAGTCACTGCGGAAGTCGACGATCGTGCCGATCGGGCTCTGCGTCAGGGTGCGGATGCCGTCGGCCGTCGTGCCGGCGAGGGCGTCTGACCGGTACAGCACGCCCGTGCGGGTGACGCCGCCCGCGGCGAGCGGCGTGCCTCCGGTGTCCCGGGAGTTGTAGGTTCCGGCGATGATGGCGCTCACGCGACCTCCTCTTTCTGTGGTGCGGCGGCCGCGGTGCGGCCCGCCTCGTAGGCGTCACGGCGCAGCACTCGACGCAGGCCGGGCAGCGTGAGCAGCGAGGCGAGCACGGCGGCGGCCGCGACGAGGTAGAGGGCCGTGTAGTTCTTGTCGCCGCCGGCGATCGGGTCGCTGCCGCCGATGAGCACGACGAACGGCGCGATCGCGGGGGCGATCGACTGCGGCAGCGTCTTGGCCATGTTGAAGATGCCGAGGTACTTCCCCTCCTCGCCCGCGGGCAGGGTGCGCATCGCGAGGGCGAGGTCGACCGCGTAGTAGGCGCCCAGCGCGAAGCCCGCCAGCAGGGTGCTCACCCAGAACACCGAGACCTCCTGCGTGAACGCCTTCAGCAGCAGCGACAGCGCCATGATGAGCGCGGAGCCGACGATGAAGGGGCCGTAGTTGCCCCGGCGCGAGGCGAGATAGCCGCAGGCGAAGGCGGCGACGAAGTTCAGCGCGGCTCCGGCGAGGGTGGCCGTGGAGGTCAGCGATGCGGCCGACACCTGATCCATGCCCAGTCGCACCATCAGGTAGAAGAGGCCGAACGTGGAGACCACCGTGTAGCCGAACTGCATCGTGGCGCGCTGGATCCACACGAGCGAGAACATCGGCGCCTTGAACGGGTTGAAGAGGAAGGCGCGGAACACCTGCAGGATCGAGCCGCGCGACTCGTCGACGCGCTCGACCTGCGGGTCGGGGATGAGGGCGCACACGATCGCGACGATGACGACGGCGACCACCGGCATGGCCAGCACGACCACGGTGAGGTTCGACGCGAAGAACGCGGCGACGAGCATGGCCGGCACCATGCCGAGGAACCCGATCGCCCCGAAGATGCCGGACGCTTTGGCGCGCTGCTCCTCGGGGACCTGGTCGGCCAGCAGGGCGGACAGGGAGGCGAGAGTGGCGTTGTAGGCCGCCTGCGAAAGTACCCAGGCGACGACGAGCACGGGGATGTTCGGGGCGACCGCGATGAGCACGGCCGCGAGGATGCCGCCGACCACGCCGCCGATGAGCCAGGGGCGGCGGCGGCCGAAGCGGCTGCGGGTGCGGTCGGAGAGGTGTCCGAAGATCGGGTTGGCGATGAGGGCGGCGAGGGCGCCGAGCGCGGTGACGAGTCCGAGCGCGCCCTCCTTCTCGGCCTCGGGCACGAGCTGGAGCACCTTGAGCGACAGGGTGACGACGAGCGGGGTGACGAGGGCGCCGAGAGCGGCGAGCTCGATGAGGGCGAACAGATAGATGCGCGACATCGGGACGCGCGTCTGCGGGGTGGGGGGAGTGGTGTGCATGGGTCCTTCCTCGGTCCGTGTGGTCCCTCATTGGACCAGCCGATCCCTTCCCAGGGGTAAAAACTTAGTGACGACTAAGTTAATTCAGCCGACGATATCGCGCGGATTCCCGCGGCGCAACAGTTCCTCCGAAATTCACTTAGTCACGACTAGGTTTTATGGTCTACTGGAGCGGATGCCATCCGCCGCAGCCGATCCGACGAAGGACCACGCCATGACCGACGCCCCCACCGCACCCGCCGACACCCGCGTCGACGCGCTGATCCGGCGCATGACGATCGAGGAGAAGATCGGCAGCCTCCTCGTCGCCCGCATCGTGACGGGCGCGGACGGCGCCCTCTGGGAGGGCGCGGAGGACGAGTCCCCGTTCGGCTTCTCCCCCACCACGGAGCTGATCCGCGACCGGCACGTCACCCACGTCACCCTGATGACCCCGGCGCCCGTCGCCGACCTCGCGCGATGGGGCCGCGGCATCCGCGAGCTCGCCGGCTCCACCCGACTCGGCATCCCCGTCTCCGTGGCCTCCGATCCCGTGCACGGACGCAGCCGCAACCACGCCGTCGCGATGACCGGCGGCGGCTTCACGCCCCTCCCCGAGCCGATCGCCCTGGCCGCGACGCACGACCCCGCGCTCGTGCGGGAGGCCGCACGCATGATCGGCGAGGAGCTGCGGGCCGCCGGCATCCACATCGCCCTGCATCCGATGGCCGACCTCGCCACCGAGCCCCGCTGGGCGCGCGTCTCCGGCACCTTCGGCGAGGATCCGGAGCTGTCCGCCGCGCTCGTCGCCGAGTACGTCCGCGGCCTCGACGAGTCCGGGGTCGCCGCTACCGTCAAGCACTTCCCCGGCGGGGGCCCGCAGCGCGGCGGCGAGGACGCGCACTTCGAACGAGGCGCCCACACCGTCTACCCCGGCGGCCGCTTCGACGACCACCTGCGCCCCTTCGCCGCGGCGATCGAGGCCGGGGTGGTGCGGGTCATGCCCGGCTACGCCGCCCCGCTCGGCCTCGACTACGACGAGGTCGGCTTCGCCTTCGAGCGCCGCCTCATCACCGGCGTCCTCCGCGAGCGGCTCGGCTTCGACGGGGTCGTCGTCACCGACTTCAACATCGTGCACGGCATGCGCCTCCCCCGCCTCGGCGTCGAGCTGCCGGTGCGCGCCTGGGGGATGCTGCACGCCGATCCCGCCGAGCGGGTCGCCCGCCTGCTCGACGCCGGCGTCGACCAGTTCGGCGGGGAGGACGACCCCGCGCCGGTGCTCGAGGCCCTGGATCGCGGGCTCGTCACGGAGCAGCGCATCGACGAGTCGGTGCGCCGGGTGCTGCGCGAGAAGGAGCGGCTCGGCCTGTTCGACGACGCCGGCGACCTCGCCGCCTCCCCCGACGAGGTCGCAGGTCGGATCGCCGTCCCCGCGCACCTCTCGATCGGCGAACGGGTGCAGCGGGCGTCCGTCGTCGCCTTGCAGGGCGCACCCGTCGCACTCTCCCCGACCTCCCGCGTCTACGCCGAGGGGATGGCATCCGACGCCCTCGACGGCCGTGCGGTCGCCGTCGCCGATCCCGCTGAGGCCGACCTCGCCGTGCTGCGGATCGGCGCCCCCTTCGAGCAGCGCGACGGCATGCTCGAGCAGGGCTTCCACAGCGGGTCCCTGGAGTTCCCCGCCGAGGAGATCGCCAGGATCGCGGCGATCGCGGCGCAGGTGCCGACCGTGGTCGACGTGTTCCTCGACCGTCCGGCCGTGCTCACCCCGCTCGCCGAGCTCGGCGTGACGCTCGTCGGCACCTTCGGCGTCGACGACGGCGTGCTGCTCGACGCGGTGACCGGTCGCGCGGCCACGACCGGACGGCTGCCGTTCGACCTGCCCCGCTCCATGGCGGCCGTCGAGGCCTCGCGCGAGGACGTTCCCTTCGACACCGCCGACCCGCTCCGGCGGTTCGGCGAGGGGCTCAGGTGGTCGCCCGTCATCTCGTAGGGTTCTAGGGTGAGCAGTTCCGAGACCCCGTCAGACGGCGACAAGCGCGTGGCACGCGGCGACGCCCGCCGCAGCCGCATCCTCGCGGCGGCCACGACGGAGTTCGGCCGCAGGGGGTACGAGTCCACCCGGATCGCCGACATCGCCCGCTCGGCCGGCGTCACGGATGCCGGGGTGCTGCACCACTTCTCCACGAAGCACGAGCTGTTCATGGCGGTGGTCGAGCGCCGCGAAGAGGTGTATCAGACGATCACGCTGCCCACCGACTCCGTGCGCTCGCTGTTCGACCAGTTCATCGCGGCCGTCCGGCGCGCGGCCGAGGAACCGGAGCTGCTGCGCTTCCGCGTGATGCTCACCGGCGCCTCCCGCATCGAGGGGCATCCCGTCGAGGGGCGAGCGCAGCGCACGCTGGAGAGCGCGCTGAACTCGCTGATCCCGCTCGTCGAGGAGCGGATCGCGGCGGGCGAGATCGCCGAGGGCACCGATCCGCAGCAGCTCATCCTCGAGCTCCTCGCGCTCAACGAGGGCATCCGCGACCAGTGGTCAACGCTGCCCGACCGCATCGACTACGTCGCCGTGTTCACGGCGGCCGCGAACGGGCTCTACGAGCGGGTCCGCGCGAGGCCGTCTCCCCCGGCCACGGCTAGCATTCAAGGATGACGACTCCGATCGACGACGTCTCCATCGGCGGCGAGATGATCCGCCTCGGGCAGTTCCTCAAGTTCTCGGGCCTGCTCGATTCCGGCGGCGACGCCAAGGAGGTCATCATCGACGGCTATGTGCTCGTCAACGGCGAGGAGGAGCGCCGCCGCGGCCGCCAGCTGCACGACGGGGACACCGTGACCTTCGAGGGCCGCACGGTGCGCGTGCGCCCCTGACTCACGCCGCGGGCTGCTCGACCGCCACCGGCTCCGCCGTCTGCACCTCGCGCAGCGCGCGGTACAGCGCCGACTCCGAGCCGAAGCCCACGGCGCGGGAGATCGCCGCATAGGTCAGCGCCTCGTCGCCCGCGTGCAGGCGCAACGCCTCGCGGGCCCTGACCTCGCGCAACTGCGCGCCGACCGTCGTGCGCTCGGCGGTGAACGCCAACTGCAGCGTGCGGGTGGCGACGCCGAGGCGTTCGGCGATCACGGCGACCGTGAGTCCCGGCTCGGAGTGATCGGCGACGATGATCTCCATCGCCCGCGCGAACAGGCCGGCCGGACGGCTGACATCGCCGATGATCTGCGCGATCAGCGCACGGGCGATCTGCCGCGAGGCCAGTCGCAGGGGCGAGGCGTCGGAGGGGCTGCTCGTCGAGATGCGGCACACGCCCGCCATGAACATGACCGCCGGGGTGATCAGCGTCGGATCGGCGGGCGAGGGGTCGAACCTGGTGACGGTCGGCAGCCGCACGCCGTCGAGCAGGGCGGGAGAGATGCTGGCGTAGAGCACCTCGTTCTCCTCCGCCGTCATCGACACGGAGACGGAGGAGTCGCCGGGGCAGACAAGCGTCAGGCCGGGGCGTGTCAGAACCGTCCCCGCGGTCTGGACCTCGAGTCCGCCCACGCGGGTGACGATGGCGAGCACCCGGTCGACCGAGTTCTCGTCGCGCGGCCAGAGCACCTCCCCGGGAGACGACGAGATGTGCGCGAACGTGAGGTGCGGGAACAGGGCGAGGCGCGCTCGGAGGGGTCGGTCGGGGCCCACCCGGAGGATCTGCATGTTCGAGAAACGCAGGAAAGCGGCGAGCTCCTCGTTGCGCGTCCACGGCACGCCGTCGCGCAACTCGAAGTCGGCTCGGTGCATGGCCTTGGAGTCGAAGAGACGCAGCCGTTCCGCTCGTCGATTGTCCACGGAGACCTCCTGCCGATTGACCCGGACGCCGCCTCGGCCGGTTCCGGGGTCGGCCGTCGACGTGCGATTGGCACCAGGATGCACCACACTCGTCCGGCTCGACAACGGGTTCGGCATATCGGTATATCCATTTGCGCACAGCGACAGTCCCGCGGAGAAGAGCGCGAGCGGAGGGGTACGGTGGCGGTGTGGATGCACCCGACCCGCTGCCCGACCATCCGGCCCCCGACAACCCGCAGGGCAAGCTCGTGCTGCTGCGCCACGGCGAGACCGAGTGGTCGAGATCCGGACGGCATACGGGACTCACCGACATCCCGCTGACACCCAGAGGCGAGGAACTGGCGCGCGGCGCCGGCGACCTCGTGCGCGGCTATGACTTCGGGCTCGTGCTCAGCTCTCCGCTGCAGCGCGCCAGGCGCACGGCGGAGCTGGCCGGGCTGGATGCCGAGATCGATCCGCTGCTCGTCGAGTGGGACTACGGCGGCTACGAGGGCCGAACGACGGCCGACATCCGCGCCGAGCTCGGGTACAACTGGACGGCCTTCGCGCACGGCGTGATCCGCGGCGAGACCCCCGGGGAGACCGTCGAGGAGGTCGCCGCGCGCGCGTCGCGCGTGCTCACCAGGGTGCTGCCGGCGATGGCGCACGGCGACGTGGCGCTGATCGCGCACGGCCACTACCTGCGCATCCTCACGGCCGTCTTCCTCCGCGAGGCGCCGCGGTTCGCGGCGCAGATCACCCTGGACGCCGGCTCGGTGTCGGTGCTCGGCTTCTACCGCGAGCAGCCCGCCATCCTCGCCTGGAACCACGGCCCGCAGCTCCCCCTGCAGCCGTCGGAGTCCTGAGCGCGCGGCTACCGACGCCCGGCTCTCGACGGCTCCGGCCCGAGCAGCAGGACGGCCGGGGGCGATCCGCCCCCGGCCGTCCGATCGCCTACAGGAAGCGCCAGAGCTGGTTGGTGCTGCCGGCGCCGCAGGTCCACTGCACGAGCGCCCCGCCGTTCGCCGTCGACCAGTCGGCCACGCTGAGGCACCGGCCGGAGTTCGCATTGACGAGGTAGTCGTGGTTGCCCGGCCCCGGACGCAGCGTCCACCGCTGGGCGGAGCCGGAGCCGCACGTGGTCTGCTCCGCCGTCGCCCCGTCGGCCGTGGACGCACCGGTGATGCTGAGGCACTTGTCGCTCCACTCCGACCGCAGCTGGAACGCGCCGCCGGCGGCGGGCACGAGGTTCCACTGCTGGTTGGCGCTGGTGGTGGAGCAGTCCCACTGGATCTGGGCCGCGCCGTCGGCGGTCGACCAGTCGCTGATGCTCACGCACTTGTCGCTCCAGTCCGACACGACCCGGGACGGCACGTCCGCGCGGCCCGCGGTGTCGATCACGTAGGTCGTGATCGAGCGCGCCGGAAGGCTGTCGGCCAGCTCGGTGCCGTCCAGGGCGATGTTCGGGACCGTCGCGGCGTCGAGCGCGTCGGTCGTCCGGTAGACGAGGCTCGTGGATGCCGGCACGTCGAAGTGCGACAGGTCGTAGTCGACCGGCTTCGACGACGTGCCCGGGTTCGCGACCACCAGCACGACCTCACCCGTCGTCCTGTCGAAGCCGGCGACCGTGCCCGGGTCGTCCGTCGCGATGATGTCCATGCCCGGCTGCAGGTGCCTGCTGTACTGCGCCATCGCGTAGTACTGCTTGACCACCTCGTAGGTCTCGGTCGCCGGCGCGCTCTCGTAGTCGGCGTAGATGAGGCCCCAGTTGGTGCCGGCGCCGGCGTACGAGTCGCGGTTCTCGCGCAGGCTCTCGATGCCGTCCCACAGCACCCACCCGTCGGGCCGCAGTTCGTTGAGGTCGCGTGTGATCGACGCGGCGAGGTCGAGGGAGGCGGCGACGGTGTTGCGGGCGCTGTACGGGTGCGACCCCGTGCCGTACTCGCTCATCCAGAGGTTCTTGCCCGCGGCGTCGGCCGTCGCCCGCATCACCGGCAGGCTCGTGTAGTCCCCGCCGGGGGCGATGTAGTGGTAGGTGTGCGTGTTGAGCTGCGCCAGGGCCGCCTTGGCCGTGGCGCTGTAGCCGGTGAACGCGGAGATCGCGTTCTGCGTGTGGTTCGCATCGGACGCGGAGATCCCCGTGCTCAGCCCTCGCGTCGAGAGCGCCGAGTCGAGCTGCTCGATGAGCGTGCTCTGCTGCGCCACGGTGAGCTTGGTACCCGAGTGATTCGCTCCTCCGATGACCTGCCCCTCCCCGCTGTTGTATCCGGTGGCCATCTGCCACCAGTTCGCATCCGGCTCGTTCATCGGGGCGACGGTGTCGAACGGCATCTCGTAGCCGGTGTCGAACTGCTGCACCACGTCGGCGATGTAGGCCGCGTAGTCGTCGAGATCGGCGTCGGCCACGTTGCTCAGGCTGCCGTCGGCGTTGCCGTTGGTGCACCCGCTGATCGTCATCCAGTACGGCGGCGAGCTGAACACGGCCTCCGTCAGACCCACGCCGCGGTCGCGCGCCGCGCCGAGGAACCACCGCTGACCGGGATCGGCCGTCCAGTCCCACGTGGTCGACGACGGGGCGAAGCCCGCCGGATCGGCGCCGGTGCGATAAGGCAGGCATCCGGCCGTGGGGCTGGGGTTCTGCCCGCTCCCCACGAAGTAGCGGGCGATGCTCAGGTTGAGCCCCGAGTCGGAGAAGAGCTTGTCGGCGATGTCGACGCGCGAGGCATCCGACCACGTGCCCACCTCGGTCGCGCCCCACGCGAGCCCCGTGCCGAAGCCGTCGAAGCCGTCGACCCAGACCACATCCGGGTTGACGGAGATCCCGCCGGGGGTCGCCGCGTTCGCCGGTGCGGCCAGCAGCACCGCACCGCCCATGAGCGCAGCAGCGGCCGCCGCGCCCATTCGCATCGTCATCCTTGCCACCGTGCAACCTCCTCGTCGCCTGTGCGGAACGTCCGCAGATCCGGGACCGCACGGCGCCTGACGCGTCCAGCGGTCATCGCAGCCAGCGTAGGAGCGGGCCCGCCGCCCGCACCCTGTGCGAATGGCCGGGAGCCATGGACGATCGACTTCTCTGCGCGGCGCAGGGTCGTCGGATCATCCTGGTGCATCGGTGGATCCTCCGTTCACGCGCGCGGCCTCGGCGTCGAGAGTGGGAGGGATGCCGAACCGTCACCGAGGAGTCCGATGAGCCAGGTCCACCGACGCGTGTCCGTCACGCCCTCCGCCGTCGCACAGGAGTTCCTGGGCTGGGGCACGTCGCTCGCGTGGTTCGCCAACCACACCGGCGACTGGCACAATCGCGAGCAGCTCGCCGACCTGCTCTTCCGGCCGCCGTCGCAGGGCACGTCGCTCGGGTTGAACATCGCGCGCTACGACATCGGCGGCGGCGACAACCCCGCCTTCCCCGGATGGATGCGGCCCGGCGCCGACGTGCCGTCGTGGCGCGCCGACCCCGACGGGGACTACGACTGGGACGCCGATCCGCGCCAGCGCTGGTGGCTGCGCGCGGCTGCCGACCGTGCCGGATCGGCCTTCATCGCCGACGCGATCGCCTACTCCGCGCCGTGGTGGATGACCCGATCGCGGCGCTCCAACGGCCACGGCGACGGCACCGAGGACAACCTCCTCCACGAGCACGAGGCGACGTTCGCCGCCTACCTCGCCGACGTGGTCGCGCACATCCGCCGCCACGACGGCATCGAGTTCCGCTCGCTGAGCCCGCTCAACGAGCCGGGCACCGCCTACTGGACCTCCGCCGCGCGACAGGAGGGGATGCACGTCTCCCCCGGCGCCTCGCAGCGCCGGGTGCTCGACGCGACCTACGAGGCCCTGCGCGCCCGACGCCTGCCGACCGGGCTGAGCGCGGTGGACGAGACCGGCGTGGACCAGTCGCTCACGGCGCTCGAGGAGCTGCGGGCCGCGGGGCTGGACTGGGACCGCATCGACCAGGTGAACGTGCACACCTACCTCCCGGGCGATCGCAGGCGCCTGCACGACCTCGTGGTGCGGGCGCGGGGCAAGCGGCTCCAGATGTCCGAGGTCACCATCGACGGAGGACCCTACGCGCCGGCCGCCATCGAGCCCTCGCTCGCGTGGGCCGCGCACATGACGACCGATCTGCGCGAGCTGCGTCCGTCGGAGTACGTCTACTGGCAGGCGATGGAGGCCGAGTCCGAGGTGGTCTCGGGTGACGGCAACTGGGGCTTCCTGCACTACGGCACGCGCGAGGCCCAGACGTACAGCGTCACCAAGAAGTTCCATGCGATGCGCCAGTACACGGGCTTCATCCGCCCGGGGGCCACGTTCGTCTGGAACTCCGACGACGCCGTCGTCAGCGCGATAGACGCCGAAGGGTCGCACCTGACGCTCGTGGTCTACAACGACGCCGCCGCGCCGGCCGAGGTCTGCTTCGACGTGAGCTCCTTCGGCGGTCTCGGCGCAACGGCGCAGGCCTACCGCACCTCGCAGCACGAGGACGTGCACGACGCCGGGGAGACGCCGATCAAGGGCGGCGAGCTCTCCGTGGCCCTCGCGCCGAGGAGCATCACGACGCTCCTGCTCACGGCATCCGCCCCCTGACCGGTCCGGTCACGAGAGCGCCCCCGGTCGATGACCGGGGGCGCTCTCGTGTGCGTGGACCCGGTGCGCTACTTGAGCCCCGCGCTGCCGGCGACGATCCCGGTCTCGTAGAGGTACTTCTGCCCGAAGTAGTACACGAGGAGCGGCGGGATGGTCAGGAAGACGGCGCCGACCATCACCAGGTTCCACGGCGGGATCTGCGCGCCGGCGCTCGTGGAGCTGAGCACCTGGATGCCGAGGGCGAGCGGCATCTTCTCCTCGCTGTTGATATAGATGAGCGGGCCGAGGAAGTTGCCCCAGGTCGAGGTGAAGGTGAAGATCCCCACCGCCACGAGCACGGGCGTCATCAGCGGGAGCACGAGGCGCCGGAACACCCCGAACGGCCCGAGCCCGTCGATCATCCCCGCCTCGTCGAGCTCGCTCGGAATGCGGGAGATGAACTGACGCATGAGGAACACGTTGTAGGCGTGCGCGAAGAAGTTGGGCACGATCAACGGCAGGAGCGTGTCGATCCACCCGAGGTTCCGGAAGATCACGAACTGCGGGATGAGCAGCACCTCGACGGGGATCATCATGGTCGCGAGCAGCAGCACGAAGATCACGTTCTTGCCGGGCGCCCGCAGTCGTGCGAACCCGAACGCCACCAGAGCACTGGAGATCGTCATGCCGATCACGCTCGCGACCGAGATGATCAGCGAGTTCGCCAGGAACAGCCCCATGGGGATGGTGCCGTCGAACGCCCTGGCGAAGTTCGAGAACTCGAACTCCGTGGGGAAGAACGTGAACGACAGCTGCTGGCTGGTGCGCGACGACGACAGCGCGATCGACACCATGAACACCAGCGGGGCCGTGAGCACGGCGGCGGCGATCGTCAGCACGGCGTAGCGGTAGCCGCGGTAGACCGCTCCGGCGCGGTCGCCGGTCGCGGGGCGGCTCACGACACGTCCGTCTCGTAGTGCACCCAGCGGCGCCCCGAGCGCAGCACCACCAGGCTGAGCAGCATGATGATCACCAGCAGCACCCACGCCAGCGCCGAGGCGTAACCCATGTTGAAGTACTGGAAGGCGTTGTCGAACAGGTAGGGCACCATCATCAGGCTCGCGTTGTTGGGACCGGACTTGCCGTCGGTGAGCACGTACACCTGCGAGAAGACCTGGAAGGCGGCGATCAGTCCCGTGACGAGGTTGAAGAAGATGACGGGTGTGACCAGCGGCACGGAGATCGACCAGAACTGCCGCGTCCGCGAGGCGCCGTCGATCGTCGCCGCCTCGTAGAGCTCGCTCGGCACCCCCTGCATCGCCGCGATCAGCAGGATCGTCCCGCCGCCGACCTGCCAGAGCGACAGGAGGATGACGGCGGGGATCACCCAGGCCTCGCTCTGCAGCCATGCGGGGCCCTGGATCCCGAACAGGCCGATGAACCCGTTGATCGGACCGGTGTCCGGCGCGAGCAGCCACCGGAAGATCATCGCCGCCGCCACCAACGGCACGAGCACCGGGATGTAGATGACGGTGCGGAAGAAGCGCGCGCCGCGTCCGACCCGCGCCAGGAGGTTCGCGAGGAAGAGCGCCAGCAGGAGGGTCAGCGGCACGGAGACCAGGGCGAAGTAGACGGTGTTCCCGAGTGCCTTCCAGAACAGGGGGTCGTCGGTGAGCAGCGTCACGTAGTTCGCGAAGCCCACAAAGTTCGGCGCCTGCAGAGCATCCCAGTCCGTGAAGGAGAGGTAGAGGGAGGCGCCCATGGGGATGGCGGTGAAGACGACGAAGCCGATCAGCCACGGGGAGATGAACAGGTAGAACTGCCAGGAGCGCCGGGTGGACCGCCGACGACGGCGGCCCGGATCGCGTGCGATCCCGACCGCCGTCGATGGCGGACCCGACAGCGTTGTTGCGGTCATGGTCGACGGCACCGCTCTCAGCCGGCCATGATCTTCTCGACGGCCGTCTGGACCTTGCCCAGACCGTCCTCGACCGGATCGTCTCCCGCCCAGACGCCCGCCATGTTGTCGGTGAAGGCCTTCATGATCTCGGTGAACTGCGGGACCAGCGGCGGCACGTAGGTGAAGGATGCCGAGTCGGCGAAGGCGTTGAGCGGGACGTCGCCCTTCAACCACTCGGGCTCCGTGAAGACGGTCGACCCCGCCACCTCGAGCGAGGCGGGGACGTCCTCCCCGTTGGCGGCGATCGGCGTCTGTCCCTCGGGACTGGTGAGGAACTCCACCACCTTGATCGCCTCCTCCTGGTGCGGGGACGCGGTGGTCACGGCGAGCCCGCTGAAGAACGCGGGGGTCGCCTGCTCCTTGCCCTGGTACAGCGGTGCGACGCCCCAGTCGAGGCCCTCCACCGCGTCGTACGACGGCACGCTCCAGAACCCGGTCGCGACCATCGCGAGCTTGCCCTGCACGAAGAGCGGGTCGGCCTGGGTGTCGGCGAGGCCGAGGTTGGCGTAGTCCCTCGGGGTGGGCGCGGAGCCGTCCTCGAAGACGATGTCGTGGTAGAACTGCAGCGCCTCGACGTTCTCGGGACTGTCGATCACCGGCGTCCCCTCGTCGTCGAGGATCGCGCCGCCGTTCTGCATCATGAGCGTGACGTACCAGGGCCACCAGTCGCCCGCGGCGTACCCGAACTGCGTGATGTCATCGCCGTCGCGGATGGTGAGCGCCTTGGCGGCGGCGCGGAAGTCTTCCCAGGTCCACTCCTCCGAGGGGTACTCGACCCCGGCCTTGTCGAACAACGCCTTGTTGTAATAGAGCACCATCGCGCCTGCGCGGTCGGGCGCGGCCCACAGCCCTCCGTCCGACTGGAAGATCGAGGCGTTGGACTCGCCGAACTCGGCGTCGATGTCGCGGCCGGCCTCCTCGAACGCCGGCGCCAGGTCGACGAACTGCTTCTTGGACGCGTAGACGTTCACGGTCTCGGCGATCTGGACGATGTCGGGGGCGTTGCCGCCGGCGAGCCTGGTCTGCAGCTTCTGGTCGTAGCCGTCGGCGACGAGTTCGAGCTTGATCGTGACGCCGGGGAACTTCTCCTCGGCCAGGGCGAGGCGCTCGGTGTACGTCTGCTTGTCGAGGTCTCCACCCCACACCGTCATGGTGAGCTGCACGTCGCCACCGCCGTCACCGCCGGCACCGGACGAGCACCCGACCAGTGCGAGCGCGGCGGTGAGAGCACCCGCTGAGATGGCGGCGATCCGCTGCCGATGTCTAGTCACGTCGAGTCCCTTCTCGATCCCGGGACGGTGGTGTCGACCGGGTCATCCTCCATCGGATGTCTCTTCATTCTCGGCGGCGCCGGGAGGCCCGAGAAGGGAGAGACCACTGGGCGGCATGGACGAATCGCGGACGCCCGCCGCTGCGCGATCCCTCGCTCCGACCCTATGCTGACAGGCGGAGGTCAGCCATGGATGCGTCGCAGCACGTCGGTGCCGGATTCCAGGGGGAGACCATGCGCGCGCTCCCGCGAGCGCTGGTGCGCACCTATCTCGCCGAGCAGCCGGGCATCGGCCTCATCGTCAGCGATGCCGGGCACTTCCCGCACGCCCGCAGACACGGGATCGAGCGGCCGGAGGGCACCGATCAGCTCGTCGTGATCCTCTGCACCGCGGGCAAGGGCACCTTCGTCACCCCGCACGACAGCTACGACATCCGCCGGGGGGACGTCATCGTCGCGCCGCCGGGGCTCGCTCACGACTACTTCGCCGACGGCGACGATCCGTGGACGATCCTCTGGTTCCACGCCTACGGCGAGGCGATCCCGGGACTCCTCGCGGCGGGCGGTGTGTCCGACGACCGTCCCGTCGCGGTCGCCCGCGACCTGTACCGCGTCGCGGCCCTCACCGAGGAGATCCTGCACCACCTCCAGCGCGACGAGACCCAGGCGTCGGTGCTGGGCGCCGCGGGGGCGGCGTGGCACCTGCTCACGAACCTCCGCCTGCTGACCAGGGACAGGGTCGGGCGGCACGATGCGGTCGAGGAGGTGCAGGTGCTGCTGCGTCAGAGGTTCAACTCCCGCATCCGGGTCGCGGATCTCGCACGCCAGGTCGGGTTCAGCGGCTCTCATCTGTCGGCGATCTTCCGCGAGCGCACGGGGCAGAGCATCCTCGAGTACCAGACCAGTCTGCGCATGGGGCGGGCCCGCGAGCTCCTCGACCTGACGGACGCGCCGGTGAACGCCGTCGCCAGGGAGGTCGGCTACGACGACCCCCTCTACTTCGCACGCAAGTTCCGCGCCCGCGAGGGCATCAGCCCCTCCGAGTACCGGATCAGGAACGCCTCGGGCTGAGCCCGACCGAGGCGCCGGCTACCGGGCGACCGCCGTGTCGAGCAGGAGCCGGTTGAGCCGCACCTGCCAGTCGACGTTCGCCCAACCGGGGTGGTGCGGGGCGGAGTTCGACCCCAGCACGACCCCCCAGTAACCGAGGTCGATCGACCTCTGCACCGCGTGCTCGGCGATCGCCGAGCCCAACGGGCCGTCCTCGTAGTCGCTGTGCAACGGCGTGTACCCGATCCACCCCTCGCCGATCACGGCGGGGATGCCGCGCTCGCGCGCGAAGGCCGACACCGCGCGCAGCTTGTCGTCGATCGCCCAGCGCATCGCCTCGGCGTACAGGTGGTGGTTCTCGTACAGCCATCGGTCGAAGAGGTTCGGATCGACGTTGTCGTACGTGTAGAACATCCCGGGCGAGATGCCCGTGGCCTCGTACCGCCACTGCGGAACGCGGCTCGTGCTCTCCGGCCCGAACTCGGGGGCGTCCTGCCGCAGCAGCGAGCGCAGGTTGGCGGTCGGATAGCCCTCCCCTCCCCGCACTTGCGCCCAGCGCTCGAGGGCGCCGAGGGCGCCGTACACGTACACGTGGAAGTGCGCGACGTCGACGTCGGAGGCGACCGAGTCCATCTCGAGGTACGGGGTGATCCCGTAACACGTCGTCACGAGCTGGTCGGGGCACTGCTCGCGCAGCCACGCGACGGCCCGTTCGTTGAAGGGCTTCTGCGGACGGTAGGCGTCGAGGTCGCCGCCTGGCACGTGGCGCAGGTGCGACAGGTCGACCTCGTTGTGGATCTCCAGGTAGGCGATATGGTCGGCGAGGCCGAGCCCGCGGAGGTGATCGACCAGCCGGGCCATGCTGCGCGCGAGGACGAGGAACCGCTCCTCCGGCGGCACGGCGTGGAGCGCCCGGTACCAGCGCTCGTCCGCGGAGAACGCCGGGGACTGCTGGTACTCCCAGGAGGAGAGGATGACGCGGATGCCGTGCCTGCGCGCCGCCTCGAACAGCTCGCGCAGCCGCGCACGACCGTCGACGACCACGCCTCCGCGCACGTTGTACCAGCGGGTGGCGTGCCCGACGCCCGGGGCCATCTCGTCGATCGCGAGCACCGACGGATCGACGTCGTGGTCGCCGAACAGCAGGTAGGGCATGGCGCAGATCCGGATCGTGTTGTACCCGCGCCGCGCGGTCTCCGCCATCGCGCGGTCGAGGTCGGCGAAGGCCTCCCCCGGCGCCGCCTGGGTGTACCAGGAGAAGTCCCACAGGCTGATGGTGAGACGGGTCGGCAGGTGATCGGGGATGCGCGCGGTCCAGGAGGACGAGACTGACGTGGCCATCCGCTCAGGCTAGGCAGCGCCCCTAATCCCCCGACAGGAAGGATTGGACGCCGGGCATAGAGGAATCGACGACGCCGCCGTTCGCCCGGCTAACGTCGTCGGACGCCGACGCCCGCCGGGTCCAGAGCGGCGCCCGGCGCGAACGCGGCGGCTGCAAACCGCGCGCCCATGCGTCCGTACGCCTCGGCGCTGGGGTGCAGGCCGTCGGGGAGGTCGTCTGTCTCGGACTCCGCCAGCAGCACGCGGCCGTCGAGGACGTGCAGGTGCGGGTCGTCGTCGCGGACGCGGATGACGCGGTCTATCGCCTCGCGGACGACGCGCAGGCTCATGCCTCCGCGCGCGAGCTCCTCGGCCCGCCCGCCGCTCGCGCACCTCCCCGTCAGGGGGTCGCTCACCGTCGGCCCCGGGAGGTCCTCGTGCGCCGGGCACGGGATCGGGCCGAGCACGAGCAGATCGGTCTCCGGGTGCCCGTCGCGCACGGTGTCGAGGAATCCGTGGAGCACGGACTCGAACATCCTGCGGCGCATGAGGTCGCTGTTGACGACGTTGATCCCGATCTCGATGCTCACGAGATCGGCGGGCAGGTCGCGGATCGTCCTGGCCACGAACGGATCGCCGACGGCGTTGCCGCTGAAGCCGAGGCTGTGCAGGTGCACGCCGCCGGCGGCCGCGGCCACCGCGGGCCAGGTCCCGGTGGGCACGAGGGCCTCGCCGCCCTGGCTGATCGACGATCCGTGATGCACCCACACCGGCCGGTCGTCGACGGGCGGATGCAGGGGCGCATCAGCCCGGATCCCGACCAGCTCCATCGCGGTCGTGTGCGGCAGCCACACCTCGACGCCCTTGTCCCGCGCGGGGAGGCCGTCGAAGCGCGCGCGGACCGGACCGAGGTGCCGCGTCGGGGCGCCCGTGCCGTCGACGAGGCTCTGCTGCGCGCCCTCGAACGCCCGCACGCCCGCGAGCTCGCCGTCGACGAGCAGCTGCACGGTCGCGGGGGCGGGGTCTGCGCCGCCCTGGCCGATCCCGATGACGACGAGCTCGATCTCGATCGACGTCGCCGCGGTCCGCGTGGCGATGCGCATCCCCGATCCCATCCCGACGACGAAGTCGAAGACGGGGTCGGTGATCCGTCGGCGCGTCCAGTCGGGAAGGCGGCGCGGACGCATCCCGACGAGGCCGCGCTCGAAGCCCAGGGCGCCGACCACGGGCGCCTGCTCCGCGGGGAGCGGATAGCGGTGCACCAGAGCGGTCATGCGGTGGCGGGGGGCAGGTGTACGACCGGCGGTGCGGTCGCGGAGCGGAGGAGCGCCTCGACGAGGTCGAGCCGGCGCACATCGCCCTCGCCACGGGTGGTGGCCCCCGGCGCGAGGGCCGGGGCCACGGGCTGCGCGTCGCCGTGCTCGCCCTCGAGCGCTGCGAGCAGATACTCCCCCGCGCGCTCTCCGACGAGCTGCAGGTGCGGGTCGACCGAGGTGAGGTAGGGCGCGGTGTCCTCGCCGTAGCCGGCGACGTTGTCGTAGCCGACCACGGCGACATCGGCCGGCACCCGCTTGCCGTGGGCTTCGAGGGCGGCGGCGAGCCCCACGGCGATCCCGTCGTTGCCCGCGAACACGCCGTCGACATCGGGCAGGGCGGCCAGGAGGTCGCCGGCCGCCGCCTGCCCCCACGCCCGGGTGAACTCGCCGTGCAGCACGAGCTCGCACGACGCACCGGCCTCGGCGAGCGCGTGCTCGAACCCCGCGCGGCGTTCGCGCGCCGATGCGAGGTCCGCACCCGCCGTGACGTGCGCGATGCGCCGACGGCCCTGCGCCAGCAGCTCGCGAGCGGCGAGCGCACCCCCGGCGAACTCGTCGGGGTAGACGCCGACCGCGTGCTGCGGATCGTGCGGGCCGAAGGCGTGCACGATCGGGCCGTCGAACTGCTCGTCGAGCGCCGCGATCTCGACGTCCGGCCCCTCGCCGATCACCACGATGCCGTCGACCTGGCGGTCGAGCATGTGGCGGATGTGCTCGCGTCTCGTCGCCGGATCGTGCCGCGCGTCGAAGAGCAGGCTCGCGAGGTCCTGAGAGCTCAGCACCCGGTTCACCCCGATCAGCACGGGCATGCAGAACGCACCGGCGGCGTTCTCCGCCAGGACCCCGATCGTGCGGCTGCGTCCGAGCGCCACGCTGCGCGCCAGGGCGTTCGGCCGGTAGTCCAGCTCCCTGGCGATCTCCAGCACGCGGCGCCTGGTGTCGTCGGCGACACGTCCGGTGCCGTTCATCACCTGGGACGCCGTCGGCAGCGAGACGCCAGCGGCGCGGGCCACGTCGGCGAGTCTGACGGCCATCGGCACCACCTTCGTTTCGAGATTCCGCGTGCATGTGCACGCGCCGGGAGCATATCGTGGAGAGTATATGCCAAAGCGCTTAGTCATTGGAGGACCGCGAATGTTGCACGGTGAGATCCGTCCCGGATGGGAAGCCCTCGGCGACGCGTTCGCCGCCGTACTCGCCGAGGACGACGCCGGCGGCGCCGTCGCGATCGTGCACGAGGGCGAGCTCGTGGTCGATCTCTGGGGAGGCGCGGATCCGCTCACCGGCGCCCCCTGGGAGCGGGACGGAGTCGTCCTCGCCTTCTCCGCGGCCAAGGGCGTGCTCGCGCTGCTCGTCGCCCGGCAGATCGCGGCGGGCCTGCTCGACCCGAGCGCCCCGGTCGCCCGCTACTGGCCGGAGTTCGCCGCCGCCGGGAAGGACGGCATCACGCTGCAGGACGTGCTCACCCACGTCGCTGGAATGCCCGTGCTCCCCCTGCGGAGCCTCGACGACCTGCTCGACCCGATCGACCTCGCGCACCGCCTGGCCGCGCAGCCGCCGTCGTACGAGCCGCGCACGGCACGGGTCTACCACGCGCTCAGCTACGGGACGATCCTCGCCGAGGTGCTCCGGAGGGTCACCGGGCGACGTCTCGGCGACCTGCTGCGCACGGACGTGGCCGACCCGCTGGACGCGTCGATGTGGTTCGGGACGCCGGCCGAGGTCGAGTCCCGCGTGCTGCCCTCCCTCATGGGACCGGTCGAGCAGCCGCCGCGCCCCGAGCTCACCTCCGGCCCTCAGGCCGCCGCGTGCGAGGCCGCGTACCTGTCGACGGCGCAGATCATCCCGATGTTCGAACGGGTCGACGGCGTGATCGGCACGGAGACGATGAACACCGCGGCGTTCCGCGGCGCCGAGGTCGGCGGCGGGGGACTCGTCACCGACGCGCGGTCGCTCGCCCGCGTCTACGGCGCCTGCGTGGCGGAGATCGACGGCGTGCGCCTGCTCGATCCCGACACGGTGGCGGCCGTCTCGGTCGACCACCTGCACGGGATCGCCGAGCCGGTGTGCCGCGCGGGGGCCGTGCCGACGACGCGGTGGGGGCTGGGGTTCGAGATCGCGCACGACCTGTGCCCGATGCTCGGCCCCGGGTCGTTCGGACACGCGGGCATGGGCGGACGGCTGGCGTTCGCGCACGCCCCCAGCCGCCTCGGGTTCGCCTTCGTCGGGCAGCGCATGTCGTTCCCGGCCCCCGGCGAGGACCCGCGCTGGCTGCGGCTGATGGAGGCGACCGCCGCGGCGCTGGGGTGAGCCGGTCTCGCGGCGCCGGGCACAGCCGGCGCCGCGCGACCTGCGTTCAGCCGCGGGGCGCCGCCAGCACCTGCACGAGGGTGAGGGTCGCCGGCTGCTCGCCCCACTCGATCTCGACGGACCGCGCGCCGGGCGGCACGGCGACGGAGAAGGGGCGGGCCTGCTGCGGCCACGGCCAGTCCTCGTCGACGAACGCCGCCACGAGCTCCCCGTCGGCACGCACCCGGAACGAGTGCCTCCCCGCATCCCGCAGTCCGAGCACGAGCAGCGGCTCGTCGGCGTGCGCCGCGGCGGGCACGAGGTCGATCCGCAGCGTCCGCCCGCCTCCGACAGGGCCGAGCTCGACCGGGCGCGCGACGAGGTCCCGCAGGGAGATCTCGTCGACGCCGTCGGGCGCGAAGAAGGGGCGAGCGGCGGGAGGCTCCGCCCAGCGGACGGGCTCAGGGCCGAGGTCGAACTCCCACACGCCGCCCTCGCGCAGATCGGCGAGCCCGACATCGGGGCGGGTCCACGGCACGCCGTCGCGCCGTACGCCGCGGAGGCGGCGATCGGATGCCGATCCTCGCCGCGCGCGCAGCACCAGCTCCTCTCCCCCGACCGGCCGCACGCGCACCTCCGGCGCCTGCGGAGCCGTCAGCAGCAGCATCCCCGAGCCCGGCTGATAGGGCGCCAGCCCCATCACCGTGAACAGGTGCCACGCCGACATCTCGCCGTTGTCCTCGTCGCCCGGATACCCCTGGCCGATGCGGATGCCGCGGAACAGGCGCATCGCCGCATCGGCGAGCACCTCGTCGGCGCGCCAGGGGCGGTCGCTGTGCGCGTACATCCACGGGAGGTGATGGGCAGGCTGGTTGGACGGACCCCACATGCCACGACGGACGTCGCGCGCCTCGACCATCTCGTGGATGACGCGCCCGTAGGTGCCGGCGAAGCGGGAGCGTCCCGTCTCCGGCTCGGCCAACGCGTCGTCGAGGGCGGCGCCGAGCGCCTCGGGTCCGCCGAAGAGCCGCGCGAGGCCCGCCCCGTCGTGCGGCGCGGAGAAGCGCTGACCCCACGCGTTGGTCTCGGTGTGCGCGCCGCCCCAGACGCGCGGGTCGAAGGGCTCGTCGCCCCACGCGCCGTCCGACGCGCGAGGCCGGAAGAACGCCGTGCCGGCATCCCAGAGGCTCCGATAGGCGAGGGCGCGGTGGGCGAGGTAGCGGGCCTCCGCCACGTGGCGGTCCGCGCCGACGGGGTCGGCACGGGCGGAGGCACGGGCGAGCACGGCGGCTCCGGCGTCGGCGATCGCCCCCTCCAGCGTCCACGACACGGACTCGTCGACGTGCGCGGCGACCCAGCCGCGTCGCAGCGACTCCGTCAGCTCCCGCCGGCCGAACCGGGGGTCGTCCGAGGCGCACGTCGCGTTGCGGAGCGCCGCGGCGTAGGCGACGGGCAGGTCGATGCCGGGGAGCCCGGCGCTGACCAGGTCGGCGGCGATCACGTCGAGGCTCGTGCCGACCATCGCGTCCAGCGAGGTGCCGGCCGTCCACCGCGGCGACCATCCGGCGTCGCGCACGTGCTCGAGCATGCCGTCGAGCAGTGCGACGGCGCGTGCGGGATCGAGCAGCGCATAGGCGGGCCACGCGGTGCGGTAGGTGTCCCAGAAGCCGTTGTTGGTGACCATCCGCCCTGGCCGCACGATCCGGCCCGTGCGCGTCGGGGTGTCGGAGTCGGCGCGCCGCACGGGACTCGCGTACCGCGGCCCCTCCGGCGTGTCCTCGTCGTGGCGCGACGGGAACAGGAACAGCCGGTACAGGTCGGAGGCGACGAGTGCCCGCAGCTCGTCTCCTCCGTCGACCTCCACCGTGCCGAGGAGGGGGTCCCACAGCTCCCTGGCGGCGAGGGCGAGATCGGTCACCGTGCGCACGTCCGCCGACGCCGCAGCCTGCCGCGCGAGGTCGAGCGAGAGCTGCGACGCACCGGCCGCGATCGACAGCTCCCCGGCATCCGCGTCCACGGCCAGGCCCTCGGGGTCGGGGCGCGCGTCGAGCCCGACCCCCCGGAGCGTGAGGGCGAAGAAGCCGCGCATCGGGTCCGGCTCGTGCGGGTTCGGCAGGGTGCTGGCCGCATCGACCTCCAGCACGCCGGGCGACGGCCGCCGCACCTCGACGATCTCCAGCGGCGCACCGGGCGCGCACAGCAGCAGCCGGCCAGGAGCGGGCAGCGCCACCTCGATGCGTGCCGCGTGGTCGGTCGCGGCGCCGTCGATCCGGATGCCGTCGACGGTCTCCACGCGATAGCGGTGCGGGCGCGCCTCCTCGGCGGCGTGGTCGAACGCGGCCGACGGCGGCTCGGCGCCATGCGGGGCGGCCAGTCCGATGCGCACGGCCAGGGCGCCCCGGTCGCCCACCCAGATGCTCGGTGACCGCGAGAGCAGCATGCCGTGCAGCACGGGGAGCGGACCGGGGCCGTGCGCGTTCCACGTGTAGGTCCAGTGCGGGTTGTCCAGGCGCGTCGCGGGGGTGAGCTGGATGCCGCCGTGCGGCACCGCGGTGGCCGGTTGGGTGAGCCCGCGGGAGCGGTCGGGCGAGGAGTGGCTCCCCCGGGTGGTGAGCACCCGCTCGCTCGGATGCGCGGAGGCCGCCAGCGGACGTGCCGCCTCCACCCGGACGCCGTCGATCCACCCGGTCAGGAGGGCGCCGACCCGCCCCCGTGGCGACGGCGGGTCGATCACGAGCTCGACCGCGTCGATCCGGGAGCCGGACACCGAGGCGAGTGGCACGCGACGCTGGTTCCACTGGTCGGGGATGTCGACGTCGTCGCGCGCGCGGGCGGCCGTCGACGTCCCGTCCTGCTCGGTCGCCTGCACGGCGAGCAGCGATCGCCCGTCGTCCAGGCGCAGGTCGATCGAGACGGCGGCGGCGCGGAACCCGTCGCGGACGTCATCCGCATCCCCGTCGAAGGAGGGGTGACCCTCCCACACGAACTCGTCGTCCGGCCCGATCTCGCGGCCCACCAGGTCGGTCGGGAGGGGCAGCCGCACCGCCCCCGACCGGCCGCCGAGGCGATACCGCAGGCAGGTCGCGCCCCGCAGCCCCACTCCGGCCGCCGAGGCCGGCGGCGCCGGAGGCCCGGGATGGGACCGCACCTCGGCGACGGTCACGCCGGGCTCCCGGCGCGCGCGGCCTTCTCCGCCTCGAGCTGCGCGAGCCCCCGGTAGGCGCCGTCGACCGCGGTGGCCGCGTGCGCCGTCTGCACGATCGCACGCACGGCATCCGCCGAGAAGGCATCGGGGTGCGCGGTGCGGATCGTCCACCTGGCCGTCTCGCCCGGCAGCAGAGTGAGCAGGTTCTGCTCGGCGTGCGCGTCGGCGGAGAGGGCGTCGACCGGGAGGAACACGTCGCGCAGCAGGCTGCGGGCCGTGATCCCGACCGTCACGGCGCCGGCATCGCCCGACACCTCCACGTCGAACGCGGGCGGGTCGTCGGGGTACTCGCGATCCACGCCCCCGAGCAGCACGCTGCGCCGCGCACCGGCTGTGGCCACGAGCAGCTCGTCGACGCCGAGCCCCTCGGCGAGCGCCGCCAGCGGCATCCGCTGTGCGGTGTGGGCGGGCACGGTGACTGACAGAGCCGCGGCGTCGACCCGCTCGCCCCGCCGCCGGCGCTGCACGTCGACCTCCGCCTCCCACGCCTCCGCCGTGCTGTTGCACACGAACAGCGCGGGCCCGTCGGCCTCGCGGCGCAGCACGACGATGCGGTCGGCGTGCGCCTCGCGCACGGCGTAGGCGACGGGCTTCCACCGGTCGTCCACGTCGATGACCGACCACGACAGCGAGGGCCAGCAGTCGTTGAGCTGCCACACGATCGTGCCGGCGCAGTACGGCTCGAGCGTGCGGAAGCGCTCGATGCCGAACCGCACGGCTCGCGCCTGGTTCAGCTGCGCGAGCCAGTACCACTCGTCGAAGTCCGACGGCACGCCGAAGTGGATGTCGAGCACGTCGTTGATCCGCTCGGTGCCGCCCTCGGCCTTCTGCCGCTGCACGGTGCCGGGGCTGAACGGCGCGTGCCGCTCCTCGTGCACGGCGGCGTCGAAGGTCGCTCGCGCCGGTGGGCCCTGGAAGCCGAACTCCGAGACGAAGCGGGGCCTGGTGCGGTCGTACTCCCGGTAGTCGCCGGGCACCCACAGGTGCACGACGCCGCGGGTGGGGTCGTTGGGGTCCTCCCACCGCCCTCCCGACGACGGGCTTCCGAACAGGTAGGTGCGAGCGGGGTCGAGGTCGGCGACGACGGCCGGCAGGATGTCGAAATAGAACCGCTCCCCCCACGTCTTGCCGTCGAGGACGCGCTCCCAGTCCTGCACGAACCAGAACCAGAGGTTCTCGTTGTTCGCGTTCCACACCGCGAGGCTCGGGTGCGACATCAGCCGCGAGACGTTGTCCCGCGCCTCGGCCTCCACCTCCGCGGCGAACGGCTCCTCCTCGGGGTACGCCGCGCAGGCGAAGAGGAAGTCCTGCCACACGAGCATCCCCGCCTCGTCGCAGGCGCGGTAGAACTCGTCGCCCTCGAACACCCCGCCGCCCCAGACGCGGATGAGGTTCGCCCCGAGCGCGCGGGCCTCGGCGATCCGACGCCGGTAGTCGGCGGGGGTCACCGTCGCGATCGACGTGTCGTCGGGGATCCAGTTGAACCCCCGCACGAACATCGGCTCGCCGCCAACGACCACGCGGAACCCGACGCCGTCGGCATCCGGCGCCTGCTCGACCACGAGGTCGCGGAAGCCGATCGCGACGGTGCGGATGTCGAGGACCTCGTCGCCCTGACGGAGCGTGACCGTGAGCTCGTGGAGCGCCTGCTCCCCCCACCCCGCCGGCCACCAGAGTGCGGGGCGGGCGACCTCGATCCTGCCCCGCACGCGCGCAGCGCCGGGGTCGACCGGGATCTCGATCGCGGTCGTCCCCACTCGCGCGTCGATCACCAGGCGCTCCCCCTCCCCCCTGGCGCTGCGCACGAGGTCGACGTCGAGGTCGACCACCCCGTCCTCGCCCCGCAGCGAGACCGTCGGCCGTACGCCGTCGAGGCGCGCGGTCGACCACGCCTCGATCTCGACGGCACGCCAGATCCCCGCTCCGGGGAGCGCGGGACCCCAGTCCCACCCGAAGTCGCAGGCCTTCTTTCGGAGGAAGGGCGCGAGGGGGCTGAACGCACTCGGGCGGGGCCCGAGTCGCTCCCGCTCGCGCTCCGCCGCGGGGACCGGAGCCTGCAGGGCGAGACGGAGGTCGGCGCCGTTCCGCCGCAGTTCGGAGACGTCGATGCGCCAGGTGCGGTGCATGTTGCGGCTGCCTCCACGCCGCGCGCCGTCGACGAACGCCTCGGCGAGCGTGTCGACGCCGTGGAAGACGAGGTCGACGTGCTCGGCATCCGTCCGTCCGATCGCCGGGAGGGTCGTCGCGTACTCCCAGTCCGTCCGCCCGATCCAGGAGACGGCACGCTCGTTGTCGTCGACGACGGGGTCGGGGATGGCGCCGGCGGCGAGCAGCGCCGTGTGGACGTCGCCGGGGACCGGCGCGGGGTAGTCGTTGCCGACGACGTCGTCGGGGACCGGACCGGCCAGAGCGCGCAGGCGCCACATCTGGTCGACGGGGTGTCGAGTGAGCATGGAGGACTTTCCTTGGCCGCTTCGGCGGTCGTCGTCGGGATGGTCTTGCATTTGCGTCGACCATCGGGATATCGTGCAAAAGCGCTTTGGCATCGCGCGATGTCCAACGTACAACACGCACCGAGTGTCGGCAATCCGACACGAGAAAGAGAGTTTCGATGAGGAAACACCGCGCACGCCGCACCATCCTCGGCGTCACAGCAGTCACCGCGGTCGCGATCGCCGGCCTCGCGGGCTGCTCGAGCGAGGCCGCTCCCGCCGGACCGGTCGAGCTGGTCATCGGCAACAAGCCGGCGGCCACCGAGACCGCCCGCCTCGCGCTGTTCGAAGACACCCTCGCGGCCTTCCAGAAGGAGCACCCGGACTACAAGATCACCGCCGTCGAGGACGGCTGGGATGCGCAGACCTTCGCGGCCCGCCTCGCCTCGGGCGACCTGCCCACGGTGGTCGGCGTGCCCTTCACCGAGATCCGTGGGCTGATCGCACGCGGTCAGGCGGCCGACATCACCGGTGCGGTCGAGAAGACCGGGGTGGTCGACATCCTGAACCCGCAGCTCGTGGACCTGGTCACGAACGACGACAAGTACTTCGGCGTGCCGACCTCGGCCTATGCGATGGGGCTCATCTACAACCGCGACCTGTTCACCCAGGCCGGACTCGACCCCGACGCCCCGCCCACGACCTGGGACGAGGTGCGCGAGGCCGCCAAGACGATCACCGAGAAGACCGGCGTCGCCGGCTTCGCCCAGGTGACGACCGACAACCAGGGCGGCTGGGTGCTCGGCGCCCAGATGGCCTCGCGGGGCGGGTCGCTGGTCGACGAGTCCGGCGAGAAGGCGACCTTCGACGACGCCGCGGCCGAGGACTCGCTGCAGCTCCTGCACGACATGCGCTGGGTCGACGGCAGCCTCTCGCCCAACGGCCTCATGACCGCCACCGACCTCGCCCAGAACTTCGGGGGCCGGCAGAGCGCCATGTTCGTGCTGCAGTCCGACGCGTACCAGCCGCTGACCGAGCTGCTCGGGTTCCCCGCCGCCGACTTCGGCTTCGCCGCCATGCCCACCCAGAAGGCCGGTGAGAACCCGACCACGCTCTCGGGCGGCAACATCGACATCGTCAACCCGAAGGCGGATGCCGCGCAGATCCAGGCCGCGGTCGAGTGGATCCAGTTCAACTCGCTCGGCAAGTACCAGTCCGAGGAGGCGGCACGCGCCCACGCCGAGGCCCTGGCCTCGGGCGGCGGCGCCGTCGCGATCCCCGGCCTGCCGGTCGTGACCCCCGACATGTACACGCAGTACCTGCAGTGGATCGCCGACCTCAACAACGTGCCGCTGGACAACTTCGCCCCCTACCTCGACCGCTTCGCCGACCAGGCCGTCGTCGGCGAGCCCCCGGTCAAGGGGCAGGACGTCTACGCGACCCTGGACCCGGTGGTCCAGGCGGTGATCACCGACGAGAACGCCGACATCCCGACCCTGCTCGGCGACGCCGCGTCCGCCGCTCAGGACGCTCTGGACCGCTGAGTCCCGAGCACCCATCCCCCCGGGTGGTGCGGTGTGCCCCGTAGCGCACCGCACCACCGCACCGCACCGCTGCACCACCACCGCACCACCGCACCGCCTTCCCCCACCCTCCGAGGACACCATGCCCGTGACACGCGCGCGCCGACGCAGCACCCTGACGGCCCTGCTGCTGGCCCTGCCGACGCTCCTCATCTTCGCCGTCTTCTCCTGGTGGCCGATCCTCTTCGGCGCCACGATGAGCCTGCAGAAGACGAACTTCGTCGGCCCGGCCGAGTGGGTCGGGCTGAGCAACTTCGAGTACGTGCTCAGCGACCCCCAGCTCGGCCAGGCCGTGCTGAACACGCTGTGGTTCGTGGTGCTCGCCATCCTGTTCGGGTTCCCGCTGCCCCTCGCGCTGGCCGTGATCATCTCCACCGTCCGCGCCAGGTGGCGCGGGGTCTACGCCGCGCTGGCGTACTTCCCGGTCATCGTGCCGCCGGTTGTCGCGATCCTGCTGTGGAAGTACGCGTACGACCCGTCGGCGCACGGACTGTTCAACTCGCTGCTCGCGCCCCTGGGCATCGGGCCGCTCCCGTGGCTGAACTCCCCGGGGCTCGCCATGCCGTCGATCGTGCTGCAGGCCACGTGGGCCGCCGCGGGCACGAGCGTGCTGGTGTACCTCGCCGCGCTCACCGCCGTGCGCCCTGAGCTCTACGAGGCCGCCATCCTCGACGGGGCCGGCGTGTGGTCGCGGGTGTGGCACGTGACCCTCCCGCAGATCCGCACGATGCTCCTCATCCTCCTGCTGCTGCAGCTCGTCGGCGCCTCCCAGGTGTTCACGGAGCCGTTCCTGATGACCTCGGGCGGCCCGCAGAACGCCACGCTGACCGTGCTGCTGCTGATGTACCGCTACGCGTTCGGCGGCTCGGCCGACTACGGGGCGGCCACCGCGCTCGGGCTCCTGCTCGCCGTGGTGCTCGCCATCCTCTCCGCCATCTATCTGCGCGTCACCAGGAGGTGGCAGTCATGAGCGACTCCGGTCTCCTCACCGCGTCGGAGCTGCGCCAGCCGCATCGCCGCATCATCCTGCGCGTCGTCCACGTGCTCGTGCTGATCGGGGTCGCCGTCGCGGGCGTCGGCCCCCTGCTGTGGCTGTTCGCCGCCTCCCTCAACACCACGGGAGAGGTGCTCAGCGACCCGATCGGCGTCTTCGGGCGGATGACGCAGTGGCACAACTACGTCGACGCGTTCCAGAACGTCGACACCGGGCGCCTCCTGCTCAACACCCTCGCGGTCGCGGCCGGCACCGCCGTGCTCACGGTCGTCGTGTCGCTCAGCGCCGGCTACGTCATCGCCGTCCTGCGGCCGAGGTGGGCGCCACTGCTGGCCGCCGGAGTGCTCGCGACGATCTTCCTCCCCGCGGTCGTGTCGCTCGTGCCGCTGTACCTGACCACGGTCGACATGTTCGGCACCGGGCTGTCGCTCCAGAACACCCTCTGGGGCGTCTGGCTGCCGGCAGGGGCCAACGCCTTCGCGGTGCTCCTGGTCACCGGCTACCTGCGCAGCCTCCCGCGGGAGCTGGTCGAGGCGGCCTCGATCGACGGCGCCGGCCCGCTGCGCACGCTGTGGTCCATCGTGCTGCCGCTGTCGCGGCCCATCCTCGGGGTGGTCGCGCTGCTCGCGGCGATCGGCGCGTGGAAGGACTACCTGTGGCCCTCCCTCGTGCTGACCAATCCGTCGATGCGGCCGATCTCGGTCGCCCTGCCGGCGATCGAGAGGTCGACCGACCTCGCGACGTTCTTCGCCGTGCTCGTCGTCGCCTCGATCGTGCCGATCGTGCTCTTCGTGATCTTCCAGCGACCGCTGCTCGCCAGTGCCGGCGCGACCGCCGGCCTCAAGGACTGACAGGCTCCGCGTGCAACGAGGCGCGCGGTTCACGAAAGGAAACACCGTGTCCTCACCTCTGTTCGTGCTGCCCCGGCGGCGACGACTGATCGCCGCGGGTCTCGCGGCGGTCCTCACCGCGGCGGTGCTGCTCGCCGTGGCACCACCCGCGCACGCGGCCGGAACCACGTACTACGTCGACGCGACCGGCGGCAGCGACAGCGCCGCCGGGACCTCCCCGGCCGCGGCATGGAAGACCCTCGCCGCGGTCAACGCGCGCACCTTCGCCGCGGGAGACAGCATCCTGTTCGCCCGCGGCGGCACCTGGAGCGGGCAGCTCGCGCCCAAGGGATCGGGCTCGGCATCCGCGCCGATCACGATCTCCGACTACGGATCCGCCCCGGCCGCGCCCCGCATCGACGGCGCGAGCGTCGCGACCGGCGGCGCCGTGCAGCTCGTCGACCAGAGCTACTGGACCATCGAGCACCTCGCGGTCACGAGCGACTCGGGCGTGGACAACTTCGGCAGCCTCACCACCGACGGCACGCCCCGCGCGGGCATCCAGGTGCGCGCCACGACGGGCAACAGCACCGTGCGCGGCATCGTGATCCGCGAGAACCGGGTCTCCGACGTCAACGGATGCTTCCTCTGCACCGGCATCGACGCGCACGTCAACGGCGGCATCGTCGTCGACACCACGGCGCTCGGCGCGAACTTCGACGGCGTGCTCATCAGCGACAACGTCGTGGAGAACGTCGGGCGCACCGGCATCGTGGTGTGGGACGCGAGCTACTTCACCACCAGCATGACCGTCGTCGTGCAGTCGGCGCTCTCGACCAACGTGCGCATCCGCGGCAACACCGTGCTCGAACCGGACAGCGACGGCATCCTCGCCTTCGGCACCGACGGCGCCGTGCTGGAGCACAACGTCGTACGCGGCGCCGGCCAGCGCACGATCGAGGGGTCCTCGATGCCGTCGGCGGCCGGGCTGTGGCCCACCCGCGCCATGAACACCCTCGTGCAGTTCAACGAGGTGTCCGAGACGCAGACCCACGGCACCGACGGACAGGGGTTCGACGTCGATCTCGGCAGCACCAACACGCGCGTGCAGTACAACTACTCGCACGACAACGAGGGCGGGTTCCTGCTCATGATGGGCGGCTACTCGAGCGACGTCGTCGTGCGGTACAACCTCTCGGTCAACGACGCGTGGGGCGGCGAGAAGGGCGTGTTCACGTTCTCCTGGGGGGTCCCGGCTCCCGTGAAGATCTACAACAACACCATCGTCATCCCCGCAGGCTCCCCCGCCAAGCCGATCTACTGCGACGGGGATGCCGGGGCGTGCGCCACGACCACCCCCGGCGTGTGGTCGTTCACGAACAACATCATCGACAACCGCGGCACCGGCGAGTACTCGTACCCGGGTCTCGGCACGAACGCGACCTTCGCCTCCAACGTCTTCGCGGGCAACCACCCCGCGAGCGAGCCGGCCGATGCGACCAAGATCACCGCCGACCCGGGGTTCGTCTCCCCCGGCGCGAGCGGCGACGGTTTCGCGGTGGCGAACGCGTACGCGCTCACGACGGGATCGCCCGCGATCGGCACGGGGCAGCTCGTGTCGCCGAACGGCCTGCGCGACTTCTTCGGCGCCGCGCTGTCGACCACGGCGCAGCCTTCGCGCGGGTTCCACGAGGCGACGCCCCCCGCCGTGGCGCCGCACCTGGTCGACACTGCGACGGGGTGGTCGGTCTCGACCGCGCACTCGGCGAACATGGTCGTCGACACGTCGGGTCCGCTGTCGAACACGGCCGGCGACACCCACCGGTTCAAGCGCAGCGACAACGCGGCGGGCTTCGTGCGCTGGGATGCCGCGGCGGGACAGGTCGTGACGCTCACGACCTTCCTGTTCGGCCAACCGCCGTCGACGATCACCCTGGTCGCTCGGGACGCCGACGGGGTCGAGACCGTCGTCTCCTCGACCGCGAGCGCCGCGACGTCGACCACCAACGGGTGGACGCAGCGCACGATCACCAGCGCGGCAATGCCCGCCGGCACGCGGTCGGTGGAGGTCCGCGTCGCCGCGGTGACCGCCTGGGCCGTGCAGCTGGGCACGATCGACATCGGCTGACGCACGTCGACATCGGGCCCGGCGGCTCTCCGCCGCCGGGCCCTCTCCGGAAAGGACGCGGATGACCCCCTCCCTCGACGCAGACCTGATCGAGGCTCCGCTCGACCTCGACGGAGCCCCCCTGTTCATCCGCAGGGTGCGCGTGCCGGACGATCGCGGTCGGCTGACGTCGGCCGTGCTGACGTGCACCGCCGAGGGACTCGTGGAACCGGCGATCGACGGTGCGCGGATCGGCGACGACGTGCTCAGCCCCGGGTGGACGGCCTACCGCAGCCGCCTGCGGGTCCATCGCCACGACGTCACGGCGCTGCTCCGCGCCGGAGGGGAGCACGAGATCTCCCTGCTGGCCGGCAACGGCTGGTACTGCGGGCGGCTGGGATGGATGGGGGCGCGCGCCGTCTACGGCGAGCGCCCGCGCGTCGCCGCCGAGCTCCGGCTCCGTTTCGACGACGGGAGCGAACTGCGGGTCGCGACGGACGACGCGTGGCGGGCCGTGGCCTCCCCCGTGCGCAGCGACGACCTCTACGACGGCGAGCACATCGACCTCACCCGCGAGCGGGGGTCCGAGCGTCCGGTGACCGTCGTCCCCCTCGACCGGGGGCGGCTCGTCTCCGCCCACGGCCCCGCCGTCGTGCGCCACGAGTCGGTCGCCCCGGTCGGCAGCACGCGCACCGCCACCGGCATCCTGCTGGACTTCGGCCAGAACCTCGTGGGCTGGCTGCACCTGCGCGTGCGGGGCCCCCGCGGACATCGTCTCCGGATCACGCACGCCGAGGTGCTCGACGGGGGCGAGCTCGCGCGTCGCCCGCTGCGGTCGGCGCGGGCCGAAGACGACATCGTGCTCAGCGGCGGGGACGACGACGTCGAGCCGACCCTCACGTTCCACGGCTTCCGCTACGCGCACATCGAGGGCTGGGACGGGGTCGTCGGCACCGCAGAGGCGGTGGTGGTCGGGAGCGCCCTGCCGCGCACGGGTACGTTCGCATGCTCCGACCCCGAGCTCACGCGCTTCCACCGCAACGTCGTGTGGAGCCTGCGCGGCAACACCGTCGGCATCCCCACCGACTGCCCGCAGCGCGACGAGCGCCTCGGCTGGACCGGCGACATCGCCGTATTCGCCCCCACCGCCTGCTACCTCTTCGACATGACCGGCTTCCTGCGGGACTGGCTCGCCGATCTGCGCGCCGAGCAGGCGGTCGACGACGGCCGCGTGCCGTACGTGGTGCCCGACGCCCTCCCCGGTTGGGCGGTCGTCGAGGGGGAACGGCCGGAGTCGGTCGCGATCTGGAGCGACGCGGCCGTCTGGGTTCCGTGGGCGGTGTGGGAGGCGAGCGGAGACCTCGCCGTGCTCGAGGAGGGCTACCCGTCCATGCACGCGCACCTCGAGCGCGTGCTCTCGCGACTCTCCGCGCGCGGAGTGTGGGAGGACGACTTCCAGTTCGGCGACTGGCTCGATCCGACCGCTCCGCCCGAGAACCCGATCCAGGCGATCGCCGACCCCGGGGCGATCGCGACGGCCGCCCTGCACCGCAGTCTGGCCCTGGCCGCACAGACCGCCGCGGCGCTCGGCCGGGGCGCCGAGGCCGCCGAGTGGGAGGCCAGGGCCGCCGAGCTGCGGCGGGCGTTCGCGGACGCGTACGTCACGTCGGACCGCCGCTTCCTCTCCGACGCGCCGGCCGTCTACGCCCTGGGGATCGTCAGCGGGGTCGTTCAGGGCGGGGAGGCCCAGGCGGCCGGAGACCGGCTCGCCGAGCTCGTGCGGGCGGCGGGACACCGGGTGGTGGCCGGCTTCGCCGGCGCGCCGTACCTCTGCGAGGCGCTGAGCCGCACGGGTCACCTCGACGACGCCTATGCACTCCTCCTGGGACGAGAGGAGCCGTCGTGGCTGAGCCCGATCGCGCGCGGCGCGACCACGGTGTGGGAGCGCTGGGACTCGCTCCTGGCCGACGGCACCGTGAACCCGGGCGAGATGACGAGCTTCAACCACTACGCACTGGGCGCGGTGGCCGACTGGATGCACCGCACCGTCGTCGGCATCTCCCCCGCCGCGCCGGGATACGACCGCGTGCGCATCGACCCGCGACCCGGCGGAGGACTCTCCTGGGCGCGTGGCTCGGTGCGCACGGGGCACGGCCTGGTGGCGGCGCAGTGGACGAGGGATGCCTCTGGCCAGGTCTCCGTGACGTACTGCGCTCCGCCGGGGGTCGAGGTCGACCTCGGCCCCGCCGCGGAGGGCGCCGTGCGCGTGCCGGCATCGGTGTTCGAGCCGCTCGCGGAGGCCGACGCCGCGCTGTCCTGAGCTCCCCGCATCGGCGTGCAACTGTCACTGTATGCATTCCGACTGTCGAAGATGTCAGGCACGATGGTCGCATGGCCGACGGATACGACTCCGGGTTCCTCCCCACCCCTCTCCCCCTCCCGGTCGCCGCCGGTGTCACGCGCACACTCGACTACCCGCGGTTCACGGTGCTGCTCGATCCGCAGCGGCGGCTGGCGGCGGCGACCGCGGTGAACATCGACGGCTCGCGACTGCTCGACCTGCCCCGGGCCGGCGAGTGGCGGCTCGACCCGCGAGTGCGCGAGGAGGAGCAGACGGGCGCCGCCGTGTACGCGCACAACGACCTCGACCGCGGCCACCTCGTCCGTCGGCGCGACCCCGGCTGGGGCGAGACCGCGGACGCGAGGGCCGCGATGGACGCCACCTTCTTCTACCCGAACGCGGCGCCGCAGGCCGCCGGCTTCAACCAGTCGAAGGAGCTCTGGCTGGGTCTCGAAGATCACGTGCTCGCGTATGCGCAATCGACGTCGCAGCGCATCTCGGTGTTCACCGCGCCGGTGCTCGCCGACGACGACCCGCCCTACCGCGGCATCCGCATCCCGCTCCGGCTCTGGAAGATCGCCGCCTGGCAGGCGCCCGGGCTCACGACGGCCGGCTTCGTCCTGGACCAGACCGAGCTGATCGACACGCGAGACGGCCTGCTCGCCGCTCCGCCACTCGGCGCCTTCCGCACCTTCCAGGTCCCCGTCGCCGACATCGCGGCGCTCACCGGTCTCGACCTCGGGCGGATGCCGGAGGCCGACGTGCTGCGGGCGCAGGGGGCGCGGGCGAGCGGATGGCGGCCGCTGGAGAGCGGCGACGACATCCTGCTGCGCGCGGCCTGACGCTGCGCGCAGGTCCGGCGGCGGCCCGCTCCTGTGACGGCCCACCTGCCCGATCGAGGTCAGCGGCCTGGAGGACCGTCCAGCACCGTCGGGATGTATTCCAACAGCTGGGTGCGCCTGTCGAAGGTGCGCGCCTCGACGAGCTCGAGGGCGACGTCGGGGTATCCGTCGAAGATGCGCTCCCGACCGGTCGCCCCGGTGATCACCGGGAAGATCACCACCCGGTACCGGTCGACGAGCCCCGCGGCGAGCAGCGAGCGGCACAGCGAGCGACTGCCGATCGTGCTCAGCGGGCGCTCGGACTCCTCCTTCAGCCGACGCACGGCGGCCACGGCATCCGTCGTGATCAGGGTGGAGTTCTGCCAGGCGAGCGGCTCCTCCAGCGTCGAGGAGAAGACGTACTTGTGGATGCCGTCGAGCACCTCGGTCCCCGGCTCCCCCTCGGCGACCAGCGACGACATCACCCGGTAGGTGGTCGCCCCCATCAGCAGCGGCTGATCCTTCTCGGGGCGGGTGTCGAGCCAGTCGAGGTACTCCGGGCTCTCCAATCCCCACCAGCCCGGCCAGCCGACGGCCGAGCCGTATCCGTCGAGCGAGCAGATGAAATCGACGGTCAGGGTCTGCATGTCGCGCCTCCGATCCGCACCATCGGGCCCGGGACCGCCCCGCACCGCGGATGCTCCGGCCGGAGTCTACGTCGCGGTGGGGCCGACCGGTACCCCGTTCGTCGCGGGCCATCCGATCGGTGCGGGATCGAAGCTGCTACTGTCCAGGCACGGGCCGTCCGGCGACCACGCCGATGACGCGTCCCGTCACGGCCCGACCACAGAGGATTCCATGAGCGACTTCGCACCCCCGCCGCCCGTCCCTCCCACCGGACCTCCTCCTCCCTCCGGCGCCCCTTATCCCGGTGCCCCGACCCCGCCCTCCGGCGCCCCCTACCCCGGCGGGCCGTACTCCGGCGCCCCGTATGCAGGAGCCCCTTCCCCCGGCGCCCCGTATGCAGGAGCCCCGTACCCCGGCGGGCCGGGACCGCTGAACCCGCCTCCGTATCCGTACCCGGTGCAACCGCCGGTGGCCGTGCAGCCCCTGCGGGGCATCGCGAGCGCGGTGCGGTGGCTGATCCTCGCCTCCGCCGTCGGCTCGCTCATCACGATCGGCACCGAGGCGCTGGGCGTGATCGCGATCGCCAGGTTCCTCGACGGTTCCGTCGGAACGGGGGCGCTCGACGCCTACGACGCCATGACGACCCCGGTCGTGCTGTTGTCGAGCGCGGTGCTCCTGGCCGCGGGCATCTGCTGGGTGATCTGGCAGTACCGCGCCGCCTCCTCCGTGCCCGCGACCGCACTGCGCCGCACTCCCGGGTGGCACGTCGGCTCCTGGTTCATCCCCGTGGTGGCCTGGTGGTTCCCCGTGCAGAACGTCTCCGACCTCGTCCGGGCATCGCGGGCCGCCGTCGGCTCCGGCGTCATCGCGACGTGGTGGACGCTGTGGATCGGCGGCAACATCGCCTACCTGGTGGTGAACCGCCTGCAGTTCTCCGCCACGACGCTGCCGGGGCTGTCCGCCGCGGCGGTCGTCTCGATCATCGGCGAGCTCTTCACGATCGGCGCCGCGGTGTTCGCGTGGATCATCGTCGCGCGCATCACCGACGCCATCGATCCCGTGCGCCGCTGACCGAGGGCGAGCCCGCCCGCATCCGGGTTGGTATGCGCCCGCGGCGATGCGGGTGATCGCGATGGCGAGCAGCCTCACCGTAGAAGAGGTATGTCCGGAGTCGAGACGTTCCGGGAAAAGCCCAGGTCACGGGACCTGAGTTAAGCAATCCGTTATCTCGTGCTGAGAAGTCGAACTTTCCACTTATCTCCGGCGTGGAGATAATCGGTCTCGAAGGGTTCAGCCTCACCCGAGACCCTCTCACCCCGACGAGCAACGGAGCCGTCGACGACGATGCTCCGTGTTTCGTGACACCTCGAGCGATGGCGCCTGAGCGCGCCATGGAAGGACTTCGTCATGCCTGCTTCACAGCGTCTGCGCCGGTACGAGAGCACGACCGCATCCCGGTGGATAGCCGCCGTCGCCGGGGCAGCCTCCATCGTCATCCTCGCCGGATGCGGGGGTTCCGGCGACGCGAACGGCTCCGAGGGCGGCGGCTCCCAGACCCTCGTCTTCGGACTCTCCGCGGAGCCGGCGAGCCCCATCACCGGCATGCAGCAGGGCGGCGCGGTGAACCAGCTGCTCACGATGGTGCATCGCGGCCTGATGACCTACGACGAGAAGGGCGCGGTGGTCCCGGGCCTCGCCGAGTCCGTCGACACCCCCGACCCGACGACCTACGTCTTCACGCTCCGTCCCGACCTCACGTTCCACGACGACACCCCGCTCACCGCGGACAACGTGAAGAACTCCCTCGACTACTACCGCGACCCGGCGAACGGCTCGCAGCTCGCGGCGGGGCTCAAGGACATCACCGACATCACCGCCGACGGCGACACGGTCACGATCACGCTGGCCCAGCCGAACACGGCGTTCCTGCAGTACCTCGCCCTCCCGTTCGCAGCGATCGTGCCCGACGCCTCGCTCAACGCCGACACCCCCAACTGGGTCGGAGCCGGTCCGTTCGAGATGACCGATCTCGAGGAGGGCATCGGCCTCACCGTCGAGAAGAGCGACAACTACTACGACGCCGACGACGTCGCCCTCGACAGCATCGAGGTCAAGTTCTACCCCGACGGGGAGGCCCGCACCAACGCGCTGCTCAGCGGCGACGTCGACATGATCGAGTACGTCCCGTGGGAGAACTTCCAGCGGGTCTCGGATGCCGGGCTCACCGTCGACGCGCAGCAGGGGCCGTTCCAGTACGTCCAGTTCAACGTCACCGACGGCCCGTTCGCCGACCCGAAGGTGCGCCAGGCCGTCGCCTATGCGCTGAACCGCGAGAACGCGGTCACGGCGGCGTTCCAGAGCAACGGCGCTCCGCTCGACGGCATCATCATCCCCGAGACGGACCCGGCATACGACCCGTCGTCCGCGGAGCTGTGGAGCTACGACCCCGAGAAGGCGAAGGACCTCCTGGCCGAGGCCGGGTACCCCGACGGCTTCTCCGCGACCCTGCTGTCGACGTCGCAGTACACCTTCCTCCAGGACAACGCCCTGTCGGTGCAGGAGGACCTGCGGGCCGTCGGCATCGACGTCACGCTCGACGCCCCCGACTGGTCGACGCGCGTGAGCAAGGGCAACTCCGGCGAGTACGACCTGGCCGTGTCGGGTGACGCCGGCGTCATCACCGACCCGTCCTACCTGCTCAACTGGGTCGTGGACAGCCGCAACTTCAACGTCGGCTGGGGCTACTCGAACGAGACGCTGCGCGGACTGATCGAAGACGGACTCCGCGCCGCGGACGACGATGCCGCGAAGAAGGAGATCTACGAGCAGATCGCCGACATCTGGGCCGAGGACGTGCCGTTCGCGTCGATCAACACGCGCGAGCAGGCCTACGCCTACAACGACAAGGTGAAGGGCTTCGAGACGCTGCCCGGCTTCCTCGTCTTCTACAGCTCGCTGAACCTGGCGCACGCCTCCGTGGAGTGACCGCGCCGTGATCCTCTTCATCGCGAAGCGGCTGGCGATGGGGGTGGGACTGGTCCTGCTGGTCCTCACCCTCATCTTCTCCGCACTGCAACTCGTACCGGGCGACCCCGCCGTGCTGCTGCTCAGCACCGGCGACGGCGGGGCGCCCAGCCCGGAGGCCGTCGCGGCGCTCCGGGAGCAGCTCGGCCTGAACCAGCCGCTGCTCACCCAGTACCTCTCCTTCCTGTCCGGCGTCTTCACCGGCGACCTGGGCGAGTCCTTCCGCACCTCGCAGCCCGTGCTGGAGGCCATCGGCGCACGTCTCCCCCGCACGCTGCTGCTCGTCGTCTACGCCACGATCCTGTCGATCGTGATCGGGGTCGCGATGGGCGCGATCGCCGCACGCCGCGGCGGCTGGGTCGACACCCTGGTGACCGCGCTCAGCTCGATCGGCGTCGCGCTGCCGGTGTTCGTGTTCGGCGCCGTGCTGATCCTCGCCTTCTCCATCACGCTCGGCCTGTTCCCCGCCGGCGGCTACACGGATCCGTCCAAGGACTTCCTCGGCGCGATCAAGAGCCTCACCCTGCCCGCGGTCTCCCTCGCGGTCGGTTTCGCGGCCCAGATCGCCCGCATGACGAGATCGGCGGTCCTCGAGGTGCAGTCGCAGGACTGGGTGCGCACCGCGAAGTCGATCGGGCTCGCCCCGATGACGGTGTTCCGCAAGCACGTGCTGCGCAACTCGCTCACGCCCGTGGTCACGGTCGTCGGCATCGGCTTCGGGACGCTGCTGGGTTCGACCGTGCTCGTGGAGCGCGTGTTCAACTACCCCGGCCTGTCGAGCCTCCTCGTCGACGGGGTCACGACGCGCGACTACCCCGTCGTGCAGGGAGTCGTGATCGTGATCGCCATGCTCTTCATCGCGATCAACATCGTCGTCGACATCACGTACGGAATCCTCGACCCCCGAGTGAGGCGAGCATGACACTCAGTCCCCGTGTACGCCAGGCGATCACGCCCCTGCGCATCGTCATGGTCGTGTACCTCATCGTGATCATCGTGATGATGGCGTTCGCCCCGGTGCTCGCACCGTACGACCCGATCGCGCAGAACGTCGCCCTGCGCCTGCAGCCGATGTTCAGCCCGGGGCATCTGCTCGGCACCGACGAACTGGGGCGGGACATCCTCTCCCGCATCATGTTCGGAGCGCAGGTCGAGCTGTTCATCGCCCTCGGCGCCACCGTGCTCGCCGCGGCGCTCGGCACGATGCTCGGACTCCTCGGCGCCTACTTCAACGGCCTGACCGAGGTCGTCACGATGCGGCTCATCGTCGACGTCATCCTCGCCTTCCCTCCCATCGTGCTCGCCCTGCTCGCGGTGACGCTCTACGGGCCGGGACCGGTGACGCTCATCATCGCCATGGGCGTGCTGTTCGCCCCGATCTTCGCCCGCATCACCTACGGTCAGGTGCTGTCGACGAAGCGCGAGGAGTACGTCGACGCGGCGCGCACCTTCGGAGCGCCGACCGTCGTCATCCTGTTCCGCACGGTGCTGGCCAACGTCTCGGCGCCGATCATCGTGCAGTTCTCCCTCACGATGGCCGCCGCGATCCTCATGGAGTCGGGGCTCAGCTACCTCGGCCTCGGCGTCGTTCCGCCCACGCCGTCGTGGGGATCCATGGTCGCGCAGGGTCAGCGGTACCTCACCACCGATCCGCACGTGCTCCTCGTCCCCGGTGCCGTCATCGTGCTGACGATCCTCGCGTTCGGCGTGCTCGGCGACGCCCTCCGCGACCTCCTCGACCCGAAAGCGAAGAAGCGCTCATGAACGAACCGCTGCTGCTGGTCGACGGCCTCTCCGTCGAGTTCCAGACGCCCGACGGCTGGCGCCGAGTCACGCACGACGTGACCTTCAGCGTCGACCGAGGCAAGACCCTCGCCCTCGTGGGGGAGTCGGGCTCGGGCAAGTCGGTCACGGCGATGTCGATCCTCGACCTGCTCCCGCCGAACGCGCGCCGCACCGGACGCATCCTGTTCGACGGCACCGATCTCGTGCCGCTGCGCGACAAGGGCCTCCGTCCGCTCAGGGGCTCGCGCATCGCGACGATCTTCCAGGAGCCGATGACGGCGCTGAACCCCGTGTACACGATCGGGCACCAGTTGATCGAGGCTCTGACGAGCCATCACGACCTGGACCGGAAGACGGCGCAAGAGCGTGCCGTGCAGTTGCTGCGCGACGTGCACATGCCCGCTCCGGAGGAGAAGGTCGACCACTATCCGCACCAACTCTCGGGCGGTCAACGGCAGCGCGCGATGATCGCGATGGCGATCTCCTCCGAACCCGACCTGCTCATCGCCGACGAGCCGACCACCGCGCTCGACGTCACGGTGCAGGCCGAGATCCTCGACCTCATCGCCGAGATCCAGGAGCGCATGGGAATGGCCGTGCTCATCATCACCCACGACATGGGCGTGGTCGCCGACGTCGCCGACGAGGTCGTGGTGATGAAGGACGGCCGCGTCGTGGAGGAGGCGGCATCCGCCCAGCTGTTCGCGAACCCGCAGCAGCCGTACACGCAGGCGCTGCTCGCGGCGGTGCCCCACCTCGGCAAGGCCGACGACTTCCTCGCCGCCGCCCGCACCAAGCTCCGCATCGACGGCGTCACGGCGGCGACCCCGCTGCCCGAGACGGTGCTGCGCCTGCAGGATGCCGTGATCCGGTACCCCGGCCGCTGGCGTCGCCCCGGGTTCCAGGCCATCAACGGCATCGACCTCGAGGTCCAGCGCGGCGAGATCGTCGGCCTGGTCGGCGAGTCGGGATCGGGCAAGTCGACGATCGGCAAGGCATCGATCGGCCTGCTCCCCGTGACGGAGGGAACGCTGGAGGTGCGCGGCGAGCGCATCACCGGCCGGCCCGGTCGGGCGCTGCGGCAGTTGCGGCGCCACGTCACGATGGTCTTCCAGGATCCGGCATCCTCCCTCAATCCGCGCCGCACGATCGGGCAGGCGATCTCCGATCCGCTGCTCTGGCAGGGGCTCGAACGCGATCCCCGTGCACGGCGCGCCCGTGCGAAGGAGCTGCTCGAGCGCGTGCAGCTCAACCCCGACTGGTCGGACCGCTACCCGCACGAGCTGTCGGGCGGGCAGCGTCAGCGCATCGGCATCGCCCGGGCGATCGCCACTGATCCCGTGCTCATGATCGCCGACGAGCCCACCTCCGCGCTCGACGTGTCGGTGCAGGCGCAGGTGCTCGACCTGTTCCTGGCGCTGCAGCGCGAGCTCGGGTTCTCGTGCCTGTTCATCAGCCACGACCTGTCGGTGGTCGAGACCCTGTCGAACCGTGTGGTCGTGCTGCGGCACGGAGACGTGGTCGAGGAGGGGCCGACCGAGGAGGTGCTGCACAACCCGCGCGACGAGTACACGAGGCGCCTGATCGCCGCGGCCCCGGTGCCGGATCCCGAGATCCAACGGGTGCGGCGTGCCGAGCGCCTCGCGTTGAGGAGGGGATGACGCATGGAGACACGACGACTGGAGCTGTTCGTGACGCTGGTGGATGCCGGCGGATTCAAGCAGGCCGCCGACAGCCTCTTCATCACCGCGCCCGCGCTGTCGCAGCAGATCTCCCGACTCGAGAAGGACGTCGGCGTCGCGCTCATCGACCGCACCACACGGCCCGTCACACCGACCGAGGCCGGTCGCGAGTTCTACTACCGCTGCCGGCGGGTGCTCGAAGCCATGCAGCACATCACGCAGCTGCTCGACGAGCAGCGCAACCACGAGTTCGGCCGCGTGCGGGTCGGCATCGTGCCGGCGATGATGTTCAGCTCCCCGGCGAGAGCGGTGCGGCAGTTCATCCGTGCGCACCCGACCGCGACGGTGCACGTGCGCAGCATCGCCACCTCGATGCTGATCGACGAGCTGGAGCAGGGGTCGATCGACGTCGCGATCCTGCTCACCGAACCCGATCACAAGGAGCTGTCGACGACTGCGCTGTTCGCCGAGGAGTACCTCGTGGCCCTCCCCGACGACCATCCGCTCGCCGGCGTCGACGAGGTGGACTTCGCGATGCTGCGCAACGAACGCATCCTGCAGGGTCCGCGCACCGCGAACCCGAGCGGGTACGACGCGGTCGTGACGGCGTGCATGCGCGCCGGGTTCTCCCCGCGGTCGCTCGAGGTCATGGGCTCCTATCTCGACCAGGCGGCCATGGTGTCGGCGGGCATGGGCGTGTGCTTCATCCCCGAGTCCCTGTCCGACATCCCGCAGCACGACGTGGTGTACCGCAAGCTCGTGAACCCCTCGGTGGGCCTCACGACGTCGATCTCCTGGTTCGATCGGCGCCTCGACTCGGTCGGCCGGGCGTTCGTGCAGCACTGCATCACCGAGCTCTCCGTCCCGGAGAGCCTCACCTCGAACAAAGGAGAATCATGAAGTTCGCGATCGGCCAGATGGTGTCTGGCGACGACAAGGCCGCCAACCTCGCGGAGATCACCCGGCTGACCGAGGAGGCAGCGGCCGAGGGGGCACGTCTGGCGGTCTTCCCCGAGTTCGCGATGTACGACGTCCCGACCCTCGACGAGGCGTTCGTCGCGCAGGGGGAGCCGCTCGACGGGCCCTTCGTCACCGGACTCGTCGAGCTGTCCCGCCGGACCGGTGTGTCCATCGTCGCGGGGATGCTCGAGAAGATCGAGGGCGAGGACCGCGGGTACAACAGCCTCGTCCTCGTGACGCCGGACGAGGGCCTCTCGCGGGTGTATCACAAGCTGCACCTGTACGACGCGTTCGGGTTCCTGGAGTCCGACCACATCCGGCCGGGAGACGTCGAAGGGCCGGTCACGTTCACCGTCGACGACGTCACGGTCGGGATGCTCACCTGCTACGACCTGCGCTTCCCCGAGGTGGCGCGCCAGCACGCCGACGCGGGCGTCGACCTGCTGCTCTATCCGGCCGCGTGGGTGCCCGGAACGCGCAAGGAGGACCACTGGAACACGCTGGCCAGGGCCCGCGCGATCGAGAACACCCTCTACGTCGCCGCCGTCTCCCAGGGGCCGGGCGTCGGTACCGGCGGCAGCATCATCGTCGACCCCATGGGCATCACGCTCGGCGAGATCGGCGAGAGCACGGGCATCGCGGTCGCCGAAGCCCGCCCTGCCCGCATCGCACAGGTGCGCGCCGTCAACCCCTCGCTCGCCAACCGCCGCTTCACCGTCGTCGCGTCCGCCTGACGCCCGCACGCAGAACACGAAAGGAAACATCATGACTCACACGCTCAAGCAGGGGGCCTGGCTCTCGGACGGCAGCAGCGCCATCGGCGAGATCGTCGCGGGGCTCGGCTACGACTTCGTCGTGCTCGACATCGAGCACGGCTCGTTCGACCTGGCGATCCTCGAGCGGTTCATCCCGCTGCTCAAGGGTCTGGGGCTCGAAGTGCTGTCGAAGGTGCTCGTGCCCGAGCGCGGCGCGATCCAGCAGGCGCTCGACTTCGGATCGGATGGCGTCATCATCCCGCACATCGAGGGACTGGAGCACGCCAAGCGCATCACCGACTTCGCGAAGTTCCCGCCGCTGGGCTCGCGCAGCCTCGCCGGAGGCCGCACCATGAGCTACCGGGGCTATTCCGACGAGTGGATCGCCGCACAGGATCGCGACATCAAGGTGTTCCCCATGGTCGAGGACCCCCGTGCCCTGCGCGACGTCGAGGCCATCGCGGCCCTCCCGACGGTCGACGGCATCTTCATCGGCCCCGGCGACCTCGCCGCCATGAGCGGCCGCGGCGCCTACCGGCAGACCGAGGCCGACTTCGACGACTTCCGCAGGGTGATCGCCGCGGCCCGTGCCAACGACAAGCCGTGGGTCCTGCCCGCCTGGACCACGGTCGAGAAGGAGTTCGCGATCGCGGAGAACGCGGACTACGTGCTCCTGACCATGCAGCACGCCGCCATCTCGGAGGGCTACGGCAACGCGCGCACCCTCATGGACGGGCTCATCGCCGAGGCCGGGGTCGCAGTCTCCCGCTGACCGGGGCACGGTTCGCACCCGTCCACGACGCCCTCGCCCTCCGGGGCGGGGGCGTCGTCCGTCTGGCCGCGGCGGGTTACTCCCAGTCGGCGGCGCGGACGGCGGGCGCTGGATCAGTTGAAGTCGCCGCCGGGGGCCATGTCGGCGAAGCGGGAGTAGTGACCCTGGAAGGCGACGGTGATCGTGGCGGTGGGGCCGTTACGGTGCTTGGCGACGATCAGGTCGGCCTCGCCGGGGCGCACGTCCTTGTCGTAGACCGAGTCGCGGTGCAGCAGGATGACCATGTCGGCGTCCTGCTCGATCGATCCCGACTCTCGCAGGTCGCTGATGGCGGGCTTCTTGTCCTGGCGCTGCTCGGGACCACGGTTCAGCTGCGACAGCGCGATCACCGGCACCTGGAGCTCTTTGGCGATGAGCTTGAGGCTTCGCGAGAACTCCGAGACCTCCTGCTGGCGCGACTCGACGCGCTTGCCCGAGGTCATCAGCTGCAGATAGTCGATGATGACCATGCGCAGCCCCGCACGCTGCTTGAGCCGACGGCACTTGGCCCGGATCTCGACGAGGGTCATGTTGGGGCTGTCGTCGATGTAGAGCGGGGCGTCGTTGATGCGTCCACGGGTCGCCGCGACCGTCGTCCAGTCGCGCGGGTCGAGCGTGCCCTTGCGCATGTTCTGCAGCGGGATGGCGCCCTCGGCGCTGAGCAGACGCATCGCGATCTCGCTCTTGCCCATCTCGAGGGAGAAGAAGATCGACGGGAAGTCGTGGCCGATGGATGCCGCGCGCGCGAAGTCGAGCGCGAGCGTCGACTTGCCCATGGCGGGTCGGGCGGCGACGACGATCATCTGCCCGCCGTGCAGGCCGTTGGTCAGCTCGTCGAGCTCGCGGAAGCCGGTGGGGATGCCGGTCATGGAGCCGTCACGGCCGTTGGCCGCCTCGATCTCCTCGACGGCCGCGTCGACGGCGACGGTCAGCGGGACGTAGTCCTCCGCGGTCTCGGAGCCGGTGACCGAGTAGATCTCGGCCTGCGCGTTGTTGACGATGTCGGTGGCGTCGCCCTGGCCGTCGTAGCCGAGCTGCACGATGCGGGTGCCCGCGTCGACGAGCCGGCGCAGGATCGCGCGCTCCGAGACGATGCCGGCGTAGTAGCCGGCGTTGGCCGCGGTCGGCACGATCGAGGTGAGGGTGTGCAGGTAGTCGGCGCCGCCGGCCCTGCTCAGCTCGCCGGTCTTGATGAGCTCGTCGGTCACGGCGACGACGTCGGTGGGCTCGCCGTGCGAGTACAGCGACAGGATCGCCTCGAAGATCAGCTCGTGCTTGGGGATGTAGAAGTCGGCGCCCTTGAGCGTCTCGATCACGTCGGCGACCGCATCCTTCGACAGGAGCATGCCTCCGAGCGCGCTCTGCTCCGCGAGGAGGTCGTGGGGAGGGGTGCGCTCCGGCGGACGCTGTCCCCCGAGGCGCTCCTCGGAGATGTCGGCGATCGACACAGTGCTCCCTTCGATGCAGATGGCTGGCTACTCTCTGCGCCGCTGCGAGGCTCGGCACCGTGCGGTCGAGCCGCGTCGCGGCCACACGCACAGCGAACCAGGAGCCTCCGACATCCGGTCGCTCGACCACGCTATTCAGCACCTGTTCACCCTGCAACAGCGCCTGTGGATAACTATGTGGAAAGCGTGCGGACAATCTCGGTGAGTCTGTGCACAACGCATGTGGATAACCCGGTGCACTACTCCGGACAACAACTTTCTTTTTCGCTGGGACCTGGTGTTTTCGGTTTCCCCAGCCTGTGGATGGGAATCGGCTTAAACAGGGGATTGAAGGTTTCTCGGAATCAGCTGAGATGTGCAGAACCTGGGGAAAGTCAAGCCGACGGCCTGCTCGGGCGCGTCACCGGGCGGCGCCCCGCATCCATGTACTGGAATGCCGGTAGACAGCACCCGCCGAGGCGGAGTATTCTCGGCGGATCGACGCAACCGCGTCGATGATGCGTTTGCCTTCAGAGGGGGAGGTGGAACGTGGACGCTCGGGCCACCCGACGCGGCATTCCTGCCGGCGTCATCTGGGGTGGCTTCGGCGTGCTCGCGTGGGCCGCCTTCTCGATCCTCACCGGCGGTGGCGCCGCCCACGCCGACGACCAGGGCAAGGGTCCCCTCGACGGCCTCACCGGTCTGGTGAGCACCACCGTCAGCGCGGTGACCGCTCCGCTGACCCCCGTCGTGACCGAGGTCGTCGCGCCCGTGGTCACGGCCGTCGTCGCGCCGGTGCAGCAGGCAGCGCCCGCCGTCGTCTCCACCGTGACCACGACGGTCGCGCAGGTCCCCGTCGCCGGTCCGGTCGTCGCACCCGTCGTCCAGGCCGTGGCGAACACCGCACAGGCGGTCACCGCCCCCGTCACCGACGTGCTCACCGGCGGCCCCGTCTCGCAGATCACCGCACCGGTCGTCGACGTCGTCGCCGGCCTGCCGATCGTGGGCGGCCTCCTCGACGACCTCGGCGTGATCGGGGCGGTCGACGACGTGGTGGGCATCGTGGACGACACCACCGGACTCATCGGCGGCGTGACCGGATCGACCCTCCCGCCCGTGCTGGAGGCCCTCGTGCCCGCGACTCCCGGTGCGCCGGGCGAGCCCGGCTCCCCCTCGGAGGGCGGCCCCTCCGTCGCGCCCGGCTCCGACGACGCGGCATCCGCGCTCCTCGACGCGCAGGCCGCCGTCGTGACCGGTTCGGCCGCGGCATCCGCGCGCGCCTCCGGACCGGGCGGATCGCTCGGATCGATCGCGCCGCCCGCACGCGGAAGCGGTCCGTCCTCTCCCGCCGACGACCCCGCCGGCGCTCCCCTGACTGGCGCGCCCGTGACACCGACCTCCTCCGCCGGTTCCGGCGGAGGCTCATCCGCCGCCACCGCTCGCGTCAGCGACGATGGCGCATCCCCGCTCCGTGCCTGGACGCGGGATTCCGGCGCACCCGACGACGCTCTGCCGGCGTCTCCGGTCGCCGACACCGACGTCTCCCCCGACTGACGCCCCGTCGAGCCGCCCTTCCGAGGACGGCAGATGCCGTGCTGCGCGCGCACCCCAGATCTCGCGCGCATCCCATCATCCGACACCAGGCTCAGTCAGGAGCATCATCATGCGCACCTTCTTGAAGCGAGCCCTCTGGGGCACGCTCATCGCCGGCGGGATCACCCTGCTCGGCGCATCGGTCGCCAACGCGGCCGAGACGACGACCGGAGAAGAGGGCATCCTCTCCGGCACCCAGGCTGTGGCGCCCATCACGGCGCCCATCACGGTCGCGGGCAACGCGATCTCCCTTCTCGGAACGTCCACCTCGCAGGCACCGGCACCCGCCGCAGCGCCCGCCCCCGCACCCGCGCCCGTCGCGGCGACGAGCGGCACGGACGGCGCGGCGACCGGCTCGCAGGCCGTGGTCACCGTGAACCTCCCGATCTCCGTGCAGGGCAACGCCGTCGGCGTGCTCGGCACGTCCTCGAGCAGCACCCCGGCAGCGGGTCCCCAGAGCGCGGCGCCCCAGGCCGCGGCTCCCGCCGCCGGGGTGCCGTCCATCCAGACCGGCGGCATCGACGGGCTGCTCTCGGGCACCCAGGCGCTGCTGCAGGTCAACGCACCCGTGACGGTCGCGGGCAACGCGATCTCGGTGCTCGGCACCGGCACGGCGACGGGGACGGGAGCCGCGGCACCGGCACCCGCATCCTCCACGCCGGTCGCGGCGGAGACCGACGGCACGGACTCGGTGGCGGGCGGCACGCAGGTCGTCGCTCCGGTCGCCGTACCCGTGACGATCGGCGGCAACGCCGTATCGGTGCTGGGCAGCAGCACCGCGACCGGCGCTTCTCCGCGCCCCGCGGCGACCGCACCGGCGACCACCGCCGGCACCTCCGGAGAGAACGGCATCCTGGGCGGCAGCCAGGTCGTCGCACCGGTCACGGCCCCGATCACGGCATCCGGCAACGCGATCTCGCTGCTGGGCACGAGCGCGGTCACCGGCGCCCCGGGCACCACCGGAGGCGCGGGCACGCCCGGCGCTCCGACCGGGGGACCCACCACTGGCGGGGACGACGCGATCGCCGGCGGCACGCAGGTCGTCGCCCCGGTCTCGGCTCCGGTCTCGGTGCGCGGCAACGCGATCTCCGCACTCGGCGCCAGCCGGGTGAGCGGGGGCGGCACCGCCGCGACCGCGCCGACCGGACCGGCGCTCGGCGGCGTGCTCACCTCGGGCACCGGAGGCCTCCTCGGAGGCACGCAGCTCGGCCTGCCGGTGAGCCTCCCGATCACCATCGGCGGCAACGCCATCGCGGTGATCGGCGACAGCGAGGTCATCGACCCGGGCACCGACCCCGGCACCGATCCCGGCACCGATCCCGGCACGGACCCGGGCACCGACCCGGGCACCGACCCGGGCACCGACCCGGGCACCGACCCCGGCACGACGCCGGTCGCTCCTCCCGCCGCGAGCGGGCATGGAGCCGCGACCGCGGCGGGCGCTGCGCTCGCCACCACCGGAGGGTCCCCGCTGCTCGGGCTCGCCGCGGTCGCCACGCTCCTGCTCCTCCTCGGAGCGGGCCTCCTGCGCCGTCGCGTGACGGCGTAGCGCACTCCGGCCCCGGACATCCTCGGGGGAGGAGATGCCGGGAGGCCGGACCGCCGATCGCCGTGGCGTGCCCTCGATGGGCGCCCCTCACCACCGACGCCGCGCGCGATCGCACCGCGGATGCCCCGTGGCCCTCACCACGGGGCATCCGCCCCCCTTCCGCTTCGAATCGCACGAATGACCCAAGAAACGCGCTGGGCAGGGTCAGTCATGCGACTCGAACGGGAAGGAAGTCGCCCGGGCGACGCAGAACGCCCCCTGTCCCGAAGGACAGGGGGCGTTCGAGCGGGCGTCGCGGCTTACTTGGCGGCGACGACCTGCAGGGTGATGACGGCGGTCACGTCGTCGTGCAGACGAACCGTGGCCTCGTGCTCACCGGTCGACTTGATCGCCGAGGTGATGTGCACCTTGCGCTTGTCGATCGAGCCGAGACCGGCGGCCGCGACGGCGTCGGCGACATCGGCGGTCTTGACCGAACCGAAGAGGCGACCGGCGGCGCCCGCCTTGACGGCGAGACGGACCTTGGTGCCCTCGAGCGTGTTCTTCAGCGCCACGGCCTCGTCGCGGTCGTGGATCGCGCGAGCCTGGCGGGCAGCCTGGATCGAGGCGACCTGCTTTTCGCCACCGCGGGTCCACGCCGTAGCGAAGCCCTGGGGGATGAGGTAGTTGCGGGCGTACCCGTTCTTGACCTCGACCACGTCACCGGCGCTTCCGAGCCCGGCGACCTCATTCGTGAGAATCAGCTTTGCCATGCGGGTGCTCCTTAGCGGCCAGCGCCGGCGTAGGGCAGGAGCGCCATCTCGCGTGCGTTCTTGATCGCCTTGGCGATCAGACGCTGCTCCTGCACCGAGACACCGGTGATACGACGGGCGCGGATCTTCCCACGCTCCGAGATGAACTTGCGGAGGGTCGCGACGTCCTTGTAGTCGATGACACCAACGCGGATGGACTTCGCGGGAGCGGCGTTCTTCGCGCCCTTCCGCGGCTTGCGGCGGTCGCCGCTCGACTTTCCAGCCATTGTGTTTCCTTAGTTATGAGACGGATGCCGAGGCATCCGGAGATCCTTGATCAGAAGGGGGTGTCGTCGCCGAAGCTGCCCGGAGTGCTCCAGGCATCGGCGCTGGTCGACGAGCCGGGCGTGGACCACGGCTCCTCCGACACCTGCTGCTGCGGGCGCGACTGTCCGCCGCCACCCTGGAAGTTGCCGCCGCCGTTCGACGCCGCACGGGTCACCTGCGCGGTCGCGTACCGGAGTGAGGGGCCGATCTCGTCGACCTCCAGCTCGATCGCGGTGCGCTGGTTGCCCTCGCGGTCCTGGTAGGAGCGCTGGCGCAGGCGGCCGGTCGCGATGACCCGCATGCCCTTGGTCAGCGAACCCGCCACGTGCTCGGCGAACTCCCGCCACACCGACGCACGGAGGAACAGCGCTTCGCCGTCCTTCCACTCGTTGGCGGCGCGGTCGAAGTTGCGAGGCGTCGAGGCGATGGTGAAGTTCGCCACCGGCAGTCCGTTCTGCGTGTAGCGCAGCTCGGGGTCGGCCGTGAGGTTGCCCACCACGGTGATGACTGTTTCGCCGGCCATGAGACTTACGCCTTCGCAGCCTTGGGCTTGCGGGCGGCCTTCTCCTCGGCGCGCTTCGCCTCGGCGGCGACCATGGCCTGGGCCTCCTCGGCACGCAGCACCTTGGTGCGCATGATCGACTCGTTCAGCTTGAGCTGACGGTCGAGCTCCTGCGTGGCCTCGCTGGTGGCGGTGAAGTTCACGACGGCGTAGATGCCCTCGTTCTTCTTCTGGATCTCGTACGCGAGACGGCGCTTACCCCAGATGTCGACCTTGTCGATCGAGCCACCATCGTTAGTGATGACCTTCAGGAACTTGTCGAGCGTGGGGGCGACCGTGCGCTCGTCGATCTCGGGGGTCAGAATGACCATGAGTTCGTACTGGTGCGTCACTTACCCACCTCCTTCGGACTAGAACGGCTCCCGGGACTTTCCCGGAAGCAGGAGGGTGTGTAGCACGTCGTCGTCCCGAGCATCCGTTGGATGCCGGCGGGCAGACAACCTGCATAGTCTAGCGGAGATTCCTCCGCACCGCCTGCCAGCCCTCCCGCGGGCTCTTGGCATGCTGGAGGGGTGCGCCGGTGACCGTCATCGGGCACACGACGAAGGGGGGACGCCATGCGCGTCAACACGTGGGGGGTCGGCGTCGTCATCGCCGCCGCCGTCATGCTCACCGGATGCTCCGCAGGGACGACCGAGAAGCCTGCCGACGCCAAGCCGAGCGCGAGCGCCTCGCAGGAGGCCACCGCTCCGAAGACGGACTGCCCGGAGCTGAAGGAGGGCGCGACCGTCGACGGCGCGGCCCTCGGTTCGTGCATCACCGATGCGACCTCGTCGATCGCCGGGTACTCCGCCACGTCGACCGTCATGGGCATGGAGACCACCGGCCGGTACAACCCGGCCGAGAAGGCGCTGGAGACCACGACGCCGATGGGCTCGGTCATCGTGATCGGCGACCAGGCGTGGGTGAAGTCCGCGGCCGGTGCCTGGCAGGCCGCCGACGCGACCTCGAGCGACCCGATCATCGCGGGCCTCAGCATGGGGGCGACCGCTGCCGCAGCGTCCAGCCCGACCGCCATCGCGAACCTGCTGATCGGCGACTTCACGGTGACGGGCACGGGCGAGCGCCTCGGCCAGCAGGTCTATCTGCTCTCGGGCACCGTCGAGGCTCAGGGCGTCTCCTCCCAGATCGTCCTCGAGATCACCAAGGACTTCGCTCCCCTCGCCACCACCGGCACGGCCGAGGTGAGCGGCACCAGCGTCGAGTCGACCACGGTCGTCACCGAGTGGGACGTGAAGCAGGACATCGTCGCGCCTCTCTGATCGGAGCCGACGAACGCGAGGGCCGGGGCGGATGCTCCGGCCCTCGCTGTGTCTTTGCTACCTTCGAACGGTGGGAACATTGTGCTTCGCGCCCGTGACGGGGCGCTACTTCACCTACCGCGACCGCCGCGCCTGACGGCGCGCTCGCAGTCGCTCGCATAGCGCGCCGTCCATCCGAGACGTCATCGCACCTCGGACGGGCGCTCTCGCGTACCCACGCCGCCCGGCGGGGTGCTCCCCTTCTTCCTGGAGCACGCCATGCCTCGTTCCCTTCACGGCGGCCGACACGAACTCGGCCAGAACTTCCTCATCCACACCCCGACCATCGACACCATCACCGCACTGGCGGCCGCCACTTCCGGCCCCCTGCTCGAGCTCGGTGCCGGAGACGGCGCCCTGACCCGGCCGCTCGCCGCGTCCGGTCGCAGGGTAACCGCGATCGACGTCGACGAGCACCGCGTCCGGCGGCTCTGCCGCGCGCTCCCGCACGTCGAGGTCGTGCACGCCGATGCCCTGCACTACCCCGTCCGCGTCGAGACCGTCGTGGGCAACATCCCGTTCCACCTCACCACGCCGATCCTGCGGCGCCTGCTCGGCGAGCGTCGCTGGCGCACGGCGATCCTCGTCACGCAGTGGGAGGTGGCGCGCAAGCGCGCCGGCGTCGGCGGGGGCACGATGATGACCGCCCAGCACGCACCCTGGTTCTCCTTCGCGCTGCACGGCAGGGTGCCCCGCCGGGGCTTCGCGCCGAGTCCCTCGGTCGACGGCGGCATCCTCTCGGTGGAGCGGCGGGCGTCTCCGCTCCTCCCCCTGTCGGAAAGACAGCGCTATGACGTGTTCGTGCGCGCCGTCTTCTCCGGACGCGGCGGACGGCTGGAGCGTGTCGTGCAGGGCGCTGCTCGCGTCGGCAGGGCCGCGGCCGCCGACGCGGTGTCGCGCGTGGGCGCAGGGAGTGCGCTCCCCCGCGACCTCTCGCCCGAGCAGTGGGCCGCGCTCTGGCGCGCGCTACGACTCTGAGGGCTCTGCCGTCGGGGTCACATCGGGACCGACGCCGGGGGCGGAGCGGAAGCCCTCCCCCGGCGTCCACCCTCCGTCACCCCGCGATGGCCTCGGCCACGGTCAGCCCGGCCAGGGCGGGGATGCCGAGGCCGGTCAGGCGGATGCCGTCGGCACGCACCCCCGCGGGGATCCAGTCCTCGCCGAACAGCGCCGCCGCCGCGGCACCCGCGAGGGCGGGCAGCGATGCGGCGTTGCGCGGCTGGGCGAGTGCGCCGAGCAGGAGGTCGTCGGCATCCCTCGCCGCCGCGACGTGCGCGAGGAGGAACCCGAACGTCTCGGGAGCCGCGATCGGGTAGCTGTAGACCCAGTCGCCGACCTCGATGCTGAGGCGGCGCGCCCTGTCCATCGGCCCGTCGGCCTCGGCCGCGACCCGCAGCGAGGCCTCCGCCATCCGGCGGCTCCACGTCTCCTCCGGCAGCTCCGCGAGGGCGGCCTGCACGGCGTCGGCGGGCGCGGCGCCCCCGAGCAGCGCAACGAAGAGCGCCGCCGACGCCCGCGCGCACCACACGCCGTCGAGCGAGTGCGTGATCGCGGCATCCGATGCGGCCGCCTCGATCGCGCCGTCCGCACCGTGCACCGCCACCGCGGCGAGCGCCCGCACCGTGGCGATGTCGTCGAAGTAGTGGGCGTTGTCGTGCCCGGACTGCGGCGGCTCCGCGCCGCGGCGCAGGTTCTGCAGGGCGAGCTTGGTGCCGATGCGGGCGCGCAGCCCGCCGTCGGGGTCCGCCTCGAGCTCGGCGAGCTCCCGCCACTGGGTGAGCCCGAGCCCGCGCGCGTGCTGGCGGGCCGAGAACGCGAACCACTCCAGGTTCTCCCCCGCACCGGGATGCAGGGTCGACGGCGGGGCGGCGTGCGTGAACGGCCGCGGCACCGTGGTGGTGCGGTCGTCGTCGCCGAGCTTGGCGAGGATGCGCACGCGGTTCACCCGCTTGGGCGGCAGGGCGTACACGCGGAAGTCGGCGTTCATCGGAGAGGCCGACTCTCCGGCCGCGATGCCGCGGATCAGCAGATCGATCACGGGGGTGGTCATGCGCGTGCCTCCTCGACGATGCGGGTCAGGGTGTCTGCGGCATCGATCGGGTGGATGCCGCGCATGGAGCGGATGCACGAGCCGGCGACGGGTCGGAGCCCCGCGACCCACTCCTCCGGCAGGTCGCCGATGCCGGAGATGGCCCCTCCGACGCAGCCCGCGATCGCCGCGGTGGTGTCGGCGTCGCGGCCCATGTTCACCGCGAACAGGATGCTGTCGGCCGCCCTCCCCTTCGCGTGCAGCACCGACGACATCGCGAGGCCGACGGCCTCGGGGGCGAGGTCGGCCCAGAAGTAGTCGACCACGGCCAGCCGGTCGTGCAGGGCGAGCGCGAGCGCGTCGTCGTCGAGACCGGAGTGCACGAGTTCCCGCGCATCGCGCAGGTTGCGGGCCGTCCAGCTGTCGGAGGGGATCGCGGCGAGCCCCGCCTCGTAGCAGGTCTCGGCATCCGCCCCGGTGAGCGCCGTGGTCACGGCGACCGCCACGACCACGCCGGCCCAGATCCCCTCGGTGGTGTGGCTCACCGCGCCGTCCGCCTCGGCGAGGCGGCGGGCGAGAGCGGCGTCGCCGTCGGCGACGATCCCGAGAGGGCTCACCCGCATGGCCAGGCCATCGCTCCATCCGTGCATGGTGTCGCCGCTCAGCGGAGGGCGGATGCCGCGGCGCAGGTTGTCGATCGCGGCCATCTCGCTGAACCCTCCGCCCTTGAAGTCGTCGGCCTGCGGGAGCACGTCGTCGATCCACGTCTGCGCGAAGTCGTCGGCGGTCGCGCCGGTGCCGACGCGCTGGATGGTCTTGGCGGTGAGCAGGGCGTACTCGGTGTCGTCGCTGCCGGCGGGCTCCGGGTCGAGATAGCCGGTGACCCGGCCGTGGGCGGCCTGGATCTCGGCGGCGGAGAAGCCCTCGACGGGTCGGCCGATGGCGTCGCCGATGGCGAGGCCGGCAAGCGAGCCTCGTGCGCGGTCCTGCAGGCTCGGCGTGGGAGGGGTCATGGACGTCCTTCTCTGTTCTGGTCGGTTCGTGGGGGTGTCAGCGCCACCGTGCGCCGGGCGAGGTCGCCGATGCGCACGCCGTCGAGACCGGGGAGGCTGGTGGCGATGCGGTCGTCGAGCGGGTCGGTGAAGCGGCGCGGCAGACCGGAGGCCCCGGCGAGACCGCCCAGCACGGATCCGACGGTCGCCCCGGCGGAGTCGGTGTCCCAGCCGGCGATCACCGCGAGCGGCACGCCGCGCGCGAACTCGCCCCCGCTGCGGCGGAGGGCGAACGCGATGAGCGCCGCATTGTTGAGGGTGTGCACCCAGTGCAGGGTGCCGTAGGTCGCGTGCAGCTCGTCGAGCGCCGCGGCGTCGTCGAGCTCGGAGCCACCGAGTCCGGCGCCGTGCGCGATCGCCGCGGCAAGCTCGCTGCCCGCGGGCACGACCGTGGCTGCGAGCTCCAGCACCTCGTCGACCGAGTCGGCGACGAGCGAGGCCGACGAGAGCGCGGCGGCCCACATCGCACCCCAGAGCCCGTTGCGGGTGTGGCTCAGACGCGCGTCGGTCCAGGCCATGCGCGCCGCCCCCGCGAGGTCGCCGGGGTTGACCCATCCGTACACGTCGGTGCGGATCAGCGCGCCGATCCACTCCCGGAAGGGGTTGCGCACGCGACCGGCCTCGTCGGGCCGGTAGCCGTCGAGCAGGTTGCGGTAGGCGATCCGCTCCGCCGTGAAGGTGCGCCCGGCCGGGAGATCCGACAGCCACGCCTGGGCCACGTCGTCGGTCGTGAAGCCGCGCCCGACGGTCTCCAGCACCCGCAGGTTCAGCAGCGGGTAGTTGAGGTCGTCGTCCTCCGGCATCCCGTCGATGTTCTCGACGAGAGAGTTCACCGCCGACCGCCGGTTCCAGGGCCAGCGCGCGGCGACCTCGGCAGGCAGGCCGCGCGCCGTGAAGTAGTCGGTCAGCGGCCAGCGCCCCGTCGACCGCAGGATCTCCTCGATCCCCTCCCGCGGGATCTTCTCGACCGGCTTCCCCCACAGGCACCCGGCGGCGCGGCCGGACCAGGCGCCGTGGACCCGGTCGAGAAGTCGTTCACCAGAGGGCTCAGCGAGGGGGCTCGGGATGCGGTCGAGCAGTGCGCGCACGTCATCCCAGCTCCGCGGCTCGGGCTCGGCCGCGGGGATCCCGTCGAGCTCGGCGAGGAGGGAACGGGCGAGCGCGCGCAGCTCGTCCGTCGCGGCATCCGGCGTCGCCCCACCGCGTACGGGGTCGAGCCCCCCGCCCGCTGCCGCCCACCGTGCGGCGATGACGTCGACGTCCTTGCCCTCGGCCCTCGACTGCACCAGCTCGTGCGGCAGCAGGTCTTCGGGCTGCGCCCAGGTCAGCCGCATCACGCCCCCTGCAGCGTCGCCACGCGGCGCAGCTCGGCCTCGGCCCGCACGCGATCGCCCTCGACGATCTCCTCGGCCACGTCGGCGAGCAGTGTCGCGTACTCGTCGAAGTCCACGCGGCTCGCCGTCGCGATCTCCGCGAGGAGGGCGGCGGGCACGACCTCGCCTCCGCCGATGCCGGCGGCCAGGCTCCCCGCCATCGAGGCGATCGAGTCGGAGTCACGGCCGTAGTTGACGGCGCCGAGCACGGCGCCCATCAGGTCCCCGTCGTAGGCGACGAGGAACCCGAGTGCCACCGGCAGCTCCTCGATGGCCTTGGTGCGGGAGGGCACGCGGGCGTCCATGAGCGGTTCGCGGTACGCCTCGCCCACGGTGTCGAACGGGCGGATCGCGTCCCGCAGCGCCAGGCCGATCCGATCGTCGTCGGCATCCGCCGGCAGGGAGCGCGCGGCGTCGACGACGGCGCGGATCGCCGCGGCCGTGCCGTCGTGAGCGACGCGCAGCGCGGCGTCGACGACGGAGTCGACCGTCGCTCCCACGGCGACGGACGCCGCCACGGCGGCGGCGAACACTCCGGCGGCCTCCCGCCCGTAGCTGGACTGGTGCGCACCGGCGACGTCGATCGCCTCGGCGTACGCCGCCTCCGGGTTGCCCGCGTTCACGATCCCGACCGGGGCCATGTACATCGCGGCGCCGCAGTTGACGACGTTGCCGACTCCCGCCTCTCGCGGGTCGACGTGTCCGTACTGCAGCCGCGCGACCAGCCACTTCTCGGCGAGGAAGATGCGCTGCAGCAGGATCGACTCCCGCTCGAGCTCCGGGATCCAGCGGATCTCCGTCTGCAGCAGCGGAACCAGCACCTCGGCGATCGCGAACGCGTCGATGTGCGCGCGCCGCTCGGCGTACACCCGGATCAGGGCCTGCGTCATCAGGGTGTCGTCGGTGATGTGCCCGTCGCCCTTGTGGTACGGGCTCACCGGCCGCGCCGTCTGCCAGTCGAGGTGGTAGGGCGGCACGATGCCGGTGATGCGGCCCCCGTATCGCTCCTTGATCTTCTCGGGGGTGAACCCTTCGGCCGCTCCCCCCAGGGCGTCGCCGATGGCCGACCCCGCGAGCACGGCCGCCGTGCGGTCCCTCATCCAACTCATGCTGTTCCTCTCCTCTGAGGCGGGGCGGACGCCCTCGGCATCCGCCCCGCTGTCGTCAACCGTTGACCTGCGCCCAGCCGTCGTCGAGCTCGGACTTCAACGCCTTGTCGTCGGTCTCGCCGCCCAGGAACTTCTGGAACGCGGGGGTCGCGACGGTGTCCTTCCACCGCACGAAGCCGTTCGCCTGCAGGAACACCGGTCCGTCGAGGCCCTCGGCGGACTTCACGATCTCGGGCCAGCCGTTCTGGTCGGCGGTCTGCTCCGCGAGCGCCTCCCGTGCCGAGACGGTCGTCGGGATGAGGCCGTCGGCGATGTTCATCTTCACGAGGTTGTCGGTCTGCATGAAGAAGTCGAGGAACTTCGCCGCCTCCTTCTGGTGCTCGGAGTCGATGTTGATCGACAGGGTCTGCGGGTTCGCGGCCTGCACGGCGCCCTCCGAACCGGCCAGCGGAGGCAGCACGATCCAGTCCATGTCCGCGGGGGCGTCGGTGGCGATGTTGGCGACCTGGTACGAGCCCTGGACGGTCATCGCGGCCTTGCCCGCGTAGAACGTCGCCAGCACGTCGGAGCCCGACTGCGTGACGCCGATCGGGTCGACCGAGCCGGCCTCGATCATGTCGCGCACGCGGTTCGGGACCTCGAGGTCGGCGTCGGACACGTCCACCTTCATGTCCTCCCCCTTGCCGGTGAAGTACTCGGAGCCGAAGCCCATGCCCAAGCTCATGAACGCGGCGGTCGGGCTCTTCAGGCCCCAGGTGATGCCGTGCACGTCGCCCGAGGTGGTCGCGGCGGCGATGTCGGCGAGCTCGTCCCAGGTCATCGAGTCGCCGGTCGGGATCTCGACGCCGGCCGCCTCCAGCAGCGTTTTGTTCGCGAACACGACGTAGGTCTGCAGCTCGGTGGGTGCGCCGATGATCTGATCGTCGACCGTCACCGACTGCAGCACACCGGGGTCGATGTCGTCGATGGTCTTCTTGCTCAGCAGATCGCTGAGATCGGCGACGTAGCCGTCGCGGGCGAAGGGCACGATGCCGAGCACCTCGTAGTGGATGATGTCGGGTGCGACCCCGCCGGCGAACTGCGTCGTCAGCTTGTCGTCGAGGCTGTCGGTGGGCGCCTGCACGATCTCGACCTGGATGTCGGGGTTGTCGGCGTTCCACGAGTCGACGATCTCCTTCGTCGCCTGGATCGCGGCCGGCTGGTCGGAGAACGACTGGAAGGTGATGGAGACGGGCTCGCCGTCTCCGGTGTCGCCGGTGCTGTCGCCTCCGGAGGAGCAGGACGCGAGGGTCAGTGCCGTGGCCGCCGCCGCGGCGAGCGCGATGGACGCGCGATGAAGCTTCTTCACTTCATTCCTCTTTCTCTTGGTGTTCGGGTCTTGCGGGAGTCTGCGGGTCAGCCCTTGACGGCGCCGGAGAGCATGCCGGTCGCCAGCCGCTTCTGCAGCAGCGTGAAGAACACGATGCTGGGGATGCTGGAGAGCAGGGCGCCGGCGGCGAGCGGGCCGACCGCGACCTTGCCCTCGCCGCCGATGAAGGTGCTCAGCGCGATGGGCAGGGTGTAGTTCTCGGGGGACTGCAGGAGCACGAGCGCGAAGAAGAACTCGTTGTACGCAGAGACGAAACTGAACATGGCCGTCGCGGCGAGGCCGGGCATGAGGAGGGGGAAGACCACCCGTTGCAGGGTCCTGGCCTTGTTCGCCCCGTCGATCGCCGCCGCCTCCTCGACGTCGTAGGGGATCGCCGCGACGTAGCCCTGCAGCATCCACAGCGAGAAGGGCAGCGTATAGACCGAGTAGACGATCACGAGCCCGAGGAGGGAGTCGACGAGTCCCATCGCGCGGAGGATGAAGAAGAGCGGGATCACCACGAGGATCACGGGGAAGATCTGACTGACCAGGATGTAGCCGACGCCGATCGTGCGGAGCTTGCCCTGGTAGCGCGCCATCACGTAGGCGCCGGGGATCGACAGCAGCGTGACGACGATCGTGGTCGCGACCGCGACGAGCAGGCTGTTGCCGGCCGCGCGGATCAGGCCCTGCCGTTCCAGGGCGGCGGTGAAGTTGTCGATCGTCGGCTGCAGCGGGAAGAGGTTCACGACGAGCGAGTTGATCTCGGCGGACGACTTGAACGCGGTGGAGATCAGCCACAGCAGCGGGAAGCCGAGGAAGACGAGGAACGCGGCGAGCGCGAGGTACTGCAGCACGCGGACGAGCGGCGGGCGGGTGCGGCGGCCCGCCCTGCGGCGCTGCCTCGGCGTCGCATCGCGGGTGACGACGGCGCGGGTGGCGGTGCTCTGGCTCATCGGGCGCTCCTCTCGGGACGGAACTGGCGCCACAGCGCGATGACGAGGATGGCGACGAGGAAGAGCACGATGACGTCGCCCATCGCCGCCGCGCCCCCCGTGTTGCGGGTCTTGAACGCCTCGAGGTAGGTGAACAGCATCGGCAGCATGGTGCGGCCGCCCGGGCCTCCCTCGGTCATCACGTAGACGATGCCGAAGGAGTTGAAGTTCCAGATGAAGCTCAGGCTGGCGATGGAGAAGATCACCGGGCGCAGCGCGGGGAGGGTGACGCTGACGAAGCGGCGCCACGTGCTCGCGCCGTCGACGGCGGCCGCCTCGAGCAGTTCGCCGGGGACCTGCTGGAGCCCCGCGAGCAGCACCACGGTGTTCTGCGGCATCCCCACCCAGACGCCCACGAGGATCACGGCGGGCAGTGCGAGGCCGAAGTCCCCGAGCCAGTTGATGTTCGCCGGTCCGCCGAGCGCCTCGATCAGCCAGTTCAGCGGGCCGTTGGTCGGCGAATAGATCATCTGCCACATCACGGCGACGACCACGGGGGGCATCGCCCACGGGATCAGCGCGAGCACGCGGGTGATGCCGCGGAAGCGCAGGTCGGTGTTCAGCAGCAGCGCGAGGCACAGTCCGCCGATCACCTGCAGAGCGGTGACGGTGACCGCCCAGATCATGCCGATGCCGAAGGACTGCCAGAACTGCACGTCGGAGCCGAGCTTCACGAAGTTCTCGAAACCGACGAACTGCGTCTCGTGGTTGCGCGCGAGCCGCGAGTCCGTGAACGCCGTCGCGACGCCGATGAACAGCGGCACCACGCTGAGGGCGAGGATCGGGATCAGCGTGGGGATGACGAGGCCGATCGCCTCGTTGCGACGGGAGCGGGCGAGGCCGCCCGGCCGACGGGGCGGTGCAGCCGTGGTCGTGCTCATGACGCCTCCCCCGTGGTCGACGCCCGGATCACGAGGCGCGCCTCGACCGTCTCCCTGCGCGGCGGACGCGACGGATCGGCGAACCGCTCGCTGAGCATGCGCGCCGCGATCCGGCCACGACGCTCCGACTGCAGCGAGACGGAGGTGAGCGGCGGGCTGTAGAGCGCGGCGAGATCGGTGTCGTCGATGCCGGTCACGGCCAGATCCTCCGGCACGCGCAGGCCGCGGCGCCGCGCGGCGCTGATGGCTCCGATCGCGATGAGGTCGTTGGCGCACAGGATGGCGTCGACGGGGATGCCGTTGTCGAGCGTGGCGGAGAGCAGCTTCTCGGCGGCGTCCACCCCCGCCCCGACGGTGAAGTCGGCGGCGGTGATCTGCAGGGCGTCGGTGCGGGGCAGGGCGTGGCGCTCGACGGCCGCCGCGAAGCCGGCACGGCGGGCGGCGCCGGGGTTGGTGTTGCCGGGCCCGTTGATGACGCCGATGCGGGTGCGCCCGATCTCGACGAGGTGGTCGACCACCATCCCGACCGCCACGGAGGAGTCGACGAAGACGCTGTCGATGCCGAGCTCGGAGTGCAGGGTGCCGATCACCACGACGGGGACGACGGTGTCGGCGAGCGCCTGCCGCAGCGCGGGGGTGACGCGCAGCGGCGAGATGATGAGGCCGTCGCCCGTGCCCATGCTCAGCATCCGCACCAGTTCGACGGTCTGGTCGGGGCGGCGACCGGTCGAGGAGACGCTGATGCGCGTGGTCTCGCCCAGCTCCTCCTCGATGGCCCTGAGCATCTGCACGTAGTTGGGGTTGCCGATGTCGTCGACGGCGAAGACCACCTGACGGTGCCCGCCCAGGCGCAGGGATCGTGCCGTCGCGTCGGGGAGGTAGCCGATGCGCTTGGCCGCGGTGCGCACCTTGCGCACCATCTCCGGGCTCGCCGAACGACCGGTGAGGGCGCGCGACGCCGAGGCGAGCGACACTCCGGCGGCCGCGGCGACCTCGTGCAGGGTGGGCTTCGTCCCCATGGTTCTCCTCATCGAGTGGAAACGTTTCCATCGACCGGGCTTGGAAACGTTTCCAAATCGGCGGTGGTCGGGCTCCAGGGAATCTAGGACTCCGCCCCGCGGGTGTCAAGACCCGCGGGCGTTGTCGCCGTCGCCCCTTCGCCCCCGCGCGAAAAGTCGGAGCCGCGGCACGACACGCCGGCGCAACGGATGCCGCCACCGGCGTGTCCGCGCAAGGGTCCGACTTTTCGCGCGGTGAGGGGGGCGGGTCGGGGTCGGGCGGTGGGGGCTGGCGGCGCGCCGGCGCGGGGCGGGCGGCGCCGCAGCGCACGGCGGCGGAGCCGGGGCGGGCAGCGCCGCGGCGGGCGGAGCCGGGGCGGGCGGCGCCGCAGCGCACGGCGGCGGAGCCGGGGCGGGCGGAGCCGCGGCACGACACGCCGGCACAACGGATGCCGCCACCGGCGTTTCGCCGTGCCGCCGCGTCATCCGCGCGAGCGCGCCGCCAGGATGCGTTGCGCGCGGCCGCGCATCGCGGGGTCGATCATCTCGCCCGAGGTGAGGGTCGCCACGCCCGCGCCCGACGCGAGCGCCGACAGCACCTCCTGCGCCCAGGCGACCTCCTCCGCGGTCGGCGCGAAGACCTCCGCGATCACCGGCAGCTGCGCGGGGTGCACGGCCATCCGACCCCAGAGGCCCAGCGCCGCCAGCCGCCGCGTGTCGGAGGCCAGGCCGTCGGCGTCGCGGATCGCCGGATACACCGAGGCCATCGGCGCGGGGAGCCCCGCCGCCCGCGCCGCGAACAGCGCGACGAGCCGCGCGTGGTCGAGCACGGCATCCCCTCCCCCCAGCTCGCTGCGCAGGTCGCTGTCGCCGAGGGCCAGCGCCGCGACCGCCGGATGCTCCGCGATCCGCACCGCGTCGACGACTCCGCGGGCCGTCTCGAGCAGCACCGTGACCGATCGTCCGGGCGCGAGGGCGAGCACCCGGTCGAGATCGGCCGGACCCTCCGTCTTGGGCAGGCGGATGCCGACACCGGCGGGCAGCGACGCGACCGCGCGCAGGTCGTCGTCGTCCGCCGCGTTCACCCGCACCTGCCTGACCGGACCGTCGTCGGCGCGCTCGCGCAGCCACGCGGTCACCGCATCCCTCGCCTCCGCCTTGCGCGGCGGGGCCACCGCATCCTCCAGGTCGAACACCACCAGGTCGGCGCCGCTCGCCTCCGCCGCCGCGAAGCGGTCGGGCCGATCGCCGGGCACGTAGAGGCCCGTGCGGAGGATGCCGGACATCACACGGCTCCGTCCCGGCGCAACGCCGCGATCTCGGCATCCGACAACCCCGCCTCACGGAGCACGGCGTCGGTGTCGGCGCCGTGCCGACGACCGGTCCACCGGATCTCCCCCGGAGTGCGCGACAGCCGGAAGAGCACGTTCTGCATCGCGAGCTCGCCGAGCTCGTCGTCCGGCACCCGCACCACCGTGCCCAGCGCGCGGTACTGCGGATCCTCGACCACTCCCCTGACGTCGTACACCGGGGCGATCGCCGCCGACGCCGCCTCGAACGCCGCGATCACGCCGTCGGCGTCGTGGGCGCCGATCCACGACTGCACGGCGTCGTCGAGCTCCTCGGCGTGCAGCGCCCGGTCGTGGCCGGAGTGGAACCACGGCTCGTCGATCAGCTCCGCGCGCCCGACCACCCGCATCACGCGCTCGGCGATCGACTGCGAGCTCGTCGAGACGGCCAACCACACGCCGTCGCGCGAGCGGTACACGTTGCGCGGCGCGTTGTTCACCGAGCGGTTGCCGGTGCGCGGCTGCACGATGCCGAGCTGGTCCCACGCCGTGATCTGCCCGCCGAGCAGCATGAGGATCGGCTCGATGATCGCCATGTCAACGACCTGACCCGCGCCGTCGCGCTCGGCGCCGCGCAGGGCCGTCATCACCGCGTATGCCGTGGCCAGGGCCGCGATGCCGTCGGCGAGGCCGAACGGCGGGAGCGTCGGCGGGCCGTCGGGGTCGCCGGTCAGCGCCGCGAAGCCGCTCATCGCCTCGGCGAGACTGCCGAAGCCGGGGCGAGCGGAGTACGGGCCGACCTGGCCGAAGGCGGTGACCCTCGCCAGCACCAGTCGCGGATTGGCCTCGTGCAGCCGCTCGGGCGAAAGGCCCCAGCGCTCGAGCGTGCCGGGGCGGAAGTTCTCGATCATCACGTCGGCGTCCGCCACCAGGCGCAGCAGCACGTCGGCGCCGGCGGTCGTGCTCAGGTCGACGGTCACCGTGCGCTTGTTGCGGCCGAGCGTCTTCCACCAGAGGTTGACGCCGTCCTTCTGCGGACCGTGCCCGCGCGAGGCGTCCGGCCTCAGGGGATGCTCGACCTTGACGACGTCTGCCCCGAAGTCGCCCAGGAAGGTCGCCGCCAGAGGCCCCGCGAACAGCGTCGACACGTCGAGCACGCGCACCCCGTGCAGCGGCGCGGGTGGAACAGTTCTCAGATCTTCCGGGTCCGGCACCGAGACATGATAGTCACAGCCCGGGCGCCCCGGCATCCCTCCCGCGCGCGGCATCCCTCCCGCGCGCGCACGACCTCATGGGCGGAGAACCACCCCACGGGCGGAACCTTCAGCGACGAGACTCCCCCCACGAGGCAGAACTCCGCCCAACGCGGGCGACCGCGCAGCGCGATCACCGACGCCGCGGCGCGCGGCGCGATCAGCCGATGACCGGCGGGACCTCCGCCCACAGCATCCGGTCCTCCGTGGTCGGCGCGTCCGGGATGCGGCCGGCGCCGTCGGGCTCGGGGATCGCGGCCAGCAGCGCGCGGGTGTACGGATGCTGTGGATCGGCCCACACGCGATCGGTGGGTCCGGACTCCAGCACGCGGCCGGAGTACATCACGAACGTGCGGTCGGCGATGCGGCGCACCACGGCGAGGTCGTGCGAGATGAACAGCATGCCCGCCCCGGCCTCGGCCACGAGGTCGCGCATGAGCCCGGCCACGCTGGTCTGGGTCGACGCGTCCAGCGCGGAGATCGGCTCGTCGGCGACGAGCAGCGACGGCCTCGCTGCGAGCGCCCGCGCGATCGCGATGCGCTGCTTCTGCCCGCCGGAGAACTGGTGCGGGAAGCGCGACGCCACGGACGCGGGGAGCCCGACCTTCTCCAGCCACTCCCCGACCTCCGAGCCGGCATCGCCCCTGGCCTTGGCGGTGGCGATGCCGTCGGCGATCTGGTCGCCGATCCGTCGGCGGGGGTTGAGCGAGGTGGACGGGTCCTGGAACACCATCTGGATGCCGGTCAGCGCTGCCGAGCGGCGGCGGATGCCGAGGCGGGCGACGGGGTCTCCGCGGAAGAGCACGGTGCCGGCGGCCAGCTTCTCGATGCCGACGGCGGCGCGGGCCAGGCTCGACTTGCCGCTGCCGGACTCGCCGACCAGCGCGACGGTCTCGCCGGGCGCCACCTGCAGCGACACCCCGTCGACCGCCACCACCGGCGGGTTGCCGGGATAGCGCACGACGACGCCCGTCGCGTCGAGGACTGCGACCTCACTCATCTGCATCCTCCCCCTCGATGCGCGAACCGGGCAGCGCCGCCAGCAGTCCGCGGGTGTACGGGTGCTGCGGCGAGCGGAACAGGGTCTCGCGATCGGCGTGCTCCACGATCTCGCCGTCCTTCATCACGGCGACCTCGTCGGCGATGGCGCTCATCACGCCGAGGTCGTGGGTGACCAGCAGCACGGCGAGGTCGCGCTCGATCGCGAGGTCGCGCAGCAGGTGCAGGATGCCGGCCTGCACGGTGACGTCGAGGGCGGTGGTCGGCTCGTCGGCCAGCAGCACCTCCGGGTCGCATGCCAGGGCGCAGGCGATGGCGATGCGCTGGCGCTGTCCGCCGGAGAACTGGTGCGGGTAGCGTTTCAGCGCCTCCGCCGGCTTCGGCACCTGCACCGTCTCGAGCAGCTCGATCGCGCGCGCCCTCGCCGCGTCGCCGCGGAGCTTCAGGTGCACGCGCATGTGGTCGGTGAGCTGTCTGCCCACCGGCAGCTGCGGGTGCAACGAGGCCGACGGATCCTGGAAGACCATCGCGACCCTGGCACCGCGGATGCGGTTGAGCCGGCCGCGTCCCATGCCGACCAGCTCCTCCCCCGCGAGCGAGATGGAGCCGCCGGTCTTCGCCTGCCGCGGGAGCAGGCCGAGCACGGCGATCGAGGTCAGCGTCTTGCCCGAGCCCGACTCGCCCGCGAGGCCGTGGATGCGGCCCTTGCGCAGGTCGAGCGAGATGCCGCGCACGAGCGGGCGTCCGATGTCGATCGTCAGGTCGCGGATGCTCAGCGCGGTGCGGTCGTTCGGCGCGGTGCGGTCGTTCGGCGAGGCGGTCATGCGGCCACCCCCTTCGCGTCGGCGGTGTGCTCGGCCTGCTTCTCGTGCGTCATCTCGGCCGTGGGGTCGAGCACGTCGCGCATGGCGTCGCCGAGGAAGTTGAACGCGAGCACCACGGTGAGGATCGCGAGACCGGGGAACACACCGAGCCACCAGGCGTCGAAGTTCTGCATCGCGGCGGAGATCATCGAACCCCACTCGGCCGTGGGCGGCTGCGCGCCGAGTCCGAGGAACGACAGGCCGGAGAGCAGGAGGATCGCGGCGCCGATGTCGAGGGTCGCGAGCACGAGCATGGGGCCGGCGATGTTCGGCAGGATGTCGACGAACAGGGTGCGCAGCGGCGAGTGCCCGAGCAGGCGCCCGGCGATCACGTAGTTCTGGCCGCGGAGGCCCAGCACGATGCTGCGCGTCACGCGGGAGTACTGCGGCCACGACACCACGATCGCGGCGATCACGGCGTTGAACAGCGACGGACCGAGGGATGCCGCGACCACCATCGCGAGGATGACGGTCGGGAACGCCATGAAGAGGTCGGTGATGCGCATCAGGGTCTCGTCGACCCAGCCGCCGAAGTACCCGGCGACGGCGCCGATGACGGTGCCGATGATCATGGCGGCGACGACGAGCATGAGCGCGAGCGGGAGGCTGACGGTCGCGCCCGTCATCAGCCGCGAGAAGATGTCGCGGCCGGTGCCGTCGGTGCCGAGCAGGGTGTCGACGCCGGGCGCCTGCAGCCGCGGGAGGACCTGCGCGTTCGGGTCGAAGGGCACCCACCACTGCGCGGTGAAGGCGACGACGATCCAGGCGAGCGCGATGACGCTGCCGATCACACCGAGGGGCGTGCGCCAGGCGCGCGGCCAGCGCAGGCGGAACCGCCAGGGTCCGGATGCCGAGTCGATACGGCTCATGCGATCCTCACTCTCGGGTCCAGCACGCCGTAGAGCAGGTCGACGACGAAGTTGATGAGCAGGTAGATGAGCCCCACGACGAGACCGACGCCCATGATGCCGGGCAGGTCGAGGTTGGCCGCCGAGTTGTAGGCGTAGGTGCCGAGCCCCGGCCACGCGAACACCGACTCGACGAGCACGGTGCCGGAGAGGAGCGATCCGAAGGCCACGCCGACGACGGTGAGGATCGGGAGCGACGCCCCGCGGAGCACATAGTCGAGGATGACGCGCAGGGCCGGGAGGCCCTTGGCGCGCGCCGCACGCACGTAGTCGCTGCCGAGCACCTCGAGCACGGACGTGCGGATGAAGCGCGTGAGCAGTCCGATCGTCACCAGCGAGAGCACGAGCACGGGGAGGGCCAGGTGGGCGAGGGCGTCGAGGTAGCCCACTCCGTCGCCGTTCAGCAGGTAGTCGATCGTGTACATGCCGGTGATGCGCGGCGGCGGCGTGATCGACGGCGAGATGCGGCCGGACCCTGGCGCGATGCGCAGCTGGAGGAAGAACACGTAGAAGCTCACGAGCGCGAGCCAGAAGGTGGGGACGCTGAGTCCGACCAGCGTCACCACGCGGATGACCTGGTCGGTCACGAGACCGCGGCGGTAGGCGGCCAGCGTTCCGAGCACGATGCTCACGACGAGGCTGAGGATGATGGCGCCGATGGCCACCTCGATCGTCGCGGGCACCGCGGTGGCGAGGTCGCTGGTGACCGGGCGTCCGGTCACCAGCGACGTGCCGAGGTCTCCGCGCAGCAGATTCCCCATGTAGATGAAGTACTGCACGATCAGCGGCTGATCGAGTCCGTGCTCCCTGATGAACGCCTCGCGGGTCGCCGGGTTCTGCGACGCGCCCTCGCCCAGCGCCGCGGAGACGGGGTCTCCCGGAACGAGGTTGGTGAGGGCGAACGTCACGATCGTGACGCCCACCAGGAGGAGCAGGGAGGTGCCGACCCGGCGGAGCAGGTAGCCCACGAGGGGCGACCGGCGCCGCTGGGACTGCCTCTGCACAGCCACCGTCGTCATGAGGGTCCCCGTCAGCCGGCGGGGTTGATCTCGGCGATGTCCATCTCCCACACGGAGTTGTAGACGGCGCCCGTGACGTTCTCCGCCGTCGCGATGTTGCGACCGGGGACGATCAGCGGCACGAACGGGCCTTCGGCCTGCATGGCCTCGGCGAACGACGTGAACGCGGCCGTGCGCTGGTCGGCATCGGTGGCGCTGGCCGCCTCCGCGGCGATGCCCGCGATCTCCGGGTCGGCCTCCGCGGCCCAGCCGGCGCGCAGACCCACCTTGAGGCCGGGAGCGAACGGCAGGAAGTTCGCCGAGTCCGCGTAGTCCGGGCCCCAGAACCAGAGGCCGAAGCCCTCGGTGCCGTTGACGTACGCGTCGAGCTCGGTCGCGAAGGGCTGCGGGGCGAGCTCCACCGTGATGCCGGCGTCCTTGAGCTGCGCCTGGATGCGCTCGGCGAGCGGGGTGAACTCGACGCCGCCGACCGGGTAGTCGTTCGGGAACTGGAGCTTGAGGGTCTGACCCGTGTAGCCCGCCGCGGCGAGCGCCGCCTCGGCCTTGGCCTTGTCGGGCTTGACGCCGCTCTCCAGCGCGCCCTCGAACCCGGGCGGGATGACCCCGGTGGCCTGAACGGCGCCGGCACCGGCCAGCTCGAGCAGCGCGTCGTAGTCGAGCGAGTAGCGGATCGCCTCGGCGATCTTCACGTTGGCCAGGTCGCCGGCGATCGCGGACGACTGGTTCAGCAGCAGGAAGATGGTCTGACCCGAGGGCACCGACTCCACCTTCAGCCCGTCGCCGAGACCGGACACCTGGTCGCCGTTGAGGTCCATGGCGACCATCGAGTCGCCGCCCTTGAGGTTGGCGAGCTGCGTGGCGCTCTCGGACACGTTGCGCACGACGACGCGGGAGTAGCCGGCCTTCTCGTCGCCGTTGTACTCGTCGTTCTTCTTCAGCACGACCTGGGAGCTGAGGTCGAGCGTGTCGAGCACGTAGGGGCCCGATCCGGCGGATGCGCCGTCGAGGAACTTCTGGGCGGTGTCGGAGCCGTCGGTGGTGCCGCCGTTCTCGACGACCACGTCGGAGTTGACGATGCCGAGGGCGGGGTTGGCGAGGATCGCCGGCAACTGCAGCAGCGGCGTCTCGGAGGTGATCGAGACGGTCTTGTCGTCGACCTCCTTCACCGTGAGACCGCCGAGCAGGAAGTTGGGCTTGGCGTCGGCCATGCCCTGCACGCGCTGGAGGGTGAAGACCACGTCCTTCGCCTCGATCGGCGAGCCGTCGGAGAACACGCGGTCGCCCTCGAGCGTGAAGGTGAACTCGGTGGCCTGGTCGTTCTGCTCCCAGGAGGCGAGGCCGGGCACGGGCGTCGAGACGTCGGAGCCCTTGAAGTCGACGAGCGTCTCGTAGAGGGCCTTGGCGATCATGTTCCCGGTGGGGTCGTACGTGTGACCGGGATCGGCGGTCTCGATCGAGAACGCGGTGTCGATGACGAGGGAGTCCCCGCCCTTCGAGTTGCCGCCGCCGTTGGCGGAGTTGCCGCCGGAGCATCCGGCGAGTGCCAGGAGCGCGACGGCTCCCAGGGCGATGAACGAGGTGCTGCGACGCGACACCATGACGACCTCCAAGGACGAGGAGTACATTTCGGGTAGATCATCCGATGTGGACGACCGTGATCAGATTCCCATGATGTGCGACGATCTGTCCATCAAGAATGCGTAACGCTCGCGAAGTCTGATGTCAGTCCTACCTGAGAGGTGCAATATGTCCAGCAGCGACAGCGAAGTCCTGAAGAAGTCTGGACGAAGTGCCATGCCACTCGACGACATCGCGTACAGAATTCTCGACGTGCTGCGCGATAACGGACGCGTCTCGATCGCCGCACTCGCCGAGAAGGTGGGCATCTCCCGGGCCAACGCCTACACGCGGGTCGAGTCGCTGGTGCACGACGGCGTCATCACCGGGTTCAGCGCACGGATCGATCCGGCCAAGGCCGGCCTGTCGATCGGCGCCCTCGTGTTCGTGACCGTGCTGCCGCAGGCGTGGGAGTCGTTCCGGGAGCGGGTCATGGAGATGCCGGACGTCGAATGGTGCGCCATCACGACGGGAGAGCACGACGCGATGCTGCTCATCCGCGCGGTCGACGTGAGCGGCGTGCACGAGTTCTCCACCGGGGTCATCGCCCAGCTCCCCGAGGTGCGCACCGTCGTCAGCGTCGTGGTGCTCGACGAGGTGGTCCGCCGCTCGTACCTGCTGCCGTCCGACATCCCGGAGCGCAGCGCAGAGATCCCGCTGGGCATGACGCGGTGGACGCCGGCGTCGCCGGGGCGCGACACGCTGCCCCCGCGCTGAGAGCGCCTCAGGCCGCGACGATCTCCTCGCACACGCTGAGCTGCGGTGCGCCGTGCATCTCGTAGTGCTCGACGAGGCGGATGAGGCCGTCGTCGGTGAGCTCCAGCTCGCTCTCGCCATCGCCGGTCACGACGCTGCCGTCGGCCACGAGCACGTGCACGAACGACACCCAGATGGTGTCACCGGTGCGGGTGCCGACGAAGCGCCCGAACGTGACGGTGTCGCCGGTGTAGTCGCCCCAGATCGCTCCATCGCGCTCCCAGTAGGTGAACTCGCTCGGGGCGTCGGGGTCGACGGCCGATGTCGTGGAGGAGACCATCCGGAAGCGGCGGCCGTCGAGGGAGGGGAGGGATGCTGTCGCGGTCACTCCTCGATTATGGGGGATCGCCACTCCTGCTCGAGCAGGGCGTAGATCACCAGCGTCGTCCACTCCCCCTTGAACCAGGAGCTCTCGACCAGTCGCGCCTCGCAGCGGAACCCGAGGCGTTCGACGACCCGCACCGACGCGGTGTTGCGCTCGTCGATCCGCGCCGCGATCCGGTGCAGCCCCAGCCCGTCGAAGCCGATCGCGAGCAGCGCGCCGACCGCCTCGGCCGCGTACCCGCGCCCCGAGAACTCCGGATCGAGGATGTAGCCGACCTCCCCCTCCCTGTCGTTCTCGCTGCGCCAGAACAGCACGACGTCGCCGACCAGCCGGCCGCTCTCGCGCTCCTCGATCGCCAGGCACACCGCGTCGTCCTGCGCCTCGAACCGCGTCGTCGACCAGCGCGTCGCGATGCGCTCCTCGACCTCGGCGAGCGTGAGCGGACCGTAGGGCACGTACCGCACGTTCTCGGCGTCGGACTTGTAGCGCAGCATCGCCGGGGCGTCGGCGGCCGTGATCGGGCGCAGCGTCAGCCGCTCGGTGGTGACGGGATAGTCGGGGGCGTGCACGGGCTGCCTCACTCCAGGTCGAGGGACACCAGACCCGGCATCCGCGCGGTCTCGGCGCGCAGCGCGAGCACGAAGTCCATGTAGTCCGGCGTGATCCGGATGCGCGGCGCTGCGAGCACGTGGGTCACGCTGCGCCCGGTCGGCCGCTCGATGCGGATGCGCCGCGTGTTGTAGGCGGGCGGGGTCACCCAGATGCGCGACAACTGATCGTACGGGTGGTCGGCGTCGCCGATGCGCAGGCCGTGGTGGCTGACCCAGATCTGCGCGGGGGCCGATCGGGCGACCTTGCGGCGCTGGGCGGCGGCGATCGCGAACCCGATGCCGCCGAGCGCTCCGAACGGGAGCAGCAGGATCAGCGCCGAGAACTCGCTCTCGCCGAACCCCGGCATGAAGGCCATCAGCCCGAAGGCCAGCGCCACCGCGAACAGGACGATCGCCGTGATGAGGAATCCGTTGGCGATGCGCCGTTCGTCGGAGGCGTCGACCGTGAACGAGCTCGGCAACGACGCCCTGACCCGTGCGGCCTCGACCGGATCCTCGGCGACGGGCTGCGACACGGGCGTGAGCAACGCCATCAACTCGTTGAAGGTCGCCCGGGTGAACCCGGGCAGCTCGACCGTGATCTCGCGTCCGCCCGACAGCACGATCAGCGCGCGCGTGGTGCCGCTGCGAAAGCCGTTGGTGCGGTGCTCGGTGATCTGGGAGCGGAATCCCGTGACGTCCCTGCCGAACGTCTCGACCTTGCCCGCTCGCCCGATCTGCACGGTGTCCGGCGTGACGACGACGCGGATGTTGCGCAGCCAGAACGAGCCGATCCACACGGCGAGGGTGATGGCGATGGCCACGACGAGCACCACCGTCCCCCGGGTGGAGATGTTCATCGTGCGCGGCAGGAACCTGGGGAGGAGGAAGAGCACAGCGGCCGAGAACACGACGCTGAGCACGAGCGCACCCACGGCGGTGCGGAGCGGATGCCGGCGGAACACGCGTGCGGCCACCGGCGCGGAGACCTGACTCATGAGCACAGTCTGCCGCACCGCGGGGGAGGCCGCGGGTAGCGTGGGGGCATGGAGTGGATCGCCGACGTCTCTGCCGGAGCCTGGCTGCGCGAGCGGCTCGACGAGTCCCTGAGCGACAGCATGCACGGCGTCGTGCCGCGCGGGTATCCGGCCTACGCGCGCGTGTTCCACCCCGCATCCGTCCGCTCCCTTCCCGACCGGCCGGTTCCGACCCCGCAGGAGTGGGAGCGGATGCCGCCCGCGGAGCAGCAGCGGCTTCTGGACGCGTCCGTCGAGCGCCCCGCGACGTGGCGCGAGGCCGCCTCCGCCTTCGGCACCGTGCTGCACCCGCTCGCGCAGTGGCAGCACCTCCTGCGCACCCCGCCCGGCGAGGACTGGAACACCCGCATCTCGCCCGACGGGCGCGAGTTCACCGGCCCCGAGGAGGGCCGGCTGGAGCCGGAGCTGCTCGCCGTGATCGCGGGACATCTGGCCGCGCACACCGAGACGCCGGATTCCGGGGTCGCCGCGCTGTGGGAGGGGTGGGGCGGTCTGCTCGGCCACCTCGGTCATGGCCCGTCTCGCGTGTTCTTCGAGATCGACGAGGATCCGACGCACCGGCAGCTGCTCGGTCGCAGCATCCACGATCCGCTCAACGACGGGTTCCGCAAGCCCACCTGGCAGGAGGGCATCCTCTCCCGCGAGATCTCCGAGGCGCCGCGACTCGAGCTGCCGGGCCGCGGGTACGTGCTGTTCTCGGCATCCGCCCGCGCGTTCGCCGACCCCGACTGGGTGCTGGACGTTCCGTGGCGCGATCTCCCGGCCGAGGAGCACGGCTTCGCGCCGAGGGCGCACAGCCCCGCCATCCTGTGGCCGGATGACCGCTCGTGGACGCTGGTGTCGGAGATCGACTTCGACTCCACCGTGATCGGCGGCAGCCCGGAGCTCGTCGCCGCGATCTGCGCCGACGAGCGGATCGAGGCCCTGCCCCTCGACGCCGATGCGAGCCTCACCTGGGACGCCGACGAGGTGAACCGGTGACGGCGCCGCCACCGCAGACCTCTTCCTTCGACGCCCGGCCGCTCCGGGAGCCGGTCGATCCCCGGGCGGTGCGGGCGTTCGCCGCCGAGCTGCGCGCCCGACGCACGGGCGGCATGTCGGCGTCGTCCATGATCGGCATCGTGGTGCTCGTGTTGGCGGGGGTCGTGCTCGTGCCGATCCTCGGCGCGAGCCTGATCGGCCTCGCGGTGGGCGGCCGGGATGCGTCGCCCCTCGCGGTTCTGCCCGTGCTGCTCATCGGCGGAGCGCTGGCCGCGATCGGGGTGTTCTCCTGGCTCGGCTGGCGTCGTGCGCGCGAGACGAGGTACCGGTTGAACCTCTTCGCGCGGGCGAACGGCATGGACTACGTGGAGCGGATCGCCGATCCGCCGCTGCCCGGCATGATCTTCGGCCTCGGCCGGTCGCGGCTGTCCACCGACCTGCTGCGCGGCACCCGCCCGCGTTTCGTCGAGTTCGGCAACTACCAGTACACGGTGCAGTCGGGAAAGAACTCGACCACCTACCGATGGGGCTACGTGGCCGTGAAACTCGACGTACCGCTGCCCAACATCGTGCTCGACGCCACGGGCAACAACGCGTTCGGCACCAATCTGCCCGCCTCCTTCGACCGGCATCAGCGCCTGTCGCTCGAGGGCGACTTCGACCGCTTCTTCACGCTGTACTGCCCGGCCGGGTACGAGGCCGATGCGCTCTACCTGTTCACGCCCGACATCATGGCGCGGTTCATCGACAACGCGGCCGAGCTCGACGTGGAGATCGTCGACGACTGGCTGTTCCTCTACACGCGGCGCCGGGTGTCGACCCTCGATCCAGCGACCTGGGCATGGCTCTTCGGCGCGGTGGGCGCCCTGCTCGTCAAGTTCGACCAGTGGGCGCGGTGGCGCGACGAGCGCCTGGCCGCCGCGGCGACGCAGGCACCGGCGTCCGCGGTCGCCCCCTCGCCGGGCGCCCCCGCGGCGCTGCCGTTCGCCGCTCCGGCCGGACTCCTCGCCCCGCCCCCGGGCGTGGCTCCGCAGGGACGTCGCCTGACGCGGCGGGTCCAGTGGCTGCCCATCGTCGTCGCGATCGCCGTCGGCGTGACGTGGATCATCGTGAGGGCCGTGGGCATCGTCGCTCACTGACGCCCCGGGTGTGGGGGTGGGTGCTGCTTGGGGACCAGCTGCCCACCCCATCCCCCCTCGGGATCAGAGAGAGATTTGGGGACTCTCTCCGCATGACGGCCATGCCGCCCACGGCGCGATCAGCTGGGGACTGATGTATGTGCACCGCGTACGGGAAGATGGTATACCGCGCCAGGTTGCAAAGGGTTGCGCCTGCCCGTCACCCCTGCGGCGCGAGGCCGAGGTGCGCCAGCTCCGCCCCGTCGAGCATCCTCGACCGCGTCAGGAAGCGCATGCCCGTCGGCCCCTCGACGCTGAACCCCGCGCCCCTGCCCGGCACCACGTCGATCGTCAGGTGCGTGTACTTCCAGTACTCGAACTGGGAGGCCGACATGAACACCTCCACCGGCTCCGCGAGACCCACGTCGAGCTCGCCCAGGCGCACGTCGCCCTGACCGGTGACGAACATCCCCACCGGGTAGCACATGGGCGCCGAGCCGTCGCAGCATCCGCCCGACTGGTGGAACATCAGCGGGCCGTGCTGTGCGGTGAGATCGCGGATGAGGGATGCCGCGGCATCCGTCACGTCCACCCGCTGCGTCATGTCGTGCTCCTCTCGTACGCCGGTCCCGCTCCCCGCGGATCGGGGAGCGGGACGGCACGGGATGCGGTTCAGAAGAAGCCCATCGGGCCTTCGCCGTAGGAGACCAGGAGGTTCTTGGTCTGCTGGTAGTGGTCGAGCATCATCCGATGGTTCTCCCGGCCGACGCCGGACTGCTTGTACCCGCCGAACGCCGCGTGCGCGGGGTACTGGTGGTACGTGTTCGTCCAGACGCGACCGGCCTCGATCGCGCGGCCCGCGCGGTAGGCGGTGTCGCCGTCGCGGCTCCACACGCCGGCGCCGAGGCCGTAGAGCGTGTCGTTGGCGATGTCGATGGCGTTCGAGAAGTCGTCGAACGACGTCACCGAGAGCACGGGCCCGAAGATCTCCTCCTGGAAGATGCGCATGTCATTGGTGCCCTCGAACACCGTCGGGGCCACGTAGTACCCGTCGCTGAGGTCGCCGCCGAGGTCCACGCGCTCACCGCCGGTCAGCAGCCGTGCACCACCCTGCTTCCCGATGTCGATGTAGCTGAGGATCTTCTCCAGCTGGTCGTTCGACGCCTGCGCGCCGATCATCGTCGCGGGGTCGAGCGGGTTGCCCTGCACGACCTTCTTCACGCGCTCCAGCCCGTCGGCGAGGAAGCCGTCGTAGATCGAGCGCTGGATGAGGGCGCGTGACGGGCAGGTGCACACCTCGCCCTGGTTCAGCGCGAACATCGTGAAGCCTTCGAGCGCCTTGTCGTAGTAGGCGTCGGAGGTGGAACGCGCGACGTCCTCGAAGAACACGTTCGGGCTCTTGCCGCCGAGCTCCAGGGTGACCGGGATGAGGTTCTGCGACGCGTACTGCATGATCAGCCGGCCGGTGGTGGTCTCGCCGGTGAAGGCGACCTTGCGGATGCGCTTGTGCTGCGCGAGCGGGGCCCCCGCCTCGATGCCGAAGCCGTTGACGATGTTGACGACGCCCGCGGGGAGCAGGTCGCCGATGATGTCGAAGAGGAAGAGGATGGACGCCGGCGTCTGCTCGGCGGGCTTGATGACGACGCAGTTGCCCGCGGCGAGCGCCGGGGCGAGCTTCCAGGTGGCCATGAGGATCGGGAAGTTCCACGGGATGATCTGTCCGACCACCCCCAGCGGCTCGTGGAAGTGGTAGGCCACGGTGTCCTCGTCGAGCTGGCTGATGCCGCCCTCCTGCGCGCGCAGAACTCCGGCGAAGTAGCGGAAGTGGTCGATCGCGAGCGGGATGTCGGCCGCGAGCGTCTCACGAACCGGCTTGCCGTTCTCCCAGGTCTCCGCGATCGCGATCTCCTCGAGGTGCTGCTCCATGCGGTCGGCGATGCGGTTGAGGATGTTCGCGCGCTCGGTGGGGCTGGTCTTGCCCCAGCTCGCGAACGCCTTCCAGGCGACCTCGACCGCGCGGTCGATGTCGTCGCTCGTGCCGCGACCGACCTCGGTGAAGGGCTTGCCGTTGACGGGGCTGACGTTCTCGAAGTACTGCCCCTTCACGGGTTCGACAAACTCGCCGCCGATGTAGTGGCCGTAGCGGGGGCGGTAGTTCGCGAGGGCGCCCGGCTGCCCGGGGGCGGCGTAGGCGGTGGACACGTCTTCTTCGACGATGGTCATCGTGACTCCTTCGACGGGCCGCGGCGTCGGTGCTGCGCGGCTGTGTCCTCCGACGGTAGGTCGCCGCTCGTTGCACCCTCGTGCGTCACGTTGCGGATGGTTGCGACCCGGGTCCCCGGTCCGGCCGGCCGGGGGTTTCGAATCGCACGACTGACCCTGTTCTCGCGCAGATCGGGGTCAGTCATGCGACTCGAAACCCCGTGAGCGGTTCAGTCGGACTGCAGCCGTTCGATGCGCGCGACGAGGCCGGCCCGCTTCGGCGAGCGCGCCGGCAGCATCTCGAGCGCCAGCCGCAGCACCTCGGCGTCGTTCTGCCCTTCCGGGATCTCGGCGTAGGCGAGCAGCACGTCGAGGCTCGCCTCCGACAGCATCGCCTCGCGCAATGCCGCGCGCACGGAGTCGCGGAACTCCTCCACGCCGGGAGAGGTCGACTCGGGCAGCACCGGTCCGCGATAGGCGGTGAGCGCCACGCGGTGCGCGCCGCGGTCGAGCAGCGACAGCACGTCCTGAGCATCCGTCTCGAGCGTCATCGGCAGCCGGTAGGGGCGCGACTCGGGGATCAGACCGGATGCCGTGCGCTCGAGGACCTTGCGCAGACGCACCATCTCGGGCCGTAGCGTGTCGGGCGACGCACCCTCCCCGTAGACGAGCTCGGCGAGGCGCTCGGCGGACAGACCCTGTCGGTGCACGGCGAGCATGAGCATGATCGCGGCGTGCCTGGCGCTGAGCTCGATCACGCGCTCGCCGAACTCGGTGTCGGTCTCGAGCCGGGCACGGTCGCGACCCAGCACGTGCAGGATGCCGCGGATGGTGCCCTTGGCCGTGGTCGAGTGCGTCGTCGTGCGTCGCGGCGTCTCGGTGCGCTCGCGGAGGCGGGCGACCAGCAGCTCGGACTCCACCGCACGGGCGGTCGCATCGACGAGCAGACGCGCCTGGGGCGAGACGACCTCGTCGCCTCCGGTGATGTCGATCACGCCGAGAACGCGGTGCGTCTCGGGGTCGCGCACCGGCGCGGCCGTGCACGACCACGGATGCACCAGCCGGTTGTAGTGCTCGGCGCCGCGGATCTGCACCGACTCGCCGAGCCGCAGGGCGGTGCCGGGCGCCGCGGTGCCGACGGCATCCTCCGACCAGTTGGCCCCGGCGACGAACCCCATGTCCCCGGTGAGCGTGCGCAGCCGATCGTCGCCCTCGACCCAGAGCAGTCGACCGGCCTGGTCGCCGACGGCGACGATCACCCCGGAGTCCTCCGAGGTGCCGGGGAGCAGCAGAGCGCGGATCATGTCCATGGCGGAGGCCAGCGGATGCGAGAGCCGGTAGCGCTCCAGCTCCTCCTCGGCGAGGTCCAGCCGCGGTGCGCCCTCCGGTCCGACCCGCCCCCGCCACGACCGCTCCCACGACTCGCGGATCATCGGCCGCACCTGCAGCAGCCGACGGTCGTCGAGGTTGCCCGCGATGAGCTCCTCATGGGCACGCTCGATGAGCAGACGCGACGCCTCCGGACGGGCATCTCGTGACGCGTTCCACGACGCAGCCACAGCATCTCCGATCATCGATGGTGGAGCGATTCCAGTGTACGAGGCCGACGCCGCCCGCGGAACAGCCCCCGCCCTGTCCCCGGCCCCGGCATCCCGTCCGATCTCCCTGCTCCCGTATGAGTTGTGGTCGCGCAAAAGCCGATTCGGCGACCACAACTCATACGGGAGCAGAGGTGGGAACGGCGCGCCGGTGTGGCGGCTCGCGCACTACTGTGCAGTGCGTGGTAGTGTGCACTGCATCGAAGGAGGTCGGATGGATACCACCCAGTTGCTCAAGGGCGTACTCGACGTCGCCGTGCTGGCCGTGCTGCGCACCGAGGACGGCTACGGCTACGACATCGTGCGACGGCTGAGGGATGCCGGACTCGGCGACGTCGGCGACGCCTCCGTGTACGGCACGCTGCGACGGCTCTACGCCGCCGGCAGTCTGTCGAGCTACGTCGTCCCGTCGGACGGCGGGCCGCACCGCAAGTACTACGCGATCAACCCGCAGGGCCGCACGGCTCTCGACACGCAGACCACCACCTGGCTGGACTTCGCCGGCGCGATGTCCGAGCTGCTCGTCCACGACCGCGCCGGCGCCTCCACGAACGGAGAGAACTGATGAACGCCACCGACATCTCCATCGACGAGCGGATCCGCTCCTTCGCGGCATCCGTTCGCCGCCACCTCGACGACCTGCCCGAGGACGAGCTCGACGAGATCCTGTCGGGCCTCGCGGCAGACCTCGCCGACCAGGCCGCCGACAACGACGGCGTGCTCGACCTCGGCGACCCCGCCGTGTACGCCGAGGAACTGCGGTCGGCGGCCGGGCTGCCCCCGCGCGGCGTCGCCCGGTCGCGACGACCGTTCCGCGAGGGCCTCGCGGCCTGGCGCGAGGACCTCACCGAGCGCATCCGCCGCAGCGCGTTCGGAGCGTGGCTGCTCGACTTCCTCGTGGTGCTGCGGCCGGTGTGGTGGGTGGCGCGCGCGTACGGCGCCTACGTGGTCCTGCTCGGCGTGCTGCTGCTCGGCCGCGGACGACAGGACGACTGGATGCTGCCGAACTCGCTGCTGGAGTGGGCGGTGCTGCTCGCGTTCGTCGTGGTCAGCGTGCAGTGGGGGCGCGACCGGTGGCTGCCGAAGAACCTGCTGCGGCACATCCGCACCATCGTCAGCATCGCCGCCGTGGTCGCGCTGCCCTTCGCCCTCGGGTCGGTCCTGTCGCCGCGCGTCGAGTACGTCGACAGCGGCTACGTGCCATCGGGGCTGCAGCTCGACGGCGTGCAGATCGGCAACATCTTCGCGTTCGACGAGAACGGCGACCCCATCGAGCACGTGCAGCTGTACACGGGCAAGGGAACGCCGCTCAACCTCTACGGCGAGTACGGCGCCGGCATGGAGCTCGGCCAGCTCTACGACGACGGCGAGACCCTCACCGTGCCCTTCCGCGACTACCGCAACCAGCCCGTGTGGAACGTGTTCCCGCTCGACGAGGGCACCATGAACCCCAACACCGGCGAGCCGAAGAAGTCCAGCATCCACCAGCCGTCTCCGCCGTTCCAACGCGCGCCGGGGGTCGGCGCGACCGTGCCCACCCCCACGCCGACGCCGGTGCCGACTGACGGCGTCACCGACCCGGCGACCGACCCGGCGACGGATCCCGCACCCACCCCGGCGCCCTGAGGTCGGACCATGACCGAGCGCATCATCTCCATCGACATCACCCACCTCGTGCGCGCCGCGCTCGCCGCCCCCGCTCCGGCGCCGCCCGACCCCGACCCCGACCCCGACTAGCCAGGTGTTCGACTCGCATGACTGACCCCGAAAACACCGGAATCGGGATCAGTCATGCGACTCGAAGCCGTGACGGGGTCAGCCCCGGGCGGCCCACCAGTCGCGGAGGCGTTGCTCGGCGGCATCGGGGCCGATGACGCCCTCGTCGAGGCGCAGGTCGAGCAGGAAGCGGTAGGCCTCGCCGACCTCGCGGCCCGGGCGGATGCCGAGAATCTCCTGGATCCGGTTGCCGTCGAGCTCGGGGCGGATGCTGTCGAGCTCCTCCTGCTCGCGCAGGGCGGCGATGCGCGACTCGATGTCGTCGTAGGCCGAGGCGAGCCGTGCGGCCTTGCGCCGGTTGCGCGTGGTGACGTCGGCGCGGGTGAGGATGTGCAGGCGCTCCAGCAGGTCGCCGGCGTCGCGCACGTAGCGGCGCACCGCGGCGTCCGTCCACGCCCCCTCCGCGTAGCCGAAGAACCTCAGGTGCAGCTCGATGAGCGTGGCGACGGCATCCGTCGTGTCGGTGTCGAACCGCAGCGACTGCAGACGCTTGCGGGCCATCCTCGCGCCGACCACGTCGTGGTGGTGGAAGGTGACGGCCCCGCCGTCTTCGAGCTTGCGGGTGCGCGGCTTGCCGATGTCGTGCAGCAGCGCGGCGATGCGCAGCGGCACGTCGGGCCCGTCCCCCGGGTTGCGCGACTTCTCCAGGGCGATCGCCTGGCTGAGCACGGTGAGCGAGTGCTCGTAGACGTCCTTGTGGTGGTGGTGCTCGTCGACCTCGAGCCGCAGCGCGCTGACCTCGGGGAGGAACTCCTCGATGAGGCCGGTATCGACGAGCACGCGGATGCCGCGCACCGGGTCGCCGGTCTGCATGAGCCGCACGAGCTCCGACTGGATGCGCTCGGGGCTCACGATCTTCAGGGTGGCGCGCAGTTCGGTGATGGCCGCGGCCGTAGCGTCGTCGATCGCGAACCCGAGCTGGGCGCTGAACCGGGCGGCGCGGAGCATGCGCAGCGGGTCGTCGCCGAACGAGATACGCGGGTCGGCCGGGGTGCGCAGCACACCGGCGACGAGGTCCTCGACGCCTCCGGTGGGGTCGACGAGCTTGACCGCGGGGACCTGCAGCGCCATCGCGTTGACGGTGAAGTCCCGGCGCACGAGGTCGCCGTCGATCGAGTCGCCGAACTCGACGGTGGGCTTGCGGGTGACGCCGTCGTAGCTGTCGGCGCGGTACGTGGTGATCTCCACCTGCTCGCCCTGCACGCGCGCGCCGATGGTGCCGAAGGCGCGGCCGATGTCCCACTGCGCGGTGGAGACCGGCTTCACGATGCGGAGGATGTCGTCGGGCAGCGCGTTCGTGGTGAAGTCGAGGTCGTGGGTCTCGCGTCCGAGCAGGGCGTCGCGCACCGGACCGCCGACGACGGCGAGGTCGAAGCCGGCGGCGGCGAACGCCTCGGCGAGGGTGCGGACGACCGGATTCTCGGCGAGCGCGCCGAGCCGGGAGAGGCCGTCGGCCATGTTGAGCATGGGTTCCAGCGTACCGGGCGGCGGTTCCGCCTCCCCGTGCCCCCGGGGCCCTAGCGCGAGAACGGGGAACGGGTGAGCGAGGCGTTCTCCCTGGACGACGTGACCAGGAAGGTCACGGTGTCGGGCAGGTAGCGGTCCTCGCCGTACTCGATCGGCTCTCCGGCCGGCGTATAGCTCACCCTGCGCACCCGCAGCAGCGGGCTGGCCCTGCGGACCCCGAGGAGCCCGGCATCCGCGCTGGAGACCGGGACCGCGTCGATGGAGTGCTCGGCGAACGCGGTCACCACGTCGAAGTCCCGGGTCAGCGCGTCGACGACGGATGCCTCGTCATCGGCGATCTCCGCCACCCTGTCGGCGATCCAGGGCGGGTAGCAGGTGCGCTCGAGCATCACGTCGCGCCCGTCGATGCTGCGGGTCCTGGTCACCCGGAGCACCCGGTCGCCCTGTCCCACCCACAGCCGGCGCGCCTCGGCGGCCGTCGCCTCGCCGAACTCCTTGCGTCGCACCCGCCCTCCCGGCGTCATCCCCTTGGACCGCGCCCACTGGGCGAACGAACGGAGCTCCTCGAACGACTGGCTCTGCCGTCCCGATCGCACGATCCAGCCCGAGCCCTGCACGGGTGACACCAGCCCCCGATCCTCGAGCCCCGCGAGCGCGCGCCGCACGGTCCCTCGGGTCGTGCCGTAGCGCTGACCCAGCTTGGTCTCGGAGGGGAGCGTCGTGCCGGGACCGAACTCGCCGTCGATGATGCGTGTCATCAGGTCGCTCAGGATCTCGCGGTGGGAGCGTGCGTTCACCGGTGGCACGGTCTCAGCCTAGGTCAGCCGTCGCGCCCCCGACCTCGCGAAGCGGACAGCCGTTCACAGTTGTCCCCCGCGACGCGCGGCAGAGCGCGGATCGTTCAGTCCACGTTCATCTGCGCGCCGCACGCCGCACACCGCGCACCGCGGTAATCGTCCCGTGACCCCGCCGACATCCTCCCCCCGCGACCGCCGCTCCGCGCCGCCGGCCGCCGTGCTCTTCGACCTCGACGGCACCCTCGTCGACAGCGAGCGGCTGTGGCTCGACACGATCCGCGACCGCCTGGAGATCGCGACCGGTGCGGCGCCGTGCGACCTGGTCGCCCGCTTCGAGGGTCTCTCCTCGGCCGCCGCCGCCCGCCTGTTGATCCAGGTCGGCGGAGCCTCCGCCCCTGAGGCCGAGGTCGCAGACGCGCTCGAGGACGCCACGATCGACGCCTTCGCCGCGGGCCTCGACCGGATCGCCGGCTCCGCTAAGGCCATCGACGGCCTGCGCCGGGCCGGAGTCCCCGTCGCGCTGGTCACGAGCTCGACCGCGCGGTGGGTCGAGGCCGTCGACGAACACGTCGCCCTCGGTGCGTTCGACGCGATCGTGACCGCCGACGACGTGCGGCGGACGAAGCCGCATCCCGAGCCGTATCTCCGCGCGACGGAACTGCTCGGCGTCGACCCCGCCGCGTGCGTGGCGTTCGAGGACTCCGCGGTCGGCGTCCGCGCCGCCCTGGCCGCCGGATGCCGTGTCGTGCAGGTCGGTCCGTTCGCCGGCGAGGGGTCGACCGCCGCATCCGCTCGTGTCCCCGACCTCCGTCGCGTGACCGCCGCATGGGTGGCATCCCTCCCCGCCCTCCGGGCCGCACTGCCCGAACCCGCCGTGGGCGAGCCGGCGCTCCCCTGAACCCGCTGTCCGTCCGATCACCCGCATCCACCCACCACGTAAGGAATCCCCATGCCCTCCCCCGACCGTCCGATGACGATGCGCCCGCGCACCGCGTCGACCCTGCGCCGCGCACTGGGCGGAGGTGCGATCGCCGCCACCACGGCGCTCGCACTGCTCGTGCCCGTGCTCCCCGCCGCGGCCGCCGCGCCGGCCACCGCGCAGCCGATGACCCAGCAGCGCATCGACGCCGCGAACGACGCCTACAACGGCGCCGACGCGACGCTCGAGTTCATCACCATGTCCGACACGGAGCTGGGCGGCACCGCCACCGCCGACAAGACCTCGGAGCAGGTGGCCTACGAGGGCGCGAAGCCGCACTTCCAGGCCATCCGGTCCTGGGCGGACGCCAAGGGCTTCGACCCGCGCGTCGTCGTCGACAACGGCGACGTCGTCGGCGCGAACGACCCCGAGTACTCCGCGCATCTGGCCGGCGACAGCGAGAAGGTCGCCGGCTGGTACCGCGCCGTGGAGCGGGTCATGCGCGAGAGCTTCCCCGAGGCGCAGGTGCTGCTCACGCAGGGCAACCACGACATCGCCGACCTGATGGGCACCACGTTCGAATCGGCCAGGCGGGACGCACCGGCCGGTTCGCCGGAGTGGTTCTACCCGAACGCGTCGACCGGCTACGTGAGCAACTTCCACACGACGATCTCGGGCATCGACTTCATCGGGCTCGACTACAACGGCACGAGCACCTTCGGCTACGGCGGGCAGCGCTCCGGCTACCAGTCCTTCCTCACGGACACGCTGCAGGAGATCGCGGCCGAGCCCGACTACGACCCCGGCAAGCCGATCTTCGTCTCGATCCACAGCGGCTACGCCGGCACCTCGCTCGGCGGACCCTTCCACGGCGTCTACGACATGGCCGGACCCGACCTGCAGCGCATCCTCTCCGCCTACCCGCAGGTGATGCTCGGCTCGGCGCACACGCACTTCTCCTCGAACCCGGAGACGAGCATCTTCCAGAAGGACTTCACGGTCTACGAGAACGCGTCGATGAACTACATCTACCAGGACGTGCCGGGAGACTTCATCGGCGGCGGGTACTTCGGCGGCAACCAGGGCGACGCTGCGAACGGCGTGCCGCAGAAGAGCGCGAACTTCGTCTCGGTGCTCGCCGACGGCACCACCGTCATCCGCCGCTTCGACGTGACCCATCAGCGCTGGATCGGCATGCCGTGGGTCGTCGACACGACGCAGGGCAAGGACGGCTTCGCCTACACCAGCGGGCAGCGCAGCACAATCGCGCCGTGGTGGGATGCCGCGGCCGTCAGCGCCGCCGACGTCACAGAGCAGTCGCTCACCCTCCGCTTCGACCAGGCGAAGGACGACGAGCTCGTGAACTACTACGAGGTGCAGGTCCGCGACCAGGCCGGCAACCCGGTGTCGTTCACGGCGAACCAGGTGCCCGACTTCGGGAACAACCCGGCGAAGTCGTTCAACGGGTCGTTCAAGGCGTACTCGCGGTTCTACATGACGCCGAACACGATGGGCTTCGACATCCGCGGTCTGCAGCCCGCGAAGAACTACACCGTGACGGTCACCGCCTACGACGACTTCCAGAACGCCTCGGAGCCCCTCGTCGGCACCATGCGCACCGCGGGCACGCTCGTGTTCCCCGACTTCCCGGCGGCCCCCGCCCCCGCTCCCGACGGCGAGTTCCTGCACCTCGCCTTCGACGGCGACTTCGGCGACACCGGCGCTCACGCGGGCACCGCCCCCGCGACTGCGGCGGTCGGCTCGGTGTCCTTCGTCGAGTCCGATCGCCCGGGGGCCACGGGCTCGGCTGTGCGCATCGGCGGAGGCGCCGGCAGCTACGTCGACCTCGGATCGCGGCCCGAGTTCGATCTCGGCACCGACAAGGACCTCACCATCGGCTTCTGGGCGAAGGTGACCGGCGTCAGCGGCTACGGCGCGATCATCAGCAACAAGAACTGGGCCAACTGGTACCGCTCGGGCATCAACCTCGCCCCGGAGGGCGCGAACACCGGCAAGCTCGAGTTCACCCTCGGCGACGGGACCAACGGCGTGTACGCCACCGGTGACGTCGGCGACTACCGCGGCTCCTGGCACCACATGACCGTCACGGTCGACCGCACGCGCGACGTCGCGAGCACGTACATGGACGGGGTGCTGGCCAAGGAGACGAGCATCGCGGGCATCGGCAGCATGACCAGCGGCCTGCACATGCTCGTGGGCGTCGACGGAGGCAAGAGCTACGGCATCGGACTCGACATGGACGACCTGCGGATGTGGGACTCGGCGCTGACCGGCGCCGAGGTTGCGGGGCTCTTCGCCGCCGACGACTCCACGGCCGAGACCGATGCGCTGACGCGCGCCGTCGAGTACGCCACCGAGCTGATGGCTGCGAACGAGGTCGCCGCGGCCAACGGGCGCGTGTTCGATCAGGCGCTGGGCGAGGCTCTCGCCGCGGCCACGGCGGACAGCTCCGCCGTGCTCCGAGGGACCGCCGCATCGCTCGACGTCGCCGCCGCCCCGGCCGCGACCGCCCCGACGAGGGACCAGTTGCGCGACAGCTACGTCGCGCTGAAGTCCGCCGTCGACGCCGTGGAGGCGCAGGCCGTGCGCTTCGTCTACCGCTCGGAGGCGCAGGGCGGCACGGTGTCACCCGCCGACGGCGTCGCCGACCTCGGCGGCGAGATCCGTCTGGCGCTCGACCCCGCCGACGGATTCCGGATCGAGGGATCCACGGTCACGGTCAGCGGCGTGGACGGCTATGCCATCGAAGGCTCCGAACTGGTGCTCACCGGAGTGCGGGGTCGAGTCCTCGCCTCGGTGGACTTCGCCACGGTCGACGATGGCGGCCCCGGCGAGGGCGGAGGCGACGGTGGTCCCGGCGAGGGCGGAAGCAACGGCGGCGGCTCGGGCGGCGGCTCGAAGCCCGGGTCCGGCGGCACGTCGGACGACCTCGCCACGACCGGCGGCGACGCGGCGCTCGGCTGGACGCTGGCGGGAGTCGCGGGCGCGCTGCTCGCCGTCGGCGGCGGCCTGATCGGCCTTCGCCGGCGGGCGCGCAAGGCCTGACGGCGGTCGCCGACACCCCCGGCATCCGGCCCCTTCTCGGAGGACGGATGCCGGGGGTGTCGCGTTTCCGGGTCGGATACCGCCCCGGAAACGCTGCTTTCTGCAGAGCGCGCCCGGGTATTGCGCGCACCGGTAGCGAGACATGGCGGCAACAGCGACGGGTCCGGTACCTTCGCCACAGGTTGCGTGCTCCGGACCCGACCGGCGCGCAGCATCCACGGCATCTGCCCCAGGCTCGCGACCCGACCTCCGCGCGGAGACGCTCGTGCGCGCGCCTGCCTGACGACCAGGAGCGACAAGACATGAACCGCAGAGTCCTCACGACGATCGCCGCGTTGGCGACGGTCCTCCTCACGACGGGCGGGGCGGGTGCCGCGGCGGCCGCCGCGGCGACGGGCTACGTGCACACGATCGATGTGATCTACATCGAGGCGCCGGACCGTGCCCCCGTGGACGAGAGCGTGATCGCCGACGCGGTGCAGCGGCTCGAGGACTACTGGACGACCGAGTCAGAGGGCCTGATCTCCCGTATCTACCTCGGAGAGGTGAAGCGGGTGCCGGTGCCCTCCGGGACCGCGGGGCAGGACGTGTGCTCCGACGACGGGGCCAGGATCCGTGCCTGGGCGGCGGACCAGATGGGCCGGCCCATCGCCGACTACCACCAGAGCCAGGGCGAGCACCTGCTCATCATCGAATCGACGACGGCGTGCGGACACACGGTCGCGGGCAACGGAAGGCTCGGAGACGGTCTCGACTCCGGCGGCAGCATCTGGCTGAAGCTCGACCCGAGCGATCCCTCCCGATGGAACCACGTGCTCTTCCACGAGTTCGGCCACAACCTCGGGCTCGGACACTCCAACGAGCTGGTCTGCCCCGGCGGACGCGTCGACACCGCCGCGATCGGCGCCGACGGCACGGGCTACCCGGACTGCACCGCCTCGGAGTACGGCGACGCCATCGATGTCATGGGACGGCGGTTCACCGCGCCGGGGTACACGAAGGAGAAGTATGTCGCGGCGCTGAACGTCACCGATCGCGTGAGGCTCGGGATCTTCGGCGACGACGACGTCCGGCGGGTGTCGGAGAGCGACGGACCCGTGGTCGCGATCGATCTGCTGCCGTCGACCGATGCCACCGGCATCCGCGCCGTCGAGATCACCGATCCGGTGACCGGGCAGAAGTACTACCTCGAGTACCGTGCAGGTCAGGGACGCGACGCCCCGGCGTACTACGCGTCCTCCCCTGCCGACACGGCGCAGGCGACAGGCCTCGAGCCGGGTGTGCGCGTGCTGCGGATGCAGGGCGCGCACGAGTCCGTCGTGCTGAACCGCCCGGGGCTCAGCGACGCGCGGGCGGCGATCTCGGGAGACAACTCCTACGTCGACGGCGATGTGTTCCTCGGGTACAGCGAGCGTCTTCGCGTCGAGGTGGGGCGGCTCACCCCGGCCGGCGCTGCGCTCTGCGTCTCCTTCTCCGCCGAACGCCCCTCGCTCACCGCGACGGTGCCTACAGTGTCGGGGTCGGGGAGGATCGGGGACGTCCTCACCGCCGCTGCGGGACCCTGGCAGCCCGCGACGGCCACGACGTCCTACCAGTGGCTGCGCGACGGTGCCGTCATCGCCGGAGCCGACGGGCCGACGTATCTGCCGTCCGCTGCCGACCTCGACGCGGAGATCTCCGTGCGCGTGACCGGAGCACAGGAGTGCTACGACGGTGCATCGGCCTCCTCGGTCCCGCTGCTCGTGACGGCGGCCGCGGGGGGAGACGATGACGGCGCCGGAGCGGGAGACGGCACCGACCCCGTGCCGGGGAACGGCGGCGGAACCGGGCCGGGGTCCGGTGCTCCGGGGTCAGGCACCCCGTCGGCTGATCGCGACGCCCTCGCCGTCACGGGCGGCGCGATGCCCGTCGCGCTCCTCGGCGGCGCGAGCGCGCTGCTCCTGCTCGGCTGGCTCCTGCAGCGCCGGCGCCGACGCGCCTAGCCCGAGTCCGGCGGCTCGTCGGGCGGCCTCGCCACGATCGGCGGCGCTGCGGCGCTCGGCTGGGCACTGGCGGGCGTCGCGAGCGCGCTGCCGGGCGTCGCTTCCTCGGGTCGGTTTTGCGGCCCGAGGAAGCGCGCTCACCGCGCTCGACAGCGCCGTTTTGCAGCGCAGGCACCGCTTCGGCAGGCTGGCCTGCGGTCCGTCCCGCTCACGGCACTCGGATCGGCTCCGCGGTTCCGCCTTCCGAATCCGCGATCCCGCACAGATTGGTGGAGACCATGGCACGCAGCATCCTTCGAGCGGCGACCGGCGTCCTCGCCGCGACCGCCCTCGTCCTGACGGGCTCCCCGGCGTCCCCGGCCGCCGCCGACCCGTCCGAGGGTTCAGCGCATACGGTCGACATCCTCTTCCTCGAAGCTCCCGGTGTCCCCCTCGCGTCCGATTCCCAGCTCAGGGGCGCCGTCCGTAAGATCGACGAGTTCTGGCCGATCGAGACTGGAGGCGCGATCTCGGACGTCGCCGTCGGCGAGGTGAAGAAGATCCGCATCTCCGGCGGCAAGAGCGGGCAGCTCCTGTGCTCATCGGACAAGGCGGCGAAGCACGACTGGGTGGCGTCGCAGTTCGGCCGCACCTACCCCGACTACCTGCGCAGCAGCGGTCGCCACCTCCTCGTCATCGAGTCGACGACCGCCTGCGACCACAAGATCACCGGATACGGCACCCTGGGCAAGGGAGTCGAGTCCGGCGGCCTCATCTGGCTTCAGCTCGATCAGACCGAGCCCGAGCGGTGGAGGTACCGGCTCCTCCACGAGTTCGGCCACAACCTCGGACTCGGCCACTCTGATGAGCTGATCTGCCCCAGCGGCACGGTCGACACGGCCGACGTGAACGCACCGGGAGCGGACGGTTCCGGCTGCACTGTCAAGGAGTACGGCGACGGTATCGACATCATGGGCACCCGCTTCACCTACGGAGGCGGATACGCGCAGGATCAGCAGTTCGCGGCGCTGAACGTCACGCACCGGATCGCGCTGGGCATGTTCGGCGAGGACGATGTGCGGAAGGTCTCCGCGCAGGACGGCGCGGCGAGCGCCGTGGATCTGAAGCCGTCGACCGACGACGTCGGGACGCGGGCCGTCGAGATCACCGATCCCGTCACCGGCCAGCTCTATCTTCTCGAGTACCGCGCGGGGCAGGGCAGGGACGCGGCGGCGCCCTACGCGGCATGGCCCGATGGGTCGCCCGGACGAACCATCTCGCCCGGCGTGCGGGTGCTGCGCCCGCTGGGCGACCGCGAGTCGGTCGTGCTGAATCGTCCCGGCCTGTCCGACGATCAGGCTGGGAAGCTCGGCGACAACTCGTATGTCGCGGGCGAGGCGTTCGCTGGTTCCAGCGGGCTCCTCCGCGTCGACATCAGGGAGCTCACGCCGGAGAACGCCGCGCTCTGCGTCACCTTCACCGCCACGGAGCCGACGATCTCGGCCACGCCCCCGCGCGTGTCCGGCACCGGCAGCGTGGGTGCCGCCCTCACCGCGACGGTCGACGGATGGACGCCCGGCACGGCGACCGTGAACTACCAGTGGCTGCGCGACGGAGCCGTGATCGCCGGAGCGGACGGCGCCACGTATCGGCCGACGGACGCCGACGCCGGAGCCGCCATCTCGGTGCGGGCCATCGGAACGCAGGAGTGCTACCGGGATGCGTCGAGCGAGTCGACGCCGCTGACGGTGCATCGGGCGGGAGGGGGATCCGGCACGGACCCGGAGATCGGATCGGGTACGGGCGCGGCCGTCGGATTCGACCCGGATGACGCGGTCGGCACCGATCCGGATGACGCCGCCGGCACCGACCCGGGCGACGCCGCCGGCACCGACCCGGATGAGGCCGCCGGCACCGACCCGGATGACGCCGTCGGCACCGACCCGGGCGCGGCCGAGAGGGCGGATCCGGTTGTGGCGGAGGGCGCGGATGCGGCTGAGGGAACGGTCGCAGGCAGTGGATCCGGCGCCGTGACGGGGGAGGCAGACTCCCCCTCTCGTGCCCAGAGCGCCCGTGATCTGGCCGTCACCGGCGGTTCGGTCGCCGTCGCGCTCCTCGGCGGAGCGAGCGTACTGCTCCTGCTCGGCTGGCTCCTGCAGCGCCGGCGCCAACGCGCCTGATCCGCGTGCGCGGGCTCACCGGGGCGGGGTGCCGTCAGAACAGCGGGTTGTCGCCCCGCGCCTGAGCGAAGGCGCGGGCGCGACGGCGCATGTGACTCATGAGGAGGGCGAAGCCGATGAACGTCCTGTTCAGGCGTTCATCGTAATCCTTCTCCACGGCCGTGATGCGGGCATCCGTCCCCCCTCCGTCCGCCCAGCTCGGCCCCGCTGCATCCGTCCGCCGGAGTCGGTACGCCGTTGTCTTGTCGGCGCACCCCTCCGCCGTTCTGTCGGTGCCGTGACCGCTTTGTCGGCGCGGATGCCGGCGTGTCGACCTGCATCAGCGAATCCGCGCCGACGAAGCGAACGCGGATCGGGGCCGACGCGCGCTCGGAGGTCAGGCCGTCGGCACCGGATGCGTCTCGTAGACGTCGATCGTGCCGCCCATCGCGGTGTGCGGGTGCCCCTCGAGCAGCGAGACGATCTCGTCGTAGGAGTCCGCCTGCAGCAGGGAGAAGCCGCCGACCGAGGCGTCGGCTCCCGGTGAGACGGCGGAGGTCGGATCGCCGAAGTCGAGGATGGCATCGCCGGCGCGCTGCGCCCAGGCCGTCCAGGCCTGCATCATCTCGGCGCCCTGCTCAGGCGTCGGTTCCGGCATCGCGGCCATGGCTGCGGGGTCGGCGCGGTAGATCAGAAGAAACCTGCTCATCGGGTGCTCCTTCGACTCGGGTGAGACGGGCCGCCGACGTGCGTGCCGGTGGCCTCGTAGATGAGACCGTACTCCTCCGGTTTCCTCACGCGAAGGGCGCAGATCAGGTCGTGGCTGTGTGTTCACGATGAGTTCGCCGGGCGGTAGCGTTGGCCGCATGACCGGCCGACCCTCGCGCTCGAACGGCACCCGTCTTGGCGGAACGCGAACGACGGCCCGCGCTCTCGTGGGCACGGCATCCGTTCTCCTGCTGGCCCCGCTTCTCACCGGCTGCCTGGGCGACTACATCGCGTCGGGCGACTGCGAGAACCTGGCCGGACAGCTCACCCCCGCCATCGACCAGTCTCTCGGGACGCCGCCGACGATCGAGAGCTGGGGAGACGGCAGCATGACGCCGTGGTGCGTCATCGATGTCACCCCTGCGGAGGAGTATCCCGAAGGGGACGAGCGCCTCGCCGCATTGAGGACCGCGATCGAGGCCGGCATCGTGAACTGGCCCCGCGACGTGGTCGTCAAGGTCCACACCGGCCCTGGCATCGCCTTCGAGGAGTGGTCGCCCTCGGACTAGCGGGACTCCGGCGAACGGACTCAGGCGGGGTCGCCCTGCACGGGACCTTCGGAGTTCGGCTTCCACCCGAGCGCCGGGGCGACGTGCTCCGCGAACGCCTGCAGCACGTGCAGGTTGTACTCGGGTCCGAGCTGGTTCGGGATGGTGAGCATCAGCGTGTCCGCAGCCATGACGGCCTCGTCGGCGCGCAGCTGCTCGATGAGCACGTCGGGCTCGGCCGCGTAGGTCTTGCCGAACGTGGAGCGGAAGCCGTCGATCACGCCGATCTGGTCGCCGCTGTCCTCGCTGCGCAGCCCGAAGTACGCACGGTCCATGTCGGACACGAGCGGGAACACGCTGCGGCTCACCGACACGCGGGGGCTGCCGGTGTGGCCGGCCTCGCGGTACGCGGCACGGAACAGGTCGATCTGCTCGCGCTGCAGTTCGTGGAAAGGCTGCCCCGTGGCCTCCGTGACGAGCGTGGAGCTCATCATGTTGAGGCCCTTACGGCCGCTCTCCTCCGCGGTGGCGCGGGAGCCGGAGCCCCACCAGATGTGGTCGCGCAGCGTGGGAGACTGCGGCTCGATCGCGAGGTAGCGGCCGGCGCCGACCATGCGCGGGTCTCCCGGCGCGATGCGCTCCCCCTCGATCGCCGCGAGGAACAGGTCGAACTTCTCGCGGGCGAGCACGCTGCCGCGCTCGGTGTCCTCCTCGTCGACGTACCCGAACGTCTCGTAGCCGCGCAGGGCGGTCTCGGGTGACCCGCGGCTCACGCCGAGCGCGATACGGCCGTCGGCGATGAGGTCGAGGGCGGCGGCCTCCTCGGCGAACTGGAACGGGTTCTCGTAGCGCATGTCGATCACGCCGGTGCCGACCTCGATGCGTTCGGTGCGTGCGGCCATCGCCGACAGCAGCGGCATGGGCGATGCGGCCTGGCGCGCCCAGTGGTGCACGCGCACGTAGGCGCCGTTGACGCCGATCTCGTCGGCGCCCTCCGCGATCTCGATCGTCTGCTTCAGCATGTCGCCCGCGGTGCGGGTCGTCGAGCCGGGCACATCGCCGTAGTGCCCGAACGAGAGGAATCCGAAAGCCTTCATAAATCTATGCAACCGAATGGATGCCGGGGTATTCCCGCCGCATCTCGACGTGCCCCCGCGGATCTCCGCCGCTCACGACGAACCCGTGACGCGCGTACCAGGCCCTCGCCGGGGCGTCGTGCCAGACCGAGAGGGCCACCGCCACGCCCTCGGCATCCGCACGTTCCACCACTCCCGCGAGCATCGCGCGCCCCACGCCGGTGCCACGGGAGGCCTCCGCGACGACGATGTCGCACAGCCGGATGCCGTCGTCGGCGGATGCCGTCACGACGTACCCCGCCGGATCTCCCCCGAGGAGCGCGAGCTCGGTCGCGGCATCCGGGTACGCCGCGGCCAGGCCGCCGAGCTTCGACGTCGTCTGCGCAGAGATCAGCGGGTCGGCGACAGCGTCCGGGATGCCTCGCAGGCGCGCACGGATCTCCTCCGCGGCGAGCGCACGCACTCGCGGGTCGTCGAGCCCGGCCGACTCACGGACGGGGAGGGAAGATTCCACTGAGCGCGATGATGTAGTACATGCCGAGGTACGGAGGCATGTTGTTGTGCGGATTCGACGCACCCGCGCCCCCGAGGGCATCGGGACGCATCGTGGTGTCGGCCGTCGCGGCGTAGGCCTTGCGGGTGCCGCGGCCGTACCGCTGTGCGGCCCACACCCTGTCGACCGGGCTCCCGCTGTCGCCCGCCGCCGTGACGGCGTTGACGGAATGGCGGTGCTGCGGCATCTCGGAGCCGAGCAACGTGACCGAGGCGGAGCCGCCGATCTCGCCGACGAGCCTCGAGGTGAGTCCAGGACCTGAACCCTGTCCGATCGGCATGGCTCCGTTGAGGTTGGGCAGCGCGAACGTCACGCGTCCGTCGCCGCCGTAGTAGGTGCCGATCAGCGAGAAGAGCGCGGTGTTCTGCGAGATCGGCAGGGTCTGCCCATCGCACGTCGCCCAGCCCGCCGGGGCGTAGTTGAATCCGACCGTGCGGATCTCACCGAGGAAGGGGTCCATGTTTCACTCCAGCTCGATCAGTTGCGAGACGGGAAAACGCCCGTGAGCGCGATGACGTGATTGACGACGAGGTAGGGCGACATGTTCTCGTGAGGCTGGGTGCTGCCGGCCGTGGCGATCGCCGCGGTGGACATGCTGCCGGCGAGATCATCGCCGTACGCGGGCTGGTCGGATGCCGCCCAGTAGGCGCCCTGCGGCGACGCGGCGGTCGCGGCGACGCTCGACGCACGTACGCCGTGCGTGTGCAGCGGGAGCTCCGCGACGGTGAGGGTGTGCGCGGCCTCCCCGGCGCTCTGCCCCTGGACGATGCCCATCCCTGGGTGCACGGCGGTGCGCCCACGCAGGTCGGGGAGTGCGAACGTCGTCCTGCCGTCGCCGCCGTAGGTGGTGCCGAGGAGGGAGAACAGCGCCTGGTTCTGCGCAATGGACAGCAGCTGGCCGTTGCACAGCGCCCAGCCCTTCGGGGGGAAGTCGAAGGCGACGCGACGGATCTCTCCGAGGAATTGTTCGGACATTGCTCGCTCAGTCTCGTGGGGGGAAGATGCCGTTGACACAGATGATGAACGACACGGCCACGAAGGGTGGCATGTTCTCGTGGGGGGTGCTGCCGCCGGCCGGCAGCACGGCGTCGCTCGCCATCTGCACGGTGCCGGCGGCCGGCGCATAGGCGAAGGGGGCCTGCGTCGCCCAGCTCTTCTGGCCGGGACCGGTGCCGTCGGCGGTCTGCGCGGTGCGCGGGACGTGCGTGTGCGCGGGCATCTGCGGTGCGGTGACCACGACCTGCTCCACGCCGTACTTGTCGCCCATCATGTAGGTGCGCCCATCGGCGGGCATCGTCCCCGCATGCACGGCCGATCGGCCGCGCAGATCGGGGAGCCCGAAGGTCATGATCCCGTCGCCGCCGTAGATGGTGCCGATCAGCGCGTACAGCGCATCGTTCTCGGCGATGCCCACGAGCTGGCCGGCGCAGAACTCCCAGCCCGCCGGCGGGAAGTTGCCTGCGAAGATGCGGATCTCCCCCAGGAACGGATCGCTCATGCGCGGACACTCCTGTCGACGATCGCTTCGAGACGCGCGCCGCCCCCGGCCCTCGCCAGGAACAACGACGCGACGAGTTCGCCCTCGTGCAGCAGACGGTAGATGCCGTCACGCGCGCCGTCGTCGGTGAGGAAGGTCACCGAGAACCGGTTCTCGAGGTCGCCCTCCCCCGGCAGGTCGCCCACGCTCTCGAGCACGAGCCGGTGCGCGGACCAGGGGGAGGCGCTCTGGTACTCGCGACCCTCATGGCCTGCGAACAGAGACCGGGTCGGTGTGAGCGGGTCGATGGATGCCGGAGCCGCAGCTCCGGGGGCGGACGTCGTCGCGGCCGAGTCGGCATCCGGCGCCTCGTCCTCCGTCGTCGCGAACGCCGCAGTGCGGCCGCCGCCGACGAGCCCGGCGCCGAGCGCGACGGCACCGGCTCCGAGCGCACTCCGGCGCGAGAACACAGCAGTCATGGGGGCTCCTGCCATCGGATCGCACCCTGGGGATCGCCCGGTGAGGGCGGGTGCGGGACTGACGCTATCACCCGGCACCCCTCAACCGATAGCATCCCGATATATCCCCATTCCTGTCTCGGCGCCCCCAACGCCCGACCGAAGGACTCCGATGTCTGCTCCCCAGATGACATCGCTGTCGACGCGCGGCCTCGCGGCCGCCGTCACGGCGCTCGCCCTGACGCTCGGCGGGCTCGTCGCCGCCGCTCCCGCGGCCGCGGCGACCACGATCACCGTGGGCACGACCGCCGACACCGACGTCAACGGCGCCTGCACGAATCCGGGAGTCACGACGCCCGCATCGCCCACGTCGCTGCGCAACGCGCTGTGCGTGGCATCGAACCTCGGCGGGACGTCGACCGTCACCGTCCCCGCCGGCACCTACACCCTCACCGACACACTGACGTTGGGCACGGCGGCCGGCACCGACGTGACGCTGGCGTCGAGCGGGGGCCAAGCGAAGATCGTCGGCGACGACACCTTCCAGCTGCTCGCCCTCGACCCCGATCTGGTCGGCGATGTAGCCGTCACGATCGACGGCTTCTCGTTCTCGCACGGACGCGACACGGTCTTCGGCGGCGCGGCGATCATCGCCGGCGCGAACGACAGCGCCCCCGACACGCTCGTCGTGCGCAACAGCTCGTTCGCAGGCAACGTGGCTGCGGGAGGATCGGGGACCCCCGGCGGAGCGATCCAGTTCGTCGGCGGCGACCTCACCATCACCGACTCGACCTTCGACAACAACAGCGCCGGGCCGTCATCGGGCGGCGCGGTGTACTTCGAGGCGCGCAACACCGGCGACTCCCTGCTGGTCGCCGGCTCGACCTTCACGTCGAACTCCGTCCATGCGGCGGGCGGCGTTCCGGCCGGCGGCGGCGCCATCGCCTTCGACACGGTCGGCCCGGTGAGCGCCACAGTCACGATCGGCGGCAACACGTTCCGGGGCAACTCGGCCATCGGCACTCCCGGCGCACCCGGCCTCGGCGGCGCCATCCGCCAGCTCCACGGCCCGGCGTTCATCGACGGCAACGTCTTCTCCGGCAACGCCGTGTCGGGCTCGGGGTCGACGGGAAGCGCCGTGCACGCCACGGCCGGGGACCTCACCGCGCGGTACAACTCGATCGCCGGCAACACCGGCGCCGCGGCCGTGCAGGCCGACGGGTCGACCACGGCCACGCTCACCCAGAACTGGTGGGGGTGCAACACCGGATCCAACGGTCTCGGCTGCGACACGGCGGCCATCACGACGGGCGCGACCACGCCCTACCTGATGCTGATCGCGTCGGCGAACGCCTCCTCGCTGACCGCGGGGCAGACGGCCACGCTCACCGCGTCCCTGCTCACCGACTCCTCGGCATCCCCGGTCGACCCGTCCAAGCTGGGCGCGTTCGCCGGGCGCACGATCACGTGGACGAGCGTCGGTCCGGCCGGCTCGACGGTCGCCCCCTCACCCACGCCCCTCTCCGGCGGCGTCGCCACCGCGACCTACACGGCCGGCTCCACCCCCGGAGTGGGCGGCGCTACCGCGGTGCTCGACTCGGGCTCGTTCATCGTGCCGATGACGATCAGGCAGAACGCGGCCTTCACCTCCCCTGACACGCTCACCGCCGTCGTCGGCTCCCCCGTCGACTTCACGGTCACCACGTCCGGCTACCCCGTGCCGACCGTCTCGTTCGGCAGCGGCTCGCTGCCGAACGGCCTGTCGATCGCCTACAACGGAGCCACCGCGCGCATCTCGGGAACCCCTCTCCCCGGCACCACCGGCTCGTACCCGCTCACGCTGGAGGCCGACAACGGCGCCGGCCCGGTGCAGCAGACGCTCACGATCTCGGTCGCGCAGCTGCCCGCCTTCACGAGCGCCCTCAGCGCGACCGTCGAGGCGGGCTCGGCGGTCGACGTCACGATCTCGACCTCCGGCATCCCGGATCCGGCCATCTCGGTGACCGGAGGGATGCCGGCCGGCCTCACCCTCACCGACAACCACGACGGCACCGCGCGTCTGCACGGCACTCCGACCGTGCCGGCGGGGTCGTACTCGATCGGCCTGTCCGCCGTGAATGCGGCGGGCACGACTCCCGGCACCTTCACCCTGCAGCTCACCACATCGCCCGCCTTCACCAGTGCGGATCAGACGACCTTCTCGGCGGGAACGCCCGGCAGCTTCGCCGTGACGGTCGACCCCGGTTTCCCCGCGCACGCGGAGGTCGCGGTGAGCGGCGCACCCGCATGGCTGTCTCTCAGCGGCGCCCCCGGGGCGCAGACGCTCACCGGCACACCGCCGGCCGGATCCGGCGGCGTGTACCCGCTGACCCTCTCGATCATCGGCAGCGGTGTGACGCAGGCCTTCAGCCTCCGGGTGAACGAGGCGCCGGTCATCACTCAGCAACCCTCCTCGGTGAACGTCGTCTCCGGGGCGAACGCCGTGTTCCTGTCCGGGGCCTCGGGCTACCCCGCGCCGACGGTGCAGTGGCAGCGATTCATCGGCGGTGCGTGGACCGACATCCCCGGCGCGACGTCGACCATCCTCATGTTCCCCACCTCGATGAGCGACACCGGAGCCCGCGTGCGCGCGGTGTTCACCAGCACCTCGGGCACCGCCACCACGAACGAGGGCGTGCTCTCCGTCGGGCAGGTGCCCGGCATCCCGGCGATCGATCCGGTGACCGCACCGGTCGGCTCCGAGCTCACGGTCCCGATCACGACGACGGGGCTGCCGAGAGGAACGATCACCGCGACGGGCGTGCCCGCCTGGCTCACCTTCACCGACCTCGGCAACGGCACGGCGAGCCTCGTCGGCACCCCCGCTCTCGCCGACGCCGGCACCGTGACCATCGGCCTGCACGTGTCGAACGGCTTCGGCACGGCCGACACGACGGTGCAGGTCACGGCCGTGGGGTCGCTGCCCCAGTTCACGGGAGTGATGTCGGAGACGGTCGCCGCGGGTGACGCCGTCGACGTCACGATCACCACCGGCGGCGTACCCACGTCGGCGATCACCGCCATCGGCGCCCTGCCCGACGGCCTCGTGTTCACCGACAACCACGACGGCACCGCCCGGCTGCACGGCACGACGGATGCCGGCCCCGGCCCGCACGCCATCCCCCTCAGCGCCACGAACATCCACGGGGCCACACCCGGCACGTTCACGCTGACGATCACCGCTCCCCCGCGGTTCCTGTCGTCGTCGACGACGTCCGGAGTCGTCGGCCTGCCGATCATGAACCCGGTCGCCATCGACGCCGGCTACCCGGCACTGACCTCTGTCTCCATGACCGGGGCCCCCTCGTGGCTCACGCTCACGCCGGCCCCCGGCCCGCAGCTCCTCATCGGCCTGCCCCCTGCGGGCGCGGGCGGCACGTACACGTTCGAGCTGTCGATCGACGGCAGCACCGTCGTGCAGGAGTTCACGCTCACCGTGAACGAGGCGCCGGTCGTCTCCCTGCAGCCGCTCCCGCAGACCGTCGTCGACGGCGACACCGTCACCGTCACGGCGGCCGCGACAGGCTACCCCGCGCCGACCGTGAGATGGCAGCGGCTCATCGGCGGCATGTGGACCGACATCGCCGGCGCGACATCGCCGACGCTGTCCTTCACGGCCGGTATCGCCGATGACGGCGTGAGGATGCGGGCGCTGTTCTCGAACGGCCTCGGAGACACGGCATCGGACGAGGTCGTGCTCACCGTCGGCCAGCTGCCGGCCTTCACGCCGATCGCCCCGGTGACCGCGCTCGCAGGCGGCGCGCTCACGGTCGACATCACCGCGAACGGACTGCCCTCGGGAACGATCACGGCATCCGACCTGCCCGCGTGGCTGACGTTCACCGACGCCGGCGACGGCACGGCGACGCTCACCGGCACCCCCGCCCTCGCCGACGCCGGCACCGTCGAGGTGCCGCTGCACGTCGACAACGGCTTCGGCACCGCCGATCTCACGGTGCGCATCACGGTCGAGACCGCCGTGCCGCTGCCGTATCAGCTGCCGTCGCAGACCGACGGCGCGCTCACCGGTGTACCGGGATCGGTCGTGCGCGGTCAGCAGATCACGATCGGCGGGTCGGGCTTCCTGCCCGGCGCTCCGATCCGCGTGGGCATGTACTCGGTGCCCGCGGCACTGGGCACGGCCGTCGCCGATCAGACCGGTGCGTTCACCGCGGTCGTGACGATCCCGGCGGACATGCCCGCCGGGGCGCACACGATCGCGGCGGCCGGCATCGGCGCCGACGGCACGGCGCGCCTGCTCGCCTCGGGCACCACGGTGTCAGTTCCCGTTTCGGGCGGCTCGTCGTCGGGCGGGCTCGCCACGACGGGCGCCGACGGATCGGTCACGACCGGGCTGGCGCTGCTCGCGCTGATCTCGGTGCTCGGCGGACTCGCCCTGATCCGCGGGGCCCGCCGGCGGATGATCTGACGCGGGATGCCCTGACCCACGACCCTCCGTCGCCGACGGGCTGCTGCGCGCTCAGCCGTACAGCAGCCCGTCGAGCACGAGCTGGCGGATGCGCGGCTCCAGGTCCGCCCAGAGGTCGGCGAGCGGCACCTCGAAGATGTCGGCGAGCGCGGAGGCGATCTGCACCACGGTGAGGTCGCCGTCGCACGCGCCCACGAAGGCGGCGAGCGCGGAGTCGACGGAGACCGTGCGACCGAAGCCGCCGCCCTGACGCAGCTCGATCACACTGGGGTCGTCGTTGCCCGGCAGCAGATGGCGCGCCTCGGTGACGTCGGCGGCCGTGAAGAGGACGTCGGGGAGACCCTGGGTCTCGAGCACGTCCCACGCCGCCAGGCCCTGGCGCAGCGCTCCGCCGACGTTCGACACCGGCTGCGGCATCCGCTCGATCCGGCGCAGCGCCGTGCGTCCCGCCTCCGGTGGTCGACGCAGCAGGATGTAGCCGAAGCCGATCGCGCTGACGCCACGGGCGTCGAAGTCGTCGAGCCACGCGGTCAGCAGCGGGGTGAAAGCGGCGTCGCGCGGGGTGATGCCCCCGTCGCGGATCCACAGCTCCGCATAGCCGAGAGGCGACAGCTCCTCGCGCTGGATCACCCACAGGTCGAGATCGGCCGGCACCCACGAGGAGAGCCGGTCGAGGCCGACGCGGTCGCTGAGCCTGGCCTGCCCCGCCCGCGACTCCCAGTTGCCCAGCAACTGAGCGGCGCCGCCGGGGGTGAGGTAGTCGGGCGCGCTGCGCACGAACTGCTCGACCAGGGCATCGCCGACGAGACCGCCGTCGCGGTACTCGTACTCGGGGACTCCCTCCGCGCGCGGTGTGATCACGAACGGCGGGTTCGACACGATGAGGTCGAAGGCCTCGCCGGCGACCGGCTCGAACATGCTCCCGGCGCGGAACTCGACGTTCGTGACGCCGTTCACGAGGGCGTTGAGCTCCGCATAGGCGAGCGCGCGCGTCGAGATGTCCGTGGCCACGACGGATGCCGCGTGGCGCGCCACGAGAAGGGCCTGGATGCCGCAGCCGGTGCCGAGGTCGAGGGCGCGGTCGACCTCGACCGGCATGACGATCTCGGCGAGGGTGCGCGACGCTCCGCCGACGCCCAGCACGTGGTCGGCGGGAAGCGGGCCATCGAGAGCGGCCTCGTCGAGGTCGCTGGCGATCCACCACTCCCCGATGCCGTCGGCGTCGACGAACGACTGCGGACGCAGGAGCGCAGCGGGCTCCACGGCTCCGTTCATCCCGGTGACGGCCAGTCCGAGCCGCACCAGCCCCGTGGAGCCGCAGCGCGGGAGCGCCGCATCGACGGCGGTCGCTGGCTGCGGGAGGCCGAGCACGAGGAGACGCCCGAGCGTGGCGAGCGCCCCGCTGTCGTCGCCGAGCGAGCGGAGGATGGGCTCGTGCATGCCACGGGCCAGCGCGTCATCCTCCTCCTCGCCCCAGAGGCGCCGCAGCGGCTCCGAACGGAAGTCGGCGGCATCGAGGTCGGCGGCGAGGGCCGAGCACAGCAGCGGGTCGGGAGCGGGGACGGTGGTGGCGGACACGGCGGTCACTCTAACGCGTCTTCAGGGTTCTCCTTCATCCGCCCTCGTAGAATCGACGGGTCAGCACTCACGGACACCCCACCTCTCGGGCGTTCGAGGAAGACTCCCCATGACCGCGACCACCCCCGACAACGGCTTCCGTGCGCGCCTGAGACGCGCCGCACGCGGAACCGTGGGTTTCGCGATCGCTCTGGCCCTGTGCGGCGCCGGCGGAGCACCCGCCCTGGCCGCCGAGGGCGACGGAGCCGAGCCGTCATCCGTCTCCCTGCACCTGACCGCCGGGGTGCGCGGCGTGGTCTCACCGGGTGGCGCGGTGACGGCATCCATCACCGTGCAGAACGACGGGGATGCCGCCCTCTCCGCCGGACGCGTCGAGGTGGAGATCGACCGCACGCCGTTGGCCGACCAGGAAGAGCTCTCGTCCTGGCTCGCCGATGAAGGCACGGACGAGGCCGACGGCTTCGTGCCCGTGGGCGGTGACGACACCACCGCCGTCGACGGACGCTCCGAGGCCATCACCACCGTGACCATCCCGCAGGAGAGCGTCGCCGACCTGGCCCCCGGCGTGTACCGCCTGCGCGCACAGCTCGACGGCGCCGCCACCGGGACGGGCGCCGACTCCGTGTCGCAGGACGCCGCCGCCACCAGCGTTCTCGTGATCGCCGCCGATCAGCGCCCCCAGGTGACGGTGCTGGTGCCGATCACCGCCACTCCCGCCGCGCGGTCGCTGCTCACCCGCGACGAGCTGATCGAGCTCACCGCTCCCGACGGCGACCTCACCGCACAGGTGGAGGGCGTGTCGGGCACCTCGGCCGTGCTGGCCGTCGATCCGTCGATCCCCGCCGCGATCCGCGCCCTCGGCACGGCGGCCCCCGCGCAGGTCACCGAATGGCTCGACCGGCTCGACCGGCTGCCCAACGAGCGCTTCGCCCTGCAGTTCGGCGATGCCGACGCCACGACCCAGTCCCAGGCCGGCCTGCCGGCGCTGCTGCAGCCGAACACGCTCGCACCCTTCCTCCAGCCATCCGACTTCCAGCCGCGGCCGGACGCCACCGGTGCGCCGACGACGGCACCGACGCCCACGCCCACCGCCGGGCCGCAGTTCCCCGACGACGAGACGCTCATGGCGGTCGACGGCGCCGTGCAGAGCATCCTGTGGCCCCGCGGGGGCGTGACCCCCGACGATCTCTCCCGGTTCACGGCGTACGCCGGTGACGCGGTCACCAGCGTCCTGCCATCGACCTCGCTCGCCGGGACTCCCTCCGGACACGTCACGATCGACGGGCACGACGTGCTCGTCGCCGATGCGGCGGCATCCGACGCCCTCTCCGACGCCGCGGCCGAGCCCGATACGGCGGCGCGCGGCCGGGCACTCGCCGCCGCCAACGCCGCCCTCTTCTTCACCGCGCAGGCGACGGGGGGCGCCCCGCTGATGGTCGGCCTCGATCGCGACGACGACCGCACCGCCGACGCCCTGCGCGAGGCCATCGTGGCCGCGGACTCCCCCGGTGTCGGCCTCTCCTCCCTGCGCGCGGCCCCTCCGGTCGCAGGGGCCCTGGCCGACGAGCCCGGCGACGCCCGCGGCACCTCGCTGCAGATGCTCCTCGCCGAGGAGAACGAGCTGGTCGCCTTCTCGAGCATCCTCGACGACCCGCAGGTGCTCCTCAGCCCCGAGCGCATCCGCATCCTCCGCGTGATCGGCGTCGGGTCGTCGGCCAAGCGCTTCGACGCCGACGTGACGGCGCACCGCAGCGCCACCCGCGAGACGCTCGCGGCCGTCGACATCCCGCAGTCCAGCACGATCCAGCTGCTCACGGCCAACGCGGATCTCCCGTTCAGCGTGCGCAACGACCTGCCGTGGCCGGTCAACATCCGTCTCACGGTCAAGCCCAGCGACCCCCGCCTCGAGGTGGAGCCGATCACCCCGGCGACCATCCAGGCGGGAACCACCAGCAGGGTCAAGGTCCCCGTGTCCGCACGGGTCGGCAGCGGGGAGCTGAGCCTCGGCCTCTCCCTCTCCAGCCCGACGGGCGTTCCACTGGGTCAGCCGCAGAGCGTGCGCGTCGCCGTGCGCGCGGAGTGGGAGGGCATCGGCCTGGCCGTGTTCGGCGGGCTCATCGTCGTGCTGATCGTGCTCGGCGTGTTCCGCACGGTGCACCGCCGGCGACGCGAAGCGGACGGAACGGATGCCGCCGACACGAACGCCGATGCCAACGACGCCGATGCCAACGACGCCGATGCCGACGACGCGGATGCCGACCCCACCCCCGACCGAGGAGTCGAATGAGCAGTCTCGGCCGGTCCAGCGCCATCCTCGGCGCCGGGACGTTGATCTCCCGCATCACCGGGCTCCTCCGCACCGTGGTGCTGGTGGCCGCGATCGGCTCGGTGGGTTCGCGCGCAGCCGATGCGTTCGGCGTCGCGAACCAGCTGCCGAACAACCTCTTCACCCTCATCCAGACCGGCATCCTGACGGCCGTGATCATCCCGCAGATCATCCGCGCCGTCTCCCACTCCGACGGCGGCCGCGCGTTCATCTCCAAGCTGTTCACGCTGGGCACGGTCGTCTTCCTCGGGGTCACCGTCGTCGCCATGCTCATCGCCCCGTGGCTGGTGGCACTCTACGCCGGCGACGGATACACGCCGGAGCAGTTCGCCCTGGCCACGGCGTTCGCCTACTGGTGTCTGCCGCAGATCTTCTTCTACGGGCTCTACGCCCTCATCGGCGAGACCCTCAACGCACGCCGGGTGTTCGGTCCCTACACGTGGGCGCCCATCGCGAACAACCTCATCTCCATCGCCGGCTTCATCGTGTTCATGCTGCTGTTCGGCGGCGACCGCACCGCGACCGACTGGTCGCCGGAGATGATCGCCGTGCTCGCCGGCTCCGCCACCCTGGGGATCGTCGTGCAGGCGCTCGCTCTGCTGTTCGCGTGGCGCAGGACCGGTCTTCACCTGAGGCCGGACTTCCGCTGGCGCGGCGTGGGTCTCGGCGGCGTCGGCAGACTCGCCGGGTGGACGTTCCTCATGGTGATCGTGGGGCAGGTCGCCGGGCTCATCCAGACGCGCATCGTAAACGCCGCGACGGGTGAAGGACCCTCGGTGTTCGCGATGCAGAACGCGTGGCTCGTGTTCATGCTGCCGTACTCGATCTTCGCGATCTCCATCGGCACCCCCTACTTCACGCAGATCTCCGAGCATGCCGCGGCTCAGCGCCACGCCGAGGTGCGCGCGGACGTCGCCCGCTGCATCCGCGCCGTGAGCCTCTTCATCGTCGTCTCCGTGGCCGCCCTCGTCGCAGCGGCCATCCCCGCGAGCCGTATCTTCACCAACGGCGCGGACCTGGCCGTCATGGCCGCCCCCGTGCTGATCTGCTATCTCGTCGGCCTCTTGCCGCTGTCCGTGCTCTTCATCGTGCAGCGCACCTTCTACGCCTACGGCGACACCCGCACGCCGTTCTGGTTCACGGTCGTGCAGTGCGTCGTCATCGTCGGCACGGCGTTGATCGCCCCCCATCTCGTCCCGCTGTCCCAACTCGGCGCCGCCGTGGCCCTCGGTCAGTCGATCGCGGGCATCATCCAGACGGCGATCGCGATCCTGCTCTTGCGCCGCCGGCTCGGGAGTCTGGAGCTGCGACACACGACGGCCGCGCTCGTGCGCTACGTCATCGCCGCCGTCCCCGCCGGCTTCGCCGGCTGGGGCACGTTCCTCCTCCTGGGCGGCGAGGAGGGCTGGACCAACTCCGAGAAGATCTTCGGCGCCGTCGGCACGGGCATCATCGGCGCCGTCACCCTGGCGGTCTACCTCCTCGTGCTCGCTCTCCTGCGTGCGCCGGAGCTCGAGGTCGCCACCCGGATGCTGCGCCGGTTCCTCCCCGGGCGCTGACAGGCATCCGTTCCGCATCGGGCGTGTCCGGGCGCCCCGCGTCACCCTCCGTGGGGGAATGTCCCGCGGTTACCATTGGTTGAAGCAGCGGAACGCCCTGTTCGAGGGAACAGCCCTGTTCCAGGGAAGAGAGAGAGCACATGCGCAAGGTCATCATCATCGGCTCCGGACCCGCCGGATTCACGGCCGCCATCTACGCGGCGCGTGCCAACCTGCAGCCGCTCCTCATCGCGAGCTCGGTCGAGGTCGGCGGAGAGCTGATGAACACCACCGAGGTCGAGAACTACCCCGGCTTCCCCGAGGGCATCCAGGGCCCCGAGCTGATGGCCAAGTTCCAGGAGCAGGCGGAGAAGTTCGGCACCGAGGTGCTCTACGACGACGTCACCTCGCTGGATCTCGACGGCCCGGTCAAGAAGGTCACCCTCGGCAGCGGCGCGGTGCACGAGACCCGGACGCTGATCTACGCCACCGGTTCGGCCTACCGCAAGCTCGGTATCGAGGGCGAGGAGCGCCTGTCGGGCTACGGCGTCTCCTGGTGCGCCACGTGCGACGGCTTCTTCTTCCATGAGAAGACGATCGCGGTCGTCGGCGGCGGCGACTCCGCGATGGAGGAGGCGACCTTCCTCACGCGCTTCGCGTCGAAGGTCTACGTCATCCACCGCAAGGACTCCCTCCGCGCCTCGAAGATCATGCAGGAGCGCGCCTTCGCGAACGAGAAGATCGAGTTCATCTGGAACAGCGAGGTCGCCGAGGTCCTCGGCGGTGACTCCGTCGCCGGCGTGCAGCTGCGTTCCACCGTCGACGGGTCGCTCAGCGACCTCCCCCTCGACGGCCTGTTCGTCGCGATCGGCAACGACCCGCGCACGCACCTCGTGCACGACAAGCTCGACCTCACCCCCGAGGGAACGATCTGGGTCGACGGGCGCTCATCGCGCACGTCGGTGCCCGGTGTCTTCGCCGCGGGCGACGTCATCGACCCGACCTACCGCCAGGCCATCACCGCCGCCGGCTCCGGCACGGTGGCGGCTCTCGACGCCGAGCACTTCCTCGCGGATTTCGATGACGCCTCTGTGGAAGTCCCGGCTGCGGAGGCCGCCGAGATCATCACGGCCTGAGGCCTCGGGAACACTTTCACCTCGGTCGCTGTTGTAGCGGACGAACCTCGAATCAAGGAGAACTCTGATGAGTGCAAAGGCTACGAGCCAGGCGACCTGGGAGCAGGACGTTCTGCAGGCCGAAGGTCCCGTGCTGGTGGACTTCTGGGCCGAGTGGTGCGGCCCCTGTCGCATGGTCTCGCCGGTGCTGGACGAGATCCAGGCCGACAACCCCGACAAGATCACCATCCTCAAGCTCAACGTCGACGAGAACCCGCAGCTCGCGATGCAGTACCAGATCACGTCGATCCCGGCGATGAAGGTCTTCCAGGGCGGCGAGGTCAAGACGACCATCATCGGCGCCAAGCCGAAGTTCGCCCTCGAGCAGGACCTCGCCGCGTTCATCGGCTGATCTCCGCTCCGGCATCCGGGCCGTCCGTCCTTCGGGGCTGGCGGCCCTTCTTCTTGCCCCGTGCCCCGGCATCCGCCCTTCATGCCCCGGCGTCCCCGCGGCTCCCGTCCACCCGCCTCGCCGTTCATGCCGACCGACCGTCCGCCCCCATGTTCAGCGGACGAATGCAAGAATCTCGGATGCTGCGGCCGAAATCGTCCGAGAATCCTGCATGCATCCGAAATCGGATGCTGCGCGCACACGATCAGGCGACGGTGGGATCCCAGCGGCGGTGTCGCTGCTTCTCGTCGAGCAGTCCCCACACGGCGGGAGTCAGCTCCGGATACTCCAGCGCGATCTGGCGCAGCACGCGGTAGTGGCGGGCCTCGTTGGGGCGCACGCCGTCGTTCGCGGCGATGTTGTCGGCGCGCAGCAGGTACACGACCAGCTCGTCGACGCTCGGCAATTCCTCCATGAACTCCCAGGGGTCCTCTCCCCCGAGCAGGCGCTCCTGGATGAGCACCGCGAGTTCGTCCGACGCCTCGGCGCGCAGCACTTCGAGGCTGGCGCGGCGCGGAACGGACTCTGTCATCCCTCCAGCCTACGTGCGTTCCGGACGGGCTCGGCGCTCCACCCGGACGTCCTCGCTCATCTCCTCGAGCTCCTTGCCCTTGGTCTCCGCGACCTTGAAGTACACGAAGAAGAACGACAGCAGCGCGAAGAACGCGTAGAACCCGTAGGCGAACGGCAGTCCGATCTCCGCGAACGCCGGGAACGTCGTGGAGATGAAGAAGTTCGCCACCCACTGCGCCGCTGCAGCCACAGCCAGCGCGCCGGCGCGGATCGAGTTCGGGAACATCTCCCCCAGCAGCACCCAGACCAGCGGACCCCACGTCGCGCCGAAGAACACGACGAAGGCGTTCGCGCAGATCAGCGCGATCGTCGACCACGGATCCGGCAGCGTCACGGCGCCGTTCTCCAACGTCCCGAACGAGAAGGCGACGGCCATGAGTCCCAGCGTCACGGTCATCCCCACCGATCCGACGAGCAGCATGATCCGTCGTCCGACCCGATCGACGAGGAGGATCGCGATGATCGTGACGACGATGTTGGTGACCGAGGTGATCACGGTGATCGTGAGCGCCTGAGACTCCCCGAAGCCCACCGACTGCCACAGCGTGGTCGAGTAGTAGAAGATCACGTTGATGCCGACGAACTGCTGGAAGACGGAGAGCAGGATGCCGACCCACACGATGGGCTTCAGCCCCAGTCGATGACCGCGGAGATCGCGCAGCGATTCGGAGCGCTCCGTGTTGATGGTGCCGGTGATCTCGGCGATCTTCGCCTGGACGTCGACCGTGCCGGTGACGGTGCTGAGGATCTCCGAGGCCTTCTCGATCCGCCCCTTGGCGACGAGGTAGCGAGGCGATTCCGGCAGGCGCAGCGACATGATGCCGTAGACGAGGGCCGGGATCGCCTCGGCGATGAACATCCAGCGCCAGGCGTGCAGGCCCCACAGGGGTTCGGCCGCACCCCCGGCCACGTCGGCGAGGAGGGCGTCCGAGAGCAGGGCGACGAAGATGCCCGTGACGATGGCCAGCTGCTGCAGGGATCCGAGGCGACCGCGCATGTGGGCCGGCGAGACTTCGGCGATGTAGGCGGGTGCGATCACGGATGCCGCGCCGACACCGAGTCCGCCGACGATGCGCCAGACGATGAGGTCGATCACGCCGAACGCGAGTCCCGAGCCGATGGAGGACGCGAGGAACAGGATCGCCGCGACGACCATCACGGGGATGCGCCCGAACCTGTTCGCGAGCGGGCCGGCGAACCAGGCGCCGACCGCGCAGCCGATGAGCGCCGACGACACGGCGAACCCCTTGAGCCCGACACCGAGGTCGAACCCGGAGACGTTCCCCGCGAGGGCGTCGACGGCGCCGTTGATGACGGCGGTGTCGAAGCCGAACAGGAAGCCGCCCAGCGCGGCCGCGATGCTCACGGCGATGACGCGACCCCTGATCGCGGAAGCCGAAGGTGATGATCCGGACATGTCGCCCTCCTCAACGTCGGATGACGCGAGTCTAGGCCTCCGGGTCGGCTCAGCGGGGGAGCATCAGCGGCCGTAGCCTTCTTCGCCCAGCTCCTCGAGGATGCGGTTCAGATCCTGAATCGATGCGAAATCGATGGTGACCTGGCCTTTGCGGGTTCCCAGGGCAATCTTGACGCGCGTGTTCAGGCGGTCCCCGAGCTTGCCGGCGACCTCGTCGAGGTACGCCCGGCGTGCGCCAGGTGTCGTCTTCGCTGTGCGCGAGGGCGTCGCCGGCTCCATCTTCGCGGCCGCCTCGGTGGCCCGCACCGACAGGTCTTCGTTGACGACCTTGTCCGCGAGACGCTGCATGGCCTCGGGGGTGTCGAGGCTGAGGATCGCGCGGGCGTGGCCGGCCGTGAGCACACCCGCGGCGACGCGCTGTTGCACGGGCACGGGGAGCTTGAGGAGGCGGATCGTGTTGCTGATCTGCGGGCGGGAGCGTCCGATGCGCGTGGCCAGCTCCTCCTGTGTGATGCCGAAGTCGTCGAGCAGCTGCTGGTACGCCGATGCTTCTTCGAGCGGGTTCAGCTCCGACCGGTGCAGGTTCTCGAGCAGGGCGTCACGCAGGAGATCCTCATCGGCGGTGTCGCGTACGATCGCGGGGATCGCGTCGAGCCCGGCCTCTCGCGCTGCGCGGGTGCGCCGCTCCCCCATGATGAGCTCGTAGTCGCCGTCGGCGTTCTTGCGTACGACGACGGGCTGCAGCACGCCGAACTCGCGCACGCTGTGCACGAGCTCCGACAGGTGCTCGGGGTCGAAATGGGTGCGCGGCTGTCGCGGGTTGGGGACGATCTTCTGCGGGTCCACCTGGATGAGGTGGATGCCGGGGACCGACTCGAGCTCGGGAGCATCCGTCGCCACGTCCGCGGCCGGACGGATGCTGGCGCCGGGGAAGAACACGTCCACCGGGCGCTCGGCCTGATCAGCGGTCGGGATCAGGGCGCCGATCCCCCGGCCCAGTCCAGTGCGCTTCGCCATCATCTCTCCTTGCTCGGGGTCTTGCTGTGCGTCGAGGTGCGCGACGCGATCTCCACGGCGGCCTCGCGGTACGCGATGGCCCCGGCCGACTGCCCATCGTAGGCGATCACCGTCTGTCCGAAGCTCGGGGCCTCGGACACTCGCACGGAGCGCGGGATCACGGTGTCGAGCACCTGCGATGGGAAGTGGGTGCGCACCTCCTCCGCCACCTGGTGGGCCAGGCGGGTGCGGCCGTCGAACATCGTCAGGAGGATGGTCGAGAGATGGAGCGCGGGATTCAGGTGCTTCTGGATCATCTGGATGCTGCCGAGAAGCTGGCTCAGGCCCTCCAGTGCGTAGTACTCGCACTGGATGGGGATGAAGACCTCGGATGCCGCGGTGAAGGCGTTTATCGTGAGAAGGCCCAGAGACGGTGGGCAGTCGATGATCACGAAGTCCATCGGCGCCGTCTCGAGGTAGTCGAGCAGGGCCCGACGCAGCCGGTGCTCTCGAGCGACCTGGGCGACGAGCTCAATCTCCGCGCCGGCGAGGTGGATCGTGCTCGGTGCGCAGAACAGGTTGTCGCTCTCGGGGCTCGCCTGCACGATCTCAGCAAGAGGGAACTCGTCGATCAGAACGTCGTAGACGCTCGGGGTGTCCGCGCTGTGCGGCACTCCGAGAGCGGTCGATGCGTTGCCCTGCGGGTCGAGGTCGATGACCAGGACCTTCGCGCCGAGTGCGGCGAGTGCGGCCGCGATGTTGACGGCAGTGGTGGTCTTGCCGACCCCGCCCTTCTGGTTCGACACCGTGAGGATCCGGGTGTCTCCGGAGAACTCCACGGCGACGTCCTCGAGAGCCCGTCTACGGGCCGAGAGATCGGCGAGTTCCCGCGCGAGCGGGGTATCCATCCCGAAGGTGTTCGGTGATTCCTTGTCGGATTGTTTCACGTGAAACATCCACTCCTTTCGGGGCCGTGTTCCACTCTAATCGCTAGGACGGGAGATGCTCTGTTCCTGTGGAGAGCACGGAGATCCAGCGCCGGGATCATGCGGCAGAACGACTCGCCTCCGGCAGCGGTGACGACCGGCGATGGGCGGGATTTCACCGTGTTCTCCCCGTTCACCCGCTGATCGCGAGGGCCTCGGCTTTCCGGTCGCGACAGGGCCCGAGTCTGGGTTGGCGACCGACGATTTCCTATACACGAACGATCTCCCCCGTTGGTGCTTGGTGGTTGCGATGCGGTCCAGCCGCTGACTTCTTCCCGCGGACCCTCTGAGATATGGGAACCTCGACCCTCTTATCACGAGGCGTATCGAGCACGAGACAGCCGACCCGTCGACGCGGCCCCAACTGATGCCGAGGATCGATCTGACAGGATGTCGATGTGCGCTACGTGACGATCGGCATCCCTGTATCGGTGTGGCAATCGGTGGACCTGACCACCGACAACACACTCGCCATCGACGTCGTAGAGGGCGTGATCGAGACGGTGATGATCGGAGTGTGTGTTCGAGATGCCGGTTGGCGTGCGGCGTCATCATATGAGGGCGCCCTCGACGCCTATGGGTGGCCTCCCCCGGACCATGTTCTGGAGATCGTCCTGAGACAGTCCCATTGGATGTGGGTCCTGAGCGCGCTCGAGCGCTGGCAGCCCTACGAGACGGATGATCGCCCGGCCCAGGCACGTCAAATCATCGCGTACGCCCTGCCCCCAGACGAGTGACCGTAGGAGTCCCCGTTCTACCGTTTCACGTGAAACTCTCGGAGCTCAGCGTCATCCATCATCGGACCGAGGCGCCCGTACCCAAGGAAGCGGATGAGCAGTCGACCCCGCCTCGTGCGCAGGTCGCGCTCGACCGGGTCCTCGGTTCGCTCCCTCCGTCGGGACAACGAGGAAGTCCCACCGAGGACACAGGAAACGGCCAAGCCATCTACGACTCACACCCCGGACATGACTACTCAACCGCTGTTTCACGTGAAACTCTCGGAGCTCAGTCATCCATCATCGGACCGAGGCGTCCGTACCCAAGGAAGCGGATGAGCAGTCGACGCGCCTCGTGCGCGGGTCGCGCTCCGCCGGGTCCTCGGTTCGCTCCCTCCGTCGGGACAACGAGGGAGTCCCGCCGAGGACACAGGAAACAGCCAACCCATCTACGACTCATACCCCGGACATGACTACTCAACCGCTGTTTCACGTGAAACGGGGCCTCACCTCTTGATCTGTCGGGACGGTCCAGACACGGTGACGTGCGGGATCTCTTCATAACCGAGGATCCCGGCCATGCACCGCGCGACGAGAGAGAAGGATGCGCCCTCCCCCGGCCGCGCTCATCCCGCACCAGCTCGACCGACGCGCGATAGGGAGACTCATCTCTGACGACGTCTTCGCGCGGACGTCATCAGTAGAGCATCCCCTCCGTTTCGCGCCTGAGACCCCCGTACCCACGACGTGATCCTTCGCACCGTTCGACGACGGCGCGAAGGGATCCCCCTCCCACTACGCCGCCTCGATCTGCACGGGTCGAGACACGATGACTGCGTCCGGCTCCTGGCCAACCAGCCCACCCAACCACCTCAGCCACGACCATAGATGACCGTTCGTCGATCATCGCCGTGCATGCCCTGGGCCCCGCGATCGCCTACCTGTCGCTGAGCTGTGCTCATCGCCGGGACGCGACGAGAGCCGTCACTGCACCGGTCTTCACCCGATGTTCCACGTGAAACACTGAAGGATCAGATGGATGGTCGTTGAGACTCGGGTCCTCGTCCTTGTCCTCCCTGGCCGGTCACCTTCCCACCCACATCTACGGTCGGTACGCACCGTGCTCCCCGGACACACCGCAGGCGCGACCATCACTGTGCCCTGCCCGCGCAATCGCATACCCGTCGTAGAACCATGCTCATTTCGATGACTCGACGATCGAGAGCCGTCACGGCGCCAGCCGCACCCCACGTTCCACGTGAAACACTGAAAGATCACAGGGGAGGGTCACCGAAACTCGATCCCCGTTCCTTCCCCTCCCGCCGTTTACCCCTTCCCTCCATCCTGTCTCTGAAGAATGTCGAGGTGGGCAGTGCCTCTTGTGCCTCGTGTGAACGATGTCAACGTGTGCCGCGTGGGGACTTCTGAAGGCGTCCACATCGTACTTCTTTCGAAAGAGAGTTCTTATGTCGGACGTACCCAAGACGGCAGGACCGTTGGCCGATCCGGCTCTCATGTGCTCTCACCCATCCCGATTCCTCTCGCCCTGACTTCACGGATCAACGCCACGCGCCGTACAGGAGTGCCCCACGGCTTCAGGTGAAGCCGTCTCAGACGCTGGCGGTCCGACGAGAAACGGCCCCTCGCCAACAACCCTGATTTGTGGACTGATGGGGAGTTCGACGGAACGGGATCAGCTCGCCTCAAGGAGGGCTTTCATCAGGCGTCCCCGTGTCGCCCCGACGCCCGATGCGCAACGCCCAACCTCATGTTTCACGTGAAACGCGATCACCGGCGTCTCCGCCGCGACGACAACTCCTCCTTCACAGGAGCTCCTCCCCCGCACGACACTGGCTGCGATTCGGAGTGGCTACATCCACGAGACGCTTCACTCATCACGAACTGCCAGCAGGTGTCTCCTTCGATGTGACCAAACCCGCGTTTCACGTGAAACGCTGGACACAAGAGGTGCCCCCGGATATTCCGCACGGAGAGCGGTCGGGAGTCCGGAGGAGGGGAGAGATCGGTCACCGCCCGGCGACGCACCACCCCTCATCCCGATTCCGCGCACTCACCCTAAGGTCAGCGAGGCATCCTGACGTGACCGTTCCCTACGTCACTGAACAACCCCTACCCGCTGTCAGCGCGGGCTACCCGCTCTCCACCAGACGTGGAGCGCCTCCGATCCCACGCGAACAGCACGAAACCGTGGCCCCTCCGGCCCCCACCGGAGACCCCACCTCGGGCACCCGCCTCTCGCCAACAACACACCCCAGTTACGCCAAGGGCCGTGTTTCACGTGAAACACGGCCCTTGGCACGATCCGTTCAGCGCACCCGCGCCCTCACGACTCGAGTCGTCTCCGGGAGCACTCCCTCTCCCAGAACCTCGACACGCACGTCACTGAGTCGGAACTTCTTGATCTGCTTCTGTGCGGCATCGATCTCGTTGGCGGCGTTGAGGCCCTTGAGCACGGTCAACTCTCCGCCGTCCCGGACCAGAGGAGCAGTGATCGGGATCAGCGTGCGCAACGCGCTGACCGCGCGAGCCGTCACGACGTCGAAGCCTTCTGCGCGTCGCACGTCCTCCGCTCGTGCGCGCAGCACCTCGACGTTCGAGAGCCCGAGTTCCGCGACCTGCTCGTTCAGCCAGGTGACCCGACGCTCCATCGGCTCGATGAGCGTCCACTGCACGTCGGGGCGTGCGATCGCGAGCACGAGACCAGGAAGCCCTGCACCGGAACCGATGTCCGCGACCGAGCCATGGAAAAGGGGGGCGGCGATCACGCTGTTGAGAATATGCCTGGTCCACAGACGAGGAAGCTCCAGCGGACCGATCAGCCCGCGCTCCTCACCCTCTCGGGCGAGAGCATCTGTGAAGGCCCGCGCGACGGCGATCCGTTCCCCGAAGAGCTCTGCGGCGACCGCCGGCTCCGCCTCAACGCCGCTCACCTCGGCATCCGGCGTTTCACGTGAAACACTCACCGGCGACGAAGGACGGTGTGGCGATCCACACCCTCACCGTAGGACTCGGAGACGAGTCCACGATCGGCGGCGATGTCGTGGATGAGCTTGCGCTCGTAGCTCGACATCGCGGGCAAAGACGCCTGCGACGATCCCTCGTCGAGCTTGGCCGCGGCCGCATCCACCAGGGTCTCGAGCTGACGGCGGCGCGTGTCACGCGACCCGCCGATGTCGAGGATGAGTCGCGAGAACGATCCCGTCTTGTTCTGCACGGCGAGGCGGGTGAGCTCCTGCAGCGCCTGCACGGTGTCGGGCGCCGAGAGCAGCGACAGACCGTCACCCTCAGCCTCGACCGACACGTACGCACGGCCCTGACGGACGTCGAGGTTGAGGTCGCCGTCGATGTCCGCGATGTCGAGGAGTTCCTCGAGGTAGTCCGCGGCGATGTCGCCCTCGTTCTCCAGCTGAGCCACGGTCGGCTCGGCCGACTCGATCAGGTTCTCGCTCATGAGCCGGTGCTCCCCTTCTTCTTGGCACGCTTCTTGCCGACGGGCTGCTGCCGCTTGGGAGCCTCCGCCTTGGCCTTCTCGACCTCTTCGACCAGGCGCTGCTGCTCCGCCTCGTAGACGGCCATCGGCACGACCTTGCCGTCGGAGTTGATGGCCTTGCCCTTGCGCGCCAGCCGCTCCTCGCGGGCCTTGGCCGCCTCGGACCCTGGCGTCGGCATCTCGCGGATGACGAGGAACTGCTGACCCATGGTCCAAAGGTTCGAGATGAACCAGTACACGACGACGCCGAGCGGGAAGAAGACACCCGAGAAGATGAAGCCCAGCGGCAGGATGTAGAGCATGATCTTCTGCATCTGGTATGCCTGGCCGGTCTTGGCCTCGGGCGACAGGTTCTTCGAGATGATCTGCAGCTGAGTGAAGAACTGCGACGCGATCATGAGAACGACGAGCGTGACGAGGATGATGATCGCCGTCGTGTTCTTGGCGTCGACCGCATTGCCGAGGGTCTCGTGCAGCGACGCGACGCCGAAGAGCTTCGCGTCATAGAACTGCGACGTCAGCTCGGCGTTCAGCAGGCCGACGCCACCGATCCCCATGTTGTGGTGCTTGGTGACGTCGCTCAGCACGGAGTACAGCGAGAAGAACACCGGCATCTGTACGAGGAGCGGAAGACAGCTCGACATCGGCGTCGTACCGTGCTTCTTGTACAGGGCCATGGTCTCGCGGCTCATCGCCTCGCGACTGAGCTGGTCCTTCTTGCCCTTGTACTTCTCCTGGACTTTTCGCAGTTCAGGAGCGATTTCCATCATCTTTCGCTGGCTCTTGATCTGCTTCACGAAGAGCGGGATCAGAGCCGCACGCACGACGATCACGAGACCGACGATCGACAGCACCCAGGTGAGTCCGCCAGCGGCCGGCAGGCCGACCGCGGTGAGCAGCCAGTGCCAGGCGACGAGCACGAGCTCGACGAGCCACTTCAGCGGCCAGAGGATGGTGCCGATCAGATCGAATCCGCCGGATGCCGCCCCTGACGGCGAGGGCGAGGGCGTGGCTGCAGCAGCGAGCAGGAGGTCAAGACCCACTGTTCAGTCCTTTCGGGCGGGGGACGACGAAACCGTGTGCGGTGAGGTCGTAGCGATAGTGATCGTGCGGTCGGACGTCGTCGACGCCGCCGTGAGTCCAGGGATTGCATCGCAGGATGCGCCATGCCGAGAGGAACGCTCCCCGCACGGCGCCGTGCTGCTGCACCGCACCTACAGCGTAGGCGGAACAGGAGGGGTAGTAGGCGCACACGTCTCCGTACAGCGGAGAGATGACCTTGCGGTATCCCGTGAGGAAGCCGAGCACGAGGTTGCGTGGGATCAGGGGGATGCTGCGCAGGAGATCGTGAGCCTGCAGTCGACCGGTTCCGATCGAGGAGGCAGGGAGCGCGGTCATGGAGCGGCCCGCTCGAGCCGGGCGAGACAGCGGTTCACATCGGCGCTGAGCTCGGCGTAGGTGGCCGTCGCGGATGCAGGAAGGGCACGGATGACGACATCCGTGCCCTCGGGAACCCCTGGCAGCGCTTCGGCGCAGACGGCTTTGAGCCGACGACGCACGGAGTTGCGCACCACGGCGGTGCCCACCTGCTTGCTGATGATGAAGCCGAATCTCGCGGCTCTGGTCTCGCCCGTCGACAGCATCGAGGTGACGACGCGCGCCCCACCGCAACGGGAGCCACGCCGAACCACGAGTCGGTAGTCGCTCCCGCGGGTCAGCCGGAACGGGCGGGCGAGCACAGCAGCTTTACGCGGAGAGCTCGACGCGGCCCTTCGCGCGACGAGCCGACAGGATCGCGCGGCCGGCACGGGTGCGCATGCGGGCACGGAAGCCGTGCTTCTTGGCGCGACGACGGTTGTTGGGCTGGAAGGTGCGCTTGCTCATGGAATCACTCCGGGAATGCTGTCACCGGAATCAGTTTCGACCGGAGACATAGGGAACTGCCGTTCAGGCATAAGTCAACCGATTAAGGGTACGTCCTGGCGGCGCGCAGAGCAAATCTGCGCGCTCCGCTCGCCGACGCCGGCCGAGATCCGCACAGCCATTATCCACAACCCCTCGCGATCCGCGACACGCAACACGCCCGCGGATTTCCAAGGGCAGGTTGCCGTTCCGGGCCGCGATGACTACCGTGGCATCCGAAGTTATCCACAGGGGGGATCCGTATCCCGCCGTCCCCTCAACGATCCCCCGCCCGGAGCGTCATGTCCTCATCAGCCCAGCCCGACGTTCCGATCTGGACCACGGTGCAGGAGCTGCTGGAGGCCGACGACCGCGTCACCCCGCAGTTGCAGGGCTTCCTCAGCCTCGCCGTGCCGGCCGGCGTCATGGCCGCGACGCTCTATCTCGAGGTGCCGAACGACCTCACGGCCGCGCAGATCAACAAGCGGCTGCGGCTCCCGATCATGGAGGCCCTGTCGCACATCGGCGACGAGGTCACGTCGTACCGGGTGGTCGTCAACCACGAGCTCGCCGAGCAGCCCACCGCGCCGATCGCCGTCGCCGACTACGGCCGGCAGGAGACGGCGCGTCCGGAATCGCCGATGGAGCAGCCGACGCCCATCCGCCACGAGTCGCGGCTCAATCCCAAGTACACCTTCGACAACTTCGTCATCGGACAGTCCAACCGATTCGCGCACGCGGCTGCCGTCGCCGTCGCCGAGGCTCCGGCCAAGGCATACAACCCGCTCTTCATCTACGGCGACTCCGGACTGGGCAAGACCCACCTCCTCCACGCGATCGGCGACTACGCCCAGTCCCTCTATGCAGGAGTGAAGGTGCGCTACGTCTCCAGCGAGGAGTTCACGAACGACTTCATCAACTCGATCGCGAACAACCGCGGCGCCGCTTTCCAGGCGCGGTACCGCGAGGTCGACATCCTCCTCATCGACGACATCCAGTTCCTGCAGGGTCGGGCCGAGACGCAGGAGGCGTTCTTCCACACCTTCAACACCCTGCACGATCACAACAAGCAGGTCGTGATCACCAGCGATGTCGCTCCGAAGCTCCTCACCGGGTTCGAGGATCGGATGCGCAGCCGCTTCGAGTGGGGTCTCATCACCGACGTGCAGGCCCCCGACCTCGAGACCCGCATCGCGATCCTCCGCAAGAAGGCGCAGAGCGAGTCCCTGCACATCCCCGATGACGTTCTGGAGTACATCGCGACCGTCGTCTCCTCCAACATCCGCGAGCTGGAGGGCGCTCTGATCCGCGTCTCCGCGTTCGCGAGCCTCAACCGCTCGGCGCTCGACATCTCCCTCGCGCAGACCGTGCTGCGCGACATCGTCGACACGGCAGAAGACAACATCATCTCGCCGACCGACATCATCACGGCGACAGCGGGCTACTTCAAGCTCACCGTCGACGACCTGTACGGGTCGAGCCGTTCACAGCAGATCGCCATCGCCCGGCAGATCGCCATGTACCTGTGCCGTGAGCGCACGAACCTGTCGCTGCCCAAGATCGGGCAGCTCTTCGGCAATCGCGACCACACCACCGTCATGTACGCCTACAAGAAGATCAGCGACCTCATGAAGGAGCGCCGCTCGATCTACAACCAGGTCACCGAGATCACCACGCAGCTCGGTCGCCGCTGAGCGGCCCCGCACGAGTCTCCGGTCGAAAAGGGGGACACGGCATCCGAGAGGACGCCGTGTCCCCCTTTCTGCCGACTTGACACCCATCTGAGGGATCGGGTATCAGGACTTTGCACATGTGGATAACTTGTGGATGAATCCCCAGAGCATCGGGACGAATGTGAGTTCCACGAGGCATCCTGTGGATAACCAGGGGGCTCTGCACAGTCGACCGGATGCCGTCGACCCGCGGATTCCTCAGGGATTCCACAAGTGACAAAGATGTAGTTCCCTACTCGCGTCTGCTTTCCACCGAGTTATCCACAGTATCCACAGCTGTTAACACCGTTAAGGAGTTAACCCGTTTGAGGCGCGATCCGATCACCAGACGGTGGGGAGAACCGTTCCGGCTCCTCCGGCATCCGGGCGTAGGGATCTGTGGAACTGTGGGGCTAGCATGGGAAGCCCCGCACTGGCAGGAATGTCATGCACCGACGACGAGGGAGCACCCGTGAGGTTTCAGGTCAACCGCGATGTCTTCAGCGAAGCCGTCTCCTTCGTGGTCAAACTGCTCCCCCAGCGCAACCCGCAGCCGATCCTGGCCGGCGTGCTGATCGAGGCGGACGACTCCGGCCTGACCCTGTCGGCCTTCGACTACGAGGCATCGGCGCGCACCACCATCGAGGCGACCGTGGAGACCCCCGGGACGATCCTCGTCCACGGGCGGCTGCTGTCGGACATCGCGAGCCGACTCCCGAACGCACCGATCGAGATCGCCGTCGAAGACGACGGAGGCATCGCCGTCACCTGCGGCTCGGCCCGATTCACGCTGGCCGCCATGCCGGTCGAGGAGTACCCGTCGATCCCCGAGGTCACCGGCACGTCCGGCGTGGTCCCGGCCGACGACTTCGGCACGGCGATCGCGCAGGTCGGCTTCGCGGCGTCGCGTGATGACGTGACTCCCGTGCTGACCGGTGTGCAGCTGGAGGTCTCCGGCCAGAGCCTCAGCCTCGTCGCGACCGACCGCTACCGGGTGTCGCTCCGCGATGTGCCATGGGACGGCGAGGCCGTCGAGTCCACCGCGCTGGTCCCGGCGCGCACGCTCGTCGAGGTCGGCAAGACCTTCGGGCACGCCGGCACCATCCAGGTCGCGTTCTCCGGGGCGGGCGATCGCGAGATCATCGCGTTCACCGCGGGCAACAAGACCGTGACGTCGCTGCTGATCAAGGGCAACTTCCCGCCCGTGCGCCGACTGTTCCCCGAGCAGACCGACCACTATGCGGTGGTCAACACCGGCGATCTCATCGAGGCCGTCCGTCGCGTCTCCCTGGTGCTCGACCGCGCGGCTCCTCTGCGGTTCACGTTCTCCAGCGACAGCGTCACGATGGATGCATCCGGCAGCGAGCACGCACGCGCATCCGAGTCGGTCGATGCGATCCTCTCCGGAGGCGACGAGGTCACTCTGGGTCTCAACCCGCAGTACCTGACCGAGGCTCTCGGTGCAGTGAAGAGCGAGTTCGTGCGCGTCACTTTCACGTCGAGCGACAACGCCAACAAGCTCAGCCCGGTGCTGATCACCAGCCAGACCTCGGTCGACCAGGCCGGTCTCGACTCGTTCAAGTACCTGCTGCAGCCGAACCTCCTGCTCCGCTGACCCGGATTCGCGCCGGCGCGCGTGGGAAGAGCGGCGCACAGGATCGTTCCTGACGACGGTTTTCGCCTTTCCCGCGGATCCGTTCCCTCAGAAATGCCGAAAATCGCCTCTCAGACCGATCCTCCGCTCCCCCTGGAACCGTCCCGGACGCGCAGCCGGACCCCGAGCGCCACGTGAGGGATCGGAGGTATCCCCGGAGCGAGCATTGGGAGGGGCCCCCGCTTGCGGGGAGGGACCCACTCTGCGAGCGAAGGGGATACCTCCGAGCCCGACCCAGCAGCTCCACGACCGACCCACCAGAGACTGTCGGACCCCGAAGGTAGGCTGACTCCCGTGATTGTGGAACACCTCAGCCTGGTCGACTTCCGCAATTACGCGACCGCCGAAATCTCCCTCCACCGCGGACCGAACGTCCTCGTCGGACGCAACGGCCAGGGCAAGACCAATCTCGCCGAGGCCGTGGTCTTCCTCGCCACGCTCGGCTCGCATCGGGTGTCGTCGGATGCTCCGATGGTGCGCGACGGGCAGGAGTTCGCGATCATCCGGGCGCGCCTCTCGCACGGGGAGCGCAAGGTGCTGATCGAGGTGCAGGTCAACCGCCAGGGATCGAACAAGGCGCGCATCAACGGGTCGCCGTCGAAGACGAGCGAACTGCCCCGCTACGCGCACGTCGTGCTCTTCGCTCCGGAGGATCTGCAGATCGTCCGCGGCGATCCCTCGTCGCGGCGCCGGTTCGCCGACCAGCTTCTCGTGCAGCGCACACCCCGCATGTCGGCCGTCCTCGCCGACTACGACCGTGTGCTCAAGCAGCGCACCGCCCTGCTCAAGTCCGCCAGGGCCCGGGGCGTCCGCGGCGAAGGCCTCAGCACGCTCGACGTCTGGGACGACAAGCTCGTCGCCCTGGGATCCGAGATCATCGTCGCCCGGCAACGGCTCGCGGCCGATCTGCAGCAGCCGGTCGCCGATGCGTATGCGGCGATCGCCGGAGAGGACCACCGTCCACAGCTGGAGTGGGCGCTGTCCGTGCGCGGCGGCGATCCGGAGGAGGGCGAGGAGACGGCATCCGACTCCGCCCCCGACCGCGAGAACGTCGCCGACCTCTTCCGTGCGGCGCTGCTGGCCAAGCGCACCCAGGAACTGGAGCGCGGCCTCACGCTCACCGGCCCGCACCGCGACGACCTGGTGCTCCGGGTGCGGGATCTCCCGGTCAAGGGGTACGCCTCGCACGGGGAGTCATGGTCGGTCGCACTCGCCCTGCGTCTCGCCTCGGCCGAGCTGCTGCGCAGCGAGTCGCCCGCCGGCGACCCGGTGCTCATCCTCGACGACGTGTTCGCCGAGCTCGACGCCGACCGTCGGCAGCGGCTCGCGTCGCTGACCGCCGGCTACGAGCAGGTGGTGGTGACCGCCGCGGTGGAGGAGGATATCCCCGAGGCGCTGCACCGTCACGTCGTGCGCATCACCGCCGGCACCATCAGCGACGAGCGCGACGGGGACGGATCCGGTGAGGAGCCCGGTGCCGACGGCCCCGACGCCGGCGCAGCGGAGGTGAGCGGACATGACTGACATCGCAGACAACATCGCGGCCGCGGCATCCGACACCCCGGAGACCATCGCGACGTACCTGCGCCTGCGCGGACTCCAGCCCAGCACGAAGAACTGGAAGCGCAAACGGCGGGTATCCGTCGACGACGAGAACGCTCCGTTCACCCCCGGCCGCGACCCCGGGTCGCTGGGCGCCGTGCTCGACAAGCTCAGCAGGGACTCCGGGTGGGAGACCACCCTGGCGCGCGAGGACCTCGTGCGCCAGTGGGCGGATCTCGCCGGCGCCGACACGGCGAAGCACTCCGAACCGGTCTCCCTGGAGCGCGGACTGCTCACCGTGAAGTGCGATTCCACCGCCTGGGCGAAGAATCTGCAGTACATGCGCGGGACCATCCTCACCGAGATCGGACGACGGTATCCGGACGCCGGCGTCGAGAACCTCCGCTTCATCGGACCCGACGTCCCCTCCTGGAAATGGGGTCCCAGAGTCGTTCCAGGGCGGGGCCCGCGCGATACCTACGGGTAGGACACCACGCAAGGGGTCCGACACGCTCAGAGGGCCACAGAAGGCCGTACAGCCGCATCTCGCTCGAAAATCCCGCTAGAATGGGAGTTCGTGATATCGATGTGGAGAATGCCCTCTGATGACTCCTGAATCCCCTGCTGACGAGACGGAATCCAACAACGAGGCGACTCCCGCACCCGAGAACCCGTCCGCCGAGTACGGCGCCGATTCGATCCAGATCCTCGAAGGTCTCGAGGCGGTCCGCAAGCGCCCCGGCATGTACATCGGATCCACGGGTCCCCGCGGTCTGCACCACCTCGTGTACGAGATCGTCGACAACTCCGTCGACGAGGCCCTGGCCGGCTACGCCGACACCATCTACGTCACCCTGCTCGAAGACGGCGGCGTGCGCGTCGTCGACAACGGCCGCGGCATCCCGGTCGACCCGCACTCCTCCGACCCGAGCAAGTCGACCGTCGAGGTCGTGCTGACGATCCTGCACGCCGGCGGCAAGTTCGGCGGCGGCGCCTACGCCGTCTCCGGTGGCCTGCACGGCGTCGGATCCTCCGTGGTGAACGCGCTCTCCACGCGTTTCGACGTGGAGGTCAAGCAGAAGGGCTTCGTGTGGCGGCACAGCTTCGCCGACGGCGGTGCCCCGCAGCAGCAGCTCGAGAAGGGCGAGGCGACCGACGAGACCGGTACGAGCATCACGTTCTGGCCGGACGCCGAGATCTTCCGCGAGACGACCGAGTTCGACTACGACACGCTGCGCACCCGCTTCCAGCAGATGGCCTTCCTCAACAAGGGCCTCCGCATCGAGCTGCACGACGAGCGCCCGTCCTCCGCCTACGAGACGGAGGTCGACGGCCAGGCCGTCACGACGCAGCCCCGCGATGTCTTCTTCTACGAGCGCGGCCTCGTCGACTACGTCGAGTACCTCAACCGGGTGCGTCACGCCGATGTCGTGAACGAGGAGATCATCGCCTTCGACTCCGAGGACACGGAGCGCAAGATCTCCCTCGAGGTCGCGATGCAGTGGACCACCTCCTACACGGAGAACGTCTTCACCTACGCGAACACGATCAACACCCACGAGGGCGGCACGCACGAGGAGGGATTCCGCGCGGCGCTCACCACGCTCGTCAACCGGTACGCCCGGGCGAACAACCTGCTCAAGGAGAAGGACGACAACCTCTCGGGCGACGATGTGCGCGAGGGTCTCACCGCCGTCATCTCGATCAAGCTCGGCGAACCCCAGTTCGAGGGTCAGACCAAGACCAAGCTCGGCAACACCGAGGCGAAGGCGTTCGTGCAGAAGGTGGTCGGCGACCAGCTCGGCGACTGGTTCGACCGCAACCCCGCTCAGGCGAAGAACGTGATCCGCAAGGCGATCGACGCCGCGACCGCACGTCTCGCCGCCCGCAAGGCGCGCGAGACCGCCCGACGCAAGAGCGTGTTCGAGTCGGCCGCGATGCCCGACAAGCTGAAGGACTGCACGAGCAAGGACCCGTCGATCAGCGAGATCTTCCTCGTCGAGGGTGACTCGGCCGGCGGCTCGGCCGTGCAGGGTCGCGACCCGCATACTCAGGCGATCCTCGCGCTGCGCGGCAAGATCCTCAACGTCGAGCGCGCGCGCCTCGACAAGGCGCTGGGCAACAAAGAGGTCCAGGCGATGATCCAGGCCTTCGGCACCGGCATCGGTGAGGAGTTCGACATCGAGAAGGCGCGGTACCACAAGATCGTGCTGATGGCGGATGCCGACGTCGACGGCCAGCACATCACGACGCTGCTGCTCACGATGCTGTTCCGGTACATGCGCGGGCTCATCGAGGCCGGCTTCGTGTACCTCGCGATGCCGCCGCTGTATCGCCTCAAATGGACGAACGCCGCGCACGAGTACGTGTACTCCGACGCCGAGCGCGACGCGCTCATGCAGGACGGCCTCGCCACCGGCAAGCGCCTCCCGAAGGACGCCGGCATCCAGCGGTACAAGGGTCTCGGCGAGATGAACCCGAAGGAGCTGTGGGAGACCACGATGGATCACACGACGCGCACGCTGCGTCAGATCACCATCGAGGACGCCGCGGCCGCCGACGAGATCTTCAGCGTGCTGATGGGTGAGGACGTCGAGTCCCGCCGCAGCTTCATCCAGCGCAACGCCAAGGACGTCCGCTTCCTCGACATCTGAGCCGCAGCTCCTGCATCCGAACGCTCAACGACCGGAATCGAAACACACACATGACTGACGAAGAACGCCCCGAGCCGGAGCACGACCACGGTCGCATCAACCAGGTCGACCTCCAGGAGGAGATGCAGAGGTCGTACCTCGACTACGCCATGGCCGTCATCGTCGGCCGTGCGCTGCCCGATGTGCGAGACGGCCTCAAGCCGGTGCACCGACGTGTGATCTACGGCATGTACGACGGCGGGTTCCGCCCCGACAAGTCGTTCTCGAAGTGCGCCCGCGTGGTCGGCGAGGTCATGGGTCAGTACCACCCGCACGGCGACTCGGCGATCTACGACACCCTCGTGCGCCTCGTCCAGCCGTGGTCGCTGCGCTACCCGCTGGCGCTCGGCCAGGGCAACTTCGGCTCCCCGGGCAACATGGGCGCAGCCGCCCCCCGGTACACCGAGACGAAGATGGCCCCGCTCGCGCTGGAGATGGTGCGCGACATCGAAGAGGACACGGTCGACTTCTCGCCGAACTACGACGGCCAGACGCAGGAGCCCGACGTCCTGCCGGCGCGGTTCCCGAACCTGCTGGTCAACGGCTCGATCGGCATCGCGGTCGGCATGGCCACCAACATCCCGCCGCACAACCTGCGCGAGGTGTCGGAGGCGGCGCTCTGGGCGCTCGACAACCCCGGGATCTCCCGTGAAGAGCTGCTCGACGGGCTCATCCAGCGCATCCCCGGCCCTGACTTCCCGACCGGGGCTCAGATCCTCGGCACCAAGGGCATCCACGAGGCCTACCGCACCGGCCGCGGCTCGATCACCATGCGCGCCGTCGTCAACGTCGAGGAGATCCAGGGCCGCACCTGCCTCGTCATCACCGAGCTGCCGTATCAGGTCAACCCCGACAACGTGGCGGTCAAGATCGGCGACCTCGCCCGTGACGGCAAGATCACCGGCATCGCCGACATCCGTGACGAGTCCTCCGACCGCACCGGACAGCGCCTCGTCGTCGTGCTCAAGCGCGACGCGGTCGCGAAGGTCGTGCTGAACAACCTGTACAAGCACACGCAGCTGCAGGAGAACTTCGGCGCGAACATGCTCGCGATCGTCGACGGCGTGCCGCGCACGCTCGCGATCGACGGCTTCGTCTCGCACTGGATCACGCACCAGATCGACGTCATCGTCCGGCGCACGCGGTTCCGTCTCGCGAAGGCCGAGGCGCGCATGCACATCCTGCGCGGCTACCTCAAGGCACTCGACGCCCTCGACGAGGTCATCGCGCTGATCCGCCGCTCCCCGACGGTGCAGGAGGCGAACGAGGGACTGCAGAAGCTCCTCGACATCGACGAGGTCCAGGCGCAGGCCATCCTCGACATGCAGCTGCGGCGCCTGGCCGCCCTCGAGCGTCAGAAGATCATCGACGAGGCGACCGAGCTCGAGTCGCTCATCGCCGAGTACAACGCGATCCTCGCCGACGAGGGGCTGCAGCGCGACATCATCCGCACCGAGCTGACGGCGATCGTCGACCGCTTCGGCGACGAGCGCCGCACGCACATCCTGCACGGCTTCGACGGCGACGTCTCGATGGAAGACCTCATCGCCGAGGAGGAGATGGTCGTCACCGTCACGCGCGAGGGGTACATCAAGCGCACGCGCAGCGACAACTACCGCTCGCAGCACCGCGGCGGCAAGGGCGTGAAGGGCGCGCAGCTGCGCGCCGACGACATCGTCGAGCACTTCTTCGTGACGACCACGCACCACTGGTTGCTGTTCTTCACCGACAAGGGCCGCGTGTACCGCTCGAAGACCTATGAGGTTCCCGAGGCCGGACGCGACGCCAAGGGCACGCACGTCGCGAACCTGCTCGCGCTCCAGCCCGACGAGAAGATCGCGCAGATCCTCGACATCCGCGACTACCAGGTCGCCGAGTACCTGGTTCTCGCGACCCGCGACGGCCTGGTCAAGAAGACGAGCCTGTCGAGCTACGACACCAACCGACAGGGCGGCGTCATCGCGATCCGGCTGAACGAGGAGGACGAGCTGGTCTCGGCCCTCATGGTCAACGCCGAGGACGACATCCTGTTGATCAGCCGCAAGGGCATGTCGGTGCGCTTCAGCGCGACCGACGAGGCGCTGCGTCCGATGGGCCGCGCGACCGCCGGCGTCAAGGGTATGAAGTTCCGTGAGGGCGACAGCCTGCTCTCGGCATCCGTCGCAGCACTCGGCCACTACGTGTTCGTGGTCACCGACGGAGGTTATGCCAAGCGCACCGCCATCGAGGAATACCGCGTGCAGGGACGCGGCGGATACGGCATCAAGGTCGCCAAATTGAACGACGATCGGGGCACTCTCGCGGGTGGTCTGATGGTCGCCGAGGACGACGAGGTCTTGGTGGTTCTGTCCAGCGGCAAGGTGGTACGCTCTGCCGTGGCCGAGGTGCCCGCCAAGGGCCGCGACACCATGGGTGTCGTGTTCGCCCGGACCACAGAAGCAGACCGCATCCTCGCCATCGCCCGCAACGGCGAGCGAGGACTCGGAGAAGACGAGGCGGATGCGGATGCAGAATCCGCGGACGCCGAGACGACAGACACCCCTGAGGAAACCGCATGAGCACAGTAGCCGACAAGCTGGCGAAGAAGTCCACGCGCAAGACCACCGGAAAGCAGGTCCGGCTGCGCCTGGTCTACATCGACTTCTGGTCGGCCGTGAAGCTCTCCTTCCTGGGGGCGATCGCCCTGGCGGTCGTCACGATGGTCTCGTTCTTCCTGATCTACCTCGTGCTCCAGGCCACCGGCATCCTCACGCAGGCCGATGAGTTCGTCGCGAGCTTCACCGACAACACCGTCCGCCTCTCCGAGGTCGCAGGGCTTCCCCAGGTGATGGCGTTCGCCGCGGTCGTGTCGATCCTCAACCTGATCGTCTTCACGGTGCTGGGCGCCGTGGTGGCCGGCATCTACAACCTGGCGGTCAAGGTCACGGGCGGTCTGCTCGTCGGCTTCATGTCGAACTGACGCTCTTCACGACGGAGGGGGCGGATGCCGCAGCATCCGCCCCCTCCGTCGTCGGTGCCGGTCTAGACGACGCCCGTGGTTCCCAGCAGGGTCCCGATCAGCCAGGTCGCCAGCAGGGCGAGCGCCCCACCGGCGACGAGTCGGACGGATGCCCGCACCGGAGCGGACCCGCCGATCCGCGCCGAGATCGCCCCGGTGGCGGCGAGGGCCACGAGCACGGCGGCGAACGTCACCGGCACCCGCCACTCGGGCGGAGGGAGCAGGATCGCGATGAGCGGCAGCAGGGCTCCGAGCGTGAACGCGACGGCCGAGGAGATCGCCGCATGCCAGGGGTTCACGAGGTCGTCCTGATCGATGCCGAGCTCAACCTCCAGATGCGCGGAGAGGGCGTCGTGGGCGGTGAGTTCCTCGGCGACCTTGCGGGCCGTGTCCTCCGTGAGCCCGCGCTCGCGGTACAGCGAGGTGAGCTCGGCGAGCTCCGCGTCGGGCATCGTGCGCAGCTCCTCGCGTTCCTTGGCGATGAGCGAGCGCTCGCTGTCTCGCTGGCTGCTCACGGAGACGTATTCGCCGAGCGCCATCGAGATCGCGCCGCCGACGAGTCCGGCGATGCCGGCCGTGAGCAGGGCGGCGTTGTCGGTCGTGGCGCCGGCGACGCCGACCACCAGCGACGCGACCGAGACGATGCCGTCGTTCGCCCCGAGCACTCCGGCGCGCAGCCAGTTGAGTCGTTGACCGAGACCGGCGCCGTGCTGTTCACCCTCGTGTGTCGTCATGCTGACAGTGAACCAGAGAGAGACGACGTCGCGGCGCCCGTGGGGTAGGGAAAACCCGAAGCGAGGTGTCCGGGTGCCTCCATGTCGGGGCTCGTCGCTCCCCCGTACCTTGGGACTATGACCACACAGACTGCGACCGCACCGCAGGAGATCCCTGCCAAACCGCCGCTGCGCATCGTCCTCACCGCCTTGGAGCTCGCCGCGCTCGGCGTGCTCGGCGCCGGCATCTTCGGTGCCCTCACCGGCCTCTTCGGTGCGGGGCTCGGCCTGATCTTCGTGTTCGGCGTCGGCGCGTTCCTGCTCGTCGGCCTGATCTACGCGCTCTTCGGACTCGGGTGGTTCGAGGTGGCTCGCATCGACGCCCTGTACCGCGTGGGGATCGCCCCGCTCCGGTTGCGCGACAGCGGGCGCCCCGGCTTCGTCGGCTGGCTGCGCTCGATCGGGCGGCAGAGCATCGACGGCCGCATGTGGCGTGCCCTGGCGAACTTCGCCCTCGCGTGCATCGCCGGCGCCGTCATCCTGCGCCTGTTCTGGAGCCTGGTGTGGTCGGCGATGATCTCCTTCGCCCCGCTCACCTCGCAGGAGGTGGTGGCCGGTCCGTTCGGCAGCACGATCGAGGTGGCGTGGGCTCCCCTCGTCGGCATCCTCGGGGTGCTCGCGAGCGCCGCACTCATCGTGGGCATCGCTCTGCTGCACCGGGTGCTCTCCCTGGCGATCGTCGTGCCGAGCCGTGAGGCCGAGCTGACCGAGCGCGTGCGCACCACCACCGCGCAGCGCGAGGGGGCCGTGCGCGCCGCCGACCTGGAGCGCACCCGCATCGAGCGCGACCTTCACGATGGCGTCCAGCCGCGCCTGGTGTCGGTCGGCATGACGCTGGGGCTCGCGCACCAGAAGATCGACGCCGACCCCGCCGCCGCGAAGGAACTGATCGCCGAGGCGCACACCTCGACCAAGGCCGCCATCACCGAGCTGCGACAGCTGGCCCGCGGCATCCACGCCTCGGTGCTCGACGACCGCGGTCTCGACGCCGCGCTGTCGGCCCTCGCCGGGCGCTCGCACATCCCCGTGAACCTCGACGTGCGCATGGACGGACGATGCAGCAGGGATGCCGAGGCCGCCGTGTACTTCGCGATCGCCGAATCGCTCACCAACGCCGCCAAGCACTCCCGTGCCAGCGAGGCGAGGGTCACCGTGCGGCTGCGCGAGGGCAACACCCTCTGGGCACGCGTGGAGGACAACGGCATGGGCGGCGCGCAGGCGCAGCCCGGCGGCGGACTCGACGGCATCGCCAACCGCATCCTCGCCGCCGGCGGCACCTTCCGTCTCGACAGCCCGCAGGGCGGCCCGACCAGCCTGGAGGTGAACGTACCGTGCGCATCCTGATCTGCGAGGACTCCGTGCTGCTCCGCGAGGGGCTGGTGCGACTGCTCGAAGACGCCGGCCACGAGGTGGTCGCGGCCCTCCCCGACACGTCCGGACTGACCGACGCGGTGATCGACCTGGCACCGGAGCTCTGCATCCTCGACGTGCGCCTCCCGCCGACGTTCACCGACGAGGGGATCCGCGCGGCTCTCGCCCTGCGGGCCACCGACCCGGCTCTCCCGTTGCTGGTGTTGTCGCAGTACGTCGAGGAGCGCTACGCGTCCGACCTCATCGCGACGCAGGGCGGACCCCTCGGCTACCTGCTCAAGGACCGGGTGGCGGATGTCGCCGAGTTCCTCGGCTCGGTGCAGCGCATCTCCGAGGGGGCGACCGTGCTCGACCCCGAGGTCGTGGCGCAGCTGCTGACCAGACGCAACCGCGACGACCGGATGCTGCGCCTCACCGAGCAGGAGCGCACCGTGCTGGCGCTGATCGCAGAGGGCAAGTCCAACCAGGCGATCGCCGCCCTGCTCTTCGTCTCCGAGGCGAGCGTCGAGAAGCACATCACGTCCATCTTCCAGAAGCTGGGGCTCGAGCCCGACGAGTCGGGCAACCGGCGCGTGCTCGCGGCCCTCGCCCACATCGAGAACACCGGCGGGACGACTCCCGCGAACGGCCAGACAGGAGCCGCACGATGAGCACCGACCACACCCCTCTCACCCCGCCGCCCGTGCAGGGCGCGGCACCCGTTCCTCCCGCTCCTCGACAGGGGCACCCGAACAGGACCTGGATCACCGTCCTGACCGCGGTCTTCGGCGGGCTGGTGCTGGCGGGCGTCGGCACCACGGCCGCCGTCGCGGCGTCGTTCGACCTCTCACGCAGCTCATCTCAGCAGCGACTCGACGTCGCGGGAGTCGACAGCCTCGACCTGGAGGCCAGCGCCAGCGAAGTGCGCGTCGAGTTCGCCGACGTCGACGAGGCCGAGCTGTCGGTGACGGGTGGCCGCGGCGGCACGTGGACCTTCGAGCGCAACGGCGACGAACTGACCGTGCGCAGTCCCGACACCGGGTTCGGCTGGTGGTTCGGGGGCTGGTTCGACGACGCGCGCACCGTGGTGCTCACCCTCCCGCAGGAGCTGGAGGGCCTCGACGCCTCCTTCGAGCTGAACGCGGGCGGCCTCGACGTCAGCGGCGAGTACGGCGAGCTCGACGTGGAGGTGTCGGCGGGCGACCTCACGGTCGACGGCTCGGCCACCTCGCTGGATGCGAACCTCAGCGCGGGCGGTGCCGACCTCATCCTCGACGGTGTGCAGTCGGCCGAGCTCTCGGTGTCGGCCGGCGACCTGACCGTCGAGCTCCGGGGCACCGCGCCCCGTGAGACGTCGATCGACGTCTCGGCCGGCAGCGCCGACGTCACCTTCCCGAGCGGAGGGTACGACGTCACCCAGAACGTGAGCGCAGGCAGCCTCGACGACAGGCTCGAGCACTCGTCGGCGTCACGGAACTCGATCGATGTGACCGTCTCCGCGGGGACCGTCACGCTGCGTCCGGGCAGATGATCGAGAGACGGATGCCGGGCCGAAACGCCCGGCATCCGTCGCCCACCCTCCTCGATTCGGATTTTGCCGGATCTTCCGGTAAAGTCTTGGAGGTTGACGGGGCTATAGCTCAGGCGGTTAGAGCGCTTCACTGATAATGAAGAGGTCCCAGGTTCAAGTCCTGGTAGCCCCACCACGTAACTCAAGAAATCCCTTCATGGGGCCTTAGCTCAGTTGGTAGAGCGCCTGCTTTGCAAGCAGGATGTCAGGAGTTCGAATCTCCTAGGCTCCACAGACGCGAGAAGGCCCCCGAGCGAATGCACGGGGGCCTTCTCGCGTCTATCAGGCTGAGCGATTCGGGGAGGAGTCGGAGCGGAGCACCGACGACGGAGTCTCCTAGGCTCCACCTCTATTCAGCCGAGCGATTCGAGCCGATGTCCTCGGCGAGGGAGACGATGATGCCCTCCGGTCCGCGGACGTACGCCATGCGGATCGAACCCTCCCACTCGCCGACCCCGCCGACGAGCTCGTACCCGGCTGCAATGACGCGTTCGATCACGGCGTCGAGATCGTCGACCATGAAGGCGACGTTCCGGATGCCGAGTTCGTTGGCCATCGGCGCCGTCGACCCGGTCCGGTGGTCGGGGCGGACGAAGCTGGACAGTTCGACGGTCGTGCCGCCCGACGGAGTGTGGAGCATGACGATGCGTGTGTGGGAGCCGGGCATGCCGATCACCGTGTCGAGGAACTCGCCCTCGACGTCCATGGGGTCGCCATGCGTCTCCAAGCCGAGGAGGGTGAAGAACGCGGTGGCGGCGGCGAGGTCGGCGACGGTGATGCCGACGTGGTCCATGCCGCGCACACCGGGACGGGGAGAGGCGGCGTCCCGGTTCCGACTGTTCCGGATGCTGGCGTCGTTCGGTTCTCTCATGGACTCTCCTCTTTCTCGCATTCGCGGGTTGGGCGTCAGCCTGCGCGGTCCATCCGGCCCCGGAGGAACGGCTGATACGAGGCGGCATGGTCGTGTCCGCAGGCGCAGCGATCGAGATCTCCGTGCAGCAGCTGACGGGGTGTGAGCCCGGTGAGGCGTAGGCATTCGCGGTTCAGGTGCGCCTGGTCCGTGTAGCCGGCATCCACCGCGAGCCCCGCGATGCCGTCGGCGCCGCGACGGCCGCTGGCCGTCGCACCGGCCTGCGCCAGGGCGAGGAAGCCCTGGAATCGGAGGGTGCGCTGCAGCGTCTTGGGCGTGAGGCCGACCGTGTGCAGCGATCGTCGGCGCAGCTGGCTGGACGACAGCGCGACGTGCGTGGCCACATCACGGACCTCGGCGTGCTCCCACGGCATGAGGTTCGCGACGGCCTCGCGGATGACGCGATCCACTCGGTACGCGTCGCGGTACCGCTGGAGGAGGAAGTCCTCCAGGACCTCGGCCGCACGCACGCCGTCGCCCGTCGCGGCGATCTCGTCGGCGACACGGTCGGCCGTCGGCCCCCACAGGTCGCCGAGCGGAACCCGCTGGCCCACCAGTTCGTCGAGGGGGACCGGCAGCGGCGGCGGGGATGCGGGAAGGAAGCGGATGCCCACGATCACGCTGCGCGGGGGGAGGGGCTCCAGCCAGTATCCGATGAGCGGACCGATCAGGACCGGGGTCCCGCCCAGCGGGGCGTGCAGCTCGACCCCGCCGGTCGGCAGATGACGGTGCACCGACGGCTGATCCCCGGTGGTGTGGATCCACACGGTCCGCACCGCACGGGCGAGCGCAGGGCGGGGAAGCCGCTCGACGTAGGTGTCGGTCATGATCGGAACCGGTATCGCCGCTCAGGTGGTCTTGGGGAAGGCGTCACGCACGGGACGCCGATTGAGGATCATCGCGACGGCGACGATGATGGCGCCGACGATGCCCTGCTCCACCTTCATCCAGAGCGGATAGCCGGTGTCGGGTGCGATGAGGATGAGGAGGATGCCGATCGGCGCGAGGATCGAGATCCACCGCATCCGCGTGTAGGCGGCCCTGCTGCCGCGGGCGGCGGCCCTGGTCACCGCGACGAACACGAGACTCGCGGCCGCGACCACCGAGCCTCTCAGCCAGACGACCCAGTTCACCTCGGCGGGGTCGGCGATGGAGAGGAAGGCCGCGACGACGAGAGCGAGGACGGACACAGCCGCGCACAGCCACCACAGGCGGGCGACGGTCTGAAGCGCGGACCGGATCTCGGGGCGGGTCGTCTGGCTCATGATGCTCCTTCGATGCGGGTGGCGCGCCGGTACAGGGCGAGGATCTCGTTCGTCGTCGACTCGACGGCGCCGGCGGTCGATGGCATGGCGACGGCGAACGCGTCGATCGTCGCGCGAATGGAACGGGCGACGACGAGCGGGTCGAACTCTCGGAACTCCCCGGCCTCCTGACCGTGGGTGAGGAGGATCGACAGCATCAGCGCGGACGTGTCCTCGCGCAGGCCGGAGTCGGCTCGGGGGGAGTTCTGGATGACCTCGATGACGGCGCGTGCCGCGAGCCGATCCTCCGCCAGGAATTGGAGATTGGCCCGGATGTAGGCGGACAGCTTTCCCGACCACGTCTCCTCCGCATCCATCGCCGGAACCATGACGGCCGCCGCGCGTCGGATCACGTCCTCGACGACCGCCTGCATCAGCGCGGCCTTGCCATCGAAGTGGTACGAGATCATCCTGGTGCTGCTGAGACCCGCCTCCTCACGGATCCGGGCGAACGACGTCGCCGAGAACCCCTGCTCGGCCAGCACGCGCACCGTGGCTTCGATGATCTCGTGTCGGCGGTGCTCGGTGGAGAGGTAGCTGCGGGATGGGCCCATGACCACCAAATTACTCACATGAGTAATTTTGTCAAGAGGAAGTGGCGAGCCGCTCATCGCCGGTTCTCGGAACGCCAGGAGACGTAGTCGGCCACCGCTCCCCTCACGTCGAAGGCCGGTGCGAACCCGGTGTCGGCGCGCAGGCGCGAGATGTCGAGGTAGGGATGCTCGACCGCATCTCCGGCCGGGGCGTCGACGACCTCGATGCCCGCATCGGGAAGCACCGCGGACAGCGCGTCCGCGAGCTCTCGGTGAGAGTACGGAAAGCCGCCGGCCACGTTGTACGCGACGTGTCTGAGCGCGGGGGCGGTGATCAACAGCGCGATCGCGCGCCCGGTGTCGGGGGCGTAGCCGAAGTCGCCGCCGTCCCCGGCGTGCAGCGCGGCCGGAGTCTCTCCGCGCAGCACGGCGCTCACGAGCGGGGGGATGGGGCTGAACGGGGATTCCGGATCCATGAGCGGACCCCAGGTGCTGCCGATCCGCAGCAGCAGCGGCTGCACGCCGGTGCCCGCGAGCGCGGACTGGGTGATCGGCTCGACGGCCTTCTTGAACGCCGCGATCGCGTGCGGCGGTGTGGCGAGCGGAAGGGCGAGGTCCTCGGTCCAGGCGCGCTCGGCCCGGCCCTCGTACACGCTGATGCTGCTCGCGGCCGCGAACCGTCGCACCGACCAGGTGCGTGCGGCCTCGAGCGTGTTGAGGAGAGCGGCGGTGTCGCGGCGGAAGAAGGGCATCGGGTCCTGCTGCGGGATGCTTCCGGCCAGATGCACGATGGCATCGACGTCGTATCGGTCGCCGAGAGCGAGGACCGCGTCGCGGTCGGTGAGGTCGAGACGCTCCACGGCGACCCGTCCGGCGAGGAAGGGCGGCACGTCGGAGGTGCGATGCGCGGTCACGAGCACCTCCTCGCCCCTGTCGGCGAGGGCGGACGCCGTGTGTGCGCCGATCATCCCGAGCCCGCCAGTGACGAGGATCATCGTCCCTCCCCGTTCCGCTCGATCGCGTAGCGCAGATGGGTGACGTCGGGCGCGGCCACGACCTCGAGCGGGGTCAACCGGATCTGATGGGGAAGCTCGTGGAAGAACCGCCTCCCGGCACCGAGGAGCACGGGCACCTGGTGCAGGATGAGCTCGTCCACGAGCCCCGCCTTGATGGCCTCGGTGACCAGCACGCCGCCCATCAGCCCCACGTCCTTCCCGTCCGCCAGGCGCCGCGCCTCGGCGACGGCTTCCTCGATCCCCGTGCTGACGATCGTCTGCCGGTCGTCAGCAGGCGGGAACGATGCGCTGCTGAGCACGACCAGGGGCGCGGTCGGATGCGGGGAGCCGTCGGCGAAGCGTTCCGAATCGACGTACGTGGTGTGGCCGGCCAGCATCGCGCCCACCCGCGAGGCGAGCTCGTCGAAGACCCGTGCGCTGGGTGCGGAGAGGCGGAATCCGGGGAAGACGCGGCTGGGGACGTCGCCGCTCCCGTACCAGTCGAACAGCACTCCGCCGTCGCCGAGACCGTGGCCGGGACCGGCTCCCCGGCCGGTGATGAAACCGTCCACGGAGACGGCGAGGCCGCAGATGACCGTGCTCATGATCGACTCTCTTTCCTGTCGTGCGGGCTGGGCTGATCTCGCAGGCTCGCGCTCGCGAGAGGGGCGGGCGGGACGGCCTGGTCGAAGTCGAAGAAACGATGCGGGTCGTAGCGCCGTTTCACCTGGGAGAGCCGCGTGACGTTGTCGTCGTGATAGGAGGCCAGCGGATTCTCCAGCAGCGGATCGGGGAAGTTCGGATACACCCGTCCCGACCCGGCCGTATGCGCGAGCCGCCAGGAGTCGTCGATCCACGGATCGTCCGGGGCGCCGACGTGCTCCAGCAGGAAACGGGTCCGGCGGTGAGCGAATGCCGTCGCCTCCGGAGAGACGCGGTTGTACGCACCCCCCATCGCCGTGAAGGCCAGTCGCCGGCCGCGAGCGTGCCTCGACTGGGCGGTCAGCGACAGCAGATCGCCCAGGGTCTGTGCGTCGATCGACTGCTCGAAGAACTCCGACCGCAGCCTGATCGGATCCTGCGGCATCCCCCGGTGCTCGTCGGCGTGGATCTCCTTGACCGTCGAGTACGGCACCGGTGCCTCCGTGCGAAGCCGTGCGGAGGCTCCGGTGCCGAGAAAGTCCTGCAGCACCGTCACGGTCTCGGCGACCGGCAGTGTGGACGAGCCGAACGCGCGGGCCCGCAGGCCGTTCCGCCCGGGGACCCGTTCGACGACCAGGTCGAGGGTGATCCCGTCTGGCGCGTCCGGTGCCCACGCCTGCCAGGAGGCGAGGAGGGCGATGAGGTCTTCGTCGTCGGGCCAGGTGATCTCGACCCGGGAGACGAGCGGCTCGGGGATGGTCGCGAACCGGAACGAACTGACCACGCCGAACTGGCCGCCGCCGGCGCCGCGCAGCGCCCAGAACAGGTCCGGTTCGCGATGCTCGTCGCACTCGACGACCTCGCCGTCCGCGAGCACCACCCGCGCCGACACGAGTCGGTCACAGGTCAGGCCGTGGAGTCGTCCCAGCAGGCCGATCCCGCCTCCGAGGGTCAGACCGGCGATGCCCACCGTGGCGCCGCATCCCGCCGGCAGCGTCCGGCGCACCGCGCGCAGTTCCCCGTAGACGCGTCCGAGCAGGCATCCCGCTCCGATCGTCGCCGTACCCGACGGATCGACCCGGATCTCGTCCATGCCGCCCAGATCGAGCACGATGCCGGCCGTCGAGGACCTCCCCGCCAGGCAGTGCCCTCCCCCGCGCGGTCGCAGCCGCACGCCGTCGGCCCTCGCGACGGCGATCTCCCGGGAGATGTCGCCCTCCGAGAAGCAGGGCACGACGACCTCGCCGATCAGGGACATGGCTCGACGTTACGGACGAGCACACCCCGGGGGATTGAACAGAACGCGCGTCTCGGCCGGCATCCGCCGACGTGCTGGGCTCACTGCATCAGGATCGAGGCTCGCGGCGGGCGGTGTCTACCGATCCCCTCGTCGACCCACCGCGACGACGACGAGCGCCGCTCCCGTCAGCGCCGCGGCCACCCAGACCGGAGCGAGCTGCCCCGCCACGGATCCGAGCGCGACCCCGCCGATCGCCGGACCGGCCGCGGCGCCGACGTTGAGAGCGGCGGTGGCGTACGCGCCGCCCATGGTGGGCGCACCTGCCGCGGCGTAGAGCACTCGTGCGATGAGCGTGCTCCCCACGGCGAAGGCCAGCACCCCCTGCGTGAAGGCGAGGGAGACGAGCGCGGCGGGATGCCCGGCCAGCAGCGCGAAAGCGACCCATCCCGCGGCGAGGAGCGGTCCGCCGATGGCGAGCACCGTGCCCGGATGCCGATCAGAGAGGCGGCCGGCGAGGTTCACGCCCACGAAGGATCCGACGCCGAACAGCACGAGGATGACGGGGACCCAGCCCCCGTCCAGGCCCGCGGTCTCTGTGACGATCGGCGCGAAGAAGGTGAAGGCCGCGAAGGTGCCGCCGTTGATCAGGGCGCCGAGGATCATCGTGAGGAGGAGCTGCGGGGAGCGGAGCTGGCGGAGCTCGTCGACGAGCGGCACCGGGGCCGCGTCGCGCTGCCGGTCGCCCGCTCGCCGGGGGACGCCGACCAGGACGCCGATCACCGCAGGGACGCACAGCGCCGCGATGATCCAGAAGGTCGTGCGCCACCCGAAGGCGGTGCCGATGAGCGCCCCCGCCGGCACCCCCGCCACGGTGGCCACCGTGGTCCCGGAGAGCAGGACCGCGAGGGCCCGCCCCTTGCGGTCATCGGCGACGAGCCGGGTCGTGGCCGTCAGGGCGACGGCGAGGAACCCCGCGTTCGACAGCGCACCGACGACACGGGTGGCGAAGAGCACGCCGAACTCCGGCGTGAGCGCGCCGATGACGTGACACGCGGCGAACACGACGATGCACGCCGTCAGCGCGGATCGAGCCGGCCAACGACGGGCGAACGCGGCCGTGACCGGTGCGCCGACGACCATTCCGATCGCGAACGCCGAGGTCAGCAGTCCCGCGGTGCCGACCGTGACGTCGAGGTCGGCGGCGATGCTCGGGAGAAGGCCCGCGAGCATGAACTCCGAGGTGCCCATGACGAAGACCGCCAGGGCGAGCAGATAGAGGGTGAAAGGCATCGAGTACTCCGAGGTGAGGGATCGAGAAGGGACTTCTCGGCACCACGGTCAGCGACCCGGGTTCGCGCGATGCCCGTTGCTCACGGGCATCAGAAGGTGAGCGGGATGCTCAGCGGCGGCTCAGGGGGCTGACGGTGTGACCGAAAGCCCCCGACCTGTCCGATTCGGGACTCGACATGGCTCCACCCTATCCCGGCTGCTCCGCCGACTCCCCGTGCCGGGCGTCGCGCAGCGGCGACAGCGCGACGACGAGCGCGGCGACCGTGAACACCCCGGCGGCGACGCCGAACGTGACCGGATAACCCAGCAGGGTCGCCAGCACGCCGGCGAGCAGGGCGCCGAAGAAGAAGACCACGCGGTTCACCGTGCGGATCGTGGAGTTCATCCGTCCCTGGATCGCATCCGGGGCCACCGACTGGCGGTACCCGATGTCGTTGGCGTCTTCGATGCCCATCGACAGTCCGTAGACGAACTGGGCGGTCGACAGCAGGGGCAGCACAAGCAGCAGACTGCTGGAGGCACTCACGGGCACGAGGGCGAGCGTCGTCCAGGGGAGCACCACCAGCATCCGACCCAGGAGGATCGCCCGTCCCGCGCCGAGCCCGCGGCCCACCGCCGGCGCGAGCAGCGCCCCGAGCAGTCCGCCGACGCCTCCGCATGCCAGCGCCACGCCGAATGCCCACGGCTCGACGGCCAGGTCGCGCAATGCGTACACGGCGAACAGGGTGGCGGCGAGGCTGTTGCCGAGGAACCAGATGTGCACCGAGATCGCGAGGGGTCGCAGGGTGCGATGCCGGTATGTGTAACGCATGCCCTCGACGATGTCGTGGCCGATGTGGCGACCCTGCGCTCTCGGAGGCGGGGCCGTCTCGCGCACGCGGAGGCGCGACTGCAGCACGGCCGACACCGCGTGCACGACGGACTCGAACACGAACAGGAGCGGGGCGCCGACGAGCGTCAGGAGCGCGCCCCCGATGGCCGGCCCGGCCGTGCCCGCGACCGTCTCGCTCTGCCCCAGTCGCGCGTTGGCCTGCACGAGCGCGTCCCTCGGCACCAGCGCGGGCAGCAGCGGCTGGGAGGCCGAGTCGGCGAAGAGGGTGAGCACGCCGAGGGCGAGCATGATCGCGGCGAGGGTCCAGAAACCGAGTGCGTCGACGAGCAGGAGCACGGGCACGGCGCCGAGCACCAGGGCCCTGCCGATGCTGGTGACGACGAGGGTGCGCTGGCGGCTCCACCGGTCCATGAGCGCCCCGACGATCAGGCCGAGGAAGAGGTAGGGAACGACTCCGAGAGCGCTCAGCACTCCGATCTGCACCGGGGTCGCCGCCACGACCGCCACGATCAGCACCTGGAAGGCGACTCCGGCGATCGAGCCGCCGAAGGCGCGCAACGTGCTCGCGCTCCAGAAGAGGAGGAAGGCGGGGATGCGGAGCACCTCGCGCGAGCCGTGGTTCATGCGCGCCTCGCGAACCGCTCCCTGGTCGCGGCATCCGCCACGTACACGACGAGCTGCACGTCGGTCTGATCCGAGGGGCGCAGCTGGTGATGTTCGAAGACGAGCCGGCCGAGGGCCGGATGCTGGAACACCCGCTCGCGCGACTCGAAGCCGCCGACGCCGTGGCTGTCCCAGCGCTCGCGGAACTCCGGGCTCGCCTCGCGCAGCCGTCCGACGAGGTCGCGGTAGCGCGGATCACCGAGGCGCGGTCCCGCCTCGGCGCGGAACTCGGCGAGGAACCGGCGGCTGGTGTCGTCCCAGTCGTCGAGCAGCTCGTGCACGGCCGGGTCGGTGAAGATCAGCCACAGCAGGTTGCGGTCCTCGGGGGGTGTGGTGGCGACGTTCGGATACAGCGCCTCGTACGCGGAGTTCCACGCCGCGATGCCCCAGTCCGGTGCGATGGCGTAGGCAGGATGCTCGTCGAGCGCGTCGAGGAACCTCTGCACGTGCGCGGGCGCCGCCGCCACCTCGGTCCGCGACCCGGGACGGGTCGGCGCGAAGCCGGCGAGCGTCAGCGCGTAGTCGTGTTCGGCGACAGTGAGGTGCAGCGCCGTGGCGACGGCGTCCAGCACCTGTCGTGACGGGTTGATGTCGCGCCCCTGCTCGAGCCAGGTGTACCAGGTGACGCTCACCCCTGACAGGAACGAGACCTCCTCTCGGCGCAGGCCGACCGTGCGGCCCCGGCCCGCCGGCGGCAGGCCGAACGACGACCGGTCGAGCTGTTCCCGCCGGGCGCGAAGGAAGGCGCCGAGTTCCTTGCGCTGCTGCTCCTCCGTGGTCATGAGTACAAACCTAGTGCTCTCACTACTAGTATCAGCGCCGTCTTCCGGCCCGCGCACGGAGACGCCAGGGTGGAAGAATGCCCACCCCTCTTCGTTCCCGCACGGTCACGCACGGTCGCAACGCCGCCGGAGCCCGTGCGCTGTTCCGCGCCGCCGGCGTCAACGCCTCCGACTTCGGCAAGCCGATGATCGCCGTCGCGAACAGCTTCACCGAGTTCGTCCCCGGCCACACCCACCTGCAGCCGGTCGGCCGCATCGTCTCCGAGGCGATCACCGCGGCCGGCGGCATCCCCCGCGAGTTCAACACGATCGCGGTCGACGACGGCATCGCGATGGGTCACGGAGGGATGCTGTACTCGCTCCCCTCGCGCGACCTGATCGCCGACTCGGTCGAGTACATGGTCAACGCGCACCAGGCGGATGCCCTCGTGTGCATCTCGAACTGCGACAAGATCACGCCGGGCATGCTCATGGCAGCCCTGCGGCTGAACATCCCGACGGTGTTCGTGTCGGGCGGCCCGATGGAGTCCGGTCGCGCGACGCTCGTCGACGGCACGGTCCGCACGCTCGACCTCGTCGACGCGATCTCCGAGGCGGCGAACGACACGGTGTCGGATGCCGACATCCAGCGCATCGAGGAGAACGCCTGCCCGACGTGCGGATCGTGCTCCGGCATGTTCACCGCCAACTCGATGAACTGCCTCGTGGAGGCGTTGGGCCTCGCCCTCCCCGGCAACGGCTCGGTGCTCGCGACGCACACCGCCCGTCGTGCCCTCTACGAGCGCGCCGGCGAGGTCGCGGTGCAGATCACGAAGGCGTTCTACGACGAAGACGACGCCTCCGTGCTCCCCCGTGCCGTCGCCAGCCCCGCCGCGTTCGCGAACGCCATGGCGCTCGACATCGCCATGGGCGGATCGACCAACACCATCCTGCACCTGCTCGCCGCGGCGCACGAGGCCGGCATCGACTTCGGCCTCGACGAGATCGACGCGATCTCCCGCCGCGTGCCCTGCCTGGCCAAGATCGCGCCGAACCCGGCCTACGGCCGCATGTACTACATGGAGGACGTGCACCGCGCCGGCGGCATCCCGACCATCCTCGGCGAGCTGCACCGCGCCGGCCTCCTCGACGAGAACGTCTCCTCGATCCACTCCGACTCCCTCACCTCGTGGCTGGCGGAGTGGGACGTGCGCGGCGGCACGGCATCCGACACCGCCCTCGACCTGTGGCACGCCGCTCCCGGCGGAGTCCGCTCGTCGAGCGCGTTCTCGCAGTCCGAGCGCTGGGCAGCTCTCGACCTCGACGCCGAGGGCGGCTGCATCCGCTCGGCCGAGCACGCCTACTCCGTCGACGGCGGTCTCGCGGTGCTGCGCGGCAACCTCGCCGTCGACGGCGCCGTGGTGAAGACGGCCGGCGTCGACCCGTCGATCCTCGTCTTCTCCGGCCCTGCGGTGGTCTGCGAGTCGCAGGAGGAGGCGGTCGCGAAGATCCTGGGCAAGCAGGTGCAGCCCGGTGACGTCGTCGTCATCCGCTACGAGGGCCCCAAGGGCGGCCCGGGGATGCAGGAGATGCTGCACCCGACGTCGTTCCTCAAGGGCCGCGGGCTCGGCAAGGTGTGCGCTCTCGTCACCGACGGTCGCTTCTCCGGCGGCACCTCGGGCCTCTCGATCGGCCACGCCTCGCCCGAGGCGGCGTCGGGCGGCGTGATCGCCCTCGTCGAGGACGGCGACATCATCGACATCGACATCCCCTCGCGCGGGCTGAGCCTGCGCGTCGACGAGTCGGTGCTCGAGGAGCGCCGGGCGCGGCTGCTGGATGCCGGCGGCTACCGCCCGAAGGACCGGCAGCGCCCCGTCTCCCTGGCGCTGCGCGCCTACGCGGCGATGGCGACGTCGGCCGACCGCGGCGCCGTGCGCGACGTCGAGGCCGTCGAGCGCGCACTGCGCGAGCAGGAGGTCCGCAGCGCCGCAGCGCTCGCCTGAGACGGGATGCACCCGGTGCCGGAGGGGGGCACCGGGCGCATCCGCCCTGCGGTCGGTCAGCTCTGCGGTCGGTCAGCCATCCGCGATCCGGAAGAACTTTCCCACCGGATGCGGTTCGCTGACAGACTGGCCCTATGAGCCTTCCCCACGCCGACATCGACCCGGACGGACTGCTGGAGTACTCGGTCGTCTTCACGGACCGCTCGCTGAACCACATGTCCGCGCGCTTCGTCTCCGTGATGCAGCAGACGCTGGAGATCCTGCGCGAGGCGTACAACGCGACGGATGCCGTCGTCATCAACGGCGGCGGCAGCTACGCGATGGAGTCCGTCGCCCGCCAGTTGGCGACGGGTCGCCGCGCGCTGGTCGTGCGCAACGGCCTCTTCTCGTACCGCTGGTCGCAGATCCTCGACATGGGCGGCGTCGCGTCGTCTGTCGTCGTGTGCGAGGCGCGTCCCGACGGCGACGGCGCTCAGTCGGCGTGGAGCCCCGCCCCGATCGACGAGGTCGTCACCGCGATCCGCGCCGGGTGCCCGGACGTGGTCTTCGCGCCGCACGTCGAGACCGCGGCGGGCATGATCCTCACCGACGACTACGTGCGTGCGCTCGCGGACGCCGTGCACGAGGTCGGCGGCGTGCTCGTGCTCGACTGCATCGCGTCGGGCGCGATGTGGGTCGACATGCGCGACCTCGGCGTGGACGTGCTGCTCAGCGCCCCGCAGAAGGGCTGGAGCGGCTCTCCCGGCGTTGGGTTCGTGATGCTGGGCGAGCGCGGGCGTGCGGCCGTCGGGGCCGGCACGTCCACGAGCTTCGCCCTGGATCTCGGCAGGTGGCTCGCGATCTCCGACGGCTACCGCGACGGCTCCGCCGGGTACCACGCGACCATGCCGACAGACACGATCGCGCGCAACCTCGCGCAGATGATCGAGACGCGCGACCGCGGCTACGCGCGGTTGCGCGACGCCCAGGTCGAGCTCGGCCACCGGGTGCGGGCGCTGCTCGCCGAGCACGGGCTGCCCTCGGTCGCGGCCCCGGAGTTCGCGGCGGCCAGCGTGGTGGTCGTGCACACCGACGACCCGGGGCTGCGCAGCGGAGCGAGGTTCCGTGAGCAGGGGCTGCAGATCGCGGCCGGCGTCCCGCTGCACTGCGACGAGCCGGAGTCGTTCTCGACGTTCCGCATCGGCCTGTTCGGACTCGACAAGCTCGCCGACGTCGACGGCACCGTCTCGCGCTTGGAGGCCGCCCTCGCCGCCGTCGCTCCCTGACGGCAGCCCCCTTTGGCGTTCGAATCGCACGAATGACCCTGTTTCGGCGCAGAACAGGGTCATTCATGCGATTCGAAGGCCGCCGGGGAAGCCGCGCCTAGACTCGTAGCGTGCTGATCGGTCTGATGCGTCCCGTCGAATCCCAGTCGTTCCCCGTCGAGGCGGCCGATCTCGCCGGCATCCAGGCGCAGCTCGACGACCTGCGCCCCGACGGGTTCGACCTGGTCTCGTCACCGGTCGAGATGATCAAGGGAGCGGCGGTGCTGAAGGCCGTCGGCACGTTCGCGCGCCGGGATCAGGTGACCGAGGTCGAGGCCGACGACATGGACGCCCTGCTCGCCAAGGTCCCCGAGGGCTGGCAGCTGCTGAACGTCCGTAGCACCGACTGACCCAGCCTCCCGCCGTCCCCGCCCCCGCGCCTCGAAACCTGCACATTCCGCCGAGACCTGCAGCAGCAACCGCAGGTCTCGACGAGAAGTGCAGGTCTCGGCGACGTGATGGACCGGGGCGGAGAGCGCTCAGCGCGTCCGGCGCACGGCGGCGGCGAGCCGGCCGAGTGCCGTCGACGTCGCGTCCCACCCCATGCACGCGTCGGTCACGCTCTGTCCGCGCACGAGCCTGGCCGGACCCACCGCGACGTCGAGCTTCTGCGCCCCCGCCACGAGGTTGCTCTCCAGCATGACCCCCGCGATCGCCCGCGCCGCTCCCCCGCCGCCCGCGGCGATCTGCTCCGCGAGCTCCTCAGCCACCTCGGACTGACGCACGTGGTCCTTGCCGCTGTTGCCGTGGCTGGCGTCCACGACGAGGCGCGGCGTGAGACCGGCGGCGGCGAGGCGCTCCGATGCCCGGCGCACGTGATCCGCCCCGTAGTTCGGTCCGTCGGCCCCGCCGCGCAGGATCACCGACGTGTCGGGGTTGCCCGTGGTCGTCACCAGGCTCGCCCGCCCGTCGGCGCCGATGCCGAGGAAGGCCTGCGGAGCGGATGCCGCGGCCGCCGCGTCGAGGGCGACCTGCAGACCGCCGTCGGTGCCGTTCTTGAAGCCGATCGGCATCGACAGGCCCGACGCGAGCTGCCGGTGGATCTGGCTCTCGGTCGTGCGCGCACCGATCGCGCCCCAGGTCACGAGGTCGGCGGTGTACTGCGGGCTGATGGGTTCCAGGAACTCCGTCGCGCACGGCATCCCCAGCGCCGTGACATCGCGAAGGAAAGCCCGGGCGAGACGCAGGCCCGTTTCGATGTCGTGGCTGCCGTCGAGGTGTGGGTCGTTGATGAGGCCCTTCCATCCGACGGTCGTGCGCGGCTTCTCGAAGTACGTGCGCATGACCACGAGGAGGTCGTGGCGGTGCCGCTCCGCCTCGACGACGAGCCGTCCGGCGTATTCGAGACCGGCATCGGCGTCGTGGATCGAGCACGGGCCGACGACGACGAGCAGCCGGTCGTCCTCCCCCGCCATGATGGCGCGCACCTCCTCGCGGGTGCGCGCCACGAGGGCCGCGCGCTCGTCGCCGACCGGCAGCTCGGAGGCGAGCTCGGCGGGCGAGGGCAGAGTGGTGAAGCTCGCGACGTGAAGGTCGGCGGTGGCGTCGATGGTGTCCATGGGTCCTGTCCTGTCGACGGCGGACCCCGGTGCAGAGCCCGCCGAAACGGCGAAGGGCAGAGCGGATGCTCTGCCCTGTCGGCTCTGAAGGTGTCGGTACGCGTCAGTGTCGCGACGGCCCCTCCAGAGCCGACTCGAAATACGCATACCAACGGGTCATGGACACGACCCTACCGCATGCACGGCACCTCAGCCCGCCGCGAGTCGCACCCGCTCGGACAGGAACTCCCGGTTCGCCGCGTCGAGCTCGAGCACGGCGTACGCGACCGGCCACAGCGTGCCGTCGTCCAGCTGGGCGGGCTGCTCGAACCCGAACGTGCCGTAGCGGGTCTTGAACTTGCCGGCCGGCTGGAAGAAGCAGAGCACCTTGCCGTCCTTCGCCCAGGCGGGCATGCCGTAGTACGTGCGCGGGATGAGATGCGGGGCGACCTCGGCCACCAGGTCTCGCAGACCCTCCGCGATCACGCGGTCGTCGCCGGAGAGCTTCTCGATCGACTCGCGCAGGTCGGCCTCGCCCTCGGCGCGCGCCTCCTCCGGGGTCTTCTTCGCCCGGGAGCGCGCCTTGCGCTTGTCGGATGCCGCCGCCTTCATGGCGTCGCGCTCCGCCGCGGTGAAGTTCTTCTCGTCGTCGGCCATGGTGTCCTCCTCGTCGTGGCTGATGTCCTCAGCGTACGGATGCCGGTCTCTCCGGGTCTTCTCGATTCCTGATCGATCGCGGGCATCCCTGCCAGACTGGCGCCATGACCACCATCTTCACCGGACGCATCCGCCCGCTCGCCGCCGACATCGATGCGGAGGTCGAGGCGATGGCGGTGGATGACGGCAGGGTCGTCGCCGTCGGCCCCGCATCCGTGCTCACCGCCGCACATCCCGACGCCGAGACGGTGGCGCTCGACGGATGGGTCATGCCCGGCCTGATCGAACCGCACGGCCACCCCGCGTTCTCGGCCATTCTGCTGTCGGAGCTCGTGGTCGACGTCCGTCCCGTGACGATCCCCGATGCGGAGGGCGTCCTCGAGGCGCTCCGTGCCGCGGTGGCCGCGGGCGGACCCGTGTACGCGAACGGCTGGGACGCCCTGCTGCAGCGCGGTCTGCCCGACCCCGACCGGGAACTCCTCGACGAGCTGGCCGGCGACGTGCCGCTCACCATCGTCCAGAACTCCGGCCACGCCGTGTACTTCAACTCCGCGGCCGCGCTCGCCGCGGGCATCGATCGCGACACCCCTGACCCGGCGGGGGCCTCGTTCGGCCGGCGTCCCGACGGCGAGCTCTCCGGCGTTGCCCTCGAGGCCGCGGCGGTCGAACAGGTCGTCGCGCCGATGCTCGCCGCCGCCCGGAACCGGATGCCGGAGCTCCTGCTCTCGCATCTCCACGACCTCGCGCGGCGGGGGCTCACCACCGTGTCCGACCTCTCCTGGAACTCCGATCTCGATCCTCTCGTCGAGGCCCTGCGCGCCGAGGGGAGGCTTCCGGTGCGGCTGCGCTGCTACGAGACCTCGCACCCCGGCGGCACGGCGGCGCCCCGCGGCGAGGGCGACGCGATGTTCCGTCAGACGGGTGTGAAGACCTGGTCCGACGGCTCGCCCTGGGTCGGCAACATCGCCACCTCGTTCCCGTACCTCGACACGCAGGCGACGCGTGACCTCGGCCTCGAGCCGCACCACGTGGGCCACGCGAACTACACCGCCGCGCAGCTGCTGTCGATCGCCGAGCCGTACGCGGCGGGCGGGTGGCAGCTGGCGTGCCACACGCACGGCGACCTCGCGATCGACGACACGCTCGACGTGTACGAGCAGATCGTGACGCGGCACGGGCTCACCGATCACCGCTTCCGGCTGGAGCACTGCGGCGCGATGACCCCGGCCCAGTTCGCGCGCGCGGCCGACCTCGGCGTGACCGTGAGCCTCTTCGTCGACCACATCACGTACTGGGGCGAGGTGCTCGTCGACGATCTCTTCGGCCCGGAGCACGGCGGGGCCTGGGCGGATGCCGGCGCCGCCTTCGCCGCCGGGCACCGCGCCACCTTCCACAACGACGGATGGGTCACGCCCAACGAGCCGTTCCGCAATATGGCCGTGGCCGAGAGCCGCACGTCGCGCGGGGGGTTCCGGATGCCGGGGGGCACCGCCGTCACACGCGAGCAGGCGCTGCGGGGCCAGACCGCGAACGCCGCGTGGCAGCTGTTCAGCGAGCACGAGGTCGGGGCCCTCGAGCCGGGGCTGTTCGCCGACTTCATCGTCGTCGATCGCGATCCGCTCACGGTGACGGCGGAGGAGCTGGTGCACACGGAGGTGCGGTCCGTCTATCTCGCCGGGGAGCGCGTGGTGTGACACACGGTCCGTCGCGACGCGCGGTCCGGTTTAGGGTGTGACACATGGACATGCGTGTCGCGGCATACGCGGTCGTCACCGATGACGACGATCGGATCCTGTTGGCGCGCTGGGTCGAAGGGCGGCGGGTGGCGTGGACGATGCCGGGGGGAGGACTGGAACCCGGCGAGGCGCCCGAAGATGCCGTGCGGCGTGAGCTCCGCGAGGAGACCGGATACGCGGTCAAGGTCGGGGAGCTGCTCGGCATCCACTCCCGCGTGATCCCGGCCACGCAGCGGGTGCACAAGTCGGATCAGCCGCTGCACACCCTGCGCATCGTCTATCGGGCGAGCATCAGCGGCGGCAGGCTGCGCTTCGAGAAGGACGGCTCGACGGACATGGCCGAGTGGTTCTCGGTGAAGTCCGTGGGGGAGCTGCAGCGGGTGAAGCTCGTGGACATCGCCCTGCGGATGGCCGGCATCCTCTAGGTCCGGCTCGCGGATCCGTCGATGCGACGCCGACCGGCTCAGTCCCCTGAGTCCTCCGGGACGGAGATGTCGGCGACGGTGGCCCCGTAGGCCGAGATGAGGTCGTCGGCGTCGACGAACAGGCTGTAGCCGTGCGCGCCGGCTCCCATCGCGATGCGCTGCCCGACGATCGTCTCGTCGGCGAACACCGGCCAGTCGGTCGTGCTGCCGATCGGCACGATGGTGCCGCGCTCGTATCCCGTGGCGGCCAGTGCGAGCTCGGCCTCGGGGAGTCGCAGCTTGTTGACGCCCACGACGGCGCGCAGCTTTGGCCACGAGATCGACCTGCCACCGGGGACCAACGCGAAGAGGTACGTGTCGTCCGAGCGCTTGACGACGAGCGTCTTCACGATGCCGGATGCCGGGATGCCGAGGATCTCGGCCGCCTCGTGGAGGCTCCGTGCCTGCGGGCGCTCGCGGATCTCGATGTCGAGTCCGCGGGCGGCCGCAGCATCCGTCACCCGCGCATGCGCCGCGGGAGAGTCGGGAGGGGTCACGCCTCGGGTGCGGCGAGCGGGTCGTCGGCCACCCAGAGCTCGTCATCGGCCCGCAGCGCCTGCCATGCCGCGTACAGCACGCCGACGGCCGCGGCAGCGCCGAGGATCAGGGCGACGACCGAGCCGAGGCCGGGGCCCTTCTTCTTCTCGGCGACGGCGACACGACCCCGAGGAGCGGTCACGCCGTGACGCTTGGCGTTCGCGATGTCCCATGCCGAGAGAGCGGTGCCGACCACGCCGCCCACGATCGGGACCACCTTGTCGTCGACGACGTGCTTGCCGAAGCGCACGCCCTGGTCGACGACCGGGGCGACCCGGCGGTTGTACGTGTCCTGAACCACCGGGACGACCTGCTCGCGATTGAAGTTGCCGAGCTGACGGCCCGCCTCGCGCGCCACATCGGCCGCGTGGCCGACGAGCACCTGCTGGTTCTCCCAGAGCTGGGTCGCGTCGTTCTGAAGACGACGCAGTTCCTTCTTCCGCTTGCGGCTGAGGCTCACGATGCTCTCCTGTCCATTGGAGTACGGGCTCCCCATCTTGCCACGCCATGCTGGAAGGGAGGAGGGAATCGTCACCCCTTGCGTCAGACGGCGCATGCGGCTAGATCCCGGCCGACTCACCGGAAGCTCTGCGAGAATGGGCGCATGGCTCACGCTTCTCACGTCGCAACCCTGCACACCAACCACGGTGACATCGTCATCAACCTCTTCGGCGACCACGCCCCGAAGACGGTCGCGAACTTCGTCGGCCTCGCCGACGGCACCAAGGACTGGACCCACCCCGCCACCGGCAAGCCGGGCGAGGGTCCCCTCTACAAGGACGTCATCTTCCACCGCATCATCCCGAACTTCATGATCCAGGGCGGCGACCCGCTCGGTCAGGGTGTCGGCGGCCCCGGCTACAACTTCAACGACGAGATCAACATGGAGCTCAACTTCAACGAGCCCTACATCCTGGCCATGGCGAACGCCGGCCTGCGTCGCAACGCCACCGGCGAGGTCGAGGGCACGAACGGCTCGCAGTTCTTCATCACCACCGACCCGACCCCCTGGCTGCAGGGCAAGCACACGATCTTCGGCGAGGTCGCCGACGACGCCTCCAAGGCCGTCGTCGATGCGATCTCCGCCGTTCCGACCGCCGCGGGCGACCGCCCGATCGAGCCGGTCGTGCTGCAGTCGATCGACATCGTCGCCGCCTGACACCAGACGAGCGAGCCGATCCGGATGACGAGCCCCGAGTTCACGAGCAATCGCGACAACTACTGCTATCGGCATCCGGATCGGCAGAGCTTCGTGCTCTGCCAGCGCTGCCTCCGGACCATCTGCCCCGAGTGTCAGACGCAGGCTCCCGTCGGGGTGATCTGCCCCGAATGCATGAAGGCCGAGCGCAAGGCCGAGACGCCGGCGCAGCGCAAGGCTCGCCGCCGCTGGGGCGGAGGCGGCTCCGTCGCCATCGCGCGCAGCGGTCGGCCGATGGTCACCTATGCGCTGCTCGCCGTGACGTCGTTCATCGGACTGCTGCAGCTGATCCCGGGCGTCGGCGACGCGATCACGGCGCAGCTGCTGTTCAACGGCCTCTACCTGCTGCCGGATCTGTCCGTGCTGCCGTTCGAACCGTGGCGACTGCTCACCGCGATGTTCGTGCACGGCGGCTTCATCCATCTGGCGTTGAACATGCTGGCGCTGTGGATGCTGGGACAGACGCTCGAACCGATGCTCGGCCGCGCACGGTACCTCGCGCTGTACCTGATCAGCGGTCTCGGCGGATCCGTGGCCGTCGCGGTCATCGCCCCCACCACGTCGACGGTCGGAGCATCCGGTGCGATCTTCGGCCTGATGGCGGCTCTGCTGATCATCGGGCGCCACATCGGGGCGAATGTCACCGGCATCCTCGTGATCCTCGGCATCAACTTCGCCTTCACGTTCTTCGGCAGGAACATCGCCTGGCAGGCGCACCTCGGCGGCCTGCTCATCGGCGCACTGATCGCCTTCATCTTCACGCGCACCAAACGACCGGAGCAGCGGGTGTGGATGATCACGTGGCTCGCTCTGCTCACAGTCGTGCTGCTCGCGGTGGCCTTCATCGTTCCCCGGATGATCCTTCTCGCCTGATCAGGAGTTGTTAACAGAGTTGTTAACGCCTGTGAATAACATCCGTGTAATTCTCCCCAGTTTGGGGATAACCTGTGGATAACTCTGCGGAAACCGGTTGCCGCTGAGGCTCAGCGCAGCTCGCGTCCCATCACCTGCACTCCGGGCGCCAACGTCCCGAGCCTCCGCCACCCCGCACTGCGGTAGAGATGCACGGCGGGATCGTCGACGTCATCCGCGGTGCTCAGCAGCGATCGCCGGTCGACCCCCTCCAGGAGAGCGTCGTGCAGGGCGCGGCCGATCCCCTCGCCCCGCCGTTCGGGGAGCACGCCGAGCTCCACGAACTCGAAGTGCCCGCCGAGCCAGGCGGACGCCACAGCCGGGGGCAGAGCCGCCGCGGCGAGATCGGGAGCGTCGTCGAACACCTGTCGGTAGCACTCCCACACCCGCCGGGCGTCGTCGAGCGACCGCGGGCCGCTCCGTGTCTCGAGCGTCCAGTCGTGCCTCATCGTCTTCGGCATCCGTGCACCTCCGCAGGGACCATACCAAGGGGGTACGACGAAGGCCCCCCGCGATGCGGAGGGCCTTCGGACGAGCGGATGCCGGTCAGCGCCAGCGCGTGGTCATGAGGAAGCCGATGAGCGCGATGCCGAGGCCGATGACGAGGTTCCAGCTGCCGAGTCCGGGGATCGGGAGACCGGTGGAACCGGAGATGTAGAACACGAGGATCCACACGAGGCCGAGCAGCATGAAGCCGATCATCACCGGCTTGAACCACACCGCGTTGGGCGCGGCATCGCCTTCGGTGCGCGTCACTTCGGCTTCTTCAGTCTTGCGGTCTCGTGCCATGCGGACATTCTACCCATGACGGGCATGCCGACCACGAGTGCATGTGGCGGCAGTCGTACAGACCGGCGGGATATGATCGGCGCCATGACCGCATCCGTGACGCCCGAGAAGCGGGGCTCACGTCGTGCCCGTCCGCGCCGCAGGGCCACGTTCACGAGCGTGCTCGGCGAACTCCTGCTGACAGCCGGCGTGCTCGTGCTGCTCTTCGTCGCCTGGCAGATGTGGATCGGCGACATCATCATCAGCGCGCAGAAGAACGACGAGGGTGCGGCCGTCACCCAGCAGCTCGCGTCGAGTCCTGCGCCGACCCCTCCTCCTCTCGTCGAGAACGAGGACGGAACCACCTCCTACGAGATCCCCGTCCCCGCGGTGCCGGCCGAGTCGCAGTGGCTTGCCCAGATGCACATCCCGCGCTTCGGCACCGACTACAACAAGGGCATCTTCGGCGGGACGACCCGGGCGGGCACGCTCGACAAGCTCGGCATCGGCGTCTACAAGAACTCGAAGATGCCCGGCGAGGTCGGCAACTTCGCGATGGCCGGCCACCGCACCACCTGGGGCAAGCCCTTCAACCAGCTCGACAAGCTGCAGGTGGGCGACGCCATCGTCGTGGAGACCGCGGACGGCTGGTACACGTACCGCTTCCGCACCCTCGAGTACGTCAAGCCGAACCAGACCGACGTGCTGCTCGACGTGCCGCAAGTGCCGGGGGTCGAGACCGGTGAGCGGTACATCACCCTGACCGCCTGCTCCCCCCTCTACTCCCTGGCCGAACGCATCGTGGCCTACGGCATCTTCGAGAGCTTCCAGCCGCGCGCCGAGGGTCCGCCCCCGGCGCTGACCGATCCGCCGCCGCCTCCTGCGGCGCCGTCGGTGTAGAGGAACGAGAGGAATCATGTACGCCGCATTCTGGCGACTGCTGCCCGGCCCGTGGTGGCTGAAGCTGTTCATCCTGCTCGTGCTCGTCGCGGCCGTGCTCTACGCGCTGTTCTGGTACGTATTCCCGTGGGTCAGCCCCTTCATCACCCCTGGCGAGGTCGACGTCGAATGACGCGCGTGCTCGTGGTGGACAACCACGACAGCTTCGTGCACACCCTCGTCGGCTACCTGCGTGAGCTCGGCGCCGAGGTCGAGCTCATCGAGGCCGACGCCACCGACGCCGCAGGACTGGCGTCGCTGCTGCCGGACTTCGACGCCGTCATGCTGTCCCCCGGCCCCGGCACCCCGGCGGACGCCGGGTCCTCGATCGACGCCGTGCGCATCGCGAGGCGCACCGGGATGCCGCTGCTGGGGGTCTGCCTCGGCCATCAGGCGATCGGCGAGGCGTTCGGCGCCCCCGTCACCGGCGCTCCCGAGCTCATGCACGGCATGGTGTCGTCGGTGCAGCACGACGGCTCCGCGCTCTTCGACGGCATCCCCTCCCCCTTCGACGTCGGACGGTACCACTCGCTCGCGCTCGCCGAGCACGACCTGCCACCGGAACTCGTCGTGACGGCGCGCACCGCCACGGGGACGGTCATGGCGATCGCCCACCGCACCCTCCCCATCGTCGGCGTGCAGTTCCACCCCGAGAGCGTGCTCACCGAGGGCGGCTACCGCCTGCTGGCGAACTGGCTGGCATCCGTCGGCGATGAGGATGCCGTGGCTCGGTCGGCGAGCCTCGACCCGCTTCGAATCGCATGACTGACCCCGTTTCGGCTTGAAATCGGGTCAGTCATGCGATTCGAAGCGCCCGGGGACCCAGGTGCCGAGGACCGAAATCAGTTCGCGGGGGCGGCGCAGAACCGCAGGTCGACCGTCGTCCCGATCGGTACGTCGCCCGGGGCCACCGACATCGACACGACGGTCGGCGGGGTGGTCGGCGGGCAGTCCTGGAGCTCCACCGGATTGGGGACGAGCCCGATCTGCTCGAGCTGCGTCTTGGCGGCATCCAGCGTCCACCCCGATACGTCGGCGAGCGTGACGCGTCCGCTGGCGACGACCAGGTTGACGACCGTGTTCGGCGCGACCTCGGACTCGGCCTTCTCGCTCGCGTCCATCACGGTGTCGGCGGCGAGGCTCTTGTCGTTGCGCGGGGTGACCGTGCCGAGCTGCAGGCCGGCAGCGGTCAGCGCCTCCTTGGCGGCGGTGAGCGACAGTCCCTTGAGCGTGGGCACCACGACGGTCTTCTTGCCCGAGGAGACGTAGACCGTGATCGAGTCGCCCTTGGCCACGGCGGCGCCCGCCTCGGGATCGGTGCGGATGACGTTGCCCTCGCTGATCTCCGAACTCGACTCGAGCACGAGCTTGGCCGTGAGGTCCAGCTCGTTCAGCTCCTCCTGGGCGCGCTCCGAGGAGACGTTCACGAGGTCGGGGACGGTGCGCGAGGTGGTGGGCGTCTGGCTCGGGGCGTTGCTGATCGTGATCACCCAGAACAGGATCGAGGCGAGCAGCACCGCCAGCAGGGCGACTCCGGCCCAGATCCACGCGACGGGCGGGCCCGACTGCGTGCGCGTCATGGTCGTGTCGCTGCTCAGCTGGCGCAGGGACCGCGCGGTCTCCTGCGCCTGACGCGGGCTCGCACCGTACAGCTCGCTCGTGAGCGCGCCGAGCTCCTTGCGGCTCGGCGCATGGCCCGTCACCGCGCCGTCGAGGGCGGTGCGGAAGCTCGCGGCATCCGGGTAGCGCTGATAGGGATCCTTGGCCAGAGCCCGCAGGACCACGGGGTCGAGGGCCCCGGGGGACTCCTCGTTGACCTCGGTCGGCGGCAACGGGGTCTCGCTGACGTGCTGGTAGGCCACGGCCACGGGCGACTCGCCGCGGAACGGCTGACGTCCCGTGAGCAGCTCGTAGAGCACGACGCCGGTGGAGTACAGGTCGGCGCGGGCGTCGACCGGCTCGCCCTTGGCCTGCTCGGGCGAGAAGTACGCGGCGGTGCCGATGATCTGCGTGGTCTCGGCCACGGTGGAGGAAGAGTCGGACACCGCTCTCGCGATGCCGAAGTCCATGACCTTCACCTGACCCTTGTCGGTGACCATCACGTTGCCCGGCTTGATGTCGCGATGCACGACGCCGGCGCGATGCGAGTAGTCGAGGGCCTCGAGGATGCCGTCGACGTAGCGCACCGCGTCGTCGACCGGAACCGGGCCGGCCGAGATGATGTCCTTCAGCAGCGTGCCGCTGATGAGCTCCATGACGATGTACGGCACGACGAGCGAGCCGTCGCCCTCCGTCTCGTCGCCCGCGTCGTACACACGCACGATCGACGGGTGGGACATGCGCGACGCGGCCTGAGCCTCCAGGCGGAAGCGCGTGCGGAACGCCGTGTCGCGCGCGAGCTCGGGGTCGAGGATCTTGATCGCGACGCCACGTCCGAGGGTCAGGTCGTAACCCCGGTAGACCTTGGCCATACCGCCGTGACCGATGAGCTCGTCGACGCGGTACCGACCCGCGAGAACGCGTGGCTCTGTCGACACGGCTGACCCCCTGGTTCGTCCTGATGAAGTGCACTCAGCCTATTGCGCTGAAGCTGTTAGTTAGCCCGTGGCGCCCCCGCCGCCGTCGGTCACGCCGGCGATGATGAGCACGGGCGGCATCGCGTCGGACTGAGCCGACGGCCGCTGGCCGCAGAACACCCGATACGTCGCTGTGATGCTCTGGCCAGCGGTGCCAGGGATGATCTTCGTCGTCAGGATGCTGGGTCCGAACGAGCGGATCGACTCGCCGGGGTTGCCTCCCGAGAAGGTGGCATTGGTGAGCGTGACCTCGAAGGCGGCGCGAGGGTCAGCGCCGGACGGGCATTCGAAGGTGGGCCAGTTGAGGGTGACCTCCTCGCCCTCCACCGGGGTGGCCGTCGTCAGCGTCGGCGTGCCGGAGGGCTTGCCGATGGCGACCTGGTCCTTGAAGGTGACGAGGGTGATGGAGCCGCCCTCCACGACGTTGCCTGAGGGGTCGACCTTCTCGACGGTGCCGACCTGGTCCGGGCTCGTCGCGACCGTGTTCCCGACGACGCACTCCGCCTGCAAGCCGGCGTCGATCGCCTTCTGTTTGGCGGCGTCGCACGGCATACCCACGAGATTCAGAGCCGCGACGTCGATCTGCGTCGGCTCCGGCGTCGGCGTGTCCGACTCCGTGGGCTCAGGAGTCTGGCTCGTCGTGGTGGGCGGAGGGGTCTTCACGGCGTCGCCGCCCTTGGGGCCGAACAGCGCCCACAGCGTGCCCACGAGCACGATCACGAGCAGGGCGATGAGCGCGATCAACGGCCACGTCCACGGGCTGCGCTTCTTCTTCTGCGCCTCCTCCTCGGCGACGGCGTCCTCCGTGGGGAGGGTCGCCGTGGTCGGCAGGATGCGTGTGGCGCCCTCGTCTCCGGATGCCGTGAGCATGCGGGTCGCGTCGTCGGAGATCCCGCCGTTGGCGATGGCCGGCACCGCGATCGCGGCGGAGTTCAGGTCGCCGCGGCGCAGCGCCTGGGCGGCGCGCGCGACGGTGGCCGACGACGACGGGCGGTCGCCGGGCTTCTTCGCGATCATCGCCATGACGAGGTTCTGCACCGGGATCGGCACCGTCGGCGGCAGCGGCGGAGGCTGCTCGTTGATCTGCGCCATGGCGATCGCCACCTGCGACTCGCCCGTGAACGGGCGCTTGCCCGCGAGGCACTCGTACGCGACGATGCCCAGCGAGTACGTGTCGGTGGCGGGGGACGCCGGGTGCCCGGACGCCTGCTCGGGCGAGAGGTACTGCACGGTGCCCATGACCTGGCCGGTCGCGGTGAGCGGCACCTGGTCGGCGATGCGCGCGATGCCGAAGTCGGTGATCTTGACGCGTCCGTCCGGCGTGATCAACAGGTTGCCCGGCTTGATGTCGCGGTGCACGAGGCCGGCGGCGTGCGCGGCCTGCAGGGCGGACGCCGTCTGCGCGACGATGTCGAGCGTCTTGTCGGCGCTCAGCGCGCCGTCGCGCTCGAGGATGGTCGACAGGGCCTCGCCGGGCACGAGCTCCATGACGAGGTAGGCGCTGCCGTTCTCCTCGCCGTAGTCGAAGACGCTGGCGATGCCCTCGTGGTTGACGAGCGCGGCGTGGCGCGCCTCGGCGCGGAACCGCTCGAGGAACCCGGGGTCCCCCATGTACTCGTCCTTGAGGATCTTGATGGCGACGGTACGTCCGATGACGTGATCCGTCGCTTCCCACACCTCGCCCATGCCGCCGATCGCGATTCGCGACTGCAGCTCGTAGCGACCACCGAACGACACACCCTGCGTCGGTCTCATCTGCCCAGCACCGCCTCTATGACCTTCTTCGCAATCGGAGCGGCGATGGTGTCACCGGATCCGGACTGCCCTTTTCCACCGCCGTCTTCGACGACGACCGCCACCGCAACGGCCGGGTCGTCCGCCGGCGCGAAGCCGGTGAACCACAACGTGTGCGGCTTGTTTCCGTTCTCTGCGGTTCCGGTCTTACCGGCCACGTCGATCCCGTCTATTCTTGCACCCTGCGCCGCTCCGGTAGCGACGCTCGCCACCATGGCGGCAGTGACCTGATCGGCCACCGACGCGTCGACGGCGCGTCCGAACTCGGTGTCGTCGTAGGAGCGGATCACCGAGAGATCGTTGCCGATCACGGTGTCCACCATGTGCGGATTCATCACGACCCCGTCGTTGGCGAGTCCCGCGGCGACCATCGCGATCTGCAGCGGCGTCGCGGTGACCTGGCCCTGACCGAAGCCGGTGAGCGCCGTCTGCGGGTCGTTGAGCCCGCGGGGGTAGCTCGACGGGGTCGACGCCATCGGCGTGTCGAAGCTCTGGTTGAAGCCGAACTTCTCCGCCATCTCGCGGATCGTGTCATCGCCCAGCTGCACGGCGAGCTCCGCCATCGGGATGTTGCAGCTCAGCCGGATCGCCTCGGCGATCGTGACGGTGTCGCCCGGCCCGCAGGCACTGCCCCAGGCGTTGGAGACCGTGTTGTCGCTGCCCGGCAGCTGGTAGCGCGCCGGGTTCGGCAGCGTGGACTCGGGGGTCCACTGGCCGGTGGCGAAGGCCGCGGCGGCGACGACGATCTTGAAGGTCGAGCCGGGCGGATTCAGGTCGCCGGCGATGGCGCGGTTCGACAGCGGCTTGGCCGGATCGGCCGCCAGCTGGTCGTACACCGAGTTCGCCGCGTCGGCGTCGTGGGTGGCGAGCAGGTTGGTGTCGAAGCCGGGGGTCGACACCATGGCGAGGATGCGGCCGGTCTTGGGCTCGATCGCCACGACGGCGCCCTTCAGGCCCTGCAGCCCCTCGTACGCCGCGCGCTGCGCCGCCGAGTTGAGCGACAGGTTGACGCTGTAGCCCCGCTGCGGCTGACCCGACAGGATGCGCTCGATCTCGGCGAGGAACGCGTTGGACCCCGTGCCGGACAGGTCGGCGTTCAGCGCCTTCTCGATGCCGGTGCGCGAGTCCAGCGCCACGTTGAAGTAGCCCGTGACCGGCTCCCACATGGCGGCATCCGTGTAGACCCGCTGGAACCTGTACTGGTCGTCGCTGGGGATCGAGGTGGCGATGGCCGAGCCGTCGACGATGATCGAGCCGCGCTGGATCTCGTAGCTGTCGAGACGGGTGCGCTTGTTGTTGCTGTTCTGGGCGAGGCTGTCGGCCTCGACCGCCTGGATCCAGCTCGTCGCGGCGAACAGCGACAGGAACATGAACAGCATCACGATGCTGAGGCGGCGCAGCTCCTTGGTCATCCGATCACCGTCCTGGGCTGGGCGCGCACGGCGTCGGAGATCCGCAGCAGCAGCGCCACGATGAGCCAGTTGGCCACGAGCGACGAGCCGCCGGCGGCGAGGAACGGGGTGGTGAGGCCGGTCAGCGGGATGACGCGGGTCACGCCGCCGACCATGATGAACACCTGCAGCGCGATGGTGAAGGAGAGGCCGGTGGCGAGCAGCTTGCCGAAGTCGTCCTGACCGGCGAGGCCGATGCGGATGCCGCGGCTGACGAACACCATGTAGAGGCACAGCACGGCGAACAGTCCGATGAGGCCGATCTCCTCGCCGAGGCTGGTGATGATGTAGTCGCTGTGCGCGAGCGGGGTCACCTCGGGACGGCCCTGCCCCCAGCCGGTGCCGACGAGTCCGCCGTGGGCGAGGCCGAACAGCCCCTGCATGGGCTGGTAGCCCTCCTTCTCCGGGTCGACCTGGGTCGGATCGAAGAGGAACAGCCAGTTGATGAACCGCCCGTGCACGTAGCTGAGCACCTGCGTGGCGACGACGGCGCCGGCGAGCACGAGACCGAGGCCGATGAGCACCCAGCTGGTCTTGCCCGTGGCGACGTAGAGCATCGCGACGAACATGCCGAAGATCAGGGTTCCGGTGCCGAGGTCGCGCTGGAACACGATGATGCCGAGCGAGATCACCCACACCACGAGCACGGGCCCGAGCTCGCGCATGCGCGGCCAGGTGATGCCGAGGAAGCGCGTGCCGACCGAGGTGAGGCTCTCACGGGTGCGCACCAGGTAGCCGGCGAAGAAGATCGCCAAGCAGATCTTGGCGAGCTCTCCGGGCTGGAAGGCGAAGTTGCCGCCGAGCGACACCCACACCGCGGCGTTGGCGTCGTCGATGCGCAGGCCGGGCACGAACGGCAGCAGCAGCAGCACGATGCCGGTGAGCCCGAAGATGTAGGTGTAGCGGAACAGCACGCGGTAGTTGCGCAGCAGCACCACCGTGGCGATCGCGCCCGCGAGCGAGATCGCCGTCCACGCGAGCTGCTTGGTGGAGTAGGCGTTCCAGCCGGTGAGGGCCTTGGCGATGTCGATGCGGTAGATCATCGCGATGCCGAGGCCGGTGAGCAGCGTGGCGATCGGCAGCACGAACGGGTCGGCGTCGCGCGCGACGATGCGCAGCACGATGTGCAGGGCGAAGGCGAGTGCGGCCAAGCCTCCGCCGATCGCGAGGATCATCGGGTCGATCAGCCCGAGAGCGCCCAGCTGCACGAGGGTGAGAGCGGAGCCGCTGATGGCGACGGCGAAGAGCAGGAGCCAGAACTCCCGGTTGCGCTGGGTCTGCGGCAGGCGGAGGCGCCGGAGCGCCGTGATGACGCTGGTGTCGGCGGCGACGTCGGTGCTCATCCGGCATCCTCCGTCGGCGTCGGCAGCGGTGTGGGCAGCTGCGTGGGGATGCTGTTGGCCTCGGCGCCCGCCTTCAGCCGGGCGACGATCGCCTCGGCGTCGGACAGCGAGCGCGCGGTGATGGTGCGTTCCACCGAGGCGCGCTGGTACGGGGGCAGGTCGGCGAGCAGGATGTCGGTGTCCTGGATCGGCGTCGAGAGCACCACGGGGCCGAGGTTCTGCTGGACGCCCTGGAAGATGACGACGCTGTCCTCGTCGGCGCCGACGAAGTAGCGGGTCTGGGTCCAGCTGTACGCCGCGAACGCGGCGATGCAGAGCATGACAACCACCAGCAGCATCCCGGCGATCCAGCCGAAGCGTCGTCTGCGGGCTCGCCGGCGGTCCTCCTCGATCAGCTCCTCGAGGTACTCCGGGGCCGGTTCGAAGTGGCTGGGCTCGTTCGCCGCCTGTCGCACGGGGTGCAGCCAGTTGCTCAGCGTCGAGCGGGCGGCGGGGATCGGGATGTTCAGGGGGTTGGAGGCCGAGCCCACGATCGTCGGGGTGCCGGAGGAGAGGGCGTGCTGCCCGCCGACCTCGACGAGCACGATCGTGACGTTGTCGGGGGCGCCGCCGTCGAGGGCCTGCTTGAGCAGGGTGTCGGCGGTGCGGCCGGGGGCCATGCCCATGCGCATCGCCTTGAGGATGTGGGTCTCGTCGACCACACCGGAGAGCCCGTCGGAGCACAGCAGCCAGCGGTCACCCGGCTGGGTGTGCATGACGAACATGTCGAGCTCGGGGTCGGCGTCCATGTCGCTGAGCACCCGCATGAGCACGGAACGGCGCGGGTGGTAGCGCGCTTCCTCGGGCGTGATGCGTCCGGAGTCGACGAGCCGCTGCACAAAGGTGTGGTCGGCGGTGATCTGGGTGAGCGCGTCGTCGCGGTAGAGGTAGATGCGCGAGTCGCCGATGTGCCCGATGACCGCGTAGTCGTCGACCATGATGATCGCGCTGAGAGTGGTGCCGAGACCGGCGAGCTCCGGACGCTCCTTGGCCGCGCGGATCAGGTCGCCCGCGGCCGTCGTCGCGGCGGCCTGCAGCGAGGCCTGCGCGTCGTCGGTGGAGGCGTAGGCCTGGTCGAGGGGCTCCATCCGCTGGATCGCGATGCTCGACGCGACGTCGCCGCCCGCGTGGCCGCCCATGCCGTCGGCGACGACGAACAGGTTGGCCCCCGAGTACCCGGAGTCCTGGTTGTTGGAGCGGACCTTCCCGGTGTGGGAGATCGCGGCGCTCGAGCCCTCGAAGACCATGCCGACGCGGGGCCTTACGCTCGCAGCTCGAAGGTCGTGGCGCCCACCTTGATGGGAGTGCCGAGGGCCAGGGAGACGGCGCTGCCGGTGACGCGCTTCCCGGCGACGAAGGTGCCGTTGGTGGAGTCGAGGTCCTGGATGGCCCAGCTGTCGCCGCGCAGCAGGAGACGGGCGTGGTGGCTGGAGGTGTAGTCGTCGCGGATGACGAGGGTCGACTCGCTGGAGCGGCCGATCGTCAGCACGTCGGTGCCCAACGGGAGCTCCAGCCCCGCCTTGGGCCCGGATGTGATCACGAGGCGCTTGGCGGTGGCGATCGTGGCGGGTCCCGTGCTGGGGCGGGCGGATGCCGGCTTCGCGGCGGGCGTCTGCACCGGAGGGGCGGCCGCGGCGGCGGCCTGCTCGGCGGGGAGCTTGCGCACCTTCATGCCGAACAGGTCGGCGCGAAGGGAGTACACGACGGCGAACACGAAGAACCACATCAGCACGAGGAAGCCGATGCGCAGCAGGAGGAGGGTGAGCTCGGGCATCAGATCTGTCCGAACGCGCGGGTCGCGTCGTCGTCGCGCGGGCGGGCCGGACGCGAGGGGGTGGACACCGGGACGATGCGGAACACGAGGTCCGTGCGGCCGATGGTGAGCGTGGTGTCGGTGGGCAGCGCGGCCTCGCGGATCTTCTGGCCGTTCACCTTGGTCCCGTTGGTCGAGCCGAGGTCGCGCATCATGGCGCGCTCGCCGTCCCACAGGATCTCCACGTGCTTGCGGCTGGATCCGGCATCCGCGATCGTGATGTCGGCGTCCGAACCCCGTCCGATCACCGTGCGCGCACGGGTGAGGGCGTGGCGGCGTCCGTCGATGTCGACGACGGCCTGCCAGGAGACCCGGCCCTCGACGGTGCCCGAGCTCACCCGCACGGTGCCGGTCGTGACGTCGTCGTCGGCTTCGAGGGTGATGGCGAGCGGGCCGGAGAAGCTGTACCCCTGTGACTTCGCGTGCGCGGTGAGCAGGGCGTGCAGCTCGTCGGTGAGCGCGCCGCCGAGCCCGAGCATCCGCTCCGCGTCGTCGGGGCTGAGGCGCACCACGTAGCTGTTGGGCGTGATGATGCGATCGCGGCTCACCACAGCCGCCTTCGTGTCGGCCTCGCGCCGCAGGGCGGAGGCGATCTCGACGGGCTGGATGCCGCTGCGGAAGGTCTTCGCGAACGCGCTGTTCACTGCGCGCTCGAGACCCTTCTCAAAGCTGTCAAGTAGTCCCACTGGGCTCCTCTGGCATGCCGACCGGTAGGGACATCGTAGCCACGTGTCCTGAGTGAACGCCGTCGTGGGGCGGACTTGCAGGGAAATGCGGGGGCGCGGGCGGGGGTCCGGCGCGCTGTTGCCGGTGGGGCGTGTGCGGTCTGTCGGTCGGCAGTGCTGTTGGTCGGCGCGGATCCCGGCGAACCGGCCGACAGAGCGGCTCCGGGCCGACGGAACGGACGAGCGGATGCCGGGATTCGCGGTGGTTTCTGGCGGAGCGGAACGCGTGATAGCCTTTCCAGGTTGAGTTCTCCGGAACGAGACGCTCGCGCGAGTGGCGGAATGGTAGACGCGCTGGCTTCAGGTGCCAGTGTCCGTATGGACGTGGGGGTTCAAGTCCCCCCTCGCGCACAGCGAGCAAAGCCCGGTTCCCGAGGGACCGGGCTTTCTTCATGTCTCCGGTGAGCGCCGTGGTTCGCCGTGGGACGTCGTTCGCGACATCCGATGTCGAGGTGGTCGGCATCCGGACGCGCCGCGTCGTTCTCCTGCACAGCATCGTGGGGTTCTTCTCCAACGCGCTCGTGGCCGCCGTCGCCTTCCAGGTGCTGCAGGGATTGGTCTCGGGCTGGGAAAGTAGTTTAGGTGGCTTGACTAAATAGGTTCAGGGACCTAAACTATCTGCATGTCGCAGAACTCATCTCCCGTTCCGGTAGCCGCTCCGAGCGGCGATGACCCGAAGAAGAAGCCGATCCGCTTCAAGATCGGCGTCGGGCTTCTGATCCTCTATCCGTTCATGTACCTGATCATCCCGATCGCACCGTTCCTGCCGATCGAGGTGGGATTCAAAGTCGGCCTCGTGGCTGCGGTGCTGGGCGCGGCGGAGGGCGTCTTCGTCCTCGGCGTCGCGTGCGTCGGCAAGGAGGCCTATCAGGCGATCAAGGCCAAGCTCGGCCTCGGCAAGAAGAAGCGGGCGAGGGAAGAGGCCGCCCGGCTCGCTGCAGGGCGGATGACGGAGAGCATCACCGTCGGCGCGGACGATGACGCCGTCGGACACGGCGCGGCGGCGGCGACCACGAGTTCGCTGGAGCGCGACTCGAAGGTCGGTCATGTCTGATCCGCACGCGTCGGCCCGTGAGTCCGCGATGCAGATCAACCAGCTCATCGTCGACCTGTGGCTCGCCACAGAGGGTCAGGCCCCGAGGCCGGAGGAGTTCGAGCTCACCGGACAGCAGCACGCGGTGCTCGAGCTGATCGCGGCGGACTCCTCACTCACTCCGCGACTCCTCGCGGACGCGCTGGGTGTGTCTAAGGGCGCGATCAGCCAGCATCTGGCTGCCCTTGAGAAGGGTGACTACATCACGCGCACGCGCAGCGAGCAGGACGGGCGGGTGCAGGTGCTCCGCCTCGGCACGCGTGGCGAGGGGTATCGCGAGAGCATGAGCCGGTATGAGCGATACATGGCCGACACGGCCGTCGCGAAGCTCTCGGCCTCGGAGCTTGCGGAGATCGTGGGCGCGCTGCAGAAGCTCAAGTCCGCCTTCGTGCCGCCGGAGCGCTGAGCAACTGCCACGCCGCAGCGCCCCGTGGTCGACGTTGGCCTGCCTTCGCTCGCCGAGCGACGCTGGTGGACGCCGCTGAGCGCCGCGGTCGCGATGTTGGCTCCCTGAGGCTGAGGGTGTCGGCCACGGACTCGCGCCGCGCGGGCGGCCTGACAGAATGGTGAGGTGCACAGCTCCCGGAGGCCCGCGGTCCTGCGCGGCTTCGCCGCGGCATCCGTCGCGATCTTCGCGGCGCTCGCCGGCCATGTGACCGCCGGCGGAGCGATGCCAGGGCCCCTGGGCATCGGCGTCCCCTGGGCGCTCTCCTTCATGGTCTGCGTGCTCCTCGCCGGGCGCCGGCTGTCGGTGATCAGACTCACCATCTCGGTGCTCATCAGCCAGTTCCTCTTCCACGTGCTGTTCGTGCTCGGCACGATCACGCCCACGGGCACCGTCGGCGGGCACGTGCACGGCACTCCGCTGGTGCTCCCCGCCATCGACGGAATCAGCGCAGCGGCGGCCGCCGACGGCATGATGTGGACCGGCCACGCGCTCGCCGCGCTCACCACGATCCTCGTGCTGCATCGCGGCGAGCGGCTGTTGCTCGCCCTGCGCGTGCTCGCCGAGCGCAGCGTGCGCTGGGTGCAGCGCCGTGTCGACGTGCTCGTCTCCGCCCCTGCCCCGCGCCCGGCCACGGCCGTGCTCGAGTCGCGGGAACCGGAGACGCTCCGAGACCTCTCCTCCCTGACTCCGCAGCAGGGACGCGCGCCGCCGGCCCCCCTCGCCGTCTGACTCACGCCGCCGGCGACCTCCGAGGTCGCACGGCGATCTCCTTCGCGTGCGCTCCGGTGTCGCCGGGGCAGAAGCACGCGTTCCGCGTCCGTGGCGCCGAACGACGGCGCCCGTCGAGAGGTCCGTCCCACCATGTCCCCTGTCCGCAGACTTGCGGCGGGTGCGTTGGCGGCGGCCGTCGTGATACTCGCGACGGCACTGCCCGCATCCGCCCATGACGAGCTCGTCCAGAGCACTCCCGCAGCCGATGAGCGGCTCGAATCGCCACCCGAGGCCATCTCCCTGGTGTTCTCGGGCGATCTCATCACCCTCGGAGACTCCGCCATGGGCGCGGTCGTCCTCGTCGTCGACGGGTCCGGCCGCGACTGGGCCTCGGGTGCTCCCGAGGTGAACGGCAACACCGTCACGGTCGGGGTGGAACCCGGGATGCCGGCGGCGGGATACCAGGTGCGCTGGCAGGTGGTGTCGCAGGACGGGCATCCGATCGCCGGACTCGTGCCGTTCACGGTGGGGGACGCCGATCCCCTGGTGACGCAGAAGACGGGGTCCGCTCGACCGGACGTCGACGAGGGCCTCGCGGAGCAGACGGCAGACGAAACCGAGGGGTCGCTGCGTGCGCTCCTCGTCGGCGCGGGCGGAGCGGTTCTCGCCGCCGGCGCCTTCCTCTTCTACACGATCATCCGTCGCCGCAGGGCGACAGCCGCGGCATCCGACGAGGACGCCTCGGAGACACCACAGTGAAAGGCCTGATGATGACCATCGCAGCCCAGAAGTCCACCGCCCGATTCGCCGCGCTCGTCGCCGCGGCCCTGCTCGCCCTCACCGGGTGCGCGAGCACCGCACCGTCCACCGAGCCGACCACGACGGCCGGAGCATCCGTCACCATGGCCGACGCCTGGGTCAAGTCGGCGGAGGAGGGGATGTCGGCCGCGTTCGGCGTGCTCTCCAACGACGGCGACCAGGACGTCACCGTCGTCTCGGCGACGACCGAGGCCTCGGGCATGGTGCAGCTGCACGAGACCGTCGAGAACGAGTCGGGAGAGATGGTGATGCGCGAGAAGGACGGCGGGTTCGTGATCCCCGCCGGCGGGACGCTGACCCTCGAACCCGGTGCGAACCACATCATGCTCATGGATCTCGCCGCACCGTTGACGGCGGGAGACGAGGTCACGTTCGCCCTCACCTTCGCCGATGGGTCGACGTACGAGTTCACCGCGCCGGTGAAGGACTACACGGGGGCGAACGAGAACTACGACGACGGCGCCGGGCACGGCGACATGGATCAGTGATGTCGGCGCCCGATCAGGGCGCTCGCGCCGGCCGCGCCGGTTCCACCCGGCGGCAGTTCCTCCTCGGAGGGGCTGTCGCCGGGCTCGGAGCGGCCGCAGCGGTCGGCGTCGACTACGCCCTGAACAAGAAGACGGACCCGCCGGCCGCCGCGTCGACGCCCATGAACGGCGAAGAGGTCGTGCCGTTCTTCGGCGCGCACCAGGCGGGCATCGATACCGCGGCGCAGGCGCACGGGATGTTCGTGGCGCTCGACCTGCTCGACACCACCGATCGCGACGGCGTCATCCGCCTGATGCGGATCCTCACAGATGACGCGGCACGGCTCACCCAGGGCACCCCTGCGCTCGCGGACTCGGAGCCCGAGCTCGCGGTCAGGCCGGCCCGCCTGACCGTGACCTTCGGGTTCGGCCCCGGTCTCGTCGCGCGCACCGGCGGCCCCGCGCCGACGTGGCTCGCACCGCTGCCCGCCTTCGGCATCGACGCGCTGCAGCCGGAGTTCTCCGACGGCGACCTCCTGCTGCAGATTGCGGGGGATGATCCGCTGACGGTCGCGCATGCGGTGCGGATGCTGCTCAAGGACGCCCGGTCCTTCGCCGTGCCGAGGTGGGTGCAGACCGGCTTCCGCCGCGCCTACGGCACCGAACGACCCGGCACGACCATGCGCAACCTCTTCGGGCAGGTGGACGGCACGTCGAACCCCCAGCCGGGCACGGAGGAGTTCGACAGGGTGGTCTGGTCCGAAGACGGGTGGCTCGCCGGGGGCACGGGCATCGTCATCCGCCGCATCCAGATGGATCTCGACAAGTGGGATCGACTCGATCGCGGCGGCCGCGAAGCCTCCGTCGGGAGGACCCTCGCGACCGGGGCGCCGCTCACCGGCGGCGAGGAGTTCGACGAGCCCGATTTCGAGGCGACGACCGCGATCGGCTTCCCCGTGATCCCGCAGTTCGCGCACATCCGCCGCGCCCGTGGCGACGGCGGAGCGAAGATCTTCCGACGTGCGTACAACTACGACGAGCGACCGATCGGCCCCGGTCTCTCGGATTCGGGGCTGCTCTTCGTGTCGTTCCAGGCCGATGTCGAGAGGCAGTTCACGTCGATGCAGCGCCGGCTCGCCGAGCTCGATCTGCTCAACGAGTGGACGACGCCGATCGGCTCGGCCGTCTTCGCCGTGCCGCCGGGATGCGCGGACGACGGCTTCATCGGCGACAGCCTTCTCGGCTGAAGCGCGCGGTCCAGGGTCGGCGGTGTGCGCTCCCTGGGCCGCGCCGGTCGGCCCTTCTGCCGTCGAACGCAGCGTCGCTGCCGTTACCTTCCGCGGGTGTGCGTGCGGGGGCGGCGCATGACTCTATTGATCATGTGCCTCTCCCCAGGGGGCACGTGCTCTGCAGCGCCCTTCGTGCCCGAACGCGCTGTGAGGGCGAGCTGAGGTCGAAGCCGGAGATCGGCGAAGGACGGTAACCCCATGAACAGTCCCGCAGTCACTCGAGGAGCATCCGCGCGAGGAGCACGGATGCTCGCGATCATCGCCGCGTTCGTGGTGGTGGTGGCCGGTGTCATCGCACCGACGGCGGCCCTCGCGGCGACCGGCTCGGTCAGTTCGCTGACGGTGTCCCTGCAGTACGACGGCACCGCGCCCTTCCCCGGACCCGCGACGCTCGGTCAGGACGCCGGACCGAACAACGGCATCGTGCGCAACGGCGACAAGGTCGGATACACGTTCAACACCCAGGTCTCCACACCCGGCGACATCACGTTCCAGGCGACCCTGCCCGTCGGGATGGTCTGGGACCCGTCTGCGACGATCAACACCATCTTCACCGGCCCCAACGACACGAAGGCCGGGGGCACCATCTCCGCCAACGGCCGCACGCTGACCGGCGTGCGCACGTCCCCGGGCGGGAGCGAGAGCTTCAGCCTGAGCGCCCGCCTGGTCGGTCTCGGCAACGGCGCCGTCGTCGCGCCGACCTTCACCTACGGAGGCGTCACCGCGACCGCACCGGCGGTGACGGTGACGGCGAAGCCGCATACGGAGCTCACCTTCCTGGAATCGCTCGAGATGCCTTACACCAACGCCGGTGTGGTCGGGGCCCGCCAGAAGTTCTGGGGATGGCTCGGCTTCTACCTTGCGACCAATCCCAACGGCAACGGGACGGACATGCGCGGCTTCGAGCCGATCACGAGCCCCATCACGTTCACCCTCGACGTGCCGCCGGGCACGACCGTGATCAACCAGCAGGCCAACATGGCGACCTCGCAGCCGGGCGGCCCCGGCACCCCGGTCACCTTCACGGTCTCGGGCAAGAAGACCGACATGGCAGGCAGCCTCATCCCCTCGAACCCCTTCTTCTCGTTCGACTCGCCCTTCTACTTCGAGCTCTTCACGCCCAAGGATCCATACATCCCCGACGGAGCGGTCACCAACCTCGACTACCGGGTCGTCGGCTTCGACCCGCTGAGCATCACCGGCCAGTCCAATTTCGGGGCCGGCTTCTCCGCCGGTCAAGACCCGGCCGTCGACTGCACGTCGAACCCGGCGTCGCCCCAGTACTTCAGCGGGTGCGCGCGTGAGGTCATCGACCTGAGCAAGGCCGGTCAGCCGAGTCTCACCTCGGTCGTGAGCCGAGCTCTCGCCCCGGGCGGCGGGAACATGTACGGCGCCGCCGCCCCCTTCGCGGACGGCAGCCAGGTGGCGCTGCCCGGCCAGAGGTTCACGGTCGTCCACGAGATCAGGAACGCCGCCTCCTCGCCGGTCCCCGCGGTCGGCCAGAACGGGTGCATCGTCTGGGACAACGCGCTGATGAACATCGACGCCGCGGCCGACATCGCCGGCGCCACCATCCAGTACACGACGCAGGCGTTCGCCGACGACAACGCCCGCCGCGCCGTCACCTGCGGCGTGCCCGGCGACGGGTCGCCGCTCTGGTACTCCGATCTGGCGTCGGTGCCGGGAGGCGCCGCCGCGGTGACCGGCGTGCGCTACGTGCTCACGCAGGACATGCCGGCCGGCGCCTCGACCATGGTCAACGTGCCCATGGTGCGACCGACCACCCCGGCCGCCATCGCCTCCACCAGCCCCCTGAGCTGGTTCTTCCAGTGGGGAGCGGCGAACTTCCCGCTGGTCAAGTCGAACTACACCGGCCAGCGCTTCTCGGGCGTGGGCGGGCAGGTGCGCCCTACCGATGCCATCGTCGACGGCAGGATCGCCTCCGACACGGCGTCGACGACCCCCGGCACGATCACCACCGCGCGCTATACGCCCTGGGTGATCGGCTCGCCGGTGCCGGGAGTCGACGGATACGCCCGTGACGTCACGGTGACCGTGGACTTCAGCCACTCCACCGTCAACCCGGTCAAGTCCTCCCTCGACGCCCTCGTCGCGTCGGGGCAGGTGCAGAGCTACGACCTGACCTCTCCCGATCCCGGGCCCGACGGCATCTACGGCACCGGTGACGACGTCGGCACGGCGAAGGTGGTCTTCCACCTCGGCGATGTGCTCGCGGTCGGCGGCGCGGCGGACGACGGCTACAACAACGTGACCGGCCACAAGACCGTGCTCCCGGACCTCGTGTTCCAGGTGCAGCACTCGGTGCTCACCCCCAATCCGCGCGCCCACGTGCTGACGGGCACCATCACGAGCACGACGCCGCAGCCGACCGCGACCGGGGTCGCGACCACGGCGAGCGTCAACGTCGCCGGCGTCGCGTCCTTCGTCACCGGCAAGACGGCTTCGACGATGGTCGCGGGCAAGGTCGTCCCCGGCGAGACCTTCTCCTACACGATCAACTGGGCCAACGCGACCTCTCAGACGACCGGAGCGGGGACCTTCGTCGACGTGCTCCCCTTCAACGGCGACAGCCGCGGAACGAGCGGACTCTCGGCGGGGCCGATGCAGGTCGTCTCGGTGTCGGCGACGATGGACACGTCGGTGCAGGGCGGGGTGACGATCCAGTACACCCTCGATGCCGCCGCGGCGGTGGAGGCCGCGGTGAAGATCGCCGGCAATGAGGATGCGAGCACCGGGGTGACCTGGATCACCGGAACCCCGCCCGCGAACGCGACGGCTCTGCGCTTCATCACCGAGAAGGAGCTCAGCCAGGGCTACTCGGGATCGGCGACCATCCAGGTGAGCGTGCCGTCGCTGAGCAAGGGCGGCGCCCTGAGGAACAACGTCTACGGATCGACCGCCGCGATCGGGGGCGATCCCGCGACGAGGAAGTTCGTCACGGCCGCCGGTGCGGTCAATCTCGTGGCCAACTCGGCGACCGTGTCGGGCAAGGTCTGGCGCGACCTCGACTTCAACAGCGCGATCGGCGCGCCGGACTCGGCCTGGTCCGCCGCCGGTGCGAGCCTCGAGTTCGTCCCGGTCGGCAACGGGATCCGGTACACCGCCCCGGTCGCGGCCGACGGCACCTACTCTTTGGAGATCGGCGCGGGCGAGTACACGGTGAGACTCGTCTCCTCGGCGGGGTGGGCCAAGATCCTCCCGACGTCCACGCTGACCATCGCGGTCGACGAGAGCAGGACCGACTACGCCCTGCTCTACCAGGAGGACGTCTCCCCGGCGGTCCTCGTCGATGACACGACGACGGTCACGGCCGGAACCGCGGCGAACGTGAACGTCACGGCGAACGACACCCTGGCCTTCCCGCAGGATCCGGCGAGCGTGTACACGAAGGACGGCGTGAGCATCACCACGCCGCCGACCTACGGCACCGCCGTGCTCGCTCCTCCGGCGACGCCGAGCACGCAGTCGACCGTCACCTACACGGCGGCCGCGGCCTGGCCCGCCGCTTTCGCCGGCCAGACGACGTACACCGACCACGTCACGTACACGTGGACGAACGCCCAGGGCGAGAAGTCCACCGCGACGATCGCCGTCACGGTGATCAAGCCGATGACGGGCACCGACAAGAGCGCGACCGTCCCGGTGGGCGGCACGACCACGCTCGACGCGGGGGTCACCGGCGAGGGAGTCACCGCGGGGGCTGTGACCGGCACGCCCGCGGGCGCGACGGCATCCGTGACGGATGCGGGAGTGCTCACGTTCGCCGCCGGCACCGCCGCGCCGGGGACGTACCCGATGACCGTGACCTTCACGGATGCCGTCGGCAACACCAAGACCGTGACCTACACCGTCACGATCCAGGCGGCGCCCACCGGCAGCGACCGGCAGCTCGTCGTCAAGGTCGGCGGCAGCGGAACGGCGAACGCCGCGGTCACGGGCACAGGGGTCACGGCGGGTCCGGTCTCGGGCGTGCCCGCGGGCGCGACGGCCACCGTGACGGACGCGGGAGTGCTCACGTTCGGCGCCGGCACCGCGGCTCCCGGTGCCTATCCGCTGACCGTGGTGTTCACCGACGGCCTCGGTCAGACCGTCACGGTGACCTACGACGTGCACGTGCAGGCGCCCCCGACGGCGACGGGTGGCAGCGCCACCGTGCCCGAAGGAGGCACGCATTCGTTCGCGGCCGCACCGACGGCCGACCCGGCCTCGCCGAACGCATCGGTGGTGACGGGGGCGATCCGCACCCAGCCCGGAGGGGGCGCCAGCGCGTCCGCCAACGCGGCGGGCACGGTCACCTTCGCCGCGGGCACGGCCGCACCCGGTACCTACACGGTCGTCGCGCGCTTCACCGACAACCTCGGCCAGACGGTCGACGCGACGTACACGGTCGTCGTGCAGAAGAAGCCGACGGCATCCGGTGGCACCGCGACCATCCCGAGGGACGGAGCGCACACCTTCGACGCGGCTCCGGCGACGAGCGGGACGATCGTCGCGGCGACCGTGACCTCCGCGCCGGCCGCCGGGACCGTCACCGCATCGACAGACGGCACCGTGGTGTTCGACGGCAGCGGCGCGCAGCCGGGGACCTATCCCTTCGACGTGACCTTCACCGACGACCTCGGCCAGACCGTGACCGTGCGCTACACGGTGGTCGTGCAGGCGCCGCCTACGGCCACGGGCGGGTCGGCCAGCATCGCGCTGAACGGCTCGCACACCTTCCAGGCGGCCCCGAAGCCGGATGCGGCCGTGCCGGGCTCGTCGATCGCCGGTGCCGCCGTCTCCGCGCCGCCGAGCGCCGGCTCGGCGACCGCCGATGTCTCGGGTGCGGTCGTCTTCGACGCGACGGGGGCCGCGCCGGGCACCTACGCCTTCGACGTGACGTTCACCGATGACCTCGGTCAGACGGTCACGGTGACGTACACGGTGACGGTGACCTCGCCGCCGACGGCGGAGGGGCCGACGAGCGCGATCATCGGCATCGACGACTCCGCCGACTTCACCGTCAGCCTCACCGGACCGGTGACCGGCTCTCAGCTCACGAAGGCACCCGCCGCCGGCGTGGTGACGCACTCGCCGACCGGTGCGGTGTCGTTCGACGCCACGGGGATCGCCTCGGGGACGTACACGTTCGAGGTGACGTTCAGCGACGACTTCGGCCAGACCACCACCGTCCCGTTCACCGTGACGGTGCAGGCAAAGCCGACCGCCACCGGCGGATCCGCCGTGATCCCGGAGGGCGGCACGCAGCAGTTCGCCGCGTCGCCGCACGCCGATCCGACCGTGCCGTCGGCCACGATCACGAAGGCCGAGATCACGACGCCTCCCGGCAAGGGAACGGCGAGCGTGACGGCGGCAGGGGTCGTCACGTTCGACGGATCGGGCGTGCCCTCCGGCACGTTCACGTTCGACGCGACGTTCACCGACGACCTCGGCCAGACCGTCACCACGACGTACACGGTCACGGTGCAGGAGAAGCCGTCGGCGACCGGCGGCTCGGTCATCATCCCCACAAATGGCAGCCACACGTTCGACGCGGACCCGCAGACCGACCCGGCGGTCGCAGGCTCGTCCATCGCCTCGGCCACGATCAGCGTTCTGCCGGCATCCGGCGTGACGACGGCCGCGCCCGATGGCGCGGTGACGTACGACGGCACCGGGGTCGCCCCCGGTGAGTACACCTTCACCGCGACGTTCACCGACGACCTCGGGCAGACGGCCACCGCGGACTACACGGTGACGGTGCAGGCCGTGCCGACCGCGGTCGGAGGAACGGCGACGATCCCCCTGAACGGGTCGACGACGTTCCAGGCCGATCCGACCGCGGACCCGGACGTGCCGAGCGCGAGCATCGTCTCCGCGACGATCGCGACGGCGCCGTCGGCGGGGGTCGCCACGGTGGATGCCGCGACGGGCGAGGTGGTCTTCGACGCCGCGGGCGTTCCCGCGGGCGACTACACGTTCACCGTGGAGTTCCGCGACGACCTCGGTCAGACGGTGCTCGCCACCTACACGGTGACGGTGCAGGACAAGACGAACGTCACCGGCACGACGACGGCGATCATCGCGGTCGACGACGATGCTCGTTTCACCATGGGATTCGACGGCACCGTCGCGACGGCGACGGTGACCACGCCGCCGTCAGCGGGCAGCGTGACGGCGACGACCGACGGCAGGGTGGACTACGCGGGTGCGGGAGTCGCGCCGGGCACCTACACCTTCGTGGTGACGTTCGAGGACGACCTCGGCCAACCGACCCCGGTGACCTACACGGTCACCGTGCAGGCGAAGCCGACGGCGATCGGCGGCACGGCGACGATCGGCGAGGGCGCGTCGCACACGTTCGCGGCCAGTCCACGGGCCGATCCCGCGGTTCCGTCCGCATCGATCGTCTCCGGGACCATCACGGCGCAGCCGGCGCAGGGAACCGCGACCGCGGACGCCTCGGGCGTCGTGACCTTCACGGCGGGTACGGCCGCACCGGGCACCTACACGTTCGAGGCGACCTTCGCCGACGACCTCGGGCAGACGGTGACCCGGCAGTTCACCGTCACGGTGCAGGCCAAGCCGACGGTCCCCGGCGCCGTGGATCCCCTCGTGGTGAAGCTCGGCGGCAGCGGCACCCGCGACGCGAAGGTGTCGGGCACGGGCGTCACGGCAGGGGCTCCGAGCGGAGTGCCTGCGGGGGCGACGGCCACGGTCAGCGACACGGGCGTGCTCACCTTCGACGCGGGTACCGCCGCGGCGGGCAGCTATCAGATCTCGGTGACCTTCACCGATGACGCTGGTCAGCCGATCACGGTGCAGTACCCGGTGACGGTGCAGGCCGCTCCGACCGCCGACGGCGGGACGGTCACGATCGCCGAGGGGGCATCGCACACGTTCGCGGCGCACCCGGAGGCGGATCCGTCGGTCCCCGGCGCACGGATCGAGGATGCCGAGGTGACGACGCCGCCGTCGGCGGGTTCTGCGACCGCGACGACCGCGGGTGACGTGGTGTTCGACGGCGCCGGGGCGGCACCCGGCGAGTATCCGTTCGAGGTCACCTTCACCGACGACCTCGGGCAGACCGTGACGGCGTCCTACGCGGTCACGGTGCAGGCGAAGCCCACGGCGACCGGCGGCACGGCGATCGTCCCGCTGGGAGGAGGTCACGTCTTCGACACCGGAGTGGCCGCCGATCCTCGCGTCCCGGGAGCGTCGATCTCGGATGCGGTGATCAGCACGCCGCCCGCCGGGGGCGCGACGGCGACCGCACAGCCCGACGGGACCGTCGCGTTCGACGCCGGGAGCGCGCACGCGGGCACGTACACCTTCGAGGCGACGTTCACCGACGACCTGGGTCAGACCGTGACGGTGGCGTTCACCGTGACGGTCCAGGCCGATCCCGTCGTCACGGGCGACTCCAGCGCGGTCATCGGCGAGGACCAGTCGGCGACGATCGTGCTCGACGTCGCGACGACCGGAGCGGTGAGCGACGCATCCGTGAGCTCTCCGCCGAGCGCCGGCGCCGTGACCGTCGACACCGACGGGACCGTGGTCTTCGACGGAGACGGCGTTGAGCCGGGGACGTACACCTTCGACGTGACGTTCACGGACGACCTCGGTCAGAGCACGACGGTCGCGATCACCGTGACCGTGCAGGCTCGTCTCGTGGTCGAGGCGCAGGAGGCGGATGTGGCCGCGCACGCGACACATGTCTTCGTCGAGAAGGTGACGACGACCGGCACGTACACGCGGGAGATCACGAAGCAGCCGGCGCGGGGCACGGCGCGCCTGGGCGCCGGAGTGGTCTACGACGCCGGCACCGCGGCCCCGGGCACCTACGTGATCGAGGTGACCTACACCGACAACGTCGGGCAGACGACCGTGGTGCTGTACACCGTGCACGTGCTGGCGGCTCCGTCGGGCGGCGGCCTCGCCGGAACGGGAGGCAGCGTTCCGGTCGCCCTGATCGGCGGCTCGCTCCTGGTGGTCCTGCTGGGCACGCTGTTCCTCCTCCTCGCGGCGCGACGACGTCGCAGGGGTGAAGACGGCGCCGCCGACTGAGGGATGACCGCGGTCCGGGGCTGGTGCATCGGCATCCGTCCCGGACCGCGGTCTGCGAGAGAGAAGGAATCGTGGTCCGCAGACGAGCGCTCACGGCAGTGGTCCCCATCGTCCTCTTCTGCGGTCTCGCCGTGACGGGGTGCGGAGCCGGGGAAGTGCCGGCGTGCGCGCCCGAGGGCGACATCGGCGCGGTGGTGAAGGTCGTCGGCGACTTCGGCGGCGACGTGACGTTGGAGTCCTCCGCGCCGCTCCCCATCGGAGGTCCGCAGCGAGACGCCCTCATCGACGGAGACGGCGGAGGAGACGGAGACTCGACCGAGGACGTGAGCGGACTCGACGCGCGCGTGACGGTGTTCAGCGCGGAGTCGGGGCGCAGGATCCTCGTCGAGAAGACGTCTCTCGACCAGGAGGCCTCGGCGTTGCAGCGGACGCTCCGCACCTACGCCCGATGCTCCGAACCGGGCGCCCGCGTCGCTGTCATCGATCAGGCGGCCGCCGTCCTCGGTGAGGACGGCATCGGCGCGCACGGTCTCGGCCAGAGCGAGAACCTCCTCCTCGTCATCGACTATCTGAACGGATGCTCCGCGCCAGCGGCGCGCGACGAGAAGTACCCTCGGGTGGACCTCGGCGACGGGTCGACGCCGCCGACGATCGAGATCCCCGCGTGCATGACCCCGCCGAGCGAGCTGGAGGTGACCGTGCTCGAGAAGGGCGAGGGGCCCGTCATCGACTCCGGCCAGCAGATCATGACGAACTACCTCGGGGTCTACTGGGACGGGGCCGCACGGTTCGACGAGAGCTGGACGGAGACGGGGATCTCTCTCAGCACCGCGACGGGCGCTCTCATCGAGGGGTTCACGCGCGCCATGGTCGGACAGCGGATCGGCTCGACGGTGCTGGTCACCATCCCGCCCGCACTCGGCTACGACGACGGGATGACGCGGACGTTCGTGCTGCGACTCCTCGCCGTGCAGGAGTGAGAGGACGGCGGCATCGGATGCCGATCTCGTGCCGCACGGCCTACGGTTTCGCCCGCGACGCCGGCGCCGGGACTGTCGGCATTCGCACACCCGATTTGGCATCCGCGCGAAATCACCGTAAGGTTACGTTTCGGTAACAGACGTCTCCGTCTGCCTGAGGAGCTCCACCATTACTTCGCGATCACCCGAAACCGCGCCTGCATCCGCACGCTCGTCCGAGGCACCCTCCTCGGACCCCGGCACCCCGCCGGTGCGTTCGCGACGCGACCTGCGCCGTGAGCGCGAGAGCGCCATGGCGGAGCGTCCGGTGAGCGACGAGGCCGTCGCCGCTGAGGCCATCACGACCGAGGGCGTCGATGCCGTCGCCGTCGAGGCCGCCGCGGAGAACACCGCCGCGGAGAACCCGGTGGCGGCATCCGCTCCCGTCGCCGAGGAGCCGCAGCACGACGACCAGGCTCCCGTGGCAACCGGCTCCGAGAAGAAGGAGCGCCGCTCCCGCCGGGCGTCCGGCCCCCGTCGCTCCGCCGCGAACGTGCCCGCCGACCGTCCGCTTCCCGCCGCCGCCCCGGTGGGCCGCCGCAGGATCGGCCACAAGGGCCGCACGGTCGGCGCCGTCCTCGCGATCGCGACCCTCGTCGGAGGCACTGCTCTCCCCGCACTCGGAATGGCGCAGACCGGTGGCGCATCCGCCGCCGCCACCGCCTCCCTCGTCGAGGCGCAGGCGCAGTCGCTCACCGTCGACTCCGAGGCCCTGCCCAAGGTCGAGATCCGCGGCGACTTCTCCGCGACCACCCCGGCCGAGCTGGCCGAGATCCAGGCGGTCGCCGCGGCCGCCGCTCGCAGCGGCGTCAACCCCATCGCCAAGCCCGGCCAGGTGATCATCCCCATGGCCGCGGGCAGCTACACGATGACCGACGGATTCGGTGCCAGCCGTCCCGGCCGCAGCCATATGGGCCAGGACTACGCCGCCCCGATCGGCACTCCGATCTACGCGGCGGCCGACGGCGTCGTCACGATGTCGCAGGACAGCTACGGCGGCTACGGCGTGACCGTGCAGGTCAAGCACGACCAGCTCGGCAGCAACGCGGTGTCGACCCTCTACGGGCACATGGACTACGACACGCGCGCCGTCGAGGTCGGCGAGCACGTCGTGGCGGGGCAGTTCCTCGGCCGCGTGGGCAACACGGGATACACGATCGGCTCGTGCCTGCACTTCGAGGTGCGCATCAGCGGCAGTCCCATCGACCCTGTGCCCTGGCTCAAGGCGAACGTCCGCTAGGCGACGCCCTCGGCAGCGGGACGGATCCCGTCCCCGACTCTGCCGCGGATCAGGAACAGCGCGATCACAGCGAACCCGATCACGAAGTAGTTCGCGGGCGCCGCGAGCGTGAGGAACGCGTTCTGCGGGCCGTTCGTCGCCTCGTCGATGGCGCCGGTCGCGAGGAAGAGCGTGGGGTCGGTGAGCCCGTGCAGGAGGATCGGCCAGATGAGGTTGCCGGTCACCCGTAGCGTGAGGTACATCAGGATGCCGAACGCGAACGTGTACACGACGGTGAGCCCGACCGTGAGCGGCTGCATGCCCGAGAGCAGATTGGTCGAGTGCATGAGGGCGAACAGGGCGGAGGAGATCACCGCGACGCCGATCTCCTTCATGCCCGAATCGCGCAGGATCTTGACGGCGATGCCGCGGGTGGCCACCTCCTCCGTGAAGCCGACGAGGAGTCCGGTGAGCATGGTGACGATCACGACGCCGACGTCGTAGGCGCCGTAGTCGATGCCGATCAGGCGCAGAACGATCGGGTACAGGCCGATGGCCACGGCGATCCACATCCAGCCCCGCCCGCGGATCGGCTGAGGGCCGAAGAGCTCGCGGAGCCAGCCGACGGATGCCGAGAAGGCGATCAGGATCACGGCTCCGATCACCAGGCTGGCCGTCAACGTGATGAGCACGTTCGCCACCGAGCCGAAGAGCCCGCCGTCTGTGAGCATCGAGCCGAAGAGCGTACCGACGAGCAATCCCGCGAGCTGGAACAGCACGAGGTACGCGGCGACCGCGATGAGGGCCTTCCACCAGGTCCCCCTGTTCCAGAAGGCCTTCCAGCCCGAGGGCGTCTTCGTCGCGTCAGCCATTGTCTCGTCCTTCGGGCGGGCCGGCTTCGGTCACGCGCAGGCTCTGCGGCCGTGTCCGGATAACCGCGAAGGTACCACCGATATACCAGGTAGGGCGAGCCGTTCCGTGCGGACGGTGACGCGAGGCTGCTCAGACGGCGGAGCCGCCTGACACTGCGACCCCCTCGCCCACGATCCGCAGCAGCTCCTGTCCCGGCGAGCGGAAGCGATCGTCGCCTCCGCGCCACAGCGCCGTGATCGGACGCGTGATCGGACGCCATCGCGTGCGCACGAGCGCGAGTCGGCCGAGCGCGAGGTCGTCGGCGACGGCGGCGCGGCCGAGCAGCGCCGGAGCGACGCCGTCGACCACCGCGGAGCGCACGGCCGTGGTCGTGGAGAGCACGAGTGCAGGATCCGCCGGGGGCCGACGGAGCACCCGTGCGACCTCGTCCTCCCAGGTCGAGCGGGTGCCGCTGCCCTCTTCGCGGGAGACGAGGGGCGTCGCGGCGACCTCGGCGAGGTCGACGTCGTCCCTGCGCGTCCAGGGGTGCCCGGGCGGGGCCACGAGCACGAGCTCGTCCTCCGCGACGACGGCCCGTGCGAGGCCGCGGGGTCGCATGCGGGTCTCGATGAAGCCGAGATCGACCGCGCCCTCTCGCACGAGCGCCTCGACGCCCTCGCTGTTGTCGGTGACGAGATGCACCGTGGTCGGCATCCGCCCCTCCGCCAGCTGCGCGCTGCGGAGGCGGAGCAGCCACCCCGGCAGATAGTGGGCAGCCACGGTCTGGCTCGCGGCCACGCGCAGCGACAGGGAGCCGTCGGCGCGCAGGGCGTCCAGTCCGTCGCGGAACGCGTGTGCCGCGTCGAGGATCGCCTCCGCCCAGGCAGCGACCACCTCGCCCGCGGGTGTCGCGGTGACTCCGGTCGGGGAGCGAACGATCAACTCGAGGCCGGTGTGCCTCTCCACGAGGCGGAGTTTGGCGGATGCCGATTGCTGCGAGATCCCCGCATCACGGGCGGCCGCGGAGATCGAGCCCCGCCTGATCGCCGCCACGAGCAGATCGAGCGCATCGAGCGGAGGAACGGAACCGGCCATAGGCCCACAATAATCCGTTGTATCCCCACCATGAGGTGCCGTCTACCTGCGACGACGGGGGCCGGAGAGGCTGGAGACATGCAGGTCCTGCCGTTCCACACCCTCCCCTCCCGATTCTCGGCACGCGCGGTCGAGGTCGCGCCCGGCGTGCTCCTCAGCGTCGCCGTGGCGGCGGTCTCCGTCGTGATCGGCCAGGCCGTGCCGGTGGTGGGCGGCGCTCTGCCCGCGGTCGTGATCGGCGTGGCCATCGCCCTCGTGCGCCGTCCGAGCGGACGCGTCGAGCCCGGACTCGGCTACAGCGGTACGTTCCTGCTGCAGGTGGCGGTCGTGCTGCTCGGCGCCCAGTTGTCGCTCGGCGCCGTGGCTCAGGTCGGCGCGGCGTCCTTCCCCGTGATGATCACCTCGCTGACGGTCTGCCTGCTCGGGGCTTTCGTGCTGGGGCGCGCACTGAGCGTCGATCGCAGGCTCGCGACGCTGATCGGCGTGGGCACGGGGATCTGCGGTGCGTCTGCGATCGCGGCCGTGTCCCCCGTCATCGCGGCCACCGGGGCCGAGATCGCCTACGCCGTGTCGACGATCTTCCTCTTCAACGTGCTCGCGGTCGTGCTCTTCCCGCTGCTCGGGCACCTGTTGCATCTCGATCCGCACGCGTTCGGACTGCTCGCCGGCACCGCGGTCAACGACACCAGTTCGGTCGTGGCCGCCGCGAGCGTGTTCAGCGCCGCCGCGCTCGGCTTCGCCGTGGTGGTCAAGCTCGTGCGCACCCTCATGATCATCCCGATCAGCATCGGCCTGTCGGTGATCGAATCCCGTCGTGACGCCGCCCACACGCCGTTCGCTCTTGGGCGGATCATTCGGCTCGTGCCGTGGTTCCTGGTGGGGTTCCTGATCGTCGTGACCGTCAACTCCGTCGGTGCGATCCCTGGCGGCCTCCGCGACGGCATGGTGTCCGCCAGCTCCTTCCTGATCGCGACGGCGCTCGCCGCGATCGGCATGTCCACCGACGTGCGTGCGCTCCGCAGATCCGGGTGGAAGCCGCTCGCCCTCGGCGGGATCCTGTGGGTGCTCGTCACCGCGACCACCCTGCTCACCATGGGGGCGACCGGCAACCTCGGCGGGTGAACGCCGACGGCGCCGCGGCCGGTCCACGAAATGCGCATGGGCGCTGTCATGAGGTGCAAGACCTCGCGAGTATCCGCTCTGTGTCCCTAGCGTGAAAGGCGGAAACGGTCGGCGGCATCATGTCCTCTCGGACAGCACATGTCGCCGATTTCCGTAGGGGGGAACGGGCTCGTGGGCTCCGTTCCGACAGGAATGACACGAACCGGCTTCGCCATGCTGCTCCCCAGGCGGCGGCGAGCGGTGGGAGGCGCATCATGAATTGGGTCCGCAAGAAGAATCGCGCATTGATCGACGCGCGCACGCGTGGCAGGAGGATCCTCTCGGGACTCACCGCCGCGACGTTGCTCACGAGCAGCCTCGTGGCGCTGGGACTCGCGGCGCCGACCGCCGCCCAGGCCGCGCCGGGTGATCCTTTCGATCCGGCGGCTCCGACGGTGTTCGTGGCACAGTCCCCTGTAGATGGATCGACGGGTCTCTATCGCTCTGAAACAACCGGTGATGGTAAGTATGCATTCACTCCCGAGGGGCCCGTTCTGGCCTCCGGGCGGTACAACGCAATCAGCTTCAACCGCGCCGACAACTTCATCTATGGGGTCGGCGACGGCCCGATCGGCGGCATTCCCGCAAACGCCCTCGTGCGTATCGGCGAGGGCGGCAAGGTCACGCGGGTCGGCACCCTGCTCTTCCCGGGGCCTCAACCCGTCGGAGCGTTCAACACCGACAACGGGCTGCTGTACACCTCGACGGGAAGTGGTTCACCCGGAACGGTGTTCAGTGTCGTGAACGTGACGACGGGCAACATCGTGAGTCAGTTCACGACGAATCTCCCGGGCATGACGATCGCAGACATGGAGTATCTGGACGGCTATTTCTGGGCCGTGGATTACGGCTCGGGACAGACGCCGGGAACACTGGTGCGGATCAACCCCGCGAACGGTGTCGCGACACGATTCCCGGGAGTCATTCCCAATGCCCCCAGCGGAGCCTGGGGCGCTGCATGGATGTTCGGCAATGGAAACCTCGGGTTCTCGAACAACGGTACAGGCACGATCGCGCAGGTGAAGATCATGAACCCGGCGTCCGCGACTCCGACCTTTTCCACGGTCTCGCTCGTACCCGGGCCACCGTCCACAGGCAACGACGGTACATCGATCCCCGGTCTCCCCGCTGACCTCGCGATCGTCAAGTCCGGCCCGGCGACATATGTGCGCGGCAGCCGGATCGGCTTCTCCATCACCGTGACCAACAATGGCGCGGGAGTCTCCAGCGGATGGACTGTCACCGACACCCTTCCTACGGGGCTGAGCAACCCCTCGGTTCTGGGGAGCGTGACGATCGCGCAGGATCCGAACGATCCCCGCATCCTCACCTTCAACGGCGGTCGACTCGATCCCGGGGAGTCGATGACGTTCACCGTGTTCGCCGACACCACTCGCACCCCGAACACCTGTGTGGTGAACACCGCCTCGGTGCTCGGCAACGAGCTGGACCCGGTGGACACCAACAACGAGTCGGCGGCGACGTCCTGCGACCTCGGCCTGACGATCCAGAAGACCTCCGACGCCACGGCAGACACCCGCCCGGGCGACGTCGTGACGTACACGGTCACGGCGACGAACACCGGTGCCGGCGCCTTCACGGCGTCGAACCCGGCACGGATCTACGACGATCTCTCCGGTGTCCTCGACGACGCCGCCTACAACGCGGACGCCTCGGCGAGCAGGCCGGGCACCATCGGGTACACGGCGCCAAGGCTGTCGTGGTCCGGGGCTCTGGCGGCAGGGGCATCCGTCTCCCTCACCTACACCGTGACGATGCGCGGTTCCGGCGACGGCGTCGCACGCAACGTCGCATGGCGACCCGGCGACCCGGGCATCACGACGCCGCCGTCGTGCGATCCGGCTCCGGGCGGAGTGGATGCCGCGACCGGGCAACCCTGTGCCGTCACGAGCTTCGAGCTGCCGCGGCTGACGATCGACAAGTCCGCGGACCGCACCGATCTGCCGGCCGCGGGCGACACCGTGACGTACACGATCGTCGTCGCCAACCCGGGCCCGGGCGACTACACCGCCGCCGCTCCCGCGACGGCCACCGACGACCTGAGCGCGGTGCTCGACGACGCGACGTTCGTCGCGGGCTCCCTGAGCTCCTCGTCGGGAACCGCGACCCGCGCCGGTGACACGATCACGTGGAGCGGCGCCCTCGCCGCCGGTCAGCAGGCCACGATCACCTACCGCGTGGCATACACGGGCGGCGGCGATCAGGTCCTGCGCAACACGGCGTGCGTCCCGACGGCGGAGTCGCTCCCCGGCGCGGTACCGTGCGACACGGTCCGCATCCCCGGCGCGCTGCTGAACCAGTGGAAGACGGCGACGCCGTCGTCCGACCCCGTCGTGGCGGGATCGACGATCACCTACACACTGTTCTTCGACAACGACGGTCAGACCGCGGCCACGGTGGACGCGGTCGACGACCTGCGCTACGTGACCGATGACGCCGACGTGACGATCGAGCCGACCTCGTCGAGCGGCCTGACGGCGGTCCGCACCGGCGATCGCATCAGCGTCACGGGATCCGTGCCCGTCGGTGCGACCTCCACGGTCACGTACACCGTCACCGTGCGCCCCGACGGCCAGCGCGGCGACAACGTGGCGACCAACTTCCTCCTGCCGCCCGGCGAGGATCCGCCTCCAGGGGTGTGTGCGTGCCCGCCGACGCCCAGGCGCCGGACTGCACTGCGACGCCCGTCACCGCTGTGACCTACACGAAGACGGTCAGCGCCTCGGAGACACCGGTCCGCGCCGGCACCGAGCTCACCTACACGATCACTGTGGCCAACACGGGCGGGACCGCCGTCGACGTGCTGCGCGACGACGACCTCACCGATGTGCTGGACGACGCGGATCTCACCGGAGACCCGGCGTCCGACACGGCGTCGGTGACCGTCGCGGGTCCGGCCTCCGGCATCCTCTCCTTGCGGGGGACGCTCGCCGCCGGCCGCACGGCCACGGTCACCTACACGGTCACCGTGAAGGATGACGAGGACCGCGGCAACGATCTGGCGGTCAACTTCCTCCTGCCCCCCGGCGCGCCTCCGGGGACGTGTGACCCTGCCGCCCAGCAGTGCACCAGCACCCCGATTCAGGGTTACACGATCGCCAAGGCCGCCGACGTGGAGACCGTCGCACCGGGCGGCGTCGTCACGTACACGGTCACGCTGGCGAACACCGGGCAGGTCGCCTTCACCACCGGAGCGCCGGTGACGTTCATCGACGACCTCTCCGGCGTGCTGGATGACGCGACCTACAACGGGGATGTGTCGGCCGGAGGCTCGGTCGTCGGGAACACCCTGACGTGGTCGGGTCCGCTTGCCGTGGGTGAGACGAAGACCGTGACGTACTCCGTGACCGTCGGCACTCCGCCGGGCGGTGATCAGGTGCTCGCCAACGTGGTGGTGCCGGATGCCCCGGGAGGCGTGTGCGACCCCGACGCGGAGTGCGCGACCGAGACGCCGGTCGCGTCCTTCACGATCGCGAAGACCGCTGACGTGGCATCGGCCATGGCGGGCGACACGGTGACGTACACGGTGACCGTGACGAACACGGGGGAGTCGGCGTTCACCGCGGCGAACCCGGCGGCGTTCACCGACGACCTCAGCGGGGTCCTCGATGACGCCGCCTACAACGGCGACGTCTCCGCGGGCGGCGCCGTCGTCGGCACGACCCTGAGCTGGTCGGGCGCGCTGGCAGTGGGCGAGACCAAGACGGTGACCTACTCCGTCACCGTCAACGACCCGCCGACAGGAGACGGGGATCTCGCGAACACGGTCACGACGACCGTGCCGGGAGGCTCCTGCGAGGATGCGGCGGATTGCGTGACGCACACGCCGATCGCATCCTTCACCGTCACGAAGCAGGCCGATAAGTCGACCGCGCGGCCGGGCGAGGTCGTGACCTACACGGTGACCGTGGTGAACACCGGGGACGTCGCCTACACGTCCACCGACCCGGCATCCTTCACCGACGACCTCTCGGGCGTGCTCGACGACGCGGTCTACAACGACGACGTGTCGACGGGCGGCGTGGTCACCGGGAGCACGTTGACGTGGAGCGGTTCGCTGGCCGTGGGTGCGACGAGAACGGTGACCTACTCCGTGACCGTCGACGACCCGATCACCGGCGACTTCCTGCTGAGGAACGCGGTCGTTCCGACGGGCCCCGGTGGGAGCTGCGACGGTGCGTGCACGACGTCGACACCGTTGGGCTCGTTCCGGGTCGTGAAGACGGCCGACGCCACGACGGTGGTGCCCGGCGACGTCGTGACCTACTCGGTGGCCGTGACGAACACCGGCCAGGTGGCGTACACGGCGGGGGATCCCGCATCCTTCACCGACGACCTGTCGGACGTGCTCGACGACGCGGCCTACAACGGTGACGCCGCCAGCTCCACCGGGTCGGGAACGCTCTATGCTGCGCCCGTGCTGTCGTGGAGCGGACCCCTCGCGGTGGGCGCGACGGTCACCGTCACCTACTCCGTCACGGTGAACAGCCCGGCCACGGGAGACCGACGGATGTCGAACACCGTGGTCACCCCGCCCGACAGCGGTGGCAACTGTGCGCTCGGGTCCACCGATCCGGACTGTGTCGCCAACGTGCCTGCCGCGTCGTACTCGGTCGAGAAGACCGCCGACCGGACGACCGTGAAGCCCGGAGATGTCGTCACCTACTCGGTGACGGTGACCAACACAGGAACCCTCGCGTACACCGAGGCCGATCCGGCATCCTTCACCGACGACCTCTCGCGAGTGCTCGACGACGCGTCCTATAACGACGACGTGTCGGCGGGAGGCGAAGTCGCGGGCACCACGCTGACCTGGTCGGGTCCGCTGGCCGTCGGCGAGACGGTCACGGTGACCTACACGGTCACCGTCGACGACCCCGTGTCCGGCGACTTCGCGCTCCGCAACGTCGTCGCCCCGTCGTCGCCCGGCGGCGAGTGCACCCCGGACTCCTGCGTGACCGACACCCGTGTGGCGTCGTACAGCGTGCAGAAGAGCCCCGACGTGCAAGACGTGGTCCTCGGCGGTGTGGTGACCTACACGGTCACCGTCACCAACATCGGTCAGGTCGCCTATACGGCTGCCGACTCGGCCTCCTTCGAGGACGACCTCTCCGGCGTACTGGACGACGCGGCCTACAACGAGGATGCGACGAACGGCGCGGTCGTGGACGGCGATCGGATGACGTGGAGGGGCGGACTCGACGTCGGCGAGACGGTCACTGTCAGCTACTCGGTCACCGTCAACCGTCCCGCGACGGGCGACCAGGTGCTGCGCAACGCGGTCGCCGCCGATGGCCCCGGCGGTCGCTGTGCGGACGAGGGCGAGTGCGCCACCGAGACGCCGGTCGCGAGCTACCGGGTGCACAAGACGGCGTCGACCGGCACGGCGGCGATCGGCGACAGGATCGTCTACACGGTCACCGTCGTCAACACGGGTCAGGTCGATTACACGGAGGAGCGTCCTGCGGCCTTCACCGACGATCTCAGCGCTGCGCTCGGCATCGCCGCGTACAACGACGACGCCACCGGCGGAGCCGTCTACGAGGCGCCGGTGCTCAGCTGGGAGGGCGCGCTCGGGATCGGTGAGAGCGCGACGGTCACGTACTCGGTGACGGTGCGTGAGGCGGGTGAGATCAGGAACGTCGTGGTGACGCCGGCGGGGTCCGGGGCGAACTGCCCGGAGGCATCCGATGATGCCGCGTGCGGGGCGACGACCATCGTTCCGCCTCCCGGGCTCGCCATCACCGGCGGTGCGCTGTGGACCCTCGGTGTGACCGGCGGAGCCGGCCTGCTGGCGGTCGGGCTGCTGCTGATCCGCCGTCGCCGGAACGGAGCGGCGCGCACGGCCTGATCCGAGGGTGCAGACAGCCTGCCCACCGTGGACATCCCGGTGGGCAGGCTGCGCTGCGCCCAGCGCCGTGAGGGCGCGCGGCAGCGTCGATGTTCAGCCCTCAGACGGTCCGTTCTGCTCGCTTCTGGGACTCGACTTTCTACAAGCGCAGACATGCTTGCGCTTTCCGCAATACCGTAACGGTTCTCGGATTCACGCGCTCTCCTTATGAGGTCACCGCTGTCACTTGTGACCTCGTACAGGCGCTTTCTGTCTTTGAACAGCGCACCTCTCCTCGACCCGATGAGGAGGACGGGCACCTGTGCGACGGAGAAGAGGGAGAATCCATGATCGATCGTCGCGCAGAGCGCCTGAGGCTCTTCGAGTCGAAGACGATGCACCGGGCGGACTTCGAGGTCAGACAGGCGGGGTGGCAGCGCAGCGAGGAGCTCGCCTCCTTCCTCCGCTTCTCGAACCTGGAGGTGCAGGAGATCGACTCGACCCGACCGCTGCGCGCTCGCTTCGCGATGTTCCCGCACCTCACCTTCGCGCACGTGTCCGGTCCGAAGGCCCGGATCCACTGGGCGCGTGATCGCAACTCCCTCGACCGGGTGTTCGCGCTCATCCCGCGCGTCGGCGACGTGACGCTGTCCACGGGTGGAGTCATGCTCCGCCGCGGCTCCGGTCCGTCGGTGCTCAGCCCGAGCGCCGCGCCGGTGACGGTGTCCCTGGGCGCCGCTGACAACGAGTTCCTCTATGTCAGCGTCTCCCCGACGCTGCTCGCCGGCATCGCGCTGCCGGTCGTGACGACGCGGACCGAGGATTCGGTGGATCCGTCTCTCCTCGCGCCCGCAGTCATGTTCATGGCCGGCCTGTGCCGGATCTCCCTCAACGCCTCGCAGGACACCTCGCCGCTCCGATTGGCGTCCGAGGAGATCGCCCGCTCCCTGATCAGCCAGATCATCGGTGACCTGGGAATGAAGGTCGGGCTGTTCGCCCGGGCGATGGAGCTCATCGTGTCGGACTACGCCGACCCGCGCCTGTCGGTCAACGTCGCGGCGGCGAGGCTGGGCGTCGCGAGCCGCACGCTCCAGCTCGCGTTCAACGCGGAGGGGACGACGGTCGGGGCGCAGATCCGCCTCATCCGCGCGCGGGCCGCGCTGCGTCTGCACGCGACGAACCCGGTCCTGACCTACTCGTCGATCTCGCGCGCGGTGGGATTCGGATCGGAGTCGGCGCTCTATCGCGCGCTCAGACAGGTCGATGCCTCCGAGGTCGAGATCGACCCCTCGGAGTAGTCGGCGATCTCAGACCCGTTCGCGCCGCGCACCGCGCACCGCGCACCGCGAACGGAACCGTGGATGCGCCGCGACGTGGACAGGAGTCGCGGCGCATCCGTCCGTCCGACCGCATGCGGGGCACGACGAAATCGCCGAGACGAGAGCGCGGAAGCCATGAATTCGGACTACCGTCCTGCGCAAGCGCTCCGACCGACGGGCCGCGGAGTCGTCTAATAGGTGTCAGCGATAGTCGCAGAATTCCGGTGAAGCATCGGAGCGATCCATCGCCCAATGTCGGTAGTTCCCCAGGACTGCCGGCATCGCGGTCCTCCCCGACCGCAGACACGGCGATCTCTCCCGGTCGCCGGTACACACAGGCGACCTGTCTGAGGCGCCTCAGGGGAGTCGGTCCCCAGCCGGCTCCCCTGCACCCTCGCCTGCAGCCGCCGTATCCGCTCCGCGTCTATTCGGAGGCGCCGTCTGCGAACCGGCGCTCCCAGTCGCGCAGCTCCGACCGCCCGATCAGCGAGTCGAGCGACACCTGGAACAGCAGTCCCTTGCGCGCGTTGACCTGCTTGATGTTGTCGAGGATCTGCGCGGTGAGGCCGGCCAACGCTTCGCGCACCTCTCCGATGCGCTCGTCGGGCGCATCCCACAGGTCGGGTCGCGTGAGCAGATCGAGGAGGTAGTCCCGCTCCAGGGCGGCGACCAGCCGGGCGAGCTTGTCGGAGTACTCCGCCTCGGCGATGGCGCCCTGATCCTCGCCGGCCTTGGCGTCGAGTCGCGTGAAGAGCTGCTCGACGTGAGATGCGAGGGCGTCGATGCCGGCGGACGTCTCCGCTGCCACGGCGTTGCCGGGAAGCCCTGCGTAGAACGGCTGGAGCTCCCGCAGTCGCGTCACCCGCAGGCGGATGCCGGCCGGCACGGGATCCGCGTCTTCCGGAATCGGCGCCGCCGCGCGACGACGGCGACGAGCCAGCAGGCCGAAAGCCGTGACGGCAGCGGCGACGAGCACCACACCGCCGATGACGGCCGGCATCAGCGGATCGATGCCGCCCGCGCCGCCGCCCGGAGACGGGGTCGCATCGGCGATCTCTTCGACCGTTGCGACGAGCCCTGGCTGAAGACCGAGCGATTGGTTCTCGTTCGCGATGCGCAGCGCCTCCGTGTCGTCGATCGCGACCGAATCGGCCATGAGGTCGTCGCCGATCGCCAGGATCACGGTCTTCTGCGGAGCGACCTTGGTCAGCCGATCGAGGTAGTAGGTGTCGTAGTCCTGCTTCTCGCGCGCGGCGGCGGGCAGCACGATCACGGCGATGGACCCGTCATCCGGCACCGCGTTCGCCAGAGCGCTCTGCAGGTCGGAGGCTCCCTTCACGTCGGTGTCGACGTACACGTTCCCCGACTGGATGGCCTCGAGCGCGGGTGTCAGCCAGGGGTTGTTCGACGCGGCGATGATCGGCATCCGAGCCTCAGAAGTTGTTGATGACGGACGCGAAGACGAGGTCGATGCGCTGGGCATCGGAGGCGTCGAACAGCTGCCCGCCGGTGGCCTCCGCGATCCGCTGGAGGGCGGAGGTGTCGGCGCCGGAGCCGTACGCGATCGGGAAGATGCGCACCGGAGCGGCGTCGCCGCCCTCCTTCGAGCTCTTGCCGATCTTCGCGATCAGCGAGTCCAGCGACATGGACGAATCAGTGTCCTCGCCGTCGGAGAGGACGACGATCGCGTTGATGCGCCCTGGCTCCGCGCGCTCCTGCATCGCCTGGTATGCGGTGTAGATCGAGTCGTAGAGCGGGGTGCCGTTGCGCTGCGCGTAGTGCAGGTCGTCGAGCGAGGAGCCCAGCTTCTCGCCGTCGGAACCCAGGGCCGTGACGTCGCGCAGCACCTGGATGCCCTCCCCGGCGTCGGAGGAGACGCCGGTGGTGAACGCCCACACCCCGATCTCGTCGCTGGAGCGGAAGTGGTCGAGGGTGCTCTGCGCTCCCTGGATGGCACCGTCGAGGCGCGAGCGCCCGTCGCCGATGGGATCGTCCATCGAGCCGGAGATGTCGATGAGCTCCAGCACCGACGAGGGCTTGCGCACCTGCGTCCACTGGTCGATCGCCGTGGAGATCACGTCGACGTCGGGCTTGGGGAGCGTGACGGCGGGCTGCGCCGGGTCGACGCCGAAGTTCGCGGTGAACAGCTTGCCCAGCGGCACCGACTCGTCGAGCGGGCGGAAGCCGTAGTCGGGCAGGATCTTCTGCGCGGCCTCGGTCTGCAGGAACGCCGCGAAGGCCTCTCCGGCCGTGCGCTGTTCGGGAGAGACCCAGTCCGCGCCGAGCACGGTGACCGGGTTGTCGGACCACATCGACCCGCCGGCGGGGTACACCGCGACGAGCTTCGTCTTGGGCGGGGTCAGCGTCTCACCCGGCTGCACGGTGTGCGAGTCGGGGTTGCCCTGGTTGTAGTTGAGCAGCGACGTCTCCTCCAGCGCGACGGCCGAGACGTACGCCGACCCGTTGGACCCGTGCTGGGTCTCGTCGTAGAGCGTCGACAGCACGTTGCCCGTGGTGTCGCCGTAGTGGATCACGCACTCCTCGAACACCCGCGAGAAGTCCGCGGCTCCGTCGACGTCGGCGGAGGTGAGGTCGGCGCTCTTGCCCGACGCCTCATACGACTGCATGAGGATCGTCGAGAGCCCGGTGGTGGACGTGTTCGGGTTCGTCTTCGAGATCTTGAAGGCGCCCCAGATGTCCTTGCCCACGCTGCCCCAGCCGTCGGGGTCCTGGCAGAGGTGCTCAAGGTCGGTGATGCTGATCGGCTTGTCGGGCCAGCCCAACGCGCGGGCCATCGGCTCCGGCATGCCGAACACCACGGGGGTGCGCGTGAACGACGCGGGCTCGCCGACGAGGTCGGCCGATGCGGCGGCGGCCACGCGGTCGGTCCACACGGTGGAGGCCGGGGACCACAGGGTGGGCCACAGATCGCGGTCGTCGCTGGGCCAGTCGTCGCCGGAGGTGAGGTAGCGCGCGGCATTGCCGGACGAGACGTTGGTCGGGCGCACGGTGGCGCAGGTCTTCAGCCCCTTGTGCTCCGGCGAGTCCTTGAAGGCCTTCGCCAGCTCATCGAGCATGTTGACCTTCTCCGACGACGTCGCCACCGTGACGTGCGTGCATCCGTCGTCGGGGAAACCGCCGCCGCCGTCGGGGCCGTCGATCCCGGTGTCGTCGCCGGGAGAGCAGGCCGCGAGGGCGAGGGCGGCGACCGCCGCCGTCGCGAGGACGGCGATGGTCCGTCGGCCGAGGGGTCGTCGTGCGGATCGAGGCGCGCTCATGCGCCTAGGGTATCCAGATATCGCGCATCGACGGGCGTGCGCTCGCAGCGCATACGGGTCGGCGGGGCGGGGAGGCATGCCCGCCGGACGGATGCCGTGGCTTATGCCTCGACGGTGAGCCCCTGCAGCGCGTGCACGACCGGGGCGAGCTCGGGCTGCTCCACGGCATCGCCGAGGGCGCGTTCGAGTGCCTCGTCGTGGATCGGATGCGCCTTCTCGTAGAGCGCCTGCCCCGCCGAGGTCAGCTCGGTGTAGATGCCGCGTCTGTCGTCGACGCAGAGGATGCGGGTGAGCAGTCCCCTGTCTTCGAGGCGCGTGACGAGTCGGGTGGTGGCGCTCGGGCTCAGGGCGGTGGCCCTGGCGAGCTGCTGCATCCTCATGTGCCAGCCGTCCTGCCTGCTGAGCGCGTCGAGCACCGTGTACTCCACGACGGACAGGTCGACGGATGCGCCCAGGGCTCGTTCGAGCTCGGACTCGATGATGCCGTGGAGCGCGGCGAGTGTGCGCCAGCCGTGCGCGCGGACCTCGACGGCGTCGTCCGAGATGCCCATGGTGACCTCCACAAGTAGTTGCTTGCGCTGGATAGTTGCGTGTGCAATGATTAATGCTCGAGACGCAACATCCCGCGTCTGCAACTACTTTAGCAGAGAGCACACCATGCCACTCGGACTCATCGCACTCGCCATCGGCGCCTTCGGGATCGGACTCACCGAGTTCGTGATCATGGGCCTCCTCCCCGAGGTCGCCACGGACTTCGGCGTCACCGAGGCCACGGCCGGCTGGCTCATCTCCGGCTACGCGCTCAGCGTCGTCATCGGCGCCCTCGGCCTCACCGCAGCGACAACGCGCCTCCCCCGCAAGCCCGTGCTGCTGGGACTCGTGGTGCTGTTCATCGTCGGCAACGCGCTCACCGCCCTCGCCCCCGACTACACGACAGCCATGATCGGCCGCATCGTCGCCGCCCTGTGCCACGGAGCGTTCTTCGGCATCGGCTCGGTGGTCGCGGCCGACCTCGTCGCACCGGAGAAGAAGGCGCGCGCCATCGCCATCATGTTCACCGGGCTCACCGCCGCCAACGTCTTCGGCGTGCCGTTCGGCACCTTCCTCGGCCAGCAGCTCGGGTGGCGTTCGACCTTCTGGGCGATCTCCGCGATCGGGGTCGTGGCCTTCGCCGGCATCGCGTTGCTCGTCCGGGCGCCGCGCACGTCCGGCGAGCGGGTCAGTCTCCGGCGGGAGCTGTCCGCCTTCCGCTCGGCCCAGGTCTGGCTCTCGCTCACCGTGACCGTGCTCGCGTACGGCGGCATGTTCGGCGCCTTCACCTATATCGCCTACACGCTCACCGGCGTCGCCGGGTTCTCGGCATCCGCCGTGCCGTGGCTGCTCGTGCTGTTCGGCATCGGCCTCGTCGTGGGCAACGTCGTGGGCGGGCGACTGGCCGACCGCTCCATCGACCGCACGCTGCTCGCCTTCATCGCGGCACTCGTCGTCGTGCTCGTGCTGTTCGGCCTCTTCGCGTGGTCTCAGCCCGCCACGATCGCCGTGCTGGTGCTCATGGGGGCGTTCGGCTTCGGCACGGTCCCCGGCCTGCAGAGCCGCATCATGCACTACGCCGGCGGCGCGCCCACACTGGCCTCCGGCGCCAACATCGGCGCGTTCAACGTCGGCAACGCCCTCGGCGCCTGGGCGGGCGGCGTGGGCATCGCGGCAGGCCTCGGCTACACCTCCCCCATCTGGATCGGCGCGGCCATCACGGCATCCGCCCTCGTGGTGATGGCGATCGCCGCCGCCACCGCGCGCCCGTCTGCGCAGCCGACCACCGCCACCCTCACCGCCGTCACGGCGTGACCACGACCTCCCCTTCCGACAGAACGACCAGAAAGCACGAGAGATGAACGCCACACCCACCACCACCGTCCCCACCGTCACCCTGAACAACGGCATCGAGATGCCCCAGCTCGGCTTCGGCGTGTTCCAGGTGCCGGACGCCGAGACCACGGCTGCCGTCGCGGCCGCCCTCGTCGCGGGCTACCGCAGCATCGACACCGCCGCCGTGTACGGCAACGAGGCGGGCGTCGGCCGGGCGATCGCCGAGTCGGGCATCGCGCGCGACGAGCTGTTCGTGACCTCGAAGGTGTGGATCAGCGACCACGGCTACGACGCCACGCTGCGCGCGTACGACACGGCGCTGGAGCGGATGGGCCTCGACCGGCTCGACCTCTACCTGATCCACTGGCCGACCCCCGACGCCGGCACCTACCCGGAGACCTGGCGCGCACTGGAGCGGCTCTACGCCGACGGCCGCGTACGGGCGATCGGCGTCTCGAACTTCGAGCCGGCGCACCTCGAGCGCATCGTGGCCGAAGGGTCAATCGTGCCGGCCGTGAACCAGGTCGAGCTGCACCCGGCGCTGCAGAACCGCGCCGTGATCGCCGCGAACGACGCCCACGGCATCGTCACCGAGGCCTGGAGCCCGCTCGCCCAGGGCGCGGTGCTCGGAGAGCGGCCGGTCGTCGAGATCGCCGAGCGGCACGGCAAGACCCCGGCGCAGGTGGTGCTGCGCTGGCACCTGCAGCAGGGGCGCGTCGTGATCCCGAAGTCGGTGACCCCCGCCCGCATCGCCGAGAACATCGACGTGTTCGACTTCGCGCTGAGCGCCGACGACCTGTCGGCGATCGACGCCCTCGAGCGCGACGGACGCACGGGGCCGCACCCCGCCGCATTCCACGGCTGAGCCGCGTCGAGCCGTCACAGCGAGCCGTCGTGGACGGCGGGTGTTCTCCGTGAGCGCCCGTGGTCCGCGACGGCTCGCGGTCTACGGCGGGGGCGCGTCTCACTGCGCCCGCATGAACTCCTCGGCGGCGCGCACCTGCGCGGGGGTGGGGCGGATGCCGGTGTACAGCACGAACTGCTCGAGCGCCTGGAGCGTCGCCACCTCCGCACCGGTGATCACGGTCTTGCCTGCGGCGCGCCCGGCCCGCACGAGCGGGGTCTCGGCGGGCAGCGCGACCACGTCGAACACGACGGACGCCTCGGCGATCTGCTCCTCCGTGAACGACAGCGTGTGCTCGTCGGCGCCGCCGGCCATGCCGATCGGGGTGATGTTCACGATCACGTCGGCCGTCGCGTCACCGGCATCCGCGGTCCAGGCGAAACCGTAGAGGTCTGCCAGGGCGCGTCCGTTCGCCTCGTTGCGGGCGATGAGGGTGACGTCGCCGAATCCGGCATCACGGAACGCCGCGGCCGTCGCCTTGGCCATGCCGCCGGAGCCGCGCAGGAGGACGCGAGAGGCCGGATCGAGGCCGTTGCGCTCGATCAGCTGCGCGATCGCGGAGTAGTCGGTGTTGTACGCGGTGAGCACCCCCGCGTCGTTCACGATCGTGTTCACGGAGTCGATCGCCGTGGCGGAGGGGTCCATGCGGTCGACGAGCGCGATCACGTCCTCCTTGTACGGCATCGAGATCGCGCAGCCGCGGATGCCGAGGCCCCGCACGCCCGCGATCGCCTGACCGAGGTCGGTGGGCGCGAACGCCTTGTAGATCCAGTTCAGGCCGAGCTCCTCGTAGAGGAAGTTGTGGAACCGGGTCCCGTTGTTGCTCGGACGCGCCGAGAGCGAGATGCACAGCGTCATGTCCTTGTTCAGCATGGTCACCGGACAAGGCTAGACCGCGCGCGCCACCGGCCGCAGGATGCCGTGACCGATTCCCGCCGGTGCCGGCGTGGTCGAGGACTCAGAATGGAGCGGTCGGACCGGAACCGGCGGACGGGAGGCGACGATGGGCGACGCGGTCGAGACGATGGTGCGGGCGCGGCGGGGCGGCATCCTGACGCGGTTCGTGCTGCTCGCGCTCACCTGGGGGTCGAGCTTCCTGTTCGTGTCCGTCGCGCTCACCGGGCTCTCCCCCGCCCAGGTCGTGCTGGGCCGGCTGGTCGCCGGGGCGTTGGCGCTGGTCGCCATCTGCATCATCACGCGGCAACGGCTGCCGCGTGGCGCCGCCGTCTGGGGGCACCTGTTCGTGGTCGGCATGCTCCTCTGCGTCATCCCCTTCCTCCTGTTCGCGTGGGCGCAGCAGGACATCTCCTCGGGGCTGGCGAGCATCTACAACGCCACGACGCCGCTGATGACGATGCTCGTGTCGCTCCTCGCGCTCCGCGAGGAGCGCCCCACCGTCGACAGGACCGTGGGCATCGCCGTCGGCTTCGTCGGCGTGCTCGTGGTGCTGGCACCGTGGAACGGCGTGGGCGGAGGCGGAGTCCTCCCCCAGCTCGCGTGCCTCGGGGCCACCCTCAGCTACGGCACCGCCTTCGTCTACCTCCGGCGCTTCGTGACTCCACGCCGTCTCGGGGCGATTCCCGTCGCGACCGTGCAGGTCGGTCTCGGCGCCGTGGTCATGCTCGTGCTCGCCCCCTTCATCGCCAGGGACCCGGTCTCGCTCTCGGCGCCGGTCGTGCTCGCGGTGCTGGCCCTCGGCGCGCTGGGCACCGGCCTCGCCTATGTGTGGAACACCGAGATCGTGGCGGCGTGGGGCGCGACGAACGCCTCGACCGTGACTTATCTCACCCCCGTGGTCGGGGTCGTCCTCGGCGTGTTGGTGCTCGGAGAGCGGATCGGATGGAACGAGCCGGTCGGCGCGGTCGTGGTGATCTTCGGCATCGCGATCACGCAGGGGCGCGTCAGGATACGGAGCCGGGAGCGCGACTGACAACCCCCGTGGCGGGAACACACGCGCTCCCCTATGGTGTAGGTGCGTGCACAGGGGATCGATCGTCTCCGTCTTTCCCCAGAAGACGGGAAGCCTTCCCCAGAGGCAGGACGATCCGTGCATGCGATTGGGCCCTCTCGAGTAGCTCAGTCCCCAATGGGCTGCTCGAGGGGGCCGCTATCGACGCGGATTCTTGAGAATCTTGAGAAATGTCCCCCAAATGGGGGACAAAGACTCCTCGGAGGCGCTAGGCTGTTTCCTGACGCACCCTCCGGTCGTCTTCGGCCCTCATCGCTCCCCCCGCGGTGAGGGCCACACAATTTTCCGGGCGTGTCCTCGGCCGACGCGCTCGTGCAACATTTCTGTTACGGGCTGACCCCTGCTCTTCCGCTCAGGCGCTGCTCCACTAGCGTTAGCGATGTCGGTGCATCCTGCGTCGGCTTCTTTTCCAGCAGAACAGGCAGTACATGAGCACCCAGGGCACGGTCAAGTGGTTCAACTCGGAGAAGGGCTTCGGCTTCATCTCCCCCGACGACGGCGGCGCTGACGTTTTCGCGCACTACTCCGCCATCCAGTCATCCGGCTACCGGTCTCTCGAAGAGAACCAGCGAGTCGAGTTCGACGTCGCGCAGGGCCCCAAGGGCCTGCAGGCCGAGAACATCCGTCCGCTCTAAGCGCGGACAGCTCGAACTCCCCGACCGGGAGCCTGCGCTCAGCGCGGCATCCGGCGGGGAGTTCTGTGCTTTTTTCCGGCCTGTCGTGATGCTCAGGCGAGCAGCAGTGCGCGGAGCTCCTCGGGCGTCGACGCGCGGAAAGCAGCCGCATCGCCCTCGTGCGCGTCGCTGAACCCCCAGTCGACGAAGATCACGGGCACGCCGTTGGCATTGCCGCCGTCGACGTCGTGATGACGGTCGCCGACCAGCACGGGACGTGACGTGTCCGCACCGCGCTCGTCGAGCCGTCGGAGCGCCTCGACGACGATGTCGGCCTTGGACGCGAGCGTGGACTCGTCGGGCGTCGCGCCGACGGTCGTCAGGAAGAACGGTCGCAGCCCGAAGTGGTCGACGAGGGCGTCGACCTGGTTCTCGGGCTTGGAGCTCGCCGTCGCCTGGGGGACATCCGCCCGGTGCAGGTCGCGGATGATCTCCGGGACGCCGGGGTACGTGCGCACGTCGGTGGTGTAGCCGTCCGCCTTGCCGAGGGTGCGGTAGAACGCGACCGCCTCGGCCGACTGCTCCGGCGTCATCCCCGCCCGCACCTGGAAGGTCTCGAACATCGGCGGCCCGATCCAGTGCACCAGATCCTCCCGCGTCGGCGCCGGCTGGCCGAAGTGCGTCAGGGCGACGTTCAGGCGACGCAGGATGCCGACGGAGGCATCGATGATGGTTCCGTCGACGTCCCAGAGGACGCAGGAGTAGGGGGATGCAGGCATGCCTCCAGCCTACGGGCGGAGCGTGGGCGGTCTTTCCCGCCCGTGCGGCCGAGGGCGTGACCCGGGGAGCGCGACAGGGCTCAGAACAGGCGGGGTGCGCCCGACTCGATGCCCTTCATGTCGTCGTAGTCGAGCACCAGGCAGCGGATGCCGCGATCCTCGGCGAGCACGCGGGCCTGCGGCTTGATCTCCTGGGCGGCGAAGATGCCGGTGATCGGGGCGAGGTGCGGATCGCGGCCGAGCAGCTCGAGGTAGCGGGTGAGCTGTTCGACGCCGTCGATGTCGCCGCGGCGCTTCACCTCGATCGCGATGGCGGCGCCGTCGGCATCCCGCACCATCAGGTCGACCGGGCCGATCGCCGTGGGGTACTCGCGACGGACGAGGGTGGTTCCCTCGCCGATCAGCTCGACCTGTTCGGCGAGCAGGCGCTGCAGGTCGGCCTCGACGCCGTCCTTCTGCAGGCCGGGGTCGACGCCCAGGTCGTGGTTGGAGTCGTGGATGATCTCGTAGATCTGCACACGCAGCGCGTCGCCGGTCTTCTTGTGGGTGACGCGCCACACCTCGATGACGCCGGCGCTGGCCTCCTCCTCGCCCGGCTCCTCGGGGGACAGCGAGCACGGAGGGCTCATCCAGTTGAGCGGCTTGTAGCTGCCGCCGTCGGAGTGCACGAGCAGGCTCCCGTCGCCCTTGTGCACCAGCAGGCGCGTGGCGAGGGGGAGGTGGGCATTGAGCCGCCCGGTGTAGTCCACGGAGCAGCGGGCGATGACGAGACGCACCCGACGAGCCTACTTCGTCGTGGCGCGGTCAACGCCCGAAGAAGCCGTCGAGAGACTGGAAGATCCCGAGCTCCGCCGCCGCCGACCTGGCGATGAGGAAGCCGATGATGCCGATGATCCACGCCGTGTTCTCCGCTCCGGTGCGCTCCATCCAGGCCGCGAACCGCTCCAGCGGGCGCTGCACGAGCGGGGCGGCCACGAGGCGCAGCACGAGGAGCACCACGGCGGGCGCGATCATGAGCAGGCAGTAGGCGACGAGCGCCGCCACGCGGAACGGGGCGCCCACACCGGCGTCCGCGAGCATCGTCATCGCGAGGATGTAGGGGAGCATGGTCGCGACCTCCACCAGCCCCGCGGCGACCGCGACGGCCATCACCGCGGTGCCGCGGGTGCGCGGGTCGAGCAGTCGCTCGCGCCAGCGCGTGATGCGACCGGGGGACGTGGCCGTAGCGGCGGCGGCAGGAGGCGGCGGGGCGAGCGGGTCGGTGGCGGATGCCGGCGCCGGGACTCCCGATGCGGGGGTGCCGGCGGGCTTCGTCGGCATGACGAAGGCCACGACGACCAGCGCGACGCCGACGACGAGCCGCACCGTGACTCCGGCGGGGGAGGAGAGGAAGTCCGAGGCGACGTCGACGAGGTTGACCAGACCCCACAGGAAGAGCAGGCCGACGACGAGGTAGAAGGCGGCGATGGTCGCCAGGTACAGCAGGATGCGGCCGGCGCGCACGCGACCGGGACTGAGCAGCAGGAAGACGGGGATGAGCAGCGTGCCGACGCTCAGCCCGTCGACGAGGGCCAGCACGGCCAGGGCGAGGGGCAGGGGCAGTCCGCCGAGGAGTTCCATGGCTCCAGCGTCGCCGGATCCACGACCGCGCGGATCCGGCGAAGGTCGGGGTCGTTGGGGCCAGGTCCTCATCCCTTGGTCGGATGCGGCGGTCGGGCGGTCGTGGTTGCATGAGCACATGGAGGAGGCGACGGCTGACGGCATCCGCGACTGGTACCTGGCGCACCGTCGTCCGGTCGACGCGGTGCTCATCGCACTGCTCAGCGCGCTCGCCGCGCTGCTCGGCTTCACGGGCATCTGGAGCGTCTTCTCGGTGCTCCCACACGACACCTCCCCGTGGTGGACCCTCGCCACGGCGCTGCCGGCGTGCGTGCTGGTGCTGACCAAGCACCGCGCGCCGTGGCTGTCCCTCGCGCTCGCCGCGGCCGTCTTCGCGGTCGACCTGTTCACGACCGGGGGACTGGGTCCGCTGATCGTGCTGCTCGACGTGCTCTGGACCGCGGCGTTCGTCGCGTCGCCGCGCGGGCGCCGCGGCATCCTCGTGGCGATGATCGTGAGCGTCGCCGCCCTGTTCGTGATCGCCCTCGTCTTCTCGCACGCGCCGCCGCCGGTGGCACTGCTCGTGGCCGTGCAGTTCGGAGCCTTCGTCGGCACCGACTACTGGTGGGCGGTGGCGGTGTCGCAGGCGAACGAACTGACCGAGCTGCACCGCCAACGGGCGGACGAGGCGGCTGCCGCCGCGGAGCGCGATCGGGTCGAGGCCGTGCTCCGGGAGCGCGAGACGATGGCGAAGGAACTGCACGACGTCGTCGCCGGCCACGTGCTGGCGATGGCGATCCGCGCCGAGGCGGCGCTGTCGTCGCCGCCGGATGCGCAGGGCGATCGGGCGGCGCTGCAAGCCGTGCGGGATGCCGGGCTCGATGCGCACGGCGCCCTGCGCTCGATGATCGCCGTACTGCGTCGCGGCGACGGGGAGCTCTCGCCCACCCCGCGGATCGCCGATGTCACGGCGCTCGCCGAGGACGCGCGCCGTTCCGGGCTCCGCGTGCGGGTGGCGGCCGATGACCTCGGCGCGCTCCCCGGCGCGGCCGAGCAGGCCGTGGTGCGCGTCGTGCGGGAGTCGCTGTCGAACTGCGTCAGGCACGCCGGCGGTGCGGAGGTCGACGTCGTCATCGGGAACTCGGACGGCGGCGTGCGCGTGCGCATCGAGTCGCACGGCGGGACCGGACCGGCTCCCACCGTCTACGCCGGCGGAGGGTGGGGGCTCAGCATGCTCGCCGAGCGGGTGGACGCCCTCGGCGGCACGTTCGCCGCCGGCCCGCGAGGAGGGGGCTGGCTGGTGGAGGCGCTGATCCCGGTGGGGGCCGCATGACCGGGCCGACCGTGCTGCTCGCCGACGATCACGGAGCGATCCGCGCCGGCCTGCGGATCATGCTCGAATCGCACGGCATCCGGGTGGTCGGCGAGGCCGCGGACGGCGACGTCGCGGTTCGGAACGCCGCCGCGCTCCGGCCGGACGTGGTGCTCATGGACCTGCGGATGCCGGGGCGCGACGGCGTCTCGGCGACGAGGGAGATCGTGGAGCGGGGGCTGAGCGACGTGCTCGTGCTCACGAGCTTCGACGAAGACGAGCTGGTGTACGGCGCGATCGGGGCCGGCGCCGTCGGGTTCCTGCTCAAGACCGTCGACGCGGTCTCGCTGGTGGCCGCCGTGCGCGCCGTGGCAGCGGGGGACGGCGCCCTCGACCCGCGGGTGACGAGGCGTGCGCTCGCCGCGGCTGCCGCAGCGAGCCGCCGCGAGGACGACGCGCCCGTCGTGCTGCCCGAGCTGACGTCGCGCGAGCGCGAGGTTCTCGACGGCATCGTGCAGGGCTGGTCGAACGCCGAGCTCGCTCAGCGGCTCGGGATCGGCGTGCCCACCGTGAAGACGCATGTGTCGAGCGTGCTGGCCAAGCTGGGCGCCCGCAGCCGCTCGCACGCCGCCGCGCTCGTGCGCGGGGACGACGCCTGAGGGCTCAGGACGTCGGCGTCATCTCGTCGTCGCGCAGCGGACGCGCGGCCGCCGAGAACAGCCCGGAGAGCGCGGCCAGCGCCACGAGGATGTAGAGCGTGTTGAGCAGGCCGATGTGCTCGCTGATGAAGCCGAGCACGGGCGGTCCGCCGAGGAACGCGATGTAGCCGATGGTGGCTGCGGCGCTGACGCGCGCAGCGGCCTTGGCGGGGTCGTCGGCCGCGGCGGACATGCCCAGCGGGAACCCGAGCGAGGCGCCGATCCCCCACAGCGCCGCGGCGACGAACACCAGCGGGGTGTTCGGCGCGAGGATGAAGAGCAGGATGCCGCCAGCGGCGGTGAGCGCGAGGATGCGCAGCACGACGACGCGCCCGAAGCGGTCGACGAGTGGTCCGCCGAAGAGGCGCACCACGGTCATGGCGACCGAGAAGGTGGCGAGGGCGGCGGCGCCTGCGGCCGGGCCGGCCCCGTGGTCCTCGGAGACGCCGAGCGCCAGCCAATCGTTGGCCCCGCCCTCGGCGAAGGACATGCCCAGCATCACGATCCCGAGCGCGTAGGTGCGGGGCTCGCGCCAGGCCGCGAGCGCCACGTGCATGCGCTCGCGCCAGTGCGGCTTCTCGGCGGGCGTCGGATCGAGGGCGGCCTCGCGCACGGGCACGTTGAGGAAGCAGACGACGGCGGCCACGGCGATGACCACGGCGACGACGAGCGTGTGCGTGGCGACGTCGGCGCCGAGCTGCACGGCGAGGGCGCCGATGCCGGCGCCGATGACGGTGCCGAAGCTGAAGAACGCGTGGAACACCGGCAGGATCGTCTTGCCCATCTGCTGCTCGATCGCCGTCGCCTCGACGTTCATCATGACGTCGACCGACCCGTTGCCCAGGCCGAACAGCACGAGTCCGACCACCACGACGGGCAGCGAGCCCGCCACGTTGGTGCCGATGCCGATGAGGGCGACGCCGGTGGCGAAGCACAGCATCGTCACCAGCATCCCGAGCCTGGCACCCGTGCGCGCCATCACCGCCGGGCTGGTGGAGATGCCGATGATCGACGAGACGCCCATGGCCAGCAGCAGCAGTCCCATCTGGGCGTTGTCGATGCCGAGGTCGGTCTTGATGTCGGGCACGCGCGACGCCCACGTGGCGATCGACAGGCCGCTCGCGAGGAAGATCGCGAAGATCGCGGCGCGCCAGCGCACGAACTGGGAACGGGTGAGGGCGGTGTCCATGCGGGACAGCATATCGAATCGATTCGATGATTTGAAACCGGGGGAGCTATCCTCGGAGTATGAGCACGCCCGAGACACCGCGCCGAGCGACGATCGCCGACGTCGCGCGTGCGGCCGGAGTGGCCACGTCGACGGCATCCGTCGTCTTCAGCGGCAAGGCGAAGGTCGCCCAGGCGACCAGGGAGCGCGTGCTCGCCGCCGCCGCAGAGCTCGGGTACGCCGGGCCCGATCCGCGTGCGGCCTCGCTGCGCCGCGGGCGCAGCGGCATCGTCGCGGTGGTGCTCGAAGGGCATCTGCGCACGGCGTTTCTCGACCCCGTGACCACGGCGATGATGGACGGCCTCACCGACGGACTCGCGTCGTTGAGCGCCGGCATCCTGCTCATGCGCGATGACGAGCCCGCGGAGGGAGACGGGGCGTCGCTCTCCAACGCCCCGGTCGACGCGGTCGTGCTCATCGGATGCTCCGTGCGCACCCGCACGTCCCTCGAGATCGTGCGCAGCCGGGGCCTCCCCGTCGTCGTCATCGAGGGCGACGCGGGAGAGGGCATCCCCCGCATCACCCTCGACAACGCCGCGGCCGCCGCCGACGTCGCCCGTCACGTGCGCGACCTCGGCCACACCGACGTCGCGCTCGTCACCCTGCCGCTCGACCCTGCCCGCGAACGCACGGCGGTGACCCAGGAGCGCATCGCCACGGCCACGGTCGACGTCACGGTCGACCGGCTCTCCGGCATGCGCTCCGTCTTCCCCGAGGCCCCCGCCGTCTCCGCCTCCGGCAGCCTGATCGACGAGGGGCTGATCGTGGGGCGGATGCTGCTGACCGACCCGCGCACCCGCCCGACCGCCGTGCTGGCGCAGAGCGACCTGCTCGCGGTCGGCGTGATCCGCGCCGCGGAGGAGCTCGGCCTGCGCGTGCCGGAGGACCTCTCGGTCGCCGGGTTCGACGGCATCGCGGTCGACGGTCTCGGCGGGCCCGTGCTCACCACGAGCGTGCAGCCGGCCGTGGAGAAGGGGCGGGCGGCCGGGGAGCAGGTGGCGCGGATGCTGCGCGGCGAGCCCGGCGTGACCCAGCACCTCACCTGCCGCTTCCGGGCGGGCACGACCACGGCGCCGCCCTCGCGCTGAGCGGGCCCGCTCGCGCTCAACTGTGCGCGGGTCCGCTCGGGCTCAGCTGTGCGCGGGCCCGAGCGGGAGACGCGCGGTGCCGAAGTCGAGGATGCGGTACCTCCCGCACGTCACGACATCCTCCGGCACCGTTGCGACCGGCAGCTCCCACGGCACGGTCTGGGCGTCCTCGACGAGGAACGAGACCTCGCCCACGGCGAAGTCCGCGCGGTCGACCAGCCAGGCGTACCCGTTCAGCCGGTGGTCGACCTGCACGAGGCGCGTGGGATCGTCGAGGTGCGCCTTGGGCAGCCGCACGGTCCAGAACTGTCCGGCGCCGGTGCGCCCGCTGGCGTCGACCCAGTCGGTGACGCAGTCGAGATCGGCGTCCGGGCGATGCGCCGCCGCGGCGAGCCGGGGGACGCCCACGGCGCCGGCCGCGAGGATCAGCACGGCGGCCGCCGCCGTGACCGCGCGCACGACGGGGCGCGGCACGCGGAGCGCGCGCGGCGAGGCGACCAGCGCGAGCATCGGCGCGAAGACGACCGGCTGCAGATAGCGGGCGGCATGCGTGCCGAGTGCGACGGCCCCGATCACGACGAGCAGGGGGAGCAGCCACGCGGAGATCGCGACGAGCCGGGCGCCCGCAGACTCGGCGCGGACCGTGCGCGCGGCGGCGAGGGCGAGCAGCGCGACGATCACGAGTGTGCCGGCGAGGCCGAGGGGAGTGGCGAGACGGTCGGCGAGCAGGCCGCCGTAGTACTGCACGGATTCCGCCCACCGATCGGGCTGCGCGTAGCCGGCGCCGGTGTTGGCGATCCATGCCGCGAAAGGAATACGAGCCGCGAACCCGATGGCCGTGCCGACGACGAGCGCGCCGAGCAGCAGCAGGGTCCGCGAACGGGCCGCTCCGCGCAGAGCCGCTCCGCGCAGAGCCGCGACGAGCAGAGTCGCGACGAGCAGGATCACCGCGAGCGGCACGGTCGCCCAGGCCGCGAAGAGCGGGTTGGTCAGCGTCGAGACGGCGGAGATCACGGCCACCGCCGCGGCGGCGCCGAGAACGCCGGACGTGCGGTCGGCGGCTCGCCTCAGCACGCCGACGACCGCGATCACGCCCACCACCGTGGCCGAGTAGTAGGTGGTGGTCAACTGCAGCGACGCCAGCTCGAGCGCATCGCGGGAGGCCGAGGTCTCGGTGACGGCCACGAGTCCGAACACGGCGAGCGCCGCGAGCGACCAGGCCACCGGCGCGGCGCCGTCGCGGCGTCGACCGGCCGCGAGACGCAGCGCGCCGAACAGGGCGAGCAGGTTGACCACGGCGTTCACCGCGAGGAGGCCGCCCAGATCGGTGTCCAGCACGGCGGAGAGACCGGCGAAGACGCCCGACTCCGGCAGGAACAGCACGCTCGACATGGCCCAGTCCAGCGGCCGACCCTCGAGCACGGACCGCGCGAACATCGCCACGACCAGGGAGTCCCCATCGCGGAACAGGAGGTCCGAGCGCGCGGAGGCCGCGACCTGCGCCGCGACCGCGATCGAGATCCCGAGCGCGGCGACCCACCCCGCGGCCTCCCGCACCCACGCGCCTCGCATGCGACAACTCTCGCACGGCCACGCGGGTTCGAATCGCACGAATGACCCCGTCGCGGGCGGAATCCGGGTCGATCGTGCGATTCGAAACCGAAGGGAGGGGACCCGGCAGGGCCGTGGCACCGGTAAACTGGACGGACACCGCCCGCCTGAGCCGGAAGGCCGACGAGCCCCTTGAGGAGCCGCGTATATGCTGATCCTCCTCGCCGCGTTCCTCGTCGGGTCTCTCCTGATGCCCGTTCTGGTGCGCTGGCTGGGGTCTCAGGCATTCCTCCTCGCCGCTCTCATTCCGGCCGCGGCATTCGTGCACGCGCTGGTGCTCACCCCGCAGGTGATCGCCGGCGCCGACGCCCCGTTCGAGGGCGTCACCTGGATCCCGCAGCTCGGACTCGAGCTGTCGATGTACATGGACGTGCTCAGCTGGGTGCTGACGCTCATCGTGACCGGCGTCGGTGCGCTCGTGCTCCTCTACTGCCGCTGGTACTTCCTCGACGACACCGCGGGGATCGGCCAGTTCTCCGGCGTCCTCCTCGGATTCGCCGGTGCGATGTACGGCCTCGTCCTCACCGACGACCTCGTCATGCTCGTCATGTTCTGGGAGGTGACGAGCATCCTCTCGTACCTCCTCATCGGCCATTACCGCCGCCGCGCGGCCAGCCGTCGTGCCGCGCTGCAGGCGCTGCTCGTGACGACGCTCGGCGGACTGGTGATGTTCGTCGGCGTGGTGCTGCTGGTCGTCGACACCGGCACGTCGAGCATCCGCCTCATCCTCGAGGCCGCGCCGACCGGACCGCTGGTCGACGCCGCGGTGGTCATGCTGTTGATCGGCGCGATCAGCAAGTCGGCGATCTTCCCGTTCCACTTCTGGTTGCCGGGCGCCATGGCCGCACCGACCCCGGTGAGCGCCTACCTGCACGCCGCCGCGATGGTGAAGGCGGGCATCTACCTGATCGCCCGGTTCGCGCCGATCTTCGCGTTCAGCGCCCCGTGGCGACCGATCGTCATCACCCTCGGCATCCTCACCATGCTGCTCGGCGGCGTGCAGGCTCTGCGCGAGACCGACCTCAAGCGCATCCTCGCGTTCGGCACGGTCAGCCAGCTCGGCTTCTTCGCCGTCGTCACCGGGTACGGCACCCAGGCGTCCGCCCTCGCCGGCATCGCCCTGGTGATCGGCCACGCCCTGTTCAAGTCGGCGCTCTTCCTCATCGTCGGCGTCATCGACCGCCAGCTCTCCACCCGCGACATCACCGAGCTGTCCGGGGTCGGCCGCAGAGCGCCGATCATGGCGGTGGCGGCGTTCATCTCGGTGGCATCGATGGCCGGCATCGCGCCGACCATCGGCTTCGTCGCCAAGGAGTCCACTCTCACGGCACTGCTCGACGACGCACAGGGCGGATCCCCGTGGGGGCTGGTTGCCGTCATCGGCGTCGCCGTCGGTTCCATGCTCACTGCGGCATATGGCGCGCGCTTCCTCTGGGGCGCGTTCTGGCGCAAGCGCGATGCGAGCGGAGAGCGGATGCCGGACACGGTCTGGCCCGACCCTCCCGTCGGCTTCCTCGCCTCCCCCATCATCCTCGCCGGACTCACGATCGCCGCCGGGATCGGTGCGCCCGCCCTCGACGTGGCGCTGCAGGGATACGCGGTCACGGCCGCTCCGGGTCTCGACCACGCCGGTGAGGCGGTGGAGGGCCCAGGGCACCTGGCGCTGTGGCACGGCTTCGAGCCGGCTCTCGGCATCTCGATCCTGTCGATCCTGCTCGGCGTCGGGCTGTTTCTGCTCACCCGGCGCACCGGATGGGACACCCGCCGGCGACTGCTCCCGTTCACCGCCGCGGACGTGTACTACCTCACGGTGCGCGGCGTCGATCGCCTCTCGGTGCTCAGCACCACCCTCACGCAGAGGGGTTCGCTGCCGGTCTACGTCGGCACGATCTTCGTGGTGTTCGTCGCCGCCGAGGTCACCGCCCTCATCGCCGGCGCTCCCGAACGTATGCAGTTGTCGGCATGGCACACCCCGGCGCAGCTGGCCGTGGCGCCGATCATGGCGGCAGCCGGCGTCTTCGCGGTGCGTGCCCAGAAGAGGTACACCGGCGTGGTGCTCGTGTCGGTCACCGGTCTGGGAATGGTGGTGCTGTTCGCGACCAGCGGCGCCCCCGACCTCGCGCTCACGCAGATCCTCGTCGAGACGGTCACGATGGTGACCTTCGCGCTGGTGCTGCGCAGGCTCCCCGCCCGCATGGGCGAGCACAACGCCTCGGTCGGCCGCATCCCCCGCGCGCTGCTCGGCATCGGCGTGGGACTCACCATGGCCCTCGTCGCCGTCGTCGCGACGCAGTCCCGCATCGCCGAGCCGATCTCCGAGGCGTTCCCGAGCCTCGCCTACGAGCTCGGCCACGGTAAGAACGTCGTCAACGTCGCCCTCGTCGACCTGCGCGGCTGGGACACGATGGGCGAGCTGTCGGTGCTCGTCCTCGCCGCCACCGGCGTCGCGTCCCTGGTGTTCGTCACCCATCGCGCCGATCTGCTCGCGGCGACCAAGACGCTGCCCAAGGCCGTGCGCCGATCGGCACGCGGCCGCCCGCTGGTCGAGACGACCGAGGGCGTGCGCTTCCAGACGTCCGAGAACGAGAGCAGCCCGCGGGCCTGGCTCGTCGGCGGGCAGAGGATGAAGCCGGAGAACAGGTCGATCCTGCTCGAGGTCATCGTCCGCATCCTCTTCCACACAATCATCGTCGTGTCGATCTTCCTGCTGTTCTCCGGCCACAACCTGCCCGGCGGCGGGTTCGCCGGCGGTCTCGTCGCGGGCATGGCGCTGGTCATGCGGTACATCGCCGGCGGACGCTGGGAGCTCGGCGCCGCTGCCCCGACGGATGCCGGGCGCCTCCTCGGCGCCGGTCTCATCCTCGCGGTCGGCTCGGCGGTGCTGCCGCTCTTCTTCGGCCTCGCGCCGCTGACCAGCTCGTTCTGGGAGTGGGAGATCCCCGGCATCGGTCACATGGAGTTCGTCACCTCGACGATCTTCGACATCGGGGTGTACCTCGTGGTGATCGGCCTCGTGCTCGACGTGCTGCGCAGCCTCGGCGCCGAGGTCGACCGTCAGACGCAGGCGCTTCGCGACAGGGGGGTGAGCGTCTGATGGACGTGTCGCTCACCCTGATCGTGATCATGGCGGTGCTCTTCGCCTGCGGCGTCTACGCCATGCTCGAGCGCAGCCTCACCCGCGTGCTCATCGGCTTCCTGCTGCTCGGCAACGCCACCAACCTCCTGCTCCTCATCGTCATGGGGGTGCCGGGCAACGCGCCGTTCTTCGGTACCGAGGGCGAGATGAGCGATCCGCTCCCGCAGGCCCTCACGCTCACCGCCATCGTGATCACGTTCGCCGTGTCGGCATTCCTCCTCGCCCTCATCTACCGCTCCTGGCAGCTCGGCCAGGCAGACACGGTCGAGGACGACGAAGACGACATCGCCATCCGCGGCCGCACCGACGCCGAGGAAGACCTCATGGGCGACGACGAGGGCGACTACACCGACGACGAGGCGACCACGGACTTCGTCGGCGTGCAGACCGCGCCGATCACCGTGCTGCACATGCGCGACAACCCCGCGATCCACGACGACGCCCCGATGGACCGGCCCGTCTCGACGACGGTGGCGGATGCCGAGGCGCCAGAGGCGATTCCCGACGCTGACCGCCACGACGACGAGACGCCGGATGCCGGCGAGAGGGGAGACCGCCCGTGAACGCGCTCGTCCCCCTGCTCGTGGCCCTCCCGCTGCTCGGCGCCGCGATCACGCTCGTGTTCGGGCGCAACCCGCGACTGCAGGTCATCGTCACCGTCGTGACTCTCGCCGTGGTCTCGGTCATCGCCGCCGTGCTGCTCGTCGCGGTCGACGCGGGGTCGCCGCTCGCCGTCTCGGTGGGCGGGTGGCCGGTGCCGTTCGGCATCGTGCTCTACGTCGACCGGCTCGCGGCCCTTCTCGTGCTCGTGTCGAGCATCGTGCTGCTCGCCGTGCTCCTCTTCTCGATCGGCCAGGGCGTGGCGGACGGCACCGACGAGACGCCGATCTCGATCTTCAACCCGTCGTACCTCATCCTCGCCGCGGGAATCTTCAACGCGTTCATCGCGGGCGACCTGTTCAACCTCTACGTCGGGTTCGAGATCCTGCTGGTCGCGTCGTACGTGCTCATCACGCTCGGCAGCACCGAGTCCCGCATCCGCACCGGCGCCGTCTACATCGTCGTCTCGCTCGTGTCGTCGATCCTGTTCCTCGCCGCGATCGCGATGATCTACGGCGCGCTCGGCACCGTGAACATGGCGCAGATCGCCGAACGGATGACAGAGCTGCCGCAGGAGACGCAGCTCGTGCTGCACCTCATGCTGGTGATCGCGTTCGGCATCAAGGCCGCGATCTTCCCCGTGTCGTTCTGGCTGCCGGACTCCTACCCGACGGCCCCGGCCCCGGTCACCGCGGTCTTCGCCGGCCTCCTCACCAAGGTCGGCGTGTACGCGCTGATCCGCACCGAGACGCAACTGTTCGCCGACAACGACATCAACACGCTGCTGCTGATCATCGCCCTGGCCACGATGGTCGTCGGCGTGCTCGGCGCGGTCGCGCAGGCCGAGCTGAAGAGGATCCTGTCGTTCACGCTGGTCAGCCACGTCGGCTACATGATCTTCGGCCTCGCCATCGCGACTCCGGCGGCCATCGGCGCCACGGTGTATTACATCGTCCACCACATCGTGGTGCAGACGACCCTGTTCCTCGCGGTCGGCCTCGTCGAGCGTCGGGCCGGCAGCACGTCGATCCTCCGGGTGAAGGGGCTGCTGAAGCTCTCGCCGGTGATCGCCGTGCTGTACTTCATCCCGGCGATCAACCTCGGCGGCCTGCCGCCGTTCTCCGGCTTCATCGGCAAGTTCGCGCTCTTCGAGGCCGCGGCGTCCGTCGGCACCCCGCTGATGATCGTGCTGATCTTCGGCGGCATCCTCACCTCGCTGCTCACGCTCTACGCCCTCATGCGCGCATGGAACCTCGCCTTCTGGCGCGAGGAGGAGGACTCCACCGAGACCGAGGGGCGCATCTCGCACCTCGCCACGGCGCCCGCCGCCGACGAACAGCAGGACGCGCGTCGCATCCCCAAGATCATGACGCTCGCGACTGCGGGGATGGTCGCGGTCACGGTGGCGCTGACCGTGTTCGCCGGTCCGCTCTACGCCCTCTGCGACCGCATCGGCGAGGCTCTGCTCCAGCCGGTGAGCCTCGTGCAGCTCGAAGACGAGGTGGGCGGATGAGTCCCGACGCGCGGCGCCACTTCTGGCGGGACATCGGCGTGCAGCTGCCGTTCCTCGCCTGGCTCGTCGTGCTCTGGATGCTGCTGTGGGCGCAGTTCACGGTGCTGTCGTTCCTCACCGGGCTCGTGGTCGCGATCTTCGTGACCCGCGTCTTCCGCCTGCCGACGGTCGAGCTCTCCGGCCGCATCAACCTCTGGTACGCGGCGATCCTCGTCGTGCGTTTCCTGTTCGCTGTGCTGCACGGCGCCCTCGCCGTCACGGTCCAGGTGTTCGACTTCCGCCGGCAACCGGGAGCGGCGATCATCGCCGTGCCGCTCAGGTACGCCGACGATCTGATGATGACGCACGTCGCGGTCGCCTCTTCGCTGGTGCCGGGCTCGTTGGTCGTCGACACGGACCGCGATCGGCGCATCCTCTACCTGCACGTGATCGGCGTGCGGAGCATGGACGACGTCGAGCGTCAGCGCGAGGGCGTGCTGCGGTGGGAGCGCCGCATCGTGCGTGCCCTCGGCGACCCCGCGCAGTACCGTGCACTCAAGGCCGATGAGCAGGCGGCATCCGCGGCGGGCTCGAAGGGCGGTGGCCGATGAACATCCTGCTGATGGTGATCATGATCGTCTTCGGGATCGCGGCGATCCTCACCGTGATCCGCATCGTGCGCGGGCCCTCGATCCTCGACCGCGCCGTCGCGTCCGACGTGCTGCTCACCGAGGTGATGTGCGTGCTCGGCGCCGAGATGGCCATCAACGGGCACACCCGCAACATCCCGGTGCTGCTCATCATCGCCGCGATCGGCGTGTTCGGGTCGATCGCCGTCGCCCGCTTCGTCGCGAGAAGGGACAACACGACACCATGAACGTGTTCGGTCTCATGATCCCGGATGCCGTCATCGACGTGGCGGTGCTGGTGCTGATCCTCATCGGCGCCGTGCTGTGCCTCTCGGCCGCCGTCGGACTGCTGCACTTCCGCGACGTGCCCTCTCGACTGCATGCGGCGACGAAGCCGCAGGTGCTCGGCCTGCTGCTCATCTGCCTGGCGATCGCGCTGTCGCAGCGCTCGATCGGCGGCATCCTGTTCGGCCTCGTGCTCGTCGCGCCCATCGTGATGATGCAGTTCGCGACGGCCCCGCTGTCGGCCCACATGGTCGGTCGCCAGGCCTACCGCAACGGCACGGTCGAGCAGCGCCGCCTCGTGGTCGACGAGCTCGCCGAGTCGAAGCAGACCCCTCCCGGCGCGGGGTAGGTCACGGCCGCGCTCAGACGTCGAAGCGCGCGGGGGAGAAGGCCGCCAGGTTGCGTTCGGCGGCGGCGGCCATGTCGTTCCCGAACAGCGAGCCGGGGGTGGTGTCGTACTCGGTCGCGATCGCCTGGAGTGCCCCGGGATTGTCGGGCAGGAGGCCCTCGAGATAGGGGCGCGCGGCCCGCTGCTTGTGTTCGGCCAGGGTGCGCGGCATCGACAGCGACATCGGCGTCCTCGATGCGGCCTGGTCCCGGTAGCCGAAGGTGATCGTGCCGCCGGCCGACTGCTGGAAGCGTCCGACCAGGACGCCGTCGAGATAGGCGTCCAGCTCAGGCATCCGTCGTCCTCCTTGTCACCAGCACGTCGAGGTCGAGCGCCTCGCACGTCGCGAGGAAGAGCTGGAAGTCGAACCGGCTCTTCCCGTTCTCGACGGCGTTGAGCCACTCGCGCGACACTCCTGCCCGCGCGGCGACCGTCGCCTGGGACAGGTCGAGTTCGGCGCGGCGGGCGCGAAGCGCGGCGCCCGCATCCGCCATGGTCTGCACGGTGGTCATCGTCGGAACCTCCTATGTGGATGATCGTCCACTTCTGCCAATGTAAACGATCGTCCACATTCGCACAAGTGGACGATCGTCCACAATCGATCTCTCCCGTGACTCAGAGTCGGTCGGCGAAGCCCTGGATCAATCGGGCAGCGGGGCCGGAGTCGCTGATCAGCGTGCCGTGGCCGTGGTCGGGGATGACCTCGAGTTCGGCGCCGGGGATGGCGTCGATGATCTCGCGGCACCAGGACGGCGGTGCGAGCGGATCGTTCTCACCGCGCAGCACCAGCACCGGGCCGTGGATGCGGGCGTAGGCCTTCTCCGGCTCGTGCGCGATGGTCGCACGCATCTTGCGCAGCAGGTGGGGGCCGCCGCGCAGGTACTCCCGCGCGCCGCGCCACAGCACGAGAGGGCGTTCGCCGATGAGGTCGCGCAGCAGGTAGCCCGCCTGCGCCCGGATGCTGCGCGCGGCGCTGTTCACGGTCGGTCCGGCGAGCACCAGCCCGCCGACGAGCGACGGATGCCGTGCCGCCAGCTCCGCCGCGATCTGACTGCCCATCGAGTGGCCGATCACGACCACTCCGCTCTCCTGCGCGTGCCTGAGGTAGGCCGCGACGAGGTCGGCGTGGCGCTCCATCGTGAGCGTGCGAACGGGCTCGGGCGCCTCGCCGAAGCCGGGGAGATCGATCGCGATCACGCGGCCGCGCAACCGCCGCACGACGTCGAGGTAGACGCTGCGACCCATGCCGATGCCGTGCAGCAGCACGAAGGCGCGCTCACCACCGCCGAAGGACTCGGCGACGAGCGTCGCCCCGCCGTGCGAGAACTCCACGACGGACGCCGGAGCGCCCTCCGGGGCGAGCAGGCGGTTCGGCATCCCTCCACGCTACCTGGGCCCCGGCATCCCCGGGGAATCCGCCGGCCGTCGCCCGGGCCTACGCGGCCGGTGTCAGCACGAGCGTCTGCACCGTGGTCGCGTTCACCGCCTTCGTCGAGAACGCCCACCGGCGCTGCACCCCCGTCGCCCAGTCGGAGGTCTGGTCGGTGTAGTGCGCGTGGAAGGCGTGGCCGGATGCTCCGGTGAGATGGATCCACGTGGAGGCGTCGAGGTCGGCCAGATCGATGACCATCCGCATCGACGGCACCGTGGTCGTCGCGTACGAGGTTCCGAGCTTCCAGCCGGTGGCGTTCACGACCGACGCGCCACCGCTCACCTCGTAGGGGCCCCGGTTGAACAGCCACTCGATCGGCGCGATGCCGGAGGACCCGAACGTCGAGCTGGTGAGCGTGATGGCGTGCAGGTCGCCCCAGTTCCACTGGGAGACCGTCGTGCCCTGCACCGCGGACAGCTCGTCGTAGGCCTGCTCGGCCGACAGCGCCAGCATCTCGTCCCGTCCGGAGACATCGATCTCCTCGTTCGTCCACAGCGGGTCGGAGGGGTCGTCGAGCAGGGCGTCGACCACGGTGAAGAGGCGACCCTGCCCGTCGATGGGCAGGGGCAGCTCGCGGCGGGAGAACAGGTTCTGCACCAGGTTCGACCACAGCACGTTGGCGTAGGCCGCCGCGGCCGACGACGACTCGTCCTGGGCGTCCCAGGTGCGCAGCAGCGCCACGGCCTCCTCCGTGCCGGCGCCCTCGACCGACACGTCGTCCATCGCGGCGGACAGCCTCTTGCCGATCCACATCTCGCCGTCCATCTGGATCTCGCGCATGTCGTCCGCCGTGAGCGGGGTGGTCGCCGCCCTGCTCTCGATGAGGTGGGCGATGCGAGCGGCGCGATAGCCGTAGTCCCAGTCCTTGGAGAGGAAGTACGCGTAGTCGTCGGTGACGATCGCGTTGTTCGCCGTGACGATGTAGCCCGAGGCCGGGTTGTACGACACGGGAAGGTCGTCGAACGGGATGAAGCCCGTCCAGTCGTAGGCGCTGTCCCACCCCGGCTGCGGCATCCATCCGTCTCCCGCGCCGCGGATCGGCAGGCGCCCGGGGGTCTGGTAGCCGATGTTGCCCTCGGTGTCGGCGTAGATGAGGTTCTGCGCGGGCACGTCGAACAGCGACGCCGCGTGGCGGAAGTCGTCGAAGTCCTTCGCGGTCGACAGGGCGAAGATCGCCGTGGACGCGGTGCCCGGGTCGAGGGCGGTCCAGCGCAGGCTGACCGCGTACTCGCCCTCCGGCTCCGGCGCTGCCGTGGCGGCCTCACCGACCGCGAGGCCGGGGTCGGGATCGTCGGCGATCTTCGTGAAATCGTCGGTGAGCCCCGAGATGATCGGCCCGTGCACGGTGGAGCGGATCTTCAGCGTCACGTCGTCGCCGCCGGCCACCTTGATGGTCTCGGTGCTCTCCTCGAGCGGGACGAGCGCGCCGTCGCGCCAGTACTGGTCGCCGTCGACCTTCTCGACGTACAGGTCGGTGACATCGGTGGTGAGGTTGGTGAACCCCCACGCGACCTTCTGGTTGTGGCCGATCACGATGCCGGGCAATCCGGAGAACGAGAAGCCGCCGACGTCGAAGGGGCAGCTGTCGCTGACCTTCGAGCACTTCAACTGCACCTGGTACCAGACCGAGGGGAGGGAGGCGCCAAGATGCGGGTCGTTCGACAGCAGTGGCTTGCCGCTCTCGGTGAGCGAGCCCGACACCACCCAGGAGTTCGAGCCGATGCCCTCGCCGACGTCGCCCACGAGCAGGCTCGCCGCTTCGATGACATCGGATGCCGTCTGCCACTCGACCGTCGCCGATGCCTGCTGCGCGTCGGCGCCGGCGGCGTCGTCGGTCGTGTGCGCGGCGGCCTCGGCATCCGTCTCCAGGGCGGGGACCGTGGAGATCTTCGGGACGATCACCGGGTTGCGGTCGAACGGGTACGACGGGTATAGCTGCGCGAGCGTCTGTTGCACCTCGGCAGCGTCTGCTCCGTCCTCGGTGAGCCGACCGGCGAGCACCGCACGCTCGGTCTCGTCCTCGATGTTGCCGCGGAGGTCCCAGGCCATCGCCTTCAGCCAGGCGACCGAGTCCGCGGGCGTCCAGGGCTCCGGCTCGTAGCCGGGGTTCTGCAGGTCGAGCACCGCGTACTCGAACGACAGGTCGGCGCCCGAGTGCGACGCCATGTAGGCGTTGACGCCGTCGGCATACGCCTCGTAGTAGCCGCGGGTCGTGTCGTCCATCGCCTCCACCTCGGCCTCGGCGACGGTGCGCCACCCGAGGGTGCGGAGGAAGGAGTCGGTCGCGACCTGCGACTCCCCGAACAGCTCGGCCACACGGCCCGAGGTCACGTGCCGGCGGAAGTCCATCTCGAAGAAGCGGTCCTGCGCGTGCACGAACCCCTGGGCGTAGAAGAGGTCGTGGGTCGAGTCGGCCGTGATCGTCGGCACGCCGCTGGCATCGCGCTGCACGGTGACCTCGGCCTTCAGGCCGTCGAGCTGCAGGGTCCCCTCGGTCTGCGGGAAGGAGCGCTGGATCGTCCAGGTGAGGAAGAAGGCCGCCGCGATCGCGACCACGACGAGCGCGGCGAGGACGAGGAAGGCGATCCGGCCGATGCGGACGGGGAGCGAAGGGCGCGAGGGAGCGGCAGTGACCTGCGAATCGGTTGTCATCGTCGAGAACTCTTTCGGGTGGTGTGTGGGACTCAGTCCCACAGAGCCCCGGTACGCGTGTCAGCGCGTCCTCGAATCATAGCCGTCGGGGTGCGGGGCGCCCGCACCCCGACGGGACTGCATATCAGCCGATCAGGCTGGGCTGCAGATCGCGCAGCGTGCGCCGATGCGTCATCCTGGTCACCCCGATCATGGCGAGCACGAGAGCGCCGACCAGCCACAGGCCCAGCACCGCGAGGTCCCATCCCGCGCGGGCGAGGTTGCCGCCGTACATCAGCTGGCGCATCGCGTCGACGACGTACCCGAGCGGCAGCACGTGGTGGAGGGCTGCGAGCGGGGCGGGGAGGGTCTGCCAGGGGAACGTGCCGCCCGCGGTGACGAGCTGCAGCACCATGAGCACCAGTCCGAGGAACTGGCCGACCGAGCCGAGCCAGACGTTGAGCGTCAGGATGATCGCCGCGAACGTGGCGGAGGCGAACACCAGCACTCCGAGCGTGCCCAGCGGGTGGTTGAACGTGAATCCGAGGGCGATCGCGAGCACCCCCATCAGCCCGACCATCTGCACCGCGCCCAGCATCGCTGGGGTCAGCCAGCCGGCCAGCGTGATGCGGATCGGCGAGTGCAGGGCGGTCACCGCGCGCCGGGAGATCGGCTTGACGATGAGGAACAGCGCGTAGATGCCGATCCAGGCCGAGAGCGCTGCGAAGAACGGCGCCAGGCCCGCGCCGTAGTCCTCGGCCGAGGCCAGCTTGTCGCTGGACACCTTCACGGGGTCGGCGATGGTGTCGGCTTGCAGCGCGCGCAGCTCGGGGGTGGACGCGGGGATCTTGTCGACTCCCTCGGCCAGCCCGTCGCGGAGGGTGGCCGTGCCGGAGGCGAGGGTGCCGAGTCCGTCTCTCAACTGGCCGGCCCCGTCGTTGGCCGCGGCCGCTCCCGAGGCGAGCGTGCCGGCACCGGCCGCCAGCTCGGATGCCCCGGCCGCCACCTGCGATGCGCCTGCCGCGAGCTGATCGACCTTGCCGACCGCGCTCTGGACCTTGGTGTTGCCGTCCTGCAGCTTCGCGCCCAGGGGGTCCAGCTTCGCGAGGACCTGGTCGATCTCCTCCGCCGTCAGGCCCTGCTCGGCGAGGAGGGCCGCGATGTCGGTGCGTACCTGGGGCAGGGCGTCCGTCGCCTGCTGCACGGCCGACCCGGCACGATCGGCGACGTCGGCGAGCTGCCTGTTGCCGTCGCTCACCTGCTGTGCGCCGGCGGCGAGCGTGCCGGCGCCGGACGCGAGGGTGGCGGATCCCGCCGCGAGCTGAGCGGTGCCGTCGGCGAGGGTGGCGCTGCCGGATGCCGCGGTGGTCGCGCCGTCGGCGAGCTGGGAGGCCCCGTCGGCCGCGGTGGCGAGGCTGTCGCGCACATCGCTGAGTCCGGTCAGGAGGCGTTCGGCGGCCTCGCTGCCGACCATCTCCGCCACGGAGCTGCGGATCTTCTCCACCGCCTGCGTGCCCATGGAGCCCGCGAGGTAGTTGTTCGCGTCGTTGGTGTCGAGCTCGATCCGCGCCTGATGCGGGTCGGTGCCCGCCACCGAGGTCAGCGCCGTGGAGAAGTCCGAGGGGATGGTCACGGCGAAGTCGACGGTGCCTTCGCGCAGGGCGTCGGCCGCCTCGTCGGCACTCATGCGCTGCCAGTCGAAGGCGTTGCCGTCGATGAGGTTCTCGGCGACGTCTTCGCCGTAGTTCACGGTGGTCCCGTCGTCGGAGGTCGACGGAGCGCCCTCGTCGTTGACCACGAGGGCCACCGGCACCTCGGGGAACTTGGCGTAGGGGTCCTGGTTCGCCCACAGGTAGAGGCCGCCGTAGAGGATCGGCACGCACACCAGGGCGACGAGGGCGAGGATGCCCATCTTGCTCGCGGTCAGCCGCCGCAGCTCGGCGGCGATCATGGCGGGGACCTTCATCGATCGACTCCCTTCTCGGTCGTGGTGTCTGTGGGGTCAGGGGTGGTGGTGTCCGGGTCGTCCGGGGTGGCGGGGGTGGTGGTGTCCGGGGTGGCGGGGGTGGTGGTGTCCGGGGTGGCGGGAGTCGACGGGGTGTCGTCGGCGGTGTCGTCGGCGGTGTCGTCGCGGGCGGTGTTCAGGGACGTCTGCAGGACCGCCGCACGTTCGTCGGGCGACACGCCGGCGTCTGCTCCTGCATCCGTGTCCGGGTCCTGCAAACCTTCCGTGGCTACCGTGTCGTCCGGGTCCGTGTCCGTGTCCGGGTCCGGGTCCGGGTCCGGGTCCGGGTCCGGGTCCGGGTCCGTGTCCGCGGCATCCGTCTCGAGCACGAGGGGCTGGATCGGGCCGGAGGCGTTCACGGCGTCGAGCTCCTGCATCCGTTCCAGGGCGACGGCGGCGGATCCGCCGAGGATCACGAGCATGGCGTAGCCCCGGTCGGCGAACTCGCTGGCGATGCGCCACCAGCCGTCCGGGCTGCCGCCGTGGCGGTCGGGCGACACGAGAACGATGCCGCGCGTGCCCTCGCGGAGCACGGCCAGCTCGCACAGGATGCGCACCCGCGCTGCGGGGTCGACGTTGCCGATCGGCACGCCGGCCAGCTCGCCGAAGCCGATCTCGTTCAGCCAGCGTCGCGCGTGCAGCGGGGTCGCCCGGCGTCCGGCGAACATGAGCTCCTCGCCGACCACTCCGGCGAGGGTGATGTCGGCGTGCGGGTCGCTCACGTCGGGGGCGTCGACGAGCGCGATCGTGCGGCGGAGCAGTCCGGCGTTCACGGCGCCGTCGATGGTGACGCGACCGCCGTCGGGCCGCATCCGTCCGCTCGCGATCAGGCCGAGCACCGTCGGACGCTGCTCCGTCTCGGCGAGGGCGTAGCGCACGGCTCCGGTGTGGAACTCCAGGCTCGTCGTCGGCAGGGCGCGGCCCTTGTCGACCTCGTGCAGAGTGACTCTCATTCGCTGGCCTCCGCGGCGACGATCTCGGGATGGGATGCGAGCAGCTCGTCCGCCTCGCGCCAGGATAGACCGGCGATGCTCAGCACCGTGCGCACCGCGAGGTTGGCCGCGCCTGAGCTGGTGGCATCGGTGCGGGAGATCACCGTGCGGGCCATCTCCTCGATGAGCCGGGCCAGGGTGGGGGCGGCGAGGTCGGTGCGGAAGCTGCCGTCCTCCTGCCCGCGGCGGGCGAGGGCCGCCACCGTGCGGCGCAGGGGAGCGAGGGCCTCGGCGGTGTGCTCGACGTGGGCTTCGTCGAGGGCGAGGGCTGCCGCGACCTGCACGTGCGCGGCCTCGCGCCAGAGGAGGGCGGCGAGGCGCGCGAGGGCGATGCGGCTGTCCTCGTCGGTGACGGACTCGGCGATGGCGTTGAAGCGCTGGGCTCCGCTGGAGATGAGTTCGCGGATGAGAGCGTCGCGGTCGTCGAAGTGCCCGTAGAGGGTGCGGCGCGAGAGGCCGGCGCTGCGGGCGATGACGTCGACCGAGGCGTGCGGGTCGTTCGCCAGCGCCGAGCGCGCAGCGGAGAGGATGCCGGCGCGGTTCTCGACGGCGTCGCGGCGGGGTGCACGGGTGGTCATGGGTTCCATCGTACTTATTGTGCACATGAGTGTGCAAGATAGTTCGGTGGACTCACAGCATCCGCGTCCCGGAGACGCAGAGGGGGCGGATGCCGCAGCATCCGCCCCCTCTGAAAAGTGTGTCAGTCGGTGCCGGCGTCGAACGCGGCGCCCTCGGACGCCTGGTCGACGGCATCCGCGAGCTTCTCGTCGGTCTCGGCCAGCGATCCCTCGACCGCACCGGTGATCTCGCCCGACTCGCCCGCGGTCACCCGGCCGACGAGCTCGCCGGTGGCGCCGCCGACGAGACCGAGGCCCGCGTACTGCTCCAGACGGGCGCGCGAGTCGGCGATGTCGAGGTTGCGCATGGTGAGCTGGCCGATGCGGTCGACCGGCCCGAAGGCTGCGTCGCCCACGCGCTCCATCGACAGCTTCTCCGGGCCGTACGAGAGGTTCGGCGACGTGGTGTCGAGGATCGTCCAGTCGTCGCCGCGACGCAGGCGGATCGTGACGGTGCCGGAGATCGTGGAGCCGACCCAGCGCTGGATGGACTCGCGCAGCATGAGCGACTGCGGCTCCAGCCAGCGACCCTCGTACATGAGGCGGCCGAGGCGGCGGCCCTGCTCGTGGTACGTGGCGAGGGTGTCCTCGTTCAGGATGCCGTTGACCAGGCGCTCGTAGGCGATGAACAGCAGCGCCATGGCCGGAGCCTCGTAGATGCCGCGCGACTTCGCCTCGATGATGCGGTTCTCGATCTGGTCGCTCATGCCGAGGCCGTGGCGTCCGCCGATCGTGTTGGCCGCCATGACCAGAGCCACGGGGTCGGTGTACTCGGTGCCGTTGATCGCGACGGGGCGACCGGCCTCGAAGGTGACGGTGACGTCCTCGGTCTCGATGGCGACCGACGGGTCCCAGAACTTGACGCCCATGATCGGGTCGACGGTCTCGAGCGACACGTCGAGGTGCTCCAGCGTCTTCGCCTCGTGCGTGGCGCCCCAGATGTTCGCGTCGGTCGAGTACGCCTTCTCCGCGGAGTCGCGGTAGGGGAAGCCGTGTGCGACGAGCCACTCGCTCATCTCCTGGCGACCGCCGAGCTCGCTGACGAAGTCGGCGTCGAGCCAGGGCTTGTAGATGCGCAGGCGCGGGTTGGCGAGCAGGCCGTAACGGTAGAACCGCTCGATGTCGTTGCCCTTGTAGGTGGAGCCGTCGCCCCAGATGTCGACGCCGTCCTCCTTCATGGCGCGCACCAGCAGCGTGCCGGTGACGGCGCGGCCGAGCGGCGTGGTGTTGAAGTAGGTCTTGCCGCCGGAGCGGATGTGGAACGCGCCGCAGGAGAGGGCGACGAAGCCCTCCTCGACCAGTGCGGTCTTGCAGTCGATGAGGCGCGAGGCCTCGGCGCCGTACTCCAGCGCGCGGCCGGGGATCGAGGCGATGTCGTCCTCGTCGTACTGTCCGAGGTCGCCCGTGTAGGTGAACGGCACGGCGCCCTTGTCGCGCATCCAGGCGACGGCGACGGAGGTGTCGAGTCCTCCGGAGAAGGCGATGCCGACGCGCTCGCCGACGGGCAGTGACTGGAGAACCTTGGACATGCCCTCCAGTCTATCGGCGGCGTGTCGGCTGTTTCGGCGGGCGTCGACGGCCACCCCGGCTGCCGACCTGACTGCCGAGAACAGGAAGACGGCCCCAGAACAGGACGGATGCCGCGCAGCATCCTGATCTCGGCCGGTCTGCCTGATCTCGGGTGAGGGAATCACGGGCGCGGGCGGGCGGGAGGATCACGGACGCGAAACGGGCGACCGCGGAGCGGGCGCGGCGGGACTACGCTCGCGGGACTACGCTCGCGGGGGACGGCGGGAGGCGGCATGGCGGGTTCGGGGCAGTTGCCGGGAGTGCGCAACGCGGTGGCGCTTCTGCATCGGCTCGCGGCGAGCCCGAGGCCGCTCACGGCCGGGGCTCTGAGCCGTGCGCTCTCGATCCCGCGGTCGAGCACCTACCTGCTGCTGCAGGTGCTCGAGGACGAGGGCCTGGTGCGGCGGATGCCGGAGGAGCACGCCTATACGCTCGGCCTCGGCGCCTTCGAGATCGGCTCCGCGTACCTGCGGCATGCCCCCCCCTCGAGCATCTCGCCCGTCCGCTGCTTGCGCGCCTCGCCCGCAGAGTGGGGGAGACGGCGCAGCTGGGGGTGCTGCATGGCAACCAGACGATCTACCTGCTCAAGGAGACGCCCCCGCGTCCGACCGCGCTGATCACGGAGGTCGGCATCCGACTGCCGGCCCACCTCACCGCGAGTGGCCGATCGATGCTCTCCGTCCTGCCGTTCAAGCAGGTGCTCGCGTACTTCGCCGCTCCCGGCAGCTTCCCTCGCCTCACGGGCTCGGGGCCGTCGACCGCACGCGAGCTGCACCAGCTGCTGCGCGAGGATGCGGCCAGAGGCTGGGCGATCGAGCGCGGCGCCGTGTGGGAGGGCGCGCCCTATCGCGCCGGCCGCCCTCCCCGCCAGCTGCCCGGCGTCGTCGGCTACAAGTTCTCCTCCAACGAGAACCCGTTCGACCCCGACCAGGCATACGCCGAGTTCGAGCGCGGCGACGACAGGATCGACGAGGCCGACGCCAGGAGCCGGCATCCGAACCTTCTCGTGCTGCGCACGTTCTCGAAGGCGCACGGCCTCGCTGACCTGCGGGTCGGGTACGCGGTGGCCGATGCCGGCATCATCGACCTCGTGCGGCGAGGGGCGGTGCCGTTCGGCGTCTCGGGCGTCGCGCAGGCGGCGGCGATCGCATCGCTCGCCCACCGCGACCAGGTGTTCGCCCGCGTCAGCCGCATCGTCGCGGAGCGGGAGCATCTGGTCGGGGCGCTGCGCACGCAGGGCTGGACCCCGCCGGACGCGCAGGGCAACTTCTTCTGGCTGCCGATCGGCGACAGGGCGGAGGAGTTCGCGGAGGCGGCGGGGCGGATGGCGCTCGCGGTGCGCACGTTCCCCGGCGACGGCGTGCGCGTCAGCATCGGCGAGCGGGCCGCGAACGAGCGGATGCTCGAGCTCTGCGCGGGGTTCGGCGCGCCGGGCTGAGGCCGGGGTCGCTGAGGACAGGAAGACCGCGCCAGAACAGGATGCTGCGCGGCATCCGTCCTGTTCTCGGGCGGTTCTCCTGTTCTCTGGCGGTGTCCCTGTTCGCGGGCGAGGGCCCTCCTGCTCTAGCGTGAATCGGACACCCGTCGCCACGCTCAGGAGCCGCACCATGCCCCGATTCGACCTCTCGCCCGCCGAACTGCGCGAGTACCGCCCCGACGTCGCAGCCCCCGCCGACTTCGACGCGTTCTGGCAGCGCACCCTCGCCGAGTCGCGGGCGCTCGCCGCGGAGCCGACGCGCACGCGGGTCGACGGACCGCTGACGCTGGTCGACGTGTACGACCTGGAGTTCAGCGGCTTCGGGGGCGACCGGGTGCGCGGGTGGCTCGTGGTGCCGGCCGGCGCCGAAGGGCCTCTGCCCACCGTGGTCGAGTACGTCGGCTACGGCGGGGGCCGCGGTCTTCCCCACGAGCGCCTCGGCTGGGCGGCCGCGGGGTACGCGTGGGCGTGCATGGACACCCGCGGCCAGGGCAGCGCGTGGGGCACGGGCGGCGCGACCCCCGATCCGCACGGCAACGGCCCGTCGACGCCCGGCTTCATGACGCGCGGCATCCTCGACAGGGACGACTACTACTACCGCCGCGTCATGACCGACGCCGCGCTCTTCGTCGACGCGGTGCGCCGCCTGCCCGAGGTCGACGCGGCGCGCGTCGCGGTGACCGGAGCGAGCCAGGGCGGGGGCCTCGCGATCGCCGCCGCCGGGCTCAGCGACGGCCTGATCGGCGCCATGCCCGACGTGCCCTTCCTCTGCCACTTCGACCGGGCGGTGGGGCTCACCGACTCCGACCCGTACCAGGAGATCGTGCGGTACCTGGCGGTGCACCGCGATGCGGTCGATCGTGTCTTCGAGACGCTGTCGTACTTCGACGGCATGCACTTCGCCGCGCGCGCCGACGCTCCGGCGATCTACTCCGTCGCCCTGATGGACCCGGTCTGCCCGCCGTCCACCGTCTACGCCGCGGCGAACCGCCACGCCGGGGGCGCGGACGTCGTCGCCTATCCGTTCAACGAACACGAGGGCGGCCAGGGCGTGCACTGGCAGCGCCAGGCATCCTGGCTGGCCGACCAGCTGCGCCCCTGAAGCCCCTCGAAAGCCCCCGGGGGCGCCCCGCCAGCCGGGGGTGCCCCGCCAGACGGCGGTGGAGGAGGCGGGAAACGGGCGCGGGCGGCGGGTTATGCCGCCGGGCGCGGAGAGCGAGCCTGAAGGGACCACCAGGACGGTGGCAGTGGACAAAGGAGTTCCGATGACCGACACGATCGCCCGCCCGCCCTTCGATCCCGAGCTCGAAGCGGCCCTCGCCCTCATGGGCGACGCCTTCCCCTCGACGATCACCCCCGAGCTGATCCCCCTCATGCGCGACGCGACGGTGCTGCCGGGACCGTCGCCGCAGGACGTGCTCGCCGAGCGCGGATTCGTGCACCGCGACGTCACGATCCCCGGCCACAGGGGAGACGACATCGTCGTCACCGTGATCCACAAGGAGGGTCGTACGGGGACGGGCGCCGGCTTCTTCCACACGCACGGCGGCGGCATGATCATCGGCAACCGGTGGCTCGGCGTCGAGGGCTTCCTGGACTGGGCCGAGAGGTTCAACGGGGTGATCGTCACGGTCGAGTACCGTCTCGCCCCCGAGTTCCCCGACCCCTACCCGGTCGAGGACTGCTACGCGGGGCTGGTGTGGACCGCGGAGCACGCCGAGGAGCTCGGCATCGAGCTCGACCGCCTCCTCATCGGGGGAGCGAGCGCCGGCGGCGGACTCGCGGCCGGCACCACCCTGCTGGCGCGCGACCGCAAGGGGCCGGCCTTGATCGGCCAGCTGCTGATCTACCCGATGCTGGACGACCGTGACGAGACCGTGTCGACGAGGCAGATCGACGGAGAGGGCGTGTGGGACCGCGGCTCGAACGTCACGGGGTGGAGCGCCCTGCTCGGCGACCGCCGCGGCACGGACGACGTGTCGATCTATGCGGCGCCCGCCCGCACCACCGACTTCTCGAACCTCCCTCCGGCGTACATCGACGCGGGCAGCGCCGAGGTCTTCCGCGATGAGGACGTCGCCTATGCGACGGGTCTGTGGGCCGCCGGGGTCCAGGCGGAGCTGCACGTGTTCGCTGGCGGGTTCCACGGCTTCGACAACTTCGCGCCCCAGGCCGTCGTCTCCCAGGCGATGTTCGCCGCGCGGGACAACTGGGTGAACCGCCTGCTCGGCGCCTGAGTCTTCGCCCTGCGCCGGTCCTCGCGTCCGGCGTAGGGTGGAATCCCCGCGCGATGGAGCCGACATGCAAGATCTGCTGGGGCGTCTGACCGCCCTCGATCCGGATGCCAGCGAGACACTCAAGGTCGTCTCGTACTTCGACGCCCTCGTCGCCCGGTCCGTCGGTGTCGAGAGCATGCTCCGCGGCGCGGCCGTGCTCAGCGGCGCGACGGTCGGGCACCGCGACGGCCGTCAGGTCGTGCGGGTGCGCTCCGACGGGGTGCGCATCGACCCCGGTGACGTCTCGACGGACTGGCCGATGCGCGAGAGCGGGTCGGATGCCGTCGCCTGGATCGAGCGCGACGGGGGTCCGCACGCCAACGACGCGATGATCCTGGAGCGGCTGGTGCTCGCTCTCGGGATCATCCGCGCTCGCCGGTCGCCCGGACCCGAGAGCGCCGTCGAGCTCGTGATCAGCGCCTACGCCGGTGAGGACGAGCGGGCCGCCGCCCTGTCGCGGCTGCGGCTCGCCGACGGTCCGCTGCTCGTGGTCGCATCGCCGCCCGACCCGGAGCCTCCGCCCGAGCATCCGTCGGCCGTGGTCGCCACGCGGCACGGGCTGACCAGGGCGACGATCCTCGCGTGCGGCACGGACCCCGTCGCGATCTGGGGCGCCGCAGCGCCTCGCCTCGGGATCGGAACGCCGGGGGCGCTGCCGGCATCGTGGTCGTCGGCGCTCATCGCCGTGCGCCTGACGAACGAGGCGGAACCGGTCGTGGCCGCGGCCGACCTCGGTGCCGCGCTCGTCGTCGCCGAGTCGGCCATCGGGGGTGCACGGCATCCGGATGCCGCCGTGCTCGCAGGCCTCGATCCGCGGAATCTGGAGCTGCTCGACGCCGTCGTCGACGGGCAGAGCGTGCGCGCGGCGGCCGCCCGCCTCGGACGGCACCACTCCAGCGTGCAGGAGAAGCTCGGCGCACTGGTCGACGTGCTCGGCTACGACCCGCGCACGCCGCGCGGCCACACCCGCTACTCCCTCGCGCGGATGCTGCTCGCCCTCGCCGACTGATCCACCGTCCGTCCGGTCCCGGCCCGGGGCGTTCGAGTCGCACGACTGCCCCCGAATCCGGGCGAAACGGGGTCATTCATGCGACTCGAACGGCCGAGCGAGCCGGAGCCGCAGCCGGGGTCGGGATCGGGGCCGGGGTCAGAAGAAGCCGGGGTAGTCCTGCAGCTTCTTCTGGAAGGCCTCGCGGTCGGACTCCTGCAGCACGGCGCTCGCGATCACCACGAGCTGCAGCCCCTCGACCGGTTCGCCGGTGCGGGCGTTCTGCGCCTCGCGGGTGCGGCGGAAGCTCTCGTCGCCGTTCGACAGGTCGTAGATGTCGGCGTAGAAGCGCAGCGGATCGGGGTAGTCCTCGGTGTACGACTCCCAGGTGTGCTGGGTGCGCGGATCGTCGCTGCCGTAGAGCTTGGCGATCATCGACGGGTCGATGCCGGACACCGCGGGGTCGTTGAACGCGTACAGGCCGTAGAGCCCGTGGTCGAGCACCACCTGGTCGATCACGTCCATCACCTGCAGCTTGCGCTGGAAATCCTGGATCGGCTCGGTGGTGGCCCAGCCCGTCGAGGTGTACTCCAGGAGCATCGACTCGCCCCCGTAGCCGTTGCGCTCGGGCCGCAGGTCCTCGTCGCCCACCTGCACCCACTCGTAGCCGAACTCCTGCGTGAGGCGTTCGCGGATGTCGGCGAAGAGGCTCTCGGCATCCGCCCGAACCTCCTCCAACGACGGCTGGTTCAGCGCGTCCTGGGGGTCCTTGCCCTTGATCCCGGGGTAGGCCTCCTCGTGCTTCTGCTCGTCGGACTTCATGCCGTCGTAGCTCCCGGACGCCGAGGTCTGCAGCGCGCTGAGACCGCCCACCGTCGCCACGTTGAAGAGCAGGGTGACGACCAGCGCGATGCCGCCGAGGAGCCGGCCCTGCGGCGACACGATGGCCGCGACGACGAGTGCCACGACGAAGAGCTGCAGTGCGAGCATGGTCACGCCGTAGAGCACCTCCGTGGCTCCGGCGATCAGGGTGCCGAGGAGGATCACCGCGAACAGCACGGCGACGCCCAGCACGACGCGGCTGAACAGATTCGACGGCTTCTTCTTCTCCGCCGCGACATCCGTCGCGGTGGCCGTCGCGGTACCGGTCGCGGTGGCGCCGGGAACGTACGGCACGGGGCCGGCGAAGGACGTCTGCTGCCGCTTCGCCCCGCGATACCCGCCGGGCGGCGGCACCGGGGGCGCACCCTCGGTGCCGGCGATGTAGCGCTGGCGCTGCTTCTCGCGGTCCATCACCATGGCTTGTCCGTCCCCGATCCGCCCGGCTCGTCGCCGCCCTGCTGCTGGTCGCGCTCCTGGGTCCCCTGCTCGAGCTTCTCCTTGAGGTCTTCCAGCTTCTCCGGCGCCGGCTGCGGCTGAGGCTGCTCCTCCGGCTTCTCCTGCGGATCCTGCTGTGGCTGCTGCTGTTCCTGCTGTTCCTGCTGCTTCTGCTTGAGGCGGTCCTCGAGGTCGTCCGAGGTCTTCTTCATGTCGCGCTGCGGGTCGGACGACTGCTTCTGCGCCTCGTCGCTGTCGCACTCCGGCGGCGTCTCGGCCGTGATCGTGAGCGCCTCGGCGTAGAGCTCGGCCGCCTTCGCGCCGTCGCCGTCCGCGCGGGCCGCATCGCCCATGCGCTCGACGACGAGGGCGAGGTTGATGCGCACCCCGCACACCTCCAGGCCGTGAGCGAGCTGCAGCGCCTCCTCGAGCTTCGCGCGCGCCTCGGGCAGCTTCTCCGCTCCGGCGAGGGCGGTGCCCACGTTGAACGGCGCTTTGTACGGCTCGAACCAGTTGAGGAACTCCTGACCGCGAGCGGCGGACTCCGACCCCGCGTAGTCGTCGACCAGGTAGTCGGCGACGGACTGGTGTGCGAAGGCGTACATGCTCAGCAGCTTGCCGACGAGCAGCAGGGCCGCGAGAGTCAGCGGCAGGGTGCCGATCGCGATCCAGCGGCGGATGCGGCGGCGCCGGCGGTTGGAGGCGAGCAGGGCGGTTGCGGCGGCTGCGGCATCCGCGGGTGCGGTGTCTGCCGGTGCCGGGGAGTCCATCAGGGTCATGAGTCACCTCCCGGATTCGTGCGGCGGACGACCGGCGTCTTCAGCAGCCGCAGGCGGGCGACGAGCATGGTCGCGCGAGCGAGCTCCACACCCAGCAGCGCCGCGATGAGCAGCGCCGCGATCCAGTACAGCTCGGTCACGTTGCCGACCTCCCCGGACTTCGTGTAGCTCGTGGTCGTCGACGGGGCGTCCGGCAGCGTGGGCGGGGCATCCGCCGTCCTGTGCTGGTAGTCGACGCCGAGCTGCTCCGCGATCGCCGTCAGGTTGTCCTCGTCGATCACCGACATCGCGTTCGAGCCCTGGTACTCGATGTAACCGCCGTCGGCCGAGGGGGCGACGCCGCCCGACGTGAGCTTCATGGGGCCGCCGTCGGCGGTGCCGTAGCCGAACACGGCTCCGGCGTCGGTGAGCTTCTCGGCTCCGCGGAACGATTCGGGCTCGCTCCACACAGTCTGTTCGCCGTCGCCGAAGTAGAACACCATGCGCGAGCGGTCGGGAGACGACGTCGCGGCGGAGGACAGCGTGTCGGTGAGCAACTGCGCGGCGATGCCGATGGAGCTGCCTCGCGAGCGGCTGGTGACCTCGGGGCGCAGCACGTCGAGAGACGAGATCAGCGCCGTGGTGTCGGTGGTCAACGGCATCCGCAGGTCCGCCGAGGCGTCGAACGTGAGGAGGGCGAACCGTGCGCCGGGGTACTCGTCGACGATGGCCTGGATGTCGGCGCGCACGCCGTCGAGCCGCGGCTGGTCGCCGTCCCAGTCCTCGGCGACGATGCTCGCCGTGGTGTCGACGACGAGCACGATGTCAGTGTCGGTGGCGAGGGTCTGCGTGGCACCGCCGGGGATGCCGGGGCGCAGCAGCATCACGAAGCACGCGAGCAGCATCACCAGGCGCATCGACCACAGGCCCCTGAGGCCTCCGGTCGGCGCCTTCACGAGGGCCATCACGCCGAGTGCGGCCACGGGGGCGAAGAACAACAGCAGGAGGAAGACGTTGATCACGGGCTGGAGGATCACAGCTTCACCCTCCACAGCACCACGATGAAGGAGAGCATCGCGATCATCAGCACCACGATCCACAGGTTCGGGGTGTCGGTCCACAGCACCTGCGCCTGGCCCTTCAGCTCGGTGGCCTCCTGCTTCTGCACCTCGGTGACGATGTCGCCCACCGTGGTGGTGTCGCGCAGGCCGTACGCGGCGCCGCCGGTGGTCTCGGCGGCGGTCGCCAGCTCTGCGCTGACCGCTGCGTCCTTGCCCTGCACCGGGTTGAGGGCGAACACGCGAACGCCCACCGACTTGGCGTAGCCGGCGGCCTCCTCGAGCGTCACGATGGAGGCCCCGTTGACCTCGTTGTCGGTGGCGAAGATGATCGAGCGCGACCGCTCGTCGTCTGGATGGTCGAACGCCATCGTGCATGCGGCGAGACCGTCGCCGATCAGCGAGGCGCCGTCGCCGTTGAGGGTGCCGACCCAGTGCTCGGGGATCTCGTCGACGTAGTCGAAGCTCTCCCTGATGCTCTGCAGGTGCTCGCGCACGAACTCGTAGTCGTCGGTGAGGGGGAAGATCTGCACGGGGGAGCTGTTGAAGATCGTCAGTCCGATGCGCTCGCCCTTGAAGCCCTTCAGCAGCTCTTCGAACACGCTCAGCACCTCGACGTCGACCTCGCTCATCGAGCCGGACACGTCGAGGCAGAGCATGATGTCGCGGCTCGTGTTGACCGGCTGGATCGTCTGCGACGACATGGGTCTGGCCGCCACGACCCCGGCCGCGAGGGTGGCGACGGCCCCGAGGGCGAGGATGCCGGACAGCGCGAGCACGCGGCGGCGCAGGGCCGAACGGAACGTCGGCAGGGCTCGGAGCCTCTCGGCGCGCGCGATCCTGGCGCGCTCTCCGGACGCGGTGCGTGCGCGGTGGCGCAGGCCGAGCAGCAGGCCGATCCCCACCGCGAGCACGACGATGCCGGCGGCGACGAGGATCATCCACCAGGTCGCTAGTGCCATGTGCGCACCACCGTCCGTGCGGCCTCGGATCCGGCCAGCGGATCGATGGCGGGGCCCCGGCGGAAGATGCTGGGGTAGTAGTGCCGTCCGATCGCGTCGATGAGCGCGGGGTGCACGCCGCGCTCGACCAGATCGTCGAGCGCGAGCACCGGCGCCTCCAGCCCGCTGTACTCGTTGACGAAGGTGCGCACGACCTTGCTGAGCTCGTAGTTGGCGTTGCGTGCGGTGAGGCGGTGCGCGCGGTAGTCGTCTTCGACGAGCTGGATGCGCTCCAGGTACTCCAGGCGCAGCTGCGAGAGCACGTCCACCGTCATCGGCTGCATGCCGGCATGACCCTGGCCCTGGACCGTGAGGGTGCGGCGCGGGCGGGTGAGCGCGATCACGATCCACGCGCCCGCCACCAGGAGCACCAGGATGCCGAAGGCGAGCAGCATCCACCATCCCGCGTACTGCGCGGGAGGGTAGAGCTCGTCAGAGCCGGGCATGGGACCTCCGGTTCAGCAGCTGCAGCAGCTGCGCGACGGCGTCGTCCTGTCCGTCGAGCACGCCGTGGCTGATCTCCAGGCCGCGCAGCACCTCGGCGCGATGCGCGGCATCCGCCTCGGTCTGGGCCGCCAGCTCGCGCACGATCTCGGCGTCTCCCTGCACGAAGTCGGGCACGTCCCACATCGTGTCGACATCCGTGCGGGTGGTGTCCGACGTGTGGTCGAGCACCACGTCGGCATCGCGCAGCGTGAGCCAGAGCACGTCGTGCTGCACGCGCAGCCGCCGCAGCATCCGCTCGGTCTGCGGGGTGACGGGTGCCTCGTCGGTGATCACCACGACGATCATGCGGCGGGAGATCGTGCGGGTGATGAACGAGAGCAGCGCGTCGCGGTCGCTGGGGGCTGTGCTGGCGTCGACGGCGCCGTCGATGCGGCGCAGGGCGTGCTCGAGCGCACCGTCGCTGCGGCCTGGCGCGAGTCGCCGCACGCCGTCGGCGTCGCCGTAGACCACGGTGAAGTCGTCGCCGTGGCGCAGCGCGAGCACTCCCAGCACGCCGGTCGCGAGGATCGCGAGCTCCTTCTTGGAGCGTTCGTCGTGCGCGAGGGCGGTCATCGAGCGGCCGGTGTCGACGGCGAACAGGATCGTGTGCATGCGCGTGGCCTTGTGCCGCTTGACCAGGGGCGTGCCCAGCCGGGCGGTGGCACGCCAGTCGATGTCGCGCACCTGATCGCCGTACTCGTACTTGCGCAGGTCCTCGAAGTCGAGGCCCGGACCGTGCAGCAGCGACGCGTAGGCGCCGTCGAGCGCGTGCAGCGACTTGCGCGACGAGTGGATGAAGAGCTTGCTCTTCACCTGCGTGATCAGGCTGGGCATGCGGGCTCTCAGGGGGTGGGCACCGCGGCGAAGATCTGGTCGATGATCTCCTCGCTGCGGATGCCCTCGGCGTCGGCCTCGAACGTGAGCAGCACGCGGTGGCGCAGCACGAGGTGGCGGAGGGTGCGGATGTCCTCCGGCAGCACGTGCGCCCGGCCGTTCAGCAGGGCGAGGGCGCGGGAGGCCTGCAGGAAGGCGATGCTGGCGCGGGGGCTCGCCCCGTACTTGATGTAGCGGGCGCGCTCCTCGCCGATGTACGGCGCGGGGTTCCTGGTGACGTACGACAGCGACACGATGTAGTTGCGGATCGACGGGTCGACGTAGATGCGGCTCGCCACGTCCTGCAGCAGGCGCACGTCGTCGAGGCTCACGGCGCTCTCGACGTGGCGGTCGGGGTCGAGCACGCCGGAGTCGATGCGGCCGAGGATCTCGAACTCCTCGGCGGGGCTCGGGTACTCGACGATCTCCTTGAGCAGGAAGCGGTCCATCTGCGCCTCGGGGAGCTCGTAGGTGCCCTCCTGCTCGATGGGGTTCTGCGTCGCGATCACGAGGAACGGCTTCGGCAGCGGGTGGATCTCGCCGCCGATCGTGGTCTGGTGCTCCTGCATCGCCTCGAGCATCGCGCTCTGGGTCTTGGCGCTGGAGCGGTTGATCTCGTCGAGCAGCACGAAGTTCGCGTGCACGGGACCGAGCACCGTGCGGAACGAGCTGGTCGCGGCGTCGTAGATCTGGTTGCCGGTGATGTCGCTGGGCAGCAGGTCCGGCGTGCACTGGATGCGCTTGAACTTGGCCTTGACGGTGTCGGCGAGCGTGCTCGCGGCGGTCGTCTTGGCGAGGCCGGGGACGCTCTCGAGCAGGATGTGGCCGCCGGCGATGAGCGAGATGAGCAGGCTCATGCGCAGCCGCTCCTGGCCGACCATCTTGGCCGAGTACGAGTCGGAGATGACCTTCAGCACGGCGCTCGCGCGCTGCATCTCAGCGTCGCTCGGTGCGCCGTTCTCACCGGCGGACGCCTGAGCCGTGGCGCGGGTGGCCGGGGCGGGTGGTGCCGGTGCGGGCGGCGGGGTCGCGGATGCCGGGGCCGGCGCCGGCGGGGCGGCGGTGTAGGCCGGGGGCGGCGGCGGGGTCGAGGCCGCGGAAGGGCCGGGCGCGTAGGGCTCGTTCATCTGCTGTCTCCTCGTTCGCACGGGGCGCACGGCGGCGATCCCCCGGGCACCAGCGTAACCGCACCCCGTGGGTGGAGTCCCGGGGAGAACTCCCCATCCGGGTGCGTCGAGCCGTGTTCCGGGCGATCGGAACCCGTCGCGCGCGACCGGCGGAGCTGGATGCCGGTCAGGGGGCGGGGATCGAGTCGCGCGCGGCCTCGATGGGCGAGCCGGCGGTGCCGTCGGAGTACGAGACGCGGATCTTCGGGTTGGTGAGGCCGAGGTCGAGCAGCGCGCCGATGTCCTTGGTGGCCCGGCCGTTGCCGTCGAAGGTAACCGATCCGACGCCCGTCCCGCCGTAGGAGACGGATGCCGTGGAACCCGGGTTGCCGGTGAGCGACAGGGTGTAGTTGCCCAGCACCCTGATCCCCAGGGCGTTGACGGTGAAGTTCTTGCTCAGGCTGGCGAATCCGAGCGGTTTCGGCGCAGGCGGGGTGACGGTGCCGGGGTCGCCCGTCCCGGGGGTTCCCGTTCCCGGCGTACCCGTCCCGGGAGTCCCTGTCCCCGGGGTGCCTGTCCCCGGGGTGCCTGTTCCCGGGGTGCCTGTGCCGGGAGTGCCTGTCCCGGGGTCGTCGGTGCCGGGGGTTCCCGTTCCCGGGTTCCCCGTCCCCGGGTTCCCCGTCCCCGGGTTCCCCGTGCCCGGCGTACCGGTTCCCGGCGTGCCGGAGCCGGGGGTCGCGCCGGAGGGCGTGGTCGACCCCGTCTCCTCCGCGTCCTTCTTCGCGGCATCCTTCCGGTCGTCTCGCCGCTGGTCGGCGCTCGCCGCGTCGTCGGATTCCCGGTCGACGGCGAGGTGCTCCCCGACGGGGATCGTCCCGTTCGTGGGCGTGACCTTGTCGGCGTAGGTCGTGACCGGTCCGTCGGCGATCGCCGTCTGCCCTGATGCACCGGAGGTCAGCGCGCCGAGCACGATGAGGCCGGCGCCGCCCACCGCCGAACCGATGGCGAGGAGCTTGCGGCCGCGTGACCAGCCGGAGACCGCAGCGTGCGCGCGGGCGACGGCGCCGGCGGCCGGCAGCGCGGCGGAGGACTCCGTGCGGCTGTCCCGTCGGCGGATGCTCTCGTGCGCGCTCGATCCCTGAGCGGGCCCCTCCTGCCCCTCGTGCATCGCTGACCGCCGTCCCTCCGTCGCGGGCGTCGACGCCCTGCGCGTCGAGTCGACCCCTCCCGAGCCGACTGCCTGCGTGCGGCCAATATACCGGGATTCGAGGGAGGAGTGCACCCCCCCTGAGGCGGAGTCAGGCGGTGCGGTTCGCCTTCGACCGTCCGGCCCACACCACGAGGGCGGCCACGCCGAGGATGACGACGGCGATCGCCACCACGTAGATCGCGACCGTGCCGTAGCTCGCGCCGGGGAGGTGCGGATCGAGGAACGGGTAGGGGTACCACCACGGCTCGCCGGTCGCCGGTGCGACCACGAGGTTCGCCCGCAACAGGGTGTAGACGACCCAGACGATCGGGAAGATCGCCGCGATGCCCACCGCGCCCCAGCCCAGCCGCCGCCGGTGCGGGGCGAACAGCACGTCGGCCAGCATCACCAACGGGATCACCACGTGCAGCACCTCGTTCGACCACGGCACCGTGGCCCCCTGGGGCAGCTCGATGCCGCGCAGCAGCAGGTTGTAGACGACCCCGGTCACGATCATGTAGGTGCTCGCGCACAGGAGCAGCACGGCCAGCCAGCGCGGCTCCACGGCATCCGCATCCCTGGTGCGCAGCGCCCACACCGCGCCGAGCGCCAGCGCGACGGCCGCGATGACGTTCGACTCGATCGTGAAGAAGCTGAAGAAGTTCGCGATCACTGTGGGGATGTGGGAGCCCCACTCGGTCTGCGCGTTCGCCGCGATGCCGAGCGAACGCACCAGCTGCGCGATGATCGCGGCGATGGCGAGTGCCGAACCTGCGAGACGTGCGTATGGCCACCAGGTCGTCATGTGAGTCCTCCAGCGCCACTGTAGCGGCAGGTCTCCCCGGCCACTCTCAACCAGCGCGCGTAACATCGTCGGCGCGCCGTGTGGGGATGCGGTGCAGAACGACCTGACTGGGGGATGAAGAGATGACCGATCCGCAGACGCCGCTGGCGGAAAGACTGACGCCGCTGCACGCCGATGGCGCTCCGCTCGCCGAGCGGGTGTTCGACATCATCGGCGACGCGATCGTCACGGGGCTCCTCGCACCGGGGGAGAAGGTGAACGACAAGGAGCTGGCGACGGCCCTCGGCATCTCCCGCACCCCGGTGCGCGAGGCGCTGCAGCGTCTGACCTGGGTCGGGCTCGTGGAGATGTCGCCCAGCCGCTTCACCCGCGTCACGGTGGTCACCGACGAGTCGGTGGAGAGCACCCTCGAGTACATGGGGATGCAGTCGGCCGTGGCGCTGCGGCTGGCGATGCTGCGCATGGACGCCGACCAGCTCGATGCCGCCGTCGCGCTGCTCGACGCGATGATCGCGGCATCCGAGGCCGGTGACTCCGCCGCTCTCATGACGTCGTCGCAGGAGTTCGTCGGCTACCTCGTGGCGCGCACGGGCAACAGGGTCTTCGTGCGGGTGATGAAGGAAGCGGCGCTCCTCGTGTCGCGCAACCTCCGCCACCTGCACCAGCTCGACGACGCGGCGCAGCCCCGCGCAGAGGCGTTCCGCAACATGCGGGCGGCCATGCTCGCCGGCGATGCGGATGCCGCGGAGCACTGGTTCCGCGCCCAGCACGGCATCGGCGTCGACCTCTCCCTCTGACCCCCGCCCGCCCGCTCGCTTGACCGCCCTCCGCTCCCGTATGAGTTGTAGCCGCGTGATCCGCCGAAAGGCGACAACAACTCATACGGGAGCGGCGGGGAGGGGGAAAAGGGTGCTGTCGGAGGCTTCGATAGGATGGGGGAGCCCGAAGAGGGCCAGCTCATCGGCCGGTGCAAACCCGGCGAAAGCAAGGGGGTCTCCCATGCCAGGAATCGTTATCGTCGGCGTCCAGTGGGGCGATGAGGGCAAGGGCAAGGCCACAGACCTGCTCGGCGAGCGCACCGACTGGGTCGTCAAGTTCAACGGCGGCAACAACGCCGGCCACACCGTCGTCGTCGGCGACGAGAAGTACGCGCTGCACCTGCTGCCCTCCGGCATCCTGTCCCCCGGAGTCACCCCGGTCATCGGCAACGGCGTCGTCATCGACCTGGAGGTGCTGTTCAGCGAGCTCGAGGCGCTCGGCGCCCGCGGTATCGACGTCTCGCGCCTGAAGGTCAGCGCCAACGCGCACATCATCACGCAGTACCACCGCACGCTCGACAAGGTCACCGAGCGCTTCCTCGGCAAGCGCAACATCGGCACCACCGGCCGCGGCATCGGCCCGGCCTACGCCGACAAGATCAACCGCGTCGGCATCCGGGTGCAGGACCTCTTCGACGAGAACATCCTGCGCCAGAAGGTCGAGGGCGCGCTCGATCAGAAGAACCACCTGCTGGTGAAGGTCTTCAACCGCCGCGCCGTCACCTGCGACGAGATCGTCGACGAGCTGCTCTCCTACGCCGAGCGTCTGCGCCCGATGGTCGCCGACACCGGCCACCTCATCTCCGAGGCCCTGGGCCGCGGCGAAGTCGTCGTGTTCGAGGGCGGCCAGGCCACCATGCTCGACATCGACCACGGCACCTACCCCTTCGTCACCTCGTCGACCGCGACCGCTGCCGGTGCGGCATCCGGTTCCGGCGTCGGCCCCGGCGCGCTCGACCGCATCGTCGGCATCGTCAAGGCCTACACGACACGGGTGGGCTCCGGTCCGTTCCCCACCGAGCTCTTCGACGAGCAGGGCGAGTGGCTGCGCAAGCAGGGCTTCGAGTTCGGCACCACGACCGGCCGCCCGCGCCGCGTCGGCTGGTACGACGCCCCCATCACGCGCTACGCCACCCGCATCAACGGCATCACCGACCTCGTGCTCACCAAGCTCGACATCCTCACCGGGCTCGAGCAGATCCCCGTGTGCGTCGCCTACGACGTAGACGGCGTGCGCTTCGACGAGGTGCCGGTCAACCAGACCGACTTCCACCACGCGACGCCGATCCTGGAGTACTTCCCCGGCTGGAGCGAGGACATCTCGACCGCGCGCACCTTCGAGGACCTGCCTCAGAACGCGCAGGACTACGTGCTGGCACTCGAGGCGATGAGCAACACGCGCATCTCGGTGATCGGCACCGGTCCCGAGCGCGACCAGGTCATCGTCCGTCACGACCTGGTCGACTGACCGCGCATGACGCGCTTCTGGCTCGGGGGCTACGGTCCGGCGATGGAGGGCACGGCCTCCGGCATCGGCCTGCTCTCGGGTGACGAGGGAGCCGAGACCCGGCTGAGCTACCGCGGAGCCGTGACCGAGACGCCGTCGCCGTCGTGGCTGGCGCAGCATCCGACCCTCGACGTCGTCTACGCGGCGCTGGAGGGGGATGCCGCGGTGCAGGCGTTCGCGCGCACGGGCGAGTCGGCGCTGACCCCGCTCGGCGATCCCGTCGAGGCGGGGCAGTACGTGTGCCACGTGGCGGTCGCCCCGGGCGGCGCGTACCTGGTCGCCAGCTGCTACGGCGACGGCCGCGTGGTGCGCATCGGCATCGACGCCGCGGGACGCCTGGTGCCGGATGCCGCCAACAAGGCCGCCGAGCTGCGCGCGGCGCTCCTCGGCGAGCCGCCGGTCGACACCGGAGCCCCCGCGGGCACCGGCGTCGCGGCATCCGATCCCTACGGCGCCGACGACCGCGTCTCGCACGCGCACGCCGCCGCGTTCCTCCCCGACGGCCGGATCGCGACCACCGACCTCGGCTTCGACCTCGTGCGCATCTGGCGCGCATCGTCGTCGGGTCTCGTGCTCGACCACGAGGTGGTGCTGCCGTTCGGCGTCGGTCCGCGGCACATGGTCGTGCACCCGAGCGGGCACCTGCACGTGGTGACCGAGTACTCGTGCGAGGTGTTCACGCTCGCCGCGGCGCCCGACGGCACGTGGTCGGTCGTGTCGTCGGTGCTGTCGAGCCCCATCGCCGAGGTGGGCACCGACTTCCCCGCCGAGCTCGCGCGCACCCGCGACGGACAGTTCCTCTACACGGCGCTGCGGGGCAGCAACACGATCGCGGCGCTGCGGGTGAAGGGGGCCGGCGAGAGCCTGGAGTCCGTGGCGCTCGCCGACTCCGGCGTGGACTGGCCGCGGCACCACCTCGTGCACGAGGGCAAGCTGCTCGTCGCGGGGCAGCGCTCCGACACGATCACGCTGCTCGACCTCGACGAGCGCACGGGGGCGCCCCTCGGCATCCGCCATGAGGCCCCGGTGGCGACCCCGACGCACTTCCTGCCCGTGCGCTGAGTCCGTCCCGCAGAGGGTCCGTCGGCGTCGGCGGGCGTGCGGAATGTCGGCGAGGATGCCGGTTCGTCGGCGGACACGCCGCCGCATCCGCCGACGTTCCGCACGCCGAGCCGACAAAACGATCAAGGAACGTCCCACAAGCGCGTGGCGATGGACCCGCGGGAACAACAACCCCGTGACGCGGCGTTGGTGATCAGCGAGACTGGACACGACGACGGGAGCAGTCATGGCCGACGAATACGATCTGATCGTGCTGGGCGGGGGGCCTGTCGGCGAGAACGTGGCCGACCGGGCGGTGCAGGGCGGGCTCACCGCCGTGATCGTCGAGAGCGAGCTGGTCGGCGGCGAGTGCTCCTACTGGGCGTGCATGCCGTCGAAGGCGCTGTTGCGCTCAGCTCAGGCGCTGCGGGCGGCACAGCATGTCGCCGGCGCGTCCCAGGCGGTCACCGGCACGCTCGACGTGAGCGCCGTGTTCGCGCGACGGGACTCGTTCACGAGCAACTGGTCCGACGACGGCCAGGTGCGCTGGCTGGAGTCGGCCGGCATCGATCTGGTCAGGGGCCACGGACGGCTGACGGGCGAGCGCGAGGTCACGGTGACGGATGCCGACGGTGGCATCCGTGTGCTCAGGGCGCGGCACGCCGTGGCCGTCAGCACCGGATCGGATGCCGTGATCCCGCCGATCGACGGGCTGCGCGAGGCGACGCCGTGGACGAGCCGCGAGGCGACCAGCGCCCAGGAGCTGCCGGAGTCGCTCGCGGTGATCGGCGGCGGCGTGGTGGCCGTCGAGATGGCGACGGCGTATGCGGCGCTCGGCTCGACCGTCACGCTGATCGCGCGGAGCGGGCTGCTCGGCGGGATGGAGCCGTTCGCCGGGGAGCGGGTGGCCGACGGCCTGCGCGAGCTCGGCGTCGACGTGCGCACCTCGACCGGCACCACGTCGGTGCGACGCGACGGCGACGTCGTGACGATCACCCTCGACGACGGCTCGACGGTGACGGCATCCGAGGTCCTCGCGGCCACCGGTCGCTCCCCGCGAAGCGGCGACATCGGGCTGGAGACGGTCGGGCTCGCGCCGGGGCGCTGGATCGAGGTGGATGACACCCTGCGTGTGCCGGGTGTCGACTGGCTGTACGCGGTGGGCGACGTCAACGGTCGCGTGCTGCTCACCCACCAGGGCAAGTACCAGGCCAGGGCCGCGGGCGACGTGATCGCGGCGCGCGCGAAGGGCGATGACGTCGACGATGCTCCCTGGGGCCGCCACGTGGCGACCGCCGACCACGCGGCCGCACCGCAGGTGACCTTCTCGATCCCGGAGGTCGGCTCGGTGGGTCTCACCGAGAAGGCCGCGCAGGATGCCGGCATCGCCGTGCGCGTCGTGGACTACGACCTGGGCTGGGTCGCGGGGGCGAGCCTCTACGAAGACGGGTTCGCCGGACAGGCGCGACTCGTGGTCGACTCCGATCGCGACGTCGTGGTCGGCGCGACTTTCGTCGGCCCCGAGGTCGCGGAGCTCGTGCAGGCGGCGACGATCGCCGTGGTCGGAGAGGTGCCGATCGCACGGCTCTGGCACGCGGTGCCCTCCTACCCGACGGTCAGCGAGGTCTGGCTGCGGCTGCTCGAGGCCTACGGGCGGCAATCGGCCTGAGGTCGATCACGATGCGCGCGGCGAACGGGCGGGACGGCACGGCGGTGCGCCGGCATCCGCGAGCGCGCGCCGGGGGACGGATGCCGACGGCGCACGCCATCCGATCGGGTCCGGGCTCCGAACAGCCGACGGGGGCGCGGATGACGGATACCGATTCGTGACGCCCCGAGTCAACCCCGGCACCGATGTCGGACACCTCTTATACGCTCGAACCCACATCCGAGGAGGCAGGACCATGAAGGCCGTACTCGCAGGAACCGTCATCGCCGAGGCCGACGAGAGCGATCTCATCCGCATCGAGGGAAACTGGTACTTCCCCCCGGCGTCCGTCGCACCCGGTGCTCTCGTCGAGAGCCCCACCCCCTACACCTGCCCGTGGAAGGGCGTCTGCCAGTACTGGTCCGTGCGGGCCGGCGGCGAGGTGCACGCCGACCTCGCCTGGTCGTACCCGACCCCCTACCCGAGCGCCTTCGACAGGGTGGGCAAGGACTTCTCCGGCTACGTCGCCTTCGCCCCCGGCGTCGACGTCTCACCGTGACCTGCGACAGGAGCATCATCCGATGATCGAGTTCCGGGGCGTCACCAAGCGCTTCCCCGACGGCACGCTCGCCGTGAACGACTTCAGCCTGGTGCTGCCCTCACGTAAGACGACGGTCTTCGTGGGGTCGTCGGGCTGCGGCAAGACCACACTGCTGCGCATGATCAACCGCATGGTCGAGCCCACGAGCGGCGAGGTCGAGATCGACGGCGAGAGCGTGCTCGGGGGAGATCCCGTCGCCCTGCGCCGCCGCATCGGCTACGTCATGCAGAACTCCGGACTCATGCCGCACTTCACCGTGATCGACAACGTGTCGACGGTGCTGCGCCTGAACGGAGTCTCCCGCAAGGAGGCGCACGCCAGGGCCAGGGAGCTGCTCGACACGGTCGGCCTCGATCGCGCGCTCGCCGAGCGCTATCCCAGCCAGCTCTCCGGCGGGCAGCAGCAGCGCGTCGGCGTGGCCCGCGGGCTCGCCGCCGACCCGAACATCCTCCTCATGGACGAGCCGTTCGGCGCCGTCGACCCGATCGTCCGAGCGGACCTGCAGCAGGAGACCATCCGGCTGCAGCGCGAGCTCGACAAGACGGTCGTCTTCGTCACGCACGACATCGACGAGGCGTTCCTGCTGGGGGACCAGGTCGTGATCCTCGACAAGGGCGCCCGTATCGTGCAGGTCGGCAGCCCGAGCGAGATCATCGAGAACCCCGCCGACGACTTCGTGTCGGCGTTCATCGGCGCCGACCGCGGCCGGCGCGCGCTGCACCTCAAGCAGACCCCGCGGGGCACCGTGGTCGTCGACTCCGAGGGGCGCACACAGGGCGCCATCGTCGGATCGGATGCCGGAGGCGCCTCGTCCGACGGGGCGGGCGATCCGTGAACTGGGTGCTCGACAACCTCGACATGATCGTCGACCTCACGCTCGTTCATCTGAACCAGAGCGTGATCCCGATCGTCGTCGGTTTCGTGCTCTCGCTGCCGCTCGGGTGGGTGGCGTGGCGGTACCGTCTGGTGCGCGGTCCGATCATCGTGCTCACGGGGCTGCTGTACACGATCCCGTCCCTCGCACTGCTGATCCTGCTGCCGGCCACCCTCGGATACTCGGCGATCAGCGCCCCGAACCTCATCATCGCGCTCACGATCTACGCCGTGGCCATCCTCGTGCGCGCCGTCTCCGACGGCCTCGACTCGGTCGACGACGACATCCGGCAGGCGGCGACCGCCATCGGCTACGGGCCCTTCCGTCGCTTCTTCGCCGTCGAGTTCCCGCTGGCCGGTCCCGTCATCCTCGCCGGGCTGCGCGTCACGGCGGTGAGCACGGTGTCGCTCGCCACCGTCGGCATCCTCATCGGCGTCACCAACCTGGGCTACCTGTTCACCAACGGCCTGCAGCGCCGCATCATCCCCGAGGTGCTCGCCGGGGTCGTCGCCGTGGTGGTGGTCGCGCTCGTCATCGACCTGCTGCTCCTGCTTCTCGGCCGTGCGCTGATGCCGTGGACCAGAGCGGCCACGGTCACGCGGGCCCAGGCCAAGACCGTCGAGGCGATCGCATGAACCTCTTCGGCGACGCCTTCGCGTGGATGCTCGACCCCGAGCAGTGGCAGGGGCAGTACGCGCTGCCCGTGCTCCTCGGGCAGCATCTGTTCTTCTCGCTGATCTCCGTGCTGATCGCTGCCGCCATCGCGCTGCCTCTCGGGTGGGTGATCGGTCACACCGGCCGCGGACGCGAGATCGCCGTCGCGATCTCCGGCGCTGCCAGGGCGATCCCGTCGTTCGGTCTCATGGTGTTGCTGGTGCTGCTGCTCGGCGTGCTGAGGGTGCCGGCGGCGGCGGTCATCACCTTCGTGCTGCTCGCCATCCCCTCGCTGCTCGCCGGCGCCTACACCGGCCTCGAGGCGATCGACCGCCGCGTGCTCGACGCGGCGCGGGCGATGGGCATGACCGAGTGGCAGGTGTTCACCAAGGTCGAACTGCCGCTCGGGCTCCCGCTGCTCGTCGGCGGACTGCGCTCCGCTCTGCTGCAGGTGATCGCCACGGTCACCATCGCCGCCTACGTCAACCTCGGCGGCCTCGGCTGGCCCATCATCCAGGGCCTGCCGCTGCGGCGGTTCGACGAGGTGCTCGCCGGCGCGATCCTCGTCGCCGTGCTCGCGCTCGTCGTCGACCTGCTCATGGCCCTCGCGCAGCACGCCGCCGTCCCCCGTGGCGTCCGCACCGACCGTACGTCCCGTCGACGCTCCGCGCGCACCGCGGCGGCGACGGCATCCGCCTGACCGACCACAGCTCCACCACAGCTCCACGACCACAGCTCACGACCGCAGTCCCATCCAGAGGAGATCCCATGTTCACCGCACGAAAGTCCCGCCTCGCGCTCGCCGGTGCCGCCGCCCTGGCGGCCGTCGCCCTGCTCGCCGGATGCGCCACCAGCAATCCGCTCGACACCCCCACCGAATCCGGGGCGGGCGCCGGCGGCGACAAGACCCTCGTGGTCGGCTCGCAGGCCTACTACTCCAACGAGATCATCGCGGAGATCTACGCGCAGGCGCTTGAGAACGCCGGCTACACGGTCGACCGCAAGTTCAACATCGGCCAGCGTGACGCCTACGCGCCGGAGCTGGAGTCGGGCGCGGTCAACGTGTTCCCCGAGTACACCGGCAGCTTGCTGAAGTACTACGCGAAGGACGCCACCGAGACCAGTCCCGACGACGTGTACGCGGCGCTCGAGAAGGCGCTGCCGAAGAGCCTGAAGGTGCTCGACTACGCCGAGGCCTCCGACCAGGACACCTACACGGTGCTCAAGGACTTCGCCGACAAGTGGAAGCTGACCTCGATCGCCGACCTCTCCAAGGTTGAGGGCACGGTCACGGTCGGCGCGGCTCCCGAGTTCGAGAAGCGTCCGTACGGCCCGGCCGCGGCCAAGGAGGCGTATGGCGTCGACCTGTCGTTCTCCGGCACCGGCGAGACGACCCTCGACTCGCTGCTCGCCGGCGAGATCCAGGTCGCCGACATCTACTCCTCCGACCCGGAGTTCGCGACCGGCAAGCTCGTGTCGCTGGAAGACCCGAAGAACATCATCATCTCGGCCAACGTGGTGCCGGTCGTGTCGAGCGACATCGCGGGCGACGTCGCCGACATCCTCAACCCGATCAGCGCGAAGCTGACGGTCGACGAGCTGGTGTCGCTGAACGCCAAGAGCAAGAACGACCAGGAGTCGTCCGACAAGATCGCGACGGCGTGGCTCAAGGCCCAGGGCCTGCTCTGACCCGCTGACGCCCTGATGTCGAAGCGCCCGGTCCTCTTCGAGGGGCCGGGCGCTTCCGCGTGCTCTCCCACGGCGCGAGACCCAGGTGCCGCCGAGACCCCCAGGTACCGCCGAGACCCCCAGGTACCGACGTAAATAGGTGGGGGTCTCGGCAATAGATGGGGGTCTCGACACCCGAACGAACGGCTAGACGCGGGCGTCCTGTCGTGGCACCCAGACCTGGTTGATGATGATGAGGATCGACGCGGCCACGGGGACCGCGACGAGGGCGCCGAGCAGTCCGAGGAGCGTGCCGCCGGCGAGGGCGCCGATCACCACGAGGGAGCCCGGGATGGAGATCGCCCTGTTCATGACGCGGGGCGTGATCACGTACGCCTCGACCTGCATGTACACGAGGTACACGATCGCGAAGATCAGCGCGGCGATCGGGTTCGTGAACAGGGCGAGGCCGGAGCCGATGATCCAGAACATCACCGAGCCCACGAGCGGGATCAGCGTGATGCAGAAGGCGACCGTGGCCATCAGCGGCGGGAACGGCAGCCCCAGGAAGAGGTAGAGGAGGAAGGCGAGCAGGGCGTTGAAGAACGCCAGCACGACCATCCCCATCACGTAGCCGCCGACCGAGTCGGTGATCTGATCGGTGATGTCGGCGGCGCGCGAGCGGTCGCGGGCGGGGGCGAGGCGCAGCAGGCCGGTCTTGATGCCGGGGAGCGTCGCCACGAAGTAGAGGGTGAGCACGAGCACGACGATCGCGCCCGAGATGCCGGTCGCGATGCCGGCGCCGATCTTGAGCGCGCCGCCGCCGATCGTGGCGATGTTGCCCGGGTTGCTGAGGAACTTCTGCACCTCGGCGACGAGATCCTCGAACTGATCGCCGAACTGCTTCTCGAGGGTGGCGTAGATGTCGCTGTGGGTGAAGTCCTGGATCATCCCCGGGACCGACTTGACGAAGCTCGCGATCTGATCGATCACGATGGGGAGCACCATCCACAGGATGAGTCCGACCACGATGATGAGCCCGAGTATGACGACGACCACCGAGACGGCGCGCGAGAGGCCGCGGCGTTCGAGGAAACGCACGGCCGGGTCGAGGCCGAGTGCGGCGAAGAGGGCGAGGGCGATGTAGATCAGCACCGTCGACAGGTTGGTCACGGCGATGCCGAGGGCGATCGCCGCGAGGCCGCCCAGGGTCACCAGGAAGCCGAAGACGAACGGCCGGTCGATGCGGGTCCAGAACGAGCGGCTCGGGGTCATCGGCTCGATGACGACGGCGCGCTGCGGGGCGTCTGCGATCGGAGCCTCCGAGACGGGGACGGATGCTGCGACGTCGGCGCTCTCGGCGGGCGCAGGCTGTTCTTCGCTCATGTGCTCACGATAGCGGGCGGCCCGAGGCGGGCGACGTGGGCGCGACCGCCGCACCGGGGGTCCGTAGAGTATGACCATGACCGAAGCCGTGGACCCGAAGGCGCAACTGCTCCGACTGCGCGCGAGCATCGACAACATCGACGCGGCGCTGATCTTCATGCTGGCCGAACGCTTCCGCGCGACCCAGCAGGTCGGTCGCCTCAAGGCGGAGCACGAGATGCCGGCATCCGATCCGGGCCGTGAGGAGCAGCAGGTCGCGCGCCTGCGTGCGCTGGCCGAGGAGGCCCACCTCGACCCCGAGTTCGCCGAGAAGTGGTTCAACTTCGTCGTGGCGGAGGTGATCCGCCATCACACGGAGGCGGCCGAAGGCCGGTAGGAGCGCGGTTCCCGGGCGGGAGACAGGTGTGTGCAGCACTCGCCCGCCCGGGGCGCTCAACTAAGTTTAATGAATAAACTATGATGAGGCTACGCACCGCCTCCTGATCTGTCAACAGTCTCTCGACATCGGATTCCGCCCATGCTGAACAGCGACGACGCTCTCGACACCCAGGGCTCTGTGCGGCGCGCCAATCTCCGTCGTGCTCTGCAGCTGGTGTTCCGCAGTCCGGGCACGCAGACGAGGGCGGGCATCGCCAGGGCCACCGGTCTCACGGCGGCGACGGCATCCTCGCTCGTGGCGGAGCTGATCGAGAGCCGTCTGATCGTCGAGGGGGAGCAGGCGGCGAGCACCGGCGGCAAGCGGGCCACCACCCTGAGCGTGGATGCCGGGCACCACCTGATCCTCGTGATGGTGATCCGGCCGACCGACGCCCGGCTCTCCCTGGTGGCGCTCGACGGCGCCGAGGTCGACACCCGACGTATCTCCTACACGCCGGCGGCCAGGGATCGGATGCTCGACGAGGAGGTGGAGCGCATCGCCGGGGAGTACTCCGGACGCCTGCTCATCGCCGGTGCTCAGCTCCCAGGCACGACCGACGGCCGTGCCGTGCTGGAGAGCGTGCAGCTCGGCTGGACCGACGTGCCGCTGGCCGACCGGTTCGAGCGGATGCTCGACGTGCCCGTACTGCTGGTGAACGACGTGGACGCCGAGGCGATCGCCGAGGCCGCGACCGAGGAGGAGGACTCGGGGTACCGTCTCTTCATCCACATCGGCGTCGGCATCGGCGCAGCGGTGACCCTCGACGGCCGGCTGGCCCCCGGTCCCCGTGACCGTGCGGGGGAGATCGGCCACGTGCAGGTCGTCTTCGGCGACGAGGCGAGGCTGTGCCGGTGCGGACGGTACGGATGCCTGGAGTCGGCGTCGTCGATGACCGCCATGCTCGGCGACGACTTCGACGACGCCCTCGACCCGCGGGAGGTGCGCGCCCTCGCGGATGCCGCCGACCCCGGGGTGTTCGCCGACGGCGCCCGGGCGCTCGCCCGCACCATCAAGCTCATCGCCGCGGTGCTCGACGCGGCGGAGGTCGTGATCGGCGGACCTGTCAAGGCACTCGGCGAGCCGTTCCTCGACCTCGTGCGGACGGACATCGACTACGCCGCCACGGGCACGGCCGACGTGCCGGTGCGCTACGCCGACGCCGACGCCGCCATCTCGACCGGCGTGGCGCAGTTCGCGCTCTCGGCCGCGCTCGGCGTGCGCTGGAGCCCGCAGCAGCTGCGGGCGGTCCGCCGAGGCTGAGCCTCAGGCGCCGCCACCTGCGCGCGGACGCCCTCGCTCTCACCGAGCCGTGACGTGCCTGCGCGCCTACGTACGCGCCGGAGGGCAGCCCATCGGATGATGAAGGAAACTTTCATTCATGTTCTTGACGTCTGCAAGATTCTTTCGTACAGTCGATCCAGCCGAACCCTCACCCGAATGAGCGTTCGTCGAGCAAAGGAGCCCGATCGTCATGTCGTCCACATCCAGAGGGTCCCGCCTTCGCAACACGCGCTGGGCACGGGGTCTCGCCACTGCGGTCGTCGCCGCAGTCGTGCTCACGGGATGCGCCGTCGCGCAGAAGCCCGCAGCGTCCTCCGCGCCCGCGGCGCCCGTCGAGGGCGGCACCCTGCGCGTCGCCGCGGCGGCCGACGCACAGCCCCAGTTCGTGATGGCCAACCGCGCGGGCAACTGGTCGTGGCGCCGCCTCGTGTTCGACTCGCTCATCGAGCTCGACAAGGACGCGAAGCCGCAGCCGCTGCTCGCCACCGACTGGAGCTACAACGACGCCCGCACCGAGCTCACCCTCACCCTCCGCGACGGCGTCACCTTCCACTCCGGCCGCGCTCTCACCCCCGCCGACGTCGTCTTCTCCCTCGAGCAGGTGAAGCTGCCGGCCAACGCCTCGCAGCTCGCCGGCGTCGCCAAGGGAATCACCTCGGTCGCGGCATCCGGGGCCGACAAGGTCGTGATCACGCTGGCCGCCCCGAGCGACAGCCTGTTCGACCTGCTCGACCTCACCCCGATCGTCGACAGCGAGACCTGGGGCGCGATCGCCGACGGCAAGGCGGTGATCGGCACCGGCCCCTTCACCTGGAAGAGCTGGACCCCCGGCGCTTCCATCACGCTCGAGAAGAACGCGAAGTACTGGGGCGACAAGGGCCCCTACCTCGACGAGGTCGACATCTCGATCATCTCCGACACCACCGCGCTGCAGTCGGCGCTGACCAGCGGCGCGGCCGACGTCGCGCTCGGCATGGCGCAGGCTGACGTCGTGCGCCTCGGCAAGGACAAGAGCTACAGCCTGCTCGACGCCGGCGGCGTGTTCTACCCCTTCGGCGTCGACGTCACCCAGGCGCCGTTCGACAAGCCGGAGGCGCGCCAGGCGCTCTCCTATGCGATCGACCGCGAGCGCATCAACGAGCAGGTCTTCGGCGGAGACGGCGTGATCACCGATCTGTGGTGGACGCCCGGTTCGCCCGGCTACCCGGCCGACCTGGCGACGCACTACTCGTTCGACACCGCGAAGGCGAAGAGCCTGCTGGAGAAAGCCGGGGCCGCCGGTGCGAGCGTCACCATCACCTACGCGAACCTGCCCGTCATGAAGAGCCTCTTCGAGATCGTGCAGAACAACCTGCAGGAGGCCGGGCTCGAGGTCACGGGTGAGGCCCTCGACCTGCCCGACTACGACAAGCGCCAGGTCGACGGCACCATCGGCCAGTCCTTCCTCCTGCTGCACGGCATGGTCGGGTTCTCGACGGCGACGTTGATCGACGCGATGCCCTCGATCCGCACGGGCAACGCCTCGCACTTCGACACCCCGGAGTACACCGAGCTGAAGGACGCCGTGCGCGGCGCCGACGACAGCACGCGCGACGACGCGGTACAGGCGCTCAGCGAGTACATGCTCGACCAGGCGTTCAGCAACATCATCGCCGTGGCCCCGCAGTACCACGTGCAGACGGCGGCGCTGCAGGGCCTCCGAGTGGTGTCGCTCGGCAGCCTCGTCGCGACCGACGCCTTCCTCCCGGCGAAGTAGGTCTCGATGCTGATGTATCTGGTCCGGCGGCTCCCGTCCGTCGTGTTCCTCCTGGTCGCGACGTCGGTGGTGGCCTTCGCCCTCCCGCGCCTCGCCCCCGGCGACCCCGCCGTCGCGGTCGCCGGACCGGATGCATCGCCCGAGACGCTCGAGCTCATCCGCGAGCAGATGGGCCTGAACAAGCCGCTCGTCACGCAATACCTCGACTGGGTCGGTGGGGTGCTCACGGGAGACCTGGGTCGCTCCTTCACCACCGGCCGCCCGGTGGCCGAGCTGATCGGCACGCGGGTCGGGAGCACGGTCGAACTCGCACTGATCGCGGCCGTGTTCATGGTCGCGATCGGGATCGGGCTCGGCGTGTGGACGGCGACCGCCCGGCGCCCCGCCGCGCGGATCGTGCTCGACGGACTCAACTCGGCGCTCCTCTCCGCCCCGCCGTTCCTGACCGGACTGCTGCTGATCCTGCTGCTCGGCATCGCGGTGCCCATCCTCCCGATCTCGGGAGAGGTCGCTGTGGTCGACGATCCGATCATCGGCATCCAGTACCTCCTCCTCCCGGCCCTCGCGCTGGCCCTGCCGCAGGCGGCGACCATCGCGCGGCTCGTGACCGCGTCGATGCGCACCACCGAGGCCGAGGACTTCGTCGACCTGGCCATCGCGAAGGGCGTCACGCACGGCGTGGTCGTGCGCAGCCACATCCTCCGCAACAGCATGGGCCCCGCACTCGTCACGATCGGCCTGCGCTTCGGCGAGCTGCTCGCCGGCGCCATCGTCATCGAGGCGATCTTCGCCAGGCACGGCCTGGGCTCGCTCGCCGTCAACAGCGTGCAGACCCGCGACTACCTCGTCGTGCAGGTGCTCATCCTCGCCGCGGTCACCGTGGCCGTGGTGATGCAGATCCTCACCGATCTCGGCGTCGCCCTGCTCGATCCGCGCATCCGACTGGGAGCGACCTCATGACCGCCATCGAACCCGTCCCGCCCACCTCGGCGACGCCGCTGGCGCGCACGCACGGCGCCCGGCTCGTCGCCGCCCGCTACCTGCGCGCGCTGCGCACCCCGCGCGGCCTCACGGCGGCGATCATCCTCGGCATCCTCGTCCTGGCCGCGGTGGGGGCGCCCCTGCTCTTCCCCGGCGGCTACGACCAGCAGGGCCGCGGCGCGCTCGCGATGCCGACGCTGTTCGCACCGTTCGGCACCGACGAGGTCGGCCGCAACATCTTCGTGCGGGCGGTGTACGGCACCCGCACCGACCTCTCCCTCGTGCTCGTCGCCGTGCCCATCGCGGCGGTCGCCGGCACCTTCCTCGGACTCCTCGGCGTCGTCAGCCGCACACTCGGCAGCATCGCGCAGCGCCTGCTCGACCTCGTGATGGGATTCCCCTCGCTGATCCTCGGCATCTGCGTGGTGCTGGTCATCGGCCCCGGCTGGACCTCTCTGGTCATCTCGATGACGATCTACTCCCTGCCCGCCTTCGGCCGGCTCGCACGGGCGACACTGATGGCTCAGGAGATGCGCGACTACGTCTCGGCGGCCCGGATGCTGGGTGTCAGCCGCTCCCGCATCATGGTGCGGCACATCCTCCCGCACACGATCGACACGATGGTCGCGCAGATGGTGGTGGCCGCGGTGTCCGCGATCTTCCTGGAGTCCTCCCTGAGCATCGTCGGTCTCGGCGTGCAGCCCCCCGAGCCCTCGCTCGGCGTGCTGCTCAACAGCGGCGCCCGTTACATGCAGGACCAGCCGTTCTACATCCTGGGGCCGGCGCTGCTGCTGTTCCTGCTCGTGCTCGGTTTCAGCCTGCTGGCCGATGCCGTCACCGCGAAGGAGAAGCGCGCATGAGCGCCCTGCTGTCGATCCGCGACCTGCGCATCGCCTTCGGCGACACCGAGGTCGTGCACGGAGTGTCCCTCGACGTCGCCCCCGGCCAGGTGCACGGCCTGGTCGGAGAGTCCGGCTCCGGCAAGACCGTGACGAGCCGGGCCGTGCTGAATCTGCTCCGCCCGCCCGGACGCGTCACCGGGGGCGGCATCACCTTCGACGGCTGCGACCTGCTCGCGCAGTCGCCGAAGGAGTGGGAGCGCACGCGCGGAGCGCAGATCGCGATGATCTTCCAGGATCCGTTGTCGGCGCTGAACCCGTCGATGCGCGTGGGCGCCCAGGTCGCCGAGACGCTCGAGGCCCACGGCGTCGCCGGCGACGCGGCCCGCCGCCGCGCCCTGGAGCTGCTCGACCGCGTCGGCATCCCGAACGCGAAGGACCGCTACCGCGCCTACCCGCACGAGTTCTCCGGCGGACAGCGGCAGCGCGTGGTGATCGCCGCGGCGCTCGCCGCGAACCCCTCGCTGCTCATCGCCGACGAGCCGACCACGGCGCTCGACGTGACCGTGCAGGCGCAGATCCTGGCGCTGCTGCGCGAGCTCCGCGACGAGTTCCGGCTGTCGACCCTGTTCATCACGCACGACCTGGGCGTCGTCGCCGAGCTGTGCGACGAGGTCACGGTGATGCGCGACGGCGACGTGGTCGAGCAGGGGCCGGTGCAGAGGATCTTCCGCGATCCCGCCGAGGCGTACACACGCACCCTGCTCGCGTCCGTCCCGCGCATCGATGCGCCCGTCGTCGCGCACGAGATCCCGCAGGGAGCTCCGCTGCTCGAGGTCGAGGGCCTGCGCGTCGACGTCACCCCCGGCCGCCGCTGGGGAGGACACCGTCCCACCTACGCGGTCGACGGGGTCTCGCTGCACATCGCGCCGGGTGAGATCCTCGGCCTGGTCGGCGAGTCCGGATGCGGCAAGTCCACGCTGTCGCGCACGATCGCCGGTCTCCTCCCCGCCGCCGAGGGAAGCGTGCGGCTCGATGGGCAGGACGTCACCTCCACCAGCATCGGCAGCCCGCAGCGCCGGCTGCTGCAATACGTGTTCCAGGATGCGGCGGCGGCCCTGAACCCGCTGCGCACCGTGCGGCAGTCGCTCGAGGAGGCGCGTGCCGCGGCTCCGCCGGAGCGTCCGGCGCCGAGCGCCGAAGAGCTCATGACCATGGTGGGCATGAAGCCCGAGTGGCTCGATCGCCGTCCTGCGTCGTTCTCGGGCGGGCAGCGCCAGCGCATCGGCATCGCCCGAGCGCTCGCCGCCGCCCCGCGCATCCTGCTCTGCGACGAACCGGTGTCGGCGCTCGACGTGTCCGTGCAGGCGCAGATCATCGCGCTGCTGGAGCGGTTGCGCGACGACCTCGGCGTCGGCATCCTGTTCATCGCCCACGATCTCGCCGTGGTGAAGCAGCTCAGCGACCGCGTCGCCGTCATGAGGCAGGGACGCATCGTCGAGGTCGGCGACGTGGAGCAGGTCTACGAGCACCCCGTGCATGAGTACACCCGCCAGCTGCTGGCCGCCTCGCCGATCCCCGAGGTCGACGACGCCCGTGAGCGGGTCGAGCGATGACCGCCTCCTGGCCTGAGCGCTCCGCCTACCTGCGGCCGTCCGTCCTGGAACGCTGGGACGAGGCGCGGCTGTCCGCATGGGCGTCCGCCGCGTCGGAGGCCGGTGTGACGGCCGCCGTGACGAAGCTCGACATGATCACCCCACGGCGCCGCGAGCTGCTCGCCGACCGCGGCCTGGACGTGCTCGGCTCGTTCTCCTGCTACTCCGACCACCGGCACCCGGACGCCCTCCCCGGCGGCGTGCGCCCGGTCGGACGCGACGGCAGGCCGCTGGAGCGGATGGAGTGGTACACGGGGCTGGTGCCCGGCTCCGAGGCGTACGACGACGCGCTCGCCGCGCAGCTCAGGGCCGAGGCCGGCGCTGCCGGGGCGGAGTGGGTGCTGCTCGACTTCCTGCGCTGGCCGGGACACTGGGAGATCGAGTCCCGCGACGGCGCGAGCCCGCGGGAGTCCTCCTTCGACCCGCTCACGCTCTCGCGCTTCGCTGCGGAGCTCGGACAGGCCACGGCATCCATCGACGACGTCGACGCGCATCCCGCCGAGTGGGAGGCGTTCCGCGTGCGGACGGTCACCGATCGGGCGCAGGGCCTCGCCGATGCGGTCCGCGAGGCGGGAGCCCGCCCCGGCATGTTCCTCGTGCCCGTGGACGGCGAACGTCGTCGCCGGGACTACGGACAGGACGCCGCTGCGCTCGCCCCGCACATCGACCTCTTCGCGCTGATGAGCTACCAGCAGATGCTCGGGCTCACCGGCGCCGGCATCCTCGCCCTCGCCGATGAGGTCGCAGCCGCATCGGCGCGCCCCGTGTCCGCGATGCTGCAGACCTCCGCATCGTCGGAGTACTCCGACGGGTGGGACTGGGGTCCTCCCGCCGCGTCATCCGAGGTCGCCGCGCTCGCCGCGGACCTCGACGACGCCACCCGCGCCGACCGCATCGCCGGCACCTGCTTCTTCCCCGGCGAAGCGCCGGTTCCCCACACGAACACCCCGAGAGGACGCTCATGAACGCTGCGGAGACGATGGGCACCGATCTCCTGGAGATCATCACGATGCGGCTGGACTCGCTGTCCGCCGCCGAGCGCCTGGTCGCCGAGGCGATCCTGGCGAACCCGGCGGAGGCCGCGGAGAAGTCGATCGGCCAGATGGCGATCGCCGCGGGCAGCTCGGAGGCGACGGTCACCCGCTTCTGTCGCAGCATCGGCCTGCGGGGCTACTCGAACCTGCGTCTGCAGCTCGCGGTGTCGGCGGAGCGCCGGCGCGGCGAGCAGGCCGACTCCGGAATGGCGCTGCTGGGCGAGATCGACCAGGCCGACAGCGTGCAGGAGGTGTTGCGCAAGGTCGCCTTCGCGAACACCCGCGCCATCGAGATGACGCTCGCGCAGCTCGACGAGGAGGCGTTGTCGCTCGTCGTCGACCGGCTCTCCACCGCCCGCCGGGTGGTGACCTTCGGCGTCGCCGCCTCGGCGACGGCCGCGAGCGACGCGGCCGCGAAGCTCGCCCTCTCCAATTGCGCCGCGATGGTCATGCACGACGTGCACGGCGCCCTCATGACGACCTCGCTGTTCGATGAGAACGACGTGGTGCTCGCCTTCAGTCACTCCGGACGCGCCCAGGAGGTCGTGGACGTGCTCAACGCCTCTCGGCTCCGCGGTGCCTTCACGGTGGCGGTGACCGCCGACGCCTCGTCGCCGGCCGCGAAGGCCGCGGGCGTCGCCCTCGTCACCGCGGCACGGGAGCCCCGCTTCCGCTCGGGCGGCATCGCATCCCGCACAGCGCAGCTCGCCGTCGTCGACGCGATCTTCGTGCTGCTCGCCCACCGTCGCTTCGACGAGGCGATCGACGCGGGCTCCACCATGCACGACGTCGTGGCCGGTCACGTCATCACCGATCACCAGGGGCTGTGAGCATGGCGCAGGTGCTGACGGTGCCGCCGACTGAGCGGCGCTCCCCGCGGTCGTTGCGGATCGACCGCATGGAGACGCTCGAGCTGGTGACGCTCATCAACGACGAGGACTCGAGGGTGCCGGATGCCGTCAGGGCGATCCTCCCCGAGCTCGCCGGCGTCGTCGACCGGGCCGCCGAGCGGATCCGGCGCGGCGGGCGCATCCATTACTTCGGCGCCGGATCGTCCGGGCGGTTCGGCGTACTCGACGCCGCCGAGGTGCCGCCGACCTACGGGGTCTCGCCCGACGTCGTCACCGCCCACCTCGCGGGAGGCGGCAGGGCGATGCTCGCGGCGGTCGAGGACGCCGAGGACAGCGAGGCCGCCGGCGACGCCGAGGCGCGCGCGGCGATCGCTCCCGACGACATCGTGGTCGGACTCGCGGCGTCCGGCCGCACCCCCTACGTGCGTGCGGCCCTCGCCGCGGCGCGCGAGATCGGCGCCTTCGCGGTCGCGATCACCTCGAACCCGCACGCGACGATCGCCGCCGACGCCGACGTGCACCTCTGCGTGGACACGGGGGAGGAGGTCATCACCGGCTCGACACGCATGAAGGCCGGCACGGCGCAGAAGCTGGTGCTGCACACCTTCTCCACGGCGCTCATGGTGCGCCTCGGCCGCACGTTCTCGAACCTCATGATCGACGTGGTCCCGTCGAACGCCAAACTGCGCCGGCGCGTGGTGCGACTCCTGCAGCAGGCGTCCGGCGCTGCGGAGGCCGAGGCGGATGCCGCGCTCGTCGCCTCGGACGGAGACACCAAGAAGGCCCTGCTCATGCTGCTCGCCGGCATCGACGCGCCCTCCGCCGAGGAGGGGCTCGTGGAGACGGGGAGGGATGTGCGGGCCGCGGTCGCGCTGCGCACGGCGTCCCGGACGGATGCCCCCGGCACGAGCTGGCTGGGCATCGACATCGGGGCGAGCGGCTTCCGCATCGCGGTCGTCGACGACGGCCCCGGCGGCGTGCAGGAACGGGGCGGCGAACGTCCGCTCATCAGCGGCGACGGCATCCGCACCGACCAGCTGCTCCCCGGTCTCTCCGCGGCGCTCGCCCGGCTGCGCGCCTCCGGCCGCGCGGACGACGTCGACGCCGTCGTGATCGGCCTCGCGGGCGCCGGGTTCTTCCGCGAGTCTCTGCCGTCCTTCGGGCGCGAGATCGCCGAGCTCACCGGCGCACGCACGATCGCGCTCGTCACCGACGTGATCCCCTCCTACGTGGGAGCGCTGGGCTTCCGCCCCGGCGCCGTGCTCGCCGCCGGAACGGGCGCGGTCGCGCTAGGGACCGATCTCCGCGTCGGGCTGCGTCGTGTCGACGGGCTCGGTCACCTGCTCGGCGACCTCGGCTCCGGCGCATGGATCGGCCGGCGCGCGCTGGAGGCCGCCCTGGCTCCGCGGGCCGGACGCCCCGTATCCTCGCCCGCTCTGGCCGCCGCGTTGGACGAGCGCTTCGGCAGCGCCGAGGAGCTCGTGCGCGAGCTCTACGGTGCAAGAGACAGGTCGGCCGTGCTGGCGTCGTTCGTGCCCTCGGTGCTCGACGCGGCATCCGAGGATCCCGTCGCCGCCGCGATCCTCGACGAGGCCGTCGGGCATCTGGCCGCCACGCTCAACGCCGCGGCCGCGGACGTCGACGGCCCCCGCGTGGCCGTCGGCGGACTCGTCTCGCCCGGATCCGGCATCCGCCGCCTGCTCTCCGAGCGCGTCGATCTCGCGGAGGCACGCTCCTCTGCGTCGGAGGGCGCCGCCGAGATCGCGCGCGCCCTGCGTGACGGCTCGCTCCCTTCCGTGCTCGCCTCCGAACTGGTCGTACTGGAGGCCTGAGCGCAGCATCCGCCGTTCCCCTTCCCCCCGCAGTCCCCCATCCCCCGTCAAAGGAGACGCACCATGAGATTCAGAAGAACAGTGACACCCCTCTGTGCCGCCGTGGCCGCAGCCGCGATGCTGGCGGTCGGCGTGACGCCGGCATACGCGGCGACCAACGCCGCACCGCTCACCGTCCCCCGCATCCAGGAGTGGACCGGCGGCACCGGGACGGCCGCGCTGACCTCGCAGTCGCGGATCGTCGTCGACCCGGCCCTGGCCGACGACGCCGCGGTCGGAGCGGTGCCCGAGTTCGGCTCGACGCAGACGCTGGCCGAGACCGCGCAGCGGCTCCAGGGTGACATCGCGGCGACCACCGGTCTCACGCTGCCGATCGTCCAGTCGACCTCCAGCGCCGCCGGCGACGTCACGCTGACGCTGGAGGCGGATGCCGGACTCGGCGCCGAGGGTTACGAACTGGACGCCGCCGATCGCATCGCGATCAGCGCCACGACGACCGACGGCGTCTTCTATGCGGGGCAGACCCTCATGCAGGTGTTCCGCCAGCAGAACGGTGCGGTGTTCCCCCAGGGCACCGTGCGGGACTGGCCGGACCTCGAGTACCGCGCGGAGCACTTCGATGTATCGCGTCGCTTCATGACGGTGCCGCAGGTGCAGGACGAGATCCGCCGTGCCGCGTGGAGCAAGCTCAACGTCGTGCAGCTCATGTTCAACCAGGCCAACGCGTTCCGGTTGTACTCGCCCGCCTATGCGGGAGCGGCGCCCACGGACCCGGGGCAGCGGTACAGCCAGAGCGACATCCAGGCGATCCTCGAGACCGCGGCGCAGTACCACGTGACCGTGGTGCCCGAGATCCAGAACCCGACCAAGATGCAGCCCATCGCGAATCTCGGCGGCATGGACCGCACGTTGCAGACGCAGTGCGGCGACGGCTCGACCATCGACTTCACCGACCCGGCGGTCGTCTCCTGGTTCCAAGGACTGCTGTCGGAGTTCGTGCCGTGGTTCGACTCGCCCTACATCCACCTCGGCAACGACGAGGTCCCGTCGACGCTCGCGAACTGCGCCTACCTCCAGGGCAAGATGCAGACCGGTCAGACGGTCGACGATCTGCAGACCGCGTACATCGGACAGCTCCAGCAGACCGTCACCTCGCTCGGCAAGAAGTCGATGATCTGGGTGAACAACCTCAAGATCAAGCCGTCGACCGACGTGCTCATCATGAACTTCGGCGCCGAGTCGGTGGCGACGAGCATGCGGGACCTCGGCTACAAGGTCGTCGACAGCGCGTACAAGACCGGTCCGTACGACCGCTTCTACATCTCGCCCAGCGACTACGAGGGCAAGGTCGTCGCCCGCGGGGACATCTTCGCGTGGACAGCGCCGGCCAGCCCGCAGAACGCCGGTCAGGTGCTGGCGATGTGGGGCGACGACCTCTTCTTCAGCGAGAACGACTACTACATCGACATGTTCGACGGCCGGCGCGAGGAGCTCGCCGAGCGCACCTGGAACACGGATGCTCCGGGCAAGACCTTCGCGTCCTTCCGGTCGCTCGTCTCCTCGATCGGCATCGCGCCGGGGCTCGCGCCTCTGTCGTCGGTGCCGACCACGACGAACGGCCTGCCGATCCACGCCTACGACTTCGACTCGACGTACGTGCCGACCGCGGCGACGCACTACCCGGGGGGATGGAAGCTGACGATCCCCGACACCGTCGGAACCCTGCACGGGAACGGCTGGATCTTCACGCCGAACAACACCGTGGCCGGCCGCACCGGCAAGGGCCTCGGCTTCTCCGCCGCGGGCGACCAGAGCCTCAACCTGGGCGGGTACCGGATCACGGGCCCGTGGACGGCGAGCTTCTGGATCAAGCGCACGGCCGACTCCACGAACACCCGGCTCCTGCGCGACATGGATTACATGATCAAGGTCGAGCAGGCGGGCACCGCGAACAGGTTCGGCATCTCCACCGTCGGCGGAGCGGACTACTCGTTCGACTACTCCGCGCCGAAGGGCTCCTGGGCGTACGTCACGCTCACGTCCGACGGCACGAGCACTTCGCTCTACGCCAACGGCGTGCTGCAGCAGACGATCGCCCAGACGATCCCGCTGCCTCTGGGAGGCATCGGCGGGCGCCGCGCGTTCGGCGGCGTGCTCGACGACCTGAAGATCTTCGCGCAGCAGCTCGACGCGACGCAGGTCGCCGCCCTGTACGGCCAGTACGAGCCGGTCGATCCGGGGACGCCCGACCCCGCGGACATCGCCGCGGGCAAGCCCGCGACGGCCTCGTCGGTGAAGAACAACAGCGCCGACCGGGTGGCGGCGAAGGCGTTCGACGGCGATCCGACCACGCGGTGGGGCAGCGAGTACGTCGCCCCGTCGTGGATCCAGGTCGACCTCGGGCAGACGATGTCGGTCACCGGCGTGCGTCTGAACTGGGAGGCCGCGTACGGCAAGTCGTACGAGATCCAGGTGTCCGACGACGGGTCGACGTGGACGACGGCATACGCCACGACCACGGGCGACGGCGGGGAGGACCTCATCACCGGGCTGACGGCCTCTGGACGGTACGTGCGGATGTACGGCACGGAGCGGGGCTCGGCGTACGGCTTCTCGCTGTACGACGTCAACGTCTACGGCGCCCCGCTCGACCTCGCCCAGGGCAAGCCGGCCACCGCATCGTCGGTGAAGAACAACAGCGCCGACCGGGTGGCAGCGAAGGCGTTCGACGGGGACTCGACGACACGCTGGGGGAGCGAGTACGTCGCCCCGTCGTGGGTACAGGTCGACCTCGGCGCGACGAAGACGATCACTGGCGTACGCCTGAACTGGGAAGCCGCGTACGGCAAGTCGTACGAGATCCAGGTCTCGGCCGACGGCACGACGTGGACGACCGCCTACGCGACGACCACCGGAGACGGCGGTGTCGATGTCATCAACGGCCTCAGCGCCTCCGGGCGATACGTGCGGATGTACGGCACCGAACGCGGGTCCGCCTACGGGTTCTCGCTGTACGACCTCAACGTCTACGGCATCCGCTGATCCTGGTCGACGGAGAGCCCCGGATGCTGCGCGGCATCCGGGGCTCTCGCCGCGCGAGGTGGGCTCAGAGGTCGCCGTTGCGGACCCCGTGGGGACGAGGGGCTCCGACGCCCCACTTGCGCGCCGACGCCCCACCTGCGCGACGTCAGCCAAGTGGGGCGTCGGCGGCCAGGTGGGGCGTCGGCGCAGCGAGCGTGCGCGCTACTTCACGCTGCCGGCGGTGAGGCCGCCGACCAGGCGCTTCTCGATGAGCATGAACAGGAGGACCACCGGCAGGATCGCGACGATGGAGACGCCGAAGACGTACTGCCAGCTCGTCTCGTACTGCCCGACGAACTTCGTCAGCGCCACGGAGAGCGGCTGGTTCTTGTCGGTCGAGAGGATCACGAGGGATGCCGCGAACTCGTTCCAGCACGCGACGAACGTGAAGACGATCGCGGTGACGATGCCCGGCCACACCAGCGGCAGGTTGATCTTGAACAGCACCGTGAAGCGCCCGGCGCCGTCGATCTGCGCGGCCTCGTCGACCTCCTTGGGGATGCCGGCGAAGAACGAGTGCATGATCCACACCGCGAACGACAGGTTGAACGCCGCGTTGATGAAGATCATCGCAGCCCACGTGTCACCGAGGCCGAGGGTCGTGAACTGACGGAACAGACCCGAGGTGAGCACCGCCGGCTGCAGCATCTGCGTGACGATCACGAGGAACAGGAACACCATGCGACCGGGGAACTTGAACCGCGCCGTGTAGTACGCCGCCGGCAGCGACACCGCGAGCACGAGCAGCGTGGCGAAGACGGAGATGATGATCGTCGAGATGAGGTTGTACGGCAGCGGCGTCTCGGGCGTGGACCACATCGTGAGGTAGTTCTCCCAATGCCACTCCGTGGGGAGGTAGGTGGGGTCCACCGAGCGGATCTGCGGCTTGGTCTTCACGGAGCCGAAGAACATGATGAGGTACGGGAGCACGAAGATCGCGAGCACGAGCAGGCCGGCGGCCATGCGCAGGATGACGCGGGGCAGCGACACCTGGTCCTCGGTGTAGCGGCGCGTGCGGCCGATCTGCGGGGCGCGGGATCCGCGACCCGACGTGGTGACGAGGGCGGTCTCGGTCACGGTCATGATCAGACCTCCTTCATGGGCTTGACGGCCTTGACGTAGATCGCGACGATCACGATCACGATGAGGAAGGCGACGACCGACAGGGCGCTGGCGACGTCGACCCTCTTCTGCAGCTCGATGTACTTGAAGATCATCGTCATGATCGTGTCGGCCCCGTAGCCGGGGATCGACCCGGTCATCACCTTGAGGATCGGCAGCGAGTTGAACACGTTGATGATGTTGATGAGCACGGCGACGGCGAGGGCGCTGCGCAGCTGCGGCACGACGATCGTCCAGTAGGTGCGGGCCGCGCCGGCGCCGTCCATCTTCGCGGCCTCCAGGGTGTCGGCGGGAACGGTCTGGAGCCCGGCGAGGATCGTGTAGGTCGTGAACGGCAGGGAGACGAACACGGCGATGACGATCGACCAGATGAACGCCGTCATCGGGTTCTTCGTCCAGCCGTACCCGACGGGGTCGGATGAGAGGCCGATGTCGTAGAGGAACTTGTTGAACACCCCGAAGTACGGCTCGAGGCTGTAGTAGAACACCATGGTCGTCATCACGACGGATGCCGCCCACGGGACGATCACGGCCATGCGCACGATCTGGCGGCCGGGGAAGGCCTTGTTGAGGATCTGCGCGAGGCCGAGCGAGATGACCACCGTGAAGAACACCACGACGACCACCCACACGATCGTGCGGAAGAAGATCGGCCAGAACTCCGCGAAGCCGAAGACGGCGGCGAAGTTGTCGAGGCCGACGGACCCCTTGTCGAGACCCGACAGCGAGATCTTGCGGGTGGAGTTGTAGAACATCACACCCGCGGGGAACAGCACCACGGCGATGATCAGCAGCAGTGCAGGGGCGATCCAGGGCAGTGCCTGGAGGAGGTCCCGAAGACCCGGGCGGCCGCGTGCGGCTCCCGAGGCCTTCGGGGTGCGGGGGCGGCCGGTGGCCGCCCCCGCGAGGTTCGAGGACTCTGTCGTCTGGCTCATGGTTGTACCCGAACCTCTCCCTTTCCGCGGGCTCAGCCCGCGTCGACCTGCGCCTGGATCTGCGTCAGCACGTCGGCAGCGGGCTGCGACTGGAGCTGACCGAACAGCGACTTGAAGGCGCCGTCGGCGGCCGACCACTTCGGGTTCGTCGACGGGTAGAACTGCGCGTCGGGCAGCACGTCGAGGAACGGCTTGAGCTTCTCGTCGCTGCCGAGTTTGTCGGCGCCCGACTTGGTGACGGGCAGGAAGCCCTCGGCCTGCACCCACGGCACGTAGACGTCGGCGGAGTAGTAGTAGTCGAAGAACTTCGTGATCGCGTCGGCCTTCTTGCCGTCGTTCTTGAACGCCATCAGCTGGTCCATGACGCCGAGCGTGAACGGCGAGCCGTCCTTGGTCGGGATCGGGACGATCGAGTAGTCGAGGCTGGGGTTGCCCTCCTCGATCTGGCCGACCGTCGGCGGGAGGCCGACCTGCATGCCGATCTTGCCCTGGATGAAGATGTCCATCAGCGGCGAGCGGTTGGTCGAGCCCGGGTCGGCCTGCGTCGCGCCCGCGTCGATCATCTTCTTGATCTGCTCGGCGCCGACGAGGTTCTCCGGGGTGTCGATCGTGATGTCCTTGGCGTCGCCGAACGAGCCGCCGCCGCCCCACAGCCACACGGCCGCCTCGGCCTGGGCCTCCTCGGAGCCGAGCGGCATGCCGTAGCCGGCGACGCCGCCGCCGAGCTGGGAGACCTTGGTGGCGGCATCCAGCAGCTCGTCCCAGTTGGTCGGGGCCTCGACGCCGGCCTCCTTGAGCAGGGTGTTGTTGACGAACAGCGCGCGGGCCGATGCGATCAGCGGCAGGGCGTAGGCGGTGCCGTCGATCTCGGCGTTCTTGACGAACGCGTCCTGGAAGTCGGAGTAGGTCTTGTCGGAGACGACGTCCTTCACCGGGTAGAGCAGGTCATCGCCGACGAAGCCGGCGAAGGGGCCGCCGTTGTAGATGTCCGGAGCGTCGTTGGCCTGGATCTTGGTCGAGACGACCTTCTCCAGGTTGTCCCACGACTGCACCTCGAGCTCGACCTTGATGTCGGGGTTCTCCTTCTCGAACCCCTTGATGACGTCCTCCCACAGGCCCTTGGTCTTGTCGGAGTAGCTGGGCACGAGCATCTTCAGCGTGGTCGACCCGGAGTCGCCCCCGCTGTCTCCGCCGGTCGAGCCGCCGAACCCGCACGACGCGAGGGAGAGGGTGGCGACGGCTGCCACCGCAGCGGCGCCGAATCGCAGTGACTTCTTCATGTGTAGTGCATTCCTCACTGTGTGTGATGTGCCGTCCTGCGCGGAGCGGGTCGCTCTGCGCAGGGCGGCTGGGTCGGCACAGTCGCAAACACTTCACGCGACGGTGCGTGTGGTCGCCCGGGCGGGCGACCGTCGAAGCCGGATCGGCTCGGTGCTCCGTCGCCGGCCGGAACCGGAGGCGGGGCGGGTGGATCGTGTTCGATTATTCGTTAGGCGAACAAACAAAATCAAGCGATTCTTGTCCGAGTTCTCCTCTGTGCGAGATACTATGATCGAATTAGGCTTCAAACAATCACAACTATGCAACTTCTGAAAAGGAAGGCGTTCACGATGACGGATAACCTGCCCGGCGCTCACATGCGCGAAGAGCTCACCTCGCAGCCGGAGACCTGGGCGAAGGCGGCCGATCTGCGCGACCACCAGGCGCTCCTGCCCGCGCACGGTGCCCGCATCGCCGTCGTCGGCTGCGGCACCTCCTGGTTCATCGCCCAGTCCTACGCAGCACTGCGCGAGAGCGCCGGACTCGGCGAGACCGATGCGTTCGCGGCGTCCGAGGCGTTCATCGACCGCGGCTACGACGCCGTCGTGGCGCTCACCCGCTCCGGCACCACCACGGAGGTGCTCGAGCTGGTCGACCGCATCAAGGGCCGCATCCCCACCGTCGGCGTGATCGGCGACCCGACCTCCCCCCTGGTGTCGATGGTCGACGAGGCCGTGCTGCTGCCGTTCGCCGACGAGAAGTCCGTCGTGCAGACCCGCTTCGCGACCACGGCGCTCGCGCTCTTCCGCGCCTCCCTCGGCGAAGACCTCACCGGCGCGATCGACGACGCGAAGGCCGTGCTGGCCGGCGCCGACGACGAGGCGCTGCGCGACGCCGAGCAGTACACCTTCATCGGCCGCGGCTGGACCATCGGCCTGGCGCACGAGGCCGCGCTCAAGCTGCGGGAGTCCTCGCAGTCGTGGACCGAGTCGTACCCGTCGATGGACTACCGCCACGGGCCGATCGCCATCGCGGCTCCCGGTCGCGTGACCTGGCAGTTCGGCGAGGCGCCGGAAGGCCTGTCCGCCCAGGTCGAGGCCACCGGAGCACGCTTCGTACAGAACCCGGTCGACCCGATGGCCGACCTCGTGCGCCTGCACCGCGTCGCGCTCGATCGTGCGGTCTCCCGCGGACTCGACCCCGATCAGCCCCGCAACCTCACGCGTTCCGTCATCCTGGATGCATGATGACCTCCCCTGACCCGAGCGGCGCATCGGTCCCCGACGTCGTCACCGATGTCTCCGGCGAGCGTCTCGCCGAGGTGCGGTCGCTCGGGCGGGGGGCTCCGGTTCTCGCCTTCGACGTGGGAGGCACCGACATCAAGTCGGCGCTGTTCGACGCCGACGGCTCGGCCCTGGGCCTTCGGCGCACGCCGACACCGGTCGTCGACGGCGATCGCACCACCGTGCTCATCGAGCGCCTCGGCGTGCTCGCCGCCGAGCTGCAGGCCGACCACCCCGGGGTGGTGCCGCAGGCGGTCGGACTCGTCGTGCCGGGGATCGTCGACGCGGATGCCGGGCTCGGCGTCTTCGCGAGCAACCTCGGCTGGCACGACTCGCCGATCCGCGACCTCGCGAGCGCGGCACTCGGTCTGCCGGTCGGCTTCGACCACGACGTGCGCGCGGCCAGCTGGGCCGAGCATCGCCTCGGCGGCGCCAGGGCCTACGCGAACTCGGTGGTGCTGGTGATCGGCACCGGCATCGCCGGAGCCCTGCTCGTGGGCGGAGTGCCGTACACGGCGGGCGGCTATGCGGGGGAGATCGGCCACTCGCCGATCGCCGACGGACCCGTCTGCGCGTGCGGCGCCCGCGGTTGCCTGGAGGCCGTCGCCTCGGCCGGTGCCATCGCCCGCCGCTACCGCGAGGCCACCGGCATCACCCCCGACGGGGCGAAGGACGTCATCGCCAGGGCCGCCGCCGGTGACGAGGTCGCTGCGGAGATCTGGAACTCCGCGCTCGACGCGCTCACCATGTCGCTCGCGCAGCTCACCGCGGTCGTCGCCCCCGAGGCCATCGTGATCGGCGGCGGGTTGTCGCGCGCCGGAGGGGCGCTGTTCGACGAGCTGCGCAGTCGGCTCGCCGCACGCCTCAGCTTCCACCGCATCCCGGAGCTGGTGGCCGCGGAGCTCTCCGGCAACGCCGGTCTCATCGGGGCCGCGCTGCGTGCGCGGGAGCTGACGTGATCCTCGCCGTCACCCCCAACCCCGCCCTCGACCTGACCTGGCGTGTGGAACGGCTCGTCGTCGGCGCGACCCACAGGGCGGATGCCGGATCGGCGCGCGCCGGAGGCAAGGGCGTCAACGTGGCCCGTGTCGCGCACGCGCAGGGCGCCGACGTCGTGGCGGTCACCACGGCCGGCGGACGCACGGGCGTCGAGTTCGCCGCGGAGCTGGGCGCCTCCGGCGTGCCGCACGCGCTGATCGAGGTGGCCGGAGCGACCAGGCAGAGCGTCGCGATCGTCGACGAGCAGCTCGGCGACACCACGATCGTCAACGAGCGCGGCGTGAACCCCTCCGACGAGGAGTGGGCGGCGCTGTTCGCCGAGGTCGTCGACCGGCTGCCGAGCGCGCGTGTGCTCGTGATCTCCGGCAGCCTCCCGCCGGGAGCGCCCGATAGCCTCCTGCCGCTCCTCATCGGCGTGGGCCGCGACGCCGGGGTGCCGGTGATCGTCGACACCTCCGGACCCGCGCTGCTGCGCGCCGCCGACGCCGGGGCCTCCGTGCTCAAGCCCAACGCGGCCGAGCTCGCCGAGGCCACCGGCATCGCCGACCCCGTCGAGGCGGCCCGCTCGCTCGTCGAGCGTGGCGTGGAGCTCGTGCTGCTCTCGCTCGGCGCCGATGGCATGCTCGCGGTGACGGCATCCGACCTCGTGCACGCCCGCCTCGACACGCCCCTCGCCGGCAACCCCACGGGTGCGGGCGACGCGGGTGTGGCCGCGTGCGCCGTGCTCTACGCGGAGGGCGAGCGGGACCCCGCGCGTGTCCTGCGCCGGGCGACCTCCTGGTCGGCCGCGGCCGTGCTCATGCCTCTCGCCGGCGAGATCTCCGACACCTGGCCCGACCTCGAGGCCGTCCTCACCATCGGCCCCTATCCTCCGAAGGATCCCGCATGACCCTCGTCTCCGCCAGCGACCTCGTCGCCGACGCCGCCGCCCGCCGCACCGGCATCGGCGCATTCAACGTGATCCACCTCGAGACGGCAGAGGGCCTGGTGCGCGCGTCCGAGCTCGCGCAGTTGCCGGTGATCCTGCAGATCTCGCAGAACTGCGCCGACTACCACGGCGGCCTGGAGCCCATCGCCCTGGCCACTCTCGCGATCGCGCGCCGTGCGGCGACCCCGGTGGCGGTGCACCTCGACCACGCCGAGCGTCCCGAGCTGGTCGACGAGGCGATCGCGCTGGGCTTCGGCTCGGTGATGTTCGACGGAGGAGCCCTGCCCTACGACGACAACGTGGCGCTGACCGCCGCCGTCGCCGCGCGTGCGCACGAGGCCGGCGTCTACGTCGAAGGTGAGCTGGGCGAGGTCGGCGGCAAGGACGGCGCACACGCCCCCGGCGTGCGCACCGACCCCGACGAGGCCCGTGCGTTCGTCGCGGCCACGGGCGTCGACGCCCTGGCCGTGGCCGTCGGCTCCTCGCACGCGATGCTCGACCGCTCGGCGTCCCTCGACCTCGACCTCATCGCACGGCTGCACGGCGCGCTCGACGTGCCGCTCGTGCTGCACGGCTCCTCCGGCGTCGCGGATGCCGTGATCGCCGACGCCGTGCGCGCCGGCATGACCAAGATCAACGTGTCCACCCATCTCAACGGCTTCTTCACCCGTGCGATCCGCGACACGCTCGCCGCCGACGAGACGCTCGTCGACTCCCGCAAGTACCTGAAGCCCGCCCGCGAGGCGCTCGCCGGAGAGGCGGCGCGGATGCTGCGCCTCTTCGCCCTGGAGTCGTGAGCGTGAAACGCGCCGCGCGGCTGAACGCCATCCTCGACCTGCTCGCCGAGGCGGGGGAGGTCACGGTCGACGAGCTCGTCGAGCGCTTCGGCGCGTCGCCGGCGACCACCCGGCGCGACCTCGACAGCCTCGCCGAGCAGCGCCTGCTCACCCGCACGCACGGCGGCGCCGTGGCCCAGGCCGTCGCCTACGAGCTGCCGATCCGCTACAAGAGCCACCTCCGCACCCACCAGAAGGAGAGCATCGCGCAGGCCGCGGCCGCGCTGGTCTCGCCGGGCATGGTCGTCGGGCTCTCGGGAGGCACCACCACGACGGCGATCGCGGCGGCTCTCGCCGCTCGCGACGATCTCGCAGCCGGCGGCGGCATCACCGTCGTCACCAACGCGGTCAACATCGGAGCACAGCTGGCCACGCGGCCCGACATCAAGGTCGTCGTCACGGGAGGGGTCATCCACTCCCGTACCTACGAGCTCGTCGGGCCGTTCGTGGAGCAGCTGCTGCGCGGGGTACGCCTCGACATGGCCTTCATCGGCGTGAACGGGATGGACGCGGCATCGGGCGCATCCACCCAGGACGAGCGCGAGGCGGCGGTGAACCGCATGATGGCCGAGCGCGCCCGCCGTGCCGTGGTGGTCACCGACTCCAGCAAGCTCGGCGTCGTCGCGTTCGCCGCGGTGGGCGGTCCCGAACTGTTCCCGCTGGTGCTCACCGACGGGGATGCGGATGCCGCGTCCGTCGCCGCCCTGCGCGCCGCGGGTTACGAGGTCGTCACCACGGGCTGAGCCGCAGCGCGGGCCGAGCCACGGCGCGGGCTGAGCCGGCGCGGGCCGAGCCACGGTGCGGGCCGAACCACGGTGCGGGCTGAGCCGGTGCGGACTGACCCCGCGTGGGACCTCCCCTCGGTCCCGGAGAACCGGAGGGGCGCCGCGGTCGCATCCGCAGCGCCCCCTCCGGTGGTCGGTGTGTGTCGTATCCCTGCACTCCCCAGTGCACAGGTTCCCCAGTTCGACTGCGCCTCCCGCGCGCTTCGCCTTCTCGAAGCCCTTCGCATCTCACCTTCCGTAGATGAAGAGCGGCGTGCCCCCGCTCTGATACATCGAATGGAGAAATCTTTCTCAGAGGCCGTCTCCGTGGCTCTGGAAGGGGGCGCGGTGCCCGGTCGCGAGCGCGGCATCCGACAGGGCGACGGCCGGGGCGGCGCCTCGTGAGAGCCCCTCGTGCACGGCGCCGAGCAGTTCGCAGGCCACGTCGTCCGGCACCACGACGGGAGCGGCGATGACGCAGCGGGTGCCGGCGTGCAGCCACACCCGCGTCATGCCGAGAGCCTCCTCGCCCCAGCGCACGGCGGAGCGCCCGAGCTCGCACGCCGACAGCAGCACGGTCTCGGGCGCGCGCGGGATGAGATCGACGTCGTAGCCGAAGAGCGTGCCGTCGGCGAGCTCGAATCCCGAGAACAGCGGGTTGCCGGTGGCATGGCGCCCGTGCGCGGCGATGTGCAGCACGTCGGACCGCGCCGCGAGATCGGTGACCGCGGCGACGGTCGCATCGGCCGGGAGCAGGGTCTCGGAGACGGACCAGGCGGATGCCGCAGCCCGCACCTCCTCCTCACCGCGGGCGACGCGCGGTCCGGCGGCGAATCCCGCGCGCACGGCGCCCGCCGATCCTGCCGCCGCCGACGCGCCGGCACGCGAGGCGCGGTCGCCGAGCCAACGCGAGATCGACGGGGCGAGGGTGAAGGGGATGCCGGACATGCCGGGGAGCATCGCCCAGGGGATGCCGCCGAGGACGCCAGGAACGGTGAGCGCCAGTTGCCGCGCCCCGGCGATCGCCGCGAGCGCCGGTCTCAGCAGCTCGGCGTCGAGCCGTGCGAGCCGCTCGTCGAGGGCCCTCGTGATCACCGCCGCCATCGGGCCGCCTCGGGTGAGTGCCGCGACGTCGAGGTCGGCGCGCAGTCCGTCGAGCGCCGCCTGCACCCGCGGCCACGACAGAGCGACGATCGTGGCATCGGATGCCGTGGTCGCGACGCAGAGCAGGTCGGCGCCCGTGAACACGTAGGACAGCAGGGCCGTGCCCTCCGCGAGCCCCGTCTGCGCCTCGCCGAGGGAGAGACGGTCGCGGGTGCTGCCCGCTCCCGTCGTCGACCACTGGCGTTCGCGCACACGCTCGCGGATCCGCCGCACGCGCGCGTCGGCCGTCCAGTCGGCGCCGACGAGGTCGGCACGCAGCATCCTCAGCTCCGCGAGATCCGCCGCGAGGTCGGCGTCGTGCGGCGGACGCACCGGGGCGACCTGTTGGCTGAGATGGCGGGCCCGCTCGGACCATTCGAACAGTACGGAGGGGTCGTGCGAGCGTCCGGCCGCCGCGAGACCGGTGAGCATCAGGTCGTTGCCGTGCATCGCCACCGAGGCCTGCAGGTCGAGAGCGCCGAACGACTGCTGCCACGACGTGAGCAGATCGAGGCCGTCGGCGGCCACGCGCCGCGCGTCACCGTCCCGCCCCGCAGCAGACGCCCGTGCGGCACGCACCTCCTGCGCCCGGACGCGCAGCGGGGTCGGGGCGTCGGCGGGGAGGCGCGGCATCCGTCCCCCGTCGGCCAGCCGTGCCGTGAGCCGGAGTCCGGTGGCCTCGGAGCGGAAGCCCGCGCGGTCGAGGGCCGCGATCGCGGTGACGAACTCCGCGTCGGACGGACGCGAGCGCGGGCGCCCACGCAGCCGCGCCTCGAGCCGCACGGCCTCCGCCCTCGCCGCCCAGCCGTCGCTGCCGAGTGCGGCGAAGCGCCTCGCCGCGGTGCTCGCCGCGCGCTCGGCCGCCCGTGGGTCGTGCCGCAGCAGCGAACGCGCGAGATGGAACTCGGCCTCACCGCGGGCCTGCCGCATCCGCTGGGCGCCGAACCGCACGGCCACCTCGCCCAGCAGGGACTCCGCCTCGGTCGTGAGACCGGCGTCGCGCAGCACCTCCGCCCTGTCGAGATCGCTGATCGCGGCGGCGAGGTCGCTGCTCTCGGCGAGGGTCGGCCGCGACCGCGTCATCATGGCGAGCGCGGTGACGAGGTCGCCGCCGAGAAGGGCCGCATAGCCGAGATTGTGTTGTGCGCGCGCCACGGCGTCGGCCGCACCGGCGGACGTGAAGGCGGCGACGGCCCGCCGCAGATCGGAGACGCATCCGTCGAGGTCGTGCTGCTGCATGAGGACCATCGAGCGGTTCATGAGGAGGTTCGCGGCCTCGATGCTGTGCTCGTCGAGCGCCGCGATCGCCTGCGACAGCAGCTCCGCGGCGCCGTCGAGCCGCCCGGCGTGCATCAGGAGGGTGCCGAGCTGACCGCGCAGCAGCGCCACCGTGGTCGGGCTCAGACCGGGCCGCGCCAGAAGCTCGTACGACAGCGCCTCCGCCGCCGCGTGCTCACCGGTCTGATCGAGGATGAACGCGCTCGTGCCGTCGATGCGCGCCCGCAGGTCGGGGTCCGACGTCCGTGCCGCCGCCGTCGCGAGAGCCCGGCGCGCCCGTGCGAACTGCCGCGAGTTCGCCGCCTCGACGGCTCTCCGGTGCAGTGCGATCGCGGTCTCGGCCATCATCCCAGGATGCCGTGCCGGGAGGATCCGCGGAAGTCGCGGGTCCCCCAGCATCCGCCTGGCCTTCTGTCGGTGGGTTTCCGGCTTGTCGGTCGAGAAGGCGGATGCTCCGCCGACATACCGCCCGGTAGACCGACAAACGGAACGCACGGACGCCCGCCTCCGGACGCCGGCCTCCGGACGCCCGCCTCCGGACCCCGGACCCCGGGCCCTGGACCCCCGGCTCCGGGCTCCGGCTCCGGACCCCCGCCCCGGGACCCCCGGCTCCCGGCAACGGCCGGTACGGCTACTCGCGCGGCGTCGGCAGCGTCTTCAGCACCTTCGTGACCGCGGCGATCGCGACATCGGGGCGCACGCCCTCCGCCGGCACCGCGCCGAGCTGTGCGGCGATGCGTCCTGCGACGTAGGGTGCGGCGAACGACGTGCCGCTCCACACCGCGAAGCCTCCGCGGTAGTCGTCGGGGTCGATGGTCTCGCGGCGCAGGCCCTCGTAGTCGGAGCGGTTGGTCGGCTGCTGCCCGCCGACGAAGGCCGGGGAGGTGCTCACGACGGCCGCTCCCGGCGCGTAGGCGCGCACCCACGGGCCGACGTTCGAGAACAGGGCCACCGAGCGTCCGGAGGGGTTGAGCGCCCCGACCGACACGTGCGGCGCGAAGGCGTCGCGCCGGAGTCCGTTGTCCGCTCCGGGCCACGCCCACAGCGAGGCGGGGAACGCCGGCCGGTCGATCGCGTCGTTGCCCGCCGAGCAGACCACGATGCACCCGAGCTCGCGCGCGCGGGTGAGCAGGGCGTTCAGGGTCCGGGTGAACAGACCGTCCTGCGGGGTCTCGTGGTAGTACCCGAGCGAGAGGTTGAGCACGTCGATAGGATGCCCCGTGCTCGGGTCGTCCCGGTGCCGGCTCAGCAGCTCGACGACCTGCGCGAGCGTGGTGAGGAAGGTGCTCTCGTCGACGACGCCGAGGGCACCGGCCATCCGGACCGAGAGGATGTCGGCATCCGGGGCCGCCTGGCGCACGAGGCCTGCGATGAACGTGCCGTGGCCCGCCACCGGGTCGATCTCGCCGTCGAGCTGGCCGTACAGATCGGGATACACCTCCGGGTCGGCGTCGTCGGTGAGCCCCACCGGCACGCCGTCGAGGTCGACGTGCCGGGTGACGATGTCATCGGGCAGCCACTCGTGCACGCCGCATCCCGTGTCGAGCACCGCGACGACGGGGCGACGGCCCTTGCGCGGTGCCGGTCCGCGGCGCGGCGCCGCGCCCAGCCAGCCGACCGGCGTGCGCGCGCCTCGCCCCGGTGCCAGGTAGTCGTCGCTGCCGCCGCGCTCCCCGCCGGCGGGATTCGTGTGGCTGAACGGGTTGGTGTGGCTGAACGGGTTGGTGTGGCTGAACGGGTTGAGCCCCACGGGGTCGATCGACAGCACGTGCTCCAGGCTGGTGCGCGGCATCGTCGTACGGGAGATGCGGCGGGCGCGCTGCAGCACGCGCCAGGCGTCGGGCGGCACGGGTGACTCCCCGCGCACGGGCTCGTCCGGCGTGGTCAGGCGCGCGCGCACGAACCACGGCAGCTCCCCGATGAGGCCCCGGCGCTCGGCCGGCTCTTCCAGCTGCAGCTGCCAGCCGAACGATCCGGCGGCCTCGTGCAGGGTGCGGAGTTCCCGGTCGTAGGCGCCGTTGTCCTCATCGATCGTGACGAGCAGGCGCTGCGGCAGATAAGCCGTGGGGAACGCGCGGATGCCGTCGACGGGCTCCACGTTCGGGTCCAGTGCCGTGCCCCGGCGGATGGACCCCTCGGCCCTGTCCTGCCACGTCCATCCCTTGGGCTGATCCATCGCTCATCCTCTCCGTGTCCGGCCGAGGCGCCGGATGCTCATGACAGCTCGAACTGGGGCGTCGATAGGGTGCGCGCCTCGTCGCCGACGCGGGTCGTGAGCCGCACCCTGGTCAGCCCGGGCGGCACGTCGTCGAAGACGAAGCGACCGGTCTCGGCCGGTTGCGTCATGCGTTCGCGATCGCCCTGCACGAGCACGATCTCGGCCGCGGCGGTGTCGACCCAGCCGTCGATGCGGTGGCGTCCGTTCGCGGTCGCGGTGACGTGCAGCAGGATGCTGGTGGTGCCGTCGCTGAACTGCAGGGTCAGAGCGTCGGCCTCGGCGCGGACGGAGCCCAGCGGCTGCTCGACGAGCGTGAGCAGGGCGTACTCCGAGGAGAGGTCTTCGGCGGCGACCGCCGCGATCATGCGGTCGATCAGCGAGGCCGGCATCGGATCGACGTCGCTCCACAGCGAACGCAGTCGTGCGAACAGTGCGGCATCCTCGTGCTCGCTCATGGCGCCCCCTCGGTCTGCGGCTCGCCCAGCAGAGCCCGGAGCTTGCCGAGACACCGCTGGCGCGTAGGGCCGATGCTGCCGACCGGCATCGCGAGGTCGGCGGCGATGGACGCGTAGTCGGGGCGGTCCTCGAACGCGATCACCCGCAGCAGCCGCTGGCAGCGCTCGTTCAGCGCCCGCACGGCCGCCCACAGCCTCCGGTTCTCCTCGCCCCGCGCGGCGTGGTCTTCGGCCGACGCCTGTTCGGGGAGCAGGATGTCGAGATCCTCGGCATCCGTCGTGTCGACCCGGCCGTGCGCCTTGCCGACCTTCCATGCCTCGCGTCGGGCCGTGGTCGTGAGCCAGGCGGACACGGCTCTCGGATCGGCGATGCTCTCGTGGGCGCGCACGAGGCGCAGCCAGGTGGTCTGCACGACGTCTTCGGCGAGGGTGCGCTCGAGCCCGTACGCGCGCACCACGTGCCAGAGCACAGGGGACATCAGCCGCACGAGGTCGTCCATCGCGCGGCTGTCGCCGTCCCGCCATGCATCGAAGAGGGCAGCGGCGCGCAGCCAGCGCGCCGCCCCGTCATCGGCTGCGAGATCGGCGTCGGGTGCGCCGTCGATCATGAGACCCATTGTGATCACACCAGTGAGGAGCGCGGCAAGGCCTTCCTGATACATGATCGGCGTCGAACTTCCCCCGCGGCGGGGTGCCGCGGGCGGCGTGCCGTGCGAAACGTCGGAGTCTCGACCGGCGTGCCGCGCGAAACGTCGGAGTCTCGCGGCGACACGCCGGCCCGCCGCCCGCCCGTCGCGGCGTGTCGCCCCGCGGCTCCGACTTTTCGCGCGGAGGGAAGGTGGAGGGACGCCGGCCGGTCAGGGGCGCACGACGGGCTGCTGCAGCTCGGTGACCCAGTCGGACTGGTCGTCGGACACGGCGCGCACGTAGAGCTCGCGGCACGGTCCGCTGGGCACGAAGCCGCGGGCGAGGATCTCGGCGTGCACGGCGCTCCACGTCTCGCGGATGCGGGCCATGGCGCCGAGGTGCACGCCGCAGATCGCGACGTCGACGGCCGGGAGGTCGACGATCTCGAGGTCGGCGCGCGGCGCGCCGCCGTATGCGTAACCGGCGGTGATCCGCATCCCGTCGTCGGTGAGATCGTACTGGGCGATCGGGGTGGCCAGCGCCCCGCACTCGTCGCCCAGCACGTCTTCGATGCTCGCGAACAGCGGGCCGACGGCGGCGCCGACCTCCTCGGGAGGGACGGATGCCGTATGCGCGGCGAGCCGCACGGCGGGGAGGGGCTTCTCGATGATCTCGACAGTGGACATCTGCTTCTCGCTCTCGATGAGGTGGAGCCTCCTCTCCACGTCGACGAGTCTGGCCGCGGCCACGCGATGCTCTTCCTCGACCTCGGCCCGACGCACGCGCAGCATGGCCGCGATGCGGCCGGCGTCGATCCCCTGCTCGAGGATCTGCGCGATGTCGTCGAGTCCGAACCCGAGCTGACGCAGCGCGACGATCCGGTGCAGCCTTTCGAGCTGCGACGGGTCGTACGAGCGATAGCCGCTGGACTCGTCCACGTGGGCGGGCACGAGCAGGCCGGCGGTGTCCCAGTGCCGCAGCATCCGATGGGTCACCTGGCCGATCTGCGCGAAAGCTCCGATGGACAACATGCTTCCGTTATCCCGTCTTCCACAGTGTCAGGGTCAAGTCGGCTGCTCCGAGGCCGGCACGGCGCGGTTCGCCGCCCGCGCGATGAGGTGGAGGAGCACGGTGCAGATCGGCCACATCACGAGCGCGGTGAGCGCGATGTCGCCGAGGAACGGGAGCCAGTCCACGGTGGTCGGCACCGGATCGACGCGGTCGCCCACCACGATCACCTCGACGGGGAACTCGGCGTACTCGAACCGCGTCAGGTCCTGGTGGTACCAGGCGAGCGGCCAGCCGAACGCGACGTCGGAGAGCGCTGATGCCGAGCGCACCGTGACCGGCACGGCATGGGTGATCATCCAGCTCACGGCGGTCGCCGCCACGCCCAGTCCGATCACCGGCATCACGGCGATCCGTCGTCGTGCCACGGCATCCTCCCCGGTCTCCTCCCCAGTCTGGTGCATGGAAGCGGAGTGATCGGATGCCGGCATCCGATCACTCGTACTGCCTGGCGTGCTCCGCCCAGCCGGACTCCGTGGGCAGGGCGCGCAGCGCGCGGTTGCCGAGGGCGAGCAGCACCGCGATCAGGCACAGCGCCGCGCACAGGATCAGCGTCCACTCCCGTCCGACCCAGGTGAGGCCGAACCCGGCGATCAGCGGGGCGAGCGGCAGCGCGCCCATGCCGAGCACCCCGGCGGCGCTGTTGGCGCGGCCCAGCAGCCGCGACGGGGTGGCCACCATGAAGTACCCCATCATCGCCGCGTTCAGGGAGGGGAGCAGGAAGACGGATGCCGCGAGCACCCCGGCGATCGCCCAGGGATCGGAGACCAGCGACACGGCGGCCGCGCCGAGCGTCGCGCAGGCGAGCCCGAGGATCGCCAGCGTGCCCGCGCCGATGCGGGGGATGAGCAGCGGTGCCACGATCGCGCCGACCAGCATGACCGCTCCGATCGCGGCGGACAGCGTGCCGATGAGCACCTCGGAGTGCCCGGACTGCTGCAGGGCGTAGATGACGGTGGTGATCGCCGCATTGAAGCCGAGGTTGATGATCGTGATGATCGCGAGCACGCCGCCGAGGTCGGGCCGCGACATCAGCCACGTGAAGCCCTCGCGGATCTCCGACCAGGCGTTCGGCGATGCGGCGGGCTCCGCAGGGGCACCGGTCGCTGGGCCGGATGCCGCGGCATCCGCATCAGCGCCGTGGTCGACGATGCCGGCGCTGCGCGCCTGCCGACCCAGCATCCACGCCGTGGCCGCGGCGACGAGGTGGCAGACCGTCATGACGACGCCGACGAGCCACCCGCCGACGCCGAGCAGCAGGCCGCCGAGGGGACCGCCGGCGAGCTGCAGCGCGGCGTCCCTGCCCTGGTTCGCGGCCTGCGCGCGGCCCATCCCCTCGTCGGGGACGATCTCCTTGATCGCACTCTCGCCGGCGACGTCGAACAGGCCGCTGCGGGCGGCGAGCAGCACCTCGATCACCAGCAGCGTGACGAAGGTGAGCGCGTCGGCGATCGCGAGGATCGTGAAGGCCGCGGAAAGCGCGACGCCGAGCAGCGAGCCGATCAGCATGAGCAGGATGCGGCGGTGCCGGTCGGCGAGGATGCCGCCGGCGAGCGTCGTGAGCAGGCGCGCGACCATGCCGGCGCCGCCGATGATGCCGGCCTGTGCGGGGTCGTCGGTGACGATGAGGGCGATCAGCGGGATCGCGAAGGAGAAGAGCGCGGCGGCGAGGCCCTTGCTGGTGTCGCTGACGAGCCAGGTGAGGTAGCGGGTGTTCCGCCACAGCCGGTGGGGTGCGCTCACGGTGGTCATGGTAACCACGGTAATTGCGCAAGAGAAGTTGCGCAATATCTATTGCGCAACTTCCGGTGCGGATACACTCGGCTCATGACGGAGGACGAGCGCGCCGACCCGGTCTGGATGACCACCGCGATGCTGAAGGCGTACTCGCACCCCCTCCGCCGGCAGATGATCCGCCTGTTCTCCCGGAGGGAGCACCTGCGGGCCGCCGACATCGCCGAGGAGCTGGGCGTCGCCGCGAACAGCGCGAGCTTCCACCTGCGGGTGCTCGCCGACGCCGGGCTCATCGAGGAGTCGCCCGAGCGGGCGCGCGACCGGCGCGACCGCGTGTGGACGGTGCGCAAGCTCGCCCTCAACCTCGGCGGACCCGAGAACCCCGTTCCCGATGAGGCGCTCAGCGGGGCCATGATCCGCGCGCTCGCCGAGGATCACCAGGACATGATGCGCCGCGTGGTCGAGTGGACGCCCGAGTACGTCAGCGGACGCGCCACCGGGGTGCACGCGGCCTTCTCCCAGCGCACGATACGGCTCACCGCCGACGAGTTCGGCGCGATGCTCGACCGCATCAACGACGTGCTCGACGAGGCGGAGAAGTCCCACGACGACGCCGACCCCGACGGCCGCTTCTGGCAGCTCGACGTGCTCGCCGCCGACGACCAGATCTGACGCGTCCGGCATCCGGCATCTGCTCCGGCGCGGCATCCGCGCGCCTCGCGCTTAGGGGGTCGCCCGGCGGAAGGCGAGGAAGGAGACGCCCATCAGCACCGCCGTGACCACGAGTCCCCACAGGGCGAGGCCGAGGGCGCCGAGGTCGGCCACGGTCGTCCAGAAGCTCCCCCACCAGCCGAGCCTGGTGGCGAGGAACACGAGTCCGATGAGCAGCAGCGCCACCGCGACCCACGAGATCGTCAACACGGTGAGGCCCCAGCTCTTGTAGACCGTGGCGCCCGTGAAGCCGACCACGAACAGCAGCAGCGCGAGCGTGAAGTACACCGTGAAGGCGCCCAGCGGACCTGCCGCCCAGAGCCAGTCGAGGTAGAAGACGTAGCCGTTCACGCCGTAGCCGTGCGTCGCGAGCTCGATGCCGCCGCCGAGGAGGAACAGCCCGCCCATGAAGGCGCTCGCCAGCACCGCGGTGAGCATCGTGCCGAGGAAGAACTCGCGCCGCGTGATGCTCAGGGCCTGCGAGAACGGGAACGTGTAGGTCATCGCCCCGATGCCGATCGCCATGAAGTACCAGAGCGGCGCCTGGCCGGCGCCCCCGTACTTGGGGGTGTCGACGGGGATCATCGCGTAGACGAGGATCGAGAGCAGGGTGGCGCCGGTCAGGATGATCAGCGGCGTCCAGATGAACGTCTGCCTGTTGATCATCTGCAGGCGGATGACGTTGAGTGTGCGACGCATCAGCGCACCTCCTCCTTCTCTGCGACGGTGGCGTCGCCCCGTTGGGTGAGACGTACGACGAGCTGCTGCAGCGACACGGGAGCCAGCTCGAGTCCGGATGCCGCGACCTCGGCCCGCTCCTCCGTGCTGAGGGCGCCGAGAACCGTGATCGAGGCGACGTGGCCGAGGGCTTCGCGGTGCAGCACCTCGCGTCCGTGCGCCCAGGCGTCGACCTTCGCGGCGTCGCCGACCACGGTCACGGCGCGGTCGCGCACGGCATCCGTGTCCTCGTCGAGGATGATCCGGCCGTTGTCGATCACGATGACCTTCTCGATGAGGTTGGCGACCTCGTCGATGAGATGGGAGGAGAGGATGACGGTGCGCGGGTGCTCCGCGTAGTCCTCCAGCAGCCGGTCGTAGAAGATCTGCCTTGCCACGGCGTCGAGGCCGAGGTACGGCTCGTCGAAGAACGTGATCTCGGCGCGCGAGGCGAGTCCGATGATCACGCCGACAGCCGAGAGCTGGCCGCGCGAGAGCTTCTTGATGCGCTGCTTCACGGGCACCTGGAACTCGGCGATCAGCTCGTCGGCGAGGCTCTGGTCCCAGTGCGGGAAGAAGAGACGTGCGGCGGCGAAGGCGTGCGTCGGCGTCGCGTCGTCGGGGTACTTCTGGCTCTCGCGCACGAAGCAGATCCGGCTCAGCACCTTCGCGTTCTCGAAGGGCGGTTCGCCGAACACCCGCACGGTGCCCGATGTCTCGACGTTCTGCGCGGTGAGGATCGACATGAGCGTCGTCTTGCCCGCGCCGTTGCGGCCGAGGAGGCCGTAGATGGCGCCGGGCTCGAGTGACAGGGTGACGTCGTCCAGGGCCTTCTTGTCCCGGTAGCGCTTGGTGAGGTTGTGCACCTCGATCACGGAGGTCATGCGGTGGTCCCATCGGTGCGTGCGGCCCGCTCGGCGAGCAGGGCGGCGAGGTCGGACGCGTCGAGCCCGAGCGTGCGGGCCTCGGCGAGGAGAGGATCGATGTAGTGCTCGGCGAAGGCCGCGCGGCGCTCGCCGAGCAGGAGCGTCTTGGCGCCCTCTGCGACGAACATGCCGATGCCGCGGCGCTTGTACAGCACGCCCTTGTCGGTGAGCATTGCGACTCCCTTGGCTGCGGTGGCCGGGTTGATCCGGTAGAACGCGGCGAGCTCGTTCGTCGAAGGCGCCTGTGACTCCTCGGCCAGTGAGCCGTCGAGGATCGAGTCTTCGATGCGCTCGGCGATCTGGAGGAAGAGCGGCTTGCCTTCTTCGATCACGTTCTCTCCCGGTTAGGTGGTTAGTTACTCGACTAACTAACCACCTAACCGGAGGCGTGTCAAGAGAGGTCGCTGACGGAGGCGGATGCCGCCGCCGCGGCCGTGCGAGAAGTCGGAGCGGCGGGGCGACACGCCGCGCCTCGGCCCCGGACGACGGCGTGTCGTGCGGGGGCTCCGACCTTTCGCGCGGATGCCGAGCGCGGCAGGCGCGGGGCGTGGGCGGGCAGCGCAGCGCGCGCGGCGGGCGGCAGGCGGCGGGCGGCGCGCGCGGCGGGCGGCGGGCGGCGCGCGCGGCGGGCGGCAGGCGGCGCGGGTCAGCCGGTGACGACGTCGTGCGTCGACTGCAGCACGAGGTGGGCGCGCTCATGTCCCGCGCGGAGGCGCGCGGCGGCATCGACGCCGGAGAGCATGCCGGCGAGGTGCCCGGCGGCGAAGGCGTCGCCGGCCCCGACGGCCTCGACGACCTCGGTGGGGATCGCCGGCACGAACACCGTCCCCTCCGGGGAGAACTCGGTGGCGCCGACGTCGCCGTCCTTCACGACGAGATGCGCCGCCTCGGGCACGAGTGCGCGGACCTCTTCGGGGGTGCGGCATCCCCACAGGGTCTCCGCCTCGTCGAGGCCGACGAAGACGATGTCCGCCCTGTTCGCGAGCGAGAGCAGCACGGGCGCGGCGACGGATGCCGACCACAGCGCCGCCCGGTGGTTCACGTCGAAGCTCAGCAGCGCCGGACTCGCGGCGACCCGGTCGATCACCGCGTCGATCATCGCCGCGCAGTCGGCCGAGAGCGCGGGGGTGATGCCGGACACGTGCACGATCCGCGCGCTCTCCAACGGCACGTCGGCGACGGTCTGTGCGGTCATCCGCGACGCGGCGGAGCCGGCTCGGTAATAGAGCACGCCGCGGCCGGGGTCTTTGAAGTAGACGCCGGTGGGGGCCGTCGCGTCGAAGCCCGCCCAGCGGGTGTCCACGCCCTGCGCGGTCACCGCGCGGTGCACCCGGCGTCCGAGCACCTCGTCGCCGAGCCGGCTCACCCAGGCGGCGCGGTGGCCGAGCGCGACGACGTGCGCGGCCACGTTCGACTCGGCGCCGCCGATGCCGACCTGCACGTCGTCCGCCCCGGAGAGCGGGGTCGCGTCGTGCGGCGTGAGCACGATCATCGTCTCGCCGATCGCGATGAGGGGCACAGGGGCGGTGGTCATGCTGCCATGATCGCGTCCGTGTGCACTCCTCGCAACGAACGTTGCAACATGTGCACAGCACGGCATCCGAGGGTAGGTTCGACGCAGAACCGACACGGGACGCAGAACGATACGGGAGGACACATGGCACAGCGGCTTCTGCTCGACGGCCTCGGCGGCGAGCGGCTCTCGGCGCGCGACAAGGGCATCCCCGAGCGGGCGTTCGGGCTCACCGTCGACGAGTTCCTCGCCACGGAGCCGAGGCTCGGGGAGTTCTGGACGCCGCTCATCGCCCTCGATGACGAGAGCATGCGGCGCAACGTCGACGTGATGGCGGAGTGGACGGCCGCACGCGGCCTGAGCCTCATGCCGCACGGCAAGACGACCATGGCCCCGGCGCTGTGGCAGCGTCAGCTCGACGCCGGATGCCCCGGCATCACGCTCGCGAACATGGACCAGGTGCGGGTTGGGCGCACCTTCGGTCTCGCCGAGGTCATGCTCGCCAACGCCGTGGTCGATCGCCGTTCGCTGCGCTACCTCGCCGAGGAGCTGGCCGACCCCGACTTCCGTTTCGTCAGCTGGGCGGACTCCGTCGAGACGGTGGAGCGGATGCAGAGCGCCCTCCGTGAGATCGGCGTCCCGCGCCGCGTGGACGTGTGCGTCGAGCTCGGCGCCCCCGGCGGCCGCACCGGCGCGCGCAGCACCGAGGAGGCGGAGGAGATCGCGCGCACGCTCGCCGCCTCCGACGTGCTCCGCCTCGCGGGCGTCGCCGGGTACGAGGGGGCGCTCGGGCACGACCGTTCGCCCGCCTCCCTGGCCGCGGTCCGCGAGTACCTCGGGCGCCAGGTCGCCCTGCACGACGCTCTCGCCGACCTCTACGACGACGAGGGCGACGTGTTCGTGACGGCGGGCGGCAGCGCCTACTTCGACCTCGTCGCCGAGGCGTACGCCGACGGCGTCGCCCGCGACGACGGCACCAGGTGGACGCTCCGCTCCGGCGCGTACATCGTGCACGACGACGGGTTCTACCGCGGAATCTCGCCCCTCGACGAGACGCGCGGCGGCGAGCACGGCTTCCTCCGCTCGGCCATGCACGGTCACGCGCGCGTCGTGTCGCACCCCGAGCCCGGGCTCGCCCTGCTCGACGGCGGCAAGCGCGACCTCCCCTACGACGAGGGGCTGCCGCAGCCGCAGGGGGTCGCCGACGACCTCGGCGAGCCGCTGCGTCCCCTGCCGGGGTCATCGGTGTCGGCCATGAACGACCAGCACACCTTCCTCCGGACCCCGGACGTCGAGGTGGGCGTCGGCGACGTCGTGCGCCTCGGCCTCTCGCATCCGTGCACGGCCTTCGACAAGTGGCACCACCTGCCGGTGGTCGCGTCGCAGCACGACGACCGCGTGGTCGAGCTCGTGCGCACGTTCTTCTAGGAGGCTGACGTGTCGCAGAGCGTGCGCAGGGCCGCCCTCATCGTCGACTCGATCGCCGAGCGGCCGAAGAGCGTGGCCGAGCTGGCCGTCGAGTTCTCCCTGCATCGCTCGACGATGTTCCGCGAGCTGCAGACGCTCGAGGACGTGGGCTACGTGCGGCGCCGAGCCGACGGCGCCTACGTGCCCGCGTTCCACCTCGTGTCCCTCGCCCAGGTCGCGCTGGAGCACCTCGACCTGAGGAAGGCGGCATCCGCGCCCCTGCGCGAGCTGCACGAGGCCACCGGCAACACGCTGCACGTGGCGGCGCTCATCGACGACGCGATCGTCTACGTCGACAAGGTGGAGGACCAGGGCGGCGCGCGCATGTACTCGCGCATCGGCTCGCGGGTGCTGCCATACTGCACCGGCGTCGGCAAGGCGATCCTCGCCGACCTCGATGGGAGCCGGAGGGATGCCGTGCTCGCCGGCACGGAATGGACGGCGCACACCGCGCGCACGCTCACGTCCAGGCGGGCGCTGGACGCGGAGCTGGACACGGTGTCCGAGCGGGGATGGGCGGCGGACGACGCGGAGTTCGAGGACTTCGTCAACTGCGTCGCCGTCCCCATCCGCAGCGCGACGGGGGTCGTCGGGGCGCTCTCGCTCACGGCGCTCCGCATGGTGCAGGACGTCGACGAGCTCGCCCGCCGCATCCCGCTGCTGCAGCGCGCCGCGACCCAGATCGCCAGGGAGGCGGCCTGACGTATCGTGGGGAGGTGCCCGACTTCCCCTACGCGCGACTGCGTCGCCGGCCCGATGTCGAGGCCGACAACCTGCAGGCGTACGACGCCACCGATCTGCTTCTCGTCGCGCACGCTCTCGACTCCGGTATCGCGGGATCGGAGATCGCGGCCATCGGCGACGAGTACGGAGCCGTGACGCTGGCTCTGACGGCCGCCGGGCTCGACGGCGTGCGCGTGCATCAGGACCTGGCGACGGGGCGCCGCGCCCTCGCCCTCAACGCCGAGGACCTCGGTGTGTCCGGCTTCTCGACGCATGAGCTCGACCGGACGCTGCTGGACGGCGCGCGGCTCGTGCTGCTGCAACTGCCGAAGGCGCTAGCCGAGCTCGAGGAGATCGCGGATGCCGTGGCCAGGTGGGCGGCGCCCGACGCCGTGCTCGTGGCCGGAGGGCGGGTCAAGCACATGACCCTGGCGCAGAACGCGGTGCTCGGCCGCAGCTTCGCCCGCGTGCAGCCGCAGCGGGCGGAGCGCAAGTCGCGGCTGCTGATCGCGTCGGAGCCGCGGAAGGTTCCCGAGGAACCTCCGTACCCGGTGCGCGCACAGCACGACGGGTTCGCGCTCCTCGCACACGGCGGGGCGTTCGCCGGGGCGAGGCTCGACATCGGCACCCGCGCGCTGCTCGACGTGCTCGACGAGGTGGGAGCCGTCAGGGAGGGGGCGACGGTCGTCGACCTGGGCTGCGGCACCGGCGCGCTCGCCGTCTCCTACGCCCGCGCTCATCCGGGCGCGCGCGTGATCGCGACCGACCGATCGGCGGCTGCGGTGGCGTCGGCCGGAGCGACGGTCGCGGCGAACGGGCTGGGCGATCGGATCTCCGTGACGCACGACGACGCCGGATCGGGGATCCCCGACGGCGGCGTCGACCTGGTGCTCCTGAATCCGCCGTTCCACCTCGGCAGCAGCGTGCACACGGGAGCGGCGACCCGGCTGTTCGAGGCCGCGGCGCGGATGCTGCGGTCGGGCGGCGAGCTGCTCACGGTGTACAACTCGTCGCTCGGGTATCGGGCGGAGCTCGCCCGGCTGGTGGGGCCGACCGAGCAGCTGACACGGACGCCGAAGTTCACGGTCACCCGCAGCATCCGCCGCTGATCCGTCCTCCACATTCGCCTCGACATCGAGTTCTCCACATATGCCGGGATTCATCGCGTAAACGGGCATTTTTCGTGCTCCTTCACTGGCAATCTGGGATCCCACGGACCCAAGATGGAAAGGTGCTCACCGTGACCGAACCCCAGATCTGGACAGCCCTCGGCATCCTCGCCGCCGCGTTCACCGCGATGATCGGCGTCGCGACGCAGCTGATGATGCGCACGATCGCCGCGCAGTTCGAAGGGCTCGGTGAGACCGTCGGTGCCCGGTTCGAGGGCATAGGGAACATCGTCGACGCGAGGTTCCACGGGCTGACACGGGGCGTCGACGCGAAGTTCGAGGGAATGGAGAGGATCGTCGACGCGAAGTTCGAAGGGCTGCGTGCGGAGATGGTCGCCGGGTTCGAGAGGGTCGACATCCAGTTCCAGGCGGTCGACCGCCGGTTCGAGCACGTGGACAAGCGTCTGGACGGCGTGGACAAGCGTCTGGACCGCGTCGAGGTGCGACTGGACGGCCTCGATGCGGACGTGCGGACGGTGATGAGCAGGATGCTGCCAATGCCGGCCGATGGGGTGTCCGACCCCGTCATTCCCCCCGGTCAGGCCGTGAAACCGAACAGCGCTCAATAATGCGGATTTGCCTCTGACCGGCCATTTCGTTACGTTGGAGTGCGGGCCTCACGGCCCAAGACCAGTCCGCGGCCGCGTCCTTCTTTCGATGAGCTGTGCTGCGAAGAGGCGCGGGCGTACGGTCGATGCTCTCTGCGGCTGATCCGAAATCCGCCGCCCGCGCCGCCACAGCGACACCACTCGAAACGGCCCCGTGAGCATCACCCGGGCGTAACCGAAGCGGGCGTGCCGCATAGGCGCGCCGCGGGGGAAACGTGTCCGAAATCGCACTTGAAGCGCGCCATCTGTACAAGGCGTTCGGGAAGAGCCCGAACCAGGTCGTCCGCCGGCTGAAGTCCGGAGAGAGCCGCTCCGACGTCGCCGACGCCGGGACCGCCGCCGTCATCGACGCCGGGTTCACCGTCAACCGCGGTGAGATCTTCGTCATCATGGGGCTCTCCGGCTCCGGCAAGTCCACCATCATCCGCATGCTCAACGGGCTGCACGAGGCGACCGACGGTTCGGTCATCGTCGCGGGCGACCCGATCACCGGCATCCCGGCGTCGCGCCTGCGCGAGATCCGCCGCGACCGCATCTCGATGGTGTTCCAGCACTTCGCTCTGCTGCCGCACCGCACGGTCGCAGCGAACGTCGCCTATCCGCTCGAGCTCAAGGGCATGCCCAAGGCGCAGCGCCTGGCCAAGGCCGACGAGATCCTGTCTCTCGTCGGGCTCGAGGGGCAGGGCGACAAGCTGCCGTCAGAGCTCTCGGGCGGCATGCAGCAGCGCGTCGGCATCGCCCGCGCGCTCGCTGCGGACACCGACATCCTGCTCATGGACGAGGCGTTCAGCGCGCTCGACCCCCTGATCCGCCGCGAGATGCAGGAGCAGCTGCTCGAACTGCAGCAGAAGCTGCAGAAGACCATCGTGTTCATCACGCACGACCTCAATGAGGCGATGTTCCTCGGCGACCGTATCGCGGTGATGCGCGACGGCCGCATCGTGCAGATCGGCACGCCGGAGGACATCCTCACCGACCCCGCCAACGACTACGTCGAGCAGTTCGTGCAGGACGTCGACCGTGCCAGGGTGCTCACCGCCGCCAACGTCATGGAGCGCCCGCGCCCCGTGGTGGCGGACACCGCGGGTCCCCGCACGGCGCTCCGCCAGATGCGCGACTCGTTCATGTCGGCGACCTACGTCGTCGGACGCGACCGGCAGCTCGTCGGCATCGTCACCGACCGCGACGCGGTCAAGCTCGTGCGCAAGGGCGTCACCACCCTCGCCTCCATCCTCAAGCCGGTGCCTCTCGCCGTGAACGAGGACGAGGTGCTAATGAACCTCTTCATCCCCTCGGTCGAGTCGCCCGTGCCGCTCGCGGTGACGGACGCCGAGGGCCGCCTGGTCGGCGTGATCCCGCGCATCACCCTGCTCGCCGCGCTCGGCCCCGGCCCCGGGGCCACGGGCGAGCTGACCCTGCCGCTCATGCCGATGCCGCAGGCCGAGATCGACGCCGTGCTCGACGACGGCTGGACCGCAGAGCCGGGGCAGGACGCCCAGCGCCCGAACGACGCGTCCGCGAACGAGGAGGCCGCACGATGAACATCCATCTCCCGATCGGAACCTGGGTCGAAGCCGCCGTCGGCTGGATCAAGGACAACCTCGAGGGCCTGCTGGACGTGGTCTCGTACATCGTGACCTTCCTGGTCGACGGGCTCACCTTCCTGCTCCTGCTGCCGTACTTCTACGTCGTGATCGTGGTGGCGGCGCTCCTCGCCTGGCTGGTGCGCTCGTGGCAGCTCGCCATCGGCACCGTGATCTCGTTCGGCCTGATCGTCGCGATGGGGCTGTGGGTCCCCGCGATGCAGACCCTCGCGCTCGTGCTCGTCGCGGCCGTCGTCGCGGTGCTGATCGCGATCCCGCTCGGCATCTGGTCGGCGCGCAACGCCACCGTCCGTGCGGTGCTCAAGCCCGTGCTGGACTTCATGCAGACCATGCCGGCGTTCGTCTACCTGATCCCTGCGATCGTGTTCTTCAGCATCGGCGTGGTGCCGGGGCTCGTCGCGACCGTGATCTTCGCGCTCCCGCCGGGCGTGCGGCTGACCGAGCTCGGCATCCGCGGTGTCGACTCCGAGACCGTCGAGGCCGGTCAGGCGTTCGGCGCCACCCCCGCGCAGATCCTGCGCGGCATCCAGCTGCCCCTCGCCATGCCGACGATCCTCGCCGGTGTGAACCAGGTCATCATGCTGGCGCTGTCGATGGCCGTCATCGCGGGCATGGCCGGCGCTGACGGGCTCGGGAAGATGGTCGTCGAGGCCATCTCGACCGTGAACATCGCCAAGGGCGTCGAGGCCGGACTGGGCGTCGTGCTCATCGCCGTCTTCCTCGACCGCGTCACCGCGGCCCTCGGCTCGCTCGGACAGAACCCGTCGTCGCTGCTGTTCGTGCTCAACCGCCGCCGTGCGGCCCGCAAGGCCGCCGCGGCATCCGGTACGACGCCGACCACCCCGTCCGCGCCGGCGACGTCCGCGGAGGAGAAGGAGCTTCAGAATGCGTAAGGGCAGCAGACTCATCGGACTCGCGGCGATCGCCGCCGCGGCATCGCTCGCTCTCGCCGGCTGCGCCACCGACGGGGCGGGCGGCACCACCGGCCTCACCGGGGGCGGCTCGTCGACGGGCGGTGGTGACAAGGGCACCATCACCCTCGGCTTCCTGCCCAGCTGGACCGACGGGCTCAGCACCGCGTACCTCCTGCAGGACCAGCTGGAGAAGCTCGGCTACGAGGTGCGCATGAAGACGCTCACCGAGGCGGGTCCGCTCTACACCGGACTCGCCCAGGGAGACGTCGACGTCTTCCCCTCGGCATGGCCGGAGATCACGCAGGCCGAGTACATGAAGACCTACGGCGAAGACATCGAGGACCTCGGCACGTACTACGACAACGCCACGCTCACGATCGCCGTGCCCGAGTACACCGACATCGACTCGATCGAGGATCTCGCGGGCGCCGCCGACCGCTTCGACGGGCGCATCGTCGGCATCGAACCGGGCGCGGGACTGACCGGGCAGACGCAGAAGATGATGCCCGCCTACGGCCTCGACGGCGAGTACCAGCTGGTGACCTCGTCGACCGCGGCGATGCTCACCGAGCTGAAGTCGGCCACGGAGAAGAAGAAGGACATCGTCGTGACGCTGTGGCGTCCGTTCTGGGCCAACGACGCGTTCCCGGTGAAGGATCTGAAGGATCCGAAGGGCGCGATGGGTCAGGCCGAGGGGCTGCACTTCCTCGCGACGGACGGGTTCTCGGAGAAGTACCCCGAGGCGGCGGAGCTGATCGCGAAGATCCGGCTCGACGACGAGCAGTACGGCTCGCTGGAGGACCTCGTCGTCAACGAGTACGGCGAGGGCAAAGAGGCGGATGCCGTCGACGCGTGGCTCGCCCAACACGGCTCCGACTTCGACTGGTTCGTGAAGGGCTGACGCCTCCGCGGCGTTCGAGTCGCATGAATGACCCCGTTCCGGCCGGATTCGGGGTCATTCGTGCGATTCGAAAGCCGCAGCTCCGGCCGGGGCGGGGCGGGTCAGCGGGCGGGGACGCGCCAGGGCTCCTTCACCGTGCGCACGAAGGAGTAGGTCACGAGGTCGCGGTGGTGCACCTCGTGCGCGTGGTAGATGCGCTTGCCGCTGAGGGTCACGCCGACGATCTGCCACATCTTGGCCACGCCGTTCTCCGGCTGATCCAGTAGCGCGGCCTCCTCCGGCGACAGCGCGGTGACGCCCGCCGTCACGACCTCCCAGGCAACGGCCTCCGACCACAGGTCTCTGGTGATGTCGGAGATCGGCTTGGTGGGGTCGATGAAGGGCCGCTCGGTGCCGGCCGGCAGGGGGATCGTGTACGTGCCGACCATCGCCGGCTGGTCGTCGGCGAACCAGCGGAGCACGATGCGCGCGGCGACGGGCTCGACCTCGCTGGTGAGCAGCGCGGCGATGTCGGCGGGCAGCGGCTCGAACGCCGCCGAGACCACCTCCACCGACGGCGTGTACCCCATGCGCGCCAGCACGTCTCCGTACTCCACGCGGGCGTCGAAGCGCGCGCTCAGCCGCAGGGCGAGCGGGTCCACGGTGGTCGCGGCGCCCTGTCGGCGCGACACCACGCCCTGGTTCTCCAGCTCGGCGAGCGCGTGCCGGATCTGCTGCCGCGTGCAGCCGAGCGCCTCGGCGAGCTTGTGTTCTCCGGGGAGGTTCTCCCCCGTCGCCGCGGACTCGCGCACGTGCCGGAGCACGCCGTTGAGGATCCGCTCGTCATCGGTGAGGGGCGTGCGGGGTCTCCGCTCGCTCCAGCTGCCGATCGTGCCGTCTGTCATGGTGGTTCCCCCGCTTCCGGCCCAGCATAAGTGTCGACGCAATCATCACAACAAGTCAACAAGTTGGGTGCTGATTGACTATACCTATCAACAAGTGGCCGAGTATCTGCTACCTTCAGTCCACCCGGACAGAGGAGTGAGCAGTGTCAGCGACGTCGGACAGCATCCGTGGGATCCCGCTCTGGGACGGAAGCGCCTACCGCGGCGCCAGCCGGCTCGCGTGGGACGGCGACCGCATCGAGGCGGTCGAGCCCGACGAGGTGGCGCACGACGACCTCTGCGTCATCCCCGGTCTGATCGACACGCACGTGCACCTCGGCGCCTACTCCGGCTCCGGCCGCGCCGACTGGTCCTCGTGGCCGCTGATCACCCCGTGGGAGGAGCAGGTCTTCCACATCGCGAACAACGCGCAGAAGGCCGCCCGTGCCGGAGTCACGACGCTGCGCGACCTCTCCGGTGACGAGCGTCAGCTCGCCGTCAAGCGGGCCTTCGACGAGGGCATCCAGCAGGGTCCCCGCATTCTCGTGCACGGCGCCGTCGGCATGACCGCGGGGCACGGCGACCTCTTCATCCCGCCGCACTACCCGCACCGCGGCCGCACGGCCGACAGCCCGGACGAGTGCCGCAAGCTCGTGCGCGAGTACGCCCGCATGGGCGCGGACGGCATCAAGATCTTCACCACGGGCGGCGTGCTCTCGATGGGCGACAAGGTGGGCTGGCGCAACCAGACCCTCGACGAGATCCGCGCGACCATCGACGAGGCGCACGCCCTGAGCATGCCCGTCGCCGCGCACAGCCACTCGGCGGAGGGCAACGAGATCGCCCTGTCGGTCGGGGTCGACTCGATCGAGCACGGCACCGGCCTCGAACCCGACCAGTGGGAGCGGCTCATCGAGCGCAACATCTCGGTCGCCCCGACGCTGCTCATCAACGACGCCATCGCCGACGGCCGCGTCGCGGTCGGCGAGGAGGCGCAGGAGAAGGCGAAGGATGTCGTCGCCTATCGCGATTCGCTGTTCGGCGACGCAGGCCATGCCGGCATCCGCTTCGTGCTCGGCACCGACGCCAACGGCGTCTTCGTGCAGTTCGGCGACCAGATGGAGGAGGTGCGGCTGATGGCGCGGATGTTCGGCTGGACCGCCGAGCGCGCGCTGCGCGCCGCCACCTCCGACGCCGCCGACGTGGTGCGCATGGCCGACCGGATCGGTTCGCTCATGCCCGGCCACGGCGCCGACTTCGTCGTGCTCCGCGGACGCCCGTGGGAGGACATCGCCGACCTCCGCATCGAGAACATCGTCGCCGTCGTGTCGCGAGGCCGCCTCGTGCACGGCTCCCTGCCCAGCGCGGCCTGACGCGCCACACCCGAAAACCGCTGGACCCTGAGAGGAAGATCGTGAACACTTCAGCACGACACGCATCCGCACGCTGGGCATCCGCCCTCGGCGTCGCCGCCCTCGGCGCCGGTCTTCTCGCCGGCTGCGCAGCCGGCGGCGACGCCGGAACCGGCGGAGGAGGGGGCGAGGCCAAGGACGAGCTGTACATCGCGGTGCAGGACGACCCGGTATGCCTCGACCCGCAGCAGGTGACCCTCACCACCGCCCTGAACATCAGCCGTCAGCTCGTCGACTCCCTGGTCGACCAGGACCCCGAGACCGGGGAGATCGTGCCCTGGCTCGCCCAGAGCTTCGAGGCCAACGACAACCTCACCGAGTTCACGTTCACGCTGCGTGACGACGTGACCTTCAGCGACGACTCCGCGCTGACGCCGCAGACGGTGAAGACCAACTTCGACGCCCTCGCCGCGCTCGGCAAGACCGCGGCGCTCGCCTCGCAGTACCTCGCCGGGTACCAGGGCACCGAGGTCGTCGACGACTCCACCGTGAAGGTGACCTTCGCCGAGCCGAACGCGCAGTTCCTGCAGGGCGCGAGCACCATCACCCTCGGCCTGCTCTCTGACGCGTCCGCCGCGATGACCGCCGAGGAGCGCTGCCAGGCGCCCGTCGGCACCGGTGCCTTCGTGCTCGACACGTACACGTCCAACGACTCCGTCGTGCTCACCGCTCGCGAGGGCTACGGCTGGGGCTCCGAGCTGCGCACCCACACGGGCGACGCCGCCGTGAAGAAGATCACGTTCGCCGTGACCCCTGAACCCGGCGTCCGCACTGGAGGCCTGCAGACCGGGGAGTTCGACATGATCCTCGACCTCCCGGCCGCCGACGAGGCCCGTTTCGGCACCGCCGACTACGAGATCTACGCGCGGGCGAACCCGGGCATCCCGCATTCGCTGGTGCCCAACACCGAGCGCCCGATCGTGTCGGACCCCGCGGTGCGCGAGGCGATGGTCCTCGCCACCGACCGCGCGGAGATCTCGGAGCTCACCGGATCGAGCAAGGTGCCGCCGGCGACCGGCGTGCTGAGCTCGGCGACGCCCTCGTACCTCGACCAGAAGCTCCCCTACGACCTCAAGAAGGCCGAGAAGGTGCTCGACGACGCGGGCTGGGAGGCCGGCTCCGACGGCATCCGCGAGAAGGACGGGCAGAAGCTCTCCGTCTCCGTGACCGCCTTCTACGGTCAGGATGTGCTCGAGGCCACGCAGGCGCAGCTGGCGAAGGCCGGCATCGACCTGAAGATCAACATGGTCACCGCCGGCGACTTCTTCGGCGCGGTCGCGTCCAAGGACTTCGACTTCCTCGGCGCCGGCCTCACCCGCACCGACCCCGACGTGCTGCGCGTGATGTTCTCCTCGGCATCCGCGGCCCGCTGGGCCATCGTCGCCGACCCCGAGCTCGACCAGTTGCTCGCCACGCAGGCCGAGACCGCCGACCCCGCGGCGCGCACCGCCCTCCTCGACGACGCGCAGACGCGCATCGTGGAGCAGTCCTACCTCGTGCCGCTGCTCGAGGTCGCCCAGGTGCACGCCTCGCAGAAGGGCGTGACGGGCGTCGAGTTCGACTCCTCGTCGCGGATCATCCTCTACGACGTCACGGTCAAGGGCTGAGTATGCCCCGCAGGAAGGTGATCGGGATGACGGGGGAGAACCCATGAGCGCCGTGTCGCGCGTACTGCGCTACATCGCACCGAAGCTGGCCCAGTTCCTCTTCGTCGTGCTCGCGACGTACACCGTCGTGTTCCTCCTGATCACCTTCCTGCCCGGCGACCCCCTGCTCGCCGCACTCGCCAGCAAGAGCGGCGGCGACACGATCGTCGATCCCGAGACGCTCGACCGGCTGCGTGAGCAGTACGGGCTCGCCGGCACCCCGTGGGAGCAGTACTGGCACCGGCTCGGGATGCTCGTGCAGGGCGATCTGGGGATCTCCATCGCCACCGGGCAGCCGGTGGCCACCATGATCGCCCGCACCCTGCCGAACTCCGTGGAGATCGCCGTGATCGCGCTCGTGATCGCGATCGTCATCGCCCTGGTCTTCACCTTCCTCGCGTTCCTCGCCCCCGTGCGGTGGCTGCGCAACCTCGTGCTGCAGATCCCGCCCTTCGGCGTCGCGATCCCCGCGTTCCTCACCGGGCTGCTGCTGATCAGCTTCTTCTCCTTCACCCTCGGCTGGCTGCCCTCCTCGGGCAGCAGGCAGCCGGGCAGCGCGATCCTCCCGGCGATCACCCTGGCGCTCCCCGTCGGCGCGATCCTTTTCCAGGTGTTCTCGGCCGCCGTGCTCGAGGCGCAGGCCAGCCAGCACGTGTTCACCGCCGTGGCCAAGGGCGTGCCGCCGTGGCGGATCTTCACCGCGCACCTGCTGCGCAACGCCCTGCTGCCCACGATCACGGTGCTCGGCCTCACGATCGGCTACCTCGCCGCGGGCACCGCGGTGGTCGAGACGGTGTTCTCCCGCGACGGGATCGGGCGGATGACGGTGAATGCCGTGCTCGCCCGCGACATCAACGTCATCCAGGGGATCGTGCTCATGATCGCCGCCGTGTACGCCACGGTGAACCTCGTGGTGGATCTCGCGTACGGCGTGATCGACCCGCGCACCCGGCGCTCCGGACGGGCGAAGGCCGGGCGGTCGTCGACGCCGACGGATGCCGCGCCGAAGGAGGCGAGCGCATGAGACTGCTCCGTCAGCCCGGGTTCCTCGTCAGCATCCTCGTGCTGCTCGCGGTGGCGGTCGCGATCGTCGCGCCGTCGCTGCTCGCGACCCACGACCCGTTCCTCTCGGTGCCGAAGGAGCGGCTGCTGCCGCCCAGCGCCGAGCACCTCTTCGGCACCGACAACCTCGGCCGCGACCTCTACTCCCGCGTGGTGCACGGCGCCGCCCTCTCGATCGTCTCGGCCGCGCTGGCCGTGGTCGTCGGCGTGGTGGTCGGCGGCCTGATCGGCCTCGCCTCCGGCTTCCTCGGCGGCCCCGTCGACTTCGCGATCATGCGCGTCGTCGACGTGCTCGTGGCGATCCCCGGCATCCTTCTCGCCCTCATCGTCGTCGCGACCCTCGGCTTCGGCCCCGTCTCGATCGGCCTCGGCGTCGGCCTCGGCGCCGCCGGCAGCTTCGCCCGCGTGATGCGCTCGCAGGTGTTGCGCGTGCGCAACGAGGAGTACGTCGAGGCGGCGCGCACGCTGGGCGCGCGGATGCCCGCCGTGATCTTCCGGCACGTGCTGCCGAACGCCGCGCGTCCCGTGATCGCCGTCGCCGCGCTGGAGCTGGGCACCGCGATCCTGGGGGTCTCGGCGCTGACCTTCCTCGGCTTCGGCGCCCCGCCGCCCGCCCCGGAGTGGGGCGCCCTCTCGTCGGCCGGCCGCGACTTCATCGCCGCGCAGCCGTGGCTGAGCATCATCCCAGGCCTCGTGATCCTGGCGGTCGTGCTGGCCGTGAACCGCGTGGCGCGAGCGATCGGAGACGGACGATGACCGGTGCACTGCTGAGCGTCGAGGGTCTGCGCGTCGACTACAGCACCCGCGGGCGCTGGGCGGAGGTCGTGCACGGCGTCTCGTTCGAGGTCGAGGCGGGTAAGGTCGTCGCGCTGGTCGGCGAGTCCGGATCGGGCAAATCCACGGTGTCGCAGGCGCTCATCCGCCGGCTGCCCGAGAACGGCCGCGTCAGCGGCGGGTCGATCCGCTTCGCCGGTAACGACCTCGTGCGGCTGCCGGAGCGTGCGCTGCGCAAGATCCGCGGCGCGCAGGTCGGCTTCGTGCCGCAGGACCCCGGCTCCTCTCTCAACCCCCTCATGCGGGTCGGAGAGCAGATCGCCGAGTCGCTGCGTATCCACAAGCGGATGCCGAGAGCGGCCGCCGCCGCCCGGGCGGTCGAGATCCTCGACGAGGTCGGCATCCCCGATCCGGCGTTGCGCGCCACCCAGTACCCGCACGAGCTGTCGGGAGGACTCCGCCAGCGCGCGCTGATCGGCATCGCCTGGGCGTGCGGCCCGGCGTTCGTGATCGCAGACGAGCCCACCAGCGCCCTGGACGTCACGGTGCAGCGGCACGTGCTCGACCAGCTTGACCAGCTCGTCGAGGAGCACGGCACGGCTGTGCTGCTGATCACGCACGATCTCGCCGTCGCGGCCGACCGCGCCGACGAGATCATCGTGATGTACCAGGGCGAGATCGTGGAGCGCGGCGCGACCGCCGACGTGCTGAACGCCCCGACACACGAGTACACGCAGCGGCTCGTGGCCGCGGCCCCCGGTCTGCGCGAGGGGCGGCTGGCCCCGCAGGCACGCGACGACGAGGAGAGCGCCCTGTTCTCCGGGTTCCGGGAGCGCGCCTCTGCGCAGCGGGCCGCGGGCGACACGATCCTCGAGGTGGCGGGGCTGCAGAAGACCTACGGCGTGCGCGGCGGCTCCTTCCGCGCGGCGGAGGACGTCTCGTTCGCCGTGCCACGCGGCCAGACGCTCTCGATCGTGGGTGAGTCCGGCTCGGGCAAGACCACGAGCGCGCGGATCGCCGCGCGGCTCGTGCAGCCGGACGCCGGCACCATCCTGCTCGACGGCGCCGACATCACGCGCACGTCTGGCGAGGCGCTGCGGCAGCTCCGCCGGCGGATGCAGGTCGTGTACCAGAACCCCTTCGGCTCGCTCGACCCGCGGATGACGGTGGAGCGGATCGTCGCGGAGCCGCTGCGCTCGTTCGGCATCGGCGACCGTGCGTCGCAGCGGACGCTCGTGCGGGAGCTGCTCGAACGCGTGCGGCTGTCGCCCGAGCTCGCCTCACGGCGGCCGATGGAGCTGTCGGGCGGGCAGCGGCAGCGCGTCGCGATCGCTCGGGCGCTCGCGATCGGCCCGGAGCTGATGATCCTCGACGAGCCCGTGTCGGCGCTCGACGTCTCGGTGCAGGAGCAGATCCTGCAGCTGCTCGTCGACCTGCAGGCCGAGTTCGGGCTCAGCTACCTCTTCATCTCGCACGACCTGGGCGTGGTGCGGCAGATCTCCGACCGCATCGTCGTGATGCAGAAGGGGCGCGTGGTCGAGAGCGGCGACGCCGCGCAGGTGCTGGAGCATCCGCAGGACGACTACACGCGCGAGCTCATCGCGGCGATCCCCGGCAGCCACGCCTCCGCCTAGAGCCCCCGTCTCCTCGCCCGGCGGCCGGTCCCCCTCGCAGCCGCCGGGCGGGGCACCACTCGCGGCACCGCCGTCGTGGGCTGCGGCGCGTCGGGCGGAGAACTCCGTGTCGGGCGGAGGAATCCGGTCGAAAGCTCAGCCGGACGCCGTGCTCTCCGCCCGAGGGCGAGGTGCCCGAGCGCGGCGAAACGCCCCGGCCGGGGGAGTCCCCGGACGGAGCGTTCCGTCTCACTCGGTGAGGTCAACTGATCTTCTTGCGGTAGGCGATGATCGCGAACACATAGCCGACGACGAGGATGCCGACGCACCACGCCAGCGCCACCCAGATGTCGGTGCCGACGGGCTTCTCGGCGAACAGCGCCTGGATCGTGTTCACGATCGAGGTCACCGGCTGGTTCTCGGCGAACCAGCGCACCGGCCCCGGCATCGTGTCGGTGGGCACGAAGGCCGAGCTGATGAACGGCAGGAAGATGAGCGGGTAGGAGAACGCGCTCGCCCCGTCGGTGGTCTTCGCGCTGAGTCCGGCGATGATCGCCAGCCAGGTGAGGGCCAGGGTGAACAGCAGCAGGATGCCGATCACGCCGAGCCACGCGAGCACGCTCGCCCCGGTGCGGAACCCCATGAGGAACCCGACGGCGAAGATGATCGCCAGGGTGATCGCGTTCGCGACGAGCGAGGTGAGCACGTGGGCCCACAACACGCTCGACCGCGCGATCGGCATGGAGTGGAACCGCTCGAAGATGCCCGACTGCATGTCGGTGAACAGCCGGAACGCCGTGTAGGCGATACCGGAGGCGATGGCGATCAGCAGGATGCCGGGCAGGAGGTAGTTCACGTAGTTCTCGGAGCCGGTGCTCTGCTTGAGGGCGCCGCCGAAGACGTACACGAACAGCAGCATCAGCGCGATCGGGGTGACCGCCGTGGTGATGATGGTGTCGGCGCTGCGGAAGATGTGCCGCAGGGAGCGGCCGGTGAGGGTCGCCGTGTCTGCGGCGAAGTGGGTGGTCATGCTGCATCCTCCTTCGATGCGGCCGAGGGGCCGATGAGGGTGAGGAAGATCTCCTCGAGGGTGGGCTGCTTCTCGACGTACTCGACCTTCGCCGCGGGGAGCAGCGCCTTGAGCTCGGCGAGGGTGCCGTTCGCGATGATGCGGCCCTCGTGCAGGATCGCGATGCGGTCGGCGAGCTGCTCGGCCTCGTCGAGGTACTGCGTGGTGAGCAGCACCGTGGTGCCGGAGCCCGCGAGCTTCTTCACGACCTCCCACACCTCGATGCGGGCCTCGGGGTCGAGGCCGGTGGTCGGCTCGTCGAGGTAGATGACCTCGGGGTCGCCGACGAGGCTCATGGCGATGTCGAGCCTGCGCCGCATGCCGCCGGAGTACGTGCCGACCTTGCGGCCGCCGGCATCCGTGAGCCGGAACGTCGCGAGCAGCCGGTCGGCGACCTCGCCGGGGTTCGCCAGGTGGCGCAGCTTCGCGACGAGCACGAGGTTCTCCCGTCCGGTGAGGATCTCGTCGACGGCGGCGAACTGCCCGGTGAGGCTGATCGCCTCGCGCACCTTCAGCGGGTCGGTCGCGACATCGTGCCCCTGCACGGTCGCGGTGCCGGCATCCGCCTTCAGCAGCGTGGAGAGGATGCGGACCATCGTGGTCTTGCCGGCGCCGTTCGAGCCGAGAAGGGCGAAGATCGAGCCCTTCTCCACCTCGAAGTCGACGCCGCGGAGCACGTGGAGGTCCTTGTAGGACTTCTCGACGCCCCGGACGCTGATCGCCGTGCTCATGATCGGCCCTCCTGCTTCTTCGCGTCGTCGACGGCCTTGATGAGCTTGGCGCGCTCCTTGTCGATCCACTGGGTTCCGCCGTACGCCTGGGCGTAGGTCTCGGCGAACTCGACCGCGTCGTCGCCGACGATGTCGCTGACGGGGGTGCCGTCGATGGCGGCGCGCTCCCAGAGGTCGGCGAGGTCGAGGAACATCTGCACGAGGGCGTCGCCGTCGGTGATGCCGCCGTAGTACATGTTGTAACGGTTCTGCGCCTGCGCGACCGAGCGGTAGGGCTCGGGCAGCGCCTCGATGCGGGCCTTCGCCTCGCGGTACTGCTTCTTCTGCTCGAGCGATCCGGTGAGCGCTTCGATCCACTTCGCGGCCATGTCAGTTCTCCTTCTGGTTCGTGATGTTCGTGTTCAGCTGTTCGATGTGCCTGGCGAGGAAATCCCAGGTCTTCCAGAACTCGGCGAGTTCGGCGGCCCCCTGCGCGTTCAGGGAGAACACCTTGCGGGGCGGCCCCTTCTCGCTCGGCACCTTCTCGACGTCGACGAGGCTCTTCTGCTCGATGCGCACGAGCAGGGCGTAGATGGTGCCCTCGGCGATGTCGGTGAATCCGTGGTCGCGCAGCCGCGCGGTGATCTCGTATCCGTACGCCGGCTGCTCGGCCAGGAGCGCGAGGACGATGCCTTCGAGCGTGCCCTTCAGCATCTCGGTCATCTGCTTGCCCATCGCTCCTCCTTCCGCTACTTGGTGATGTTGAGTACCGGTACAAAGTAACACTGAGTACCGGTACTTAGCAACACCGAATACCGAACTTTCTCGGAGAGGTGCGGAGAGGCGGTGCGGAGGGGGATGCCGTCAGCTGCGCAGGTACGCGAGCACGGCGAGCACGCGGCGGTGGCCGCTGTCGCTCGCGGCGAGGCCGAGCTTGGCGAAGATGTTGCCGATGTGCTTGCTCACGGCGGTCTCGGTCACGACCAGGCGTGCGGCGATCGTCGTGTTGTCGAGGCCCTCGGCCATGAGCCCCAGCACCTCGCGCTCGCGCGGCGTCAATGTCTGCACCGGGTCGTCTGCACGACGCCGGCTGAGCAGTTGCGACACGACCTCGGGGTCGATGACGGTGCCGCCGGCGGCCACCCTGTTCAGCGCGTCGACGAACGCGGCGACCTTGCCCACGCGCTCCTTGAGCAGGTATCCGAGTCCGTCGGCACCCGCGCCGAGCAGCTCGCCGGCGTAGCGGTCCTCCACGTACGCCGACAGCACGAGCACGGGGAATCCGGGGCGCCGCGCGCGGGCCTCCGCCGCCGCCTTCAGCCCCTCGCTCGTGAACGTGGGCGGCATCCGCACGTCGAGCACGGCGGCATCCGCCTCCTCGAGGTGCGCGAGGAAGCCCTCCGCGTCAGGCACGGCCGCGACCACGTCGAAGCCCTCGCTGCGCAGCAGCAGCGCCAAGCCCTCCCTGAGCAGCGTGTCGTCCTCCGCGATCACGATCCGCACAGCATCTCCGCTCTCATCGTCGTCGGCCCGCCCTGCGGGCTGGTCAGCTCCAGCGTGCCCTCGAACGCCTCGACACGGCGGCGGATGCCGGCGAAACCGCCGCCCGGCCGCTCGACGGCCCCGCCGTCGCCGTCGTCCTCGACGAGGATCGTGAGCCGGTCGCCGTCGCGGGCGACCGTCACCGTCGCCGCGGTCGCCGTGCTGTGCTTGTTCACGTTCGTCAACGCCTCCGCGACGACGAAGTAGCTCGCCGACTCGACCGCCGCCGGCACGCGCCCGAGTCCCGCGGCGTCCAGCGTGCACGGCACGGCGCTGCGGCCGGTGAGCGAGGCGAGCGCTCCCTCCAGTCCCAGTTCATCGAGGATCGGCGGATAGATGTCGTGCACGGTGCGGCGGAGTCCGGCGAGGGCGTCCGTGGCCGCATCCTGCGCGCGGCGCAACTGCTCGACCGCGCCGTCGGAGCCGCTCTCCAGCGCCCGCTCCGCGATGCCGAGCATCATCACGACGTTGACCAGGCGGTTCTGCGCGCCGTCGTGCAGGTCGCGCTCGATGCGCCGCAGCTCGGCGGCATGGGCGTCGAGCGCGGCGGCCCGGCTCAGGGTGAGGGCGTCGACGCGGTCGGCGAGGCGCCAGCGGTCCGGCGCCGTCAGCAGCCACGTCTCCACGAGGGTCACCAGCCGGGCGAGTCCGGGGATGACCAGCAGCGAGAGCAGCGCGTAGCCGAGCCCGACGAGCGTCGTCGCCCACGCGAGGTCCCACGAGGTCACGGGGAACGGCGAGCCCACCGGATCGTCCGGGGGCAGCAGGTACCAGTAGGCCGGAACCGCGAACGCGTTGAGGGCGGCGAGGGGCAGGGAGGCGACGACGATGGTCACGACGAACGAGGGGAAGCCGTCGACCACCAGCCACAGGGCGTCACGGCCCGCCGCGCGGGAGAACGCGAACCGGAGCCGCTCGTCGAGGGGGGCGCCCGCGCGCAGTCCCGCGCCGGGTGTCGGGATGGGGGCGCCGCGGCGGGCGCCGATACGCCGGCGCGCCCGGTCGGACCACCAGCGCAGCACCTTCACCGCCTCCGGCATCAGCAGCACCCCGCCCGAGAGCAGCATGAACGGCAGCAGGGCGAGACCGATGCAGAGCAGGAGGGTGGAGACGAGGGATGCCGCCGTCTCGACGGCGAGGAACCACCAGTCGCGCAGCCAGCGCCGCACCCGTCCACCCGTCACTCCCACAGTCTGCCCGACGGCGGGGCGGTGCACGGTATAGCCAGCCCCACCATCGATCGGGGACTCTGCCGGATGGGGTCCGGATCGGCGCGTCCGTAGCGTCGAAAGCATGACCTCCCTCTCCTTCGACACTCCCGCGGCGCCTGCGCACGCGGCCGAGGCGCTGCGCCTCGAGAACGTGACCAAGACCTACGGATCCGGCAGTGGCAAGGTGACCGCGCTGCGCGGCATCGACCTCGCTCTCGGCCGCGGCACCTTCACCGCCATCATGGGGCCGTCGGGCTCCGGCAAGAGCACGCTGCTGCACTGCGCGGCCGGGCTCGACGTGCCGACGACGGGCACGGTGCGCCTGGGCGGCACCGTCGTCTCGGGCATGCGCTCCTCGCAGTTGTCGACGTTCCGCCGCGACCACGTCGGCTTCGTGTTCCAGGCGTACAACCTGCTCCCCGCGCTGACCGTGGAGGAGAACATCACCCTCCCGCTACGCCTCGCGCGCCGCCGTGCGGAGAGGGGCTGGCTCGACTTCCTGCTCGAGTCCGTGGGGCTCGCCGAGCGCCGCCACCGTCGCCCGTCGGAGCTGTCCGGGGGACAGCAGCAGCGTGTCGCCATCGCGAGGGCGCTCGTCACCCGACCGCACGTGGTGTTCGGCGACGAGCCGACCGGCGCCCTCGATTCCCGGTCGGGTCGACAGGTGCTCGACCTGCTCGCGCACACGGCGCAGCAACTTCAGCAGACCGTGGTCATGGTCACCCACGACCCGGTCGTCGCGTCGCACGCCGAGCGCGTGATCTTCCTCGCCGACGGCGCGTTCGCCGGTCACCTCGACGGCGCGACCCCCGCGCAGATCAGCGACCGCATGGGCGCTCTCGGGGAGTGGTGACGATGGGCGGCACAGGACTCGGACGGCTGATCCGCGCGGATCTGCGACAGCACGCGGCGAGCTTCGTCGGCGTCGCCGTCGCGATCTTCGTCGCGAGCGCCCTCGTCACCGGTCTCGGTGTGCTCATCGAGTCCGGCATCCGCGGCGGCATGGAGCCCCAGCGGTACACCCGCGTCGACGTCGTGGTCGGCGCCTCGCAGTCGGTCGACGTGCCAGAGGACATCCCCCTTCCCCTCCACGAGCGGGCTCCGCTGCCCGAGGGTGTCGCTGACGCGCTCGCCGCAGTGCCGGGGGTGCAGCGCGTCATCGGCGACGTCACGGTGCCCCTGGTGCCGGCATCCGGCGCGGGCCCGGTCGTGGAGGCACACCCGTGGGACGCCGCGGCGATGACGGGGCTGGAGCTCAGCGAGGGCACGGCGCCCGCCGCCGCCGACGAGATCGTCGTGATCGCGGGCGGCGGCGCCGTCGGCGACGCCCTCACGCTCGCGCACGGCGGCATCCCCGCCGAGTACCGGGTGTCGGGCGTGGTCTCCGCCCCGACGCTGCCGCAGCAGGGCGTGCACGCGTTCCTCCACGAGAGCGCCATCGCCCGACTCGACCCGCACCGCGGCGCCCCGCAGGTGCTCGGCGTGTTCACCGAGGGCCGCGACGCCGAGGCGGTCGCCGCGGCGATCCACGATGCCGTCCCCGGCCTTGACGTGCGCACCGGAGCGGCGCGCGGCGACATCGAGTTCCTCGACTCCGGTGCGGCGCGCTCGACCCTGATCGTGATCGGCAGCGCCTTCGTCGGCACCTGCATCCTCGTGGCGCTGTTCATCGTCGCCGGCACGCTGTCGCTGTCGGTGCAGTCGCGGCGGCGGGACTTCGCGCTGCTGCGGGCGGTGGGCGCGACCACCGCGCAGATCCACCGGCTGGTCGCGAGCGAGGTGCTTCTCGTCGCCTCGATCGCCGCGCTGCTCGGCATCGCTCCCGGCTACCTGTTCTCCACGGCGCTGCAGCAGGCGTTCGTCTCGGGCGGCGTGATCCCCGGCGACTTCGCCCTGGCGATGAGCCCGATCCCCGCGGCCGGCGCGCTCGTGCTGGTGCTCGGCGCGGCGTGGGGCGCGGCCCGGATCGCGGCGGGCCGCCCGGCCAAGCTCGACCCGATCGAGGCGCTGCGCGAGTCGGCGTCGGGGCCCGCCCGGATGGGTCTCGCGCGCATCATCACCGGCATCGTCTTCGCCGCCGGCGGGGTGTCGGTCTCGACCGTGCCGCTCGTGGTGAAAGGCGAGGCCGGCGCGGGCGCCTCGGCCGGCGCCGCGCTGATGCTCATCGTCGCGCTGGGACTGCTCGGCCCGATGCTGGTGTCGCTCGTGGTGCGCGGTGTGGGATCGGTGATGCGCCGCGGGTCGGCCGCCGGCTTCCTCGCGGCGGCGAACGGCGTCGCGAACAGCCGTCGGCTCTCCGGGGCGATCCTCCCGATCGCGCTCGGCATCGGCCTGGGGCTGGTGCAGGTGGGGGCGCCGGCGATCGTCGCGAACGAGGCGTCGCTGCAGGCCGAGGCGGGCGTGATCGCCCCGATCCGGGTCACGGCCCCCGCCGGTCTGTCGACGCAGGCGCAGGATGCCGCGGCGGCCGTGCCCGGTGTGACGACGGTCTCGCCGGTGGTGGTCAGCGACGCGATCGTCGACTTCCGCGACATCGAGAACCAGCTGATGCGCGACCGGTTCGTGGTGCAGGGCGTCGACCCGTCGACGGTCGACCGGGTGCTCGACCTGCGGGTGAGCGCCGGTGCGCTGACCGATCTGCGCGGGTCGTCGTCGCTCGCGGTCAGCACGGATGCGGCGTCGACGCTCGGCGTCGGCGTGGGCGACACCGTGGAGGGGCGGTTCGGCGACGGGGTGCCGTGGACGGCGACCGTGGCCGCCGTGTACGAGCGCGGACTCGGCTTCGGCGCGCTGACGATGGACATCGCCGCGGTGCGCGCGCACACCACGAGCGGGCTCGACGCGTTCGCGCTGGTCACGGCGGACGGCGCCGACGTCGCCGCGGTGCGCGCGGCGCTGCAGGACTCCGGGCTCGTCGTCACCGACGGCGGAGGACGCGCGGCAGCAGGTGCGGACGAGCGGACGCAGCAGGGCTGGGTGAACCTCGTCGCGCTGATCGTGATCCTCGGCTACATCGCGATCGCGGTGGTCAACACGCTCGTGATGGCGACGCGGGAGCGCTCGCGGGAGTTGGCGCTGCTGCAACTGATCGGCTCGTCGCGCGGCCAGGTGCGGGCGATGATGCGGCGCGAGGCCGTGCTGATCGCGGTGACCTCGGCAGTGTTCGGGGTGGCTGTGGCGATCCCTCCGCTGGTCGGCATGAGCGTGGGGATCTCGTCGACGCCGATCCCCGCGATCCCGCTGCTGTCGTCGGCGGTGATCGTGGCGGGGATGGCGGCGCTGGCCCTCGTCTCGGTGGGCGTGGCCACGGTCGCGGCGATGCGCACGCGGCCGATCGAGGAGATCGGATCCCGGCAGTAGTCATACCCCAGTGGGGTATAGTGCGGACATGGGGCGACGGCGAGCGGTGCACGGTGCATTGCTCGCCGTCGCGCTCGCCGCCGGGGTGATCCTCGGCCTGCTCGGCATGCACGCGTTCGACGCGCACGGCACAGCGCATTCCGGATCCGTCGGCGCGCACGCGATGACGACGGACGGGGCGGATGCCGGCACGGCGACGGGGCATGCGGATGCCGCGGTGGGGCGAGCGGATGCCGTCGCAGCGGCAGCATCCGCGCACGGCTCGGCCGCCGACTCCGGATGCGCGTCGTGCGGCGCCGGCGGACTCGCCGCGGCGTGCGTGCTCGCCCTTCTCGCGGGTGCGCTGCTCCTGCTGCTGCCGCGGTCGTGGACGACGCCGTGGGCGCTGCGGGTCCTCCTCGACGGGACGCCGCCGCTCGGCGGGGTGCTGTCGCTCCGCGCCCCCTCCCTGCACGTCCTCTGCATCAGTCGCAGATGAGATGCGGTCCGCTCCGCATCTCGCGACCGCGTCCGCGGTCGCGCCCTTCGACTGAAAGAGACTGACATGAACCTCAAGACCGTTGCGGCCGCCGCCGCGCTGCTCGTCGGAGCCGTCACCCTCGCCGGGTGCGCGAGCCCCGCCGCGGACGACGGATCGATGCCCGGCATGGACCATTCGGCATCCGATGCTCCGGCATCCGATGCTCCCGCGTCCGACGCCAACGCCGCCGACGTGATGTTCGCGACCATGATGATCGACCACCACCGCCAGGCCGTCGAGATGTCCGACCTGGTGCTCGCGAAGGAGGGCGTCGACGCGCGCGTCGTCGACCTCGCCGAGCGCATCAAGGCCGCGCAATCGCCCGAGATCGAGCAGCTGCAGGGCTGGCTCGACGACTGGGGCGTCGAGCCGTCGTCCGGCGGCGGCATGGACCACGGCGACGGCATGATGACCGCCGAGGACATGGCCGCCCTGGAGGCGGCATCCGGTGCCGAGGCCTCGCGGCTGTTCCTCGAGCAGATGATCGTGCACCACGAGGGCGCGATCGCGATGGCCGAGACGCAGATCGACGAGGGTTCGGACGCGGATGCCGTCGCCCTGGCCGAGGCGATCGTCGCCGCGCAGGGTGACGAGATCGCCGAGATGAAGGAGATCCTCGCGACGCTCTGACGCCGCGTCGCCCTCCCCTCCCCCCGCCGCCTCGCCGAGACCCCCGCTGCGCTACGGCACCCCCTCTGATTCACGTGAATCAGAGGGGGTGCCGTAGATGCGAGGGGGTCTCGGCGCGGCGGACGGGCGGGGGCGGGGCGGGGGCTCAGAGCCACTTCTTGTACTTGAACACCCCGTACAGGCCGACGGCGAAGGCGGCCATCGCCCCGATCGCGAGCGGGTAGCCGAACTCCCAGTGCAGCTCCGGCATCCCGTCGAAGTTCATGCCGTACACGGTTCCGACGAGCGTGGGGGCGAAGATGATCGCGGCCCACGAGGAGATCTTCTTGATCTCGTCGTTCTGCGCCAACCCGGCGTCCGACTGCCGCCGCGCCACGAGGGCGGACTGCACGGTCAGCGCGTTCTCCAGGATCGCGCGGAAGGAGTCGACGCGCTCGTTCACGCGGATCGTGTGGTCGAGCACGTCGCGCAGCGACCGCTGCAGCTCCTCGTCGATGCGGTACTTGTCGGAGCCGCGGCGCAGCCATTCCAGCATCCCCGTGAGCGGGTGCACCGCGCGCTGGAAGTTGATGACCTCGCGGGACAGCTCGTAGATGCGGCGGGAGAGGGCGTCGTCGTCGCTGTCGCCGAACAGCTGGTCCTCGATCTCGTCGATGTCGTTCTCGAGCCCTGCGACGATGGGCTCGTACTCGTCGACGACCTCGTCGAGGATGGCGTAGAGCACGGCCTCCGGTCCCATCGCGAGCAGTTCGGGGTGCGCCTCCATGCGGCGCCGGACCGCGGCGAGGTTCGGCGACTCCGCGTGCCGGATCGTCACGACGAAGTCGGGGCCGATGAAGAGGTGCAGTTCGCCGAACTCCACCGACTCCTGCTCGTCGCGGTAGCGGGCCGGCCGCAGCACGGCGAAGAGGGTGTCGCCGTAGCGCTCGACCTTGGAGCGCTGGTGGCCGGACAGGGCGTCCTCCACCGCCAGCGGATGCAGGTCGAACTCCCGGGCGACGGAGTGCACCTCCGCGGGGCTCGGCCGGTACAGGCCGATCCATGCGATGCCCCCTACCGCGTCGAGGATGCGGTAGGTGTCGTCGAGGTTCTTCGGGGTCTCCACGCGACGTCCCTGGACGTACACGCCGTTGTCGATGAGCGCCATGATGCGGCTCCGTTCCTGCGGGCGCACGGGCATCGTCGTGCCGGGTGCGCAGAATCCTTCGTGGGGTGCGGAGGACGCCGCCGACGGCTGCGCAGGATCAGGCCTGCAGAAGAACGCGGAGCGGATGCTCAACGCGCGGAGGCAGGCGTGTGCGACGCAGCGGGGGCGGCGTCGTGACTATCACCGGACATCGCCATCACCGCCTTTCGCTCACTCGGGGTCTCTCGACCCAAACGGATAGCCTACCCCTCTTTCCCGCCCCGTTGCTGTCAACGTCTGGGAACGGGGCTGCCGGTCGGCGCGCGGATGCGGCCCCGATCGCCGGCGCCTCATAGTGTTCTGCGTCGTCGGTGAATTTCTGGGGAGGTACCGCGACATGGACGTGAACGACGTGCGGATCAGCAGGCGAGGGATGCTGGCGCTGGGCGCCGCAGGGCTGGTGGGGACCGGAGCGGTGCTGCTCGGCCGGCCGCAGCAGGCGGCGGCCGATGGCTCGCGCGCGGCGCAGGCTGCGCGCGCCGGGGAGTGGGAGGTGCTCGGCACGCACCCGCAGGCCGCCGCACAGCCGACTGCCACGGGCAGAGTCATCGCGGACATCGAGATCTTCGGGAACGCGCTCTACGCGGGATTCGGCGACTACGACGCGAACTCCGGACCGATCGCGATCAACCCGTACGACCTGGGCGACCGGCGGTTCCGCGGAGTGAAGGCCCAAGCGTACACGCACCAGATCGGCGTGTGGCGGAAGGCAGGAGGGGCCCTCGTGGCGCCGAACATCGATCCGCTGCAGGACGTCGACAACGGCGGTGCGAACGACCCGAACTCGGGCTTCGACTGGGTCGTCGACGGACAGACGTGGAAGCACAGGATCATCGGTTCCGGCCTGCACGTGTTCGACTGGGCGGCGGGCGACGGCAGCAACTTCGCCGTGGGCTCCGGCGTGGTGCCCGGTGAGGTCGGCGGCCCGGTCATCTGGCGCCGCATCGGCACCGGCCCCTGGAATCGCTCGTTCGCCGGGGACTCCGATCCGCGCCAGAACCTCGACCGCTACTACTGGGTCGCGACGGTCGACGGCGTGCCCTACGTGCAGGCGCGCGGAACCGGTCGGGTCGCGCCCATGCGACGGCTCGACGTCGCGACGAACTCGTGGACCGTCGTCCCGGCGATCACCGACGAGTTCCACCCCTCGGGCCAGCCGCGTCACGTGCAGGTCTGCCAGGGCGCGATCATCAGCCTGACGGGCGAGCGGCTGCGCGTCTTCACCCCCGACGCCGGCGTGCTGCGCCGGGTGGCGAGTCCCGACGGCTCGCGGTTCGTCGACCTCTATGTCGACGGCACGGTGCTCTGGGTGCTCACCCAGAACGGCGTGTTCCGCTCGACCGACCTCGGACGCACGTTCCAGCGCAAGGCCGGGGCGCCGGTCGCGGCGAACGCGCTCGCGGCGCGCACCGGGGAGGTCTTCGTGGGCACCACGGACTCCCGACTCCTACGTCACGCGGTCTGACGGCGGCGCCGCAGCGGTGCGCCCGGAGGGGCGCAGCACGGCGGCGGCGTTGTCGACGCAGATCGCCCGTCGCTCGAGCGGGGACAGGGAGGACGCGGCGAGCGGGAGCGCCGTCGCCTCGGGGGTCTGCACGGGGAATGCCGTGCCGAACGTCCATCGGTGGAGGTCGGCCGAGAGGCCGTCGGCGACGAACGTGGGGCCGTTGACGTGCCACAGGTCCAGGCGCACGCTCTGCGGCACGCGGCCGCCCAGATGGCGGTCGAACTCGACCGCCTCGGCGCGGTTCAGCCCGCTCACCACGATCCGCTGCCCGGCGCGGTCGCGCACGAGGTCGGCGAGCTGGTGGGGCTCGGGGTCCACGGCCTGTGCGAGCGGGTGCCGCACGCGCGCGTCGTCGAGCCGCACGACGATCTGCACGGGGAGATCGTGCGCCGCTGCGGCGTCGAGCACCGGCAGCGCATCGGCGACGGGACGGCGGTGGAAGCCTGGGGCGAGCCGGATGCCGTGGAACCCGGCGGACGCCGCCTGCGCGACCTCGGTGCGCCACGACGGCTGACCGGGGTCGACCGTGGCGAACAGGCGGAACAGCGGATCGTCGCCGCACTGCGCGAGCACGGCCTCATTGCCGGTGCGGGTGTCGAACCCGAACAGCGAAGCCAGGTGCGACACCCAGAGCTGTCGCAGACCGAGCCGGGCCGCGTGCGCGCGCAGACCGTCCGCGTCGGTCGACGATCCCAGGCGGTACGGCCAGTGGCCGAGGAAGCAGGTCGTGTCGGTGGCGCCGAGGTCGGCGAACGCGCGCAGCATCGCGTGCGCCTGCGCGGTCACGCCGCCACCTCCGCGAGCCACCGTGCGGCCGTCGCGCCGAACACGAGCCGCTCCGTATCGGCGTCGAGGCGGGCGCCCAGCACCTTGCCCACGTTCGCCGCGAGGTCGATGTGATGCAGGTCGGAGCCGAACACCACGCGCTCCGCGCCCAACCGATCGACGGCCATCGCGACCTCGCCGGCTCCGATGATCGTGCCCGAGGTGTCGACGGCCACGGTGGGCACGTCACGCACGGCATCGAGCGCCGTCTCGGGTTGGCCGCCGAGGTGCGCCATCACGAAGCGCACGTCGGGATGGCGTCGCGCCGCTGCGGCGATGTGGTCGGCCGTGGACTCGTAGGGGAACCGGCCGACCGTCTTGCGCCACGCGTGTGCGAGCACGAGGAGCCGGTGGGTCGCGGCGTACTCGAGCACGGGATCGCAGAGCGGGTCGTCGGCCAGGGTCGCGATCCACAGCTTGACGCCGATCATGCCCCTGTCCTCCACGTTGCGGCGAAGGTCGTCGAGGGCAGCGACCCCGTAGCGGGGGTTCACGTAGCAGTAGCCGCGGAGGCGGTCGGGATGCCTGTGGAGCTCCCCGGCGAGGCGGTCGTTCATCTCGCGCACCTCGTCGAGGGACGGATGCGGTTGGAACGCGCCCAGGTTGCTGCACAGGAACAGCTCGATGCCGAGGCGGTCGCCGAGATCGAGCACCGCGGGATCGAAACGACCGCCGTCGAGATGCGTGTGCACGTCGATGCCCGTCATGCCGCCCGCACCTCCTCCAGCGCCTCGGCCGTGCGCCGCAGCGTCTCGTCGAGGTCGGCATCGGTGTGGGCGGCGTTGACGTAGACGACGCGGTAGAAGGACAGCCCGGTGCGGAAGGCGGCGCGCAAGAAGGCGCCGATCTCCTCGTCGTCGCCGACGAACTGCGGGCAGGTGGGATGTCCCGCCAGGCGGATGCCCACGCCGGCCCTGGTGAAGAGATCGTTCATGCCGTCGCGCAGCCGTGTGCCCGCGGCGAGCAGGCGCGGGAGGACCCCGTCGTCGCGCATCGCGGTCATGGTGGCGGTGGCCGCCGCCAGCGACAGCGTCTCCCCGCCGTGGGTCGAGGTGACGACGACCTCCCCTCTGTCGAGCACCGACAGCACATCGCGGCGACCGCAGTACACGGAGAGCGGCATCCCGTTGGCCACGCCCTTGCCGAACACCGACAGGTCGGGGCGCACGCCCGTCGTCTCGGCCATGCCTCCGAGCGCGACGCGGAAGCCGGTGACGATCTCGTCGTAGGCGAGCAGCGCTCCGTGCTCCGTGGTGAGCGCACGGAGGAACCGGTAGAAGTCGGCGGCCTCCGGGATCGAGGGGTAGTCGGCCGCGACGAGGACCAGGGCGATCTCGCCGCCGTGCGCCGAGAACAGGCGTTCCAGCCGTGTGCGGTCGTCCCAGTCGACCGCGTGGTGCAGCGCCGCCAGTTCCGAGGGCACACCCGGCACCGCATCCGCTGTCGCCCCCGGCAGCACCCGTGCACCGGGGGCGAGCGAGTTGAGCCAGCCGTTGTAGCCGATCTGCACGACCCTGTCGCGACCCGTGTGCGCCCTGGCGATGCGGATCACCGCCGCGAGGGCCTCGCCGCCCGTCTTGAGGAAGCGGGCGGCCTCGGCACCCGGCACGAGCGAGCAGAACAGCTCGGCCGTCGTCGTCTCCAGGGGATGCGGGTGGCCGAACAGGATGCCGTCGGCGAGTTGCGCCCGGATGGCGGCATCGACCCGGGGGTCGGCGTACCCGAGGGTGATGGGACCGAGAGCGCAGCGGTAGTCGATGAACTCCCGTCCGCGGTCGTCCCAGACCCGGCATCCGCTGCCCCGCACCACGACCTCCGGCTCGTCGGGGAGCATCGTCGGCGCCTTGGAGTTCGTGCTCGATCCGACGGGCATCACGGCCAGCGCTCGTTCGCGCCAGCCTCCCCGTTCCTGCCTGCCCATGTCTGACCTCTCTGCGGTGGGTCGGCGCTGGATGCGGACGACGACCTGTCTAGGGGAGCGCGACGACCTCGCCGCCGTGCGCGGCCGATTCCTGCGCGGCCTTCACGATCTCCAGGGTGCGGATGCCGACCCCGGCGTCGGGCTGGGGGCGCCGGCCATCGCGGACGGCACCGACGAACTCCTCGAGCAGCAGCGCATCGAGGTCCGCGCCCACCGGGTCCCAGGTCTCGCCTCCGGCATCGTGTCCCGCGACGCCCCGGGCGAACGGGCTGACGGTGACCGTGCCGCGCTCGGCGACGATCTGGAGCGTCAGACCGCCCCACGTCACCGAGCTCATCGGCCAGCTCCACGAGCAGTCGATCGTCGCGATCACACCGGACGGGTACTGCACGGTGACGAGCCCGCCGGTCTCGACGGCGAGGTCGCGCTGTGCGTGCAGGATGCGGTTCGACACCGCTCGCACGGAGACGGCCCTTTCGCCCAGCAGCTCGTCGAGCAGGTCGGCGCAGTGCACCACGTGGTCGACGAGGGCGCCGCCTCCGGCGAGGTCCGGATCGGTGAACCACGCACGATCCTGCGGCAGCTTGCCGTTGTTGACGCCGGTGACGCCGAGCACGCGGCCGAGACGGCCGTCGCGCACCTGGGCGATCGCGTCGCGCACGGCAGGGGCGAATCGCACGGGATAGGCGACCATGAGGATCACGCCCGCACGCTCGCACGCCTCGCGCATGGCCGCGGCGTCCTCCACGGAGGTGGCCAGGGGCTTCTCGCACAGCACGTGCACGCCGGCGGCGGCGGCGCGCTCGACGAGCTCGCGGTGGCGGGAGTTCTCGGCGGCGATCACCACGGCATCCGGGCCCCAGGCGAACGCCTCGTCATAGGTGTCGACGTAGTCCACGCCCAGCTCTGCGGCGAGCCGTGCGCCGCGAGGGGCGTCGTCGGGGGCGGAGACGCCGTCGGGGTCGGCCGCGATGAGCTCGACGCCCGGTGCCTGCAGGAGCGCGTGCACGTAGCTGAGGGCGTGGGTGTGCGCGAACGACAGCACCGCGATGCGGAGGGGCGCGGGGGTGGTCATCGGACGGCCTCCTCGGCGAGGGGAGCGGGCAGGGCGACGGGCGCCCCGGCGGCGATCGAGGCATAGGCGGCCTCCGCGACGGCGACGGCGGCGATCCCGTCGCGCGGGGTCACCAGCGCGTCGCGGCCCTCGTCGATCGCGGCGACGAAGTCCGCGATCTCGGCGAAGTACGGGCTCTCCTGCGGCGACATCGGCGGGAGGTAGTCCGCCGTGCCCGGTGCGACGACGACGTCCGTGCGCAGAGAGACGTCCTCGGCGCTGTCGTAGCGCACGCGGCCTTCGCTGCCGGAGATCTCCACGCTCGTGCGGAACGGCATGCCGGAGGCGACCCAGCTGCCGTGCACGTGGCTGATCGCGCCGTCGCGGTGCGTGAGCACCACGTGCGCGGTCACGGGGGACGGCACGCGGTCGTCGACGGTCGGGGGGTTCTGCACCGCGAACACAGAGGTCACGGGGCCGGCGAGCCAGATCGCCTGGTCGATGTCGTGGATCATGAGGTCGCGCACCAGGCCGCCGCCCGTGCTCTCCGAGAAGAACCACGGGGCGAGCGGGGCGGAGCCGGCTCGGCTGAAACGCTGTACGGCGACCGTGCCGATGCGGCCGGACCGCACGGCCTGCTCGATGCGCCGGTGCTCGCCCATGTACCGCACCACGTGGGCGGGGAACAGGCGCACGCCGGCGGCGGCCGCGGCGTCGGCGACGAGGGCCGCCTGCTCCGGCGTGGGCGCGAGCGGCTTCTCGCAGATGACGTGGCGGCCGCGCGCGATCGCCCGCAGCGCGAAGTCGGCGTGCGTGCTGCTGGGGGTGACGATGTCGACGATGTCGACGGCCTCGACGAGCGCGTCGACGTCCGGGAGCACCGTGAAGCCGTACTCCTCCGCGATCTCCTCGGCGCCGACGAGCGAGGTGACATAGCCCTCGGCGCCCAGCGCGCGCCACGCGTCGGCGTGCACGCGCGAGATGCCGCCCGCCCCGATCAGTCCGACCTTCAACGTGCTCACTTCTTCTCCTCGGACGGGGCGACGGCGGATGCGACCGGCTCGTGCGGCAGCGGGGTGATCGGGGGCACCGGCATGTCGTCGAGGCCGTACACCTCGGCGGCGTGCCGGCGGAAGGCGTGCACGATGGCGCCGTGCGCTGCGGCCTCCGCGCCGAGTCGCGCCTCGGCGAGCGGTACCTGGAACGGCAGGCCGATGTGCCCTGGGAGGGCGGCGCGCAGGGGTTCGAGCAACTGTTCGTGCGCCTCGGAGAGTCCGCCGCCGATGACGACCATCGCGGGGTCGACCGTCATGATCAGCATGGCGATGCCGTGCGCGAGCTCGCCGATGAAGGCGTCGAGCTCGGCGCGTGCGTCGTCATCGCCGCCGCGGGCCAGGGCGAACACCTCGGCGGCGGTGGGCGCAGTGCGCCAGAGGATCTGGCCTGTCTCGTTGCCGATGCCGCGGAAGGCGAGGCGGCCGATGTCGCCGGCGGCGTTGTGGATGCCGCGGCGCGGGCGGCCGCCGAGGATCATGCCCATCGCGATGCGGTTGCCGACGGAGAGGTAGATGACATCGTCGACCAGTTGCGCGACCCCGAGGTGGTGCTCGGCGACGGCCGCGAGCCGCACGCCGTTGTCCACGGCCACCGGGCAGCCGAACGCCTGTCGCAGCTGGGAGCCGATGTCGATGCCCGACCACTCGGGGATGACGACCGACGCCGTCACGCGCCCCGAGTCGTCGACGATGCCGGGCAACGAGACGCCGATCGTGCGTACGCGGGAGGCCGGCACGCCCGCGCCGCGCAGGGTGCGGCGCACGTCGTCGATCACGGCGGCGAGCTTGGCCGGACCGTCGAGGCGCCCGGCCACCCCGTCGTAGGTCTGCTGCGCCACGACGGCGCCGCCGAGGTCGGCGAGGACGATGCGGATGCTGGCGACGCCGATGTCGACGCCGACGACGACGCCCGCGTCGGACTGGAACGCGTAGCGGCGCGCGGGGCGCCCTGCGCCTCCGCCGCCGACGACGGGGGCCTCTGCGACGAGCCCGGCATCCGTCAGCATCCCGACCGCGGTCTCCACCGAGGTGCGCGACAGCTCGAGGGAGCGCGACAGCTCGTTGACGGTGGCGGGGCCGGAGTCGCGGAGGTGCAGCGCTGCTCTGGCCACGATGGAGAGCGGTGCCGACACGGCCATGTGCGGTCCCCTTTCTGCGCCGTCGCTGGATGCGATCAAAATAGCACACTCGATTTGGAAAACAACAGCGCTCCTTCACCGCCTGAGATCTCGGTTTTGGAGAGCGTTGTAACTTGGTACTTGACCAATTATCACATCACAGTGTCATAATAGGGGATCTACCCTGCACGGCATTAGCAAAGGAGCACCATGCGCGTCAGCAAGTTCATCGGCGTCACCGCGGGCATCGCGGCCGCCACGCTGTTGGCCGGATGTTCGGCCGGCGGAAACGCCGCAGAGGGCAAGAAGGACATCACCGTCTGGCTCTACCCGGTCATCGCCGACGAGGCGGTGCACAAGGACTTCTGGGACTCGACGATCTCCGCGTTCGAGAAGGACCACAAGGACATCAACGTCACGTACGAGATCTTCCCGTGGGCCAACCGCGACGAAGCTCTGCAGACGGCGATCGCCGCGGGCAAGGGCCCCGATCTCGTCTACCTCATCCCCGACCAGCTCGCGGCCTACCAGAAGTCGATCGCGCCGCTCAACAAGCTCCTCAGCGCCGACCGCCAGGCCGAGCTCCTCCCCAACGTGAAGTCCTCGGTCACCATCGACGGCGACATCCTCGGGGCCCCGATCCTCACGAGTGCGATGCCTCTGCTCTGCAACGCCGCCGCCTTCGAGGCCGCCGGCGTGACCGAGTACCCGGAGACCTGGGACGACGTCACCGCGATGGCGCCGAAGTTCACCGACAAGGGCATGTACGCCCTGAACTACCCGGCATCCGCCGAGAACACGCTCAACCTCACGTTCTACCCGCTGCTCTGGCAGGCGGGTGGCGAGGTCTACACCAAGGACGGCGACGTCGGCTTCGACAGCAAGGCCGGTGAGCAGGCGCTGACCTTCATCACCGACCTCGCCACCTCCGGAGCGCTCGACCCCGAGGCGCTGACCACCAACGTGCCGCTGGAGCAGACCGCGGTCGCCCAGGGCAAGGTCGGCTGCACCTGGAACAACTCGGTGACCGAGCTGGAGACCTTCTGGGGTGAGGAGAACGTCAAGGTCCTCGCGCCGCTGAAGGACAAGGAGTCCGTGGCGTACGGCACCGTCGGCTCGCTCTCCGTGCTGAAGGGCTCGAAGTCGCAGGACGCCGCCGCCGAGTTCGCCGAGTACGCGACGGGCGCCGATGTGGTCGAACCGTATCTCAAGGCCGCCGGCTTCTTCTCGGCCCTGAGCACCACGGCACCGCTCTACGCCGACGACCCGCTCCTCGGCGAGGTCGAGAAGTACGTCCCCGACACGACCGTCGGCGAGCTCGCCACGAGCTCGCGCGCGCTCATGGGCGTGCTCTCGCCCGAGATCCAGGCCGCACTGCTCGGGCAGAAGTCGCCCGCAGACGCGCTGAAGGACGCGGCGGCCGCCGCCGCGCCGCTGCTGAAGAAGTAGCAGGATCGGGGTGCACGGCCCGGAGCCGTGCACCCCGACCAGCCCTCACCCTCTACCCCCGCGAGGTCACATCAATGACGACGGCAACCACCGCGAAGAAGCCCGCAGGGCGGGTCGCCAGGGTGCTCGCCCGACGCGAAGCCCGGATCGCGTTCCTGTTCGTGCTCCCCGCGTTCCTCCTCTTCATCGCCTTCCGTTTCGGTCCCAGCATCGTCGGCGTCGCCCTGAGCTTCTTCGACTACGACATCACCGGCGAGGTCGCCTGGCGCGGACTCGACCACTTCCAGAGGCTCGTGGCCGACCCGCTGTTCTGGCGGGCGATGGGCACGACCGTGATCTACACGGTGTTCGCCGTGCCGATCGCCCTCGTCCTCTCCACGGCCATGGCACTCGGCGTGCGCCGCGCCTTCCGCGGAGCCCGGTTCTTCCGGTCGATCTTCTTCCTCCCGGTGATCACCTCGCTCGTGCTGGCCGGATCGATCTTCGTGTGGATCTTCTCCAGCAACGGCCCGTGGTCGGCGCTCATGACGCCGCTCGGGCTCGGCGGCTCCTGGCTGGGCAGCACCGTGCTCGTCATCCCCGCCATCGTCGTCGTCGGCGTCTGGTCGCGCTTCGGCTACGGGATGATGATCATGATCGCGGCCATGCAGGACATCCCGCGCGAGCTGGAGGAGGCCGCCCTCGTCGACGGGGCGAACGCGTGGCAGCGCTTCCGCTGGATCGTGCTCCCGCACCTGCGCCCGACGATCTTCTTCCTCGCCGTGATCGAGACCACCGCCGCATTCCAGGTCTTCGACGTCATCTACGTGATGACCCAGGGTGGACCTGCGAACGCCAGCTACTCGCTCGTCTACCTGCTGTACGACCAGGGCTTCCGCTACTTCGACTACGGCTACGCGGCCGCCGTCGGCGTCGCCCTGTTCCTCATGACCCTCGTCGTCGCGCTCATTCAGCGCCTCGTGATCGGAAAGCAGAAATGACCGCCCTCACCCCCGCGCGCACCCGCTCGTTCCGCGCGCTCGAGCCCACCGGCTGGGGCGTCGTCGTGCGGTGGATCTGGCTCAGCATCGCCGGCGTCCTCAGCTTCTTCCCCTTCTACGCGATGGTCGTGCTGAGCCTGAAGCCCGGCAAGGTCGTCGAGCTGCCGGGATCCCTGCTGCCGTGGACGGACATCTCCTTCGACTCGTACGCGCAGGTGCTCGGCGGGCAGAACATCCTCGGCTGGTTGGGCAACACGCTCGTCTACTCGCTCGTCTCGGTCGTCGCCGTGCTGTTCCTCTCCGCGATGGCGGGCTACGCGTTCGCCAAGAAGCGGTTCGCCGGCAAGGAGGTGATGTTCTGGTCGTTCCTCTCGATGGTGATGGTGCCGTTCCACGTCACGCTCATCCCGACCTTCATCCTCATGGCCAACCTCGGCGGCGTCGACACCTACTGGGGCCTCATCCTCCCCACCCTCGCGAACGCCCAGGCCGTGTTCCTCATGCGCCAGTTCATCCAGGGGCTCCCCGACGAGCTGTTCGAGGCCGCACGCATCGACGGAGCGAGCGAGTTCCGCATCTTCCTGCGGATCGTGCTGCCGCTGTGCAAGCCGATCCTCGCCACCCTCGGCATCTTCGTCTTCCTGTGGCACTGGAACGACTTCCTCTGGCCGCTCATCATCGCCAAGTCCAACGCGATGTTCACGCTCACCGTCGGCATCTCCTCGTTGCAGCAGCAGAACGTCCCACTGAGCACCATGCTCGCCGGCTCCGTCGTCGCGCTGCTGCCGATCTTCCTCGCCTACCTCATCGCCCAGAGGTACGTGCAGGAGGGTGTCGCCGGCACCGGGATCAAGGGCTGAGAAGAAAGGAAAGCAGCACGTGACTCCCCACGCATTCTCCTCGGAGGCCGAACTGGAGGAGGCGCTCGCCACCCCGAGCGCCGCCCTCGTCGACGACCTCTCCCGCGGCTCCGGCGACCTCGTCATCCTCGGCGCCGGCGGCAAGATGGGGCCGACGCTCGCGATGCTGGCCCGCCGCGGACTCGACGCCGCCGGCCGCGAGGGCGACGCGGTGTACGCGGTGTCGCGCTTCGGCGAGGCCGCCGTGCGCGAGCGCCTCGAGGCCGCGCGGGTGATCGTCGTGCCGTTCGACCTCATCGAGAACGACGACCTCTCGCCGCTCCCCGACGCGCCGAACGTCGTGTTCATGGTGGGTGCGAAGTTCGGCGCCGCGACCAACGCCTCCTGGGCGTGGGAGGTCAACGCCGCGCTCCCCGACCGCGTCGCACGTCGGTACCGCGACAGCGCGATCTCCGTGCTGTCCACCGGCAATGTGTACCCGTTCCTGCCCGCGTCATCGGGCGGAGCCTCGGAGGAGGTCGCCCCGGCGCCGATCGGCGAGTACGCGCAGTCGTGCCTGGGACGCGAGCGCGTGTTCCAGTTCGGTGCGGAGCAGCGCGGCACGAAGGTCGCGATCATCCGCCTGAACTACGCCGTCGACCTCCGCTACGGGGTGCTCGCCGACATCGCGAGCGCCGTGCACGCCGGCCAGCCGGTGTCGGTCGCCACGGCGAACGTGAATGTCGTGTGGCAGGGCTACGCCAACGAGGTCGTGCTGCGCAGCCTGTCGCACGCCTCGGCCGACGTGTTCACGATCAACCTCACCGGTCCCGAGCTGCTCAGCGTGGAGTCGATCGCGCAGCGCTTCGGCGCGCTGTTCGGTCGCGAGGTCGAGATCGTCGACGAGCCGCAGCCGACCGCGCTGCTCAGCGACGCGCGGCGCTGCATGGATCTGTTCGGCTACCCGTCCGTGCCGGCCGAGGCGCTCATCCGCCGCCAGGCGGAGTGGATCGAAGCCGGTCTGCCGCTGACGGCCAAGCCCACCAAGTGGGCCGTGCGGGACGGGAAGTTCTGATGACCGTTCCCGCCCTGCGTCCGGAGGCGGCGGCGACCCTCGCCAGGGGAGCCGTGATCCCCGCGCATCCGCTCGCCCTCACCGCCGCGCGCACTCTCGACGAGCGGCGTCAGCGCGCCCTCACCCGCTATTACCTCGACGCGGGGGCCGGCGGCATCGCCATCGGCGTGCACACCACCCAGTTCGAGATCCGCGACCCCGAGCACCGGCTGTTCGAGCCCGTGCTCGCGCTCGCCGCGGAGGAGCTCGACGCCAGGGCCGGCGCCGACATCGTGCGCATCGCCGGGGTCGCGGGGGACACCGCGCAGGCGGTGGCCGAGGCCGAGCTCGCCCGCGGACTCGGTTACGACGCGGTGCTGGTGAGCCCGCGGGTGGCCGGCGCCGACGAGCGCGCCCTGCTCGACCGCGCCCGCGCGGTGGGCGAGGTGCTGCCCGTCGTCGGGTTCTACCTGCAGACGGCGATCGGCGGCCCCGTGCTCGACCGGGACTTCTGGCGCGAGTTCGCCTCGATCCCCGCGGTGGTCGCCGTGAAGGCCGCGCCGTTCGACCGCTACCGCACGCTCGAACTCGTCCGCGGCGTCGCGGCATCCGGCCGAGCCGACGAGATCGCGCTGTACACCGGCAACGACGACGCGATCGTCGCCGACCTCCTCTCCGAGTTCCACGTCGACGCGCCGGACGGACGGCGCACCCTGCGCTTCGTCGGCGGTCTGCTCGGCCAGTGGGCGGTCGGCACGCGTGCCGCGGTGGCCCTGCTGGAGCGGGCGCGCAGCGCCATGGAGGGGGATGCCGGGGCGTACCGCGACCTGGGGCTGCTGGCATCCGACATGGTCGACGTGAACCAGGCCGTGTTCGATCCGGGCCACGACTTCCACGGCGTGATCGCCGGGGTGCACGAGATGCTCCGGCAGCAGGGGCTGCTGGAGGGCGTGTGGTGCCTCGACCCCGCCGAGGGGCTGTCGCCGGGGCAGGCCGAGGAGATCGCCCGCGTGCGCGGCGCCTATCCGGAGCTCACCGACGACGCATTCATCGCCGCGCACCGCGAGGACTGGCTGCGATGAGCGCTTCCGCCGTGGTCGCGCCCTCCGTGGTCGCCGTGGTGCCGGAGGGGCTCTTCGCCGAGTTCTTCTCGGATGCCGACGTCCTGCGGCTCCGCGGCGCGGCCGAGCGGCTCGGCGGGGCGTTCGCGCGGGTCGACCGGCTCTCCGATGCGGACGCCTCCGCGGCGCGCGTCGTGATCACGAGCTGGGGTGCGCCGCCGTTCGACGAGGCTCTGCTGGCGACGCTGCCCGCGCTGGAGCTCGTCGCCCACACGGGGGCGACGGTGAAGTTCTTCGCGACGGACGCCCTGTTCGACCGCGGGGTGCGGGTGACTCAGGCGGGTGCCGGTATGGCCCGCTCGGTGGCGGAGGTGTCGCTGGCGTTCACGCTCGCGCTGCTGCACCGGGTGCCGGACATGCACGAGGCCGTGCGCGCCGGCGGCTGGTACGACGCCGAGGCTGTGGGCGCGCAGCATGAGATCCTCGGTGCCCCCGTCGCGGTGATCGGCGCCTCGCGCACCGGCCGCGCGTACCTGGAGCTGCTGCGGGCGCTGGGGGCCGAGCCGCTGCTCGTCGACCCGACGCTCAGCGCCGCCGACGCGGAGGCGCTGGGTGCGACGCTGATCCCGCTCGACGAGGCGCTGCGCCGCGCGCGCATCGTGGCCGTGCACGCCCCGACGCTCCCCGAGACGCACCGCCTCATCGGAGCGGCCGAGCTCGCCCTGATGCCCGACGGCGCGGGGCTGGTCAACACCGCGCGGTCCTGGCTCGTCGACGAGCAGGCGCTGTTGGCCGAGCTCGGCAGCGGACGGCTCCGCGCCGCGATCGACGTGTTCGACGAGGAGCCGCTGTCGGCCGAGAGCCCGTTCCGCCGCGTGCCCGGCGTGCTGCTGACGCCGCATCGTGCCGCCGGCACCTCCGAGGGGCGGCTGCGGCAGGGGCGCATCGTGGCCGATGAGCTCGAGGCGTTCGCCGCCGGTGCACCGCTCGGGCACGCGGTCGACCGCTCGCAGCTGTCGACGATGGGATGACGGTGCCAGCGCTCCGGGTCGCGTTCGCCGGCCTCGCTCACTCGCATCCGTACACCGATGCCGAGAACCTGCGTGCGCAGGGCGCGCTCGTCGTCGCGGTGCACGACGCGGACGCCGGCGTCGCCGCGGCTTTCGGCGAACGGTTCGGCGCGGCCGTCGCGCCGTCGCCCGATGCGCTGGCGGAGGTCGGAGCCGACCTCGTGATCGCGACGCCGCGGTGGGACGAGGCCGTGTCGATCCTGCGCGCGGTGACCGGACCGGATGCCTCGGCTCCCGTGTTCCTGAACAAGACGGTGGCGGCGACTCCGGCGCAGGTGTCGGCGTTCTCCGCGGCGGTGGCGGACGCGCGCGTCGCCGTCGGCACCTCGTCGGTGCTGCGCTTCGCCCCCGGGGTCGTCATGCTCGCCGAGCAGGTGGCTGCGGATCGCGCGGCCGGGGCCGAGGTGCTCGCGGTGCGGGTGCACGCCCAGCACGACGCCGCGGCCTTCCGGCTGCCCGGTCGAGAGTGGCAGGACGACCCCGAGCGCGGAGGCGGCACGCTGGTGACGGTCGGGGTGCACGCCTGGGAGATGGTGGATGCGGTGCTGCCCGGCGCCGTGCTCGCGGCACCGGCCGGGGCGACGAGGCGGATCACGGGATCGGGCACGCGGTCGGAGGACGTCGGCGTCGTGTGCGGGCTGCTGGAGGCCCCGCGCGCGGAGTCCGCGGCGCCGGGCGCGGAGCGGATCCCCGTGCAGGCACTGATCACCGGCGTGCCCGGCCCCGACGCCTACCGGATCGAGGTCGTCACCTCCGCCGGCGTGCGCACGGCCGATCTCGACGTCGACGACGCGAACGAGGCGCTGGGGTTCGCCGGCCTCGTCCGGGCGCTGCGCGTCGCGGCGCCGCGCGGCCGCACGGTCGCCCCGTGGAGCGCGGCCGAGGCCGTCGTGCGCAACACGGTCGCCGCGGCGCTCGCCGCCCGGGAGGGCAGATGAACGGCGACGCCGTGATCCGTCCGGCGACCACAGCCGACGAGCCGGCGCTCGCCCGGCTCTGGGCCACCGCGTTCACGCCGGCGCTGACCCCGGACCAGTGGCTCGTCGACGCGCAGCGGCACGCGCACACCCTGGTCGCGGAGGACGGCGACGGCCTGTGCGGCTCGATCTACGGTGTGCGCAAGCGCCTGCGCGAACAAGACGGCGCGACGGCGGTCGTGCACGCCATCGGCAGCGTCGCGGTCGACGCTCGCGCTCGCGGCCGCGGCCTGGCTCGACGCCTCGTGGCGGCCTCGCTGGAGACCGCCGGGGACGCGGACTGGGCGCTGTTGTTCACCGGGACGCCCGAGGTGTATCGGTCGAGCGGCTTCGAGACGTTCGCCATGGACCGCGTGCTCGCCGGCCCCTGGGGAGATCCGGGTCGCGGCGCGGATGCGGCCTCGGTCACGGATGCCGTTCCCGGTGCCGTGAGGCGACACGATCTCGACGGCTCCGGGGCGCTGCGCGTCGTGTGCTCCGCGTACGAGCGCTCGCGCGACGGGCTGACGCTCGCGCCGGTCCGCTCCGCGCGGGACTGGGCGATGGCCGAGGTGCGGCTGCGTGGCGCCCGGCTGTACACGCACCCCGACGCGGACGGCTCGTACATCGTCGCGGCGGTCCGCGGCGGCACCGGGGTCGTGATCGAGGCCGCGCTGCCCGACTCCGATGACGCTGACGGCGTGCACGGCACCGGCACGGATGCCGACGGCATCCGCCGAGCCCTCCTGGCCGCCGTGGCCGCCGACTGGACGGCCGCGGGTGTCACGGCCTGCGACATCGCCGTACCGGCGCGGACCGCCGACGAGCGCGCGGTCGCGGCCTTCGCGCCGGAGGCGGGGCGCATCGCCGATCGCACCGGCATGACGCGGGCACTGCGGCGCCTGCCGCGCCTCGACGGCATCCGCCACTTCACGGAGGCCGACTACTTCTGAGCAGAGCTCGACACCGACTCTGGGGATCTGGGGATCGACAGGAGACGCGGGCCGGTCGCCGGTCCGCCACGACAGCGGCGATGTCGCCGCGAGGAGGATGACGATGACGCATCACGAGAAGACCGACCCCGGAGCGCTGCGCAGCAGGAGGATGGTGCTCGCCGGTTTCGGCGCCGCGGCCATCGGCGGTGTCGCCGCCGTGGCCACGAGCCTGCCCGCGCAGGCCGCAGGGCCCGCCGTGCCGCAGACCGCGGTGAGCGCGCGCTCGGTCGGCAGCGCAGGCACGGTCGACGAGCTCAGCGGGCTGAAGGGCAAGGCCGGCGACCTCGTCGCGGTCGCCGGGCACTCCGCCCCGGGCGACGGGGGCGGCGGCACCTACCGGCTCGTGACCGCTGACGCGCCGGCCCCGAACGGCGGCACCGTCGTGGCGGGCAAGGGCGGGTCGTGGGTGCTCGTGCACTCCGGGGTCGTGGACTTCCGGGTGTTCGGCCTGTTCGACGCCTCGCAGCCGGCCGACGACGCGCTCGACGCGATGGTCGGCGACCCCTCGATCCACCGCATCGAGGCGCACACCGACCTCAACTTCGTGCGCAGACACCGGTTCTCGCGCTCGAACATCGCCTTCGACTTCGGCAACCACCTCATGACGACCGTCGGCATCGAGAACGCCGGCAAGGACGACCCGTTCGCGGCCGTGATGTTCTTCCGCGGCGAGGTGACGGATGCCGTGCAGGAGGCGCGGCTCGGCGAGGACGTGCCCGATCTCGCCGACGTGTTCCCCGTGGCCGACTCCTCGTTCTTCGCCGTCGGAGAGTGGTACGCGGCGGAGGTCAATCCGCTCAAGGGCCGGTGGGAGCGCGAGCTGCAGCGGCTCGTGCAGGTCACGCAGATCGTCGATGGCACCCACATCCGCGTGAACTACCAGAACGGCTGGCCGCTGGGGAAGGATCGCTCCATCGCGTGGCGGCGCATCGTCCCCGTGCACGACGTGCGGGTGTCGAACCTGCGCTTCCGCGGCGGCGGCGCCGACGAGTACACCGGCTCCCACCCGCTCGCCTTCGAGTACGCGGTGCGCTGCGACGTGGACCACATCGACGGCACGGCCACCTTCTGGCCGCTCATCCAGCGCCGGTGGAACACGTACTACTCCACCGAGAGCTGCAACCTCACCAACCCGACCTCGGTCACCTGGGGCGGCGCCGGGTACCTCACGCAGCAGATCTACTGCCTCTACGGCTACGTCGCGAACTGCCACACGTCGAACGCGCGCCATCTCAACGACTTCACCGCGAGCGCCTACTGCCTCGTGGAGAACTGCCACGGCGACGGCGACGACCAGGGCCCGTTCGTCACGCACGGCCAGTACGAGCACGACCTCACCTACGTCGGCAACTCCGGCCTCATGACGTTCGCGAACTCGGGCGCCGCCTGGGGCTCCGCGGCCAAGCGCATCACGGTGCGCAAGCACGTGTGCTCGTGGTTCGTCGCCCGCGTGCGCATCACCGACCTCACGCTGGAGGACGTGCGGGTGATCGGCAAGCCGTCGCTGTCGGGCTCGGGGATGCTGTGGATCAACGCCGATGGCGCCCAACTGCGCGGGTGCACGGCATCCGACACCCTCATCATCACGCAGCAGTCCGACGCCTCCGCGCGCCCGACCGTGATCGCCGACTCCGACTTCCGCTTCACCGCCCCGGGCGAGCTCACCAATGCCTCGGTCACCACCCCGGTCGTCTTCGTCGACACCCTGCTCGACGGGGTCGGCGGCATGAAGGTCAACGGACCGGGGGCTGTGACGTTCCGCGGCGCGACGCTCACCGCGGCGCCGTCGGCCGACCCGGTGACCCTCGCCTCGGCGAAGGTGCGCATCGAGGGCTCGACGCTGTCGGGGGTGCGCCTGGTGGCCGCCGGCCCCGACGGGCAGGAGCTGGAGATCTCCGGCAGCACGCTCGAGGGCGCGGCGGGCGCCGTGATCTCCCGCAAGGGCGCAGGCGAGCGCCGCGTGCTGCTGTCGGGATCGACGGTGCGTGGCAAGGACGCCGTGCACGTGAAGCTCGCCGACGGACGCAACCACTACCGCGCGGTCGGCACGCGGTTCGAGGGCGGATCGCTGGAGCTGTCGGATGCCGCGTTCGAGTCGGGATCGACGCTCGTGCACACGGGGAACGCGGAGGTCGGCGTCACCCGCACGGCCTTCCCCGCGGCGGGGCCGGCCGTGGTCGACGCGGCCAACGCGGTGGTCTGAGCCGAGGGGCGACGGGGCGGGGCGCGTGCGCGTTCCGCCCCGTCGTGCTGCCGGTGGTCGCCGCGGCCCGCGGGGCGAGGCTCAGTCTGCCGCGGGCTCGGCGAGGTGCGCGATGCGGTCGACGGCCTGACGCACGTGCCCGGCGATGACGTCGCCTGCGCGGTCGGGGTCGCCGCTGGCGATCGCGTCGAGGATGAGCCGGTGGCTGCGCACGTGCTCCGCCTGCTCCTGCGGCGGGAGTGCGGCGTTCGCCGCGGCGATGAAGCCGGTGATCCGGCCGCGCAGCTGAGCGCTCAGCTCGGTGAGGAAGCGATGGTCGGAGAGCTCGGCGAGTGCCTGGTGGAACGCCCTGTCCTGGCGGAGCACCTCGTCCATGTCGCCGGGTTCCGCCGCCTCCATGGCGGCGATGATCCCCTCCAGGCGGGCCGCGGACTCGTCGGTCCACCGCTCCTGCACGCGCACGGCCATGAACTGCTCGAGCACGATGCGCAGGCTTGAGATCTCCTCGAGGTCGCGGGCGGTGAGCTCGGCGACCCTGGCGCCGCGGCGGGGCTCGCGGGTCACGAGACGCTCCTCGGCGAGACGCGTGAGCGCCTCGCGCACGGGGATGTGGCTGACGCCGAGCCGCTCGGCGAGCTTGCGCTCGACGAGGCGCTCACCGGGGGCGAACTCTCCCGCGTGGATGGCGGAGCGCAGTTCGTCGGCGACCTGTTCCGCGATGTTCTGATCCGACACACTGCGCATGCGTGCGACCCTCCTCGACTCGCGACCGCCGCATCCGTCGAGTGGCGCGCATCCGTCGTCCGTTAGATGCTATGGCATCCGTGCACCGGAATGGACTAATGTTGCGTTCTGCTAGATGCTATAGCAAAAACGATCGATGACGAAGGAGTTGTCATGTCCGACATCCGAACGGCCCCCGACGTGCGGAGCGCAGAGGAGGTGGGAGCCTCCGCCATGAAGAAGGCGATCTGGAGACTGGGCCCCTTCCTCGGTCTGCTGTACCTGGTCGCCTACATCGACCGCAACAACGCGGGCTTCGCGAAGCTCGAGATGACCCAGGCACTGCAGATCACGGAGGCGGCCTTCGGCTTCGCCGCGGGCATCTTCTTCATCGGATACCTGCTCTTCGAGGTGCCGAGCAACCTGCTGCTGGAGCGCTTCGGCGCCCGCAAGTGGATCGCCCGCATCATGATCTCGTGGGGTCTCGTGGCCGGCCTCACGGCGTTCGTGCAGGACGAGACGCAGTTCGCGATCGCCCGGTTCGTGCTCGGCATCGCCGAGGCCGGGTTCTTCCCCGGTGTCCTGCTGTACCTCACGCTGTGGTTCCCGCGGCAGTACCGCACCCAGGTGCTCGCGGTCTTCGTGCTGTCCAACCCGATCGCCAACGCCGTCGCGGCTCCGCTGTCGGGTTGGATGCTGGAGCTGCACGGCCTGTGGGGGCTCGACGGCTGGCAGCTCGTGTTCCTCCTGCAGGGCATCCCCGCCGTGCTCCTGGCGTTCGTCGTGTTCTTCTGGCTGCCCGACCGCCCGCAGGACGCCCGCTGGCTCGACGCGGCGGAGCAGCGGTGGATCACCGACACCCTGGCCGCCGAGACCGCGGCGACCGAGCGCCGGCACGGACGGATGCGGCTGCGGGAGGTGTTCGGCAACGGACGCCTGTGGACCCTCATCGTGCTGTTCTTCGGCGTCGTGTTCGGCGCGTACGGACTGGGCATGTGGCTGCCCACCATCGTGAAGAGCATGGGCGACTTCTCCAACGCCACCACCGGCTGGCTCGTGGCCCTTCCCAACCTCTGCGCCGCACTGGTGATGCTCCCGTGGGAGCGGCGGGCTCGCAAGCAGGGGAACATCCCGCTGCAGATCGGCATCACGCTCACGATCACCGCGCTGTCCCTGGTGGCGGCCGTCGCGGCGCAGGGGGTGCCCGTGCTCGCTCTCGCCGCGCTGTGCGTCGGGATGTCGGCGCTGTTCTCGACGACGCCGCTGTTCTGGAGCCTGCCGCCGATGGTGCTCACCGGCACCGCCGCCGCGGCGGGGCTCGCGTTCATCAACTCGGTCGGAAACCTCGCCGGGTTCGCCGGACCGTACGCGATCGGCTGGGTGAGCCAGACGACCGGCTCCGCGGTGTGGGGTCTGCTGCTCGTCTCGGGCCTCACGCTGCTCGGCGCCGTCATCGCGTTCGTGCTGAGTCGGCGGGCGGAGTTCACGACGGCGCCCGAGGTCGCTGCGGACGCGTCGTGAACACGGGCCCCCTCGTCGCAGATATCGAATCGGCCACGAGGTCTGGACGAATCGACCCGGATGCTAGATGCTATAGCGAAATACCCGAACTGTTCTCTCTCGTGATGGAGGAAGCACCATGACCCGTCGACGCACATGGCTGGGAGGCGCGGCAGTCCTCGCCGCCGTCGCCCTTGCCGCCGCAGGCTGCTCGGCATCCGCACCCGGAGGCGACTCGTCCTCCGGTGGCGGCTCGCTCACCGTGGCCGCAGCCCAGGGCATCCCTCAGCTCAACCCCGCCATCCGCACGTTCGCGTGGGAGGAGGTGCTGTTCCCGCTGCTGTGGAACGGCCTCACCAAGACCGACGAGTCCGGCGCGGTCGTCGGCGACCTCGCCGAGAGTTGGGAGACCTCTGAGGACCAGAAGACCTGGACCTTCACTCTCCGGGATGGTGTGAAGTTCTCCAACGGCGACGCCTTCACGGCCGACGACGCCGTCGCCGCGTTCGAGTACTACCTCTCCGACGACACCGCGACGCAGGAGAAGAACAAGATCTCCGTGGTCACCGGCGTCACGGCCCCCGACGAGAAGACGGTCGTCGTCACGCTCTCCGAGCCGATCGCCACCTTCGCCGCCGGCATCGTCTGGGTGAAGATGATCGACGTCGCCGCGCTCGACACGATCGACAAGGAGCCCATCGGCACCGGCCCCTACGTCGTCGACGCGTTCACCCCCGACGACAGCCTCACGCTGGTGCCGAACCCAGAGTACTTCGGCACGGCCCCCGAGCTCGACAAGATCACCATCGTGAAGGCGGCGGAGTCCACGGCCGCCGTCACCGGACTGCGCTCCGGCGACATCGACGTGCTGTGGTCGGTGCCCCAGGGCGACGTCGCAGGGCTCGAGGGCGGCGGCGACATCGCCCTCGTGAAGCCGGACAACCCCAGCCAGTGGCCGTCGTGGGAGATGGACACCACCTCCCCGCCCTTCAACGACGTGCGCGCCCGACAGGCGCTCGCCTACGCGGTCGACCGCGAGGCGATCCTCGAGGCCGCGTACTCCGGGCAGGGCACCGTCTCGCCGACCAACAACGCGCTCGGCGAGGTCAACCCCTGGTACGGCGGCGACCTGACCGACTACTCCTACGACCTCGACAAGGCCAAGGAGCTGTTCGCCGAGGCCGGCGTCACCGAGGGCAGCACGCTGACCTGGTGGGGTATCGCCGGGCAGTACCCCGAGTGGAACACCAGCGGCGAGATCCTGCAGGCGAGCCTGAAGGAGATCGGCATCACGCTGAAGATCGACAACAACGACATCGGCACCTGGGTGGACTCCTTCTACCCCGCTGGCAAGACCTACCCCGGCTACATCGTGCCGAACTTCCAGTCGACCCCGCCGGAGCCCGCGTACTCGCTGAACTTCTACCTCGACGGCCGCTGCGAGTGCAACTGGGTCGACCCCGACTTCCAGACGGCGTTCGCCGCCGCCGTGGCCGAGCCCGACGAGACCGCGCGCGCCGAGAAGTGGGGCACCGTGCAGACGATCATCAACCAGCAGGTGCCGCTGATCGTGCCGCTGCAGTCCACCGTCGTCACCGCCACCGGCACCCGCGTGTCGGGTGTGTGGGTCGAGGGCGGCGGGCAGCTGCACCTCGAGGACGCCCAGCTGAAGGGCTGACGTGACGCTGTCCATCCTGCGCCGGGTGGCGATCAGCACCGGCATGCTGATCGCCACCTCGCTCCTCGTGTTCGTCGTGCTCCGGCTGCTGCCTGGCGACCCCGTCATCACCCGGCTCGGCTCGACGCCGGGGGTGGATGCCGAGATGCTCGACCGCCTGCGCAAAGAGGCCGGCCTCGACGCGCCCATCATCGAGCAGTACCTGCGCTGGATGGGCGGCGTCTTCACCGGCGACTTCGGCCAGTCGTACTTCAACCAGTACTCGGTCACCGAGCTGATCTCGCAGCGGCTCCCCGCCACGCTCGAGCTCACCCTGATCGGCATCCTGCTGGCCGTGGCGATCGCCGTGCCCGCGGCCGTGATCGCGTCGCTGCGCCCCCTCGGCGTCGTCGACCGCGTGCTCACCGCGATCTCGACCGCCGGCATGGCGCTGCCGCAGTTCCTCATCGGCATCGTGCTGATCGTCGTGTTCGCGGTGCAGTTGAAGGTGCTCCCCGCCCGAGGGTTCACGCCCTTCGGCGAGGACCCGGCGCAGAATCTGCTCCGCATGATCCTGCCCGCGCTCACCCTCGCCTTCGCCGCCGCACCGCTGCTGATGCGATTCCTGCGGGCGTCGATGGTCGAGGTGCTCGACGCGCCGTACATCCGCACCGCCCGCGGCAAGGGCCAGACCGCGTCCGGCGTCGTGCTCGGGCACGCGCTGCGCAACGCGCTCATCCCAGGGCTCACGATGCTCGGCCTCATCGTCGGATACACGCTCGGCGGCGTGGTGATCGTGGAGTACGTGTTCGGCGTGCCCGGGCTCGGCTCCCTCGCGATCGACGCCGTCTTCAAGCGCGACTACGCCGTGCTGCAGTCGGTGGTGCTGTTGATCTCGGCGATGTTCATCCTCACCACGCTCGTGGTCGACCTGCTCTACGGTGTGCTCGACCCGCGTCTTCGTGCAAGGAGCAGCCGTGGCTGACACCCTCACACTCGCCCTGCGCTCCGCGCGGCCCCGCCGTCGCATCGCCTGGGGGTCGTGGATCCCGCTCGCCCTGCTCGCGCTCATCGTGCTGGCCAGCGTGCTCGCCCCCCTGCTCGCGCCGTTCGACCCGTCGGCGCAGTCCCCCGACCGGTTCGCGAGCCCGTCGGCCGGGCACCTGTTCGGCACTGACGAGCTCGGGCGCGATCTGTTCAGCCGCGTGCTGCACGGCGGTCAGCTCACCATGGCGATCGCCGGCGGGGCCACTCTCGTCGCGATGCTGCTGGGCATCGCGTGGGGAATGGCGGCGGCGTTCGGCCGCGGCATCCTCGACGAGATCCTCATGCGCCTCGCCGACACCGTCATGGCGATCCCGCAGATCCTCTTCGCGCTCGTCTTCATCTCGGCGTTCGGCGCCGATCCCGTGAAGCTCGCCGTGATCATCGGCATCCTGCTCACACCGACCACCGCCCGCCTGGTGCGGTCGTCGGTGCTCAGCGAGTTGCAGGAAGACTATTTCACCGCCGCCGTGGCCTTCGGGTCGACGCGCGCGCGGCTGCTGTTCACCGAGGTGCTGCCGAACGCCCGCGGTCCGATCGTGGTGCAGGCGGCGATCAACGCCGCCAACGCGATCCTGCTCGAAGCATCCATGAGCTTCGTCGGCCTCGGCATCGCGCCCCCCGAGGCCACCTGGGGGACGCTCGTGCAGCAGGGGTACCAGAAGATGTACCAGTCGATCGGGTATGTGCTGTTCCCCGCGCTGTTCATCTTCGTGACCATCTGGCTGCTCAATGTGCTCGCCGACCAGTTCGGCGGCGACCGGAAGGGGAAGGCCCGATGACGGATGCCGCGCCCGTCCTGCGCGTGCAGGACCTCACCGTCTCCTACGGGGATGTCACACCCGTGAAGGGCATCAGCTTCGACATGCGCCCCGGCGAGCGGATCGGCCTGGTCGGCGAGTCCGGATCGGGCAAGTCGCTCACGGCGCTGTCGATCATGCGCCTCAACGACGGCGCGACGCTGGGCGGCAGCATCCGCCTGCGTGATCGCGAGCTCCTGTCGCTGACGCCGAGGGAGATGACGCGCGTGCGCGGCGGCGAGATCGCCATGGTCTACCAGGACCCGATGAGCTCGCTCAATCCGGTGCGCACGATCGGGCACCAGCTCGTCGAGGCGATCAGGCTGCACGAGCGGATGTCGAAGGAGGCTGCCAGGTCCAGAGCCGTGGAACTGCTGGCCGAGGTGGGCGTCCCGCTGCCGGAGGAGCGACTCGGGCAGTACCCCCACGAGTTCTCCGGCGGCATGCGCCAGCGCGTGATGATCGCGATGGCGATGTCGTCGCGGCCGGCCGTGCTCATCGCGGACGAGCCGACGACGGCCCTCGACGTGACGACCCAATCGCGCATCATCGATCTGCTCGACCGCCTGGCCGACGAGCACGGCACCGCGGTGATCCTCATCACCCACGACCTCGGTGTCGCCGCCGGCTTCTGCGAGCGCGTCCACGTGATGCGGCACGGGAAGATCGTCGAGGAGGCGCCGGTCGACACGCTCTACGCGCACCCGCAGCACCCCTACACGAAGGCGCTGCTCGGGGCCGTGGTCGACCTCACCGTCGACGTGCACCAGCCGATCCGCACAGCGGCGGAGGTGCTCGAGCGCGGCACGGAGCCGCTCGTCGAAGCCGGGTCGATCAGCGCGGTCGACAGGGCGCGGGAGTCGGGCGACGTGCTCGTCGACGTGGCGGGGCTGTCGAAGGTGTTCACGCTCGGCTCCGGACGCAGAGTCACCGCGGTCGACGACGTGTCGTTCCAGATCCGCCGCGGCGAGACGTTCGGTCTCGTCGGCGAGTCGGGGTCGGGCAAGTCGACCGTGTCGAAGGCGGTGCTCGCCCTCGGCGGCATCGACGCGGGCACCGTGGACTTCGACGGGCATCAGCCCCACCGGATGCGGGGCGAGGAGTTGCGCAGGCTCCGGCGGCGGATGCAGATGGTTTTCCAGGATCCGTTCTCGGCGCTGAACCGCCGCCAGACGGTGGCGCAGATCATCGAGGCGCCGCTGCTCGCGCACGGCATCGGCACCAGGGTCTCGCGCGCCGACAAGGTGCGCGAGACGATGCACAGGGTGCGGCTGGACGAGGAGTTCGCGCACCGGCTGCCGCGCTCGATGTCGGGCGGGCAGTGCCAGCGCGTGTCGATCGCGCGCTCGCTCGTGCTCGAGCCCGAGTTCCTCGTGCTCGACGAGTCGGTCTCGGCGCTCGATGTGTCGATCCAGGCCCAGGTGCTCAACCTGCTGCGGGAACTGCAGGCGGAGCTCGGCCTCACGTACCTCTTCATCAGCCACGACCTCGCGGTGATCAGGTACATGTCGTCGACCGTCGCCGTCATGCAGCAGGGACGGATCGTCGAGATCGGCGCCCGCGACCAGCTGTTCGCCGACCCGCAGCACGAGTACACGCGAGGCCTCATGGCGGCGATCCCGGTCGCCGACCCCGCGGCCGAGCGCCGTCGTCGGGCCGAGGCGGCCGCGCTGTGGCGGGAGCAGGGGGCGGCGACCGGCGCCGTACGCACGGGCGGGTGACCGGGCACGGCAGCGACCCGCTCGCTCAGCGCGGGAGCTCCTCCGCGTACTGTCGGTACAGATCGAGGTCGTCGCCGGCGGCGGTGAACCTCGCCCAGGCCTCGACGAAGCGGGCGCGGACGTCGCGGGGCGGCCAGTCGGCCGGCAGCAGCTGCGCCGGGATGAGCGGGTCGTCGGCGAGCGCCTGCGCGAAGGGCTCGGAGAGGCGCAGGGCGGCGGCGGCGCGCTCGACGGGCGTCGACGGGGTGCCGGACTCCTCGGCCAGGGTGAGGGCGCGGTCGGCGCGCGCGTAGGACCGGATGGCGGCGGGGAGGTCCCAGTACCGCGCGAGGATCTCCTGCGGCGAGGAGAGGCCGGCGATGTCGATCCGTGCCGCCTCGGCCACGATCATCAGGCCGACCACGTCGGGGTCGGGCAGGCCGCCGTAGGCCAGGATCGGCGGGCGCGGGTCGCTGAACGAGAGGTACAGCGCGGGGGAGATCGTCACGCCGCCGAAGCGCGCCAGGGCGGCCCTGAGCGCGTCGCGGTCCGACCTCCGGTCCTCGGGCAGCGAGAACGAGGTCAGCCTCCAGAGGCCGTCCCAGCCGTCGCGCAGCTCCAGGGCGCGTGCCCGGCGGAGCCGCCCGGCGGTGACGGGGTCGCGGCGCGGCGCGGTCGCTTCGCGGACCAGCATGCCCGCCCTGCCGCGGCCCTGCTGGCGCGCGAGACCGGCTGCCTCGATGCGGCGGATGGCGAGCCGGACCGGCTGGTCTTCGAGGCCGAGCGCGCGGGACACGTCGTAGACGAAGTGCAGCGGCGCGCGTCCGCTGCTGTCGAAGCAGGCCTCGACCACGGTGCGCGGCGCCGGCGTCGGCAGGGGGTCGCTGGTCTGAGCTGGCACGTCCACAGCCTACAAACTATCACTTGACTCAAGAAGGTGAGTTAAGTGATAGTTAACCCGGATCGACGACGATCCGCCACACACTCGATGAGGAGAACCCATGTCCGACACGACAACGGCCCCGCCGCGGGGCGACGCCGCCGACGACCAGAGCGGCACGCTGAGCCCTCTCGCCGGCAAGGCCCTGCTGCCGTCCCTCACGATCTCCTGGTTCGTGCTCTTCGCCGCCTATCTCGGACTCACCTCGGTGCTGCTGCCCAACCACATGGCGGCCATCGACGAGCAGAACAAGGTCGCGAACTTCGCCCTCGTCACCACGGTGGCGTCGATCATCGCGATGTTCTCCCAGCCGATCGTCGGCGCGCTCTCCGATCGCACCCGATCGCGATTCGGGCGGCGGGCCCCGTGGATGCTGGGCGGCGCCCTCGTCGGCGCCCTGTCGCTCGTCGTGCTGGGCTCGCTCACCGACCTGGTCTCCATCACCGTGATCTGGGCCGTGATGCTCGTCTCCCTGAACGCGCTCCAGGGGCCGCTGAGCGCGATCACCCCCGACCGCTTCCCCCGCTCGCGACGCGGCATCGCCTCGGCGGCGGTCGGCATCGGCACCCTGGCCGGAGCGACGCTCGGCGTGGTCGTCGCCGGGCGCATCGCCGCCGACCTCGGCGTCGGCTACACGATGTTCGGCGCGGCCGTGTTCGTGGTCACCATCGTCTTCCTGCTCGTCAACCGCGACAGGTCCAGCGTCGACGCCGTGTTCCCGCCCTTCCGGCTGCGCACGTTCCTCGCCGGCTTCTGGGTGAACCCGCGCCGGCACCCCGACTTCGCCTGGGCCTTCTCGGCGCGCTTCCTGTTCATCCTCGGCTACTTCCTCGTCTTCACGTACCAGCTGTTCATCCTCACCGACTTCGTCGGGATGCCCCTGGCCGAGGCGAACCTGCAGGTCGGGATGCTGAGCATGGCCGCGTTCGTGACCACGCTCGTATCGACGGTACTGGCGGGCTGGCTGAGCGACCGCTGGCGGCGCCGCAAGGTCTTCATCTACGTGGCATCGGCGATCATGATCGTCGGCCTGCTCGTGCCGTTGGTCCTCCCGAACATGACCGGGATGCTGCTGATGTTCACGATCAAGGGACTCGGCTACGGGCTCTACATGTCGTGCGACACCGCGCTGATGAGCGAGGTTCTCCCCGGCGGCGGGACGAGCGCGGCCAAGGACCTCGGCATCCTCAACATCGCGACCAACATCCCCCAGGCCCTGAGCCCGGCCGTCGCCGCGCTGATCATCGGCGGCCTCGGCGGGTACCCCGCGCTCTTCGTCGTCGCCGCGGTCTGCATCGGGCTCGCGGCCCTCGCGCTCATCCCGATCCGGAGCGTGCGCTGAACCGGCGCATCCGTTCCGCCCCCACCCCACGAAAGGCACCCTCCATGACACAGCAGCACACGATCCGCGTCGGCGTGGTCGGCATCGGCCGCGGTCTCGCGTTCATCGAGCAGAGCACCCGCGACCTCGGCCTCGAGCTCGTCGCCATCTGCGACACCTGGGCGGAGCGTCTCGACGAGATCAACGCCGAGCACGGCGTCGCCACGTACACCGACTACGACGAGTTCCTCGCGCACGACATGGACGCGGTGGTGCTGGCCAACTACTTCCACCAGCACGCGCCGTTCGCGATCAAGGCGCTGCGGGCGGGCAAGCACGTGATGAGCGAGACCGCGGCGTGCATGACCATGGCCGAGGGCGTGGAGCTCGTGCGCGAGGTGGAGCGCTCCGGCCTGATCTACATGCTGGCCGAGCAGTATCCGTTCATGGCGTTCAACCAGGAGATGAAGCGCCTCTACGACGAGGGCGCGGTGGGGGAGTTCCGCTACGGCGAGGGGGAGTACATCCATGCGATGCCCGCGCGCTTCCTCAACAGCATCTCCCCCGGCCTCGACCACTGGCGCAACTGGCTGCCGGTGACCTACTACTGCTCGCACGCGCTCGCCCCGGTGATGCACATCACCGGCACGATGCCCCGGAGCGTCACCGGGTTCGTCGTTCCCTACGACGCCGACGACGCCGAGAAGGCCCGCACGGTGCGCCGCATGGACACGGCTGGCATGATCGTACTGACCATGGACAACGGTGCGCTCGTGAAACTGCTGCAGTACGACCTGCGCGGCGGCGGGCACTGGGTGCGGATCCACGGCAACCGCGGGCTGATGGAGAACACCCGTGTCGGCGGCCACCACGGCCAGGACCGCGTGCGCGTGTGGCGGGAGCGCTGGGAGCGTCCGGAGGGGGTGCCGGAGGAGAGCGTGTACAAGCCCGACTTCCCCTCGCACAACGACGAGGCGGCCGGCGGCACCCACTTCGGCGGAGACTTCTTCATGAACCTGCTCTTCGCCGAGGCGATCCGCACCGGCGAGCAGCCCTACTTCGACGTGTACCGGGGGGTGGCGATGGCGGCCGTCGGCATCCTCGCCTACCGCTCGGCGCTCGAGGGAGGCCACCCGATCGAGATCCCCGACCTGCACGACGAGGAGCAGCGCCGCCGCTACGCGGACGACCACTGGTCGCCCGACCCGGCCGTCGCCGGCCCCGGCCAGCCGGCGCCCAGCGTGCTCGGCCACATCGAGCCCCCCGTCGAGGGCGTGGCTTTCGCGCAGGAGGTCTGGGCCGATCAGGGCGAGCTGATGTACGGCGGCAAGGTCTTCGGGGGATGACACCCGCTGTCACGAGATTCGCGGCCGAGCAGGTCACGCCGCCGCTCGCCCACCATGCCGAAGGTCCGGTGTGGTGGGCGGGCTGGGGCGGCCTGCGCTACGTCGACATGGAGGCCGGGGCGCTGTTGACCCTGCGGGGCGATCGCGTCGACCGGCTCGACCTCGGCGAGCGCATCGCCGCCTTCGTTCGCCCGCGCCGCCGCGGCGGCTACGTCGTCGGCGTGGAGCGGGGGATCGCGCTGGCGGATGCCGTCGACGCGCTCCCCTCGGTGCGCAGGGAGGTGTGGACGGATCCGGGGGTGCGGATGAACGACGGCACGGTCGACCCCGACGGCCGGCTTCTCGCGGGCGGCATGGCCTACGACGCCGCGCAGGGGGCGTCGGCCGTGCACCGCATCGACGCCGACCTGCAGGAGCGCACGGTGATCCCCGAGGTGACGGTGTCGAACGGCATCGGCTTCTCCCCCGACGGCTCGCTCTGCTACTACGTGGACTCGCTCACTCGCCGCATCGACGTGCTCGCCTACGAGTACGGGGAGCTGGGCTCGCGGAGGGCGTTCGCGCGGATCCCCGCGGAGGACGGGCTCCCCGACGGGCTGACCGTGTCGGCGGACGGCTCGGTCTGGGTGGCGCTGTGGGGAGGCGGCGCGGTGCGCGGCTACGGCGCCGACGGCGTGCTGCACACGGTGATCGACGTGCCGGTCGCCCAGGTCAGCGCCTGCGCGTTCGGCGGCGACGACCTCGGCACGCTCTACGTGACGACCTCCCGGCAGGGGCTCGGCGATGCGGCTGAGGAGGCGGCCGGCAGCCTGTTCGCCGTGCGCACCGGTCACCGCGGTCTGCCGGTGACGGCCTTCGCGGGGTGACGGGCGGCGTCGCGGGCGGCGGAGATCGCCCCTGGATTTCCCTCCGCGGGCACGATAGAGTTTGCTATAGCAAATAGCGAAAGGATGCCGATGGACCAGCGTGCCGCGAAGACCCGCACGGCGTTCGGCGACAGCATCCGCATCCCCCGTACGGCGGCGCGGATCGGCATCGCCCGGCGCGACATCACCCCGCCCGTCGGCATCCGCGCCAAGAACTGGGGCCCCGCCGAGTGGGAACGCTCGGAGGGCGCGCACCGTCCGTTCGCCCTCACCGCGCTCGCGCTGGTCGCCGACGACGGGCGTCCGCGGGTGCTGCTCGCCGTCGACGGCACCTGGTGGCGGCGCGTCGCCGACGAGCAGGGCGTGCGCGGCGCGATCCTCGACGGCCTCGGCCTGCAGCCCGACCAGCTGATGCTGGCGCTGTCGCACACCCACGCCGGTGCCGTGCTCTGCGCGGCCGACGCGCACCTGCCGGGCGGGGAGCTCATCCCCGGGTATCTGGAGTCGCTCGCCGCGGCGGGCGTCGCCGCCGGACGCGAGGCTCTCGACGGCGCCCGCCCCGGTCTCGTCGAGTGGACGTCCGGCCGCTGCACCCTCGCCGCCGACCGCGAGCTCGACGTCGACGGGCGACCGCTCGTCGGCTACAACCCCGGTGCGGCCGCCGACGACACCGTGACGATCGGACGGCTCAGCGTCGACGGCGTCGTGTGCGCGACGCTCGTGAACTACGCCTGCCACCCGACCACGCTCGCGTGGCAGAACCGCGAGGTGTCGCCGGACTACGTCGGAGCGATGCGCGAGGTCGTCGAGGCGGCCACCGGGGCGCCGTGCCTCTTCGTGCAGGGCGCGTCCGGCGAGCTGGCGCCCCGTGAGCAGTACACCGGAGACGTCGGCGTGGCCGATCGGCACGGGCGCTCGCTCGGGCATGCCGTGCTCGCCGCCCTCGACGCGCTTCCGGCGCCGGGAGAGCAGTTGACCCTCGACGGCGTCGTCGAGTCGGGGGCGCCGCTCGCGATCTGGGCCGGACGCGTCGTCGACGGCGGCTCCGGCGCCGCGGGATCGCTGACGAGCGTCGAACTGCCGCTGCGAGACCTCCCCACGATCGAGGAGCTCGCCGAGGAGTGGAAGGACATCGACCCCCGCTCCCGCGAGGAGAGGCTCGGCCGTGCGCGCAACCTGCGCGACGGCTACATCGACGGCCCGACCGTGCGGCATCCGGTGTGGGCCTGGCGGCTCGGCGATGCGGTGCTCGTCGGGCATCCCGGCGAGGCGTACTCGCGTCTGCAGACCACGCTGCGCGCGCGGTTCCCGGACACGCCGATCGTGGTGATGAACCTCACCAACGGGCCGGGGTTCGTGTACCTGCCGACGCGCGACGCCTACGACCGCGGCGCCTATCAGGCGTGGCAGACCCCGCTCGCCCCCGGCGCTCTCGACGCGCTGGAGGAGCACGCGACCGCCGTGGTCGCCGGTCTCATCGGCCGCTGACCCCACCCGTTCGAATCGCATGACTGACCCCATATCCGCCCCGAATCGAGTCATTCGTGCGATTCGAATGCGGGGAGAAGACCTCAGAGGAGAGAAATGACCGCTCAGGCCCCCGTCGCGATCGTCACCGGCGGCTCCGCCGGCATCGGCTGGGAGATCGGCCGTCGCCTGGCCGACGACGGCTACCTCGTCGTCGCCGTCGACCGCGTGCCCGGCCTCACGGCCGAGGAGAATCCAGCCGGCATCCTCTGGCGTGAGCTCGACGTCACGGATCATGACCGCGTCGATCGCGTGTTCGGCGAGATCGAGGCCGAGCTCGGCCCCATCGAGGTGCTGGTGAACAACGCGGGCATCCAGCGGCACCGCGGCATCGAGGACCTCACCTGGGACGAGTGGTCGGCCGTCGTCGACGTCAACCTGCACGGCGTGTTCTCGGCGCTGCAGGCGGCGGGCAAGCGGATGCTGGCGCACGGCGGCGGACGCATCGTGAACATCTCGTCGATCTCCTCCCGCGGCTCGGCGGGGCGCGCGCCCTACGCCACGACCAAGGCCGCGGTGATCGGGCTCACCGCCACAGCCGGCGCCGAATGGGCGGCCAGGGGCGTGCGCGTCAACGCGGTCGCCCCCGGCTACGTCGACACCGGCGTCTTCCGGCAGGGTGTCGAGCAGGGCACGCTCAGCCTCGACACGATCCTCTCCCGCATCCCCGCCAAGCGCCTTGCCGACGCGAGCGAGATCGCCGCGGCCGTGAGCTTCCTCGTCTCCGACCAGTCCCGCTACATGAACGGCCAGACCCTGTACGTCGACGGCGGGTTCATGGTGGACTACGGCGTGCCCCTCGCGAAGAAGCCCGAATGACCGCGATCACCCGCATCGACACCGCCACCGCGGTGCTCCCGCTCCCCGCTCCGCTGCAGCTGGGTGCGATGACGGTGACCCGCCGGGAGTACAGCGCGGTCCGCGCCGTGACGGACGACGGCGTCGAAGGCGTCGCCTACTGTCTGTCGCGCGAGGCGCCGATGGCCGAGATCGTGGAGCGGCTCGTCGCCCCGCACGCGCGAGGGGCGGATGCCGACGACCCGGCGTCGACCTGGGAGCGGATGCTGCGCGGCAGCGCGATCGTCGGTCGGGTCGGACTGGTGCGCCGCGCGATCGGCCTCGTCGACATCGCGCTGTGGGACATCGCCGCCCGTCGGGCCGGGGTGCCGCTGTGGCGGATGCTCGGCACCGGCGACGCCCCGCGCGACGCGATGCTCGTCGCGGCGTACCCGTCGCCGTCGCGCACGCCGCGCGAGGTCGCCGACGAGGTGCTCGCGCAGGCGCAGGGCTGGGCGCAGGTGAAGATCTCGCGTATTCCCGATCCGGCATACATGCGCGCGCTGATCGGGATGCTGACCGCCGAGCTCCCGGCGCAGACCGGCCTCGTGGTCGACGTGGGCTTCGGCTGGACCGACGCGGATGCCGCACTCGCCGAGATCGCGCAGTGGGGCGACCCGCGGCTCGCGTGGCTCGAGGATCCGCTTCTGCCGGAGGATGCGGCCGGCTGCGCGCGCATCCGCCGCGAGTCCGGCCTCACGGTGGCGGTGGGCGACGAGGTGACGGATCCCGCCGTGCTCCGCGCGCTCGTCGAGGAGGGCGGCGTGGACGTGTTGCGCCTCGACGTCGTCGCGGTCGGCGGTGTCACCCCGGCGCGCGAGCTGATCGCGTGGGCGGGGGAGCGCGGTGTGCCGGTCTCCGGCCACGTGTACCCGGAGGTCAGCGCGCATCTGGGCATCGGCGTGGAGACCTTCGCACGGGGCGCGAACCCCTATGACCCGGCTCCGACCTTCGTGGTCGGAGGCCCGACGTTCGATGGCCGGGTGGTTCCGGCGGATGCTCCGGGGCTCGGGTTCACGCTCGACGCCGCCGTGTTCGACTTCGATGGGAGTGCGCGATGACCAGGTCTTCTTCGGCGGGTGCCGGCGGTGCCGGTGGAGCTTCCGGTGCTGCGGGTGCGGTGCCGTCGGCGGACGCCGGGGTGACGGCATCCGCCGCCGTGCGCAGCGCCGTGGTGACCGGCAGCGGCAAGGGTATCGGCCGGGCGATCGCGGAGCGGCTGACCGCCGACGGCTGGATCGTCGTCGGCCTGGAGCGCTCCGCCGGCTCGGGCACCGTCGAGGCCGGGATCTGCGCCGAGGTCGTGCTCGGCGACTCCTCCTCGCGGGAGGCGCACCGGAGGGCCGCCGAGGCCGCGATGGCGAGGGCGCCGCTGGCCGGCTGGGTCAACAACGCCGGGATCACCAAGCGCACCCCGCTGCACGAGCTCGACGAGGACGTGGTGCGCGAGGTCATCGGCATCAACGGGTTCGGCTACGTGTGGGGCTGCTCCGCCGCGGTCAGTGCGTTCATCGACCAGGGCGTGCCCGGCGCGATCGTGAACATCGGCTCCATCCACGGACGCTCCAGCCACCCCGACCACGCGGCCTACGAGTTCACGAAGGGCGGCATCGACGCACTCAGCCGCAGCGTCGCCGTGACCTACGGCGGGCTCGGCATCCGTGCCAACACCGTGGCCCCCGGCGGCGTGCGCACCCCGCACCTGGAGGCGCAGATCGCCGCGGCCGCCGACCCCGCCGCCGAGGAACGTGCGCTCGCCGAGGGGCCGCCGATGGGGCGCATCGCCCGCGCGGAGGAGGTCGCGGCGATCACCGCCTTCCTGCTGTCCGACGAGGCGCCGTACGTCACGGGGCAGTCGATCGCGGTGGACGGCGGCTGGACGGCCTCCTTCGGCGACGTCTCCGTCGACCCGGCGCTGCGTGCCCGCTTCGGCTCCTGACTCCCGCCCTCGCGCCCCGCGTGTGCCGAGACCCCCAGTTGCTACCGAGACCCCCAGGTGTTCACGTGAATACCTGGGGGTCTCGGCACTGAGTGGGGGTCTCGGCGGGGGAGGACGCGGATGCCGCGAGCTCAGGCCTTGAGCATGGAGGCGCGGGAGATGCGGCCGTCGACGACGTCGAACGTGGCGATGGTCTCGGTCGCGACACCGGCGTTCACGACCTGCTCCTGCGCGACCACCCAGCGCGTGCCGAACAACACCGTCGTGTCGATCACGCACGACAGCTCGGGGTTCTGCAGCCGCGGCTCGTAGAACGCGCGGATCGCCGCGGTCCCGACGATCGGTTCCGGCGCGACGCCGGTGATGACGGCATCCTCCGCATAGGTGGCGACGAAGGCGTCGAGGTCGTGCGCGTTGAACGCGTCGAGCTGCGCCTGCACGGTGTCCAGGGCGGAGCGGTCGAGGGCGGAACGCTCCAGCGCAGAACGGTCCAGCGCAGAACGCTCCTGCGCGGGATGGTCGAGAGCGGTGCGGTCAGTCAATGCGTACTCCTCCGTTGACGTCGTAGGTGGCTCCGGTGATGAACCGGGCGCGCTCGGACGCGAGCGACGCGATGATCCAGGCGACGTCGGCCGGCTGCCCGAACGCGCCGAGGGGGATCGACGACTCGAGCTTCTCGCGCCCGGCGCCCTGCAGCTGGTCGGTGATCGCGCTGGCGACGGGGCCGGGGGTCACGGCGTTGACGCGGATGCCCTCCGCGGCCAGGTGCCTGGCGAAGCTGCGCGTGATCGCGAGGAGCGCGCCCTTGCTGGCGGCGTAGTGCATGCCGGTCTGCAGAGCGCCGACCTGACCGGCGATCGATGAGATGTTGACGACCGAGCGGTCGCCGTCGGCCGCGCGCAGCAGGGGGAGCGCGGCGCGGGTGAGGAGGAAGGTGCCGCGCGCGTTGGTCTCCAGCACGAGGTCCCACTCGTCGATGTCGATGTCGTCGAAGGGGGTGTAGGGGCACACGCCGCCGTTGTTGACGAGCACGTGCAGCTCGCCCCAGGCGGCGTTGAGCTCGTCGACGAGGGCGGAGACGGATGCCGGATCGCGCAGGTCGAGCCGGGAGACGTGCACGTCGGCGGCACCGGCCGCGCGGCACTCCTCGGCCACGCGGGCGGCCTCGCTCTCGCGCCCGGCGTAGGTGATCCACAGGGCGTAGCCCTCACGGGCGAGGTCGAGGGCGGCGGCCGTTCCGATGCCGGAACTGGCCCCGGTGAGCAGAGCGCGGCGAACAGTCATGAGGCAAATGCTATAGCAAAAATCGGACGGAAGAAACCGTTTCCCAAATCTTGCTAGATGCTATAGCGTTTGTGGACATGGTCGAACCCTTCATCCTCATCACGGACTGCGATCTCCCCGGCGATGCCGCCGAGCAGACGCTGCGCGCCGCGAGATTCCGCGTCGAGCGCGCGCCCGACACCTCGTTCGAGACGCTCGCCGCCCTCGGTGCGGAGGCCGAGGGCCTCATCGTGCAGTGGCACCGCATCGACGGGGAGCTGATGGACCGGATGCCGAACCTGCGGATGATCAGCCGCCTGGGCATCGGCTACGACATGATCGACGTCGCCGCGGCCACCGCCCGCGGGATCGCCGTCGCCAACACCCCGAGCTACTGCATCGAGGAGGTGGCCGCGCACACGATCGCCATGATCATGACGCAGGCCCGCGGCCTCCCCGACTACGACCGCGCCCTGCGCGCCGGCGAGTGGAAGCCCGTGGCGGCGCGCCCCATGGCGGTCCGCCCCTCGCGCACGACGGTGTCGGTGCTCGGCTTCGGCCGGATCGGATCGCTCGTCGCCCGCGGATGCCGCGCGCTCGGGTTCCGCGTGCTCGTCGCCGACCCGTACGCTCCGGCCGACGCCGTGCGCGCCGCCGACTGCGAGCCCGTGGGCATCGAGGAGGCCATCGCCGCGGCCGACCTGCTCACCCTGCACGTGCCCCTCACCGAGGCGACGCGCCACCTCATCGACGCCGACAGCATCGCCACGATGCGCGAGGGCGCCGTGATCGTGAACACCTGCCGCGGCCCGCTTATCGACGAGCGCGCCCTCGTCGACGCTCTGCGCAGCGGACGCATCGGCGCTGCGGCGCTGGACGTGTTCGAGGAGGAGCCGCTGGCGGCGGACGCCGTGCTGCGCGACGCCCCGAACGTGCTGCTCACCCCGCACGCGGCCTGGTACTCGCCCGAGGCGCTGGAGGATCTGCCCGTGCACGCGGCGCAGAACATCGTCGAGTTCCTCGGCGGACGCGCGGTGCCCGCGATCCTCAACCGCGAGTACGCGTCGACCGAGGCCGCGACGGCCTGATCCGCACGCACCACCGGCGCCGCCACGAGAAGAAGACGAGAGAAGGAAGAGGAGTCGACATGGAGCTCATGAGACGAGGACCGGTCGGTGCCGAGCGCCCCTACGTCCGCGACGACGCGGGTGTCGTGCACGACCTGTCCGCGCTGACCGCCGACATCGACGGTGCGTTCCTCTCCGGAGACGGCATCGCCCGCACCCGTCGTGCGCTCGCGGCCGGCGAGCTGCCGGTCGCCGACGTCGACGGACTGCGCACCGGCGCGCCCATCGCCCGCCCGACCGCCGTGGTCTGCATCGGGCAGAACTACGCCGCCCACGCCGCCGAGTCCGGATCGGAGCCGCCGCAGCATCCGGTCGTGTTCTTCAAGCATCCCAACACCGTCGTGGGCCCCGACGACGTCGTGCTGCTCCCGCCGGGCGCCGAGAAGGTCGACTGGGAGGTCGAGCTCGCGGTCGTGATCGGGCGCACGGCGCGGTACCTCCCCTCTCCGGAGGCGGCGCGCGAGGTGATCGCCGGCTACACGATCTCGAACGACGTATCCGAGCGGGCGTACCAGCTCGACGTGTCGGGCGGGCAATGGTCGAAGGGCAAGTGCGCCGAGACGTTCAACCCGCTGGGTCCCGTGCTCGTGCCGGCTGACGAGGTCGACCCGCAGGCGCTGCGGCTGCGCTCCTTCGTCAACGGCGAGCCGCGGCAGGATTCGTCGACCGCCGACATGATCTTCCCGGTGCTGCAGATCGTGCACGAGATCAGCCAGTACATGGTGCTCGAGCCCGGGGACGTGATCAACACCGGCACCCCGCAGGGCGTCGCGCTGTCGGGTCGGTTCCCCTACCTCGCGGACGGTGACGTGATGACGATCGAGATCGAGGGGCTCGGACGTCAGCGGCAGCGCACCGAGAGGGTCACCGCCGGCTGATCGGCGCGGCGGCCTGCGCCTGCGGCACGGTTCCCTGCTGAGTGCACCGTGCCGTGGGCGGAGGTCGCCGATGCCCGGCGCAGTGCCGGTGCGGCGCACTGCGGCGCGGCGCGATGCCGTGTCGTGACGGTCGTCGGGTCAGCGCTCGTCGCGGCGGATCGGGAGCGGTTGCGGTTCGGGTCGCTGCTCGGCAGGGGCCGACGCCGGGCCCGAGGGCGCCGCGGCGGACTTCGGAGCCGCGTCCTCCTGGCGTGCGGGAGCGACGTCGGGACGGGCGGGGAGCTCACGGGCGACCTGCTTCTCGAGCACCTCGACGGCCTCGTCGGAGAGCAGAATGAGGCCGTCGAGCTCGTCGCGCACCCGCCGATAGGCGACGTTGCGCTCCGCCTGGGTCGCCGACTCGTCGACGGCGACCTTGAGCAACTGCTGCGCGCGATCGAGCCTCTTGCGCTCGGGCTCGGTGAACGTGGAGTCGCGCAGGCGCCGCGCATCCTTCTCGGCGACCTCGAACGCCACGGCGTAGGCCCCGACCGCGTCGAGGTACTCGGCGATCTGGCGCTCGGAGAGCGTGGCGTCGGCCGAGGCGGGCCGCAGGGTGTCGGCCGTCTTCTTCGCACGCAGGAACGCTGCGACGAGGGGCTGTCGGCCGTCGCTCATGGCGGGGAAGGCGATCAGCTTCGAGACGTCGAGCTCGTAGTCGAGCCAGCGTGCGGTGATCTCGTCGTGCTCCGCGAACAGGCGGGTGAGCAGATCGTCGGAGGCGACGGATGCCGTGGTGTCGACGATCGTCGGGCCGCGGCGCTTCGCCTGCTGTGCGAGCGACTTGGCCTCGATCTCGGCGGTCTTGATCTGCGCCTTGACCCGCAGCGATTCCAGGCGACGCTCATGGCGACGGCGCGCCGCCCATTCCCAGCGCTTGGCGATGGCGCCGGCGACACCCATCAGCGGGAAGATCAGCCACCAGAAGTCCTTGAGCCATTCCAAGAGCGGTTGCATGATCCCTCAGCCTACTTCGCGGCGGTGACGCGCGACACGGGGCCTGTCGGTCACGATTCCTTCACTGTGGGTCATTTCGCCTGTGAAGGGCGGCACGTACGATGACAACGGCGTCCTCTTTTCCGATCCCCCCTCGACCGGCATCCGTCGCCCTCCGTGCGTCGCTCACTCCAAGCGCGCCGATGTCATGGTCGGTGCCGCGTCGTACGGCTGCCACCTCCGACACAAGGAACAGCCCATGTCCTCCTTCAGCGACCCCTCCTCGCTCTCATCTGGAACATCTTCCACGACACCATCGCCCATTCCCGAGACCCCCGAGTTGACAGTGCGCCGCATCCGTCCGGTGGCGTCACCGCTCGCCGAGGAGGCCTTCCACGGCATCGCCGGCCGCATCACGAACGGCGTGTACCAGCCCGGCGACCGCATCAGCGACAAGGCCCTCGCCGAGGAGTTCGGCGTCTCGCGCACGCCGGTGCGCGAGGCCATGCAGCGACTCGAGCGCATCGGGCTCATCGAGATGCACCCGAGCCGGTACACGGTGGTCACCGACATCACTCCCGAGATGTCCCGGGCCACGTGGGAGTTCACCGGCCTCTACGCCGGCAACATCGTGCACCTCGCGCTGCCGCGGCTCGACGGGTCGGAGCGTGCGACCCTGCTCGCGCTCATCGACGCCGCGATCGCGGCATCGCCGTCGGAGCACGGGTGGCTGCAGGGCTTGATCGGCCTCTTCGGCTTCCTCGCCGAACGCACCGGCAACGAGCTCTATCGTTCCCTGCTCGGCGACTCCTGGTACCTCATCCTGCGCAACCTCTCCCGCCTCGGCATCAGCGCCGAGACGCACGAGGGCTTCGTCGTCTCGCTCACCGCACTGTCGGACGCCATCAGGGCGGGCGACGCCGAGGCCGCCGAGCGCGCGACGCGGGGCATCTTCGGCGCCGCCTAGGTGCGACGGGTCGCGCGCCGACGGGCTCTCGTGGCGCGCGACCCCGTCTCCTAGACTTGTCGCGATGGCTCAGCGGGGGCAGTACGCGAAGGGCGCCGCCAAGCGGGAGGAGATCCTCGCGGTGGCGCTCGAAGTGGTCGCCGAGTTCGGATGCCGCAACGCGTCCAACCGCGAGATCGCGCGCCGGGTCGGCCTCACCCAGCCGGGGCTGATGCACTACTTCGGCTCGCGTGAAGAGCTGTACATGGCGGTGCTCACGGCGCGCGACGAGCGCGACTCCGCCACCCACTGGAACGACAGCCCGAACTTCCGCGGCTTCCTCGACATCATCGCCCACAACACGCAGGTGCCGGGGCTGGTGCAGCTCTACGTCGAGTTCTCCGCCGAGGCGAGCATCGGCCAGCACCCCGCCCATGCCTACTTCGCCGAACGGTACGACTGGGCGCGCGAGCTGTCGAAGCAGTCCGTGCGCGCCGCGCAGGAGACGGGGGAGTTCGGGCCGAACGTCGACCCCGAGCTCGTGGCCGACATCGTCATCGCCGCGGCCGACGGGCTGCAGCAGCAGTGGCTGGTCGATCGTTCGATCGACATGGTGGCCCGGCTGCAGTCGCTCTGGGACGGCATCGCCGCGCTCTCCCACGTCACCGCGCGGCCGTCGACCTGATCGGGCCTCAGCGGCCGAGTCGCTCGGCGCAGGCCACGCAGTGGGTCGCGAAGGGCCGCACCTCGAGCCGGGCCGGCGGGATCGCCCGCCCGCACGACGCGCACATGCCGTAGGAGCCGGCGTCGGCCCTGGCGATCGCCTCGTCGACCTGGCGCAGTTCGGACGCGGCGGCCTCGGCGATGCCGGTGAGCCGCGACCACTCCGATGACAGCGTCACGCCCTCCGGGTCGTGCTCGTCGTCGTCGTTCGACCCCTCGCGGTCGTGCATCAGCTCGTCGAGGGCGGCGGTGGACGCCGTGACGCGCGCCTCGGCCTCGACGCGCAGCCGGTCGAGCAGGGCGCGCACGCGACGGTCGGCGGTGGTCATGCGCACACTCTAGGCCCGGCCTCCGACGCGCGTTCCCGGCGCACCGGCGCCGGCCCGTTGAGACGCACAGGCGGGCGTGCCAGGATGAGCGCGGATCGGTCCGCGGTGGGCCGAGCCCGTCGGAAGGAGCGGACATGCAGCTGGCCATGATCGGACTGGGACGGATGGGCGCCAACATCGTGCGCCGGCTGATGCGCGACGGGCACGAGTGCGTCGTCTACGACGTCAACCCCGATGCCGTCGCCGCGCTCGTCGCGGAGGGCGCGACCGGGGCGGACAGCATCGCCGACCTCGCAGCGAAGCTGCAGACCCCGCGCGTGATCTGGCTCATGGTGCCGGCATCCTTGACCGGCAGGGTCGTCGACGAGGTCGCCGCCGTGCTCGACCGGGGCGACATCATCATCGACGGCGGCAACTCCAACTATCGCGACGACGTGCGCCGGGCCGCCGCGCTGCGCGAGCGCGGCATCGAGTTCGTCGACGTCGGCACCAGCGGCGGCGTCTTCGGTCTCGAGCGCGGCTACTGCCTCATGGTCGGCGGATCGGATGCGGCGGTGGCGCACATCGAGCCGATCCTCCGCACCATCGCACCGGGCACGGGCGACATCGAGCGCACCCCCGGCCGCACGGGCGACCCGGCCCCCGAGGAGCAGGGCTTCCTGCACTGCGGCCCGTCGGGCGCCGGCCACTTCGTGAAGATGGTGCACAACGGTATCGAGTACGGCATCATGGCGTCGATCGCCGAGGGGCTCAACCTGCTGGAGAACGCGGATGCCGGAGTGCGTGAGGCCGAGCACTCGGCCGAGGTCGCGCCGCTGGAGGAGCCGGAGTTCTACCAGTTCCCGATCGACACCGCCAAGGTCGCCGAACTGTGGCGCCGAGGATCGGTGATCTCCTCGTGGCTGCTCGACCTCACGGCCGCCGCGCTGCAGCAGAACCCGACGCTGGACGGACTTGCCGGACGCGTGTCCGACTCGGGCGAGGGCCGCTGGACCGTCAAGGCCGCCGTCGACGTGGGCGTGCCGGTGCCGGTGCTCGCGGCATCCCTCTTCGAGCGCTTCGCCTCTCGTGACGAGGATCGTTTCGCCAACCAGGTGCTGTCGGCCATGCGGCTGCAGTTCGGCGGGCATCAGGAGCGTCCGGCCGGCGACGTGCTGGAGGCCGGAGCCCGCAAGTCCGACGCGGGTTGAGTCGGGGGCGCGCGCCGCGGGCGTGCACAATGGGAGGATCGAGCACGACCCCCTGAACGACGAGGATCACATGACCGGACGGACTCCGACGAGCGGCACGCGCACGCCGAGGTCGCCGAAGCCGGTGCAGGCGGCGCTCACCGCGTCCGAGATCCTCGAGGGCCTCGCGGCGGCGGGAGGGCAGTCCAGCCTCACCCAGCTGGTGGAGCGCACGGGCATCCCGTTGGGCACGATCCACCGGATGCTGCAGGCGCTCGCGCAGCAGGGGTACGTGCGACAGGACCCCGAGACCCGGCTGTACGCCCTCGGCCCGAGCCTGATCCGCATCGGCGGCATGAGCGGACGGCTGCTGGGCAGCTGGTCGCGGCCCATCCTCAACTCGCTCGTCGAGGCGACGGGGGAGACGACCACGCTGTCGCTGCTCGACGAGGCCGACATCGTCTACGTCGCCCAGGTGCCGTCTCCGCACAACCTGCGCATGCTCACCGAGCTGGGCCGCCGCATCCCCGCCGCCAGCACGGCCGCAGGCAAGGCGCTGCTGTCGCTGCTCGACGACGAACAGGTGCGCGAGCTCTTCGAGCGGCATCCGGTCGAGCAGATCACGCGGCGCACGATCACCGACACCACGCAGTTCCTCGACCAGCTCGCCGTCGTCCGCGAGCAGGGGTACGCCGTGGAGGACGGAGAGCAGGAGCTCGGCGTTCGCGCCTTCGCGATGCCCGTGCGCGGAGAGCGGCCGATGGCGGTCGCCGTGTCCGGACCCGACTCCCGGCTGACGGCCGAGGAGATCGTGCGGCACGTGCCGGCGATGGCCGAGGTGGTCGTCGGTCTCCAGGAGGAGGCGGCGCACCACTGAGCGCGGCCCGTCCGGCCTCGCTCAGAGGGCGGAGCGGAGCGCGTCGGAGAACTCCGCCGCCGTGCGCTCCAGGGCGGGGAGGAAGCCCAGCGCGTCGGTGATCGACATGCGGCTCTCGGGAGCCGAGAGCGACATGGAGAGGTTGCGGGGGGCCTGCAGCACGGGCACGGCCACGCAGCGCACCCCGACGTCCTGCTCGCCGTCGTCGAAGGCGTAACGCTGCCGGCGCACCACGGCGAGCTGCGCCATGAAGGCATCGAGGTCGGTGATGGTGCGGTCGGTGCGGGCGGGCATGCCGGAGCGGCGGAGGGTGGCGCGCACGCGGTCGTCCGTCAGCTGCGAGAGCAGCGCCTTGCCCACGGCGGTCGAGTGCGGGGTGACGCGGCGACCCACGTCGGCGAAGGTGCCGAGGGTGTGCCCGGAGACGACCTGGCCCAGGTACACGACCTCGTCGCTGTCGAGCACCGCGATGCTGGCAGTGACCCCGGTCTCGCGCACCAGCCGCTCGAGATGCGGCTGGGCCCACCTGTTGAGCTGGAGGCTCGCGGTGGCGCCGAGGTGGATCAGGCGCGGGCCGAGGATGAGCCGGTCGTCGTTCTCGACGAGCACGTAGCCGTTGTGGGCGAAGGTCGCGACCACGCGGCGCACGGTGGACTCGGGCAGTCCGCACGCCGCGGAGAGCTCGGCGTAGCTGAGACTCCTCGCGGCGTCCGCCATGACCTCGAGCACGGTGAAGGCGCGCAGGAGCGCGTTGGTGCCCAGCAGCGGTTTGGGTCCGTCGCCGTCGTCGGCGCCTCCCGCGTCCGCCGCCGGTCGCACCGATTCGTCGATCGTCGCCACGCGGCCCCCCTTCCCCTCCCGGAGATTCATTTTTGGAATCTGGTATCTATTATTGCGTAAACCACCTCGGCGCAGCCGCCGTCGTGCGAAGTTCATCCAGAGTAAGGGAAAGACGATGACCATATCTCGTGTGCTGCCGGAGATCGCGCAGAGGCTTCTCGACGAGGCGGGGAGGGAGTCGGAGCGGATCGGGGTGCCGATGAGCATCGCGATCGTCGACGTCGCCGGCGCCCTGACGTCGTTCACCCGGATGCCGGGAGCGGGCTGGGTCACGGTGGGCCTGGCGCAGGGCAAGGCCAGGGCGGCCGTGGCCTTCGGCGCGTCCACGGCGGATCTCGCGGAGCGTTGGACTGGGGCGGCGCTCTTCACCACGGCGCTGATCGCGCAGAACGACGGCGATCTCGTGCCGGCTCCCGGCGGGTTCCCCGTGCGGGTCGACGGCGAGATCGTCGGCGCGATCGGCGCGAGCGGCGGCACGGGTGCCCAGGATGCCGCGGTGCTGCAGGCCGCGTTGACGGCGGTCCTGGGCTGATCGGCATCCGGGCGGCATCCGATGCTTGACGTTCTTCGGATGCCGCCCTAGGCTCAAGATGAATAACGATTTCCAAAATTGAACATCCGCAGGAACGTGATCCGCAGCACTACAAAGGAGTAAGCGTGAAGGAATCCACTCTGCGGCGAGGAATCGTGGTCGGCCTGGCCGCCGCGATGATCGCCGGAATCGCCGGCTGTGCCTCGACCCCCGAGGACACCGGGGCCGTCAAGGACGAGCTCGTCGTCGTGCAGCAGGCCGACATCGCCAGCCTCAGCACCAACATCGCCTCCCAGCGCACCGCCTCGCGGGTCGCGGGGGAGATCACCGAGGCCGCCGTCAAGATCGAGTTCGACGGCGACAAGCCCACCCTGGTGCCGGGCCTCGCCGAGTCGTGGGAGCAGATCGACCCGCACACCTGGCAGTTCGCGGTGCGCCCCGGGGTGACGTTCACGAACGGGGAGAAGCTCACGGCCGAGGCGTTCAAGACGACCCTCGACCAGTACCGCCAGGACCCCGCCGGCAAGGTCACCACCATCATGCAGAACGTGCAGATCGAGGTGGTCGACGACATGACCTTCAATGTGATCACCGAGGAGCCGGACCTCGGCTCCCTGCCGGTGCAGATGACCTGGATGGCGGTGCTGCCCCCGGAGTACCGCGGCTCGATGACCGACGCCGAGTTCGGCGACGCCCCCGTCGGCACCGGCCCCTACATGCTCGACGAGTGGAAGAAGGGCATCTCCGTGACCCTCGTCGCCAACCCCGACTACTGGGGCGACGCCCCGAAGATCTCCAAGATCACCGTGCAGACGGTGCCGGATGCGGCCACCAGGGTCGGGATGCTCGAGACCGGCGCGGCCGACCTCGTCGCCGACATCACCCCTGACATGACCGCGCGGGCCGAGGCCATCCCCGGCACCGAGGTCAAGTGGGGCGCCAGCGATACCCGGTCCAGCCTCGTGCTCAACTCCAACACCCCGCCGACCGACAACCTGCTCGTGCGGCAGGCGATCAACTACGCGGTCGACAAGGAGTCCCTCGCGGCCTCGCTGTTCGGCGGGCACGCCACCGCCATCTCCAGCCCGATCGTCAAGGGCGAGCTGGGCTACGACCCCGACTTCGACGAGTACGGCTACGACCCCGACAAGGCCAGGGCGCTGCTGAAGGAGGCGGGCTACGCCGACGGCGTCGCCATCGACCTCAACTACACGATCGGCACCTCGGTGCAGGACCAGAAGGTCGCCGAGGCGCTGCAGGCGATGCTCGAGGACGTCGGGTTCACCGTGAACATGAAGGGCGGGGCCTTCGCCACCCTGCAGCCGACCTGGCGTGAGCCGGGCAAGTCCTCCGGCATCTACACGATGACCTTCGGCCCGGTCTATCCCGACAGCAGCTTCCTGTTCAACAAGGCCTACTTCCACCCGGATGCCGTCTACGGCAGCGTCTGGACCGCATACGACGAGACGCTCACGCAGCTCTCCGACCAGGCGCTGACGACCTCCGACGAGAAGGAGCGCCAGAAGCTCTACGAGGAGGCGGCGAAGCGGGTGATGGACCAGGCCCTCTGGGTGCCGATGTTCAACTACCAGAACGGCTACGCCATGGCGGAGGACCTCGACTGGTCGCCCGTGCCGGACAACCGCTTCTACTTCGAGAACGCCTCGTTCCGCTGAACCCGTGCGGGGCGGACCGCTCCGCCCCGCACATCCACCCCCGCATCGACGAAGGAGTCACACCCCATGGACCTCGGTTACCGCGTCCTCCCCCGCTCCCCGCGCATCGACCAGGAGGCGCTCGACGCGCTGGCCCGGTACGACGTGGCCGACCTGGCCGACACCATGCGCCACGCACGGACCATGTTCGGCATCCGCTCGGTGTACCCGTCGACCAGGCGCGTCGTCGGCACCGCCGTCACCCTCAGCGTGAGCGTGCCGAACATCGACATGCTGCGCGTGGCACTGGAGATCTGCGGACCGGGTGACGTGCTCGTGATCGGCGCCCGCGGCATCACGACCCAGGCGGTGCTCGGCGGCTACATGAGCACGGCCCTCGTCAACCGCGGGGTCGCCGGAGTCGTCGTCGACGGCGCCGTGCGCGACGCCCACGAGATGCGCGAGAACGGGCTGCCGGTCTTCGCCAGAGGCACGACCACGAACGGCGCGGCCCTCACCGCGCCCGGCGAGGTCAACGTGCCGGTGTCGGTCGGCGGGATCGTGGTGGAACCGGGTGACGCGATCGTCGCCGACGAGGGCGGCATCGTCGCCATCCCGCCGGCCGCCGTGCAGACGGTGCTCGGCAAGGCCGAGGCGCTGCTGAAGGTGCACGCGGGCTGGGCCGACGAGGTCGCCCGTGGCGAGATCTTCGGACTGGCCGACAGCAGGACGAGAGTCATGGCGGCCGGATGCCGCTTCGAGGGAGAGGACATCTGATGCGCGTCAACCGCCTGCACGAGATGCTGCACGAGAGCGATCGCCCGCTGTTCGGCATCTTCATGAACTTCGCCACCGCCCGCCAGGTCGAATTCGCCGGTCACGCCGGCTTCGACTGGGTGCTCCTGGACGCGGAGCACGACGGCCTCACCGTCGACCAGGCCTACGAGCTCGTGATCGCCGCCGACGCGGTCGGCCTCGGCACCGTCGTGCGCGCGCCGGCCAACCGCCCCGAGCTGCTCCTCGCCTACGCCGAGACCGGGGCCAACTCGATCATCGCCCCGCACGTCGACTCCGCCGCGGCCGGCGAGGCGCTGGTGTCGTCGCTCAGCTATCCGCCCCGCGGCGCCCGCGGCCTCGGATCCGGGTCGAGGGCGGCGAACTACGGTCTCACCCAGACGCCGGCCGAGTACTTCTCACAGGGCACCCACGCCCTGCCGGCCGCGCTCCTGGAGGACGCGAGCGCCTACGACGACCTCGACGCGCTCCTCGCGATCGACGGACTGGACATCTTCTGCCTCGGCGCGGGCGACCTCTCCGGCTCGCTCGGCGTGCCCGGCCAGTACGACCACCCCGAGGTGCAGCGCCGCGTGTCCGCCGCATCCGACGCGATCCTCGCCGCCGGCAAGATCGTGTCGTCCTCCGTCGGCGACGGCGTGGCGGCACGGCGGGCGGCGCAGGCCGGGCATCGGCTCATCGCCTGCAGCAACAGCGGCCTGTTCGGACGTGCGGCGAAGGAGTACCTGGCCGATGCGTGCCGTGACTGACACCATCCCGCCGCCGGACGGCGAGCCGCTCCTGCGGGTGCGCGACCTCGAGGTCGCGTTCCCCGGCGCGCGCAGCGTGCTGCACGCGGTCAACGGCGTCTCCTTCGACCTGCACCGGGGCGAGACCCTGGGCGTCGTGGGGGAGTCCGGCTGCGGCAAGTCCACGATCGGCAGGGCGCTGATGGGACTCGTGCCCGCGCCCGGCCGCATCGTCGGCGGCTCGATCCGCCTCGAGGGCGAGGAGCTCACGACGGCGCGGAGGGAGCGGATGCGCTCCCTCCGCGGACGCCGGATCGCGATGATCTTCCAGGACCCGATGTCGTCGCTGAACCCGGTGATGACCATCGGCGCGCAGATCCGGGAGTCCCTCGCGATCCACACCCCGCTGCGCGGTCGCAAGGCCGACGAGCGGGCTGCGGAACTGCTGCGCCTGGTCGGCATCCCCGACCCCGTGGGGCGGCTGAGCGCCTACCCGCACCAGCTCTCCGGCGGCATGCGCCAGCGCGCGGGCATCGCGATGGCGATCAGCTGCGATCCGGCCGTGCTGGTCGCCGACGAGCCGACCACCGCCCTCGACGTCACGGTGCAGGCGCAGGTCGTCGAGCTGCTCGCCCGCCTGCGCGACGAGCTGGGCATGGCGATCGTGCTGATCAGCCACGACCTCGGCGTCGTGGCCGGCATCGCCGACCGGGTCATGGTCGTCTACGGCGGCTACGTCGTCGAGACCGGGCCCACCGACCGGGTGCTCGACGAGAGCACCCATCCCTACACGGAGGGGCTCATCGGCTCGCGCACCGAGATCGACGGGGAGCGCCCCGCACGTCTCCGGGCGATCCCCGGCTCCGCCCCCGCGCTCATGGGACCCGCGCTGGAGTGCCCGTTCCGCGAGCGCTGCTTCCTCGCCGAAGACGAATGCCGGCACAGCAACCCCGCGCTCGCCGAGGTCGGCGCCGCGCACGCGGTCGCCTGCCACGTGCGCGCACCCCTGACGATCGGAGCGGCGTCATGACCGTCGAGACGACGCCGCTGCTGGAGGTCGAGGACCTGCGCGTGCACTTCACGTCCGGGTCGCAGTTCTCGGGGCGCAGGGCCAGGATCCGTGCGGTCGACGGCGTCTCCTTCGCCCTCCAGCGCGGTGAGACCCTCGGCCTGGTCGGGGAGTCCGGATGCGGCAAGAGCACGACCGGCCGCGCCGTGCTGCAGCTCACCACCCCCACGAGCGGCTCCGTGCGGCTCGACGGGACGGAGCTGACCAGACTCGGATCGCGGGCGGTGCGCCGCACGCGGCGGCGCATGCAGATGGTCTTCCAGGACCCGTACTCCAGCCTCGACCCGCGGATGACGGTGGCCGACGCCCTCGCCGAACCCCTGCGCATCCACGGGCTCACGCGCGGCCGCGGCACCGGCGAGAAGGTGCGCGAGCTGCTCGACTCGGTCGGCCTCCCCTCCTCCGCCGCCGAGCGGTATCCGCACGAGTTCTCCGGGGGCCAGCGGCAGCGGATCGCGATCGCGCGGGCGCTCGCCGTCGACCCGGAGCTGCTGATCTGCGATGAGCCGATCTCGGCCCTCGACGTCTCCGTGCAGGCGCAGGTGCTCAACCTGTTCGACGACCTGCAGGAGCGCTACGGGCTCACCTACCTGTTCATCGCCCACGACCTCGCCGCCGTGCGGCACGTCTCGCACCGTATCGCGGTCATGTACCTCGGCGGCATCGTCGAGATCGGCGACCGCGATGAGATCACCGCCGATCCCCTGCACCCCTACACCCGCGCCCTCATCTCGGCGGTGCCCCGCATCCGCCCGGAGGAGCGCGACCGCGAGCGCATCGTGCTCGGCGGCGATCTGCCCAGTCCCGCCGACCCGCCGAGCGGATGCCGGTTCAGCACGCGCTGCCCCTACGCCCAGGACCTGTGCCGGTCGACCAGGCCCGAGCTCGTCGAGGCGGCACCGGGCCGCTCCGTGGCGTGCCACTTCTGGCCGGAGATCCGCTCGGGTCTCGCGCCCGCAGAGGGGGCCGCGTCATGATCCGCTTCCTCCTCCGCCGGATCGGGCTGGCGGTGTTCGTGCTCTTCGCGGTCGTCACCGTGGTGTTCTTCGTGCTGCACATGACCGGAGACCCCATCGGCGTCGCGCTGCTCGGGTCAGGGGCCTCCGCCGAGGACATCGCGCGGATCAAGCACGAGCTCGGCTACGACCGCCCGCTCATCGAGCAGTACGGCAGCTTCCTCGCCGGCATCCTGCACGGCGACTTCGGCGACTCCCTGCAGTACGGGCAGGACAGCCTGGTGCTGGCCATGCAGCGGCTGCCCTACACGGTGTCCCTCGCCGCGGTCGCGCTGCTGATCACCGTCGTCGTGGCGGTGCCCCTCGGCATCCTCGCCTCCGTGCACCGCGGTCGCGCGATCGACAGGGCGGTCATCGGCCTCGCCGCCATCGGCCAGTCGGTGCCGTCGTTCGTGGTCGGCCCGCTGCTCATCCTGTTCTTCGCCGTCGGCTTGCGCTGGTTCCCCGTGGCGGGCGCCGGAGCGCCGCTGGCCATCGTGCTGCCGGCCGTCACGCTCGCGCTGTTCCCCCTGTCGCGGGTCATGCGACTCGTGCGCACGAGCATGCTCGAGGTGCTCGGCGCGGACTACGTCACCACGGCCAGGGCGAAGGGGCAGCGCGAGGGCAGGGTCATCATCGGCCACGCGTTCCGCAACGCCCTCCTCGCCGTGGCGACGGTGATCGCGCTGCAGCTCACCTCCATGATCGGCGGCGCGGTGATCGTCGAGGCGGTCTTCGGGTGGCCGGGCATCGGCAGCCTCGCCAAGGACGCCTTGATCAACTCCGACTTCGCCCTGGCCCAGACCATCGTGATCATCACCGCGACCGCGGTGGTGCTCATCAACCTGGCCACCGACATCGCCTACTCGCTGCTCGACCCACGGATCGGACTGAAGTGATGAAGCGCCCCGCATCCGCCGACAGCACGGCGACCATCGTCACCAACCCGCAGAGCCGGCCGTCGATCCGCGTCGGCGCGTCGCGCATCCCGCCGATCCGCCGGCGCGGCAGGAACGTCCCGGCGTTCATCGCCGTCGCGGCGCTCGTCGTACTCGTGCTCGGCGGCGTGTTCGCCCCGCTGTTCCTGCCCGACCCCGCTGCGCAGCAGCTCGCGGACGCGCTGCGTCCGCCGGCCTGGGTGCAGGGGGGATCCGCGGAGCACCTCCTCGGCACCGACCACCTCGGCAGGGACGAGCTCGCCCGGGTGGCCGTCGGCATCCGCACCTCCCTTCTCACCTCGGTGGCGGCGACCCTCATCGGCGGCGCCTTCGGGGTGCTGATCGGGATGATCGCCGGCTTCTACCGCGGCTGGATCGACGAGGTGATCATGCGCATCACCGACATCCAGATGGCGATCCCGAACATCCTGCTCGTGTTGACGATCGTGACCGTGCTGCGGCCGAGCCTGCCGTCGATCATCTTCGTGCTGGCGCTCTCGGCCTGGGTGCTGTTCGCCAGGGTGGCCAGGGCCGAGGTGCTGTCGCTGCGCGAGCGCGACGTGGTGATGGCAGTACGCGGCCTCGGCGCCACCAACGCCCGCATCCTGCTGCGGCACCTGCTGCCCAACATCAGCGGGCCGCTGCTGGTCATCGCCACGTTCGAGGTGGCGACGCTGATCATCGCCGAGTCGTCTCTCGGCTACCTCGGGCTCGGCGTCCCGCCGCCCACCCCCACGCTCGGCGCCATGATCTCCGCGGGTCAGGAGGGGCTGACCGCCGGCATCTGGTGGCCCGTCGTCGTGCCGGGCGTCGTGATCGCCGCGTTCATCATGAGCGTCAACGTGCTGGGCGACTGGCTGCGCGATCGGCTCGATCCGCACGAGAAGACCCGCCGCTGACCCGTTCCGTCCATCGACATCGAGGAGTTCCGTCATGCCTTCGCACACCACCGAGCCCGCCGCCGCCGTCGATCTCCTGTCGGAGGTGATGCTGGAGCTGTGGCAGGAGCGCGACCCGTTCCGCGCCGGTCCCTTCGGCTACCCGGCGGCCGCACGGATGCTGCCGCGCTACGACGGCGCCGTCGTCGAACGCCGCCGCCACGCGCTGGGTGCGCTCGCCGTGCAGGCGCGGGCCGTCGACGAGGGCGCTCTGGATGCGCAGCGCCGTCTCACGCGCGAGATCCTCATCGAGCAGGCCGAATCGGCCGCGCAGCTGATGGCCGCCGACACCGAGGTGTTCACGGTGAACCTCCCGCGCGAGTTCAGCGCGGCCTCGGTCGTGCGGGGCATGACCAAGACGGCCGTCGTCGACCAGCAGACGGGGCTCGCCTACCTCGCACGGCTGCGGCAGCTGCCCGAGTTCCTCGACACCGACCTCGCCCTCCTCGACCGCGGGGTCGCCGAGGGGCGGGCGCCGCTGCGGCGCCCCCTCGAGGTCACGCTCGCCGAGCTCGACGCCCACCTGGCGCGCCCCCTCGGCGACGACCCGCTGCTCGGGGTCGTGCGCGGGGACTGGGCGGGCTCGGCGGCCTGGCGCGACGCCGCCGAGCGCATCGTGGCCGACGCCGTGCGCCCCGCGATGGCCCGTTTCGTCGCCGGCGTCCGGCGGGCCGTTCTGCCCGAGGCGCGGGGAGACGACCGCCCCGGTCTGTGCTGGCTCCCGCGCGGGGACGAGGCCTATGCGGCCTTCCTCCGCGAGGAGATCACGCTGCCCGTCGACCCCGAGCGGCTGCACGACGACGGCCTCGCCTCGATGGCGGAGATCGGCGCCGAGCTCTCCCGCCTGGGCGGACGGGTGCTGGGCGAGTCCGATCCGGCCGCGGTGCTGGAGCGGCTGCGCACGGACCTCGCGTTCGCCTACGACTCGGGCGAGGACGCGCTCGCCGCGGCCCGCCGGTGCATGGACGACGTCGAGTCGGCACTGCCCGGGTTCTTCGCCAGGGAGCTGCCGCGGTGCGGAGTGGCCGCGATGCCCGCCGCCACGGCCGCGCATTACGGCGGCGGGCAGTACATGCCCGGCGCCGCGGACGGCAGCAGGGACGGGGTCTTCTACGTCAACACCACGGGCACGCGGTTCCGTCACGAGGTGCGCGGGATGGTGACGGGCGGCGCGGTGCCCGGCTCGCACGTCTTCTGGTCGTATGCCTTCGCCGCCGACGTGCCCGCGTTCCGCCGCGTGGCGTTCGTGCCCGCGTTCGTGAAGGGCTGGGCGTCGTACGGCGGACGGCTCGCCCTGGAGATGGGGCAGTTCGGGGATCCCCTCGAGGAGCTGGGGTTCTGGGCCAAGCAGGCCGTGAACGCGGCACGTCAGGTCGTCGACACGGGGGTGCACGCACGCGGCTGGACCAGGGACGAGGCGCTGCGGTACCTGATGACGCACACGGCCCTGTCGCCGAGGGACGCCGAGACCGAGCTGTCGCGCCTGATCGCGATGCCGGGCGAGGGGCCGATCTTCGCGTTCGGCGGCGCGCAGATCGCACAGGCCCGCGCCGAGGCCGAACGCGCGCTGGGGTCGTCCTTCGACCTGCGCCTGTTCCACGACCACCTGCTGCGCGACGGGGCCATGCCCCTGGCGACCATGCGCGCGCGCATGACCGAATGGGCCTCGACCGCATCCGCGGCATGAGCCCCCGACCACCGGAGAGACACATGAAGAACTTCTACCCGCACCTGACCTGGGTCGAGGCGGCGGAGGCCGCCGCGGCCGGACGCGTCGCCATCCTGCCCATCGGCACCGTCGACGCCAACGGCCCGCTCACCCCCATGGGATTCGACTACCTGGTGTCGGCCGCGCTCGCCGAGCAGGCGGCGGAGCGCACCGGTTCGCTCTGGCTGCCCCCGCTCGCCTACGGGGTGTCCGAGGCGCTCGACGGATTCCCCGGCACCATCGCGATGCCGCCCGAGCATCTGGCGACGCAGACGGATGCCGTGGTGCGCTCGCTCATCCGCGCCGGGTTCGACCACATCCTGCTCCTCACCAACCACGGGCCCAACCAGTTCCCGGTGGAATACGCCCTGCGCCGCATCCGCCGCGACACCGGCGTGCTGGTCGCGTCGATCAACCCCGCGCAGCTGTCGGCCGACCTGCGCGGCGCGCTGTTCGACGGGGAGCACCCGGCCATCGGGCACGGTGCGGAGCCCGGGGTGTCGCTGTTGATGCACCTGGCCCCCGGATCGGTCGATCTCGCGTCGGCTGAGCGGCGGGAGAAGAACGACTTCCAGGGGCTGCCGGTGATCTCCCCCACCGAGGTGCGGTTCGGCGCCAGCCGCGTGAACCTGTTCCTGGAGCTCGAGGAGGTCTCGCCCACCGCGGGCTGGGCCGACCCCACCGGGGCGTCGGCCGAGAAGGGCGAGGCGCTGTTCTCGGCGATGGCCGACTACGTCGCCGACTTCATCGGGACGTTCCGGGGCCTCGACACCCGTGCCGCGGCCCCGGAGGTGGTCGCGTGACCGGCGCCGTGGCATCCGCTGTGGAGTCCGCGGCCGAGGTCGCCGCGTGTGCCGACCGCCTCCTGGCGCTGAACGTCGAGTGGGACCCGTTCCTCGCGAGCGCGGTGGGCATCCCCGAGGCCGCGCCGCTGCTGCCGGACGGCTCCCCGGAGGGCGCCGAGCGCCTGCGCTCCGGCTACGTCGAGGTGGGCACGGCCCTGGCCGCGATCGACGAGGGCGCGCTCGGCTTCTCCGACCGCCTCACCCTGCGCATGGCGCGGTGGCACGCCGAGCTGTGGCCGCGCATCATCGACAGCCGTCGGGAGGAGTACACGGCCACCCGGTACAAGGCCTGGTCGCTGCCGACCGCGATGAACAGCGTGATGCCCAAGACCCTGATCCAGACGCAGGCTGAGGCCGACGCGTACCTCGAGCGCTGCGCGGCCCTGCCGGCGGCCCTCGACGGGGCGGCCGAGGGACTGCGGCGCGGTCTCGCGGCCGGGCGCCCGCCGGTGCGGCGCCTCGTGCAGGACCTCATCGGCCTCGTCGACGACATCGGGCGGCGCGGCGGGCCGGAGGCCACCCTCGGCGAGGTGCGCCTCGACCCGGCGTTCGTCGAAGACGCGGGGTGGCGCGAGCGCCTCGGCCGCGTCACCGGCGGCGAGGTGCGCACCGCGCTCGCCGAGATGAGGCGGATGCTGCAGGAGGAGGTTCTGCCGGCCGCGCGCGACGACGAACGGCCCGGCATGTGCTGGATCCCCGACGGGGAGTCGTCCTATGCGGCATCCGTCGCCGAGCACACCACCACGCAGCTGACTCCGGACGAGGTGCACGAGCTGGGCCTGCAGGTCGTGGCCGAGCTCGCCGAGGAGGGCAGCGCCCTCGCGGGGTCGGTGTTCGGAGACGCCGACCTGCCGTCGGCGATCGCCCGGCTGCGCGACGACCCCGCCCTGCGCTTCGACGACGGCGACGACATCCTGGCCGCTGCCCGCGCCGCCTTCGAGCGCGGCAGCGCCATCCTGCCCGAGTTCCTCGGACGCCTGCCGGAGACGTCCTGCGAGGTGCACCCGATGCCGGCCGTCGAGGCGGCGCAGATGATGCAGGCGTACTACCGGCCCGGCGATCTCGACACGGGCAAGCCGGGGGTGTTCTGGGTCAACACCGATCTCACCCGGGGGCCGACGCGATACGAGCTGGAGACGCTCGCCGCCCACGAGTCCGTGCCCGGACATCACGTGCAGTGGTCGCTCGCCAGGGAGGTGCGGCAGGCGCGCTACCGCAACCTCACCCCGACGACGGCGTTCATCGAGGGGTGGGCGCTGTACTGCGAACGCCGTGCCGCCGACCTCGGACTGTTCACCGATCGGCTGTCGCACCTGGGCATGTGGTCGTCGCAGTCGTGGCGCGCCGCGCGCCTGGTCGTCGACACCGGTCTGCACGCCCGCGGATGGAGCAGGGGCCGTGCGGTGGAGTACCTCGTGGACAACACGGCGACCACGCGCGCGAACGCCGAGGGCGAGGTCGACCGCTACATCGGCAACCCCGGTCAGGCCCTCGCGTATATGACGGGCCTGTTGGAACTGCGGCGCGCGAGAGCGGATGCCGAGGCGAGGCTGGGCGCGCGCTTCGACCAGCGGGAGTTCCACGACCGGCTGCTCGCGCACGGCTCGCCGCCGCTCGCGCTCGTCCCGCTCATCGTCGACGAGTGGGAACGGGAGACGAGGGCGGGGCGGACGTCATGAGCGCCGACACGGCCGCGCGCGGCACGACCGACACCGCCGCGCGCGGCACGACCGAGACCATACGCGGGACGACCGAGACCACCGCGCAGAGGAAGAGGAGAGACATGGACGACGTGACGAGCAGGGCTCTGTCCTGGCTGAAGGAGAACGAGGACAGGGACATCGAGCGGCTCGCCGAGCTGGTGGCCATCGAGTCGGTCGCGGCCGACCCGGCCAGGAGCGGCGCCGTGCGCGACTCCGTGCTGTGGATGCGCGATGAACTGGCCCGCGTCGGCTTCGGCGACATCCGCATCCATGAGACCGAGACCCACCCCGCGCTCACCGCGCGCTACGAGTCGCCGGTCGCCGGTGCGCCCACCGTGCTCGTGTACGGCCACGTCGACGTGCAGCCCGTCGAGCCGCTCGATCAGTGGGTGTCGGCGCCCTTCACCGTCGACCGGCGCGATGACCGGCTGTGGGGCCGGGGTGTGACCGACGACAAGGGTCAGGTGCTGATGTACACCCGCGCGATCGAGGCGGTCCGCGCCGCGGGCGGGGAGGTCCCCGTCAACGTCATCGTGCTCATCGACGCCGAGGAGGAGGTTGGCTCGCCGAGTCTCACCGCGGTGCTCGACGCCAACCCCTGGCTCGCGGAGGCGTCGGTGGCCCTGGTGAGCGACTCGCCGGCCCTCGGGCTCAACCTCCCGGCCGTCGGCTACTCGCTGCGCGGCATGGCGTACGTCGAGGTCACGATCCGCGCCCTCGCCAACGACCTGCACTCCGGCCAGTTCGGCGGCGCAGTGCCCAACGCCGCCGACGTGCTGGCCCGGATGATCTCCCAACTGCACGACGCCGACGGGCGGGTGGCCGTGCCCGGCTTCTACGACCGCGTCGTCGAGCTGGGCGCGGAGGAGCGCGAACGGCTCGCGGCGCTGCCCTTCGACGAGGCCGGATGGCTCTCCACGATCGGCGCCCTCTGCGGCGTGGGCGAGCAGGGATTCTCGGCCCTGGAGCGCACGTGGGCGCGCCCGACGCTCGAGGTCAACGGCGTGTTCGGCGGCCACACCGGGCCCGGGCCGAAGACGATCGTGCCGGCCGAGGCCACGGCCAAGCTGTCGATGCGGCTCGTGGCCGACCAGGATCCCGACGAGGTGGCGCAGCTGCTGATCGCCCGGCTGCGCGAGATCGCTCCGGCATCCGTGACCATCGAGACGTGGAGCGACACGGCGTCCAAGCCCGTGCTCACCCCGACCGACACCCCGGCGATGGCCGCCGCGCTGGAGTCGCTGCGCGAGACGTGGCAGAGCGAGCCGTATCTGATCCGCGACGGCGGCACGATCCCGGCCGTCGCCACGCTGCAGTCGCGCTTCTCGCTGCCGACGCTGCTGCTGGGCTTCGGCTGCCCCGACGAGAACAAGCACGCCCCGAACGAGTGGCTGCCGATGGACCACTTCCGTCGAGGGCCGGAGGCGCTGGTGCGGCTGCTGCCCAAGCTGGCCGCCGCGCTCGGCTGAGGGGTCCTGGCGGTCCCGCAGTCCGAGCCGATGTCCGATCTCAGGTGCCAGCCGCGCTTGTCATTGATATAGTCAATGCAATTGACTTGCGTGCTGGCTCCTGAGAGATGGACGATGATGACCCCTCCCCGTACCGTCACAGAGATGGTCGTCGACTGCGACGGCGTCGAGATCGCGGCCGAGGTCCGCGGCAGCGGGCCTGCCGTCCTGCTGTTGCACGGCTACCCCGAGACCAAGGCGATGTGGGCGCAGGTCGCCGCTTCTCTGGCCGAGCGCCACACGGTCGTCGCTGCGGACCTGCGCGGCTACGGCGACTCGGCAAAGCCGCATGGCGAGCACTACTCCAAGCGCGAGATGGCGCATGACCAGATCGTGCTGATGCGGCGGCTGGGGCACGCCCGCTTCGCCGTCGTCGGGCATGACAGGGGCGGGCGCGTCGGGCACCGGATGGCGCTCGACCACCCCGATTCCGTCACGGCGCTCGCCGTGCTCGACATCGTGCCGACGCTGCACATGTTCGAGAACGTCGACAGGGAGATGGCGACCGCCTACTTCCACTGGTTCTTCCTCTCGCGCTCCGACGGGCTGCCCGAAGCGCTGATCGGCGCCGACCCCGAGACGTGGCTGCGCAGCAGGTTCCGCGGCCGCCGGCATGACGGCGGCGGACTGCCCGAGGCATACCCCGAGTACCTCCGGTGCTTCGATGCCGACACGGTGCGCGCCTCGGGGGCCGACTACCGGGCCGCGGCGACCGTCGACCTCGACCACGACCGCGCCGACCGTGAGGCGGGGCGGATCGTCGAGTGCCCGATGCTCGCCCTCTGGGGCGCGCACAGCTACGTGGGCCGCAACTTCGACGTGCTCGATGCCTGGCGCCCCTTCGCTCCCGAGATCTCGGGGGAGCCGATCGACGCCGACCACTACCTGGCCGAGGAGGCGCCTGAGCGGACGGCCGCCGTGCTGCAGACCTTCCTCGCGGAGCGGGTGGCGGCATGACCCCGCACGACCGCGAGGTCGAACGACTCGACGCGCTGGTCTCGATCGAGACGCCGACGGGGGATGCCGGGGGTCTCGCCGCCGCGCAGCGGCTCGTGAACTCGTGGCTCGATCCCGTGCTCGGCGCACCGGGCACGATCGAAACCGTCGACGGTGTCGACCACCTGCTCTGGACGGGCGGAGATCGACCGTCGGTGCTGCTGCTCGGGCACCTCGACACCGTGTTCCCTGCGGGCACGATCGTCGAACGGCCGTTCCGCGTCGACGGCGACCGGGCGAGCGGGCCCGGTGTGTTCGACATGAAGGCCGGGATCGTCATCATGGCTGCCGCCCTCGAACGGGCGGCGCGAGCCGGTCGGGTCGCGGTCCTGCTCACGGGGGACGAAGAGACCGGCTCGCTCACGTCTCGCGGGCTCATCGAGCGTGAGGCGGCCCGCGCGGGCACCGTGCTCGTGCTCGAGCCCAGCCTCGACGGGGCGGTGAAGATCGCCCGCAGGGGCGGGAGCATCTACCGGGTGGACGTCACGGGCCGGGCCGCGCATGCCGGGCTCGAGCCGTGGAAGGGGCGCAGCGCGCTCACCGAGCTCGCCCACCACGTGCTGTCGCTCCCGGCGCTCGCCGACGACGAGCGTGGAACGACCGTGAACCCGACCGTCGCGAGGGCCGGCACGGCGACCAACGTCATTCCCGAGCGGGCAGAGGTGCGGGTCGACGTGCGTGCCTGGAGCCTGGACGAGCTCGAACGCGTCGACGAGCGCATGCGCGCGCTCGCTCCGCACACCGAGGACGTCGTCGTCGAGGTGTCGGGCGGCATCAACCGGCCGCCGATGGAGCACTCCGCCGCGAAGGAACTGCTCGCCTGTGCGCAGCGGGTCGCGGCGCGGCTCGGCCAGCCCAAGGTCGCCGCGGTGTCCGCGGGTGGCGCCTCCGACGGCAACTTCACCGCGGCGGTCGGCGCACGCACGCTCGACGGTCTCGGACCCAGAGGCGGGGGTGCGCACGCCGACCATGAGTGGGTCTCGCTCGCCTCTCTGCGCGAGCGCGTCGCACTGGTGACAGGCATGCTGGACGACCTCACGGCCGGATCGAACGCCTGAGGCGAAGCGCGAACGGCGCCGGCTCAGTCCTTCGCGCCCGGTGCGTGGCGCTCGATGCTCTCGAGCAGCAGCTCCAGCGCGGTCTCCCAGGCGCGAGGATCGCGGACGCCGGGGAGCGCCTCGCCGGCCCAGGCGATCTCGGGGAACTCCTCGGCGTCGAGCCGGCGATAGTCCATCTGCCACGTCAGCTCGTCGGCATCCTGCACCTCGGGCGGCAGCGCCGTGAGCGCGGCCTGGATGCTGGAGGCCGAGCGGATCAGCTGGCCCAGCGCCCTGGCGTAGAGCGCCGCCTGTTCCGGTCCGTACCCTCCGCGGCGGAGGGCGCCGATCGAGTACTCCATCGACGAGAAGTCGGTCGGCCGACGCAGCGCCATCTGCAGCGCGAACTCGGGGTAGCGCATGTAGTGGTCGTGGATCAGGTGCGCCTGCGTGCGCAGGTCGGCGAGCCAGTCGTCGGTGGTCACCATGGCTCCGCTGTACGAGCGGGCCCGCAGGGTGTCGATGAGCGCGAGGAGCAGCTCGTCCTTGTCGCGGAAGTGCCGGTAGATCGACGTGGGGTGGGCGCCCAGTTCCTCGCCGATGGCCTGGAAGGTGAGGCGCTCGAGGCCTTCCCGCTCGACGACCCGATCGGCCGCTGCCACGATGATCTCGCGGCTGAGCGAGTCGCGCGGGCGTCGAGGCCGTGCGCCCTTGGAGGGCTTCGGCGTCGACGCCGCCTTCTCGGGCCCCTGTGTCGTCATCGAGCACTCCGTTCGTCTTGTGACCGCGCAGCCATTACGGTACCTCACCGACGTTCATGGCGTCGGTCGCCTGCGCGAGCATCCGTCTCTGGATCCCTCGTGCTAGCCAATGATATAGTCAACGACGTTGGCCACGCTGACCGAGAAGGAGCAAGGATGCTCGACCCCATTACGTCCGTCGATTCCGAGGCGCTGGACGCGCGCTTCGCCGTTCCCTATGCCATGGCCGTGCGGCCCGTCCCCGGCGAGCAAGGGCTGGCGCTGGTGATCGAGAACCGCCCCGACGGCGCCCGTGCTCGGGTCTGGAATGCGCCGCAGGAGCCGGGAGAGCCTCTCGACATTCCGGTGAGCCCCGGCGCGATCCTCACGGGGGACGGACGCTGGGTGGTCGATCTCGACGACGGTGGCGGTTCGGAGGTCGGCGGCCTCGTCGCCTACGCGGTCGACGGCTCGGAGCGGGTCGAGCTGACCCCGGGACGCACGCCGTATGTCGTTCGCGGTCTCGTGACGTCGTACGACGGTTCGGCGCTCGTCACCACGATCGTCGACGAAGACGGCTTCCACGTGCTGTTGATCCCCGCCGCCCCCTGGGGGGAGCCCAGGGTCGTCTACACGCACACGGCAGAGGCCTGGTACGCCCAGGTGTCACCCGATGCGAGCCTGATCTCGGTCGACACGACATCGCACAACCCCGGCATCCGTCGTCCCCTCGTGACCGTGGTCGACACGCGCACGCTCGAGGCCTTCACCCTCGACGACCTGCCCTCGGGGCCGGTGCGCGCCGTGCGCTTCTCGGCCGTCGCGGGCGACGACCGGCTGCTCGTGAACACCGAGCGCTCCGGGTGGTCGCGCCCGGCGATCTGGCACGTGCGCACGGGGGAGCGCCACGACTTCGACCTGCCCGAGCTCGCCGGCGAGGTGATCCCCCTCGACTGGCACGCGCCGACGGGACGGATTCTCGCGGTGCACGTCGACGACGGCATCCACCGCCTCATCGAGCTCGACGAGGCGGACGGGTCCGTGCGCATCGTGCGCGAGGGCGGCAGCGTCGCCGACCCCGATGTGGCGGCCTCGCACCCGTTCCAGTGGGCGTCGTACTACGCGCCGGGCGGGGCGATCAGGGCGCTCTGCTCGAGCTGGGACGTGCCGCTGCACGTGGTGGAGGTGACGCGCGGCGGCGACGAGGCTGTTCTGCTGCCGCCGGCTCCGGCGCCGGCGGGGAGTCCTCTCGACTCGACCATGGTCCAGAGCAGCGACGGCACGCGTGTGCAGCTCTGGATGGGGCGACCGCGTGACCGTGCCCCGCGCGGCACGGTGCTCGCGATCCACGGCGGACCGAACCTCGTCACGGTCGATCGCTACGACCCGTCGGCGCAGGCCTGGCTCGACGCAGGGTTCGCCTACGCGTCGCTGAACTACCGCGGCTCGGTGACCTTCGGCCGGGCGTTCCGAGAAGGGTTCTGGGGCGTAGGCGGCGATCGTGAGATCGAGGACGTCGCGGCGGCGATCGCCTGGTTGCGCGAACAGGGGCTGGCCGACCCGGCGTCCACTTTCATCACGGGTGCGTCGTACGGCGGGCACATGACCCTGCTGAGCGTCGGCCGACTGCCCGATCTCTTCGCCGGCGGCCTGGCGCACGTCGCCGTCGCCGACTGGAGCGCGGCGATCGCGGGCATGAACCCGGCCGTGCGCAGCGTGTGGTCGTCCTGGGTGCCGCCGGAGATGGTGGAGCACTTCTCGGCGATCACGTATCTCGACGAGGTGCGCGCCTCGGTGTGGATCAATCAGGGATCGGTCGACACGCGCACGCCGCTCGAGGGGGTGCAGCGCTACGTCGACGAGCTGGGTCTGAGCGGCGGCGATGTCGTGCTCGACGTCTTCGAAGGCGGGCATGAGCCGACGGGGCTCGATGCGGCTGCACACGATCAGCGTCGGATGCTGGGCTTCGCCCTGCGAACCCTCGCGGGCCAGCGGTGGGACGGGTCTGATCTCTAGGATAGTCACTGACATTGACTAAAACCCTTGCTATCTGACCGAGACGGTTCTAGAGTCAGAGCACATCCCGACACGACACCACGCAGCACTGCTTCTGCAGCCGCATGATCACTGGAGATCCGCCCATGTCGAACACACCGCACCGCTCCGTCCTGCCCTCCGTCCGCCGAACCGCCGTCGCGATCGCGGCCGTCACCGCCCTCGTCGGCTCCCTCGCCGCATGTGCGCCCTCATCGGGTGACGCGGACGCCGAAGAGGTCGCCATCGTCGACGGCGGTGAGCTCGTCATCGGCGCCGAGCAGGAGCCGGACTGCGCCGACTGGATCGGCACGTGCGGCGGCTCGATCTGGGGCACCTACGTCATGCAGATCCCGACCATGCCCGGGGTGTTCCAGACCCGGCTGATCGACGACGAGTGGCAGCCGGTGGCCTCCGACCTGGTCACGGCCGAGCCCGAGGTCGAGGTCGCCGACGACGGCACGCAGACCATCACGTACTCGATCAACCCCGACGCCGTGTGGTCGGACGGCGAGCCCATCACCTCCGCGGACTTCGCCTACACCGCCCTGCAGATCCGTGACGGCGACGACATCTTCGACAAGACGGGCTACGACCGCGTCGTCGACGTCGACACGAGCGACCCCCAGACTGCGGTCGTCACGCTGAGCTCGGCGTACGCCGGCTGGCGCACGCTCTTCAGCACCTACGGCATCATGCCCGCGCACCTGCTCGAGGGCAAGGACCGCAACGCCGAGATGGCCGACGGCTACGACTTCAGCGGCGGTCCGTGGAAGATCGAGAAGTGGACGCGCGGCACCTCCGTCACGCTCGTGCCCAACGAGAACTACTGGGGCGAGAAGCCGCACCTCGACAAGGTGACCTTCCTCTTCCTGCCTGACACCACTGCCGCGTTCCAGGCGCTCAAGAGCGGTCAGGTCAGCGTGCTCGCCCCCACGCCGCAGCTCGACGCGCTCAACCAGATCGAGGCCGGGCTCCCCGGCATCCGATCGCAGGTCGACGCCCGCAGCGGCAACCTCGAGGCGATCTGGCTCAACAACGCCGCCGCTCCCTTCGACTCGCCGGCCGTGCGGCAGGCGCTCGCCTACTCGATCGACCGCGACGCGATCGTGAAGCGCCTGTTCGGCAGCATCGGCATCGACGAGGCGCAACAGAGCTTCAACTCGCCCATGGTCGCTCCGTTCGCCGCTGACGACTTCTCGCAGTACACGCTCGACCTCGACAAGGTCGACGAGCTGATGCAGGGCGACGGGTGGGCCAAGAACTCCGACGGCGTGTGGGCCAAGGGCGGCGAGACGGCGACCTTCTCGGTCAAGACGCTCGCGGGCAACAAGCGACGCGACCTCACCGTGCAGGTGCTGCAGTCGCAGCTCGCGGATGCCGGGTTCGAGATGACGATCGACCAGGTGACCGCCGCCGACCTGTTCGGCACGATCGCCCCGCAGGGCGACTTCCAGGCCGGGATCTGGGCCCTCGTCGACACCTTCCCCGACCCCACGCTCAGCGCGACATTCTCGTCGGTGAACATCCCGAGCGAGGCGAACGGATTCTCGGGCATCAACTTCTACCGCACGAGCATCCCCGGCCTGGACGACCTGCTCGCGCAGGTCGACAGCGAGGTCGACCAGGACGCGCGCATCGCGGCCTCGCACGAGGCCGACGCGCTGATCGCCGAGTACGTGCCCTCGCTGCCGCTCGACACCGTGCCGAACGTGCTCCTCTGGAGCGACACGGTCGGCGGTCCGCTGCAGATCAACCCGATCGAGGGCCCGTTCTGGAACCTCGCCGAGTGGGGCCTCGCCGGCTGACCGCGTGCCCCAGAGACAAGACCGGAACGAGGCGACGACGTGATCACTTTCATCACACGGCGGGTGCTGTACTCCGTGCCCGTGATCGTCGTCGCCTCGTTCGTGCTGTTCTGGGCGGTGCGATCGACCTTCGACCCGCTGGCGAAGCTGCGCCAGGCCCACGATCCCACCGCCGTCGCGCGTGAGATCGAGCGGCTCGGGCTCGACCGCAGCCTGCTCGAGCAGTACCTGCTCTGGGCGCGGACCATGCTGACCGGTGACTGGGGCACCAGTACGCGCACCGGAACCCCCGTACTGCCGCTCATCGGTGAGGCGCTGTGGCCCACTCTGCAGCTGGCGTTCTGGGGCCTGATCGTCGCGGTGCTCATCGCGGGCGCGATCAGCGTGTACTCGGCGGTTCGCCAGTACTCCCTGGGCGACAACCTGCTCACGGGAGCCTCGTATCTGGGCATCGCGATGCCGGCCTTCTGGTTCGGGCTCATCCTGATCCAGGCGCTCGCCGTGTGGCCCAAGGAGCAGTTCGGCCTCTCCGAGCCGCCGCTCTTCTTCATCGGTCTGCACTCGCCGGGCGAGACCGGTGCGCTCGACTACGTGCGGCACCTCGTGCTGCCCGTAGCGGCGCTCGTGATCGCGCTCGTCGCCTCGTGGAGCCGATACGGCAGGGCCGCGATGCTCGACGCGCTGTCGAGCGACTACGTGCGCACGGCGCGTGCCAAGGGCGTGCCGCGGCGACAGGTGATCTGGCGGCATGCGGTGCGCAACTCGCTCGCCCCGTTCGTGACAGTGGTCGCCCTCGACGCCGCCGTGCTCATCGGCGGGCTCGTGGTCACCGAGCAGATCTTCGCGATCCCCGGTATGGGACGCCTGTTCCTGCAGTCGCTCGTCGCCGGCGACGTGTACGTGCTGCTGCCCTGGATGATCGTCGTCGCGGTGGCGGTGGTCGTGTGCAACCTGATCGCCGACGTCGCCTACGCGGTGCTCGACCCGAGAGTGAGGCTGTCATGAGTGGAGCCGGCATCGCCGGACGCGAGGAGGTCCTCGCCGAGCAGGAGCCGCCGAAGGCGCCGGCGCTGCAGCTGGTGAAGGGCTTCCTGCACCACCGGCTGGCTGTCGCGAGCGTGATCGTGCTCGCCGCGCTGCTGATCGCGTGCTTCGGGGCGGGCTGGATCGCCCCCTATCCGCAGGGGCAGCAGGACCTGCTGCTCGGACCGACCCCGCCCTCGGCCGCGCACTGGCTCGGCACCGACGAGCTCGGCCGCGACTACCTGAGCGAGATCCTCTTCGCGGGACAGATCTCGCTGGCGATCGGACTCGCCGTCGCCCTGCTCGCGACCCTCGTCGGCACGGCCCTTGGCGCCGTGTCGGGCTACCTCGGCGGCTGGGTGGGCGAGCTCATCATGCGCATCACCGACCTGTTCCTCATCGTGCCGGCGATCGCCCTGCTCGCCGTCATCCTGCAGGGCCTCGGCCCCTCGCCCACGATGATCGTCCTCGCGCTCACGGCCCTGGGGTGGACCTACATCGCCCGCGTCGTGCGGGCACAGGTGCTGTCGCTGCGCGAGAAGGACTTCATCGACGCCGCACGCGGCATCGGCGCCACCGGCCTGCGCATCGTGGTCTCGCACCTGCTGCCCAACCTCGCCGGGGTGATCGCGGTGGCCATGAGCCTCGCGGTCGCCACCTCGATCATCGCCGAGTCCACCCTCAGCTTTCTCGGCTTCGGCGTGCAGCCGCCGCAGACCAGCTGGGGGTCGATGCTCAGCCAGGCGGCCGGGTACGTCGGCACGCCTCAGGTGTATCTGCTGTACTTCCCCGGCCTGTTCATCCTCATCACGGTGCTGTGCGTGAACTTCATCGGCGACGGGCTCCGCGACGCCCTCGATCCGCAGGGGAAGAACCTGTGAGCGCCGCGCCGATCCTGCTCGAGGTCGAGGACGTCTCGATCAGCTTCCCCGTCGAGGGCGGCGTGGCCCGAGCGGTCGAAGGGGTGTCGTTCGTGCTGCGCGAGGGTGAGACGGTCGGCATCGTCGGGGAGTCGGGGTCGGGCAAGTCCATGACGGCCATGGCCATCATGGGACTGCTGCCGAAGAAGGCCGTCGTCACCGGTTCGATCCGATTGCGGGGCACCGAGCTCGTCGGGCTCAGCGACGAGCAGCTGCGCGAGGTGCGGGGCAACGACATCGCGATCGTGTTCCAGGATGCTCTCACCGCACTCAACCCGGTCATGCGCGTCGGCGACCAGCTCATCGAAGCCGTACGCGTGCATCGGCCGGAGACGACCGCCGAGGAACGGCGGGCCAGAGCCATCGAGCTGCTCGACCTCGTCGGCATCCCCTCGCCCGAACTGCGCGTCGACCGCTACCCGCACGAGTTCTCCGGTGGTATGCGGCAGCGGGTCATGATCGCGATGAGCATCGCGAACGAGCCCGATCTGCTGATCGCCTACGAGCCGACGACCGCCCTCGACGTGACCGTACAGGCACAGGTGCTCGATGTGCTGCGCGAGGTCCAGCGCCGCACCGGAACCACGGTGCTGATCATCACGCACGACCTCGGCGTCGTCGCCGGCATGGCCGACCGCGTTCTCGTGATGTACGCAGGCGGGCTGGTCGAGGCCGCAGACGTCGATCCGCTGTTCTACGACACCGCGCACCCGTACACGGCGGGGCTGCTCGCCTCGCTGCCCCGGCTCGACAGGCGGTCGTCGCGCGAAGACCGCCTCTACCAGATCGCCGGCCAGCCGCCGGCGGCCACGGCCTGGCCCGAGGGATGCCGGTTCGCACCCCGCTGCGCCTACGCCGTTCCCGGACGTTGCGATGTCGCCGTGCCGGCGGCGGTCGAGGTGCGGCCAGGGCATTCGGCCGCATGCGTGCGCATCGGCGAATGGCAGAGGGAGGAGACAGCCTCATGAGCACGAGCCTGACCGTGGAGAGCCTCGTCAAGGAGTACCGCGTGGGCGGTGGCCTGTTCGGCCGCACGCGCGACGTGGTGCAGGCCGTGTCGGAGGTGAGCCTGTCGATCGAGGGAGGGCGCACGTACGGCCTCGTCGGAGAGTCCGGCTGCGGCAAGTCCTCGCTGGGGCGTGCCGTGGCTCGGCTGCAGCCGAGCGACGGCGGGAGCATCCGTCTCGGCGACGACGACGTCACGGTGACCGACGGGGCGCGCCTGCGAGCCCTGCGCCGCCGGGTGCAGTTCGTGTTTCAAGACCCCTATGCCTCACTCAACCCGCGCAAGTCTGTACGGGCGACGCTCACCGAACCGCTCGTGATCCACGGTCTGCATCGGGGGCGACGCGAGCAGCGTGTGCAGGAGCTGCTGGCGCAGGTGGGGCTGAACCCCCGCCACGCCGACCGTTTTCCGCACGAGTTCTCGGGCGGGCAGCGGCAGCGACTCGGCATCGCCCGTGCCCTCGCCGTCGAGCCCGAGGTGATCGTGCTCGACGAACCCGTCAGCGCGCTCGACGTGAGCGTGCAGGCCGGGGTGCTCAACCTGCTCGACGACCTGCAGCGCGACCTCGGGCTCACCTACCTGTTCATCGCGCACGACCTCTCGGTGGTGCGTCATCTCAGCGATCGCGTCGGTGTCATGTACCTCGGCAGGCTCGTCGAAGAGGGGCCCGTCGACGAGCTGTTCGAGCATGCACGGCATCCGTACACTCAGGCGCTGCTGTCGGCGATCCCGGTTCCCGACCCGCGTGCCGAACGCGCACGAGAGCGCATCGTGCTGACCGGAGACGTGCCGAGCCCCGTGTCGCCGCCGAGCGGATGCCGGTTCCGCACACGCTGCTGGAAGGCGACCGGGATCTGCGCCGAGGTCGTGCCTCCGCTCGCCGACGACGGGGCGGGGCACCGTGTCGCGTGCCACCATCCCGGCGAGCGCGCCGCCCTCTGACCCCGCCTCCCCCTGGCCCAGCCCCTTCCCGCCCCGTGTTCCTCCCGTTCCGGTCGCACTTCGTGCCGCTTCCGGGGCGCCCGGACGGCATGAGCCGCGACCGGAGCGGCCGAGATCCTCGATCGAAAGGTGACCATCCATGACCACGACCCACCGCATCGCCGTGATTCCCGGCGATGGCATCGGCACCGAGGTGATGCCGGAGGGCCTTCGCGTGTTGCGTGCCGCGGCATCTCGCTTCGGCATCTCGCTCGAGTTCCAGGAGTTCGACTTCGCGAGCGCCGCCTACTGGCAGAAGCACGGGCGGATGCTGCCCGACGACTGGTTCGAGATCCTTCGGGGCTTCGATGCCATCTACTTCGGAGCCGTGGGCTGGCCCGAGGTCGTGTCCGATCACGTGAGCCTGTGGGGGAGCCTCATCCAGTTCCGCCGCGCGTTCGATCAGTACGTGAACCTGCGTCCCGTGCGGCTCATGCCCGGCGTCGTCAGCCCGCTCGCCGGGCGCTCGCCGGGCGACATCGACTTCTATGTCGTGCGCGAGAACACCGAGGGCGAGTATTCCTCGATCGGCGGTCGCATGTTCGAGGGCACCGACCGCGAGTTCGTGGTGCAGGAGACCGTGATGACGCGCACGGGTATCGACCGCGTGCTGCGCTACGCCTACGACCTCGCACAGCGCCGGCCGGCCAAGCACCTCACCTCGGCGACGAAGAGCAACGGCATCTCGATCTCGATGCCCTACTGGGACGAACGCGTCGCGGCCGTGGGAGCGGACTTTCCCGAGGTGGCCACGGACCAGTTCCACATCGACATCCTCACGGCCCACTTCGTGCTGCATCCCGACTGGTTCGACGTGGTGGTGGCGAGCAACCTCTTCGGTGACATCCTGTCGGACCTCGGACCCGCCTGCACCGGCACGATCGGCATCGCACCGAGCGCGAACATCAATCCCGAAGGCGAGTTCCCCAGCCTGTTCGAGCCCGTGCACGGATCGGCGCCCGACATCGCGGGTCGCGGCATCGCCAACCCGATCGGCCAGATCTGGTGCGGCGCCATGATGCTCGAGCACCTCGGGCATGCGGATGCCGGCGCCGCCGTGCTCGCGGGGATCGAGACGGTGCTGGCGCGGGGATCGGACGCTGCGCCCTTCACCCCCGATCTGGGCGGCACCGCCACCACGGCCGAGCTGGGGGCCGCGATCGCGGAGGCCGTCGCGGGCTGATGCCGGCGCCGCCGGATGTCAGCGCTTCGTGAGATCTTTGCGCGAACAAGGCGTCGCGGGCGGTCTCCGGGCGGGTGTCAGCCGAACAGCCGGGCGGCCCCCGGGTGGGTGTCAGCCGAAGAGCAGGGTGAGCACCGTCGCGCCGCCGCCGCCGAGGATCAGCGCGATGATGACGGTCCAGGCGACGATGCGGATGCGGCGGTTGCGGCGAGTGTCGAGGTCGCCGTAGTCGTCAGTCTCGTTGCTCACGCGACCTCCTCCGCCGCCGCCGAATTCGGACGCATGCCGCTTTCCCGGAAGATTCCGGCCGAAGCATCCGAGAAACGTGCGATCGTCCGAAATCCGGATGCCGTCACGCCCGCCGAACCGCTCATGCGCCGACCGGCTCGGAGACGGTCGGGCCGAAGGCCGCGGGGAGGGTGGCCTGCGAGCGCTCGCGCAGCTCGGCGGCCGAGACGGTGAACACGTCCTGCACTTCCAGCTGCGGCTCGCTGTCGGTCACACCGATGCGCATGACCGGGTAGCCCCGGCCCTCGCACAGCCCGCGGAACTTCACGTCGTCCTCGCGCGGCACGGTCACGAGCACGCGGCCGGTCGACTCGGAGAACAGGGCGGATGCCGCATCCACTCCGTCACGGTCCATGATCTCGGTCAACCACACGCGGGCGCCGACGCCGAAGCGCATGACGCCCTCGGCGAGCGCCTGGGCCAGACCGCCCTCCGACACGTCGTGCGCCGAGGAGATCAGCCACTCGTCGCGGGCCGCGGAGAGGAGACCTGCGAGGCGCTTCTCGCCCGCGAGGTCGACCTGCGGCGGGCGGCCGCCGAGGTGCTGGTGCACGACCTCGGCCCACGCCGAGCCGGAGAGCTCGGTCTTCGTGGTGCCGAGCAGGTAGATGTTCTGGCCCTCGTCCTGCCACCCCGAGGGGATGCGGCGGGAGACGTCGTCGATGATGCCGAGCACGCCGACGAGCGGGGTCGGGTGGATCGGCACGTCGCCGGTCTGGTTGTAGAACGAGACGTTGCCGCCGGTCACCGGGGTGCCCAGCTCGAAGCATCCGTCGGCGAGGCCGTCGACCGTCTGGCCGAACTGCCACATCACTTCGGGGTTCTCGGGGGAGCCGAAGTTGAGGCAGTCGGTGATGGCGGTCGGCACGGCGCCGGTGACGGCGACGTTGCGGTAGGCCTCGGCGAGCGCCAGCTGCGCGCCCGCGTACGGGTCGAGCTGGCAGTAGCGGCCGTTGGCGTCGGTGGAGATCGAGAAGCCCAGGCCCGACTCCTCGTCGACGCGGATCATGCCGGCGTCGTCGGGGAAGGCGAGGGCGGTGTTGCCGAGCACGTAGTAGTCGTACTGGTTGGTGATCCAGCGGGTGTCGGCCAGGTTCGGCGATGCCACGAGCGACAGGAACTGCGAGCGCAGCTCGGCGGGGTCGTTCGATCGGGGCAGGTTCTCGGCGGCATCCGCCTGCAGCGCGTCGATCCACGTCGGGTAGGCGACGGGGCGGTCGTAGACCGGTCCGTCGACGGCGACGGTCGAGGGATCGACGTCGACGATGCGCTCGCCCTGCCAGTCGATGACGAGGCGGCCGTCGCCGGTGACCTCGCCGAGCACGCTGGTCTCGACCTCCCACTTGCCTACGACCGCGAGGAACGCGTCGAGCTTCTCGGGGGCGACGATCGCCATCATGCGCTCCTGCGACTCCGACATGAGGATCTCCTCCGCCGTCAGCGAGGGATCGCGCAGCAGCACGTTGTCGAGCGACACGTGCATGCCGGAGTTTCCGTTGGCGGCCAGCTCGCTGGTCGCGCAGGAGATGCCGGCGGCGCCGAGGTCCTGGATCGCCTCGACGAGCTCCTCGCGGTACAGCTCGAGGCAGCACTCGATGAGCACCTTCTCGGCGAACGGGTCGCCGACCTGCACGGCGGGACGCTTGGTGGGGCCGCCGTCGTCGAACGAGTCGGAGGCGAGGATGCTGGCGCCGCCGATGCCGTCGCCGCCGGTGCGGGCGCCGAAGAGCACGACCTTGTTGCCGACGCCGGTGGCGTTGGCGAGCTTGAGGTCCTCGTGGCGGAGCACGCCGACCGCGAGTGCGTTGACGAGCGGGTTGGCCTGGTAGACGGAGTCGAAGACCGTCTCGCCGCCGATGTTCGGAAGGCCGAGGCAGTTGCCGTAGAAGCTGATGCCGGCGGTGACGCCGTGCACGACGCGCGCCGTGTCGGGGTGGTCGATCGCGCCGAAGCGGAGGGCGTCCATGACGGCCACCGGGCGCGCGCCCATCGAGATGATGTCGCGGACGATGCCGCCGACGCCGGTCGCCGCGCCCTGGAAGGGCTCGATGAAGGAGGGGTGGTTGTGCGACTCGGCCTTGAACGTGACGGCCCAGCCCTCGCCGACGTCGACGACGCCCGCGTTCTGGCCCATGCCCACCATGAGGCGCTCCTTCATCTCGTCGGAGACCTTCTGGCCGAAGCGGCGCAGGTAGTTCTTCGACGACTTGTAAGAGCAGTGCTCCGACCACATGACGGAGTACATCGCCAGCTCGCCCGAGGTGGGGCGACGGCCGAGGATCTCCCTGATGCGGGCGTACTCGTCGTCCTTGAGGCCGAGCGCCGCGTAGGGCTGCTCCTTCTCAGGAGTCGCTGCGGCGTTGGCGACGGAGTCGGGGACGTGCTTGTGGGCAGGTGCAGGGGCGGTGGTCACGCGCACTCCAAGATCGGGGCCGGCGGGCGCTCTCATTCTACCGGCGAGATCCGGCGGGTCTCGGCACGCGTGCGGGGATACGCTGGCGGCCGGACGATGAGCCTGTTTGCTGTGCTCCCTTCCTCCCGGACTTGTGAGGTCAGTGGCCGCAGGGAGCGATCCCAGCCGCGGGACGCTGCGTGCGTCACACCCTGAGGAGCGTCACCAGCGTCGTCGATGTGTACTCCGACCACGCCGCGACGTGAAAGTCGGGATGAGCGTCGATCATCTTCTGGAAGCCGCCCAACTGGGACGCCGCATAGCGAACCCACGGCGACGCGTGTTCACCGAATCGAACGCGGACTTCCACACCACCGTGATTAGTCGACTGACGTCCGATCTCTGCGATGACCGCGGCTCCGGGCCTGGTCAACCGAGAGCACGCGGACAATGCTGCTGGGTTATCGATGAGCAGGCTGCCGTTCCCGCCCAGGAGAAGCAAAGTGTCGTAGCACTCGAGCGCCGTATGTTGTTCAAGGCTTCCGAGCCGGGCGTCCAGCCCCCGTTCCCCCATGAGCTCCACTGCCGTGGGGTCGATGTCCAGAGCGACGACGGCCCGCCCAGTCTCCTGCAGATGGAGAGAGTGCCGACCGGCACCGGCGCCGATATCGAGCACCGACTGTCCTGCTGCGAGCGTGGCGACCTGCTGAGAGGGCGGCCAGAGCTCGAAGGGAGCGAAGTAGCGCAGAGCATTCCCTACGCTGACATGACCGGTGTCCCACTCCGTCACCTCTGGGTAGAAAGCTTCGTCCATCTCCAATGCCCGCATGGCCCGACGAAGGAGGCGACCGAAAACGTCAACGGATACCAGTGGGCCGCGAATCATCTCTCCCCGTTCTTCGAACCGGTTCGAAACGCCCACACGTGGCGGCTGGTGAGAGGGCCCAGCCCGCCGATAGTGAGGACGACACCGACGATGCCGACCGTCAGTGTCGGCGAGGATCCGCTCGCGAGCGCCGAGATCACAGGTCCGAAGGGGATGACAGCCACCACTGCAAAGCCGACGAGGGCGAAGACCCGTCCTCGCATCGCCCGTGGCACGGAGTCGCCTACGATCTCGTTGACGCTGAGCGTCGACGCACCCGACAGCATGCCGATGCACGCCAGGCACGACGCAAACAGCAACGGCATCGGCGCGATCGCGGCCGCGATGTAGAGCAGACCCTGCGTCGTGCAGTTCAGGGCCAGCAAGACCCCATCGTGTCGACGGTGGATCAGTCGTCGCCCGGCTTCGGCGCCGACGATACGGCTGAGTCCGTAGGTGAGGACGAGCGCTGCGTAGTACCACGATGAGTCCGTGTCTATCGTCTTCATGGCCAACACGGGGAGCACTACGACCAATGCCGCGTATGCCATGTCGATGAGCGGCAGAGTGGGCACGACCTGCCGGAGGATCGTGACGGAACGGAAGACACTCCAGCCTTCACGCAGGGATGCTCGCCAGCCGCGCAGCGCCGCCACGATGCTGATCGGCTCACCCGCGCCCGCATCCATTAGCTTGCCGCCATATGTGCACCCGATCATCGATACGACGTAGGTGGCGCCGTTCACCAGAAGGACGACGGAGACGGGAATGCTGGTCGCCGTGGGGACTATGAGAGGCGCGAGAAGGGAGGCCGATGAGTTCACGAGGAGGAGCATGTACTGCGGGCTGAATCGCCCGAAGTTTCCGGCGGCGTGGGTCACCCCGGCACGGATCGACGGCGCGTACAGCGTGTCGAAGATGCGAACGATGACGACGGCCGTGAGCAGACCGGCTGCAACGTGACCGCTCGCTGCCACTCCAGCGCCCACGATGCACACGGCTGCACGAAAGGCATCTGAGGCGATGACGATCCGTCGACGCCCGACCAGGTCGACGACAGCCAACGTGATCGGCATCATGATCACCGTCGGGAGGAACTGGAACAGCGAGAGAGCCCAGGAAGAGGCCGTGACCCCGATCTCCACGGTGAGGAACCACGCGACTGCGACGAAGAACAGTCGGCTCCCGATCACAGATACCCAGTGGCCGAACAACAGGGCGATAGCGCGCCGGGGCGATTCTGGGTCGTGCGCCGCTTCGGTTTCGGCGTTCACACGATCTCCAGATGTTTGAGGGGGATCCGGTACGACGCGGCGAAGTCCTCGGCTTGTGCCGGCGAGAGGTCGGAAGCGGCAGCGATGAATCGCGCTGTGATCACACAGAAGAGCCACTTCGGGTGCTCCTTCTGGGCACCGTTGAGTAGGGCATCGATCGCGGCGGCTGATTCGCCGACTGCCCACCACGACTTGGCGAGACGAATCCATGCGCGACTATCGTGGGGGAAGCGCCGGACGAGTTCGAGCGCGGCCTCGAGTGACGACGCGACGTCCCCCCAGCGTTCTTCGCAGAGTGCCAACGTTTCGAGAGCAGGGAAGAGCGCCTCGCCGACTCGGAAACGCAACTGCGCGTCGTCGGCATCTGAGGCGGACTCCACCTGTCGAAGCACGGAGACAGCATCGCGGACTGTGTTCAATGCGATTGCGGGGCCATGAGGGACGACCTGCGCGAACGCGAGAGACCGTAGGAGATTCGCGCGTTCGATCTCTCGCTCCGGGTGCAGATCGGCATAGCGCGTGATCCACATGGACGTCAGTCGCTCGGCTGCGGGTATCCCAGCGGGGTCCCGAGTTCTCCCCACGCCCACACAGATCGAACGCGCGAACCGGAGGAGGAGGTCTGCATCGTCGTCGAGAAGGTCGCGGTCCGCGGCGGAGACGAGGTCACGCAGCGTCTCGCTGCTATGGCCGCTCCTGCGGATGCGCTCCACAACGCGCTGATATGCCGAGCAGGCGATGCCGTGATCGCAAGAGGGAGGCGCGCCGCCGAACCATGATGTCGCGATGGGGGAGTGTTTCGTCGCGCGCGACGCGGCGAGCTCTTCCAACGCGAGGTCGTGTGTCGCCGCGACCTTCGTGAGCCATCCTTTTGGTATTCGGACCTCGAACGGGAGGCGGCAGGGCGGATCAGATCGGAGCTGAACGGCGCCGAAGACGAGGGCGTGCAATGCCGCACCACCACGCAGGACTCCGTCGACATAAGAACGATTGCTCGCATCCGGGCCGAGGGTCGCCAGGAGTCTTCGCTCCTCACCGGATCGAATGATGCTCACGCGGTTCTGCGCGAGCATCGCCCGTGAAATGCTGAAAGGGTCCGCGCTGATCGATGTCATCGACAACTTCCTGGGTAGTGGTGGGGGCGGGGCCACCGCCCCCACCGAGCCGGTTCAGAGCCCGTACTCCCATTCCTCTTCGTACTTCGTCATGGCTTTCCTCCTCTCACTCAGGTAGGTGTTGGTCAGGTTTCACCGAGTGGAAAGTCCCTAGGTTCACGAGCGCTCCCTTTCTCACGTACCCGTTTGCAAGCGGCGACGGTCGGGCGCCTGACACGGTCTCGAAGACCGCCTGGCAGACGCCTGCTGCGTCCGTCATCGGGTGGAACGGCGGGACTCCGGGCCCCTGAGCGATGGCGTTCAGATTGCGGGTGGCAACCCTCACCACGCCATTTCCATCTATCGCCACGCCGTGGTCGTAGTCGACCGCGTCTCTGCCGCGGATGGGGCCGATTGCGCCACCCATCGTCTCTATCACCGGCACTCCGGCCATGCGTGCGCCTTCGCGTACCCACATGCGGATCAGTTGATGCGGCGTATCTGCTGCACTGACGACGAAGTCAGCGTCATCCGCGAATTGTGCGACCTTATCCGCGGAGTCGATCCACGTTCGGCGCCCGACGAACTTTTGATCGGGGAATAGGCCGTCGAGCGTCCGAGAGGCCGCCTCGACCTTGGGAAGTCCGAGATCGGCCGGGCCGTACAGCGCGCTACGATTGAGATTGCTCAGCTCTACGGTGTCTCCGTCGACGCCTGTCACCGTGCCGATACCGGACATCATCAAGGAGTATGTGATCCAGGATCCGACGCCTCCGATTCCGATGACGAGGACTCGTGAACGATGGAGCGCGAGCAGCATGTCCTGGGCTGAAAGCGCATCTGTCTCGTAGCTCGCGAGGTAACGAAGCGTTCGCTCGTGTCGCTCGACGAACCGGGGTGACAACGGTGTCGAAGTTCGTTCTGCCTCGAGTAGTCCACGCTCGTCGAGCCAGAGGATCAGATCCGTATCTCCGTCATCGAGGAACCCGCGACTTACCGACTCGGCGTGCGATGCGATCTGAGGCGATCGCGGCATTCGATGCTCGGCGTCACCCAAATGAAAAGACAGGACCGCCCCGTCGGAGTAGACGCGGACCGCCTGCTTCAGCACTCTGCGGGGCATCTACGTCTCAACTCTCCGGTACGACTCCCCGTGACGGAGAAATCGAAGCGATACAAGCACACATTTGAGGTCGATTGCACCTCATATGCGTACTTTGCTAGATGCGCAAGCGTTCACCGAATGCGGTCGCTGGGCGCGCCGAGTGCACCGTCGACCGGGTGTCGTGCCATTCCGTCGAGCCGAAGGCGCCCTCAGACGCGGATGTACGCGGCTCCGTCGAACTGGGCATCGCTGAGGGCCACGGCCGCCGACGGCACGGTGATCACGCCGGGCTGCAGCTGTTCTGCGGTGACGCCGTGGGCGCGCATGCCGCCCTCGCACGCCTCGACGGTCGCGACGCCGGTGATGTCGAGGGGCGTCTGGTCGACGGTGAGCCCCGGCACGGCGGGGCCGTTGACGATGATGCGGATGCGGGCGTCGGGGCGCTCGGCGTGCAGGATGCCGGCGATGCCGAGGGCTCGTGCGATGTCCTTCGGCTGGTCGGAGACGTGCAGCAGCACGGTTCGCTGATCGGTCATGGATGCTCCGTTCGTCTCCGCCATTCTCTCTCCCCCCGTGGCGCGCTCCCGCCTCGCCGAGACCCCTTCGTATCGCCGAGACCCCCTGTTGTAATTAGGGGTCTCGGCGATAACGGGGGGGCTCGGCATCCGTACTGCGCCTCGCCGGCTACCCGGAGGCGGTGACGATGTGCGCCTGGATGCGCCCGCGCACCTCGCCCGACCCGTGCCGTGCGGCGATCCGGGCAGCGGCGCGGCGGGTGGCGTCGGGGAGCGCCGCGGCATCCCGCTGCTCGATCTCGCTCCGCATGGGCGTGCCCTGACAGTAGGCCGTGGCCGCGACGAGGGCCGAGGGCGCCACGCTCTGCGCGGTCACCGTGTCGATCGCGACCTGCGTGAAGCCGGCATCCGTCACGTCCCTCCTGATCGCGGCGACGTCGTGGTATCCGTGCGGGATGCGGGACATGAAGTGCGGAGGGTCGTCGGGGAACATCTCGGCGAGGGCGTCGGAGACCTCGGCGGCGAAGTCGTTCTTGTCGATGCGGTCCCACACGGCGAAGACGAAGGAGCCGCCGGGGGCGAGCACGCGGCGGGCCTCGCGGTAAGCGCGCACGCGGTCGTCGAAGAACATAGCGCCGAACTGGCAGAGCACCAGGTCGCAGGAGGCGTCGGCGACCGGGAGGTCGAGGGCGTCCGCCGCCTGCCAGCGCACCCGGGGGTCGCGGAAGACGGATGCCGCGTAGTCGAGCATCGGCTGGTTGAGGTCGGTGGCGAGATAGGTCGCGTCGGCGGCCAGGCGTGGTGCGAGGAAGCGCGCGACGACGCCCGTGCCCGCGGCGGTCTCCAGCACGCGACGAGGCATGAGCGCGGTGGCCCGGCGCGCGACATCGGCCGCGTAGGGCTCGAACACGAGCGGCACCATGTAGCGGTCGTAGTACTCGGGGATGGACCCCGCGAAGAGCCTGTCGGATCCCGGCATCCTGACCTCCTGAGCGAAGGCTACGCCGGGTCGGGCGCGCGCAGAAGAGGGTGTGCCCGCGTGGTCATCCCGCCATCAGGCGAGCCTTCGCGGCGGTGAACTCCTCCTCGGTGAGCGCTCCCGCTGCGCGGAGCGCGGCGAGCTTCTCCAACTGGTCGACGAGGGTCACCTCGGCGGCCGCGGCGGGTGCGGGCGCGGCGGCCACCGGCAGCGGGGCCGGGCGCTTGGCCGCGGCGATCCGCGCCCGCAGTTCCTGGATCTGCGGCGCCCACTCCTGGTAGACCGTCTTGACCATGGGCAGCGTGTTGCTGAGCGTGTAGGGATCGTTGCTGTCCGCGTTGCGGGACTTGGTGGTGCCGCGCCAGTAGTCCTTGTTCGCCGAGCCCTGGTAGCTGGCGGTGAGGATCTCGAGGACGCCGGTCGCGAAGCCGGAGTTGTACTCGATCGCGTTGACGTCGACGAAGTAGAAGGTCGTGCTGCGCTCGCCACCGAGCGAGCCGGCCATGAAGCTGGTCATGGCGCCCGTCTTGATGATCGCGAGGCGGTCGTCGAAGGCGGCGAGCACGCCCTGGGCGAAGCCGGGTGCGAGCACGAGCCAGGGGGATTCCTCACCGTGACACAGCCGGAGGATCGCCTCGTCGGCCTTGCGCGACACGTCTCCGAGCACGGTCGTCTGCGGCCAGCGCTGCCGGATGCCCTGTTGGGCACGATGCGGGGCGTTGGCGGTCGACCGCTGCCACTCCTCCATCGCGCGGCGCGCGTCGGCGGTCGGCGTGGACGCACGGGCGGCGTCGAGGGCGGCGAGGATCGCGGGGATCTCCTTCACCGGCACGGTGCCGATCGTCGTCACGCTCCCTGAGGCGTCGGTCAGAGAGAGCCTGCCCTTGGCGCCGTTGGCGACGACGTCGGTCACGGTGTGCACGTCGAGCGCGAGGGTCAGGGCCCGGCCGATGTAGCTGAGCACGCGCAGATCGGTGATGACGAGGTCGACCGACAGCGGTTTCGCCGTGCCTCCCTGGCCCTGATAGAGCACCGTCTCGCCGGGAAGGATGAAGACCGCCGACTCCGCGGCCTTGCGGTCGCGCTTCTTCGCCGACCAGCCGGAGGGGAATGCGGGGCCCGGCTCCGGGATGGGCGCGGGAGCGGGTGCGGATGCCGCGGGCGAGGGTGCGGATGTTGCGGGTGAGGGTGCGGGAGCGGGTGCGGCGGGCTGCGGCGCGGCGGCCTGGGGCGCGGGTGCGGCGGGTGAGGGAGCGGGTGCGGCGGGCTGAGGTGCGGCGGCGGGCGCTGCGGTGGGCTGCGGTGCGGCGGCGGGCTGCGGGGCGGACGCGGCAGGCCGGGCTGCGGATGCGGGTGTGGGTGCGGGTGCGGATGCCGCGGGGGCGGCGGCCTCGGCGGTGGGCAGCTGCGGGGTGGCGGCCGCGGGGATCAGCGGGTCGGTGCTCTGGCGCCCCCGCGTCCATACGTGATCGGTCCAGCGGGCGCCGTCCCAGTAGCGCTGCTCGAAGCGCCCTGTCGGATCCGGATGCCACGCAGCGGGAGGAGTGTTCACGATCGCGACTCTAGCGCTCGGTTCGGCAGTCGCACGAGGAGGATGTCAGGAGGCTCCTCGGAGGCGTCGGCGGCGGGGCGCCGCTCAGGAACCCGGGGGTCTGACAGCGAGCAGGACCCGGGGTGTCTGACCGTGAGTCCGTATGGTTGCTGCATTCGACACATCGACGACCCCGCGCCGGGGCACGGGGTCGTCGATGCGTGGGCGGGGGCGGACTACTGCACCGACCAGCCGCCGTCGCTCGCGAGCACAGCGCCGTTGATGTTGACGGCGTCGTCGCTGAGCAGGAAAGTGATCGACGCCGCGAGGTGCTCGGCCGTCGCGACGGTCGGGATCGCCTGCTGGAAGGGCGCCAGGCGACCGGAGCCGTACTCCGACATGTTCGGGGGCATCGGGATGCCGGTGGCGACGCCGCCCGGGGCGACCGAGTTCACGCGGATGCCCTTCGGCCCGTACATGAACGCCGCGGACTTCGTCACACCGATGATGCCGTGCTTGCTGGCCGTGTAGGCGTTGCCCGAGGCGTTGCCGCGCAGGCCCGCCTCGCTCGACACGTTGAGCACCGCGCCGGCGCCGGCCTTCTCCATGATCGGAAGCACGGCGCGCATGAGCTTGAACGGCGCGGTGAGGTTGATCGCGATGACGCGGTCCCAGACGGCATCCGTCGTCTCGCCTGCGGGCGAGAAGTCGTCGTTGATGCCGGCGACGTTGGCGAGCCCGTCGATGCGGTCGCCGGCGGCGGCGATGACGGCGTCGATCGCGCTCTGCTGGGTGAGGTCGCCCGCGACGGTCACGACGTCGGGGAGTTCGGCCTTGAGGGCGTCGAGCTTCTCGGCGGAGATGTCGGCGGCGATCACGCGACCGCCTTCGCGGGCGATGCGGGATGCCGTGGCCTTGCCGATTCCGGATGCCGCGCCCGTGACGATCACCGTCTTGCCGGAGAAGCGGCCGGAGGTGGGCTTCTCGGTCCAGCCTTCGGCGCCGGTGTCTTCGGGGATCTCGCCGCCGTTGGCCGCGCGCACGAGGTCGTCGACGATCGACTGGGGCAGGGCGCCCTGGCTCATGGCGACGAGCTGCTGCAGCGGGAGGCCGAGCACGGGGGTGAGGAGCTCGGGGTCGGCGCCGGTCTTCTCGAAGAGTCCGCGGATGAGCGGCCCGCCGGTCGGGTCGTTCAGCCAGTCGCCGATGGTGGAGTGCGCGGTGAGGGCCATGCTGGTGCTCCTTCTTCCCGGATGGGTTTGTTTCGCAACGGTGCGTCTCGTTATAGATCAGTGTACGCCTGAGTAGCCTGTGAGGGTGCCTCGACCTCGCAGTGAGAAAGCGCGCCAGTCCGTGCTGGACGCGATGCGCGCCGCCCTACCCACATCGGGGTACGAGTCCGTGACGATCGAGGGGCTCGCCGAGGTCGCCGGTGTGTCGAAGCAGACGATCTACCGGTGGTGGCCGTCGAAGGCCGCGATTCTCGGTGAGGCGCTCCTGTCTGGATCGCTTCCTGAAATGTCCCTGCCGATGACCTCCGATCTGGGCGCCGACTTGCGTGCTTTGTTCTCCGCGCAGGACGGGAGCGAGACGGTCGCCCTGGCCCGCGCCCTCATCGCCGTGACGGCGACCGATCCGGAGCTCGGCGCTCGGCTGAACGAACGCCTCGCGGCACCGATCCGCCAGTGGACGGCGGAGCGGTTGGCCCGTGGCGTCGAGTCGGGGGAGGTGCGGGCCGACGTGGACGCCGCGGTGGTGGCGGATCAGCTGATCGCGCTCGGATCGTATGCCGCGCTGCTCGGGACCGGGATGGATGCCGAGCGGGCCGGGACGTTGAGCGAGTTGGTCTTGCGGGGAATCGGAGCCTGACCCTTCGGAGCCTGATCTCGCGGGGCTGCTGCTGGGCCCGATCCCTTGGGGTCTGTTCCGCTCGGGTCAGGTCGCCCACGGATCGATGAGGTCGGCATCCGTCATCGCGAAGTCCGCGGAGTTGCGTGTCGCGAGCACACCGCCGGCGACGACCGTGACGGCCGCGATCTGTGCATCGAGAATGCTGATTGGGCGTCCGGCTCGGCTGTGGCGGGCGATGATGCGTCCGTACTCGACGGCCGCCGCCGGGTCGAAGTTCAGCACCTGGTCGGCGAACATGTCGCGCATGCCGTCGAACGCGTCGGCGAGGCGTCTCTGGCGGACTCCGTGCGGGAGCAGCGCGATTCCTGCGGCGAGCTCGGCGAAGACGAGGGAGGTCGTCCAGACGTCGTGCGGAGCGACGGAGTCGAGCCAGTTCTTCACCCGCTCATCGGGTTCGGGGCGCATGAACTCCGAGATCACGTTGGTGTCGAGCACGATCATCGCAGCGGTTCCGGGAACTCGGTGCGGGCGGGGATCTCCGGTGCCTCCACCCCGGAGAACACAGCGGCCAGGGCGCTGCCGAACCCGGAGTCGGACGGCGACCTCCTGACGGAACCGATGAGGATGCTGCGCACCTCAGCCTCCATTGATCGCCCGGCCCGGGCGGCTCGCACCTTGAGCGCGGTGACGACCTCGTCGTCGAGTCCGCGCACGGTGATCGTGGGCATGAGACCTCCCGATGGCAGTGCTTTCAATGCTGTCATGATACCTCCTGGTCGACTGCGGCGGACAGTCGATTCTGCGCAGGAAGGTGTATACGGCGAAGGACGGCACCCGCGGAAATACGCGGATCCGTGGAGAAGTGGGGTCCGCAGGGACGACGTGGAGGAGCGAGTCCCCGACGCCTCAGAAGCGCCCCTCCGTGACCTGCATGCAGACGAGCCCTCGCGCCCGCCACATCTTCACGACGCTGGCGCGGTCGTCGACGACGCCGATCACGTCGTAGCGCGGCAGGATCTGGGAGTCGAGGATCTCGGCCTTGACGACATGATCGGCCCGCTGAATGCAAGCGTGCCGTCCATGTCGAACAGCCAGACGCGCGGTCGATAGGTCATGCGGTCAGCGCCAGCGCGGACCGGATCCGGGCGCGCAGGGCCGGATCGCACACGTAGACATATGTCCCGAACATTCCGCGGGTCAGCAGCACACCGTAGATGTTCCGGATGAACACGAGCAGATCATCGTCGCTGAAGGCGTCCTTGAGGTGCCCGGTGTTCTCCTTGCCTTTCTTGTCGCGGTAGGAGTCGCGGTCGGCGATGATCCGGCCTGACGCGGAGTCCAGGCGCAGGTCAGCGCCGATGATCACGCCGGCGTAGTTGAGGTCATAGCCCTGCACGGTGTGGATGGAGCCGACCTCTTCCAACGAACCAGGGGAATTGATCCAGTCCTTGTCCGTGCCGTTCCATCGCATCCGTTCGCCATCGAGCTCGATGTCAAAGGCAAGAGGGTTCTTCTTGGACACCCAATCCCAGGCGTAGCCGGCGACGAGGCGAGACAGACCGGCGTCGGCATCCTTCTCCCGAATCGCCGCACGCATCTCTCCAAGATCCTCGAAGAGCCGCAGGTCATAGTCTCCGAGGTTCGGCGACGAGACGTCCTCGCCGCGTAACAGGGCCCGGATGAACTCCACATAGTCCGCGCCCGCCCGCACCCGCATCTGCGTCGTGAGCGGAAAGTGGCGATGGGTGTCTTTCGCCTGGCGCACCACGTCGCCGAGAGTGGTCGGCGACAGGTCGTGGGGGCGCACGCTCTGCTCGCCGTCGACGAGAAGCAACTGATGCCTCGAACGCGCCCTGATCCAATCGAGCTGGGTGTAGCGCGGTTCGTCGGCGCCGAAGAGCGATGTGTTGATGTCGCGGAACTTCTTGTTCTGCACGCCTGAGGCCTGGTTGGCGCGCTGGCCCAGTCGATGTGTCTCATCCACGAGCACCAGGTCGAAGACGATATCCGACTCACCCAATTGGAACGGTGTCATCACCATCGACGGATCGAGCTTCGGAGTCTTCGTGAAGACCTTCCTGACCGACTCGCGGAGCGACTGCTGCGGGATGACGAGCGCCATGCGCAGGTCTTTCAGCAGTTCACGGTTCTCGGGGACGAAGAGCTCCGAGAACATCGAGTCGGGTTCGACACCGTCGCGGTCGGAGTAGTCACGGATATCGGCGAGCAGCTTCATCAAGAAGATCGCGACGATCGTCTTGCCGGTTCCGGGAGCCCCCTGCACGACCAGGGTGGAACGAGCCGCAGGATTCTGGAGGTCTTCCAGCAGCCCCTCGACGATGTCGGTGATCGCGATCGCCTGGTCGTCGGTCAGCGCCTTGAAGGGCGACAGTTTGAAGAGGTCGGAGTTCTCGATCTCCGGGATGCTGCGCGAGAACAGGCCCTCGGCACGCAGCGCTTCGAAGACGTCGCGGAAAGACTCTCGATACAGCTCGCGGTCGTAGTACTGGGCGTCTGTGAGCCCCTCATTGCCGTTGAGCAGCTCGTATCTTCCGTCACCGGAGAACCACTTGATCAGGTGCGATTCGAGGTCGAGGCAGACCGACTTGTTGAACGTCTCGTCCACGACGACACGGATGCTCTCCAAGCCCGCGTCACGCTTGGGGCCGTCGAGGTGCTGGCGCATGCGCTTCTGAGCACGGGTCGTCTCGCCGACGTAGAGCCGCTTCGATCGCTGCGCGCCATCGATGACGTAGACGACCGGCCAGTTGGTGTGGTGTGCGTCTTCCCGTGCCCACGCGTCGACGGTGTCGCGACGAAAGGGAAGTCGCTGGATGTTGAACGCGGTCACTCCGACTCGGCCTCGAGGTCGGTGTACTTCGTCATGCGCCCCTTGGCTAGTTCGACCGGGTACTTCTTCGCAGTCGATTCGAGCTTGCGCAGCACGATGTCATCGAGGTCGACGCCGATCTTGTTCGCCAGGTGGATGCAGTAGGTCACGACGTCGGCGAGCTCCTCTTCGACGCGTTGCTGGTCGAAGTCAGGGCTCCATTGGAAGCACTCCAGGAGCTCGGATGCCTCGATCGAGATGCTCTTCGCGAGGTTCTCCGGCGAGTGGAACTGATCCCAATCTCGCGCCTCGACGAAGGCACGGAGGGCGGCGAGAGTCGAGGGGGACGGCATGGATCGGAGCGTAGCAGGGGCCGATGGCGTGCGCTCCTCTAACTTCGTAGCCGTGTGGGACGGTGCCGATGTCCTTGGCAAACCGTACGATTAGCGTGTGCCTCAGAAGAACTCCGCCTCAGCTCACGACTTCACCGTTGCGGAGATCTGCGCCGGCGCAGGAGGGCAGTCTCTCGGGTTGCACAAGGCCGGGTTCGAACATGTCGTCGCCGTCGAGCTTGACGAAACCGCTGCGACGACTCTCGCCCAAAACCTGGGCGTTTCCGTCGTTGTCGGAGACGTGGCTGACCGCACAATCTGGCGCCCGGAAGACTTCGCTGATGTCACGTTGCTCGCTGGTGGTGTCCCGTGTCCTCCGTTCTCAGCGGCTGGGAAGCAGCTAGGTACGTCAGATGAGAGAGACCTCTTCGCTTGGGCGATCGAGCAGATCCCGATCATGCGTCCCCGGGCAATCATGTTGGAGAACGTTCGAGGACTCTCTGCACCGCGGTTCGCCGCGTATAGACAACGCATCCTTGATCGCCTGGATGAGTTCGGATTCATCGGGGAGTGGAAGCTTCTGCACGCATCAGACTTCGGGGTCCCGCAGTTGAGACCTCGCTTCGTTCTCATTGCGATGCGGGCTGAAGACATGCGGTTCTTTCGCTGGCCCGAACCGACAGCCCGTTCTCGCGTGACGGTTGGCGAGGCGCTCCATCGGCTCATGGCAGCCAACGGGTGGGCGCACGCTGACTCATGGCGCGCAATGGCGAACGATATCGGTCCGACCTTGGTCGGTGGAAGCAAGAAGCACGGTGGAGCTGACCTCGGACCCACGCGCGCAAAACTCGGCTGGGCCAAACTCGGAGTTGACGGGAAGGGTGTCGCGGATGCCGCACCGAGCGAAGATGCTCCTCCGGCAAGCCAAGTGATGCCCCGTCTCACTGTCGAGATGGCGGCCCGAATTCAAGGGTGGTCGGATGAGGATCAATACGTGTTCGCCGGCCGCAAGACGTCTCAGTACCGGCAAATCGGCAATGCCTTCCCTCCGCCTGTGGCCAGGGCGCTAGGGGAGAGCATTAGAGCCGCGCTTCTTCATGAAGGCGAAGCGCGCACGGACCTCTCTGAACAGACTGACCTTCACGATCCCGTGTATCGAGCCTTGGCGCGAAGCGAACGAGGGTTGAGTCTCGAGGAGTTGGTCGCGGCGTACAACCAGGGAAGCGTCGCATCCGTGCAACAGCGGCTCGCTGCTCTCGGACGAGACTTTGACCTTGTGGTCGTGAAAGAAGGGGAGACGGAGCGGTACCGGCTAGGTGACTTCAAGGGCTTCACTGGGCAAACGGATCACTGGAGACATGACGTCGTAGCGCGGCATAGCAATAGGGTGAGTTAGCGCGGTGTTGGAGGCGCTGGACGGATGGGAACTTGACCCTCTCGAGGGTGAGACCGATGCAGAGCTCGTCAAGGTCTTTTCAATCTTTCGTGAGGCAGACCCAGGGGGTCGACGAGTTGGACGTCTCATGCGTAGGACGCTCGATCAGCTCTACGACGGTCAGCGGACGGGACGCTACTCATGGAGTCAACTCCATAAGACTGAGCGCACCCACTTTGGCACGTTGTTTGAGATTAATCTGCGTCGCGAATTTGACGACATAATTGACGAGGGTGTAAAACTCGACTACCGTATCGCGGATTTTGACGTCGACTGCAAGTTTTCTCAGCGTATGTTTGGCTGGATGATTCCACCCGAGGCGGTCGGTCATCTTCTCGTCGTTGGCTTTGTTGACGACGCGGCCGGTGAATTCGCATTCGGAGTTGTTCGAGCAACCCAAGAACACTGTCGGACCGCGGCAAATCGAGATGCGAAAGTTCAACTCAATCCCCGCGGGAGGGACGCCGTGCGTTGGCTCGAGCGGCCGGGAGAGCTGCCCCCGAACGTACTGCTGCAGTGTGAACCTGAAGATCTGGAAGCTATTTTCTCGCTTCGTTCTGGTCAGAAGCGGGTCAATGAGCTTCTCAGGAGAGTCACGGGGCGACGTATCGGTCGAAACGTCGTCGCCACGGTTGCGCAGCAAGACGACTTCATGAAGCGTGTGAGGGCGAACGGGGGTGCACGGACGCATCTGCAATCTGAGGGCATTGTCGTCCTCGGTGGTGACTACGCCAAGCACCGCGAAGTGGCGAGAGGGCTTGGTGTTGTTGTGCCTGAGCCCGGCGAGATCGTTAGCGTCCGGGTATTTCCTGCGCAAGAAGAAGATCTTCGCGCCGTGATGCTCGGCGCAATCTCGTGGCGAATTGCTTGCGATGACGACCCGGTGATCCCAGCTCCTGAGGTTGCGTTCAAATGATTGGTGAGAATCCGTCATTGCGCAAATATTGGATGGGAAATGCCACCGTGACAAGACGAGTGAAATAGTCGCCCGCTAGTTGACATCTGAAGCTCGTCATCGGTGTCGTGGGGGGCCTCGTTCTTTAGCGTGTTGTTATTGAACGCCCACGCGTTCGATTGCCGCTCTTTCGACGCACGTGCCGTCGCGCGCCTCCATCATGCCGGAGCTTCACCCTGACGCCGCATTTCCTCATACGCCTCACGAACCCGGACTCGGATCTCCACCGCATCCGCCTCCGCCTCCCGCATGAGCTCCAGCAGCTTCCGGTGGTGCGCCCAGTGCCGTTCCCACAGCTCGGCGCCCACGGCCGATTCGAAGTCGATCTTCGTCGGGCGTCCACGCCTTTCGTTCTCTTCGAGGCGCGTCACACGCTCGTCGAGGTCGTTCACCCCGCGCGCGGCGGGGGACAGCGGCGCGGCACTGCGCATCCAGGTGAGCCAGTTCTTGTTGCCCTTGCTCTGGTTGCACTTGCCGCAGGCGGGCACGAGGTTGTGGATCTCGGAGATGTAGCCGGTCGGGCGCTGCTTCTCGACGAGCGGGCGCAGATGGTCCCACTCCGTGCTGGTGTCGCCGCAGTACGCGCAGACGACTCGGTCGTGCATCCCGAGGATCTCCAGCGCCTCGCGCACCTCGTCTTCGGTCGGCGGCACCACCGGGATCACGCCGTTCACGAACGAGTTCGTGATGCTCGAGCTCCGCCCGGTGATCCGCACGGGCTTCGGCATCGCGAACAGCGAGAGGTACGTCATGACTCGATCTTGGCGGATGCGGCCAACGCCGCACGACCCCCTCACCGCCCGGACGTGCGCCCGTCGATCGACTCGAACAGCGCCTCCTCGGCACGGTTCAGCGCCATGCGCATGGCACCGATGGCCGAGGAGCGATCGCCGAGGAGCGAGCAGACCACCCGCGGCGGGAACGCCGTCTCCCCGGGCATCCGGCGGTCGATCGGCTGCCTGATCGCCTCGCCGGCGGCGCTGATGCCGCCGCCGATGATCACGAGCTCGGGGTTGATGGTCACGATGACCGGCGCGATGCCGGCGACCAGGCGTCGGGTGAACTGATCGATACGCTCGGCCGCGTCGGCGTCGCCGAGCTTCGCCCGTTCGAACACCTCCTGCACGGCGTCGCCCTTGCCCGCGTCGTCGGATGACGCTTCATCCGGCGACCCGCCGATGAGCTCGTCGAAGGCGCCGTCCCACGGGAGCGCCCGCCACAGTCCGATCTCCCCGGCCGCCCCGTCGCGCCCGCGATGCGGTCGTCCGCCGATGAGCAGGCCGGTGCCGATGCGCCGGCCGACGTGCACGTACACGACGTCGCTGGCGTCGCGCCCCGCTCCGTACCAGTGCTCGGCGACCGCGGCGAGCTGCATGTCGTTGTAGACGTGGGCGTCGACGCCGAACACCTCGCGCATGTGGGTGCGCATGTCGATTCCCTCCCACTCGGGGATCGCCGGCGCGTACGTGACCCTGCTGTCGCGATCGACGACACCGGGCGTCGCGATCGCCACGCTCTCGATGTCGTCGGCCGTGAGTCCCACGTCGTCGAGGGCGGCCTCGACCGTCTCGTCCATCTGGGTGAGCCGGCGCTGGAAGGTCCAGCTCGGCTGCACCTCGCAGCGCCTCTCGGCGACGATGGTGCCCGCGAGGTCCGCGACGAGCACGAGTGCCTTGTGCGCACCCATGTCGATGCCGAGCACATGCCCCGACTCGGGCCGCAGCTGGTAGGCGTTGGCCGGCCGGCCGGTGCGCACGGCGCCGTCGGCCGCGGCCTCGACCGTCGAGAGCCACCCCGCCGACGCGAGCTCCTGCACCGCGAGCTGCGCCGTCGGGCGGGACAGCCCGGTGTGGTGCGCGACCTCGCTGACGGTGAACATCCCTCCGTCGAGGAACGCACGCAGGGTGAGCTGCAGGTTGCTGCTGCGCAGCGGGGATCGCGCCCGCGTGGGGTATGCGTCGATCGGCTGTGTCATCGGCACCTCATTCCGTTGACCATTCTGATGGCATTCCGCCTCGCGCGGGGGCGACCACGGCGAGCAGGCATCCGACTCCGAGCACTCCGCACACCGCCATCACTCCCGTCACGGCGGGCGGCGTGCTCCCCCCGAACGCCGAGGGCGCGATCGATGCGACCGCGCCGAACAGCAGGGACAGCGAGCTGAGCAAGGATGCCGCCGACCCCGCGATCGGGCTGTGACCGGCGAGAGCGAGGCTCTGCAGGCTCGGGTTGATCGCGCCGAGCATGCCGGTGAACGAGCACAGCAGCACGGTCGTGACGATGAGCCCCGCACCTCCGATCGACGACAGGGCGAGGGCGACCGTGAGCACCGCCACGCCGCCGCAGCAGACCACCAGCACGGCGAGGGGCCGGGTGCGCCGCGCGGCGAGCGCACCGAGCTGCGTGCCCAGCAGCATGCAGAGGGCGTGCGCCGCGAACACGATGCCGTAGCCCGCCTCGGAGAGCCCGAAGTGCTGCTGGAAGATCAGCGACGACGACGCCAGATACGCGTACTGGGCCGCCCAGATGAACCCGCCGGTCAGTGCCAGGCCGACGAACACGCGGTCGCGCACCAGCCGCTGCACGGCGGCGGCCGTCGTGGTCGTGCGGCGCAGGTGCAGCGCGTGGGTCTCCGGCACCATCAGGAGACCGGCGATCAGGAGGGCGCCTGCGTAGACCGCGAGGCTCACGAACACGATGTGCCAGTTCATCACGCGCAGCAGCGCCGCGCCGATCGAGGGGCCGGCCGCGATCGCGACGCCGCTGATGACGGCCATCGCCGCCAGCGTCCGCAGCATCCGTGCACCGGAGTACATGTCCCTGACGCACGCGAGGATCGCGGCCGAGATCGCGGCGGCGGTGAGCCCCTGCACGAACCTCCCCGACACCAGCACCGGAACCGACCACGAGAGCGCGCAGACGAGGGAGCCCAACGCGTGGAGGGCCGTCGAGAGGAGAAGCACGGGGCGTCGACCCACGTGGTCGCTGAGGGATCCGCCGATGAGCGCCCCGCACAGCATCCCGATCATCGCCGCGCTGAACGTCGACTGCAGCTCCAGATCGGACGCGCCGAACTCGGCTCCGATCTGAGGGAACGCCGGCAGGTAGAGGTCGACCGTCATGGTGCCGAGGGTCTGCAGCATGCCCAACAGCACGACGACGGCGCGCCGCCCGCCGATCATGACAGCCGCGTCGCGCGCAGCAGCACGGCCTGCTCGGGCTGGATCTGCGGGAACGGCAGGCCGACGGCCCCGAGCATCTCGCCCGTCGCCACCACCCCGTCGCGCCACCACGGCACCCCGTCGCCGCGGATGCCGGGCAGCGGCCCCAGCGCCTCGACGCGGTAGCGCGCCGCCGGGTCGAGCCCGGGGAGCGGGATGCGGTCGCCGGGTGCCTCCAGGGGGCGCCGCAGGCACGCGACGCTGAAGATCGCGTCGGTCGCGATCGACCCCGTGATCCACACCGCGCCGTCGGCGTGCGTCCGCCGCACGAGGCGCCCCTGTGCCACGAGGCCGCGCACGTCCTTGAGGATCTCGATCCACCGCGCGAGGGCGTCCCGCTCGTCGGCATCCGTTCTCGTGAGGTCCAGTTCCAGCCCCGAGTGGGCGAAGACCGTCGTGATCGCACGGAAGTCCAGCGTGTGCACGCGTCCTGTGGTGTGCGAGCGCTCGTCACCGATATGGCTGCCGATGAGCTCAGGGGGCAGGAGCAGCGACGTCCACCGCTGGATCCGCTGGCGTTCGAGCGGATCGATCGTGTCGGAGGCCCACACCCGGTCGGCGTGGGCCAGCACTCCGAGGTCGACGCGAGCGCCGCCCGAGGAGCACGACTCGATCTCGAGCCAGGGGAACGCCGCCTTCAGCTCGGCCATGAGCCGGTACGCGGCCCGCGTCTGCGCGTGCACGCCCGGCCTCCCCGCGGCATCGCCGGCCTCGATGAGATCGCGGTTGTGATCCCACTTCAGGTACGAGACGCCGTTCTGGTCGATGAGGTCGATGAGGCACCGGCGCACATAGGCGAAGCAGTCGGGATCGGCGAGGTTCAGCGCCTGCTGATGCCGGGACTCCGGCGGCAGCTCCCGGCCGGCGCGCAGGATCCACTCCGGATGCTCTCGCGCCACGTCGGAGTCGGGATTGACCATCTCGGGCTCGACCCAGATGCCGAACTGCATCCCGAGGCTCCGCACGTGCGCGACGAGGGGGGTGAGGCCCTCGGGCCAGACGTCGGGGCTCACGAACCAGTCGCCGAGCCCGCGGGTGGAGTCGCGTCGGCTGCCGAACCAGCCGTCGTCGAGCACGAATCGCTCGACCCCGATGCCGGCGGCGACGTCGGCGAGGGCGACGAGCTTGTCGAGGGACTGCTCGAAGTACACCGCCTCCCACACGTTGAGCGTGATGGGCCTTGGCGTGGCGACGTGCTCTGCGCGGGCGCGGATGTAGCGGTGGTAGCGATCCGACAGGTCGTCGACCCCGGCTCCCCAGGAGAAGTACTGCGACGGGGACTCGTACGATTCTCCGGGGCCCAGCACGATCTCCCCCTCGGTGAGCAGCTCCGACGCGGAGAGGCGGCGGTGGCCCTCCGCCGTGCGCTCGGCCGTATACGCGCTGTTGCCGCTCCACCCCAGATGCACGCCCCAGACCTGCCCGGAGGCGAAATCGTGGCCCTGCTCTCCGACGAGCAGCACGAGCGGGCTCTCGGCCCCGGAGCGTCCGCGACGCACCTCCCTGCGGTGCCGGCCGGTCGTGAACGCGTGCCGCTGTGGCACGCGCTCCATCGACCAGCGCCCCGTGAGGTCGTGCACCTCGTCGGCGGCCGACGGCAGCGCGAGCCCCGGCGCGAGCTCCGTGAGGCGGTAGTCGCCCGTGCCGAGATTGCTCAGCCGGGCGTCGAGCCGCACGACCCCGCTCGGCTCGACGGCGACGACCAGCACCAGCGAGAGCATCGAGCCCTCGTCGTCGGCGGTGATCCTGATCGACTCGCCGTGCCGGGCGATCGAACGGAGCCGGAAGCGCGTGCTCCACCCGGTGCCGTCGTCCCGGGCCCCGAGCAGCCCCGGCGCCCCGAACCACCCCGTGTACGCCTCGGGAACGAGGGAGAACCGCACCGGCTCGTCGATGAGGTTGTCGATGCGGGGAGGGGAGAGCAGCACGAGGTCGTCGTCGACGCCGTGGCGGAGTGCGGCGCCCCAGTACACGACAGACGGCAGCCCCGGGGACTGCGCGTCGAGCACCAGGCTCACCCCGCCGGCGGTGAGGTGGATGACGGATGCGGTGCAGTCGCCCCACGTCGCGGTCTGTTCTGGCATCGTGCTCGTTCCTGACTCGGGGTAATTATGATGACGTTTTGAAAACTATTGCATAACTAGTTTCGTTTGTATAGCATCGCCGTGTCAGCCGATGACGAGGAGCAATGAAGCAAGCCATGAACGTCACCATCTGGAACGAGTACTACGAAGAGCTCGTCTACCCGAGCGTCTCCGTGCACTACCCCGACGGCATCCACGCCGTGCTGGCGGACGCCCTGCGCGAGGGGTCGTCCGAGCACGTCGAGGTGCGGATCGCACTGCAGCAGGAGCCGGAGAACGGACTGCCCCCGCACGTGCTCGACGACACCGACGTGCTGCTCTGGTGGTCGCATCTGAAAGACGACGAGGTCGATGACGGGGTGGTGGAGCGCGTGGCGCAGCGGGTCGAGGAGGGCATGGGCCTGCTGATCCTGCACTCCGCGATCGGCTCGAAGGTCGCCCGCCGCGTGCTGGGCACCTCGTGCCGGGGCACCGGCTGGCGCCACGGAGACGCCGAGCTGATGTGGGCCGTGGCGCCGACGCATCCGATCACCCACGGCCTCCCGCACCCGATCGTCGTGCCCGAGGGGGAGATGTACGGCGAGCCGCTCGACATCCCCGTCCCCGACGAGCTCGTCTACCTCACCGCCTACGCCGGCGGCGAGGTGCTGCGCAGCGTGGCCACCTGGAACCGCGGCGCCGGTCGCGTGGTGTTCATCGCCCCCGGGCACGAGGAGTCGCCCGTCTATTACCAGCCCGAGATCCGTCGGATGCTGCGCAACGCGTCGCTGTGGGCGGCGAAGCGCCCGGTGCCGGGCGAGCCGACGCCCCCGCCGCGGCGGGAAGGCGAATGGCCGCTGCACTGGTGGAAGAGCGGGGTGACGGCATGACGCGGCTCATCCAGATCGGGCTCGGGCCGTGGGGCCGCGACTGGGCGACCACGATCGTGCCTCAGCTCCCCGACGCCGAGGTGGTCGGCTGGGTCGACGCCGACGAGTCGGCGCGGTCGTCGTTCATCGCCGAGGTCGGCGTGCCCGCGGCATCCGTGTTCGCCTCCATCGGCGAGGCGATCGCCGCGACCGGGGCGACCGCGGCGATCGCGCCCGTCGCGATCCCGGCGCACGAGGCCGTCGTGCGCGAAGCCCTCGCGAACGGGCTGCACACCCTCATCGAGAAGCCCTTCACCTACCGCTCGGACACGGCCCGCGAGCTCGCGGCGCTCGCCGCGGAGGAGGGGCTGGTGCTGGCGGTCGACCAGAACTACCGCGTGTTCCCCGGCGCCCCGGTGATGCGAAGCCTGCTCGCCGAGAGCGCGGTGGGAGAGCGCAGGCACATCTCGTTGACCTGGCACCGCGAGCACGGCGGGGTGCGGAGGAGCGATCCTCTGATCGAGCTGGCCGTGCACCACTTCGACCTCATGCGGTACCTCCTCCGGCAGGAGGCCGTGGGCGTCACCGTCACGCCGATCGGCATCGGGGACGACGGCGGCTCGGGCCTGCGCATCGTCGTGGAGTTCGACGGGGGCGACATCGTCGACTACTCGCTCACGAGCGCCGGAGCCGCACCCGCCACGCCGTGGACCGGCCGATGGGATGTCGTCGGCGACGGCGGGATGCTGTGCTGGGGAGGAGTGCGCACCGACGGCGGCGAGCCGGACCCGCACCGTGTGACCCTGCAGCCGCGCCACGGAGAGGAGCGCGACATCGACGTGCCCGAGCTGCCCCTCTTCGAGCGCGCCGGAGTGCTCCGCGCGTTCCTCGACACGATCGAGGGTCGAGGCGCTGTGACCTCCTCGGCCGAGGACAACGCCCACACGGTCGCGATCCTCGAGGCGGCCGTGGAGTCCAGGTCCCGCGGAGGACGGGTGGCGGTGGAACGATGGTGAGCGCCACCGCGGTCCTGAGCGCGCCGGGGACGAGGGCGCGCCGGAGGGCGAATGCGGGCCTGTTCGGCCGGCGTTCGCTGCTCTTCCTGATCCCCGGGGCGATCTATCTGGCCGTCCTGTCGCTCTACCCCCTCCTCGACCTCGTGCGGATGGCGTTCTCCGACGTCACCGCCGGGAACATCCTCGGAGAACGACCGTGGACGGGCTTCGAGAACGCCGGCAGGGTGCTCGCCGATCCCGGCTTCACGACCGTGGTCGTGCAGACGCTGGTGCTCGTGGCGATCGTCCTCGTGGTCGGGATGGTCGGCGGCTTCCTCGCCGCCCTCGCCATCCGCCCGCGCACGCTGCTGTCGTCGATCACCCTCGGATTCATGGTGTTCGTGTGGACCCTGCCGAGCGTCGTGGTCGGCAACCTTTGGAAGTTCATGCTCGAGTCCAGCGGTCCGGTCAACAGCATGCTGCTGGCGATGCACGTCATCGACCGCCCGGTTCCGTGGCTCTCGCAGACCGGGCTGGCGCTCGTCGTCCTCGCCCTCGTGAACGCGTGGATGGTCGTCCCCTTCTGCGCCCTGGTGCTGCGCGCGGCGCTGATCGACATCCCCGACGAGCTCCTGGAGGCGGCGTCCCTCGACGGGGCGAGCGGCTGGAAGCTGACCCGCTACGTCGTGCTGCCCCTGCTCCGCCCGGTCGTCGCGATCCTCGCGGTGCTCGTCACGATCAACGCGTTCCGCTCGTTCGACCTGATCTTCGTGATGACGAGCGGCGGTCCGGGCAAGGCCACCACGACCCTCCCCTTCCTCGCCTACCAGCAGGCCTTCACGTTCTTCCAGTTCGGGCAGGGCGCGTTCACGGCGACCCTGGCGCTCGCGATCGTGCTGGTGTTCGGCATCGCCTACATCCGCATGAACCGCAAGGAGGTGGAGGCATGAGCCGCGTCGGTGTGAGAGGCAATCGTGCGACGCCCGTCTCGGTGATCGGCAGCATCCTCCTCCTTCTCCTCTATGCGCTGCCGCTGTACTGGCTGATCACGACGTCGCTCAAGAGCCTCGACGACGTGTTCGCCGACTCCGCCTCGCTGTTCTTCATGCCGACGATCCAGGCGTACCTCGACGTGTGGAACGGCGGGTTCGTGAACTCGGCCCTCAACTCGATCATCATCGCCGTGCTCACCACGGCGATCGTGCTGCTCGTCGGCGTGCCGACCGCCTACGGTCTCGCACGCACCAACGGCGTCGTCGTCTCGATCGCTCTCGGCCTTCTCATGGTGCTCCAGATGGTCCCCGCCACCTCGAGCCTCATCCCGCTCTACCGCCTGCTCGCCCAGTCCCACCTCACCGGCACCTTCGTCGGCGTGGCCATCGCGAGCGCGGCGGCGACCCTGCCGTTCTCGGTGCTCCTGCTGCGCCCCTTCTTCAGCGCGGTCCCCGTCGCGGTCGAAGAGGCGGCCGCGATCGACGGCGCCGGGCGCATCCAGCGCTTCTTCCTGATCGTGCTGCCGATCTGCCGCAACGGGATCGCCACGGTGGGGACCCTCGCCTTCATCGGGGCGTGGGGCGAGTTCCTGTTCGCGATCACGTTCCTCACCGATCCGAACCAGTACCCGGTCAGCGCGCTCCTGGCGCAACAGGTGTCGACCTACGGCATCAACTGGCCAGGGCTGATGGCCGTATCCGTCTTCGTCTCCATCCCGACGGTCCTGATCTTCCTGTTCGGTCAGCGGATGCTGATCGGCGGGATCACGATGGGCAGCGTCCGCTGACCCGTCTGCACCACCACACCCACCACAGATACCCGGAGCAGAGCATGAACCGAATCACCACGAGGCGCCGCAGAGTCGCTGGCGTCCTCACCTTCGCCGTCTCGGCGGCGTTGGCCCTGTCCGGCTGCGCGAGCAGCGGAGGTCCATCGGGCGGCGGCGCCGACGTCACGTTCTGGCACTACTACGCACAGGGCATCCCCGCGACGAAGAAGTTCACGGCCGACCTGAAGGACATCTACGCGGCCGAGACCGACAAGACGCTGAACGCCGTGTTCGTCCCCTCGGACCAGCTCACGCAGAAGGTCATCGCCTCGGCCGGCAGCAAGGAGGGACCCGACGTCTTCGTCCAGGGCGGCTCCGACCTGCTCCAACTGGTCGAGGCCGGAGCGGTCGCCGACTTCACCGAGGAGTTCGACGCGTTCGCGGACAAGGACCAGATCCCCGACAGCGCGGTGATTCGCGTCGACGGCAAGGTCTACGGCGTGCAGGGCTTCGCCAACACCTTCGCGCTCTGGTACAACCAGGACATCCTCGACGAGTTCGACATCGCCCCGCCCACGACGATGGACGAGCTCGGGGACGCGCTCGCGAAGATCGGCACGAAGTACGTCGGCCTCGCCCTCCCGGGGCAGGGCAATCAGGACGGTTCGTCGTTCTCCTTCATCACGGCATACGGTTTCGACTACTCGAAGCCGGATGCCGCCGCCCTGGAGCAGTCGTTCTCGACGATCGCGGACTGGTCGGACAAGGGCTACATCCCCCGCGATGCGGCGACCTGGACAGGTGACGTGGCTTTCCAGAAGTTCACTGCGGGTGGCGTGGCCTTCGTGCTCGGGGGCAACTGGCAGTACGGCAACGCCAAGACCGCCGCGAAGTTCACCTACGGTGCGATCCCGGTGCCCGACGCGACGCACACCGCACAGGTCTACCTCCTGGGCGACAACGTGCACATGGGCGCCTTCACGAAGGACAAGCAGGCGGCGTTCGACGCCATCGCCTCGATGTTCCTCAGCAAGGACGGCGAGCTGGCCGCGCTCGAAGCGGGGAGCATGCCGTTGCGCAAGGACCTGGCGGATACGCCAGGACTGCAGGATCCCATCTACGCCCAGTTCAAGAAGGCGTTGGAGAACGGGCAGCCCTATCTGCTCCCCGGCTTCGGTACCGAGCTGACCGAGATGCGCACCGCCATGGGGCAGGCCTGGAGCTCGGTGATCGCGGGGCAGGCCGATCCGAAGGACGCGGCGTCCACGGCGGTCGACGCGATCAACCGGCTGAAGAAGTAGCCGCACGGCTCGGGAGTGAGGTCGTCGGACACCCGGCGCCTCACTCCCGTTCCGCGTCATCCCTGTTCCGTGCTCACTCCTGAGCAGTCCTGGATCCCGGACCCGCTCCCGTCATTCCGCCCGCCGCACCCGCAGCGCGAACGCCGCGCCCGCGAGCGCGATGACCACGACCCCGTAGCCCACGCACACCGCCCCCAGCCCGACGACCCCGACGAGCGCGCCAGCGACGACGGCGGGCACGCCGAACGCCAGGTAGGCGAGCAGGTAGATCACGGCGAAGGCGTCCGCCCTCTCGGTCGCGGGGATGCGCGGCGCGAGCGAGGCGACCACGCCCGAGAAGGCGGTGCCGAATCCCATGCCGGTGACGGCGGAGGCGGCGAGGTAGAACGACAGCGAGTGCAGACCCAGGGCGATGAGTGACAGCAGCGTCCCGAGACCGAGCGCCGCCGTGCCGAACAGCACGGTGGTGCGGGCGCTGCGTCGGCGCATGAGCAGAGCGGTGACGGCGCCCACCCCCGCGAGCACGACCACCGGAAGGCCCTGCCACACGTGGGCCTCGCCGCCCAGCTCGGTGCGCACGATGTTCGCGCCGAGAGACAGGAACAGTCCGCCCGTCGCCCATCCCGCGATCACGGCGGGCGAGGCGTGCAGGAAGTCGCGGCGGATGCCGACGGGCAGCGACAGCCGGAAGCTCAGCGAGGCCCACGCACCCGGCCGGCGTGGCGCCGTCTCCGGGGCGAGGAGGAACAGCGCGGCGAGCGCCACGTAGAGCATCGTGAGCGGAGCGAACACGTCGAGCAACGGCTGGCCGGCCGCATCCAGCACCACTGCCGATGCGAGCGCGCCCAGTGCGAGGCCGATCCCCGGGCTCAGTGCGTTCCAGAGCGCCGCCGTCTTCTCCCGCCCCGCCGCAGCGAGATCGAGCACGGCGGCGGAGAGCGCCGAGATGAGCAGGCCGCTCGCCACGCCCTGCAGCACGCGCGCGAGCACGAGAAGAGTGACAGACCCCGCGTGCCAGAACAGGAACATGCTGCCGGCGAGCAGGAGGAATCCGGCGACGGCCACGGGGCGCCGCCCGATGTGATCGGAGAGCGACCCCGCGGTGAGCAGCGTGAGCAGCAGGGCGACGGCGTACACCGCGAACACCGCGCTGATCATGACCGGTCCGAACCCGATGTCGTGCGCGAGCACCGGGTAGAACGGCGACGGCGCGCTCGCGCCCATCATCATCGCGATCTGCGCTCCGACGGCCAGGGCGAAGCTGAGGCCGCGGCGCCCACCGTGCGTAGACGCGGCGGTGGATGCCACGGGCACGGTGACGGGTTCGGTGGTGGTCATGTCGCTCCCCTTGGTTCGAAAAAAGTCGAACCATCGAAGAGTACGCCCGTCCGCATGATTGTTCAACTATTATCGAACCATGGCCGGCGACCTCCCGCATCCCGAGCGCTCCGAGATCCAGCTCACGGACGTGCTCTTCGCGCTCAGCGACCCCGAGCGCCTCGCGATCACGCGCCAGCTCGCCGACGGCCCGCTCGACATGGCCGCGTGCCACGCCACCGATCCCGACCTCCCGAAGTCGACCAAGTCGCACTTCATGAAGGTGCTCCGCGAGGCCGGCGTCATCCGCAACGAGCCCCACGGCCGCCGGCGGATGCTGACCCTCCGGCGTGACGACCTCGACGCGCTCTTCCCCGGCCTGCTCGACTCGGTGCTCAACGCCTGAGCGCGGAGCGCCGCGCGCTAGGACGCGACGCGCCTCCCGGCCGTCGCGTCGGCCCCGATCTCGGCCCATAGCTCGTCCAGCGACAGCTCCAGCACCCCCGCGATCGCGGCGATCGTCGAGAAGGCGGGCGTCGCGACGCGACCCGACTCGATCTTGCGCAGCGTCTCGGGCGAGATGCCGGCGTCGATCGCCACTGCGAGCATCGAGCGCTCTCCCCGTGCCGTGCGGAGCAGGGCGCCGAGGCGCTCGCCGCGTTCGACCTCGGCGGGAGTGAGCGGCATCCGGACCATCATGGCGCCCATTCTAATACCGGGATAGTATTACCGGGATAGTTATTGGAAGGCGTGACCATGATCGAGATCCTCACCCCCGACGAGCTGAACCGGGCCCGTGACACGGGCGCGCTCGTGGGCGGCATCCTGCAGACCCTCTCGCGGCGGGCGGTTCCCGGCGTGAACCTCCTCGACCTCGACCGGTGGACGCGCGACCTGATCGCGGATGCCGGAGCGCAGTCCTGTTACGTCGACTACGCGCCGTCGTTCGGGAGCGGCCCCTTCGGACACTATGTCTGCACGGCCGTGAACGACGCCGTGCTCCACGGCATGCCGCACGACTACGTCCTCGCCGACGGCGACCTGCTCACGCTCGACCTCGCCGTCTCCCTGCGTGGCGTCGCCGCGGACGCGGCGATCAGCATGGTGGTCGGCCCCACCGCATCGCCCGACGACCTGCGCATGATCGAGACGACCGAGCGGGCGCTCGCCGCCGCGATCGCCGTCGCCCGGCCCGGCGCCCGCACCGGCGACCTCTCGCACGCCATCGGTGCCGTGCTGAGCGATGCGGGATATCCGATCAACCTCGAGTTCGGCGGCCACGGCATCGGCTCGACCATGCACCAGGACCCGCACGTCGCGAACGACGGGCGTCGCGGCCGCGGGTACCCGCTCCGGCCCGGACTCCTCCTCGCCCTGGAACCCTGGGTCATGGCCGACACCGACCGACTGGTCACCGACCCCGACGACGGCTGGACCCTGCGCAGCGCCACCGGATGCCGCACCGCCCACTCCGAGCACACCATCGCCATCACCGAGACCGGCGCCGAGATCCTCACCCTGCCGCGCTGAGCGGGGCGCCGGCATCGGGCTACGTCAGCGCGAGGCCGATCTCGAACGACCGCCGCCACGGCAGGGTGAGCTTCTCGATGCGGAAGCCGTCGGCGGGGAGCATCGTCTCCAGCAGCGCGCTGAGCTCGGCGTGGATCCTGCTCTCGGCTGCGGCCACGAGTGCGTCGTCGGCCATGGGGTAGATGTCGGGGAAGAGCGAGGGACCCGTGTCGGTGCGCACCACAGACTGGTAGGCGAAGTCGTCGAGCAGGCGGGTGAGCAGCGCGATGCGGGCGGCGCGCTCGTCGTAGCCCCCGGTCGCACGGCCGACGACGCCGGCCGCCGCCACGGCGACCACGCTGCCCAGCGTGTTGCCCGCGGTGTTCCAGCCGCCGAAGGCCTCCAGTCGACCCAGCAGCCCCGCCTCGGCGAGCGCCCGCACGAGCGGCTCGTCCGCGCCGTTCGGGTAGCGCACGTCGGCCAGCGCCACGCGCTCCCCGGCCTCCAGTCGCTCCCGCACGAGGGCGACCGTGCCGGCCACGGCATCGGCGTCGACGACGTCCGGGCGCCCGCGGAACATGTCGTGCCTGTGCGGGTCGGGCGCGTGCAGCACCAGCGTCACGTCTCCGCCGGATGCGACCTCGACGGCGCCGGCCGCGCGGATCTGGCGGCTCGCCGACGCGGCCAGCGACATGTTCTCGTAGGGCGGCACGCGCTCCATGCCCGCGGCGTCCGCGCAGGCCACCGAGAACGACGCCGTCACCCCGGCGTTCGCGGCGAGAGCGCGGGCGACGAGAGCGGCCCCGACCTCGTCGGCTCCCGGGTACATGAGCACCTGGCGTCCGGTCGGCAGCATCCGCATCCAGTGCCGCAGCCACACCTGCTCCGCGCTGCCCGCGGCGAACGGCGCCGTGTCGTCGGCGGTGATCGCGAGGAAGTCGAGCGTGCCGTCCTCCACCAGTGCCAGCGTGGAGAGGTTCGCGATGTGGTTGCGCAGGCGGCGCGTCGAGTAGTCCGACACGATCTCGGCCGGCACCGGGGTGAGCTCGTCGAGCGGCAGCACGTCGGACGCGTCGAGCAGGCGGTGGGCGTCGCCGCCGAGGGCGTGGATCTCCTTGCCGTGCTGCGTCCAGTACTCCGGCTCCTCGGCCGCGGAGTACGAGTTGCTCGCCCTCGTCACGAGCGACACGGCCGAGATCGGCAGCTGCGGATGCCGGCGCCGCACCTCGCGCAGCACGTCGAGCCGCGCCAGCACCGTGCGCGTCGAGTCGTGACTGGTGCGGCTGGCGATCAGCCCGCCGTACAGCAGCATGTCCACCGACACCAGCACGTGCACGGTCGCCGGGTCGTCTGCGCGGTCGAGCAGCCAGGCGCCGAGGGCGTCGGCGTCGCCCGCCTCGCGGTACGACGGCAGGATCTCGACCGGCGGCACGTCGAGCACGACGCCGGCGACCGCGGCCACGTCTCCGGGCAGGAGCACGTTGACGGGACGGTCGTCGAGGGGGAGCAGGGCGATGCGCGGAGCGGGCACGGAGCGGCCGCCTTTCGTGGGATCGGGGGATTCGGGGTGGGACGGAGGTCGTCAGGCGCGGGAGATGGAGACGAGGTAGGAGTAGCGGTCGCCGCGGTACACCGACTCGGCGTACTCGATCGGGCGGCTGCGGGAGTCGTAGGTGGTGCGCTTCACGAGGAAGGCGGGGGAGAACGGCGGCGTCTGCAGCGCCTCGGCCTGCTCCTCGTCGAGCACGACGGCGTGGATCTCCTGGTCGGCCCGCACGGCGGTGACGCCGAACCGGGTGCGCAGGTCGTCGTAGAGCGACTCTCCGCGGATGCCGTCTTCAAGCCCCGGCACGGCGTCCGCGGAGATCGAGCAGACCTCCAGGCAGATCGGGATGTCGTCGGCGGTGCGCACGCGGCGGATCCGCACCACGGGCGACTGCGGGCTGAGATTCAGCGCGTACCCGGCGGTCTGGCCGGCCGCGGCGATGCCCACGTCGACCGACAGCGACCCTGGCCGCATGTTGCGCGTGTGCATGTCCTCGGAGAACGAGGTGAGCTCGAACGTCTTGCTGATGCGCGAGGCGCTCACGAATGTGCCGGCCCCCTGCAGGCGGTACACGAGGCCGTCGCGCTCTAGCTCGTCCAGAGCCCGCCGCACGGTCTGCCTGTTCACCTCGAGCGACTCCGCGAGGTCGCGCTCCGTGGGGAGCTTCTCGTGCGGGGCCAGCCCCTGCTGGATCACGTCCTCCAGGTGCCTGCGCACGCGCTCGTGCTTGGTGACCCCGTCTGTCGATGCCATAACGCCCCTCCAATGGACTAACCCAATCTTGACGAACCCCTCCTGGTTGTGTCAATCTCCTTCTCAGCGGTTCCGAATTGGTCTATTCCAATCCTTTTGGTCAATGATGAGCGGAGAACTCCCATGCACGTGAAGCTGAACAAGCCCCGGCGCGCCATCGCCGTGGGCGCCCTGACCACGGCGGCGGCGCTCGCCCTGGGTGGATGCGCCGCCGGCGGCGATGCCGACGGCCCGACCGAGATCACGTTCTCGTACCTCTGGGGCGGCGAGGAGGCCAAGGCGCTCGAGCAGATCATCGCCGACTTCAACGCCAGCCAGGACGAGATCGTCGTGAAGGGCGTCTCCAGCCCCGACTCGCAGAAGCAGCTGACCTCGATGTCGTCGTCGAAGGGCTCGTTCGACATCTCCGACAACTTCGGCAACGCCGTCGGAGCCTGGGCGTCGAAGGGCATCCTCGCCCCGCTCGACGACGCGATCAAGACCGAGAAGATCGACGTCGACGACTTCGTGCCGAGCGCCATGGACCAGATGACCTACGACGGCAAGGTCTACGCGCTGCCGATCGCGATCCACAGCTTCCAGCTGCTCTACAACACCCAGCTGCTCGCGGATGCCGGCATCGAGCCGCCGAAGACCATGGACGAGCTCGCCGCGGCGATCGAGAAGCTCACGGTCGTCGACGCCTCGGGCAAGATCACCCGGCTGGGCCTCGGCTCCGCCAACGACAGCACCACCCTCACCACCCTCGGCTACGCGTTCGGCGGCAACTGGGACGGCAAGAACGGCCCCACCCCCGCCGACCCCGCGAACCTGAAGGCCCTGCAGTGGTACCAGGACAACGTGATCGAGCCGGTCGGCGCCGACGCCATGGCGACGTTCGTCTCGGGTCAGGGCGAGTACCTGTCGGCGCAGGACCCGTTCTTCAGCGGCAAGGTCGCGATGATCATCGACGGAGAGTGGCGCTCGGCCAGCGCGGCCAAGGTCGCCCCCGACTTCGAGTGGGGCGTCACGGCGATCCCCGCGGTCTCGGCCGACCTGGAGGACAGCACGCAGGTCACCGCCAGCACGCTGTTCATCCCCGCGAACTCGACGCACAAGAAGGAGGCGGCGACCTTCCTCGCGTACCTCGTGAGCAAGGAGCCCATGGAGAAGTTCGCCGTGGCACTCGGCAACCTCCCCGGCCGCACCTCGCTCGCCGACAGCTCGGCGTTCTCCGGCCTCCAGGACTTCGGGGTCTGGGCCGCCGCGGCGTCGTCCCCGAATGCGCGCTCGCTGTCGAGCCTCCCCTACAGCGCCGAGTACGCGACCGACCTCGCCACCGCGTTCGACGAGGTGGTGCGCCTGACGGCCACCCCCGAGGACGCCATCGCCACGGTCGAAGAGCGCATGGCCAACTACTCCTCGAAGTGACCGAGGGCTCATGACCTCTGCAGCATCGCTCCGGGTCCGGCGGGACACAGCTCCCGCCGGACCCGGCGGTCGCGCCCGCCGCCGGCGCAGCCGCCGCTCGACCCTGATCGGCCTCGCCTTCGCGGCGCCGTTCATCGTCGGCTTCCTGTTCCTGTTCGCGTATCCGATCGCGGCATCCGCGTACTACTCGTTCACCGACTTCAACCTGTTCCAGTCGCCCGAATGGGTGGGGGTCGCGAACTACGTGCAGATGTTCGGCGACGGCGTCTTCTGGAAGTCGCTCGCCAACACCGCCGTGCTCACGCTCTTCGGCGTGCCGCTCGCCATCGGCATCGCCCTCGCCGGCGCGCACCTGCTCAACACCCCGGTGCGCGGCCAGCCGCTGTACCGCGCCCTCGTCTACCTGCCCTCGATCGTCCCGGTCGTCGTCGGCGGCTACCTGTGGCGCTGGCTCCTCAATGCCCAGTACGGCTTCGTCAACCACTTCCTCTCGTGGTTCGGCATCGACGGGCCCGCGTGGCTGCAGCAGCCCGAGTGGACCAAACCGTCCATCATCCTCATGTCGCTGTGGACCGTCGGCGGCACCATGATCATCTACCTCGCCGCGCTCCAGGAGGTACCCCAGGAGCTCTACGAGGCCGCCGAGCTCGACGGCGCCGGCGTCTGGCGCCGGTTCCTCAACGTCACCTGGCCGACCGTGTCGCCGGTGACCCTGTTCCAGGTGATCGTGAGCATCATCGGCTTCCTGCAGATCTTCACCCAGCCCTACATCCTGTCGCAGGAACGGTTGAACCAGGCGGGATCCGGTCCTGGTCAATCGATGCTGTCGTACGCGATGTACCTGTACCAGAACGCCTTCGTCTTCCTGAAGATGGGATACGCCTCCGCCATGGCGTGGACCCTCTTCCTCGTCACGCTCGTCGTGAGCCTCATCGTGCTCGCGACCTCCCGGAAGTGGGTGCACGATGGCACACGCTGACACGGCTCTGGCCGCCCCGCGTCGTCGGTCCCTCCGCCGCACCCTGCGGCGCTACCGGCAGCAGATCTCGGTGATCCTGCTGGCCCTGGTGTTCCTGTTCCCGCTGCTGGTGATGCTGTCGACCGCGTTCAAGACGCCCGATGACATCTTCTCCTCGCCGCCAACGCTGCTGCCGAGCGAGTGGACCCTCGACAACTTCTCCGAGGCGTTCGCCCAGATCCCCGTCTGGCGCTACCTCGCCAACACGCTGTTCGTGTCGGGCATGAGCATCCTGGGCACGGTCATCTCCTGCCCCCTCGTCGCCTACGCCCTGGCCAAGGTGCGCTGGCGGGGCGCGCGACCGCTGCTCATCCTCGTGCTGGCCACGATGATGCTCCCGCCGCAGGTGACGCTGATCCCGCTGTTCCTCGTCTGGAACGGGCTGGACGCGACCAACACCTATCTGCCGCTGATCGTGCCGGCCTTCCTCGGCACGCCGTTCTTCATCTTCATGATCCGGCAGTTCCTCCTGGCCGTCCCCGACGAGCTCATCGAGGCCGCACGGCTGGACGGCGCATCGGAGTTCCGCACCTACGCCACGATCGTGCTGCCGCTCGCGCGACCCGCGATCGTGACGGCGGCGATCTTCCAGTTCGTCTGGGCGTGGACCGACTTCCTCAACCCCCTCATCTATCTCAACGACCAGTCGACCTACACGTTGTCGATCGGCCTGTACGCCTTCTTCGGCGAGAACGACGTGGCCTGGGGTCCGCTGATGGCCGCGTGCGCGATGTTCACGCTCCCGGCCGTGGCGATCTTCCTCATCGGCCAGAAGTTCTTCATCGGCGGCGCCAGCGCAGGAGCACTCAAATGACCAACGCCCCCCTCGACCTCCTCGTCGGACGTCTCGTCGCCTCGGTGCAGGCGTCGGCCGGCAGCCCCGTGCGCGACACGGCCGTGATCGCGGCGCTCGCCGAGTCGGCGCTGATCGGCGGTGCGAGCGGGCTGCGGCTGAACGGGCCCGAGGACATCCGCCGGGTCCGGGCGCTCACGACGGCGCCGATCATCGGGCTGCACAAGGTGCACGACGGCACCCGCAACGTCATCACCCCTGAGGTCTCCCTGGCTCTGGGGCTGGCGGATGCCGGGGCCGACATCATCGCCGTCGACGCCACCGCCGAGGTGCTGGGCGATGACTTCGGCCTGCTCCGGAGGATCGCCGAGGCGACGGGTCGCCCGGTGATGGCCGACGTCTCCACCTTCGAAGAGGGGGTGCGCGCCTGGGAGGCCGGGGCGGCGGTGGTCGGCACGACGCTGTCGGGCTACACCCCCCACTCCGCCGACCGCCCGGGCCCCGGCCCCGACATCCGGCTCGTCGAGGAGCTGGCCGCCGCCGGCATCCCGACCGTTGCCGAGGGGCGGTACCAGACGCCCGCGCAGGTGCGAGCCGCCTTCGACGCGGGCGCGAGTACGGTGGTCGTCGGCGGCGCGATCACCGATCCCATCGCGATCACGCGCCGGTTCGTCGAGGCCACCCCGGCGGTGAGGAGAGCGGAATGATCGTCGGCGTCGACATCGGCGGCACCAAGATCGCCGCGGCCGGCTTCGTCGTCGACGGCACGGGGGTGCGTCGAGTCACCGAGGCGCTCGTGGCGCCGACGCCCGCCGTGGAGGGCGGAGAGGCGATCGTGCGCGCCGTCGCCGAGGCCGTGCGCGCCGTCGCCGGGCCGGACCCGGTCGCCGCGGTCGGCATCGGCACCGCCGGCGTGGTCGACCCGGACGGCACTATCTTCTCGGCCACCGACGCGATCCGCGGATGGGCCGGCTTCCCGCTGCGCCAGGCGGTGACGGATGCCGTCGGCGCCCCGGTCTCGGTGGTCAACGACGTGCACGCCGCCGCCCTGGCCGAGGCCGCCGTCGGCGCGGGGGCGGGTGCCGACGGGATGCTCATGGTCGCCGTGGGCACGGGTATCGGCGGCGCGGTCGTCCGCGGGGACGGACTCGTCACGGGGGTCACGGGCACGGCGGGCTCCGTCGGGCACATCGAGGTCGTCGCCCCGCCTCACCTCGCGGGCCGGCGATGCCCGTGCGGGGGTGTCGATCACGTCGAGGCGTTCGCCTCCGGCCCCGGCATGGAGCGCACGTATCGGGACGAGACCGGTGCCTCGCGCACGCTGCGGGAGGTGAGCGCCGCGGCCGCCGCCGGTGATCCGGTCGCCCGCCGCGTGATCGACGAGGGCGCCCGGCTGCTCGGGCGTGGGCTCGCGAGCGCCAATGCCGTGCTCGACCTGGCGACGATCGTCGTGGGCGGCGGTGTGGCCGAGATCGGCGCGCCGTACCTCTCCGTGGTCGCGTCCGCGTACCGGGGGTTCGCGATGCCGGGTCCCGCCCGTGCACGGGTGGTCGCGGCGACTCTGGGCACCGGGGCCGCGCTCACCGGCGCGGCGCTGCTCGCACGCACCGGTTGACGCGGGCAGCCGCACACGGAACTCCCACCCCACTCCCAGTCTCAACGACATATCGTTGAGTATCGCTACCGATATCGGGAGGTCATCATGAACAACGCATTCCCCTCGAACCCCTTCATGGGCGCCGGTGCCGGTCCGGCATCCGCTCTCTTCGAGGCCATGGACCAGCTGCGCAAGTCGTTCGACCCGCGTCCGAGCGGCGGATCGCGCATGGCCCGCGGCGACGTCCGCACCGCCGTGCTCTCGCTGCTCGCCGAGAAGCCGATGCACGGCTACCAGATCATCACCGAGATCGCCGAGCGCAGCGGCGGCACCTGGAAGCCCAGCGCCGGGTCCGTCTACCCCACGCTGCAGCTGCTCGCCGACGAGGGTCTCATCACCGCCGAGGAGCAGAACGGCCGCAAGACCTACTCGCTCACCGAGGCCGGAGAAGCGGTCGCCGCCGAGGCGACGGAGTCCCCGGCGCCGTGGGAGGGGTCGGGCCGCGACGGCGCGCGCGATCACACCCGGTTCAGCGCTCTTCCCAAGGCCGGCGTCGACCTCGCCGCCGCAGCGGCCCAGGTGGGACGCACCGGCACTCCGGAGCAGGTGCAGCAGGCCATCGACGTGCTCGACGAGGCCCGCCGTAGGCTGTACTCGATCCTCGCCCAGGACTGATCGGATGCCGGCGCGACGGCCGGCGGGAGGAACGCGATGACGGATGCCGAGCACGGCAGCGCGCTGAACCGGAGCGCGGCGACGGCCGCGGAGGCACCGGCCGCGGAGGCGCCGACCGCCCCGGCGCCGGCCGCCCCGAGCGGCTCCGGGGCTCCGGCCCGCTCCCGCGGCCCGGTCTCCGCGGCCCCGCCGCCGACGGAGTCCGGCGCCGGCGGTCCGGACCAGCGCCGGTACCGCCGCATCCTCGCCTTCGCCTCCCGTCAGCTCGTGCAGCTGTGGTGGTTCGAGCTGTTCCTTCCGCGCATCGGGCTCGCCGCCGTCTCCGACCGGTCGCGCACGCGGCGGCTGCAGCTGCTCGCCCGGCGTTTCCACGATCTGGCCGTCGAGCTCGGCGGCCTCATGATCAAGGTCGGGCAGTTCCTCTCCTCACGCCTCGACGTGCTGCCGCCGGAGATCACCGACGAGCTCGCGGGGCTGCAGGACGAGGTGCCCGCGGTGCCGTTCGCCGACATCAGGGCGCTCGCCGAGGCCGAGCTGGGCGCTCCGCTCGGGCAGATCTACGCCTGGTTCGACGAGATCCCCGTGGCCGCGGCATCCCTCGGCCAGGCGCATCGCGCCCGTCTCTCCGCGCCCGACGCGCTGGACACCGGGCTCGGCCACGTCATCGTGAAGGTACAGCGACCCGGCATCGACCGCATCGTGGCGACCGACCTCGCCGCCCTGCGCAAGGTCGGCGGTTGGCTCACGCGCGTCCGCGCGGTGTCGAGCCGCGTCGACGCCCCGGCTCTCGTCGAGGAGTTCGCGCACACCAGCCTGGAGGAGATCGACTACCTGCACGAGGCCGCGAGCGCCGAGCGCTTCGCCGAGGACTTCGCCGACGATGACGGCATCCGCACCCCCGAAGTGGTGTGGGCGCGCAGCACCCGCCGCGTGCTCACGCTCGAAGACGTCACGGCGATCAAGATCTCCGACACCGAGGCCCTGCGCGCCGCTGGCATCGACCCGTCCGTCGTGGCCGACGCGTTCGCCAGGGCGATGTTCGACCAGGTGTTCGCGCACGGCTTCGTGCACGCCGACCCGCATCCCGGCAACGTGTTCGTCGAGCCTCGCGCCGACGGCGGATTCCGCCTCACGTTCATCGACTTCGGGATGATGGCGGAGGTCCCCGCCTCGCTCCGCGGCGGCCTGCGCAGCCTCGTGATCGCGATCGCCACCCGCGACGGCCGTGCCATGATCGACGCGGCCCGCGCCATCGGCGTGCTCATGCCGACCACCGAGACCTCCGAGCTGGAGCGGGCGCTGACCGCCCTGTTCGACCGCTTCGGCGGCATGGGGTTCGGGCAGCTCAAAGACGTGGACCCGCGGGAGTTCCAGGACTTCGCCGACCAGTTCGGTCACGTCATGCGCTCGCTGCCGTTCCAGCTGCCCGAGCGGCTGCTGCTCCTCATCCGCGCCGTGTCGCTCACCTCGGGCATGTGCAGCGCCCTCGACCCGGACTTCAACGTGTGGGATGCCGTCGAGCCCTACGCGACGCAGCTGCTCGGCGAGGAGAGCGCGGGAATGGTGCAGGACCTCGCGAAACAGGCGGCATCGAGTGCCGGCATCCTCTGGCGGATGCCGGGGCGCGTCGACGCGCTGCTCACCCGCGTCGACGAAGGCTCGGTGTCGTTCGACACCTCGCGGCTGGAGAGGCGGCTCGACCGGTTGGAGCACGTCGCGCGCCGCATCGCCTCGGGGGTGCTGTTCGCCGCGCTGCTCGTGGGCGGGGCGATCCTGCTCGCGCCGGCGCCGCCGCTCGGCATCGTGCTGATGTGCGTGTCGGCCCTGCCGCTGCTGCACGCCGTGTTCGCCCGCCCGCCGCGCTAGGCCTCGGCGTCCGTCAGGCGTCGGGGTCCGTCAGGCGTCGGCGTCCGCTGCGGCCGCCGGGTCCACGAGGGCGTCCGCCGCCTGCGCCGCCTCTGCCGCGGCCGTGATCCGCGCGGCCATGCCCGCGAAGATGAACCCGTGGAACGGCAGCACGGCGAGCCAGTACAGGCGTCCGGCCAGGCCCCGGGGGAAGAACACGGCCCGTTGCTCGTACCGGGCGCGCGCCCCGACGGGCACGGCCCGCAGCTCCAGCCAGGCGTCGCCCGGCACCTTCATCTCCGCCCGCAGTCGCAGCAGGTCGCCGGCATCCGCGTGCTCGATCGTCTCCACCCGCCAGAAGTCGATGGCGTCGCCGACCCTGGCCTCGCTGCGGCTGCGGCGTCCGCGCTGCAGGCCGACACCGCCGACCACCCTGTCCATCCAGCCGCGCAGCGCCCACAGCAGCGGGGAGGAGTACCACCCGTTGTCGCCGCCGATGCCGACGATCACCCGCCACAGTTCCGTCGCGGAGGCGGTGGTGCCGACCTTTCGAGTATCGGTGAACACCGTGCGCCCCGCCCAGTCGGGGTCGCTGGGCAGCGGGTCGCTGGGCGCCCCCGACACCTCGGCGTCCTGCCAGCTCGTCTCGACCGAGTCGGCGCGCACGCGACCCAGCGCGAGGGCGACGGCGCGACGGTACGGTGTGAGTCCGCCCACGGGCGGTGGGATGATCTCGTCGACGGCCCGGTCCTTCACGACGCACTCGTTCTGCAGCGAGGCCACGAGCGGCCGCGCGATCGACCGGGGCACGGGCGTGACGAGGTTCACCCAGTGCGAGGCGAGCTCGGGCGTGAGCACGGGCAGCGCGGCGATCGCCCGCTGCGGCAGCCCGGCCTCCACCGCGTAGCCGTTCATCATCTGCCCGTAGCGCAGCACGTCGGGCCCGCCGATGTCGACGGCACGGTTGATGCTCGTGTCGACGCGTGCCGCGCCCAGCAGGTAGTGCAGCACATCGCGCACGGCGATGGGCTGGATGCGGTTGCGCACCCACTTCGGCGCCGGCATGTACGGCAGCACCTCGGTGAGGTGTCGGATCATCTCGAACGACGCGGAGCCCGACCCGATCACGACGCCGGCCTGCAGCACGAGCGTCGGCACGCCGGAGGCGAGCAGGATCTCGCCCACCCGCACGCGCGAGGCCAGGTGCGGCGAGAGGCGCACGTCGTCGGGATGCAGCCCGCCGAGGTAGACGATGCGATGCACGCCGGCCCTGGCCGCGGCACCCGCCACGGTGGTCGCCGCGCGGTCGTCGGCCTCCTCGAAGCCTGTGCCCGCGGACATCGAGTGGATGAGGTAGTAGATCACATCGACGTCGTCGACCGCTGCGGCGACGGCCGCCTCGTCGTCGGCGGAGCCCTCCACGATCTCGCACTCCGCACCCCACGGGAAGGATGCCGCACGCGCCGCGTCGCGCGCGAGCACGCGCACCCGGTATCCGGCGTTGAGCAGACGAGGGGTGAGGCGCCCGCCGATGTAGCCGGTGGCTCCGAGCACGAGGGCGCGCGGTGCGGAGCCGTCGGCGCGGGGGACGGCGCGCAGCGGCTCCTCCTGTCCGGTGGGCTGGGTGAGCTCGGCCATGCGTCGAGCGTAGGCGCGGCGGCTGAACGCGACCGGGGAAGTCGTTGCAAGAAGCGGGTTGCATGTCCGGTGGCTATGTGCAACTCTGGAGATGCATAAGGGAGCAGCCTGTACGGAGGAGGAGCATGATGGTCGACATGACCGACAACCCGGCATCCGTGGTGGACGAGGAGACCTTCTCGGTACGGCGGACGATACGCATCGCGGCCTCCGTCGACAAGGTCTGGCGAGCCGTCACCGAGCCCGAGCACATCTCCCGCTGGTTCGGGCGCACCGTGCTCGTCGGCACGGGCGTCGGCGCGAGCGGCACCATGACCTTCCCCGACTACGGCGCCGTGCCGCTGCGCGTCGAGGAGTACGACGAACCGCGACTCGTCACCTATTCCTGGTGCAACGACGACGCGGCCGACGCCAGGCCGGAGGCCTTCGACGCCGAGACCGCGACGGCGTTCACCTTCACGCTCGAGCCGGTCGGCGACGGCACGCTGCTCACCGTGGTCGAGACGGGCTTCGAGCGCACCTCCGACCCCCGCGCCAACCTGGCCAGCCACGGTCTCGGCTGGACCCTCGAGCTCGACAAGCTCGTCGCGCACCTGGAGGGCGTCGCGTGAGCGCCGCGACGCTGGCGCCGATGTTCGCCGCCCTCGCCGACGAGACCAGATGGAGCATCCTCACCGCGCTGGGCGAGGGGGACGCCTCGGCATCCGCCCTGGCGCAGACGCTGCCGGTGAGCCGACAGGCCATCGCCAAGCACCTGGCCGTGCTGCAGGAGGTCGGCCTCGTCGAGCCGCTGCGCGTGGGACGAGAGGTGCGGTTCCGCGTGATCGGCGCCGAGCTCTCCGCCACCGCCGCCGCGCTCGACGAGATCGGGCGGACCTGGGACCGCCGCCTCGCGGCGATCAAGGAGATCGCCGAAGGGCTCTGAGCGCGCTTCGCAGCCTCGCAGGGGAGCGGCCGGGCAGCGGTCGTCGCATTTCGTCGGCGCGGATGCCGGTTTGTCGGCGCGGCGCGCCGGCGTGGGGCCGACAGACCGGATGCCGCGCCGACACTGTGCGCCGCGCGCGGGCGGCGCACCCGCCCGACCGCGCGGACGGGCGCGCGGCCGCCCACGCGGCCGGCCGACCTACGGCCGACCTACGGCCGCCCGCGCCGCGCCGCGCGCGCCTCACGCCCTCGCGCTGCCGACTCGGGCGAGCAGTTCGACGAGGGATGCTCCGTGGGTCAGCTGCGGATGGTGCCCGGCGCCGGGCAGCGTGATCAGCTCGACGTTCGGGAGCGTCGCGAGACGCTCGGCCTCGCCCGGCGCGAGCGGGTCGCCGCCGCCCGTGACGATGCGGACCGGGCCGCGGAATCTCCCCAGCGCCTCTCGGAGTTCGGCGCGCCACGCCGCCGATCGGGCAGCGGCGAGGTGAGCGGCCACCCGGCCGGCGGTGCTCCGTCGCAGATCCTGCGCGCTGGACTCGAGTGCGGCGGTGCTCGCGTCCGATCCGGTGAGCCGACGGGACAGCCCCGCGGCATCCGTGTGGCGCAGGGCTGCCGCGACGAGCGGCCGCAGTCCCGTCCAGGCGCCCCCCGGTGCCTGGAGGAAGAACGGCGCGATCAGGGTGAGGCTCGTCACCCGATCCGGCATCCGGTCGGCCGCGATCACCGCGGCGGCGGCGCCGATGGAGTGGCCGATGAGATCGGTGGCTGCCGGGCCCAGCACCGCGGGCAGCCACCGCTCCCAGTCCTGCACACCGGTTCCGCCGCTGAGGCCGAGCCCGGGCAGGTCCACGGCGCGGGCGTCGATGCCCGCCGCCACCCCGGCCCACGTGTCGGCGTTGACCGGCAGGCCGGGGAGGATCAGCCGGTCGGATCTGATCGCGCCCAGCTCGAACGTCCGCACCCCGCCGGCGTCCGTGAACCGACGGTCGCCGGCGCGGGCGGTGCCGAACCGATGCGCGGCCAGATGATCGGACCACCGTTCCAGGGACACATGCACGTCCGGCATCCGGAGGCCGTGCCTGGAGGCGAGGTCGAAGGCGGATGCGGTGGGATAGCGATCGGATGACATGAACCCGAGCGTCTCGGGGTCGGCCTTCGTGACCCACCGCGGCAGGCGCGTGATCACGCCCACCGGCAGCCGCAGCCGCGGCACGTTCGCACCGAGATGACGGCCGACGTGCGTGAGCAGGTCGGCCAGGGGCGGGGTCGCGTCGTCCAGCACCCAGTACGCCGTGCCCGCGGCATCCGGATCGATCGCGGCCGCCGCCATGAACGCGGCGAAGTAGTCGACCGTGACGACCGGGAGGAACGTCGTCTCGTCTCCCGGCAGCGCTGCGGCGGTGCCGTCCCAGAGCTGTTCGACGGTGCCGGCCAGGCCGATGAGCTGGTCGGACTCCCCGGTCTCGCTGTCGCCGATCACGCTGGACGGGTTCACGATGGTCCACGGGATGCCGCGCTCGGTGGCGAGGGCCTGGAAGATCGCGTCGGACTCCACCTTCGACGCCTCGTAGGCGCCCAGCTCCGCGTAGACCGCGGCGCGATGGTCGTCGGACCACGGTACGGTCGCGGGGTCCTGTCCGCCGACGCGATAGCCGGAGATGTGGACGAGGCGCTGCAGTCCGGGAAGGTCCACGGCGAACTCGATCAGCTTCTCGACGATGCCGACGTTGGCGCGGCGGGCCTCGTCGTTGGCCATGCCGAAGCGGTAGACCCCTGCGCAGTTGTGGATCTCGGTGACGTGCGCGAACGCGGCCGCGCCGCCCGGCACGATCTCTGGTGCCTCGACGTCGACGATGACCGTCCGGATGCTGCCGGTCAGCCCGTGCTCGCGCAGCCAGCGCTCGACGCGAACGCCGGACTCGGCGGTCCGCACCGCTGCGGTGACCTCCGCTCCGGCGTGCGCCAGGGCGAGGACGAGGTGTCGTCCGATGAGCCCGGAGGCTCCGAAGACCAGGGCGTGGCGGGGTGCGTCGTGCGCGGTCATCGGGTCCCCCCGGCGGCGTGCATCCGCTGGTCGATGAGGCTCGCGACGACATCGGCGGCCGCCATCAGAGGCTGGATGCTGCGCAGGGCGCGGGAGACGATGACCGCGCCCTCGATCGTCGAGACGACGACGGTCGCCAGCGACCGGGCGTCGTCCGCGGTCAGACCGCCGGCTTCGAGGAGCGCGGTGGTCGGGTCGATCCACGACGCGAACGCGGTCGCGCACGCCTGTCGCAGCCGCTCGCTCTCGGCGCCCATCTCCAGCGTGACGACGGAGACCGGGCATCCCAGGCGGAAGTCGCTCTCGCCGACGATGGCCGCGAGCGTCTCGATGACGATGCGCGCCGTCTCGGACGCGCTGCCCGCGGATGCCGCGGCGTCGGCGAGCAGTGCCTCGAACTGCTGTGCGGCGAGGTCGACCGCCGCGACCCCCAGCCCCTCCTTCCCGTCGGGGAAGTGGAAGTAGACCGAGCCCTTCGGCGCGCCGGCGTGGTCGATCACCGCGTTCAGGCCCGTGCCGCTGTAGCCGCCGGTCTGGATGAGCTCGAGCATGGATGCCGCGAGACGGGCCTTCGTGAGGTCTCCCTTGGATGTCATGGATTCATAATAGACCGGTCTATATATTCTTGCCAAGCCGAGATGAATGGACCTTCCCGGATCCGGGCGAAATCTGATACCAATATGTTGGTATCTTGCGCGGCGTCCCCAGCGTCGGGCGAGGGCCGGTACGCGATGCGCAACCAGTGCGTCGTGTGAACACGACGTCATCGCGTTCCGGGGAGGGAACCTTGTCAGTCAGCTCATCTTCAGCGCGCCTCCGTGCGTGGACCAGCCGGACGTCGATGGGCCGCACGCTCGTCGCCGCCCTCGGAACCGTCGCCCTTGCGGGCGCATCGCTCATCGGAGTCGCCACGGCGGCGCAGGCCGCCCCCGGTACGCCGGGCACCCCGCAGGCGAACCACGTCGTGTTCTCCGAGGACTTCGAGAACGGCCCGGGAACGGCGCCGCAGCTCCTCACCGCGTACACCGGCGTCGGTGGGCAGAAGTACACGGCGGACCCGTCGTGGCTCACCGCCTGCAACGGCATCATCGTCAACTTCGCCATCCCCTACACGACGCTGGGCAACTGCACGGCGGCGGGCGACTCCGCCAACCTGCGTCAGCTCGCCTACGCCCTCGGCGTGCACGGCGGAGCGGCCAACCCGGCTGCGAACGACGTCGTCGCGGCGTACACCGAGAACAACCCGGGCGCGGGCGCGGTCGAGATCCAGACCGTCTCGAACATCCCGCTCGCCGCGGCTTCGGGCCGCTTCCTCACCTTCAGCGTCGACACCGCCGCCGTCAACTGCGGTGTCTCCGCGCCGCGATACCAGTTCGCCTTCCTCGACGAAGGCGGGCAGGCGACCAATGTCGGCGGCGAACTGAACGCGTGCACGTCCACGAGCACCGCCACCGTCCCGGCCATCGGCCCGCTTCCTCAGCGGAACATCAACGTCGGCACCTACACCTCGAACGGCTCCGTGCTGTTCAACGGCGCCTCGCTCGGCATCCGCATGACCAACGCCAACGGGTCCGGCGTCGGCAACGACGCGGCGTTCGACAACATCCGCATCCTCGACGTCACGCCGCAACTGGACAAGTCGTTCAGCCCGGCGTCGCTCGTCGCAGGCGAGGTGTCGACGCTCACGCTCACCGTCACGAACACCGCCGACCTCGCCGCGAAGAACGGATGGTCGTTCACCGACGCCCTGCCGGCAGGCCTCACGATCGCCGACGGTTCGGCGGCCACCAGCTGCCCCTCCAGCGTCGTCACCGCCCCTTCGGGAGGAACCACGATCACCGCGTCGGGCAATCTCTCGGCGGGCATGGCCTCCTGCGCCATCACCGTCAAGGTCACCTCGCCGGTCGCCGGCACGTTCACCAACGGCCCCGACAACATCACGAGCGTCGGACTCGACGAGCCCGCGGACGCGACGGTCGAGTTCGTCGCGCAGGCTCCCGCCATCCGCGTCGTCAAGTCGGCGACGCCGACCTCCGAAGACGACTACACGGTCGGGCAGGCGGTCACGTACTACTTCGTCGTCACCAACACCGGGAACGTCGCGCTGACGGACGTCTCGGTCGATGAGGGTGCGTTCACGGGCACGGGAGTGCTGTCGCCGGTGACCTGCCCCGCGGGGGCGGAGAACCTCGCGCCGTCGGCATCCGTCACCTGCACCGCGACGTACACCGTGACGCAGGAGGACGTGGACGCCGGTGAGCTCACCAACGCGGCCACCGCGACGGGCACCCCGCCGCAGGGGCCGCCGCCGGTGTCGGAGGAGTCGACCGTGACGATCCCGTCGGCCGACCCCGCGCCCGCGCTGACGATCGACAAGTCCGCGGATGTGCAGACCGTGCAGGGCGCCGGTGACACGATCACCTACTCGTTCCTCGTCACCAACACCGGCAACGTGACCCTCAACGACGTGACGGTCACCGAGGGCGCTTTCAGCGGCACCGGCGCGCTGTCGGCGGTCACCTGCCCGGCATCCGCTGCGGCACTGGCACCCGGCGCCGACGTGACCTGCACAGCGACCTATGTCGTCACGCAGGCTGACGTGGATGCCGGAACCATCACGAACGCGGCGACCGCGACCGGCACGCCGCCGAACCCGCAGACGCCGGCCCCGGTCTCGCCGTCCGACGACGTCACCGTGCAGGCGGAGGCTCACCCGGCCGTCACGGTCGTGAAGTCGGCCGACGACGCCGCGCAGGCGGACATCGTCGCCGGGCAGCAGATCACCTACGCGTTCCTCGTCACCAACACGGGCAACGTCACGCTCGCGGACGTCACGGTCGTGGAGGGCGATTTCTCGGGAGCCGGCGCGCTCTCGGCGGTCACCTGCCCCGCGGCCGCGGACTCGCTCGCGCCCGGCGCGCAGGTCACCTGCTTCGCGACGTACACGGTCGTGCAGGCGGATGTCGACGCGGGCACGGTGACGAACTCCGCCACGGCGACCGGCACTCCGCCGCGCGGCCAGGCTCCCGTCTCGACCCCGTCGGAGGTGACCGTCCCGAGCGTCCCCGCTCCCGGCCTCTCCGTCGTGAAGACGGCGAGCATCGACCGGGCGACCGCGGTGGGTCAGGCGATCACGTACTCGTTCGCCGTGACCAACACGGGCAACCGGACGATGACCGACGTGACGATCCACGAGGGCGCGTTCACCGGCACCGGCACGCTGTCCGCGGTCACCTGCCCCGCGGGCGCGGCGTCCCTCGCTCCCGGTGCGAAGATCACCTGCACCGCGACGTACACGGTGACGCAGGCGGACGTTACTGCGGGCGCGATCAGCAACACCGCGACCGCCGCAGGCACGACTCCCGACGGCGACCCGTTCACCTCCGACCCGTCGACGGTCACCGTCCGCGCGTCGGTGACGGCGCCGCTCGCGACGACCGGTGGGGCGAACCTGCTCCCCGTGGCGGGGATCGCCCTGCTCGTCGTGATCGCCGGCGGCGTGCTGCTGATCGTGCGACGCCGGGCGGCGCGCGACAACTGACCGGATGAATCGAGGGCCGATCGGAGCGGGGTGATCCCCTCCGGTCGGCCCTTCGTCATACACATCGGGGTGATGACCGCTCCCGTCGACTCCCCATAGAGTGACCGGCATCGGAGTGCTGGGTCAGCCCGGGGAGCGCCGGCGGGGCGAAGCCCGAGCACGCGTGGGCCATCAGGCGCAGCAGGGCGGCCGGATCGTCGTCGGCGGCGCCGAGCGACTGCGGCAGGGCGCACGATCCCGGATGCCGCATCGCGACGTGACCGTCTGGTGGCGGCGACGCCATGAGAGTGATCGGCGGCAGACGATACCGGATAATGAGAGACGGGCGCCGGGGCTGTCGAGTACGACCGGTGCCCATCACCGACGGGGGGATCCATGACGCGCAGGGCGACGATTCGCGAGGTGGCGCGACTCGCCGAGGTGTCTCTGGGAACCATCTCCAACTACCTCAACGACAACAAGCCGATCGCGCCGGAGACGCGGGACCGCATCGAGGCGGCGATCGACCAGCTCGGATTCATCCCCAACGCGGGGGTCCGCGTCATGCGCGGCGGGCGCAGCCACGCGATCGCCTTCCTGATCCCCGACTCCGGGAACCCTTTCCTCGTCGAGGTGGCGCGGGGCATCGAGGACGTGGCGATCGGAGCCAGGCATGTCGTCGTCACGTGCAACACCGATGGAGACCGGGAGCGCGAGGACCACTACGCGCGGGTGCTGTCGGAGATGCGTGTGGTCGGCGCGGTGGCCATGGCGATGAGCGCAGGTGAGACCGCACTCAGGCGGCTGGAGGCCAGCGGGGCTCCGGTGGTCGTTCTGGGCGGGGGATCCCACGGGTTCGGGTTCCCCGGCATCGACGTCGAGAACACCCACGGAGGCTACCTCGCGATGAGGCATCTCCTCTCGATCGGGCATCGCGACATCGTCTTCGTCGGCGGTCCCGGTGCCGAGCCCCAGATCGACGATCGTCATCTCGGCTGCCTCCGCGCGTTCGACGAGTTCGGCATCGACCGGGCACGGCTGCGCAGGATCAACGCCGAGGGCAACACCACCCGCGCCAGACGCGAGACGGCCGAGCGCATCGTCGACGAGTTCCCGGAGGTCACGGCCGCATTCTGCGCGAACGACCTCATCGCGCTCACCGTCCAGTCCGTGCTCCTGCAGCGCGGTATCTCCGTGCCCGAACAGTTCTCGCTGGTCGGCTACGACGACATCTCGAGCGCGGAGCTCGCGCCTGTGCCCCTCACCACGATCCGCCAGCCGCAGTACGAGCTGGGGCGGGCGGCAGCCGAACTCGTGCTCGCGCTCGCCGCGGGGGATAGCGCCGCGAACCGGACGAGGTCATTCGAACCCCAGCTGGTTATCCGCGACTCCACGGCTCCGCTGCGCGCGTGACCGAAGAGGAGGGGATGCGGGCGACCGCATCCCCTCCCCGGCTCATGGTCCGGCGATCAGGCTGACCTTGTCGATGAACGCGGTGCGGTCGGCATCCGTCGTCCCGGTGAACCCGATCCAATGCGTTCCTCCGCCCTGCGTGATCGGCGGCGTCGTGAACTCCGTGTAGGACGTGGACGTGGGCGTGTACGTGCCGAGGACAACGCCGTCGAACGTCACCGTGACGGCCTGTGCGACCGGATCGCCGGGACGCGCGGCCAGGGAGAACCTCACACGGTAGCTCTCCCCGACGGGGGCGCCCCCGAAGCTCTGCTCGATCCGGCCGCGCTTCTGCACGAACCCCACCTGGGTTCCCTCCGGTGCAGGGGCGGCGCCGTACAGACCGACGCCGAAGAGACTGCCGTTCGCTGCGATGCCCGCCTCGCGGTAGAAGGTCCAGTCCGAGCCTGCTGGTGCGTATTGGAACGCCCCCGGCATACTCGGCGTCTCGAAGCCGGTTCCGCGCAGCGTGGAAGGGGGCCCCGTCGGGATGGGCGTGCCGTTGACCGTCACGTCGGACACGGTGCCCGAGATGGCGAAGTTGCCTGAGGCGGCGTTCGTCACGGGAGCGCCCGCCCGCGTGTACGACGAGATGTGCACGCCGTCGATCGCGCCGGTTCCCGCGATCATCGAGGTGCGTTCGCCCGTGCCGTTCACGCGGATGTTGGAGATCGTGACGTTCGAGATGGTGCCACCGCCTTCACCGGCGAATCGCTCGTCCGTGCGCAACTGGAAGACCGTGGCCTTCGACGGCTCGCGGAACGTATCGATGCGGATGTCGGAGAACGTGATGTTCGACGTGTGGTTTCCGCCGTTGGGCCACACCTTCATGACCCCGTTGAACTTGTCGAGGTCGTAGACCCCTCGTTGGTTGAGGATGTCGTTGTCGCTGACGGTGATGTCGCTGATCTCCGCGTTTGGCGCCGTGCCGAGTCCGAACAGGAAGATGTGCGCATCGTCGCCCCAGAACACGCTCTTGGTGAACGTGTTGTTCCTTCCCGTGCCGTAGTGGTACATCACGATGTTGTCGTCCGGAGTGCGGATGAAGACACCGGACACCGTCCCGCCCGAGGATCCGCTGAAGTGGATCCCGTCGGCGTTCACCTCGTAGGCGAGGATGTTGACGTCACGGACGACGGGGCGGGTCGCGAAGTTCATCACGATCGTCCACATCGTGGAGTCGAGGATCGTGATGCCCTCGACCCTGTTGTCGCTTCCGCCCGTCAACCAGATCGCTCCGGTCCTGACCTCGCCCTGCCCCGCCACATCGTGTGTGAGGGTGCTGCCGTCGAGGATGCCTCGCCCGCGGATCGTGATGTTGCTCACACCATCGGACGCGAATCCGCCGTGCACGACCGAGCCCGGGGCGAGGTACACGGTCGAGGACTCGCGGATGAAGAAGGTCTCGCCCGCGTGCCAGTTTCCGTATCCGCTCGCGGACGCGTAGGCGGTGCTGGTGCTGCCGTCGGCCAGGGCCGCGAAATCAGGGGTCGCGCCGGCTGCAGCGTGCCCCAGCGCGAGGTTGGCGGACGATCCCGCGAACGCGCGCAGCTCCGATACGGCATTGGAGAACTGGAAGCCGGTCGCCGTCGAGCTGCCGAGAAGGTTCAGTCGGATGTAGCGGGCGGTCTTCGGGGCGAAGGTCTTCGTGACCACACCGGTCTGCGTGTTGCCGCGTCCGTCCGCGGCGAGCTGGTACGGATCCGTCGCGGTCCGCTTCGTCTCGATCGTGAACTTGTTGGGGTACGCGGTCGGGGTCATCCCGATGCCGATCTGGAAGGTGGACTGCGCGAGTTCGATGCGATCCAGCGGATACTCGGCGCCGAGGTCGAACTCCGCCCACATCCCGCGAGGGAGAGTGTGCTCTCCGGGCGCGAAATAGTAGGTGTCCTTGCCGGCGGGGAGCTGGAACGGTGCGGCCTGGCCGGGCTGGACGACGAAGACGTTGGGATCGCTGGGGTCCGGAGCGTTGGTCTCGGGCGACGCGGTCAGGATGTGCAACGTGTGCTCCTCCCAACTCCCGTTGGCGCGGAACACCACCTTCCGGGGAGCATCCGCGCCCTGTGTCAGAGAGAACGTCACCGTGTCGCCGGACTTCGTGCCGGAGATCCCGTACGAGGACGGACGGATCTCGTAGGTGGTCAGCGGCGCCGCGTGGAAGACGACGCGCACGTCGATCGTTCCCGAGAAGTCGAAGTCGACCATGGATGCGTCGAACGTGCTGCCGTCCTGATGACCCAGCTTGACCCTGTACGTGAAGAGGTCCGTCCATGCCGTGGTGCCGGTGGGGCGCACGGAGACCGAGTAGTCCGAGTTCGACGGCGTGCCGCTGGGCGGGTTCCACGTGTGTATCGACCCGCTGTCGGCCCGGCTCTGCAGAGGGGAGGCGAGCGTGCTCCCGATGAGGGCGAGGAGCAGTGCGATGACGATGAGGTGCCAGCGTCCTCGTCTCGGCCGGATGGCGTGGTCGGCTGTCGTGATGGTCATGGTCTCCTCGATCGTCGTTGAGTCAAAGTGAACAATTTCAATCGCAAGGATGGCAGCCGCAGAGCGGTGAGTGCAAGGACCGAATTGATGCTTGCCGCAAAGATTTCGAGGCAGGGTTGTGAAAGCAGAGCACCGTATGTCAGTATCAAGTGAACTTGTTCACCATCTAGTGCGAAGAGGCATCGTGACAATCAGTACCGCGCTCCCGGGCACCGTGCTCGACAGCGACACCATCCGACGGAAGATCCTCGGATGCTGGCGAGGCAAAGCTGTCGGGGGCACTCTGGGCCAGACGTTCGAGGGTCTGAGCGGCCCGCTCGACGCCCGGTTCTACGTGCCGGTTCCGACCGAGATGGTCCCCAACGACGACCTGGACCTCCAGGTCGTGCATGCGTGTGTGCTCGCGGGGATGGAGAATCCGGCGGTCGACCGCCATGTGCTCGCCGACGCATGGCGCCGCCACGTCGACTTCCCCTGGAACGAGTACGGCGTCGCCATGCGGAATCAGGCCGAAGGCATCCGCCCTCCGTACACCGGGTCGTTCGACAACTGGTTCACGTGCGGAGAGGGCGCCGCCATCCGCTCCGAGATCTGGGCGTGTCTGGCGCCGGGGAATCCTGACCTGGCGGCCGCCTATGCCTACGAAGACGCGTGCTTCGATCACGCCGGCGATGGGATCGTCGCCGCCCAGTTCCTCGCGCGTCTGCAATCGGCGGCTTTCGTCGAGTCCGATCCCGACGCCCTCCTCGACATCGCGCTCGCGGGCATCCCCGCCGACAGCGGCATCGCCGACGTCGTCACGGACACGAGGCGGTGGGTGTCGGATGCCGTGGACTGGCGAGAGGTCCAGGCGCAGATCATGGCGAAGTACGGACGCCAGGACTTCACGGACGTCCGTCCGAACACCGGTTTCGTCGTGCTCGGATGGCTCATGGGGAAGGACTTCTCCGACCGCATCCGCATCACGAACAACTGCGGTGAGGACTGCGACAGCTCGACCGCATCCATCGGCGCGCTGCTCGGCATCCTCGATCCGGAGTCGATCGGGGAGGAGTGGCTCGCCCCGATCGGCGACGACCTCGTGCTGAACGAGGAGATCAGGGGACTGAACGCTCCTGCGACGATCGCCGAGTTCACCGATCTGGTCGTGTCGCTTCGCGGGCGCCTGCCCCTGGCGGCTCCGGAGGTCGCGGATGAGCCGTTCGATCCGGACGCCCACCGGATCCCCGTCCTCATCGGCCATTTCAATACGACCGATGGCCGTTGGGACATCCGTGATCAGTCGGAGCTCCCGCCCATCGGTGCACCGCTGCCGGAGGTCGTCAGTGCGCCCTTCTCGCTCCCGGGCACCGTCGTGTCCTTCCCCCGAGAGGAGTTCGCCGATCGGTTGATGATGCTGACCTTCTCCATCGATGCCCGGGGGCGCTCTGCCGTACGATTGATGTTCAACTGCACGGAGGACTACCGCATCTGGTTGGACGGCGATCCCCTGCATGGCGCCCAGGGCAGCTCCCTGTTCTTCCCCGCGCCGCACATGGCTCCTGTGGGACAGTTCGTCGACTTCGACATGCCCGAGGGGGAGCACACGTTGAGCATCGCCGTGAAACGCCCTCCGCAGCACCGATCGCACGCCGACTGGGTGATGGCTCTCGTCGAGATGCCCAGCGCCCTGTGGATCGAGAACGCGTTCCGGCCGTCGCCGACGGCCCCCTGATCAGACCACCGCTACCCGAACACCGACACACGGAGAACGATGATGTTCAGCAAGAAGACAAGGACCGCCGGCGCACTCGTCGCGATCTTCACCGCGGGATCCCTGGGGCTGACCGCCTGCGGCTCGACTCCCGCCGCCGACGACGACGGCAGGACCACGATCAACTGGTGGTCGTGGGACCCCGACAACTCCAACTACCAGCGGTGGATCGACGCGTTCGAAGCGGAGAACCCCGACATCGACGTGGTGTTCCGGTTCATCCAGTACAGCGACTATGAGAATGCGGTTCGCCTCGCGGCGAAGTCCGACTCCGGCCCGGACGTCTTCGGCATCGAACCCGGTGCGATGTCGGAGCAGTTCGCTCCTCTTACGCTCGATCTCGCTCCGCTCGCGGAGGAGGAGATCGGGGCGGACTGGCAGGAGACGCTGCTCGGGACCGAGCAGCTGGCTGTCGAGGACAAGCAGGTGTCGCTCCCCTGGAAGATGGGGGGCGGCGGGCTCGTCTGGTACAACAAGAACATTCTCGACGCCGCGGGTGCCACGCCTCCGACCACGCTCGACGAGTGGCACGACACGTGCGCGAAGGTGGAGGCGCAGGGCGTGACCTGCTTCGTGCAGGGGGCCAAGGATGCGTGGGTGAATCTCGACGTGTTCCAGGCCATCGCCAACCAGATCGCCCCCGGCGCGATCTACGAGGCCTTCGACGGGAAGAAGAAGTTCGACACCCCCGACACCGTGCGTGCGTTCGAGGCGTGGAAGGAGCTCTTCGACAGCGGTATCGTGCAGCCGGGCGCCCTCGGGATGACCCAGTACCCTGACGCGAACGACGCCTTCAACAAGGGGGAGGCGGCGATGATCGCGTTCGGCACGTGGAACAACGACCACATGACGAACGCCCGACTCGCGAACTCCGTCGAGACCTACGGGCAGCAGATCGTCGATCAGGTGTTCCTGCCCATCGCCTTCCCCGACGTCGTCGGCGGCGCCGAGGAGACCGGGCGGCTGTTCGGCGCCCCGGCGGGATGGGCGATCTCGGCGAAGACGAAGAAGCAGGACGCCGCGTTCACGTTCGTCAAGTGGTTCACGACCAGCCAGACCGCCCAGACGATGATCGCCTCGGCCCTCGACCAGCCGGCTCTCGCCTCCATCCCGGTGACGAGCGATGACCTCGTCGCACCCGAGTTGCAGCAGCCCGCCCTCGACGAACAGGCGAAGCAGTTCGCGAACCTGGTCGGACCTCGGCAGATCGCCGATGCCGACGTGGCATCCGCTCTCGGACAGGCGCTCTCCGCGGTCGCGTCCGACCAGATGAGCGCGAAGGAAGCCGCCGCATCCGTCCAGGCCGCCATAGACGGCGCACGCTGAGCTCAGAAGGGACGCCGGCCCCACCTCTGAACGGTGGGGCCGGCCATCACATGACAACGCACACTCTGCCCCGCACGGTGTCGGAGCCCCTTCCCGGTGGTCCGGGCAGCCGCGTTCCGCGACGCCGGCACCGACGGTCGACCAGGGCCCGGATCACGCCTTGGCTCTACATCCTCCCCGCGCTGATCCTCGTCGTCGGCATCATCTACGTCGGGATCGGGTACACCGGATGGGTCAGCACCCTCGACTGGAACGGCATCGACGACGCTCCCCGGAGCGTCGGGGCCCAGAACTTCCTCGACATCGCCGTCGACCCCGTCTTCTGGGTCTCGCTGGGGCATGTCGCGGTGTTCGGTGCGGTGACCATCATCGTGCAGATGCTGCTCGGGCTCACCATGGCCGTGCTGCTGAGCGGGAACGCGGTCCGCGGAAAGGCGGTCTACAGCGTCATCATGTTCGTCCCGGTCGTCCTGGCTCCTGCGGCGATCGCGACGGCATTCCGCGAGATCCTCAACACCGACGGCCAGTTCAACCAGGCGCTTCGTCTTCTCGGACTCGGCGAGGCGAGCACGGCGTGGCTCGCCGACCCGCGCTTCGCTCTGCTCGCGATCTGCGCGATCAACATCTGGCAGTGGACGGGCTTCAGCTTCCTCCTCTACCAGGCGGCGATCTCGCAGCTCGATCAGAACACGTTCGACGCCGCTGCGATCGACGGAGCCGGATTCTGGAGGACGCTGCGCCACATCCTCATCCCCCAGCTCTCGGGCACCCATGCGACGCTGGCGCTCACCGGATGCATCGGGGCGCTGAAGACCTTCGACGTCGTGTATCTCACCACCGGGGGAGGCCCGGGGCGCAGCACCGAGTTCCTCACCACCTACATCTACAGCCAGATCGTCGAGAGGTACCACGCCGGGTACTCGGCGGCGCTCTCCGTCGTCCTGCTCGTCCTGGCCCTCCTGCTCACCGCCGTGCAGCTTCGCGTCTACAGAATCGGAGACGAATGATGTTCGAGCGTCCCACGCCCACCGCTCGCTGGATCGCGCAGATCGCGGCGACCCTGCTCGTCATCCCCTTTCTCTTCCCTCTCGTCGCGATGGTCGCGAAGTCCTTCGACGGAGCCGGGTTCGTGGCGAACTACTCCGCGGTGCTCACCCAGACGCCGCTGCTGCGCTCCACGATCAACTCGGCGATCATCTCGGCCGGTGTGATCGCCCTCGTCTACGTGTGCACGATGCTGGCCGGCTATGCGTTCGGCAAGCTCCGCTTCCGCGGGAAGAAGCTCGTCTTCACCGCCATCCTCGTCGGGCTGGTCCTGCCGACCATCGCTCTCATCGTGCCGCTGTTCATCATGGTCGATCGGTTCGGGCTCTTCAACAACTACCTCGCCGTCATCCTGCCCCTGGCGACGACGATCGTTCCGTTCACCCTTCTCCTCGCGCGCAACTACATGGCCTCGATCCCGGACGAGGTTCTCGAAGCCGCGCAGATCGACGGATGCACGTCGTTCGGGGCCTTGATCCGTGTGGTGATCCCCCTCGCCAAGCCGATCACTGCGGTGATCATCGTCTGGTCGTTCCTGCAGGCGTGGAACGAGTTCTTCCTCCCCCTGTTGTTCTTGCAGGACGAGAGCATGCAGACGGTCACCACGATCCCGCTCTACTTCACGAGCACGTACGGTTCGGATCAGCCCAAGATCTTCGCCGCGCTCGTACTGATCTGCCTCCCTGTCGTCGTCACGTACCTGCTGCTGCAGCGGTTCTTCGAGAGGGGGATCTCGGCGGGCGCGATCAAGTAGCCGGGCTCATCCACCCGAGCTCGCGCAGGAACGCCTCGAGCAGAGAGGTCCAGACCCCTGTCGTCGTCTCGACCTCGTGCGCGAGGTCGAGTCCGTGCGCTCCGTAGGGGAAGACGTGGCACGAGTGGTGGACGCCGGCCGCGGATAGGGCGCCGGCGAGCCCGTAGGTGTGGCTCGCGGGCACGTCGGCATCCGCCGCGGTGTGCCACAGGAACATGGGCGGAGCGTCCACCGTCACGAGATTCTCCAACGATGCCGCGTGCTGCGCCTGGACCGTCGATCCAGGACCGAGCAGGTTGTCGCGGCTCTGCACGTGCGGGTCGCGCCGCATCGAGGCGACGGGATAGGAGAGCACGGCGAGGTCCGGCCGGGACCGCCCTGGCTCGCCGGTGAGGGCTGCGTGTCCTGCAAGGTGGCCGCCCGCGGAGAATCCGATGACCCCGATCCGATCCCGGTCGTAGGACAGCCCGCCGACTCCTCCGGAACGCGCCAGCGAGACGAGGTCGTGCACGGCCTTCCTCGCCGCTCCCGCGTGTGATCCGACGGGATAGCGGAGCACGAGCGCTTCGAAGCCGAGCGTGCGCAGCCAGTCGGCGATGGGCTCGGCCTCGGTGTCGGCATGACTCTCGTAGGCGCCGCCCGGCAGGACGATGAAGAGGGGGGATGCGGTGTCGATGGATCGAGTGTACCGGTTCACCGCCGTGCTCCTCGACGTCGACAGACGTCCCGTCCGTCGGTCCGGGGCCGGTCTGCATGCCGAAATCCGCCATTTCGACATGCAGACGGATCCTCGGCATGCATCCGGTACGAAGATGTCGGGAACGCGGTGAGACTCCGGTTCCCGGATCGAGTCACCCGAAGGCGGCGTCGGGGTAGAGGGCCTCGGCGATCTGCCGCACCACGGAGACGTTGCCCAGCGTGCCGGGGAACATGTCGGTGGCCGACACGGCGATCAGGCGTCCATCGCGGACAGCGGGCATGCCGGGGAACGTCGAGGCGAGGTAGGCCCGCACGGCCTGCTCGTGCGCGGGGTCGGAGACCGCGAAGACGAGCGCGTCGGGGGCCTCGGCGGCCAGCGACTCCGGCGTGATCTCGGCGGCGAAGAAGTCGGAGAACGCGGGATCCTCGGGCGTGAACACGGTGTCGGCGCCGGCGCGGCGGAGGATGTCGTACTCGACGCCGGCGCCGATGGCCGTGAGGGTCGTGCCCTCGACGAACACCTGGGCCACCCGCGGGCGGTCGAGACCGGCGATCGCCTCCTCGACGGCGTCGAGCTCGGCCTGCGACGAGGCGATGAGGGCGTCGGCCTCGTCCTCGACGTGGAAGATGTCTCCGAGGTTCTGCAGGTCGACGAAGAGATCGTCGACGGTGCCCTCCATGCGGCGGTCGAAGCATCCTCCCGTGGCCGTGTACGCCGCGACGCCGGCCTGGTCGAGCTGCTCGATGCTCGCGAAGCCCTGCTCGGCGGTGAACTCGTACGTGGTCGGGGAGTACACGAAGTCGGGCTCGACCGACAGCAGTTCCTCGCGGCTCGGCGGGGTGGCGCCGCCGATCACCGGCACGTCGGCGGCGAGGTCGATCACGTCGGCGGGAAGCTCCTGCGCCGCTGTCTGCGCCTGCCCGACGAGTGCGTCGGCGAGGCCCAGGCGCAGCAGCAGCTCGGTCTGCGAGGGGTGGAGCCCGACGACGGCGGTGGGGGTCGCGTGGATCTCGACACTGCGGCCGCAGTTCTCGATCGTGACGGCGTCGTGCTCTGCGGCCGGGGTGGCGCCCGATGAGACGCCTGTGCCGCAGGCGGTGAGCGCGAGGGCGCCAGCCCCGGCCGAGACGGCGGCGAGCAGGCGGATGGTTCGGGTGCGGGGTGTCATTCTTCTTCTCCTTGTGTGCGGATCGGGGGGTCGGTGCGGGTGCGGGGGTGGAAGGTCATCGCGCGATCGCCCGTGTCGACCTCCACGGCGATGCGGGCCGTGACGTGGAACACGCGATCGACGAGCGCCGGCGTGAGCACGGTCGCCGGGGGCCCGAAGGCGACGATGCGCCCCTCGTCGAGCACGGCGACGTCGTCGCAGAACGCCGCGGCGATGTTGAGGTCGTGCAGCGCGGCGATGACCGTGGTGCCGAGCCCGCTCACGACGCGCATGAGGTCGAGCTGGTGGGCGATGTCGAGGTGATTGGTGGGCTCGTCGAGCACGAGGATCTCGCCCTGCTGCGCGAGGGCCCTGGCGAGCATCACGCGCTGGCGCTGTCCGCCCGAGAGCCTGCGCACGAGCCGGTCGCCGAGCTCCTGCACGTCGGCGACGCGCAGGGCCTCGTCGACGATGCGCTGGTCCTCCGGGGTGTCGCGGCTGAACGGGGGGCGATGGGGGGAGCGGCCCACCAGCACGGTCTCGCGCACGGTGAGGTCGAACTCCGACGGGGCGTCCTGCAGCATGACGGCGACCGTGCGGGCGAGCGCGCGAGGCGCGAGCTGCGACACGTCGGCTCCGTCGATGGTCACCCGTCCCCGCTGCGGGCGGCGGCCGGTGAACAGCGTGCGCAGCAGCGTGGACTTGCCGCTGCCGTTGGGGCCGAGGAGGCCGACGATGCGCCCCGTTCCGACCTCGAGGTCGACGCCGTGCAGCACGGTGCGGCCGCCACGGGAGACGCTCACGTCGTCGAACAGCACAGTCATCGGTCGAACCCCGCGCGCTCGCCGCCGCTGCGCATGAGCCAGAGGAAGAAGGGGGCGCCCACGAACGCCGTGAGGATGCCGAGGGGTATCTCGGTCGGAGCCGCGACCGTGCGGGCGAGCAGGTCGGCCACCATGAGGAAGAGCGCGCCGCCGAGCACCGTGACCGGCAGCATCCGGCGATGGTCCGACCCGACGAGGAGCCGTGCGATGTGCGGGACGACGAGCCCGACGAACCCGATGCCGCCGCTCACCGCGACGATCGAGCCGGTCAACAGCGAGGCGCACACGAGCAGGAGGGCGCGCAGTCGCGTCGTGCGGACGCCCACCGCCTGTGCGGATTCATCGCCCGCGAGAAGCGCGTTCATCGATCGTGAGAGTCCGAAGGCGGCGACGCCGGCGATGGCGAGGGCGACCGCGGGGATCGCGAGCGTCGTCATGTCGGCGGCCGACACGCTGCCGAGGAGGAAGAACATCACGCTCACGACGTTCTGCGCGTCGGTCGTGAGGGTGAGGTAGCTGGTCACCGCACTCAGCAGCGACCCGAGTGCGACGCCGGCGAGGATCATCCGCGTGGGCGAGAGCTCCCCGCGGATGCGGGCCAGCGCTGCCACGAGCACGCACGCGACGATCGCCCCGGCGAAGGCCGCCCCGCTCATCGTGAGACCGAGGAAGGTCGCCCCGCCCGAGACGATCACGAGCACGGCGCCCACGCTCGCGCCGGAGGAGACCCCGAGGATGTACGGCTCGGCGAGAGGGTTGCGCACGACGGCCTGCATCATCGCTCCGGCCAGGGCGAGCCCGGCGCCGGACAGGCCGGCGAGCAGCGACCTCGGCAGCCGGAACTGCCACACGGCCTGGTCCTGCAGCGGGGTGAGAGTGCCGTCGGTCATCCACGGCATCCCCGGCAGGAGATGGCCGATGACGATCTTCGCGGCATCCAGCGGGGGGACGGCCACGGGGCCGACGGACGCCGACAGCACGAGCACGAGCACCGCCAGGACGGATGCCGTGACTACGGCGGCCGCGACGGGGACGCCTCGTCGGAGCGGGCGTCGCCGGGGGGTGCTGCTCCGTTCTCGGGACGGTGGGTCGGCGACGAGCGGGAGAGAGGGCATGGGGCCACCATAGTAGATATTGAGAATCATTATCATTTAGAGTCGACTCGCGGGAGGATGCAGATGATGATCGTCGTCGAGCTGTGGCGCGAGGCGCGACGGCATCCGGTGCTGTTGGGTGCGAGCATCCTGCTCCTGCTCTTCGTCTTCGCCACGCACCTGCTGCAGGCGATCGCCCTCGCCTGGTCGCTCGCCGCCTTCGTGGGCGGAGATGCGGCTACGGCCCTGCACGGCATCGGCGCGATCCTCGTCATCGGCGTGCTGCGCATGCTGCTCGCACTCGCGCAGGGAGACCTGGCTGCGCGCCTGGGCGGAGCGGTGAGGGCCGAGCTGCGGGGTGCGGCGGTCGCCGCGGCGCTCGTGCCCTCGCGGCTGCATGACCCGACCCTGCGCGACGGCTCGACCGCGCTCGCCCTCGGAGACGGGATCGACGGCACCGACGCCTACGTGTCGAAGTACATCCCCGCCGTCGCCCAGCTCGTCGTGGGCAGCGTCGTGGCGGTCGGCCTCGTCGCCGTGCTGTCGCCGGTGGCGGCGGCGTGCGTCGCCCTCGGCATCCTGCTCTCCGTGCTCGGCCCGATGCTGTGGAAGCGGATGCTGGCCAGCCGCGGTGTCGCGCACTGGGACACCTACGAGGCTCTCAGCGGCGACCTGCTCGAAGCCCTCCGCGGCATGTCGACGCTGCGCACACTGGGTGATGTGCCGACGACGCGAGCGCGGCTGCACGGGAGGTCGGAGGCCCTGCGGCGCGCGACGGAGCGGGTGATGAGGTCGTCGCTCGCGGGGACCGCGATCACCGATCTCGCGGTGCAGGCGGGTGTCGTGGCCGCCGCCGGCCTCTCCGTCGTCTCGGTCCTGACGGGGCGCCCTCCCGCCGTCGAGGTCTACGCCCTGCTGCTGCTCTCGTCGGAGGCCTTCCGGCCGGTCCGCGAGCTCTCGCGACAGTGGCACGCCGGTTTCCTGGGCCTCACCGCGGTGCCGGGTCTGGTCGCCCTGGGGGCCTTCTCGCGAGGCGCCCCGCCCGCGGCGCCCGATAGCGGCGGCGAGCCGCCGCGGGACGGGGAAGAACTCCTCCTATCGGGCGTCTCCTACCGGTATCCCGGCGCGGAGCGCGATGTGCTCAGCCGCATCGACCTCCGCGCGGCGCACGGCGAGGTGCATGCGATCGCAGGGTCGTCCGGCGCGGGCAAGTCCACGCTGTTCGACGTCATCCTCGGCCTTCTCCCCGCCGCATCGGGTGCCGTCGAGCTCGACGGGCGGACGCTGCGCCCCTCCGACGTGGCCGTCGTGTCGCAGCGACCCGTGCTGTTCGCCGGGACGATCAGGGAGAACGTCGACCTGTTCGGCGTCGGGCAGGAGGCGCTCGAGCGCGCCTGCGCGGCGGCGGGGGTCCTCGACGAGATCCGCGCCGTCCCCGGCGGCTTCGACGCACAGGTGGCGGAGGCGGGAGCGAGCCTGTCGGGCGGGCAGCGGCAGCGGCTTGCGCTCGCCAGGGCCCTGCTCACCCGCCGCCCCGTGCTGCTCGTCGACGAGCCGACGAGCGCTCTCGACGACGAGACCGCGTCGACCGTGGCGGAGACGCTCGACCGCGTCGCCGCGGAGAGGATCGTGCTCATGATCAGCCACCGCCCCGAGGCGCTCGCCCGCGTCGCCGACGTGCACGTGCTCCGCGACGGCGTCCTCGCGAGGAGTGCGTCGTGACGGGCTCGGTCGCCGCGCTCGCCGGACTCCTGCCCCCGCTGCGGCCGGAGTGGAAGAGGATCGCCGGAACCTATGCGATCGCGACGACGAGCCTGTGCGCTCTCGCGGCGATCGCCGTGCTCACGGCCCTGGGCGTCGGCGGCGCCGTCGTGCAGGGCACCTGGCCGCCGTTGTCGTGGTGGGTCGCGCTGTGCGCGCTCGTGCTATTGCGCGCGCTGCTCACCTGGCGGGAGATGGACGTGTCGCACGCGCTCGCGTACCGGGTGCTCGCGCGGTTGAGGACCGCCCTGTTCGACGCGTACGCGCGCAGCGTGCCGGGGCGGCGTCGCGAGCACTCCGGCAGGGCGGCGTCGGCGGCGATGACCGACATCGAGAAGCTGGAGTTCTTCTACGCGCACACGGTCGCGCAGATCGGCGCCGCGCTCACGGTGTTCGCCGGAGCCGTGGCGGTCGCCCTCGCCGTGATGCCATCGGCAGCCCTGGTGATGCTGGCGGGCGCCGTCGCCGTCGCGCTCACCGCCTGCGTGGGCGCCGGTCCGTCCCGCAGGGTCGGGGAGCACGAGCAGCGCGAGCGCGAGGACCAGTCGGCGCGGCTGGTCGACGCTCTGGGAGCGCTGCGCGAGGTCCTCGCCTACGGTCTCCAGCGGCGCGTCGTGCAGGAGGCGATTGCCGGCACTCGCCGCTCGGCCTCGGTCGCCCGGCGTCGCGAGGCCGTCGCGCACCTCGTCGACGGGACGAGGGAGCTGATCCTCGCCGCTGTCGTGGTCGGCGTCATCGCGTCGACGCTGGCGTGGGGGACGGCCGGCGGAGACACCCGGGCCCTGCTCCCCGCCGTCGTCGCGCTCGCGGTCGTCGGCGTCGCCGCGGTGGCGGATGCCGCGCACACCGTCTCGGAGCTGCATCCCCTCGTCGCATCGGCCGAGCGCGTGGGTGCGGGGATCCGGCGCCCGCCGGTGGTGTCTGCGGTCGACGGCCCACTGCCTCTTCCGAGCGGACCGCTGGGCGTGCGCTTCGAGAGGGTCTCGTTCTCGTACGACGATCGCACCGCGGTGCTGAGCGGGTGGTCGGTCGACGTCGACCCCGGAGAGCACGTCGCCCTCGCCGGGCCCTCGGGAGCCGGCAAGAGCACGGTCATCGCCCTGGCGGCGCGGCTGTGGGACCCGTCGGAGGGACGCATCTCACTCGTCGACGACGAGGGGGTCGCGCATCCGCTCGACCGCATCGACGACGCCGAGCTGCGCCGCGCGGTGGCGGTGGTGGAGCAGGATGCTCGGCTCTTCGGGGGCACCGTGCGCGAGAACCTCCTCCGCGGCGCCGGCGATCGCACCGACGACGAGCTGCGCGCCGCACTGGCCCGCGTGGGGGCGGACTCCTGGATCGCCCTCGACGACGAGCTGGGCGAGCACGGGGTGCGGCTGTCGGGCGGCCAGCGTGCGCGTCTCGCGTTGGCGCGGGCGCTGTGCCGAGAGCCGCGGGTGCTCATCGTCGACGAGATCACGGCGAGCCTCGACGCCGAGTCCGAGCGCATCGTGTCCGACGTGCTCGCGGAGACGGAGGCCACGGTGATAGCCGCCTCGCACCGCCGGGAGACGCTCGCGCGGTTCGGACGGGTGATCCGCGTCGAACGCGAGCCGTGCGGGGTGTCGGCCGCGCGCGACCGCCCCGTCCGTCGGTCAGTGGTCGGTCTGCATGCCGAAGTCCGTCATCTCGACATGCAGGCGGATTCTCGGCATGCGTCCGATACGAAGATGTCGGAAACGGGCGATAAGGCGACGTCGGAAACGGGTGAGGTGTCACCGACTCACGGCCGCTGATCGGCCGCCTCGTCGCCGATGGCCGTGAGCCCCTCGCGGTAGGAGGTGATCGCGAAGTCCGGGAAGCGCGTCGCGAACTTCGTCGAGTCGAACCGGTTGTCGTGCTGATAGCGGGGCAGGAGTTCCCGGATCTCGCGCGCCTGTGCCGAGAACAGGCCGGCGGCACTGAGCAGCCATGTCGGGATGACGGCGTAGTCGGCCCTCTGCCCGAAGACGTCTGCGGCCAGGTCGACGAACTGCCGGTAGGTGAGGCGCTCGTCCCACACGGGCAGATGCCAGGTCTGCCCGTACGCATCAGGCGTGTTGCCCAGGGTCGCCAGGCCCCGGCTGGCGTCCGGCGTCCAGATGAGGGTGCGGAGCCGGTCGGCTCGAACGGGCACGCGCGCCTTCTTCCCGGCCCGGATGCTGTCGATGACCAGCGTGTTGGTGAAGCTCTGGGTGCGGCCGGGGCCGTAGAACTCGGGTGCGCGGGCGATGAGCACGGGGATGTCGCCGCGGGCCATCTCGTCGAGTACCATGGTCGCCATCTCCGCCCGGACCCGGCCCTTGCGGCCCACCGGCGCGAACGGGGTGTCCTCGGTCTGGAGACGGTCGTCCTGCGGATACATGTAGGTGTTGTCGAAGTACGCGAACGTCGCCCCGGCGGTGCGGGCCGCGTCGAGGGCGTTGCGGAGCATCGTGGGGAACTGCCTCTCCCAGAGCTCCGTGTTCGCGGGCAGGCCGGCCGTGAAGTACACGATGTCGCTGCCCTCGACCGCCGTCGTCGTCTGGGCCGCATCGAGGAGGTCGGCGCGCTGCAGCGCGTCGGTCTCGTTCACCCTGCGCGGATTGCGGCTGACGAGTCGGAGGTCCTGCGTGTGCGCGCGGTTCAGATCGCGCGCGAGTTCGATCGCGATCTGCCCGTTCGCGCCCAGTATCGTCTGCATCCTGCTCGATCCCTCTCGGACTCTGCCGTCCCTGTCAATGTGTGCACTGCTTACATTAACAGGTCGCAGCAGCGTGGGCTCGGCGTCAGAGCAGCGCGGCGATCTTCGTCGCCGTCTCCTTCGCCGATCCGGGGTTCTGCCCGGTGACGAGCCGCCCGTCGACGACGGCGTAGGAGACGAACGGGAGGAGGGCCTTCTCGTACCGCGCGCCGCGGCTCTTCATCTCCTCCTCCGCGTTGTACGGCACGAGCTTGTCGACACCGGCGAGCACTTCCTCCTTCCAGGCGAACCCGGTGACCTTGCGGCCGGCCACCAGCAGGGAGCCGTCGGAGAGTCGTGTGTTCAGCAGCCCGCAGTAACCGTGGCAGACCGAGGCGACGATGCCGCCCTTCTCCCAGATCTCGCGCGTGAGCCGCTGCAGGCCCTCGTTGTCGGGGAAGTCGTACATCACGGCGTGGCCGCCGGTGAAGTAGATCGCGTCGTAGTCAGCGGCGTCGACGTCGTCGGGGCTCGCGGTGTTCTCGAGCAGGGCCATCCGCTCGGGGTCGGCGTGCCATGCCTTGGCGGAGCGGTCGTAGCTCGGGAACTTCAGAGAACGCGGTTCGAGCGGGACCGGCCCGCCTGCGGGACTCACGATCGTCTGCTCGAAGCCATGCTCCTCGAAGACGTCCCAGGCGTGGGACAGCTCGGAGAGCCACAGGCCCGTCGGGTGGGACGGGTCGTCGTAGTGGCCGACATTGGTGACCACGTTCAGGATGCGGGTCATGGTCGAACTCCTTGAGGTGAGGTGGCGCCGTTCAGTCGGATGCGCGTGCGCCGAGGATCGCGGAGAAGGAGGTGCGCACGCGATCTGCGACCTCCTCCGGTGAACGGGCGGCGAGTTTGCCGTCCATGTGCAGATAGGCCATGCCGTGCGCCATCGCCCAGCCCGCGGAGGCGAGTGCATCGGGGTCCGCGTCCGGGAACACGTTCGCCGCGGCGGCGCGGAGCAGTTCGTGGATCGCGGCCGCGGCCTGCACGCGCTCCTCACTGCCCTCGTCGCAGGCGTTGCCGAACATCACCCGGAACAGGGCGGGTCGGCGCAGGGCGAACTCGACGTAGGCGACGGCGAGGTCGGCCAGGCCCTCCGGGGTGGCGGGGAGGGTGCCGTCGGACGCGAGGTCGGCGGTCAGGTCCCGCAGCCCCTGCGCGGCCAGGGCTGATTCGAGAGCGTCGCGGTCGGTGAAGTGCCGATACGGAGCGGTGGCGGAGACGCCCGCCTCGCGAGCCACAGCGCGCAGGGAGAACTGCTCCCCGTCCTCCAGCATCCGCATCGCCGTGCTCAGCAGTGTCGCACGGAGGTCTCCGTGATGATACCCGGACCGCAAAGATGTCGACACTGCTGTTCTTCCCTTCCCACGCTCGGTGTGAGCGATGTAAACATACCAGCGGAACGTGTTCCCGATGAGAAACCCTTGACACGGCATCCGCCGCGCCATAATGTACAACCAAATGGTTGTACATGAACTCAGCGAAGCGGAGGTCGACCGTGTGTTCCACGCATTGGCGACGTCGGTCCGGCGCGACATCCTGCGCCGGACGATCGAGCGGGAGCAGTCCGTCTCGACCCTCGCCTCCGAATACGAGATGTCGTTCGCCGCGGTGCAGAAGCACGTGTCCGTGCTCGAGGCGGCGAACCTCATCGTCAAGCGCGCCGAGGGACGCGAGCGGCTCGTCCGCGCGAACCCCGAGATGATCGCCCGCGCCAGGGCGCTCCTCGCCCGATACGAAGAACTGTGGCGGGCGCGCATCGCCCGTCTCGACGACCTGCTGGCCGCCCCGGCGGCGCAGCATCCGACACCGAAACAAGGAGACTGACATGCCCGTCACCGATGTGATCACCGATCTCGACAACCTCACGATGACCGTCATCGCCGACCTCGCCGCGCCCGTCGAACGGGTGTGGAACGCCTACACCGACCCGGAGCAGCTGAACCGCTTCTGGGGCCCTCCCGGGTGGCCCGCCACCTTCACCGAATGGGACCACACCGTCGGCGGGCGTGCGCAGTACACGATGAACGGTCCGCGCGGCGAGAAGTCCTCGGGATCGTGGGAGTTCCTCTCCATCGACGCCCCGCACGGCTTCGAGGTGATCGACTCGTTCGTCGACGACGACGGAAAGCCGCTCGAGGGCTTCCCCGCGATGCGCATGACCTTCACCTTCGCCCCCGGCGGCGACGGCACGCGCATGGTCAACACCAGCTACTTCGACTCGGTCGAGGCGCTCGAACAGGTCGTCGCGATGGGCGCCGTCGAGGGCACGAAGATGGCGATGGCCCAGCTCGACGCCGTGCTGCAGGACCTCCGCGACTTCGCGCAGGGCAAGGGCACCGTCGTCGAGCTGCTCGACGACACCCACGTGCGCATCACCCGCCTCGTCGAGGGACCGCGCGAGCTCGTCTGGCGCGCCTACAACGAGGAGAAGCTGATGCGGCAGTGGATGCTGGGCCCCGACGGGTGGGAGATGACGGAGTGCGTCATCGGCACCCGGCCCGGCGACGCCCACCGCACCTCCTGGGCTCCGACCGGCGACACCGAGGGCGAGGCGTTCGGCTTCGAGGGCGAGGTGCTCCTCGTCGACGAGCCCCGTCGCGCCGTCACCACCGAGAGGATGCAGGGCACCGACGGCCCCGAGACGCTCAACGACCTCAACCTCTACGAGGAGGACGGCGCCACCCTGGTCACCGTGCTCATCGAGTACCCCGACAAGGAGACGCGCGACATGATCCTCGCCACGGGGATGGCCGAGGGCATGGAGGAGTCGTACGCCCGGCTGGAGCGCGAGGTGCTCTCCGCCGACCCGGTCGCCTGACCCGCACTGCCGATGCCGACCGGCCCCGGATCGGGACCGGTCGGCATCCTCTGCCGTCGCCCGCGGCGTCCTCGTCGTCTCGTGCAGGAGCACCCGGCGCCGGGCTCGGCGCTGTTAGCTTCTGATCGCGCGGGCGGCTGTGGGGGGACCTGCCCGCGACGTCGTACCGGGTCTCCCCGCACCACTGGGGATTGACCATGTCGACGAACGCGCTCGAACGAAGGGGACGCCGACGACCCGTCGGCAGGATGACACGGACGGCCTGGCTCGCGCTGGTCACGGCCCTCGCCGCGGTGGTCGGCGGCGGCGCGATCGCGCCGACGCAGGCGGATGCCGCGGCCACGCCGCGCAACGTCGTGATGATCATGGCCGACGACCTGTCATGGGACCTCGTGCCGTACATGTCGGAGCTGCAGCGGCTGATGGCCGACGGCGTGTCGTTCGACAACTACTACGTCACGAACTCGCTGTGCTGCGTATCCCGATCGTCGATCCTGACCGGGCGCTTCCCGCACAACACCGGCGTGTATCAGAACGCCGGCACGATGGGTGGGATCGGGGCGTTCCGCCGGGGACTGGCCCAGTCGGGGTCGACGCGCGACAACGAACTCTCGACCTACGCCGTGCAGGCGCAGGATCGCGGCTACTACACGATGCTGGAGGGCAAGTACCTCAACGGCTACGACTTCCGCGAGGGCGACGACGTTCGGCGCCCTCTGGGCTGGACGATGTGGCGCCCGTACGATCAGCGCGCATACAGCGAGACCGAGTTCGCGATCGGAGATCCCGGTGCGAAGGCGATCATGAACACGGAGTACGGCACCGACACCCAGATCACCCGGGCCCGTGCGTTCTTCTCCACGATGAAGACGAGCGGGAGGAACTTCCATGCGACGTTCGTGCCGTTCTCGACACACCTCAGCAGCTTCGCGGCGAAGGAGCACACCTTCCAGCCGGCTCCTCGTGACCTGCCGAAGACGGCGGCGAACCCCGAGGGCGAGTTCGCCCATGGCGACTGCGGGACGCTGGCGAACGGGACGCGCCGCGATTGCTACAGCATCCGGATCGAGTCCCTCCCCGGCAACGAGGGCATGGACTGCCCTGCGGCCAAGGACACCGTCGAGATGCCCTTCGCCAAGCCCGACGACGCCGACGGTCCGTGCGAGCTGCAGCAGTATCTGCGCGACCGGATCCGCATGGCGCAGTCGCTGGACGAGTTGATCGGCGCCGTGCGCAAGGAGCTGGAGAAGAACGGTCTGTGGACGTCGACGTACCTGATGTTCACGTCGGACAACGGCTTCCACCTCGGCCAGGGCATCGACCTCGGCATCGGCGAGGACGGGGCGGACGGGTTCCTCGTCGGCAAGGGATCCCCGTACGAGACCGATCTCCGTGTGCCGTTCATCGTCGCGGGTGCGGATGCCGCGAAGGGGGTGGTGCGTACGGAGCTCACGCAGTCCGTGGATCTGATGCCGACGTTCGCGGCGATGCAGCCGAGCATCTCCGCCAAGAACACGACGTTCCGCGACCACGACGGCATGAACCTGATGCCTCTGATCCGCGGGGAGCGTGTGGCGAACTGGCGCCAGTGGGTGTACTCGGTGCACACGAGGGTCTCCGATCCGAGCACGGCCGGTCCGGACTCCGAACCGGGCACGCTGGTCCAGGACGGCTTCTTCTCCCTGCGCTCCGGAGGCGAGCTCTACGTGAAGCACGTGACCGGCGCCCGTCGTGGGACGATCACCCGTTACGTCGTGCGGGACACCGTCAACGGCCGTGTGGACACGCCTCGGTCGTGGCAGGCCCTGCCCGCCGCGACGCGTGCCGAGGTGCTGTCGCAGTTCGACAGGTTCGCGGCCTGCGGGGGCGGTGAGGCTGCGGCGGGTTCCTGTCAGAGCGCCGCTCGGGTGCCCGCTCCCTGATCGCTCCATCCACGGTGCACCGAGAGCCGGCCGGTCCCTCCAGGGGCCGGCCGGCTCTCGGCAACGGGGCTGGCGTCTGGCGTAAACGGGCGCGCCGCAGTCCGCGCCGCTGATAGCTTTCGGAGCGCGCCGGCAGTGGTGGGGGGCTCCCGCCGGCGCACTCCTTCACGTGCCCCCGGATCGTAGGGGGACGTTCATGTCGATGGCTTTGCTTCAGGGGCGGAAACGCAGACGGGTGTCGGGCGCGAGGAAGCGGGCGTCGTCGACCGCGCTGCTCCTGGCGACGATCGCGGTGATCGGCGGCGGGGTGATCGCGCCGGCGCAGCAGGCGGATGCCGCGGCCACGCCGCGCAACGTCGTGATGATCATGGCCGACGACCTGTCATCGGATCTCGTGCCGTACATGTCGGAAGTGCAGCGGCTGATGGCCGACGGCGTGTCCTTCGATGACTACTACGTGACGAACTCGCTGTGCTGCGTGTCGCGCTCGTCCATCCTGACCGGGCGCTTCCCGCACAACACCGGCGTGCTCATGAACGGCGGCCCCATGGGCGGGATCGAGGCGTTCAGGAAGGGCCTCACCCAGTCGGGCGCCACGCGCGACAACGAGCTCTCGACCTACGCCGTGCAGGCGCAGGATCGCGGCTACTACACGATGCTCGAGGGCAAGTACCTCAACGGATACAACAACGCCTTCAACGTGGGCGATACGGTCCGCCGCCCTCCGGGCTGGACGATGTGGCGCCCGTACAGCAACGGGGCCTACGGAGAGCTGAAGTTCGCCATCGGCATTCCCGGGAAGAAGGCGATCCAGAACTCGAAGTACGGGACCGACACCGAGATCGCGCGCGCTCGCGCGTTCATCCCGAACATGGCATCGCAGGGCAAGAGCTTCCACGCGACCTTCGTGCCCTTCTCGACGCACGCCGGTGACATGTCCGCCCCGAAGGTGCGCACGTTCCAGCCCGCACTGCGGGATCTGCCCAAGACGGCGGACAATCCCGAGGGCGAGTTCGCGCACGGAGACTGCGGCACTCTGCCCGACGGCTCCAGGCGCGACTGCTACAGCATCATGATCGAGTCGCTGCCCGGCAACGAGGGCATGAACTGCCCCGCCGCGCAGGACGGTGTCGAGATCCCGTTCGCCAAGCCCGACGACGCCACTCCCGACGGCCCCTGCGAGCTGCAGCAGTACCTGCGCGACCGCGTGCGCATGGCGCAGTCGGTCGACGAGCTGGTCGGCGCCGTGCGCAGCGAACTGGAGAAGAACGGCCTGTGGGATTCCACGTATCTGATGTTCACGTCAGACAACGGCTTCCACCTCGGCCAGGGCGTCGATCTGGGCTTGATCGAGAACGGTACGGACGGATTCAAGATCGGCAAGGGATCGCCGTACGAGACCGATCTGCGGGTGCCGCTCGTCATCGCCGGAGCGGACGCCGCGAAGGGCGTCGTGCGTACCGAGCTCACCCAGTCCGTCGACCTGATGCCCACGTTCGCGGCCATGCAGCCGAGCATCTCCGACAAGAACACGACGTTCCTCGATCACGACGGCATGAACCTGATGCCCCTGATCCGCGGCGAGAAGGCGACGAACTGGCGCCAGTGGTCGTACTCGGTGCACACGAAGGTCTCCGATCCGAGCACCGCGGGTCCGGACTCCGAGCCGGGAACCCTCGTGCGCGACGGGTTCTTCTCCCTGCGTGCCGACGGAGAGCTCTACGTGCTCTCCACGACGGACAAGGACAAGAACACGATTCAGCGCTACGCCGTGCAGGAGACGGCGAACGGCTGGTCGAACCCGCGTCTCGTGTGGAAGGACCTGCCGCAGGCGAAGCGCACTCAGATCCTGGCGCAGTTCGCGACGTTCGCCGCCTGCGGTGGTGGCGAGGCGTCGGCGACCTCCTGCCAGGCCGCGGCACGGGCGGTCGCACCATGACCAGGCGTTCGATGAGGGGCTGGACGGCGATGCTGCTGGCTGCCGCCGCGATCGTCACCGGCGGTGTGATCGCGCCGGCGCAGCAGGCGGATGCCGCGGCCACGCCCCGCAACGTGGTGATGATCATGGCCGACGACCTGTCATGGGACCTCGTGCCGTACATGTCGGAGCTGCAGCGGCTGATGGCCGACGGCGTGTCGTTCGACAACTACTACGTCACGAACTCGCTGTGCTGCGTATCCCGATCGTCGATCCTGACCGGGCGCTTCCCGCACAACACCGGCGTGTATCAGAACGCCGGCACGATGGGTGGGATCGGGGCGTTCCGCCGGGGACTGGCCCAGTCGGGGTCGACGCGCGACAACGAACTCTCGACCTACGCCGTGCAGGCGCAGGATCGCGGCTACTACACGATGCTGGAGGGCAAGTACCTCAACGGCTACGACTTCCAGGTGGGCGACGTGGTGCGACGGCCTCCGGGCTGGACGATGTGGCGTCCGTACAGCGAGCGCGCTTACAACGAGACCGACTTCGAGATCGGCACGCCCGACAAGCCGGCGGTGAAGAACGCCAAGTACGGCACGGACATCCAGATCACCCGCGCGAGGACCTTCTTCACGGACATGGCCGGCCGCGGACGGAGCTTCCATGCGACCTTCGTGCCGTTCTCGACCCACGCGGCCAGCCTGACGCGCACGGATATCCGCAGCTTCGTGCCTGCGCCGCGCGATCTGCCGAAGACCGCGGCCAACCCCGAAGGGGAGTTCCCCGGAGGCGACTGCGGCACGCAGCCCGACGGTGTACAGCGCTCCTGCTACGACATCCGCATCGAGTCGCTGCCGGGCAACGGGAAGATGGACTGCGCGAAGGACTTCTACGAACTGCCCTATGCGAAGCCCGACGGCAACGACAACGCCTGCGAGCTGCAGCAGTATCTGCACGACAGGATCCGCATGGCCCAGTCGCTGGACGAGTTGATCGGCGCGGTGCGCAGCGAGCTGGAGAAGAACGGGCTGTGGGAGTCGACCTACCTGATGTTCACCTCGGACAACGGCTTCCACCTCGGCCAGGGCGTCAACCTCGGCCTGATCGACAACGGCGCGGACGGATTCAAGATCGGCAAGGGCTCACCGTACGAGACCGACCTGCGGGTGCCGCTCGTCGTCGCGGGTGCGGATGCCGCGAAGGGGGTGGTGCGCACCGAGCTCACGCAGTCCGTGGATCTGATGCCGACGTTCGCGGCGATGCAGCCGAGCCTGTCCGACAAGGACACGACCTTCAGTGACAACGACGGCATGGACCTGATGCCGTTGATCCGCGGCGAGAAGGTGACGGACTGGCGCCAGTGGGTGTACTCGGTGCACACGAAGGTCTCCGATCCGAGCACGGCGGGACCGGACTCCGAGCCGGGAACCCTCGTCCAGGAGGGCTTCTTCTCGCTCCGTGCCGGGGGCGAGCTGTATGTGAAGCACGTGACGGGTGCCGACCGGGGAACGATCTCCCGGTACGGCATCACGGAGACGGCGAAGGGGAGGATCAACCCGCCGCTCAGCTGGGATGCGCTTCCGGCCGGGAAGCGCGCGCAGATCGAGGCGCAGTTCGCGACGTTCGCCGCCTGCGGCGGCGGCGAGGCGTCGGCGTTCTCCTGTCAGAGCGCGGCACGGGTGCCCGCACCCTGACCGCGTGCCGCACGGATGACGAACCGACCGGTCCTTCTGGGCCGGTCGGTTCGTCGTCGGTCGACGGATCAGATCAGGCGGCGAAGCGCCTCTTCGAGCGAGATGCCCTGCGCGTCGGCGCGGTCGGAGAGGCGGGCATGCTCCTCCGCCGTCAGCGTCACGTGGAGCACGACCGGCGCGGCGGTCGGTTCGTCGAGTCCCTCGAGCAGATCCGACGCCTCCGCCCAGAGCGGCTCGGCGAATGCGGGTTCCGAGGGGGCGGGCGCAGCGCTCGGCTCGGTGAGGAGTTGTTCGGCCGACGACGAGGGAGAAGCGGCGCCGAGTGCAGCGGACGCAGCGACGGCTGCCGACCCGGCGATGGCGGCCCCGGCGTCCGTCGCCCTGGTGAAGCCGGGGCCGCGACGTGGCTCCTGTTTCTGCTGATAGGCCTTGGCCGCGGAGTTCGCTCGCTCGTCGGCCGCCTCGTTCAGGGGGTGTCCGGCGTGCCCCTTGACCCAGGAGAACTCGACGTCACGACCGCGGATCGCCTCGTCGATGCCCTCCAGCAGGTCGCGGTTGAGCACCGGCCCGCCGTCGGACTTGCGCCAGCCCTTGCGCTTCCATCCCGGTATCCATTTCGTGACGGAGTCGATCACGTACCGGCTGTCGCACTCGATGAGCAGTTTCTCGTCGGTGCCGGCCGTCGCGCGCAGCAGCTCGAGCACGGCCTGCAGTTCGCCCTGGTTGTTGGTGCCGTGGGGCGATCCGCCAGCGGCCCAGTTGTCGTCGTCGATGTACCAGGCCCAGCCGTTCGGGCCGGGGTTGCCCAGGGCGGAGCCGTCTGCGGCGGCGGTGATCGTCATCCCTCCACCGTAGCCGTGGCCGGGGACGCCATCCGTGTGGTGGGAGGCTCAGTCCTCGGGGTCGGCCGATGCGACGTCGGCGGCCTCGGGGGCCGGCGGCGCGACGGGGAACACGATCGATACCGAGGGATTCTCGAGCCCGAACATCAGGGAGTCCGCTGAGGGGACGGCGTCGAGAACGTCGGCGGCATCATGCTCGATCGGCTCGGAGGGGAGAGTCCACTGGTTCTCCTCTTCCTCTGGACGGTGCTGGAAAAGTCCCATGCCTCCATTGTGCGCGCTGCGTCACGCAACGGCACGGGTTCCGCGAGAGGAGATGCTCCGCGCCGGGCATTCACCGCGATGCGGCGTCTTTCAGCGCGATGCCGCGTCCTTTCACCGCGCTGCCGTGCTTCAGCGCACTGTCGCGCGCTTCACCGCGATGCGGCGCGCACCGCGTCGACGAGCGCGCGCCACGGTCCGTCGAGCGCGGCATCCGGAACGTCCTGCTCCCGGCGTTCCGACGGCGTGCGGACGTGGATGCTCCACACGAAGCGGTCGGCCCCCGTGCTCTCCGGTGCGGGGGAGTCCCAGGGGCACGAGTCGATCAGCGCGATCCACTCGCCCGCCTCGTCGGTCGGCGCGGCGATCCGCCAGCGTCGACGGATGCCGGCGATACCGCCCGAGCGCACCACCGCGATGACGACCGCGTCGTCAGCGGGGGGCGGGGTCGGGCTCATCCTCCAAGACTCCCACGGTCGCCCAGGCGCGTCGAGCGGCCTCGGTGATCTCGGTGCTGCCCGACTCGCTGTCGAGAGCGTCGGCTGCCGCCACCGTCGCCGCCGCGAACTGGGCGAACGTGGCGGTGCTCGAGAGCCTTCCGGTCAGAGCGCGGTACCAGACCGTGCCGGCGCGTTCCCAGGCGTTGCCCCCGAGCCCGGTGGCGAAGAGCGCGAACGCGCGGTTGGGGATACCGGAGTTGATGTGCACGCCCCCGTTGTCCTCGGTGGTGCGCACGAAGCCGCTCATATGATCGGGCTGCGGGTCTTTGCCCAGCTCGTCGTCGTCGTAGGCGGTGCCGGGGTGCAACATCGACCGCAACGCCTCGCCCTGCACCGCGTCGGTGAAGATCTCGGCGCCGATCAGCCAGGTCGCCTCGCCGACGGACTGGCCGTGCAGGTACTGCTCGGTGAGGGCGCCGAACACATCGGCGATCGACTCGTTGAGCGCACCGGGCTGTCCCTGGTACTCGAGCGCCGCGGTGTGCTGCACCACACCGTGCGCGAGCTCGTGACCGATGACGGTGGTGGACCGGGTGAAGCCGGTGAAGACCTCGCCGTCCCCGTCGCCGAACACCATGCGCGACCCGTCCCAGAAGGCGTTGTCGTAGTCGACGCCGTAGTGCACGCTCGCGTCGAGCGGGGCTCCCGCGCCGTCGAGCGAGTTGCGCCCGAACGCGCCCAGCAGCAGCTCGAAGGTGGCCCCGAGCCCGTCGAAGGCCTCGTTCACCGCGGCATCCTCGACCGGATCGTCGCCCTCGCTGCGCACCAGGGCCCCCGGGAGCTTCTGGGTGTTGCCCGCATCGCTGATGCTGCGCCGAGGGGCGTCGGAGGAGAGCTGCGCCACGAGGTCGCCGTTCTCGTCGATGGAGAGGTCGATACGCGCGCGGAAGGGCGGACGGCCGGCCGTGAGGGTCTGCCGTGCGGCGGCGGCCGCGCGGGGAAATCGGCCGGACTCGGCCAGGCGCGCAAGCAGATAAGAGGGGACGACTCCGTGCGATGCTGTGCTGCTCATGTCCTGACCCTACGCCGGGGGTGCGACGTTCGCGGAGGGGTCAGTCGTGCTCGATCGACTCGACCGTCGTGCTCACCCCATCGGATTCGTAGCGCACGGGCATGCCGGGGTGGCCGGGGGAGAACCAGAACGTGCCGTCCGCTGTCTCGTAGCGCCGGCAGGTCAGCTCGCCCAACGGGAGCATCAGAGTCTCGGTCGACACCGTGGTCGTCGCCGCGTCGAAGGCGGCGTGGCGCTGCAGGTCGAGCCAGGTCACCCGGCCGGCCGACACGTCGGAGCGGTCGGCGAGCGACCAGCGCTCGAGGGTCGCGCCCTCGGCATCCGTCTCGCTGAAGCGGTTGACCCTGGTCGCGGTCGATCCGTCGGGGAGGTCGATGCGGATGCGGATCGTCTTGCCGCTCCCCGTGGCCGTGCGGATCTCTTCTGCCGTGAACGGCGTCGGCAGCAGGCCGGGGCCGAGGACATACGGGTCGCTCATGCCCTCATTGTCCTCCTCTCCTCTCCTCTCCCTCGCTGCTCCCGTATGACTTGTGGTCGCCTATCCGGCGTTTCAGCGACCACAACTCATACGGGAGCAGCGTCTGCGGGCGGGAGCGGGGCGCGGGGCGCGGGGCGCGGGGCGCCGGGCGGGCGGCCGCGGCCCGGGGAACTCGCGTAAAATCGGGACAATGACCGATGCGCCCGACGCCACCGCCGACCTCGGATCGGGCGACTCCCCCGCACCCGACCTCGGTCCGGGCATCGACCCCGACGACCTCGCCACCACGCTGCGCGTGCTCGCGGAGCTGCACACGATCGACAACCAGCATCCGGACTTCATCGCGGTGCGGCACGCGACGGCTGCGATGTTCAAGGACGTGAAGCGGGTGCGGCGCAAAGAGATCCGCGACGCGATCGCCGAGGCCGACAAGGCCGTCGTGGCGCGCACGGCCACCGGCGCACCCGACCGCATCGACGACGAGACCCGCGGCAACGACCTCGCCTCGAGCGTCGTCGACGCCCCCATCGCGGGCGAGCTGCTCAAGCCGCGCAACTGCTACATCTGCAAGCAGCCGTACACGATCGTCGACGCGTTCTACCACCAACTCTGCCCCGACTGCGCGCGGTTCAGCCACGGCAAGCGCAACGCCCGCACCGACCTCACCGGCAAGCGCGCGCTGCTCACCGGCGGGCGGGCGAAGATCGGCATGCACATCGCCCTGCGGCTGCTCCGCGACGGCGCGCACACGACGATCACGACCCGCTTCCCGCGGGATGCCGTGCGGCGCTTCTCGGCGCTGCCCGACTCGGCCGACTGGCTGCACCGCCTGCGCGTCGTCGGCATCGACCTGCGCGACCCGGCGCAGGTGATCGGGCTCGCCGATTCGGTCGCGGCTCAGGGGCCGCTCGACATCCTCATCAACAACGCCGCGCAGACCGTGCGGCGTTCGCCCGGTGCGTACTCCCTGCTGGCGGATGCCGAGCTGCAGCCGCTGCCCGACGGACCGCTGCCCGAGATGGAGACGTTCGGCCACACGGCCGACCCGCATCCGCAGGCGCTGCAGGCCTCGGTCGACGCGCACCCGCTGCTGTCGGTCGCGGCGCTCGGCGGCACGGTCGCCGAGCAGGGCGGCCAGGCTCTCACCGCCGAGGACCTCGCGCGGCTCGCCATGGCGCCCGGGTCCTCGTCGCTGGAGAAGCACGCCGACGGCACGGCCATCGACGCGGGCGGCCTCGTGCCCGACGTGAACAGGGTGAACAGCTGGGTGCAGTCGGTCGACCAGGTCGATCCGCTGGAGATGCTCGAGGTGCAGCTCGCGAACACCACCGCGCCGTTCCTTCTCATCAGCCGGTTGCGCGCGTCGATGGCGGCATCCTCCTCCCGCCGCAAGTACGTGGTCAACGTGTCGGCCATGGAGGGTCAGTTCTCCCGCCGCTACAAGGGCCCCGGCCACCCGCACACCAACATGGCGAAGGCCGCGCTGAACATGCTCACGCGCACCAGCGCCGGCGAGATGCTCGAGACCGACGGCATCCTGATGACCGCCGTCGACACCGGCTGGATCACCGACGAGCGCCCGCACTTCACGAAGGTGCGCCTCGCCGAGGAGGGCTTCCACGCCCCGCTCGACCTCGTCGACGGCGCCGCCCGCGTGTACGACCCGATCGTGCGCGGCGAGGCCGGCGAGGACATCCACGGCGTCTTCCTCAAGGACTACGAGCCCAGCCCCTGGTGATCCCCGCCGCCGTGCGGTGGTGGTGCACGTCTGTCGGGGGTTTTCACGTTCGTAGGGCCGGAGCGGCCCGTTCGGCCCTGCATCCGTGAAGACTCCCGACAAACGGCCCGGGCGTGGACCGCACGGACCGCACGGACGCGGACCGCACGGGCACGGACCACACGGGCGCGGGCACGGACCGCACGGGCACGGACCACACGGGCGCGGGCGCGGACCGCGCGGGCACGGACCGCACGGGCACACCAACGGCGCCCGGTTCAGTTGCCGAGAGCGCCGGGGAACGGATGCCGCAGCCACACCGTCACGTTCAGGCCGCCCTCCGGCCGCGCGGTGAGCACGAGCGAGCCGTCGTGGGCCTGGGCGATGCGCTCGGCGATCGCGAGGCCGAGCCCCACTCCGCCGTGGTCGTCGTCGCGGGTGCGCGCCGCGCCGCGCTGGAAGGGCTCGGCGAGCGTCGAGACCTCGACGGGCGACAGCACGGCGCCGGTGTTCTCGACGACGAGCGCCACGGCGTCGTGCTGCGCGTGCGTGCGCACCGTGACGAGCCCGTCGTGCGGCAGGTTGTGCACGATCGCGTTGTGCACGAGGTTGGTGATCAGCTGCTGCAGCAGCGGCGGGTTGCCGAGGGCGCGAGCCGCCTCCCCCGACACCTCGATGCCGACGCCCCGGCGCTCCGCGAGGGGCAGGAGGGTCTCGACGGCCTCCTCGGCCAGCAGCGACAGGTCGACCTGCTCGCGGGTGAACGACCGGCGGTCGGCCCGGCTGAGCAGCAGCAGCGCCTCGGTGAGCTCGATGGCCCTGACATTGACCTCCTGCAGCCGGTCGATCAGGGCGTCGACGTCGCGCTCGGGATCGGTGCGGGCGACCTCCAGCAGCGCCTGAGAGATCGCGAGAGGTGTGCGCAGCTCGTGCGAGGCGTTCGCCGCGAACCGCTGCTGCTCGGTCATGTTCGCCTCGAGCTTCTCCAGCATGGAGTCGAAGACGTCGGCGAGGTCGCGGAACTCGTCGCGCGGACCCTCCAGGTGCACGCGGTGCGACAGCGACCCCTGCGCCGCGAGCTGTGCGGCGTGACCGATGCGGTCGAGGGGAGCGAGCATCCGCCCGGCCAGCACCCACCCGCCGGCCCAGCCGACGAAGAGCAGCACGACCATCACGAGCGCGGCCATCGGCGTGAAGGCCCGCAGCAGATCGGAGCGGTTGGGGAAGAAGTCGACCGTGTCGGGGACGTAGCGCAGCAGGAACAGCCCGACGACCACGAGCAGCGCCGCGCCCGACAGCACCACCACGAGCGTGTAGCTCAGCGTGAGCTTCATGCGGGCGGTCATCCCGCGACGCCTAGGCATCGGCATCCGTCCCGACGCGGTATCCGGCCCCTGGCACGGTGAGGATCAGCCAGGGCTCGCCCAGGCGCTTGCGTAGCGAGGAGACCGTGATGCGCACGGCGTTGGTGAACGGGTCGGCGTTCTCGTCCCAGGCGCGCTCCAGCAGCTCCTCGGCGCTCACGACTCCGCCTCCCGCGCCGATGAGCACCTCCAGCACCGCGAACTGCTTGCGGGTGAGTGCGACGTAGCGCCCGTCGCGGAAGACCTCGCGGCGGAACGGGTCGAGCCGGAGTCCCGCGATCTCGAGCACCGGAGGGCGTGCGTGCTGGCGGCGGCGGTCGAGTGCCCGGAGCCGCAGCACGAGCTCGCGCAGCTCGAAGGGCTTGGTGAGGTAGTCGTCGGCGCCGATCTCGAAGCCGGAAGCCTTGTCGTCCAGCCGGTCGGCGGCGGTGAGCATGAGGATCGGGATGCCGCTGCCGGAGGCCACGATCCACCGGGCGACGTCGTCACCGGAGGGGCCGGGGATGTCACGGTCGAGCACGGCGATGTCGTAGGAGTTGATGCTCAGCAGCTCCAGGGCGGTGTCGCCGTCGGGGGCGATGTCGGAGGCGATCGCCTCCAGGCGCAGTCCATCGCGAACCGCCTCGGCGAGGTAGGGCTCGTCCTCGACGATCAGCACGCGCATGGCTGAGAGCTTACGCACCCTGGCATATCGGAAACATATGCAAAACCGCATACGCCCTCGCAACACGCTCCTCTCTTCACTGGAGAGCATGAACCACAGCCGCACTCTCCGACGGCGACGCCTCACGGCCGTGATCGGCGTCGCCCTGCTCGCCACGATCGTCGTCGGCGCCGCGATCGTCATCAGCCAGCAGTCGTCCGCCACGGCATCCGTACCGGCGCCCACGCTCACCGACGGCACGCTCGGCGTCGACGACGGACTGATCAAGGAGTCCGACCGCATCTCCGTCTTCGCCGACACCCCCGCGGTGTCGAACCTCGATCCCGACCTGCTCGCGGCCGTGCGCGACGCGGCGACCAGCGCCGAACGCGACGGCGTGCGCATCCATGTGAACAGCGGATGGCGCTCGCCGCGGTACCAGCTGGCGCTGCGGGCGGATGCCGTGCAGAAGTACGGCTCCGAGGAGGAGGCCGCGCGCTGGGTCGCGACGCCCGAGAAGTCCGAGCACGTGTCGGGGGACGCGATCGACCTCGGACCTGTCGCCGCACAGGACTGGCTGTCCCGCAACGGCTCGGCCTTCGGACTCTGCCAGATCTACGAGAACGAGCCCTGGCATTTCGAGCTCCGTCCCGGGGCGGCCGCGAACGGATGCCCGCTGATGTACGCCGATCCCACCGCCGACCCGAGGGTCGACCGATGACCGCGGTGCTGGCGTCGACGAGCCTGTCGCGCATGCACGCCCCGACCCTGCACACGATCCCCGAGGCGGTGGCCGAGAACATGCGGACCGTGCGGGCGGCGACCGACTCCGCGATCATGGCGGTCGTGAAGGCCGATGGTTACGGCCACGGCGCCGTCGCGGTCGCGCGCGCGGCCGTCGACGCCGGTGCGACCTGGCTGGGGATCACGGATGCCGCAGATGCCGCAGAGCTGCGCGAGGCCGGGATCGACGTGCCGATCCTCGCCTGGCTGAACCCCTCGGGCGTGGACGCGGCGCAGGTCGCCGCCGATCGCGTCGACATCGCCGTGGGATCGGCGGAGGAGCTGCGGCAGCTCGTCGCCGACGCGTGCACCCCGGTGCGCGTGCACCTGCACATGGACACCGGGATGTCGCGCGGCGGCTGCCCCGTCGACGACTGGGCCGACCTGCTGCGCGTCGCCCGCGCGGGCAGGGGGCGCGTGGAGGTCGTGGGCGTGATGGGACACCTGCCCCGCGCCGACGAGGCCGATCCGCGGGCCAACGCCGCGGCGGTGCTGCGCATGCGCCACGCGCGCGACGCGGTGCTGCGCGCCGGCTTCGGCCCGGTGCTCGTGCATCTGGCCGCGACGGCGGGCGCGCTCACCGACCCGGCGACGCACTTCGACCTCGTCCGGATCGGCGCCGGGCTCGTTGGCATCGACCCTTCGGACACGGTGGCGCTGCGCGGGGCATCGCGTTTCACGGCATCCGTCGTGCACAGCTCACGGGTGCAGGCCGGCACGGCGATCGGTTACGGCGGATCGCACGTTACCGGCAGGGAGACCGCTCTCAGCGTGATCGGCGTCGGGTACGCCGACGGCATCCCGCGAGAGCTGACGGAGGGGGCGGGTGTCGAGATCGGGGGGTCTCGGCACCCGGTGGTGGGGCGGGTGTCGATGGACCAGATCGTCGTCGATACCGGCGACGCGGTGTATCCGCGCGGCACCAGGGCGACGCTGTTCGGCCCGGAGGGTGGCGCGGTGCCGTCGGTGCGGGACTGGGCGCGGTGGGCGGGGACGATCCCGCACACCGTGGTCACGGGGATCGGAACGCGAGTGCGGAGGACAGTGGCATGAGGGTGCTGGTGATCGGCGGAGGGCGGAACTCCGAGCACGACGTGTCGCTGGCCTCGGCGGCCGGCGTGGCGGAGGCGCTGCGCAGCGTGGGACACGAGGTGCGCACGGCGACGATCTCGCGGGAGGGGGTGTGGGACGCGGCATCCGAGGGGTCTCCGGCGGAGTCGCTGGCTGCGGCCGTGCCGCTGCTGGGCTGGACCGACGTGGTATTCCCCGCGGTGCATGGAGTTCTCGGGGAGGACGGTGCCCTCGCGGCGCTGTGCGCTCTGGCGGGGGTGGCCGTCGTCGGATCCGATCTTCGTGCGGGGGCGATCGGCATGGACAAGCACGCGACGAAGCTCGTCGCGGAGGCGGCGGGCCTGCGCACCGCGCACGGGTTCGTCGTGCCGGCCTCGGGGATCGGCGACGTCGAGTTCGAGGGGCCGGTGGTCGTCAAGCCGGTGTCGGCGGGCTCGAGCCACGGCGTCTCGCTGGTGCGCTCCGAGGACGAACTGCTGGGCGCCCTGCGGCTGGCGGCGACGCTCGACGACCGCATCCTCGTCGAGGAGGTGGTGCACGGCCGGGAGATCGACGTGGCGGTGATCAGGGAGGCGGGCGGCGTGCGGTGGGCTGCGCCGCCGCTGGAGATCCACGCGGCCGGGCTGTTCGACACGGCGATGAAGTACGACGGGACCGCCCGGTTCACCGTGCCGGCGCAGCTGACCGGTGCGGAGACGACGGCCTTGACGCGTGCGGCGCTGGCGATGTTCGACGCACTGGGCTGTGCAGGCGTGGCGAGGATGGACTTCTTCCTCACCGCCGACGGGCCGGTGCTGAACGAGGTGAACACGATGCCCGGCCTCACCGCGGCGTCGCAGGTGCCGCGGATGTTCGCCGCGGCCGACGTCACCTACCCCGAGTTGACCGATCGGCTGGTGCGGGCCGCGCTCGCGGGCAGGACGTGGTGAGCGGTCGCGCGCGCAGCGGATGGCCGGATGTCGCGAAGGGGCTGTGCATCGTGCTCGTCGTGCTGTGGCACGTGGTGACGAAGCACGCGATCGGCCTCGATGGCGCCGCCGCGGTCACCGGGGCCTGGGCGGCGGTCAACGCCCAGCTCCTGCCGCTGCGCATGCCGCTGTTCTTCCTCATCTCGGGGATGTTCGCCGGTCGTGCGGTGACTGCGGCGAGCGGCGTGGACTGGAGGCGCAGGGCGCTGCGCCTCGCGCTCGTGTACGTCGTGTGGGTCGTCATCCAGACGTTCGCGCTCGCCCTCGCGCCCGACTTCGACACCGCGCGGGCGGAGAACCCGGGGGAGCTGCTCGCGCAGCTCACGTTCAGCCCGACCAACCTCTGGTACCTGCTCGCCCTCGCCGTGTACCTCGTCGTCGCGCGGCTCACCAGGGATGTGCCGACGGCGGTCGTGCTGCCGATCGCGTTCCTCGTCTCGGCGGTCGCGGCGGCCGGGGTGCTCCCCGACCTCGGCAACCTGTGGCAGGTGGTGCAGAACCTCTTCTTCTTCCTCGCCGGACTGCGATTGCGAGACTCGGTCGAGCGGTCGGCGGCATCCTCCGGCCCGTTGCGCACATCCATGCTCATCGCGGCATATGTCGGTGCCGCGGCGGTGGTCGGGCTGCTCGGCCTGCGGCAGTGGCCGGGGGTGTGGCCGCTTCTGTCGGTGGTCGCCGTCGCTTCCGGCGTGGCCGTGTGCGCGCTGATCGACCGCTCCGCGCCCGCCGTCGCGAGACCGCTGCGCTGGCTCGGGCAGAGGACGCTGCCGATCTACGTCATCCACATGATCCCGCTCGCGCTGCTCGACGCGGCGCTTCGCGCGACCGGCATCCGCACGAGCCCGGTCGTCGAAGCGCTCGAGCCGATCGTCCTCACCTCGCTCGTGATCGCGATCTGCGTCGGCCTGCACGCGCTGCTCGTGCGGATGGGGCTCGGCGTGCTCTTCGACCCGCTGCTCGCGATGGACCGTCTGCGCAGGCCGAGGGCGGGGGCTGTCGGCGCGTGACGGCGTCGGCCGGCGTCACCACCGCGGGTGGCTGCGGCAGGTCTGTCGGGAGAATTCACGGATGTCGGATCAGAACGCGCGTTCTGATCCGACATCCGTGAAACCGCCCTGCAAACGTGACGGGAACCGCAACCTGCACACGTGACCGGCAACCGTGACCGGCAGCCCAGCCTCAGAGCCGGTCGAGTGCCGCCGCGGTGACGACGGCGGCGCCCTCGTCGTCGGATGCCGCGAGGTCGACGGTCGCGGAGATGCCCCAGTCGTGGTCGCCGGAGGGGTCGTCGATGATCTGCCGCACGGTCCAGGACTCCGCGCCCTCGGTGATGAGCAGCAGCTGCGAGCTGCGCGCGTCCGCTCCGGTGAGGATCTCGTCGTGCTCGCCGAAGTACGCGTCGAGGGCGAGCGACCACGCATCGGCGCCGACGTGCGGGTCGAGCTCGGCGAGGGCCTCGACGTCCTCCCTCGCGGCGAGCTGCACGCGGCGGAACATCTCGTTGCGCACGAGGATGCGGAAGGCGCGGGTGTTGCTCGTGAGGCGCTTGGGCGCCGGCGGCACGACCGGTCCGTCCTCGTGATCGACGGGATGGCCGCTGACCAGCTCCTCCCACTCGTCGAGCAGGCTGGAGTCGACCTGTCGCACGAGCTCGCCCAGCCACTCGATGAGGTCGCGCAGGTCCTCGCTCTTCAACTCCTCGGGGATCGTCTGCGAGGCGGCGCGGTAGGCGTCGGAGAGGTAGCGCAGCACCACGCCCTCGGAGCGCGCGATCTTGTAGAAGGCGACGTACTCCCCGAACGACATGGCCCGCTCGTACATGTCGCGCACGACCGACTTGGGGTGCAGCTCGAAGTCGCGGATCCAGGGCTGCGCCGCGCTGAACGTCTCGAACGCCGCCCCCAGCAGCTCGTCGAGCGGTTTCGGGTAGGTGACCTGCTCGAGCAGCTCCATGCGCTCCTCGTACTCGATCCCCTCGCGTTTCATGGCCGCGACCGCCTCGCCGCGCGCCTGGAACTCCTGCTGCGACAGCACGGCGCGAGGATCGTCCAGCGTCGACTCCACGATCGAGATCATGTCGAGCGCGAAGCCCGCCGCGTCGGGGTCGAGCAGCTCGAACGCGGCGAGGGCGAACGGCGACAGCGGTTGATTCAGCGCGAAGTTCGGTTGCAGATCGACGGTCAGGCGGATGTCGCCGGCATCCGTCCGCTCTACCACGCCCGACTCGAGCAGCGTGCGGTAGATGCCGATGGCGCGCAGCGCGAGCTCCCGCTGGCGACGCCGCGGCTCGTGGTTGTCGTACACCAAGCGGCGCATGTGGGCGAAGACGTCGCCGCCGCGGGCGATCACGTTGAGCATCATCGCGCTCGTGATCTGCATGTGCGAGGTCAGCGTCTCCGGCTCCGCGTCGATGAGCTTGCGGAACGATGGCTCGCCCCACGACACGAAGCCGTCCGGCGCCTTCTTGCGGATGATCTTGCGCTTCTTCTTGGGGTCGTCGCCGGCCTTCTTGATCGCAGCGAGGTTCTCGGTCTCGTGCTCGGGCGCCTGCGCGACCACGGTGCCGGCGGTGTCGTAGCCCGCACGACCCGCGCGGCCCGCGATCTGGTGGAACTCGCGCGCGTTCAGTTGCCGCATCCGCGTGCCGTCGAACTTGGTGAGGGCGGTGAGCAGCACGGTGCGGATGGGCACGTTGATGCCGACGCCGAGGGTGTCGGTGCCGCAGATCACCCTCAGCAGACCGCGCTGCGCGAGCTGCTCGACGAGCCGCCGGTACTTGGGCAGCATCCCCGCGTGATGCACGCCGATGCCCGCCCGCAGGAACCGCGACAGGGTCTTGCCGAACGCCGTCGTGAAGCGGAACTCGCCGATCAGCGCCGCGATCTCGTCGCGCTGCTCACGGGTGGCGACCTTGGTGCTCGACAGCGCCTGCGCGCGCTCCATCGCCGCCGCCTGCGAGAAGTGCACGATGTACACCGGAGCCTGGCCGGTGTTCAGCAGATCGTCGATCGTCTCGTGGATCGGCGTGGTCTCGTAGAAGAAGTGCAGCGGCACCGGGCGTTCGACGCCGGTGACGGATGCCGTCTCCCGGCCCGTGCGCCGGGTGAGGTCGGCGGCGAGCGCGGTGACCTCGCCGAGCGTGGCGGACATCAGCACGAACTGCGCCTGCGGCAGCTCCAGCAGCGGCACCTGCCAGGCCCACCCGCGGTCGGGGTCGGCGTAGAAGTGGAACTCGTCCATCACGACCTGGCCGACCTCGGCATCCGCGCCCTGGCGCAGGGCGAGGTTCGCGAGGATCTCGGCCGTGCAGCAGATGAACGGGGCATCCGCGTTCACGGAGGAATCGCCGGTGATCATGCCGACGTTGGCGGCGCCGAAGATGTCGACGAGGGCGAAGAACTTCTCGCTCACCAGGGCCTTGATCGGCGCGGTGTAGTACGAGCGGCGTCCGGCGACCAGGGCCGCGAAGTGGGCGCCGACGGCCACGAGCGACTTGCCCGTGCCGGTGGGCGTCGAAAGGATCAGGTTGTTGCCCGAGACGATCTCGATGACCGCCTCGTCCTGCGCCGGGTACAGGCGGATGCCGGTCGACTCGGCCCACTCGACGAACGCCAGGTACACGGCGTCGGCGTCGGAGCCGTCTGGCAGGGCGGCGGGCTCGAGCAGCATCCTTCGATCATCCCCTACCCGTCGGCGAAACCCCCACTCGGAGTGCGGAGTGAGACGGTCGAGAGTGCGAACGCACGGTGAAGTGACGCGGCGTCCGACGCATGACCTCCGACCGGGGGTCTTCTCCGAGCTCGCCTGATCCGCCACGGTCGGGGCGCTGCTTGAATCCCCCTCGTGTGCGCGCCCCAGGCGCACCGCGGCGTCCCCTCGGGGGCCTCATGGGCACCCCGACCGCCGCGCGCCCCCGATCGGGGCGACGAGGTCATCAGCGAGGGAGAGGGCAAGCATGGACCACCGATCGAGAGAGGCCGCACGCGGTCGAGACACCAGGGGCGGCGCTCTGTCCCGCACGCTGACGCTGGCCGTCGGCGCGACGACGCTGCTCGGCGGCGTGCTGCTGCCGGCCGCCGCGGCCAGCGCCGCCGAAGACGTCATCACCGTCACCAGCCTCGGGCTCGGCGGCAACGCCGGTGCGGCGTGCGAGGCCACGGCGGGCGCGGGGGACTGCACGCTTCGCGGAGCACTCGAGATCGCCAACGCGTCGACCAACCCCGACGGCGTGCGCATCGTGTTCGACGCCGCCCTCGCCGGCACCGGGGAGCTGTCGCTCACCGGCGGCTCCGCGAACAGCATGACCGCCACGGACATGACCGGCACCGGGTCGGAGAACGCCACGCTCGGCGCGCGTTTCGTCGTCGACTCCGCGGTGCCCGTCTCGATCGACTTCACCAACCTCGACGGCATCACGGACGTCGACGGCTCCTTCGCGGCGGGCATCTACGTCGCCTCCGACGACGTGACCCTGAGCAACCTCGCGAACATGCGCGCGGCGGAGTCCGGCATCGTCGTGGGCGGCACGGGCACGGTGCTCACGAACATCGGCCTCAAGGACAACGCGTCCAACACGCAGGAGGTGGGCGTGCTGCTGCTCGACGGCGCAGCGAGCACCACCCTCACCGGCCTCACGATCCAGAGCCCGTACTGGGGCAGCGTCGTCGTCGACAACAACGCGACCGTCACCGGCACGGTCATCGACGGGCTGTCCAGCCGCGGCGTGGAGGGCTGGGGTCACGTGATGTTCGAGGACAACTCGACCGTCACCGGGTTCACCGTGCGCAACAGCGTGCTCGGAGACCCCGCCGAGACCTCGCCGTCGCAGGGCATCTACATCAACGCCGGCGTCACGCTCACGGGGCTCACGGTCTCCGACTCGACGATCCAGTCGCCGAACCAGAACGGCGTCTACTTCCTCGGGGGTGGGCAGACCCTGACCGACACGACCTTCACGGGCAACACCTTCGGCGGCAACGACGGCGCGAACATCTCCCGCACCATCGGCGACAACACCGCCGACTGGAACGGCCTGGTGTTCTCCGGCAACGACGTCTCCTTCGCGGGATCGGTCGTCTTCCGCGGCACGCTGACCGACGCGGTCTTCGAGAACAACTCCTTCACCGACATCAGCGACGGGGCGTGGGCTGCGCTGCAGCTCGGTCACGTGGCGGACGGGGTCGCGGTGCGCGGCAACACGTTCGACGTCATCTGGGCGCTCGACACGATCCGCGTCGAGGGCACCAGCGCCACCGACGTCGTCATCGAGAACAACACGATCCAGAACCTGAACGCCAGCGTCTCCCGCTCCGGCGTGCGCATCGACGCGCCGGGCACCGGGAACGTCGTGCGCGGCAACACCCTGGTGCAGGACCTCACCGACGCGACGCTGCGGCCGGACGCCGACAACCACTGGGCGATCTACAACTCGGCGAATGCCGCCGACGCGGACTCCCCGGTGGGCTGGAGCGTCGTCGGCAACACGATCGACGGCTTCGGCGGTCGCGACCGCTCCACCGCTCCGATCGTGCACAACGGCATCGGCAAGCTGCCGGTGGTCGGCAACACCTTCGGCGTGAACACCCGCGGCGGAGTCGACCCGGTCATCGAGGAGAGCGGCTACTGGTTCCTGTGGAACGTCGGCGACTCGGTCAGCAACAACACCGTGCAGACGTTCCGTCCCGAGTCGGTGCGCTACGACGGCGCCGCCGCCACCTTCACGGCCGTGCAGCCGGCGAACCTGATCGGCAACAACACGGCGGCGGCTCCGGTGACCCTGCACGTGTACTGGACCGCGGCGGACAACGCCGAGGAGTACCTCGGCGCCATCGCCGACGTCACCCCTGGCGAGGTCGTGTCGATCCCGACGGCGCACACGAGCGGATTCCTGCGCGTGCAGACGGTCGACGCCGACGGGTTCACCTCGCAGTACTCCAGCATCGACGAGGACATCACCGTCGGACCGGTGGCCCCGGTCGTCGGCGCGATCACCTCGACCACGGTGTCCGGATCGGGCATCGTCGGAGCCACGGTGACCGTTCGCGACGCGAGCGGTGCGGTGGTCGGCACGGCCACGGTGGCGCCCGACGGCACCTGGTCGCTCGGCAGCGGACTCGTCTGCAACACCCGCTACACCGCCACGCAGACCGTGAACGGGCTCGAGGGCGACTCGACCTCGTTCTCGACCGCCGCGTGCCCGACGGCACCCGGCACCGGCGGCACCGGCGGCAACAACGGCGGTACCGGCTCCACGGCAGGGGGCTCGCTGGCGAACACGGGAGGCTCGGACCTGACCGGCCTCGCGGTCGGAGCGCTCGCGGTGCTGACGCTCGGGGGAGCGATGCTCCTCCTGGCTCGCCGCCGCCGCGCCTGACGCCCTGACTGTTCCGGTCGTAGAGACCGCCGCTCACCGGCCCCCGGAGAGACGGAATCTGCGACCGGAACGTCGCCCTGACCCGCAGACGGCCCGGTCTGCGGGTCAGGCCTTCTTCACGAGGCTCGACTTCAGCAGCATGGCGCCGAAGCCGTCGACCTTGCAGTCGATGTCGTGGCCGTTCACGGGATCGATCAGGCGGATGCCGCGCACCTTGGTGCCGGACTTGATCCCCTGCGGCGAACCCTTCACCTTGATGGTCGTCGTGACCACGACCGTGTCGCCGTCGGCGAGCACGTTGCCGACGGCATCCTTCACCACCCGGTCTGCACCCACCGCATCCGCCTCGGCCGCACCGGATGCGTCGGATGCCGACCACTCGTGCCCGCACATCGGGCAGACGAGCAGCGCGCCCATCTCGTAGGCGTGCTCGCTGGAGCACTCGGGGCACAGGGGCAGGGAATCGGTCATGTCCCCACGATACAGCGGTATGATGAAATCATCAGACCGTCGGATGCCGCGGTCGGAGAGGTGCCGCGGTGCTCAGCGATCCGAATCGTCCGCTCTACGAGGTGAAGGCCGGCCTGTTCAAGGGGCTCGCGCACCCGATCCGCATCCGCATCCTCGAGGTGCTCTCGGCCGCACCGGAGGTCTCCGTCTCCGAATTGCTCGACGTCGTCGACCTCGAGGCATCGCACGTGTCGCAGCACCTCGCCGTGCTGCGACGCAACCGGCTGGTCGTGTCCGAGCGGCGCGGCAGCCTCGTCTACTACCGGCTCGCCTACGCGGAGGTCGCCGACCTGTTGCGCGTCGCGCGCACCCTGCTGGGCGAGATCCTCGAGACCACCCAGCAGCAGCTCGTGGAGAGCGCAGGCCTCCCCGCGATCCCGGCCAGGTCATGAACCCGCTCGCGCTGCTGCCGTCGGCATCCGACTACCGGGGGCTGCGGCGCACCTGGAAGGGCGACCTGCTGGCCGGTGTCACCGTCGGCATTGTCGCTCTGCCGCTGGCCCTGGCGTTCGGGGTGAGCTCGGGGGCCGGCGCCGAGAGCGGGCTCATCACCGCGATCGTCGCCGGTGTCGTGGCCGCGGTGTTCGGCGGTTCGAACGTGCAGGTGTCCGGCCCCACCGGGGCGATGGTCGTCGTGCTGGCGCCGATCCTCGCCGAGCGCGGCACCGGAGCCCTCGCCACGGTGTGCCTGCTCGCCGGCGTGATCGTGCTGCTCGCCGGCGTGCTGCGGCTCGGACGCACGGTCGGCTACATCCCGTGGCCGGTGATCGAGGGGTTCACGCTCGGCATCGCGGTCATCATCTTCCTGCAGCAGGTGCCGACCGCCACGGGCACCCGACCCGGTGACAGCACCAACGCCGCCGTCGCCGCGGTGCAGGCGGTGTCGACGGCCGACTGGCCGAAGATCGGCTGGTCGCTGCTGCTGGTGGCGATCGTCGTCGCGGTCATGCTCGTGTCGCAGCGCCTGCATCCGCGCTTCCCCGCCTCGCTGGTGGCGATCGTCATCGCCTCCGTCGCCGGACTCGCCCTGCCGGTCGACCGGATCGGCCAGCTGCCGACCGGGCTGCCGGCGCCCTCGTTGCCCGCACTCGACCTCGGCTCGCTGACGGCCCTCGCCGGCCCCGCGGTGGCGGTCGCGGCGCTGGCCGCGATCGAATCGCTGCTCTCGGCGCGAGTGGCCGCCACGCTCGCCGACACCGGCCCCTACGACGCCGACCGCGAGCTGGTCGGACAGGGGCTCGCCTCCCTCGCCGCCGGTCTCTTCGGCGGCATGCCGGCCACCGGCGCGATCGCCCGCACCGCGGTGAACGTGCGCGCGGGCGGCCGCACCCGGCTCGCGGCGGTCACGCACGGCGTGCTGCTGCTCGTGATCGCCCTGGTCGGGGCATCCGTCGTCTCGCACATCCCGCTGGCCGCCCTCGCCGGTGTGCTCATGGTCACCGCCTGCCGCATGATCGCACCGTCGACGGTGCGCACGGTGCTGCGGTCGACGAGGGCGGATGCCGTGGTCTTCTGCCTCACGGCGGTCGTGACGGTCAGCGTCGACCTCATCTACGCCGTGCTCATCGGACTGCTCGCCGCCGGCTTCTTCGCCCTCCGCCAACTCGCCCGCACGAGCGGCGTGCAGCGCGAGGAACTGCCGGGCGCGGCCGTGCGGGGCGACGAGCGCATCGCGGTCTTCCGGCTCGAGGGCGCCCTGTTCTTCGGCGCGGCGGAGCGGATGCTGCAGCGCGTCGCCGCCCTGCGCGACGTGGAGGTCGTGGTGATCCGGATGTCGCAGCTGCAGATCCTCGACGCCACCGGCGCGCAGGTGATCACCGAGCTCATCACGTCGCTGGAGCGTCGCGGCATCACGGTGCTGGTCAAGGGCATCGCCCCGCAGCACAGGGAGCTCGCCGAGCGGGTCGGCGTGCTCGCATCGCTGCGGCACCAGAACCACCTCTTCGACGACCTCGACGCGGCGGTCGCGCACGCCCGCAGCCACGTCGCCAGGGCCGCCTGACCGCCGGCCGCCTGATCCCGGGCCGGGGCTCAGCAGCCGAGGTGCTCAGGCGGTCGCGGCACGCAGCGCGATGCGGATCATGTCGCCGAACGTCTGCTCCCGCTCGACGGCCGTCGTCTCCTCGCCCGTGACGATGTGGTCGGACACGGTGCAGATGCTCAGGGCGCGGCGACCGTGGTACGCGGCGAGCGTGTACAGCCCGCTCGTCTCCATCTCGACGCCGAGCGCGCCGTGCTGCACGAAGGGCTCCGTGAGCTCGGGACGGGTGCTGTAGAACTGATCGCTCGAGAACAGCAGGCCCACGTGCACGGCCGATTCCAGCGGCTCGGCCTCGCTCGCCTCGACGGCCGCGCGCAGCAGGGAGAAGTCGGCGACCGGGGCGTAGTCCAGGCCGTGGAAGCGCACCCGGTTGATGCCGGAGTCGGTGCAGGCGCCGTTCGCGATGATGATGTCGCGCACCTTCAGCTTCTCGGTGAGCGCGCCGCACGACCCCACCCGCACGATCGTCTGCACGTCGTACTCGCGGAACAGCTCCGTGGCGTAGATCGACATCGAGGGGATGCCCATGCCCGACCCCTGCACCGAGACGCGGTGCCCCTCCCAGGTGCCGGTGTACCCCAGCATCCCCCGGGTCTGGGAGTACAGCTCGGCGTCGTCGAGGAAGGTCTCGGCGATCCACTTCGCCCGCAGCGGGTCTCCGGGGAACAGGACGACGGGGGCGATCTGGCCGGGCTCTGCGGCGATGTGGGTGCTCATCCGTTCAGCGTAGTGACGAGGCGCCGGGACGTGGCATAGGGTGGGCCGCGTGACCGACGTCAGGCGCTGGACAGCCGCCGTCTCGCTCATGCTCGTGTGGTGGGTGGTCACCTACGGCTTCGGCGCGCTGCCGCTGCCCGCTCTGCAACCCGGATGGTTCCCCTACCTCGGCACCGCCGTCACGAACCTTCTCGGCCTCGCGGCGGTGTGGGGCGCGGCCGTGCTCCTCCGCCGGGCCGGGTGGCTGGGTACGGAGCGGCTCGGAGCGCTGGCCGGGTGGACGCGGGGCCGGGCGCGGATGCTGTGGACCGCTCTTCCCGTGCTGCTCGCGTGCCTCGGCTACATCGTGATCGGCCGCGAGGGCGTGCCCGGCCTGCAGGGCGACGCCGGCGCGATGATCGGCCTCGCCGTCGGGATGCTGGCTCTGGGGCTGTCGGAGGAGACGGGATCGCGCGGCCTGCCGCTGGGCGTGGCCGTCTCGACCGGCGCGGTGTGGACGGCCGTGCTCGTCACCTCGGCGGTGTTCGGACTCTGGCACCTCGGCAATGCGGTGTTCTTCGGCAGCAACCTCGACGACGCCTGGTGGCAGGTGCTCACGGCCGGCGCCTTCGGCTTCTGCCTCGCGGGCATGCGCCTGGCCGTCGGCAGCATCTGGCCCGCGGTGCTGCTGCATGCGTTCAGCGATTGGACGCAGCTGCTCACGCCGGGCGCCGCACCCCTCTGGTACCAGGTCGCCGTCGTCGTGCTCCACCTCGGGTGGGGAGCGGTGCTGGTCGTGCTGTCGCTGCGCCTGCGCGGCGCGGGCCTCAGCCCTGGCGCCTGACCATCTCGGCGATCCAGATCGGCGCGAAGGGGGAGGTGCAGCCCGGGGCGGTCGGGTAGTCGGCCAGCACCTGCAGTTCGTCGCCGATGGCCAGCGCCCTGTCGCGGAGGTGCGGATGACGGATGCCGATCTGCGCGAGCGTCTCGTTCATCGCCCACTGCTTCCGCGGTGACGCGTCCTTCATGTCGCGCTCGATCTCGTCGAGCAGGGCGTCGAGATCGAGGCCGTCCGGGGACTTCACCACGCGCACGGCGGTGAGCGCCCAGGCCGCCCCGGCCACGGTGTCGTCGGTATCGCCCATCCATCGCTCCCGCAGCTCCTCGCCGAGCGGCGTCTTCTTCAGGACGTAGTTCACGAACCAGTCGTTGACCTTGGGCGGCTGCGTGTCGCGCAGCATCCCGTCGAGCTCGTCGGCGGTGAACTGCGCGGGGGCGCAGATGAGCAGGGCGAGCAGCCGCGCGGGGGTCTCGCCGGTGGCCCACAGCTCGCGGGCGAGGGCTTGGTCGGTCTTGATGCGCTTCGCGAGTGCTCGCAGGCGGCTGAGGTTCATGCCGTGGTCGTCGCCGCGCTTCTCGTTGGCCGCGCGCACCTTCGGGTCTTCCAGCGCCGCGAGCTCGGCCAGGGCTTCGTCCACCGTCATCCCTCCAGGGTAGCCACCGCTTTCGAATCGCATGAATGACTTGATCTTCGAGCCGATTGCAACCATTTGCGCGATTCGAAAGACATGTGGGCCTCGACGTGGCAGGGTTGCACGGAGGAGGGCGCGCAAGCGTCATGTGGAGGGGTTCACAGTGAACAGGTTCTTTCAGCGATCCGTCGGACTGGCGGTGATCCTCGTCGTGCTCCTGGCCGCTGGCCTGCTGGTCTGGGGCATCGTCGTCACCGATCCCCCGACCCTGTGGGACCCGGTGCACCTGACCCTCGCCGGCATCTGGCAGGTCATGTACAGCGCCGAGCTGCCCAACCTCGGCATCATGGCGGTCGCCGTCGGCCTCGCGCTGCTCTTCGTGCTGTTCGTCGTCGTGAGCGAGCGCATCGTCGCGGGCCGCTACCGCCGCGCCGGCAGCGAGGTGACCAGGCTCACCCTCGCGCCGCGCACCGTGATGGAGCGCACCAGGGGCGTGTTCGCGGGCGACGTGACCGTGACGGTGCTCATCCCCGCGCACAACGAGGAGCAGTCGATCCCCGCGACCCTCGTCTCGCTCATGCAGCAGAGCACGCCGCCGGACCGCATCCTCGTGGTCGCCGACAACTGCACCGACCGCACGGTCGAGGTGGCGAGGGCGCACGGCGTCGACGTGTTCGAGACCGTCGGCAACACGCACAAGAAGGGCGGTGCGCTCAACCAGGCTCTCGCCGACCTGTTGCCGACCCTCGGCGACAACGACACCGTGATGGTGATGGATGCCGATAGCCAGATCGGCGACGACTTCCTCACCGCCGCCGTGCGCCGCTTCACCGACGACAGGGCGCTGATGGCCGTCGGCGGGCTCTTCGAGGGCGAGGACGGCCACGGACTGCTCGGCCAGTTCCAGCGCAACGAGTACATCCGCTACCAGCGCGAGATCCGCCGCCGCGACGGCCGCGTGTTCGTGCTCACCGGCACGGCATCCGTCTTCCGGGCGTCGGCACTGCGTGCCGTCGCCGATGCGCGCGGCAGCCAGATCCCCGGCATCCGCGGCGAGGTGTACGACACCTTCGCCCTCACCGAGGACAACGAGCTCACCATCGCACTGAAGTCGCTGGGTGCCCTCACGATCTCGCCGCAGCAGTGCACCGTGGTCACCGAGCTCATGCCGAGCTGGCGGATGCTGTGGGCACAGCGCCTGCGGTGGCAGCGCGGGGCCCTGGAGAACCTCGGCGAGTACGGGCTGACCCCGCAGACGCTGCGCTACTGGGCGCAGCAGATCTCCCTCGGCTACGGAGTGCTCGCGCTGTTCACCTATTTCGCGCTGATCCTGCTGATGGTCCTCGCGATGGACACGTGGGTGTGGTTCCCGTTCTGGCTGGGCATCGGCCTGCTGTTCGCGGTCGAGAGGATGATCACCGCGTGGAAGGGCGGATGGAGGGCGCGGCTCATCGCCGTGCTGATCTTCCCCGAGCTGGTCTACGACTGCTTCCTGAACCTCGCGTTCCTGCGTGGCGTGTTCGAGATCGCGTTCGGGCGCAGCGCCACGTGGAAGCACGTCGATCACGGTGCGGCGAAGTCCGGCGCATCCGCGAAGGAGGTCGACGCATGATCCACACCGGGATCCTGCTCCCGCAGGAGTGGCTGCAGACCGAGTGGTTCAGCGTGCTGGCCACGTTCGTCGCGATCAACACGTTGATCTACGTGATCCTCGGCGTGATCAAGATCATCCCGAAGTTCCGGCTGCGCCGGGCCTATCGCGGAGCGAGCAGGAGGTCAGAGACCCGGAGCATCCATCCCGATGCTCCGATGTAGCTCCTCGAGCAGCTCCCGTGTCTGAGCGGCGGGCGTGGGCATGCCCAGGTGGAAGCCCTGCCCGTAGTCGGAGCCGAGGGCGCGGGCGCGCTCGACCTGCTCGGCATCCGAGACACCCTCGACGAGCACCCGGGCCCCGGTCTCCCTCGCCGCGGCGAGCAGGCTCTCCAGTCGGGCGCGGGCGGCCGGGTCCTCGGCCACCTCCCAGAACAGGGTGCGGTCGATCTTCACGACGTCGGGGCGCAGCGTGGTGATCCGCGTCTCGTCGGCGCACACGGCGCCCGCGTCATCGACGAGCAGGCGCCCGCCGAGACCGGTGACGCGCGCGCGCACGGCGGCGAGGTCGGCCGTGGTCTCGCCCTCGTAGATCTCCAGGCCCCACGGGCGCTCGACGTCGGCGAAGAGCTCGGCGAGCTCGGGGCGGAGGATCGTGACGCCCGAGGCGTTGAAGGTCACGGGCATCCCGTCGGGAAGATCGGGCATCGCCTGAACGGCGAGGTCGATGAGGAGGAGCTCGAGCTCCTCTCTGATGCCCATGGCCTGGGCGCGCTCCAGATGCGCGGGCGGGCTGCCCCCGTCGTCGAACCGGGCGAGCGCCTCGAAGCCGACGACGCGCCAGGCGGTCAGATCGGCGATCGGCTGGAAGACGATCCGCGCGCGCGGGAACTCCTCGAGGATCTCGGCTGCGTCTGCGCGCCCGCGGTGTGCCACGGTTCACCTTACCCCCGGGCGGAGGCCGAACCCGTCACCCTCACAGGGACATCCCGTAACCTGGAGGCGTCGGGGGGACGCGCACCTGGGGAGGATGCATGGTCGTTCAGGATATCCGGGCATCGGATGCCGAGGATCTTCGGTGGTTGAGGTTCGGCTGGCTGCGGTCGATACGAGAGCGCACGTCGACCTTCTCGGTCGTCACGGCGACGCTGCTGCTCTACTTCGGCGTGCTCGGGGTCTTCGAGTCGTTCGAGGTCGACATCACGCTGTTCGAGCGGTTGCTCTCAGGCGGGACCGTGCTGGTCTGCGTCGGGCTGTTCGCCGCCGTCGCGTTCTTCGGCATCGAGCTCCCGGCCTGGGCCGGCCTCGCGCTGATGGGCGCACACGCCCTCGTGTCGACCTACTACCTCGGTTTCTCCGACGAGCGGCAGAACGCCATCGCCGCGTTCCAGGAGCTGCCGATCATGGCCATGTACTTCTCCTGGTTCTACGGGGCCAAGGTGTCGCGCATCGGGGTGCTCGCGATCGTCGTCGTGGTGGGCACCGCCACCGCCTTCGGGCCGTTCACCGGCCCCGGCGGACTGCTCGGTCCGGTGAACATCGTGGGGGTGGCCCTGTTCACGTGGATGTGCCTCGAAGCCGGCATCTTCATGCGGCACCGCATCCGCCTCGAATCCCACTCCGATGAGCTGACGGGCACTCTGAACCGCCGCGGCTTCGAGGCGAAGACGCTCGCCGAGATGCGTCGTGCCTCACGGCACGAGCGTCCGCTCAGCGTCGCCGTGCTCGACCTCGATAAGTTCAAGGACGTCAACGACGGCGCGGGTCACGCGGCCGGCGACTTCGTGCTGCGCGCGGTGACGGCGCAGTGGATGTCGATGTCGCGGTCGACCGACATCGTCGGACGGCTCGGCGGAGACGAGTTCGCGATGCTGATGCCCGAGACCGACGCCGACGACGCGCGCGCCCTCATGCTGCGGCTGCGGGAGTTCGCCAGCCACCCGTGGTCGTGGGGCGTCGCCCAACTGCGGCCGGGGGACACGGTCGACAGCCTGCTGAACCGTGCCGATCAGGCGATGTACGAGGACAAGCGCGGTTGACCGGCCGTCCGGTGACCGGTGACCGGTGACCGGTGTCCGGTCAGGCCTCGCCGAGCAGTTCTCCGCGGATGCGACGCAGGTCCTCCATGAGCGATCCGATCAGGATCCAGTGGTCGGTTGACGGCGGGGTGATCCGCAGCGGGGCGGTCAGCGCCGGGATGGCCGAGGTCAGCGCATCCGGTTCAGGGGCGACGTCGGCGATCTGCACGGCCAGGCGCACGTCGTGGCCGGCGCGGCGCAGCTGCTCGGCGATGGCGTGCACGGCCGGCTCCTCGCCGATCGCGTCGTCGTAGTGGTCGAAGTAGGCGCGGGTCATCCCGATCGTCTGCGTGACGATGGGCGACAGGCGATCGAGCAGGGCACGCATCTCACGCAGCTGCTCGCGGTGGTTCGAGCGCCGGGGGTTGAGGGTGAGCGACTCCTCGCCCGCCGCGATCGACGCCTCGGCGGCATCCTTCATCGGGCGCAGCAGCCGCACCTCGACCATCAGCTCCTGGAGGTGCTGCGGCGACTGCGGCACGGGCAGGGCGGCCGCGAGCCGGTCGAGGCTGGCGGCCAGCTCGCGGCCGAGCAGCCCGATGTCGCGGCGTGCGGGCGCCGTGAGCACCGGAGGCACGATGAGCGCGTTCACGACGATGCCGATGACCACGCCGATGAGGGTCTCGACGATGCGCGCGAGAGCGTACTCGGGACTCGACGAGCCGAGGGCCAGCACGAGCATGGCGGAGATCGCGACCTGGTTGCCCGTGCCGGGGGAGGCCCGGAAGAGCCAGGCGGCCAGCATGGCGACGACGACAGCGAGGAGCACGATCCAGCCCGGCGATCCCAGCAGCCAGCCGAGCGCGAGCGCGATCACCACGCCCGCGATCACGCCGATGCTGCGTTCGAGCGCCTTCGACAGCGACTGGTTGACGCTGGGCTGCACGACGAGAAGCGCGGCGATGGCCGCGAAGACGGGGAGTTGGGCGGGGAAGATCCAGCCGGCGATCAGCCACGCCGCGATCGTCGCCGCCGCCGACTTCACCACCTGCAACAGAGGGGAGCGCCGGGCGGCCCTGATCGAGGCGGGGATGCGCATGCCTCCACGCTACTCGCGGCCGCGGCATCCCCAGGGGCTCGCCCTTCCGCCGCACCTGTCGGATGCCGACACCCCCCTCGCCGACGGCGCCCCACCTGAGAGACGACTCGCAGGTGGGGCGTCGACGGGCAGGTGGGGCGCCGACGGGCCGGGGAGAGGAGACGAGCGCGTCACACATGTGGTGTCGGCGGTGAGTGGTTCGATGGGAGGCATGGGCGATGACGCGCAGCAGGACGTCCGCGCAGAGCGGTGGCGTCTGCAAGGTGAGAGCGAGGCGGTCTGGGCGACCGTGCTCTCGTTCGTGCTGGGCGCCGTCGCCGGCTTCCTCGTGCTCAGCGGAGACCCCCGCCCGCTCACCGGCCCCGGTTCGCTCGCGATGCCCGTCGCCGCGGTCGCAGGTGCGGTCGCGGCGGCCGCGTTCGTGGTCAGCACGCTGCGGCATCACCGAGGCGAGACCGCGGGGATGCCGCGCTGGCAGGCCGTGATCTCCGACCTGTCGGCCGTCGCGCTGACGGTGGTGTTCGCGGCGGTCACCGCGATGGGCGTTCTCCTCGCCGCCGAGGTGCTCTCCTCCGGGCTGGTGGGGCTCCGGTTCGCCGGTCTCGGCGGAGGGATGCTGGCCGGCGTCGCCTCGGCGGTCGGCGGACGTTTCGCCTACGGCGCGGGCATCGGGCTGCGCACGGCCGATCTCGCCGGCATCCTGTTCGGGTACCTCGTGATCGGCACCCTGTTCGCGATGGCCACCGCCGCCGATCCGCGCTGGTGGCAGTACAACTTCTCCACGCTCGGCGGGGGAGCGGGCGCCTGGGCGTTCAACGGCACGGTGATCGTCGCGGGGCTGATCGTCGCGACGGTCGGTTCGTACATCGGCCGCGACCTGCACCGGCTGCGCGGCGACCCGGAGATCGGCCGCATCGGCGGGGTGGTGGCGCTGTGGGCGGCGACCGGACTCGCGCTCGCCGCGGTGGGGCTGCTGCCCCTCGACCGGATGCCGGTGCCGCACGACATCGCCGCATTCGCGACCCTCGTGCTGTTCGGCCTCGCCGCGGTGTTCTCGACGACGGTGGTCTCGACGAGGGTGATCCCGGCGACCCCCGCCGCCCTCGCGATCACCACGGTCGGCGTCGTCGGCCTCACGATCATCGCCCTCGTGCTCTGCTTCGGCGTCCGGCTGTACGGCGTGACCGCGCTGGAGGCGATCGTCGTCGGCCTCGGACTGCTGTGGATGATGACGTTCGTGCGGGTGCTCGCGATCCTCGCCCCGCCCGTCTCCCGCCCGTCGGCCCGCCCGACCCTGCTCCCGCGCTGACCCGGCCCGGGGTCGCGCGGCGTCATGATCCTCGCCCCGCCGCACGTCGCGCGTCGCGGCCGTGTCAAAGGTCGGAGTTCTGGCGCGACACGCCGCGACCGGATGCCTTAGGGCGGTGTGTCGCGCGGCAGCTCCGACTTTTCGCCCGGAAATAGGGAAGGTGACGGATGCCGCGGGGGTACCTCAGAGCGGAGTGTAAGGGTGCAGACGAAGAGGAGATGTCATGTACGAGCACCCGTACTTCACCCACCAGGTCACCCGCTACGAGCAGGAGGAGATGGTGCGCCTCGCCGAGCGCCGACGCATCCTCGCCGAGCAGGCGGACCGCGTCGTCCCGCGGCGCATCGGAGCCGTCGGTCGGATGCTGCGCCGCATCGGGCTCGTGTCCGCCGGTCGCGCACCGCGGCCCGTCCCCTGCGAGCCCGCGACCGCGCGGTGACCGCCGACGCGGCCCCTGATGTCGGACGGGGGTGGGACGATGAGTCCATGCCCCCGTTCGTCCCCACCGCGTCGATGGTCGGCCGTGACGCCGACCTCGCGCACCTGCGCACGCTGTTCGAGCGCGCGGCGGAGGGGGTTCCGGCGTCCGTGCTCGTCGAGGGCGAAGCCGGCATCGGCAAGTCGCGGCTGTTGCGCGAGTTCGGCGCGGAGATCGCCAACCGCGCCGACGTGCACGTCGGATGGTGCCTCGATCTCGGTGCGACGCGCACGGCGTACGGCCCCCTCACCGGCATCCTGCGCTCGATCGTGGCCGGGCTGGGCGTCGAGCGGGTCCGTGAGGCGCTGAACGGCGGAGCCGACGCACTCGGCATGCTGCTCCCCGAGCTGGAGTCGGCGGGGAGCGACCGCGACCGCACGAGTCCCGAGCGGTTGCGCGACGCGATCGCCGCGCTCATCGAGCTCGCCGCCGAGCGCGCTCCCCAGGTGCTCGTCGTCGAAGACCTGCACTGGGCCGACGACTCGACCCTGGCGATCCTCTCCTATCTGTTGCGCACCCTCGCGCAGGGTCGCATCCTCCTCGTGCTCACCTGTCGCACAGACGATGTGCGCCGGGGCGACGCCGTGAGCCGCTTCGTCGCGGAGGCCGCGCGCCAGCGCCTCCTCGACCGCGTCGGGCTCGGCCGGCTCGACGCCGACTCCGTGCGCGTCCTCGCCGAGCAGCTCACCGGGCGCCCGCTCAGCAGCAGCGCGCTCGAGCGCATGCAGGAGCGTGCCGAGGGCGTGCCGTTCTTCGTGGAGGAGATCGCGGGCTGCACCGACGGACCGCTGCCCGACGGGCTGCGCGACCTCCTCCTCGCCCGGTTCGACCGTCTGGGCGACGACGCCAGACAGGTGGTGCGGGTGGCCTCGGGCGCCGAGCGCCCTGTCACCCACGCTCTGCTCACGCGTCTCGTGTCCTTCGAAGGTCCGCAGCTCGACGACGCGATCAGGGAGGCCGCTCGCAGCGGCATCCTCGTGGTGGCCGACGACGACTACCGCTTCCGCCATGCGCTGCTGCGCGAGGCCGTGCACGGCGACCTCCTTCCGGGCGAGAGGTCGCGGCTGCACCGCGTCTTCGCCGAGACACTGGAGTCGCAGTGCGAGGGGACCGACAGTGCAGACGCCGCCGCGCTCGCCTATCACTGGCAGCTCGCCCAAGACGACCGTCGTGCGCTGATGGCCGCGGTCGAGGCGATGCGCCACGCCAAGGGGCGGTTCGCCTTCGCGAGCGCCGCTCGGTTCGGCGAGATCGCGCTGGACCTCTGGCCTCGGGTGCCCGATGCCGCGCAGGCGGCGGGCATCCGCAGGCTCGACCTGCTGCTCGTGCTGGGGTCGATCCTGCGCAACGCCGGCGACGGCGAACGAGCGCTCGCGGTGGTGAACGTCGCTCTCGACGAGATCGACCCGTCCGCCGACGACCCCCGGCTGCATGCACGACTGCTGCGCGACAAGGCCTTCTACGTCATGAACACCGGCCGTCCCGGCGCGATCCCGCTGCTGCGGGAGTCGCTGGCCGTGCTCGACGCGCACGTCGACGACGATCGGCTGCGGGCCAACGTGCTCAACTCCCTGGCCAGCAGGCACATGATCGCGGGCGAGCTCGACGATGCCCTGCGTGTGGCCACCGAGGCGGCGGAGTACGCGGAGAGGGCGGGGTCCGACGACGAGGTGTCCGTGGCGGCGAACGTGCGGGCGGTGTCGCTCGCGCATCGCGGCGACATCGCCGGCAGCGAGCAGGAGTACGAGCTCGCACGCTCCAAGGCGCGCAGCTCGACGGCCGAGCTGCGCTACCGGGTCAACTTCTCCGACCTCCTCGCGCACCGGGGGCGCTACCGCGAGGCGGTGCAGCTCGCCGAGGAGGGGCTCGCGCGTTCGCGCCGGTTCGGCGTGGAGCGCACATCCGGCTCGGTCATGACGCAGAACATGGCGGTGCCGCTGCTGGAGCTCGGCGAGATCGCCCGCGTCGAAGAGATGCTCGCCCGCGAGCTCTCGCAGAACACGCTGCGGGTGTTCCGCATGTACACCACCATGACCCGGGTGCGAGCGCTGTCGTGGCGAGGTCGCCACGAGGAAGCGGCCGAGGTGCTGCGCGAGTCGCTGCCGGCGTTCCGCGAGACGGGCACGGTCGAACGTCAGATCTGGTACGACATCGTGGTGATGACGGTGGCCGTGGCCGAGAGCAGCGGCGAGCTCTCCGGGGCCCTCGACGCGATCCTGCGGATGCTCGCCGACGACGGGCCGCGGCTGCTCCATCAGCGCCGGCTGCTGCTGCAGGCCGGGTGGATCATCGCCGAGCTCCGCGCCTCGGGGGTCGATACGGCCGAGGCGGCCGCCGCGGTGCGCGCCGCGTGGCAGGAGCAGCACCCGCAGCTCCAGGGCGACGGATGGGAGAAGATCCTGTTCGCCCTGCTCGACCCGACCATGGCGGGACTCGACGCTGCGCTCCTCGTCGCCGACGGGGAAGACGTCCCCGTCCTGTTCCGTGCGGTCGTGCGGCTCGAGCTCGCGCGGCTGCACGTGCGCGACGGCGACCGGGCGACGGCATCCGCTCTGCTCACCGACGCGGCGGAGCACGCCGACCGCATCGGGCACGAGCAGCTGCGCCGGGCGGTGCGCGGTTTCGCGGCATCCGCGGGTCTGCGCGTGGGGGGAGACGAGGCGCCGACCGCGGATGCCGACCCGCTGACCGCCCGCGAACGGCAGGTGCTCGCGCTGATCGCCGAGGGGCTCAGCAACCGCCAGATCGGCGAGCGGCTGTTCATCAGCGTCAAGACGGTGAGCGTGCATGTGTCGGCGGTGCTGCGCAAGCTCGGCGTGAGCACGCGCACCGAGGCGGCCGTCGCGGCTCAGCGTGAACTCGATGCGGCCGCCCTCGCAGATCACTGACTGCGGCGTCGGCGGGGGTCTCTTCCTGACGCGCGCGGAGCCTTGTCGGCAGCCCGTGATACGTTGACCGGGCATGTGTCGGATGAATCGGCACGGCAGCGGTCGTGAGAGCGACCACTCAACAGAAAGAAGAAACACATGGCCACCGGCACTGTGAAATGGTTCAACTCGGAGAAGGGCTTCGGCTTCATCGCTCCCGATGACGGCTCGGACGACCTCTTCGCCCACTACTCGGCTATCACCGGCTCCGGTTTCAAGGAGCTCCGTGAGAACCAGAAGGTCGAATTCGACGCTGAGCGTGGCCCCAAGGGCATGCAGGCGGCGAACATCCGCGCTCTCTGAGCGCGCACAGACGTCCTGAGCCGGTCGGCCCCTTCGGGGTCCGGCCGGCTTCTGCGTTTCCGGCCCCGGTCCGGCCCCGGTCCGGCCCCGGTGCCGGCCACGGTCACGCCTTCGAATCGCATGAATGACCCCGTTCAGCCGTGAAACAGGGTCAGTCATGCGACTCGAAGGCGCGGAGGTGGTGTGTTAGGTTAGGCCAGGCTTACCAAAGCTCGGCGGCGCGATCGCGCGCCGGCCGCTCACCCCCCCCACAGAACGGAACAGTGTGCGCACCTCCCGAATCGTCGCCATCGGCGCCGCCGTCGCACTCGCCCTGAGCCTCACCGCCTGCGCCTCCTCGGCCCCGGAGAGCGATGCTCCCGCGGTCGGCGCCAACCCGGCATCCGCCGACGCCTTCCCCGTCACGGTGACGCACGTCTATGGCGAGACCACGATCACCAAGAAGCCCGAGCGCGTCGCCACGGTCGCCTGGGCCAACCACGAGGTGCCGCTCGCGCTCGGCGTCGTGCCGGTCGGCATGAGCAAGGCCGCGTGGGGAGACGACGACGGAGACGGCGTGCTGCCCTGGGTCGAGGACAAGCTCACCGAGCTGGGCGCGAAGACGCCGGTGCTGTTCGACGAGACCGACGGCATCGACTACGAAGCCGTCGCCGACACCCACCCCGACGTGATCCTCGCCGCCTACTCCGGCCTCACGCAGGAGGAGTACGACACGCTCTCCAAGATCGCGCCGGTCGTCGCCCAGCCCGGCATCGCCTGGGGCACCTCCGTCGAAGACATGATCCGTCTCGACTCGAAGGCCCTCGGCCTCGAGAAGCAGGGCGATGCGCTCATCGACGACCTGCACGCGCAGACGGATGCCGCGCTCGAGAAGCACAGCGTTCTCAAGGACAAGAAGCTGCTGTTCGCGTACATCGACCCCAGCGACCTCAGCCAGATCGGCTACTACACCGCCATCGACACGCGCCCCGGCTTCCTGCACGACATCGGGCTGCCGTTCCCCTCGGTCGTCGAGAAGAACGCCGACAGCACCGAGTTCTACCTCACGGTGAGCGCCGAGAAGGCCGACGAGTTCGACGACGTCGACGTGTTCGTGACCTATGGCGACGCGTCGATGGTCCCGCTGCTGCAGGCCGACCCGCTGCTGTCGAAGATCCCGGCGATCGCCGCCGGTCGCATCGCCGTGCTGGGCGACGCCACGCCGCTCGCGGCATCCGCCAACCCCTCGCCGCTGTCGATCCCGTGGGGTATCGAGGACTACTTCGCCGTGCTGGCGAAGCCGCTCGAGAACGCCTCCTGACCCGCGCCGAAGGGCCAGCGACATGACCGCCATCGCGCACGGACGGCAGACGCCGAGCCGCGAGAACCCGGGCGCCGCCGACCTGCGGCGCCCGGCGGCGGTGCGCACCCTGTGGCTGCTCGGCGGTCTCGGGATGCTGGGCGTGCTCAGCATCCTGTCGGTCTCCTTCGGGGTGCGCGAGGTGTCGTGGAGCGATGTCGTCGCCGCCCTCGGCGGGCACGACGACACCATCGCCCAGGCGGCGATCGTCACCCGGATCCCGCGCACCGTTCTCGCGCTGCTCGTCGGCGCGGCACTCGCCCTCGCGGGGGCGACCATGCAGGCGGTGACCCGCAATCCCCTCGCCGACCCCGGCATCCTCGGTGTCTCGAACGGGGCGGCGCTGGCCGTGGTCGTCGGCCTCGCGTTCGCCGGGATCACCGAGCCGTACGGGCAGATGGGCATCGCGATCCTCGGTGCGGCGCTCGCCGCGGCCTTCGTCTACACCGTCGGCTCGCTGGGGCGTGGCGGCGCGACTCCGCTCAAGCTCGCACTCGCGGGAGCGGCGACCTCGGCGGCGTTCGCCTCCCTGGTCAGCGCGATCATGCTGCCCAGGGTCGATCTGCTGCAGTCGTTCCAGTCGTGGCAGATCGGCGGTGTCGGGGGCGCGGAGTGGTCGCGCATCGCCATCACCGCTCCGGTGCTCGGTGTCGGAGCGCTGATCTGCGTCGCGAGCTCGCGGGGCATGAACTCCCTGGCGCTCGGCGACGACCTCGCCGCCGGACTCGGCGAGCACGTGGCCCGCACCCGGATGGTATCGGCCGTCGGCGCGGTCGTGCTGGCGGGCGCCGCCACGGCCATCGCGGGACCCATCGGCTTCGTCGGGCTCGTCGTGCCGCACGTGTGCCGGATGCTGGTGGGCACCGACCATCGCTGGCTGCTGCCGTTCTCGGCCGTCGCCGGAGCGGCGCTGCTCACCGCGAGCGACGTGATCGGCCGCGTCATCGCCCCCTCGTCGGAGGAGATCCAGGTCGGCATCGTCACGGCCGTGATCGGCGCTCCCTTCTTCATCTGGATCGTCCGCCGGCAGAAGGTGCGTGAACTGTGACCGCCGCTGACCGTCCCCAGATCAGGAAGACCGCCCCGGAGCAGGATGCTTCCGCCGCATCCGTCCTGATCTCGGGCGATCGTCCTGATTCGGGCAGGCCCTCCGCATCGGCCGCCGCCGTGATCGCCGGGCGCCGCGCCCGACACCGCCGCCACCTGCGCGCGACGGTGGTGCTCGGCATCCTCGTCGCCGCCCTGTTCGCGACCGCGCTCATGGTCGGCAACACCTTCTACGGGCCCGGCGACGTGATCGGGGTGCTGCTCGGGCAGACCGTGCCCGGGGCGTCGTTCACGGTGGGGGAGCTGCGGCTGCCGCGCGCGGTGCTCGCGGTGCTCACCGGCCTGGCGTTCGGCATGGCCGGCGTGACGTTCCAGACGCTGCTGCGCAATCCGCTCGCCTCCCCCGACATCATCGGCATCTCGCAGGGCGCCGGAGCCGCGGCCGTGATCGGCATCGTCGTGCTCTCGCTGAACGGTCCGACCGTCTCCCTGCTCGCGCTCGCCGGGGCGTTGGTCACGGCGGCCGCCATCTACCTGCTGTCGAACAGGGGAGTCTTCGCCGGCACGCGCCTGATCCTCATCGGCATCGGGGTCGCCGCGATGCTGCAGAGCGTGATCTCCTACGTGCTCTCCCGCGCCGCGAGCTGGGACATCCAGACCGCCATGCAGTGGCTCACCGGCAGTCTCAACAACGCCTCCTGGGAGCGCGTGCTCCCCCTCGCGATCGCGGCAGCCGTCACCGTGCCGCTCCTGCTGTCACAGGGGCGTGCGATGGGCGCGATGCAGCTCGGCGATGACTCGGCCTCGGGCCTCGGCGTGCGCGTCACGCTCACCCGCGTGCTGTTCATCGTCGGCGCCGTCGTGCTGCTGGCGTTCGCGACGGCCGCAGCGGGGCCGATCGCCTTCGTCGCGTTCATGGCCGGGCCGATCGCCGCGCGCATCACCGGACCGGGCGCCGCGCTGCTGCTGCCGTCGGGTCTCGTGGGCGCGCTGCTCGTGTTGGGCGGCGACCTGATCGGCCAGTTCGCGCTCGGCGCGCGCTACCCGGTCGGCGTCGTCACCGGCGTGCTCGGCGCCCCGTACCTCATCTACCTGCTCATCCGCACCAATCGCTCGGGAGGCTCGCTGTGACCGAGGCCCACACCCTGTCGGCGGAGTCCGTCACCCTCGCCTACGGAGATCGCACGATCATCGACGGGCTCGACCTGGCTCTCGCGCCGGGCAGGATCACGGCGATCGTCGGGGCGAACGGATGCGGCAAGTCGACGCTGCTCCGCGCGCTGGCCCGCCTGCTGTCGCCGTCGTCCGGCCAGATCGTGCTCGACGGGAAGTCCGTGCACGCCCGGCCGACCAAGGAGGTCGCTCGCATCCTCGGGTTGCTGCCGCAGTCGCCGATCGCACCGGAGGGCATCGCCGTCGCCGATCTGGTCGGGCGCGGCCGGCATCCGCACCAGAGGATCCTGTCGCGCTGGACCGCCCACGACTACGAGGTCGTGGCGGACGCGCTCGACGCCACCGGGATCGCCGACCTCGCCGACCGCAGCGTCGACGAGCTGTCGGGCGGGCAACGCCAGCGGGTGTGGATCGCGATGGCGCTCGCGCAGGAGACCGACATCCTCCTGCTCGACGAGCCGACGACGTTCCTCGACGTCGCGCACCAGGTCGAGGTGCTCGACCTGCTCACCGACCTGCGCGTCTCGCGCGGCACCACGATCGTCATGGTGCTGCACGACCTCAACCTCGCCGCCCGCTACGCCGACGAGCTCGTCGCCATGAAAGACGGCAGGGTGCACGCCGCGGGCACGCCGCACGAGGTCGTCACCGCCGAGCTCGTCGAAGAGGTCTTCGGCCTCGCCAATCACGTCACCATCGATCCGGTGTCCGGCACACCGCTCGTCACACCCATCGGGAGGCATCATGTCCGCTGAGACCACCACTACCGAGCGGCCCACCTACGCGCTCGCGCTCACGGAGGTGCGGGCCGTCGAACGGGTGTCGCCGAGTTTCGTGCGCGTCACGTTCGGCGGCGCCGACCTCGATGAGTTCGGCACCCCGGGCGACGTGTTCGACGCCCGGATCAAGATCATCTTCCCGCCGTCGCCGTTCTCGATCCCGCCGATCGACCGCGACACCGACGACTGGTGGGGATCGTACCTGGCCGTGCCCGAGGAGGAGCGCGGCTCGATGCGCACCTATTCCGTGCGCGAGCTGATCGAGACGGATGCCGGCACCGAGCTGGTCGTCGACTTCGTGCTGCACCTGGAGCCGGGTCTCACCGGCCCCGCGTCGACATGGGCGAGCACCGCGCAGCCGGGGCAGCCGGTGTTCATCGTCGGACCCCGTCGCGGCGTGCCGGCGAGCGCGCACGGCGGAGCGGAGTACCGACCAGGGGACGCCTCGTCGGTGCTGCTGGCGGGTGACGAGACCGCGGCTCCCGCCATCGCCCGCATCCTCGAGGACGCGCCGCGCGACCTCCGCGGTACCGCGTTCATCGAGGTGCCGACGGCATCCGACATCCTCTCGATCGATGCGCCTGCCGGGGTCGAGGTGACCTGGCTGCCGCGTGCGGCCGGCGAGCTGCACGGCACAGCCCTGATCCCGGCGGTGCTCGCGCACCTGGGCGACGCGCACGCCCGCGGCTCGGTGGAGGTGCGCGACATCGATGGCGAGGAGCTGCTTTGGGAGACGCCGGTGTACTCGGGCCTCGGCGAGGAGATCGCCGCGACGGATGCTCCGGCCGACCGCTACTTCTGGATCGCGGGGGAGAGTGGCGTGGTCACCACGCTGCGCCGGCACCTCGTGAAGGACCTCGGTGTCGACCGCGCGCAGGTCGCCTTCATGGGCTACTGGCGCCGCGGCGTGGCGATGCGCGGCTGAACTGTCGTCTCGCGCGCGGAGGTCGGTGGCGGGCCTTCTGCCCGAGATCAGGAAGACCGCTCCAGAGCAGGACGGATGCCGTAGGGCCTCCTGTTCTCGGGCGGTCTTCCTGTTCTGGGCGACTCGGCGCGGCGCGCGACCGCGCAGCGCGCGACCGGCACCGGCGCCCGCGGGGCGCGTCAGAGCACGAGGCGGTAGCCCATGCCGGACTCGGTGAGCAGGTGCTCCGGGGCGCCGGGCGAGGCCTCGAGCTTCTTGCGCAGCTGCGACATGTACAGGCGCAGGTAGCCGGAATCCGAGACCTGTTCGCTGCCCCAGATCTCCTTCAGCAGGTCCTGTCGGGTGACCAGGGCGCCGGGATGCCGCGACAGGTGCTCCAGCATGCGCCACTCCGTGGGCGTGAGGTGCACGCGCGCCCCCGCGCGGGTCACGGTCTTGGTCGCGAGGTCCACGACGACGTCGCCGAAGCCCACGGTCGACTCGCCGCTGGCCGGCACGCTGCGCCGCGCGAGGGCACGCAGGCGCGCGAGCAGCTCGTCGACCTGGAACGGCTTGGTGACGAAGTCGTCGGCGCCGGCATCCAGCGCCTCCACCTTGTCGGCGGATCCGGTGCGCCCGGAGACGACGATGATCGGCACCGTCGTCCAGCCGCGCAGGGCCTGGATCACCTCGACCCCGTCGAGCCGCGGCATGCCGAGGTCGAGGAGGATGATGTCGGGATGCGTCTGGGCGGCGACCGCGATCGCCGCGGCGCCGTCGGCCGCGACGACGACCTCGTACCCGTGGGCGGAGAGCGTGATGCGCAGCGCGCGCACCATCTGCGGGTCGTCGTCGGCGATGAGCAGCTTCATTCCGCCTCCGGCTCGTGCGTCCCCGCGAGGGGCAGGGAGATGACCATGGTGAGTCCACCGCCGGGGGTGTCCTCCGGTGTCAGGCTACCGCCCATCCCCACCGTGAACCCGCGCGACAGGGCGAGGCCCAGCCCCAGGCCCGTGGTGTTGTCGGTGTCGCCGTAGCGCTGGAACGGCCGGAACATCGCGTCACGGCGCTCGACCGGCACGCCCTCGCCGCGGTCGACGATCCTGATCTCGGCGCGGTCGCCGAGAGCGCTCGTGGAGATGATGACGCGGGTGCCCTCCGGCGCGTGCCGGTGGGCGTTGGCGAGCACGTTCACGATCACGCGCTGCAGCAGCACGGGGTCGGCGTGCACGGGCGGCAGATCGGCGTCGAGCGCCAGCTCCACGTCGACGGGGCCGAGTCCCAGCTCGTCGACGGCCGCCAGCACGACGCCGGCGGCATCCATCGGCACCGACGACACGGCGAGCACCCCCGCCTGCACGCGGCTCACGTCGAGCAGGTCGGTCACCAGGGCCGACAGAGTGGCCAGGCTCTCGTCGGCGGTCGCGAGCAGCTCCTCGCGGTCGGATGCCGACAGGTCGTGCGCCCCGCGCAGACCCCCGATCGCCGCCACCGCCGAGGCCAGCGGGCGGCGCAGGTCGTGGCTGACGGCGGAGAGCAGGGCGCTGCGCACCTGATCGGTTTCGACGAGCGCCTCGGCCTCACGCGCCGTGGCGCGCAGGTCGGTGTGCTCCAGCGCCGCGGAGAGCTGCGCCGCGATCGCGTCGAGCAGCCGGCGCTCCGGCCCGTCGAGGGGGTCGCCGTTGAGCTCGAGCAGCGCGCGCGGTGCGCCGCCGGGCGTCGTGCCGACGGGCAGCGTCGTCGCCCTGCCGTCGGCCACCGGCTCCCCGTCGCTCGCGAGCAGCTCGCCCTCCGGAGACAGCAGCCGCACTCCGCTCAGGCCGAACGCCTCCCGTGTGCGGCTCACGAGCGCGAGCACTGCGTTGTCGCCGCGCAGCACGTTGCCGGCGACCGCGGCGAGCAGTTCGGCCTCGGCCGCCGCGCGCTGGGCGATGCGCGCGCGCCTGGCCGCCTGGTCGACGATGAGGCTGACGAGGATCGCGATCACGACGTAGAGCGAGAGGGCCAGCACGTGCAGGGGGTGCGCGATCGTGATGGTGAAGAGCGGGGCCACGAAGAGGTAGTCCAGGGTGACGCCGGACAGCACGGCCGCGAACACCGCGGGTCGGATGCCGCCGATGAGAGCCACGACCACGACGAGCAACTGGTACGCCAGCACCTCGGCGGTGATCGACTCGGGGCTGCGGAAGGTGAACATCACCCACGACAGCAGCGGCCCGAACACGAGGGCCACGCCGAGCCCGAGCAGTTGGCGGCGCCAGCCCAGCGCCCCGCCGGTGATGCGCGGCAGTGCGACGCGTCCGCCGGCCGCGGCGTGCGTGACGATGTGCACGTCGATGTCGCCGGAGCGGCGGATGACCTCGGAGCCGATGCCGGGTCCGGTGAGGGCGGCCGTGATCCGGCTACGGCGGCTCACGCCGATGACGAGCTGGGTGGCGTCGGCGCCCTGCGCGAACTCCACGAGGGTGCCGGGTATGTCGTCGCCGATGATCTGGTGGAAGCTCCCCCCGAGCGACTCGACGAGGGAGCGCTGCGCGGCGAGGGCGCCCGGCGTCTCGTCGCGCAGACCGTCCTGGGCGCTGACGTGCACGGCGAGCAGTTCGCCGCCCGCCGACCGAGCCGCGATCCGGGCGCCCCGGCGCAGCAGCGTCTCGCCTTCCGGACCGCCGGTGAGCGCGACGACCACGCGCTCCCGCGCCTGCCAGTTGCCCTCGATGCCCTGCTCGGCGCGGTAGCTGCGCAGCGCGCTGTCGACCTCGTCGGCCAGCCACAGCAGGGCGAGCTCGCGCAGGGCGGTGAGGTTGCCGAGGCGGAAGTAGTTCGACAGCGCGGCGTCGATGCGCTCGGCCGGGTACACCAGCCCCGCCGAGAGGCGGTCGCGCAGCGACTGCGGGGCCAGGTCGACCACCTCGATCTCGTCGGCCTCCCTGACCACGGCATCCGGCAGGGTCTCCTGCTGCACGATGCCCGTGATCTTCTCGACCACCGAGTTCAGCGATTCGATGTGCTGCACGTTCACGGTGGTGATGACGTCGATGCCCGCGTCGAGCAGGGCGTCGACGTCCTGCCAGCGCTTCGGATGGGGGGAGCCGGGGATGTTGGTGTGGGCGAGCTCGTCGACGAGCGCGATCTCGGGGGACCGCTCGAGCACGGCCTCCACGTCGAGCTCGGTGAGCTCCACGCCGCGGTGCTCCGCGACCCGCCGCGGCACCTCGGGGAGGCCGATCGCCTGGGCCAGGGTCGCCGCCCGGCCGTGCGTCTCGACCACGGCGATCACGACGTCGCGGCCCTCCTGCAGCAGGCGGCGCCCCTCGGCGAGCATCTCGTAGGTCTTGCCGACTCCCGGTGCGGCGCCCAGGAGCACGCGGAGGCGCCCGCGGCGCGGGGTGCGCTCGGCACCCGCGCGCTCGGCGCCCGTCCGCTCAGGGGTCATTCCCGCTCCCGCTCGTCGAGTGCGAGATTCAGTTCGGCGACGTTGATGCGCTCTTCGCCGAGGAAGCCCAGATCCCGCCCTTGAATCCTAGACTCCACGAGGGCGCGCACCTCGGAGACGGGCACCCCTCGGGCGTCGGCGATCCGCGGCACCTGGATCAGCGCGTAGGCCACGCTGATGTGCGGGTCGAGACCGGACCCCGATGCGGTCACCGCATCGGCCGGAACCTGCGCGGGGTCGACGCCCTCGCGCGCGGCGATCTCGGTGCGGCGCTGGCCGATCGCCGCCACGAGGTCGGGGTTGGTCGGCCCCAGGTTGCTGCCGCTGGAGCCGGCGCCGTCGTAGCCGTCACCGGCCGCGGACGGGCGGGACTGGAAGTACTGCGGGAGGGCCTCGCCGTCGGCATCCGTGAAGGGCTGGCCGATGAGCGCGCTCCCCCGGTCGCCCGTCAGCGGCGAGCCGTTCGCCTGCCAGGGGAGCAGCAGCTGACCGACGCCGGTGACGAGGAGCGTGTACCCGACGCCGAGGAGCAGCGTGAGCACGAGCATCGCGCGCACGGCGACGCCGGTGGTGCGAAGGGTGGTGCGGGTGGAGGACATGGGACGGGCCTTTCAGAAGCCGGGGATGAGGCTGACGACGAGGTCGATGAGCTTGATGCCGACGAACGGCGCGATGACGCCGCCGAGGCCGTAGATCAGCAGGTTGCGCTGCAGGATCTGCGAGGCGCTCGCCGGGCGATAGGTCACGCCGCGCAGGGCGAGCGGGATGAGGAACACGATCACGATCGCGTTGAACACGATGGCGCTGGTCACGGCGGATGCCGGGGAGTGCAGCCCCATCACGTTGAGCACCGCCAGCCCGGGGAAGACCCCCATGAACATCGCGGGGATGATGGCGAAGTACTTGGCGATGTCGTTGGCGAGCGAGAACGTGGTGAGCGCGCCGCGCGTGATGAGCAGCTGCTTGCCGATGCGCACGATGTCGATGAGCTTCGTCGGGTCGGAGTCGAGGTCGACCATGTTGCCGGCCTCCTTCGCCGCCGAGGTGCCGGTGTTCATCGCGACGCCGACGTCGGCCTGTGCGAGGGCGGGGGCGTCGTTGGTGCCGTCCCCGGTCATCGCGACGAGGCGCCCGCCCTCCTGCTCCTTGCGGATGAGCTCGAGCTTGTCCTCCGGCGTGGCCTCGGCGAGGAAGTCGTCGACGCCCGCCTCCTGCGCGATCGCCGCCGCCGTGAGCGGGTTGTCGCCGGTGATCATCACGGTGCGGATGCCCATGCTGCGCAGCTCGTCGAAGCGGTCGCGCAGGCCGTCCTTGACGATGTCCTTCAGGTGCACGACGCCGAGCACGCGCCCCTCTCCGGCATCCGCTTCGACATCCGTTCCGGCATCCGCTCCCGCATCCGTCCCCGCCGGTGCGTTCTGTCGGGAGGATTCCCGTGTGTCGGGCGAATCGTCCTGATTTCGCGGCGTGTCGGCAGAGTCTCCCGACTGAATGCCGGCGGGCGACGCCGGGACGGATGCCGCGCCGCCCGGCCGCTTCACGGCCACCACGAGCGGGGTGCCGCCGCTCTGCGCCACGGAGTCCGTCAGGGAGGAGAGCTCGGCATCCGACGCGCCCAGAGCCAGCCAGGCGCTCACGGCGGACCCGGCGCCCTTGCGGATCTGGGTGCCGTCGGCCAGATCGAGCCCGGACATGCGCGTCTGCGCGGTGAAGGGCACGACGACGGCATCCGACGGCTGCGTGACGAGGATGCCGCGGCCCGAGGCCAGCTCGACGATCGACGCGCCTTCCGGGGTGGGGTCGGCGAGCGAGGAGAGCGCCGCGATGCGCAGCAGCTCCTCGGCGTCGATGCCGGACAGGGGGAGCACCTCGTGCGCCCGGCGATTGCCGTAGGTGATGGTCCCGGTCTTGTCGAGCAGCAGCGTCGTCACGTCTCCGGCCGCCTCGACGGCCCGTCCCGACATGGCCAGCACGTTGCGCTGGACCAGGCGGTCCATGCCTGCGATGCCGATCGCCGACAGCAGCGCGCCGATGGTCGTGGGGATGAGGCACACGAGCAGGGCGATGAGCACGGGGATGCTGACGGGGGACGCCGCGTACGACGCGATGGGGTTGAGGGCCAGCACCACCACGACGAAGATGATCGACAGGCTCGCGAGCAGGATGTTCAACGCGATCTCGTTGGGCGTGCGCTGGCGGCTCGCTCCCTCGACCAGGGCGATCATGCGGTCGACGAACGTCTCGCCCGGCTTCGACGTGATGCGCACGACGATGCGGTCGGACAGCACGCGGGTGCCGCCGGTGACGGCGCTGCGGTCGCCGCCCGACTCCCGGATCACCGGGGCGCTCTCGCCCGTGATCGCGGATTCGTCGACCGTCGCGATGCCGGAGACGATGTCGCCGTCGCCGGGGATCAGCTCCCCGGCCGAGACGATCACCGTGTCGCCGCGCTGCAGCTCGGCCGACGACACCTCGGCCGTCTCCGCGCGCTCGGCCCCGGCATCCGTCGCCGCGTCGTACCGCAGCACCCGGCGGGCCATGGTGCTGGTGCGGGTCTTGCGCAGACTGGCCGCCTGCGCCTTGCCGCGTCCTTCGGCCACCGACTCGGCGAGGTTCGCGAACAGCACGGTGAACCACAGCCACGCGGCGATGCCGGCGGTGAACGGCGCGGGCACCGGGGTGCCGCCGGACTCGCCCGGTCCGCCGAGGAAGGGCTCGGCGATCGCGAGCACCGTGGTGAAGGCGGCGCCCGCCCAGACGAGGAGCATCACGGGGTTGCGCACGAGCGCGGCCGGGTTGAGCTTGCGCAGCGCGCCGGGCAGGGCCTGCACGAGCGGGCGCCAGCCGAAGGAGCTCGGCTGCGGGGCGGGAGCGGATGCCTCGGCATCCGTGTGTTCTGCGGGGGTGGTGATGAGCGTCATGTCAGACGAGTCCTTCGGCGAGCGGGCCCAGGGTGAGCACCGGGAAATAGGTGAGGGCCGTGACGACGACCGTCACCGCGAGGAGGAGGCCGATGAACTGCGGCCGGTGGGTGGGGAGCGTTCCCGATGTCGCGGGGATCCGCTCCTGCGCGGCGAACGAGCCGGCCAGGGCGAGCACGAACACGATCGGCAGGAAGCGGCCGAGCAGCATCGTCACGCCCAGCGCCGTGTTGAACCAGGGCGTGTTGGCGGTGAGGCCGGCGAACGCCGAGCCGTTGTTGTTGGCGGCCGAGGTGAACGCGTAGAGCACCTCGCTCATGCCGTGTACGCCGGGGTTGAGGATGCTGGTCGACTCGACGTCCTCGCGGATGCCGGGGATCGCGAAGCTCAGGGCCGTTCCGCCCAGCACGAGCGCCGGCACCACGAGGATGTACAGGCTCGCGAGCGTGATCTCCTTGGGCCCGATGCGCTTGCCGAGGTACTCCGGCGTGCGGCCGACGAGCAGCCCGCCGACGAACACGGCGATGATCGCGAGCACGAGCATCCCGTACAGGCCCGATCCGACGCCGCCGGGGGCGACCTCGCCGAGCATCATGTTGAGCATCGGCATCATGCCGCCGAGCGCCGTGTAGGAGTCGTGCATGGAGTTGACCGCGCCGGTGGACGTGAGGGTCGACGCGCTGCCGAACAGCGCGGAGCCGAGGATGCCGAAGCGCACCTCCTTGCCCTCCATCGCCGCTCCCGCGAGCTCGGGGGCTGCCCCGAGGCCGGCCAGTTCGAGCGCGGAGAGGGCGAAGGTGGAGACGAGGAAGATCGTGCCCATCACCGCCGCGATCGCGTAGCCCTGGCGGTCGTCTCCGATCATGCGGCCGAAGGCGCGCGGCAGGGAGAACGGGATCGCGAGGATGAGCAGGATCTCGAGGAGGTTGGTCCACCCGGTCGGGTTCTCGAAGGGGTGGGCGGAGTTGGCGTTGAAGAAGCCGCCGCCGTTGGTGCCGAGGAGCTTGATGGCCTCCTGCGAGGCGACGGGACCCCCGGGGATCGTCTGCGCCGCCCCAGACACGGTGGTGACGTCGGTGAAGCCGGCGAAGTTCTGGATGACGCCGCCGGGGATCAGGGCCACGGCGCCGATCAGGGCGATCGGCAGGAGCACGCGGCCGAGCCCGCGCACGAGGTCGACCCAGAAGTTGCCGATCGTGGTGGAGCCACGGCGGGCGAAGCCGCGGACCAGTGCCACGGCGACGGCGAGGCCGACGGCGGCCGAGACGAAGTTCTGCACGGTCAGACCCGCCAACTGCACCGTGTACCCCACGGTCTGCTCGGGCGAGTACGACTGCCAGTTGGTGTTGGCGACGAACGACGCGGCCGTGTTGAAGGCCAGTCCCTCGGGCACGGCGGGGAGTCCGAGGGACTGGGGCAGGAACGCCTGCAGCCGCTGCAGCCCGTAGACGAGGAGGAGGCCCGCGGCCGAGAACACGAGCACGCCGCGGGCGTACGACCGCCAGGTCTGCTCGGATGCGGGGTCGACCCCGATCAGCCGGTAGAGGCCCCGCTCGACCCTGAGGTCCTTCGGGGTGCTGTAGACGTGGGCGAGGTAGTCGCCGAGCGGACGGTACATCAGCACGAGGGCGACGACGACGGCGACGCCCTGCAGCACGCCGAACCAGATCTCGCCGCCCATCAGAACTTCTCCGGGGCGATGAGGGCGACCAACAGGTAGACGACGGCGGCGACGGCGAGGACCGCCGCGGCGATCTGGAAGACGATCACGGCTTCTCCTCCCCGGCGAGGTCGGGGCGGACGGCGGGCTTGGCGCGAGGCCCCATCCGCTCCACCCCGGATGCCGCCAGGGCGACCAGGGCGAAGACGGCGAGCGTCAGCGCGATGTAGATGATGTCGAGCACGGAGTCGATCAAACTCCGGCATACCGGTCGCGACGAGAATCCTCACGGTTCCCCTACGGCTCCGCCCGGCGACCCATGCGCGATGCTCACGGCATCCGCCCTGCGCGTTCTCCCTCTGCTCGCTTGGCACCTCCTGCGGGATTTCGCCGCGCATTCCCTCCACACGCGCCCACTGAATCCCGCGCCGGGGATTCAGCGGGCGCCTGTTGTCGGTCACTGCATCCGGCGCATCTCCTCGGCGAGGGCGGGGTTGGAGTCCGTGAAGCTGCGGGCGATGCGCTCGCGCACATCCGGCGACTTGTTCTGGCTCAGCTTCGCCCTGGCGTCGAAGCGGTCCACCCGCATGCGCAGCCCGACCGTGCCCTTCGCCTGCAGGCGCGTGCCCGCCTCGTCGTCGCGCAGGCTGCGTCCGTGCGGGCGGTGCTGCTCGAAGTGGTCGGTGAGGCGCGAGAGCATCGCGTAGTTCTCCTCCTCGTCGAGGATCTCGGGGATGCCGTAGAGGTGCGCGGTGACGTGGTTCCACGTGGGCACGACCTCGCCCGGCGCATAGAGCGACGGCGACACGTAGTCGTGCGGTCCCTGCACGATCACGAGCACCTCGTGCCGACCGAGCTCGTGCAGCTGCTCGTCCGGCCGGCCGAAGTGGCTCGCGATGACGATGTCGTGCTCGTCCTCCACGAGAAGCGCAGGGTAGTGCGAGGCGACGAGTCCGGTGGTCGTGTGCGACACGAACGTCGCCCACGGATGAGCGCGGATGAGGCGTCTGACCTCGTCGGGGTCGGTCATCAGGTAGCGGGGCGTGTGGCGCATCAGGACTCCTCGGCGGATGCAGCGGACGGGACGGCGGATGCCGCGGTGGATCTCATGCGGGTGCGCACCGCGAGCGCGGCGCAGGCGACGACGGCCAGACCGCCGAGAACGGTGGGCCAGCCGATCGGCTCGTGCAGCAGCAGCCACGCCCACAGGATCGTGATCACGGGCTGGGCGAGCTGCACCTGGCTCACCTGCGCCATCGGGCCGATCGCGAGGCCGCGGTACCAGGCGAAGAACCCGAGGAACATGCTGACGACGCCGAGGTAGGCGAAGGCGAGCCACTCCACGGGCGTCGCCGACGGAGGCTGCGACACCACGGATGCCGCGGTGAGGGCGATCATCAGCGGGGCGGCGCACACGAGCGCCCAGGAGATGGTCTGCCAGGATCCGAGCTCGCGCGAGAGGAGCCCGCCCTCCGCGTATCCGATCGCCGCGGCGAGCACGGCCCCGAAGAGCAGCAGATCGGGCCAGCCGAGGGCGCCGAGGCCGCCGTTCTGCAGAGCGGCGAAGCCCACGGCGGCGACGGCTCCGAGCGTCGCGAACACCCAGAAGGAGCGTGACGGGCGCTCGCGCGTGCGCAGGACCACGGCGACGGCGGTGGCCGCGGGGAGGAGCCCGATCACGACGGCGCTGTGTCCGGCGGGCGCACTGGTGAGCGCGAAGGAGGTGAGCAGCGGGAATCCGGCGACGACACCGCCCGCGACAACGGCGAGCCGCAGCCACTGCGTGCGCGACGGCAGACGCTGCCGCGTCGCCGCGAGGGCGATCGCGGCGAGGGCCGCGGCGACCACCGCGCGCCCGGCGCCGATGAACAGGGGGGAGAGCCCGCCGACGGCGACCCGTGTGAACGGCACCGTGAATGAGAACGCGAGGATGCCGACGAACCCCCACCAGAGCCCGGCTCGCGACGATAGCACTGTCGCGCGAGGGAGGATAACGCTACTCTGTTCTTTCATGAGCAACGATAGCACCGATCGCATCGTCGAGGACCTGCGCGCGTGGATCGCCGCGGCTCCCGCCGGTGCCCGTGTGCCGTCCAACAGGGAGCTGACCGCACGGCACGCGGCCAGCCCGGTGACCGTGCAGAAGGCCATGCGCCGGCTCGCCGCGCTCGGACTGGTCGAGTCGCGACCCGGTGTCGGCACCTTCGTGCGCGCCGTGCCTGCGGCGCGCCCTGTGGACTACGGGTGGCAGACGGCCGCGCTCGGAGCGCCGCAGTCGCGCATCGGCGCCCTCTCGTCGACGCAGCGGACGGTCACCCCCGACGCGATCGGCATGCACTCGGGGTATCCCTCCGTGGAGCTGCTCCCCGAGAGGCTGGTGCGTCAGGCGATCTCGAGGTCGGCCCGCACCGACACCGCCGTGACGAGGACGCCCGCCGCCGGCATCCCCGAGCTTCAGGCGTGGTTCGCGAGCGAGCTCGCCGCCGTCGCGCCGTCGGGCGTGACGCCCGCTTCCGCGCGCGACGCCCTCGTCATCGCCGGCAGCCAGAGCGGGTTGAGCTCGATCTTCCGCTCCCTCGTCGGGCCCGGTCGGCCGCTGCTGGTCGAGTCGCCGACCTACTGGGGCGCGATGCTCGCGGCCGAACAGGCCGGGGTGCAGCTCGTCCCCGTGCCGACCGGACCCCAGGGGCCCGACCCCGACGAGGTCGAGCGGGCGTTGGCGCGCACCGGGGCCAGAGCGTTCTACGCGCAGCCGACCTTCGCGAACCCGACGGGCGCCAGCTGGTCGCGCGAGGTCGCCGTCGCTGTGCTCGACGCCGTGCGACGACACGGCGCCTTCCTCGTGGAGGACGACTGGGCGCACGACCTGGGCATCGACGCCGAGCCGAGCCCGGTGTCGGCGCTCGATGACGACGGGCATGCGATCTACCTGCGCTCGCTCACCAAGAGCGTCTCGCCCGCGTTGCGCGTCGCCGCCGTGATCGCCCGGGGGCCGGCGCGCGAGCGCATCCTCGCCGATCGCGCAGCCGAGTCGATGTACGTGAGCGGCCTGCTGCAGACGGCCGCGCTCGACGTGGTGACCCAGCCGGGGTGGCGCACGCACCTGCGCGGCTTCCGCGAGCAGCTGCGGTCGCGGCGCGACGTGCTGCTCGCGAGCCTCGCCGCGCACGCCCCCCGGGCGACCGTGGAGATCGTGCCGTCCGGCGGGCTGAACGTCTGGGTGCGGCTCCCCGACGGCACCGAGGCCGACACCGTCGTGCGCGACTGCGAACTGCGCGGCCTCGTCATCTCCCCCGGTCGGGAGTGGTTCCCCGCCGAGCCCTCCGGTCCCTATGTGCGGCTCAACTACGCGAACGCCGATCCGTCGCGGTTCGTCGAGGCCGCCGGCATCCTCGACGACGTGCTGTCATCCTCACCCGCCTGATCCCGGGCGTGACCCGAACCGGTGAGAGGCCGCAGCGGCGTGCCGGTCAGGGCCGCCGTGTCCCGACGCGCCTCCGGCGGTCGTTGCCGCCGCGGAGGTCGCGGTTCAGGCGGCGGTCGCCGTGGTACAGGATGCCGGCCCAGTCCACCGGTGCGGGGGTCGCCGGCGCCGCGGCTGTCGAGGCCTTGGGCTTCCGGTCCGGCACGTAAAGCCAGTTGAGCAGGCCGAGCCACATGTCGACGAGCGAGTCGCGCACGCCGATGTACGCCCAGATCGCGTAGGCGGCGAGCACCGCGTTGAACGCGGCGAACGCGGCGTTGCCCCAGTTGTGCGCAGTGACGTCGCGCCACAGCGTCCACAGCGAGAACGCGACGATGAGGTACGGCACCACCACGTAGAGCCCGGGCGCTGCGGTGCGGTCGCGCACCTTCGGGGTGCGCACGAACGGGATCTTCTCTCCCGTGAAGGCCTGCTGGATGGACTTGAGCACCCCGGCGAGGTTCACCGGAAGCAGGATGAGGTTGAAGCCGTAGATGCGGAAGATGTCGCTGAACCGGTGACCGCAGTAGCGCAGGTCGCTGCCCATCGCGAGGAAGTACGGCAGCGCCGCGAGGAACACCACGGGGGAGAGCAGTCGGCTGTCGTAGGGATAGGCGAGCAGGAACAGCAGCCCGAAGCTCGCCCAGGCGATCGACGCCATGTAGTTCACGCGCAGCCAGACCTCGCGCAACGCGACCCGCTCGCGGCGGAAACGGCGTTCGCGCAGCTGGTCGCGCAGCTTGGGCAGGATCAGCAGTCCGCCGTTGGCCCACCGCCGGCGCTGCACGACGAGCGAGCCGAAGTCCGGCGGGGTCGCCGAGTAGCTGAGTCGCTCGGGGTAGTTGACGAGGGTCCATCCGTGCGTGCCGATGTCGATGCTCGACTCCGTGTCCTCGATGACGGTGCGGTCCTGGATGTAGGTCGCGATCTCGAACCCGCCGACCGTCTCCAGCTGCACGATGTCTTCCAGGGCGGGCTTGCGGATCACCGCGTTGGCGCCCACCCAGAACGTGGCGCCGAAGTAGCTCATCCCCTGGTGCAGGATGTGCTGCAGATCGGTGGTCGCCCCGGCGACGCGTTCGATGCGGGTGGGCGCTCCGCGGAACGAGGAGTACGGAGTCTGGGTCACGGCGACGCGCTCGTTGCCCGGCTCCTCCAGGAAGTACACCAGCCGCAGGCAATAGTCGCGCAGCAGCAGCGAGTCGGCGTCGAGGGTGAGCAGGTACGGGCTGTCCGGGATGACGAGGTCGGCCTCCGCACGCGACTCGGCGCGGCGCAGCAGGGTGCCCGCCACCGTCTCCTCGGTCTTCCACGCCGTGCCCATCAGCCCGATGTACGAGTTCAGGTTCATCGCCTTGTTCGCCTCGTGCGACAGCGAGGCATAGCGCTTGCGCTGGAAGACGCTCGCGCGCACGGTGAAGATCCGCTCCAGTCGCAGGTGCAGCTCGAGCATCCGCTCCCGCTCCGGGTGCTCCCCCTGGTCGATCGCGGCGCGGAGCGCGAGCAGGCTCAGGCGCAGCTCGGATGCCAGTCCCATGAGCACTTGGTCGATGAAGAACTCGTCGACGTGGTCGGTCATCGGCTCGGTCTCGGCCATGTCCTCGAGCCAGGAGGCCGCGTGCTCGTAGTCGTCGGCGAGGCGCTCCAGCAGGGCGGGGGCGAGGCTGTCGAAGTCCGCGGCATCCGCGGCCTCGCCCTCGAATGCGACCCGGCTCTCCGTGAACCGCCTCCGGGGTGCCTCCAGTGCCGCCTCGATGTCGGCGGGCAGGGCGAGGGTGGCGTCGAGCCGTGCGCGGTCGACCTCGTCCTCCGGGTCAGGGCGGTCGTCGACGAGCAGCACGATCCGCAGGTCGGCGAACTCCTGCAGGGCCGCCGACCAGAGCGTGCCGCGCACCACCGCCGGCTCCTCCGCGTACGACGGGACGAGCACGGTGATGCCGCCGGCGTGGTCGCGGAAGTGCCGGTCGAGCTCGGCTCTGGGCACCCGCTTGTGGTCGCGGAATCGGTAGAGCGCTCCCTGTCGTGCGATCAGGTACATGAGCGCCGAGAAGGTGAGGAAGGTGACGACGACGAGGTAGCCGATCGCCTCCATCGTGAAGCGGAAGCCGCCGGGCTTCTCGATGAACTCGCGGATGATGGTCGTCACGACGTAGACGATCCAGAACAGCACGGTCGCGACGATGCCGATGCGGCCCCAGGCGATCTTCGAGACACCGGGTCGCGGATGCACGATCGACATCGGCTCCGAGCGTCGCTCGGCTCCCCACTGGCGGCGGCGGGAGCGCGGCTGCTCGAGCACTTCGGTCACGACAGGTCCTCTCGTGGCGGCCGGTAGTGTCGAACCGTCCCCCGTAGAATATCGGGACGAACCCCTCGCCTTCGCTGCCCCGCACGAGGCCTCGATCCGGTCACGCACGGGAGAGCAGATCATGTCGAAGCGCTTCCCCGGCCGACACGTGTCGCCCTGGCGGCTCTCGCTGCTCGTCGTCCTCGTCGGCGGGCTCGTGTTCGCGGGCTTCCAGGGGTGGGAGTGGTTCGCCAACAAGCAGACGGTGGTCGCGAAGCCCTGGTTCGCCGGCTACGTCGACGTCACCGCGACGCCGCAGTACGCATTCGAGAAGCCGGCGACCCCGCAGGGCGGCAACGTGGTGCTGTCGTTCGTCGTGGCGGATCCCGACGAGTCGTGCACGCCGTCGTGGGGAGGGGCATACGGACTGGCCGAGGCGGCGGAGGCGCTCGACCTCGATCGGCGCCTCGCCCGCCTCGAGCAGCAGGGCGGCGCGGCGGTGATCTCCTTCGGCGGTGAGGCCAACGACGAACTGGCGACCGCCTGCACCGATCCCGTCCGCCTCCTCGACGCCTACCGGTCGGTCGTCGAGCGGTACCGGGTGGATGCCATCGACCTCGACGTCGAGGGCGCCGGGCTGCGCAGCACCGCGGCGTCGGAGCGGCGCGCCCAGGCGATCGCGGCGCTGCAGAGCGAGCGCGCGGCGGCTGGGAGGCCGATCGCCGTCTGGATGACGCTGCCGGTCGCCGTGTCGGGGCTGACCGACGAGGGGGCGGATGCCGTCTCGTCGATGCTCGACGCCGGCGTCGACCTCGCCGGGGTCAACGTGATGACCATGAACTTCGGCGCCGGGCTCGATGACGGCACGACGATGGGCGCGGCATCCGTCTCCGCCCTCACATCGGTGCAGCGTCAGCTCGGCGTGATCTACGGTGCGCAGGGCATCGGGCTCACCGATGCGACGCTGTGGAACAAGCTCGGCGTGACGCCGATGATCGGACAGAACGACGTGAGCGCCGAGGTGTTCGGGCTCGACGACGCGGAGACCGTGAACGCCTTCGTGCGCGAGCACGGGATCGGACGCGCGTCGATGTGGTCGCTCAACCGCGACGTGACCTGCGGCCCGAACGTCGTCGACGTCCGCCTCGTCTCCGACTCCTGCAGCGGAGTCGACCAGGGTGACCGGCGCTTCGCCGCGGTGTTGGGCGCGGACCTCGACGGGAGTCCGCTCGCGGCCGCCGGCGTGGAGACGACTCCGGAGCCGGTGCCCGTCGTGACCGACGACCCGGAGACGAGCCCGTACCCGATCTGGTCGGAGGAGGCGTCGTACCGTTCCGGCACCCGTGTGGTCTGGCACGGCAACGTCTACGAGGCGAAGTGGTGGACCGCGGGCGACCTGCCGGACAACCCCGTGCTGCAGGACTACGAGACGCCGTGGCGGCTCATCGGTCCCGTGCTGCCGGGGGAGACGCCGGTGCCGGTGCCGGTGGTTCCCGCCGGTACCTACCAGGACTGGGGCGGCGACACCGTCTACCAGCGCGGTGATCGCGTGCTGTTCGACGGTCTGCCGTATGAGGCGAGGTGGTGGACCCGCGGCGACAGCCCGCAGGCCGCCGAGACCGACCCCGACTCGTCGCCGTGGCTGGCGCTCGACCCCGCCGAGGTGATCGCGAGCCTCGACGGCTGAACGCCCGACCGCGCGGGAGACCGCCCCTGAAGCCGCGTGCTCTGCAGCTGGCTTGCCTGTATTCCGGAACTCTTTGCGCTCGCCGTGCTTCTCGACGGCATCCCTCGCCTAGCCTGATGTCTACATATGAGGCGTATACGCGCCCATGTGAGACGAATCGTGTCAGGGGGGCTCGTGACCGATGTGGCTGTGTTCTACGACGATCTGCAGGAGTCGGCGGCGGCTTTCACGAACGCTGCGATCAACCTGCAACCCGACGTCGTCAACCTCCTCGGCGACGACACCGGGGTCGACGCACCTGCGGGCAGACATGAGTTGAAGTCCGAGATGAACCGTCGGCTCGACACGCTGCACGACGCGACGGCGGCGCAGGGGGAATCGGCATCCGCGCTCGCGGCCTCGGTGTCGGAGATCGCGTCGAGCTATGCGCGACTCGATGCCGAGCTGTCCGGAGAAGGTGCACCGTGACCCTGGCGTCGCCGGCACGGGGGTATCCGCTCGAACGGATCACGGGGGACGTCGGCGAGATGTCGCTGTGGGTGGACCAGTTCGACATCGTGGCGGTGCATCTGGGGGAGTTGCGCGGCGCACTGGCGAGGGCGACGGGGTTGTCGGGCGTCGGCAAGGCGATCGCCGCTGTGCGGACGGACGCGACGGGCGCCCTCGCGACGATCGGTCCGGATGTCGCTCTCGCGCAGCAGCTGTCGCGCGTGCTGAGTGCGTACGCGCAGGCCCACGATGAGCACGCGGCGAAGGCGAACGCGCTGGTCGAGGAGATCGAGAACGCCCACGCGGTGTGGGCGGATCTGGATGCCGCAGCCGATGAGGCTGGCCGTGGTGCGCTGGCCGCGTCGCGCGGTGACGACAGGACGGCATTGCATGAGGCCGAGGATGCCGCGGCGGAGGCGATCCGGGCGCGCATGCGCGCGGAGGAGGACCTCGACGACCTCTGGCGGCGGTACGAGTTCCACTACGGGGAGTGGGACCACGCCTATGACACGGCGGTGCGGGCGCTGGTCTTCGACGCGTCCGCGCCGCCGACCACGGCAGAGTCGGCGGCCCTGATCGACGACCTTCTGTCCGCGGACACGGCGGCAGAGGCGCTGGCGCTGTGGCTCGCGCATCCCGAGCTCCACGAGGAGCTGCTGGGTGCGTACCCGTCGATCCTGGGAAGGATCGACGGCCTGCCCGCCGCGGTGCGGGTGCGGGCGAACCAGGCAGGCGCCGCGGAGTGGATCAGGCAGGCGGAGGCCGAACTCGACAGCGAGTTCGTCTCGGAGGCGCGGCGGGCCTTCGTCGAGGACGAGATCGCGTACCTGCGGCTCGTGCAGGACGGCACGGTGAAGCTGTACCTCTACGACCGCGGCCTCTCCCGCATCGTCGAGATCATCGGCGACCTCGCCCCGCCACCGGAGCGGGTGATCACATACGTGCCGGGCACCTTCACCAATCTCGGCGACTTCTACGGCGGGAAGGTGCAGCAGGTCGCCGTGTCCATGACGGGTAAGGTTCCGGGCACTGTCGCCTTCGTGTACAAGGACGGGCTGTTCCCCGGCGAGAATCCCGATGTGGGCGGCATCTACCTGCCCCGCATACAGGAGGCGAACGATCACGGTCGGGCCAGGGAGGCCGGAGCTCAGCTGGCCCGTTTCGAGGTCGGCATGCGCACCGATCCCCTCTTCGGCGGTACCGAACAGGATGCCTTCGGTCACAGTTGGGGTCTCGCCAATGTGACGAGCTCCGAGGTGGCCGGAGCCGACTACGACAAGGTGATCTCGCTGGCGGGGGCGGGGATGCTGCCCGAGTGGGTGCCTGATCCCGAGACGACGTATGCCGATCTCTCGTACGAGGACGCGTTGCAGGTCGCGCAGGAGACGGGACTCGTGTGGAACGGCAACAATCCCCGCTCGAACCCCGCGTTCGAGCACGGCGACTACTACCGCGGTCCCGACGACGACGTCCTCGATCGGGCGGAGGCCGCGACGATCGACGGGAGCCCGCACATGTATCTCCGACCCGAGTATTTCTCCGTGCTCGTGGACAACCACGATCTCATCGCGTCGAAAGACCCTGAGAACGAGGCGGCGCTCCGTGCGATGCGGAAGCTGTTGAAGCAATGAGTCGAATATGGGCGATGCTGCCGGCGTCGATCCTTGCGGTCATGTGCGCACTAGCAGGATGCGCGGGATCGCCACCAGTTCAGCAGGAGGGGCGCGGTGTGATCTGGGAGCAAGCAAAGGCCGATGCGCAGGAGACGGAGATGGCGATTGCACGACTCATCCATCAAGATCGGGTCGCGAACATCGATCAACATGAGTCGGGCTCGCTTTTTAGCTGTGACGAGACGCGCCACCAATGGACAGGAATCACCTATGTGACACTGGCGCCTGGCTCTGACGTTGAGGGGATCGTGAAAGACATGCAGGGCCGCCTCGGCGAGGTGCTCCGCACTAGCACTGACTTCACAGTGACCAGCTATCGCGACATGTTCGACGACTACACCGTCGAAGCTCAGGCGCGAGCGTCTGCTGAGGCATATCTTTTCGGCGCTGACGATGACAAGGTCATCTCCATCGAGTCATGGTCCGTCTGTTTCACCCTTCCCGAGGGCGTCTACCCCGGAGGTAAGTTCTGACGGCGACTACTACCGCGGTCCCGACGACGACGTCCTCGATCGAGCCGAGGCCGGAACGATCGACGGGAGTCGTACGTGTACTTCCCGCCCGAGTACTTCTCCGTCCTCGTAGAGGATCACGACCTCATCGCGTCGGAAAACGCTGCGAACGACCGGGCTCTTGAGGATATGGCGCGACTGTTGGAGCAAAAATGATGAGAACTCTACTCATCGTATCTTCGGCTGCCGTGCTGTCCCTCTTGCTTGCTGGGTGTATTCCGCAGAAGGGAGATCGCATGACGGACACAGGCCTGACCTGGCAGGAAGCAAAGGCGCAAACCCAGGCGACAGAGATGGACATCGCCGATCAGATTCCTCGCGACGTGGTCCTGAGTAAGGACCAGCAGGAAAAGGGAGGCCTGCTCTCCTGCGGGCCTGACCGGCATCGCTGGAAGGGCGCCACCATCGTGACCGTCATATCAGGCACGGACATCGAGTCTCTCGTGAAGGACCTCGCAGATCATTACGCGCAAGAAACGGAATACGAGATCAGCACCCGAAGAAACATCCTGGATCAATTCGAGCTTCAGTTGGTCGTACCTGACGCATCGGAGAATTACATCGTTGCTGAGTTCAATACCGACAGCATCCGGATCCCCTCCAGTTCGTCGTGCTTCACGCTCCCGGAGGGTGTCTACCCCGGCGGTGACTTCTGACTGGGCATGGGAATGCCAGCCTCGCGAAGGTATCGATTCTCGTTTTGGTGATCGCCCTCATCCTGCCCGGGTGCTCACAGTCGTCTCCACCGCAGGAGGAGGACCTTCAGATGACGTGGCAAGAAGCGAAGGCCCGCACCCAGGAGAAAATTCGCGACATAGTAGCTCTCATTCCCGGCGATCAGATAGTGCATGTGGATCAGCACGAGACAGGCACGCTGTTCAGTTGCGACGAAACACGACACCAGTGGACCGGGATCACGTTTGTGACGCTAGCGCCGGGCGCGGATGTCGAGGCCACAGTGAAGGACCTCGAGTCGGAGTTGGGAGAGATCCTTGGGAATGACGGCGTCTTCGCCGTCACAAATCGAAGGGACATCCTCGATGACTATGCCGTGACGGCCGCGTCACGGAAGACGGCCGAAGCGTATCTCATTGGCATGGGCGACCCAGGAACAATCTCCATCGACTCGTGGTCTCCGTGCTTCACGCTTCCCGAGGGCGTCTACCCCGGCGGCACGTTCTGACGCCACGCACGACCGCTTCTGATCGCACGACGCTCTACACTCGCGGAGTGGGCGCACCGGCACGGCGGATCGGCGCGGGGACGGCGATCGTCCTCGTGCTCGTCGTCGTCGCCGCGATCTGCCTGATCGGCGGGCTGCTCCCGGCGCCGGATGCCGAGGCTCTGGGGCTGCGCATCGCGCCGGTGATGGGCTTCGTCGTCGCCATCACGATCGTGGCGGAGCTGGCCAGGGATGCCGCGGTGTTCGACGTGCTCTCGCAGCACCTCGCCCGGTGGGGCCGCGGCCGTGTGGTCCTGCTCTGGGCGGCGGTGGTCGCGCTCGCCGTGGTCAGCACCGTGTTCCTCTCGCTCGACACGACCGCCGTCATCGTCACACCGGTGGTCGTGCTCCTGGCGCAGGGCGTCGGCGTCAGCCCCCTGCCGTTCGCCCTCGCCACCGTCTGGCTGGCGAACACGGCATCCCTCGCCCTCCCGGCGTCGAACCTCACCAACCTGCTCGCCGCGCAGCGCATGGGCGGCGATCCGGCATCCTTCCTCGCCCTCAGTTGGGCGCCCGCGCTCGCGGGCATCGCGATCCCCGTGGCGATCCTCACCGTCGTTCACCGCCGTGCTCTGCTCGGCACGTACCGCACGCCGCCGCGCAGCGCCCCCTCCGATCCGGTGCTGTTCTGGGGCGCGACCGGAGTGCTCGTGCTGCTGCTGCCGCTGCTCGCCCTCGTCGCGGAGGTGTGGATGCCGGCGACCGTCGCGGCGGTGATCCTCGTCGTGCTCTTCGCGATCCGCCGGCGGCACGTGCTGCGGCTCGCGCTCGTGCCGTGGCGCGCGCTCGCCCTCGCCGTGGCGCTGTTCGTGCTCGTCGAGACGGCGCACGCGCGGGGTCTGCTCGCGTTCCTCGACGTGCTCGCCTCGCACGGGGACGGGCCGTGGCAGCTGCTCGGCCTCGCCGCAGCGGGCGCGCTCACCGCGAACGGCGTGAACAACCTGCCCGCCTACCTGATCCTGGAACCCTCGGCGCTCACACCGGTCGCGCTGATGGCCGTGCTGATCGGCGTGAACCTGGGTCCGCTGATCACGCCGTGGGCGTCGCTGGCCACACTCCTGTGGCACCACCGCGTCGTCTCCCTCGGTGTGCGCATCCCGTGGGGACGGCTCATGCTCTGGGGCGTCGCCGTCGCCGTGCCCACGGTGGTCGCAGCCGCCCTGGTGCTCGCCCTCGTCGCCGGCTGAGGTCCGCTGATCGCGGCGGCGTGCAGGGGCGTCAGGCCTCGTTCGCGCCCTTCTTGGCGGTCGGGTCCTCCGACGGCGGACCCTCGGGCCGGTGCGCCCGGCGGCCGGCGACGACGACCGGTCGGCCGGCGCGCTCCTGTCCGGGCAGCGGGCGGGAGCGGCGGCCGTAGATCAGCTCGGAGGAGTCGAGCAGCCACGGGACGAGGGTGATCGACACGCCGTGCACGAGCATGAGCTGGTTCGCGATGCGGCGGGACCGGCGGTTGTGGAGGAAGGTCTCCCACCAGTGGCCGACGATGTACTGAGGAAGATAGACCGTGACCACGGACGACCCGTGCTTGGCCCGGTACTTCTTGATGAAGCCGGCGATGGGCTGCGCGAAGGACCGGTAGGGCGACTCGACGATCACCAGCGGGATCGGCATCAGGTGGTCTTCCCACTCCTTCTGCAGCGCGGCGGCCTCCTCGGCGGAGACGGCGACGTGGATCGCCATCGTCTTGCCGTGCTTGGCGGCGATCGCGTAGTCGACGGCCTTCACCACGGGCTTCTGCAGCTTGCTGACGAGCACGAGCGCGACGTCCCCCTTGGCGCCGAACTTCGTGATGTCGTCGATCGCGATCTCGTGCTCGACGTCGCGGTAGTAGCGCTTGACCCCCATCATCAGGAACGCCAGCAGCGGGATCGCGATGAAGACCAAATACGCGCCGTGGGTGAACTTCGTGATCGTCACGATGACGAGCACGAAGACCGTGAGCGTCGCGCCGATGGTGTTGATGACCAGGCCGACCCTGGCGCCCTGTCGATCGGATGCCGAGACGCTGCCATCGGTCCGACGGAGCAGTCGCTTCCAGTGCCGCACCATGCCGATCTGGCCGAGGGAGAACGACACGAAGACGCCGATGATGTACAGCTGGATGAGGGTGGTCAGCTTCGCCTGGAAGACCACGAGCACGATGATCGCGGCGATGCCGAGCACGATCATGCCGTTGGAGAACACCAGGCGGTCGCCGCGGGTGTTCAGCGACTTGGGGGCGTAGCCGTCGCGGGCGAGCACGGCGCCCAGCAGCGGGAAGCCGTTGAACGCGGTGTTGGCTGCGAGCAGCAGCACGCACGCCGTCGCGGCCTGCACGATGAAGAACGGGATGCTGCCGCCGCCGAAGGTCGCGGCGGCGATCTGGGCCATCACGCTGGGCTGGGGCTTCGAGCAGTCGAAGCCGATCAGGTCGCAGGCGTTCTCCGCGTAGTGCACGCCGGTGATGAGGCCCATGGCCGTGAGACCCGCGAACAGCAGCGCGGCGATGGAGCCCATCATCACCAGCGTCGTCTGCGCGTTGCGGATCTTGGGAGCGCGGAACGCCTGCACCCCGTTGGACACGGCCTCGACGCCGGTGAGGGCGGAGCATCCGCTCGAGAAAGCGCGGAGGATGAGCAGGATGATGGCGGCATCCGCGAGGTGCTCGCCCTGGATCTGGTAGGCGGCGCTGTCGGCCACCGGTGCATCGCCGAGGGCGGTGCGGATGAGCCCGGTGACGATCATGATGCCGACCGAGCCGATGAACAGATAGGTCGGGATCGCGAACACCGTGGAGGCCTCGCGCACGCCGCGCAGGTTCACGACGACGATGAGCACGACGAAGCCGACCGCGAGCTCGACGCGCAGCGGGTCGAGCTCGGGCACGGCGGAGATGATGTTGTCGACCCCGGAGGCGATCGACACCGACACGGTGAGGATGTAGTCGACCAGGAGCGCCGCCGCCACGATCACCCCGGGGATCTCGCCGAGGTTCTTCGAGGCGACCTCGTAGTCGCCGCCGCCCGAGGGGTACGCCTTGATGAGCTGGCGATAGCTCAGCACCACCACGATCAGGAGCACGACCACGGCCGCAGCGACCCACGGGGCGAAGGTGAGGAAGGCCAGCCCGCCCAGCGCGAGTGTCAGCAGCATCTCCTGCGGCCCGTAGGCCACCGAGCTCAGCGCGTCGGAGGCGAAGATCGGCAGCGCCATACGCTTGGGGAGCAGCTGATGATCGGCCTGCTCGCTCGTGAGCGGGTCTCCGATCAGGATGCGCTTGGCGATCTGCGGCCCGTCGGGGCCCTCCCCGGATTCGTCTGACACGTCCGGCGACTTTACGCCCATAGCCTGCCCCCTCACGACATCCTCACGGAATCCCTACGGCGCGTCGAGCCACACTAACGGAATCCTTACGGGTGGCGGAAGGGGTGGCACCGGTACTGCCGCGCGAGGACGACGGATGCCGTGGCATGCAGCCGCCGACAGCGGTCCCGAAGCCCTTCAGCGGCGCCCGCCTAGACTGGCATGTCATGGGGGATCAGGTCGCAAACGGGGTCATCGCGATCGGACTGGGGGTACTGCTCAGCATCCTGCTGTTCGTTCCCTTCGTCGCGATCAGCTATCGGCGTCGAGGCCGACTGAGCTTCGTGCGCACCGTGCTCTGGTTCGGCTTCCTCATCTACTTCCTCGCGATCTGGACGTACACGCTCCTGCCGATGCCCGACCCCGACGCCATCCGCTGCGTCGGCATGATCACCGATCCGATGGAGATCGTGCGGGAGGTGCAGAAGGCGTTCTCCGGACCGGGGAACCCGCTGCGGCATCCGTCGTTCCTCCAGCTCGCGTTCAACGTGCTGCTGTTCGTGCCCCTCGGCGTCTTCCTCCGGGTGCTCGGCGGCAGGGGGCTCCCGACCGCTCTGCTCGTGGGGCTGGGGCTCTCGCTCTTCATCGAGACGACGCAGCTCACCGGCGTCTGGGGGCTGTACCCCTGCGCCTACCGGTTCTTCGACGTCGGCGACCTGATGACGAACACGGCGGGGGCCGTGATCGGCTCGGTCTTCGCGCTGGTCGTGCCGCGCTCGATGCGCGGCATGACGGCGGCGGCGGATGCCGGGGCCCCGAGGCCCGTGACGCGGGGCCGCCGGGCGATCGCGATGCTGTGCGATGCGCTCGCCTACGGGTTCGTGGCGGTGACGGTGAGCGTGGCCGCGCAGCTGTGGTTGCGGTACGTGGTGGGCGACGAGGCCGCCGTCCGCGACGGTTCGGCCTCCGGTTTCATCGGCACGGCCATCGCGTCGGGCGGCTGGCTGCTCCTGGTGCTCGTCACCGGCCGCTCCGTGGGCGATCACGCGGTGCAGCTCCGCTACACGGGGTCGTCGCTGCCCGCTCCCGTCGCGCGACTGCTGCGCTGGGTGGGCGGGATCGGCGGCATCAACGCGCTCCCTCTTCTCGGCGGCCCGTTGGTCGCCCTGTCATCCCTTCTCGTTCTCGTCGCCTGCATCATGCTGTTCACGACGCGGCTCGGGCGCGGCCTGCCCGGCATCCTGTCCGGCCAGCAGCTGGAGGACGCCAGGGCGGATGCCGTCGCCGAGGCCGTGCGCTGACCCGCGTCATCGGAAACGCACAGGGGTTTCCGATCACGGCTGCGTAACCTCGGGCCCATGAGCACGGTTTCCGTCGACGAGAGCGCGATCACCGAGGCGAAGGAGCTGCGCGATCGGTTCCAGCGGTTCCTCCGCGAGTACGAGTTCGGCATGCGCGAGGTCGAGACGAAGATCTCGATCCTCCGTGACGAGTTCACGCACGACCACGCGTACAACCCGATCGAGCACGTGAAGAGCCGCGTCAAGTCGCCGGACAGCATCGTCGAGAAGATCGCGCGCAAGGGCATCGAGGAGCCCGATTTCGACCGCATCCGCGAGGAGATCACCGACATCGCCGGCGTGCGGGTCACGTGCAGTTTCATCGCCGACGTGTATCGGCTGTTCGACCTCCTCACGGCGCAGGACGACATCACCGTGCGCATCGTGAAGGACTACATCAAGGACCCCAAGCCCAACGGCTACAAGAGCCTGCACGCGATCATCGAGGTTCCGGTGTTCCTCTCCACCGGCGCGCTGTCTGTGCCGGTGGAGGTGCAGTTCCGCACGATCGCCATGGACTTCTGGGCCAGCCTCGAGCACAAGATCTACTACAAGTTCGCCAACCAGGTGCCGGCGCACCTCGTCGACAGCCTGACGGATGCCGCGGATGCCGCCGCCGAGCTCGACCTGCGCATGGAGCGCCTGCACCGCGAGGCCCACGGCGTCCCCCGCCGGAGCCTCGCCTCGCCGCCTCCGCCCGCCGTGCGGGTCTGACCCGCATCCGTCCGGTCGGCTCGCCGCATCCGGAACTCGGACGATCTGCCCTTTCTCGGACAATCCGCGGCGAATCCTCCGAGAAACGTGCATTCGTCCGAAATTCGGATGGGCGGAGAGGCGGTCGGGCGGGTACGCGGTCGGGGAGGCGGTCGGGGAGGGCGGTCGGGCGGCAGGTGGGCAGCGGGTGGAGTCAGGAGTGGAAGACGGGGGATGCCGCGGGGAGCGCGTCGCCGCCGACGATCAGGCGCCGCAGCCGGTCGAGCGGGAGCTTGGGCACCCTGTTCTCGTCGGTGAGCCCGTTGGTCTCCTGCCCGGTGTCGGTCAACTGCGTGTAGCACCATCCCGCGAGCGGGGCGCAGTCCCCGACCGCGGCGAACAGCGCGGTCAGGTGCGTCTCCAGCGCCTCGACCGAACCCACCATCCGGTAGCCCCAGGTGCCGTCCGCGGCCCGGTCGACGCTCACGCCGCCGAACTCGCTGAGCAGCACCGGCCGCGCGGCGGTCTCGGCCGACTCCTCCGGCGATCCGATGAGCATCCGCCGTCCGTTCGGGGCGATGCCGTCGACGGTCTCCCGTAGGGCGTCCGCCGTGCCGTAGCGCGCCCGCAGCACGGCGGCGTCGTTCTCGTAGTCGTGCACGGTGAACAGGTCGGAGCGAGTGTGCTCCCAGCCGTCGTTCGAGACGACGAGCCGCGTGCCGTCGAGCGCCGCCGTCAGGTGGTAGAGCGTGCGGGCGAGCTCGCGCTCCCGCGGTGCCTGGGCGATCCGGTCGACGCCCCAGCTCTCGTTGAGCGGCACCCACACGACGACGCTGGGGTGCGAGCAGTCCCGCCGCACCACGGCCGTCCACTCGCGCACCAGACGCTCGATCGCGACCTCGGAGAACTCGTAGACGCTCGGCATCTCGGCCCACACGAGCAGTCCCAGGCGGTCCGTCCAGTAGAGGAATCGCGGATCCTCGATCTTCTGGTGCACGCGCACGGACGTGAACCCGAGATCCTTGATGAGCTGCGCCTCGGCGCGCAACGCGTCCGCGTCGGGGGCGGCGAGGTGCGACTGCGGCCAGTACCCCTGGGAGAGCACCGCGCGCACGGGGGTCGGCCGGTCGTTGAGGAGCACCCGGCCGCCGTCGGTCCCCACCGAGCGGATGCCGAGATACGAACCGATCCGGTCGGCCCCGCCGTGCGGCGGCAGCAGTTCGACCACCGCGTCGAGCAGCAGCGGGTGATCGGGTGTCCACAGCCAGGCGTCACGGCCCTGGCCGTTGCGCAGAGCAGGGATCGAGAGCGTGAGCGTCTGCCTGGCCTCGGTGAGCTCCGTCACCTGGGCGGCGGCCGTCTCCTCTCCGCGCGCGATGCGCACCGAGAGCCGGGTGCCGGGGGCCGGGCGGACGTCGAGCTCGACCGAGAGCTGCACGGTCGCGGCATCCGGATCGGTCCGCCAGGCGAGGGAGCGCACGTGCTGGACGGGCACGGACTCCAGCCACACCGGCTGCCAGATCCCGCTGGTGCGGTCGTACCAGACGACGTGACGCCGCTCCTCCCAGTCCTGTTTGCCCCGGGGCTGCGCGAGGTCGAGCGGGTCATCCTCCGCCCGCACGACGAGGTCGAAGCCGTCGGCCGCGCTCTCGGGGACCACCACGGTGAACGGGGTGTGTCCGCCCTCGTGGCTGCCGATGTGCGCGCCGTCGACCCAGACGTCGGCGCGGTAGTCGACGGCGCCGAAGTGCAGCAGCAGCGTGCGGTCGACGCCGTGACCGGCCTCGGCGACCTCGGCCGCGGTCACGGTGCGGCGGTACCAGAGCACGCGCTGGTACCCGGTGTCGCCGATTCCCGACGCGGGGGACTCCGGCGGGAACGGCACGATGATCTCACCGGCGATCGCCGACGGATCGTCGGCCCATCCGTCCACGAGGCCGCGGTCGTCGGGGTCGACGGCGAACCGCCAGGGTCCGGAGAGATCGGCCCAGGCGGCGCGGAGGAGCTGCGGGCGGGGGTACCGGCCGTTCTGGCTACTGGCCGACGAGAGGCTTTCCTGTGGCATGGCAGGAAGCATATCCAAAACTTGCAGCGCTAGAAAGATGCAATCCGAAGACGGGTCGTCCGCATCGCCCGCGAGGCCTCAGCGGGCGAGCGGGGCGACGGTGCCGCGGTCGGCGATCGCGTACGGGGCGATCAGGTGGCGCCCGATGCCGTCGTAGCCGTTCATGCGGTCCTCGAGCAGGTCGAGCGCCGACGAGGCGATCGCCCTCTTGTCCGGCGACACGGACGAGAGGGCGGGTGTGGCGTAGCGGGCGAGCGAGGTGTCGTCCCAGCCGAGCACCGAGACGTCGTCGGGCACGCGCAGACCGGCGGCGCTCAGTGCGCGCATCGCAGCGAGGCCGAAGAGGTCGTCGCGGCACAGCACGGCCTCGGGGGCGAGGCCACGGTCGAGGGCGGCGGTCAGGGCGCGCACGCCGTCGTCGATCCCGAACCCGTCGCTCTCGATCACCAGGGAGGGGTCGAGCGGGATGCCGGCAGCGATCAGCGCCTCCTGGTAGCCGAGCAGGCGCAGATGGGTCGACTCGGCGATCTCGGTGCGCACGGAGGCGAGGAACGCGATGCGGCGCCGGCCTGCGGCCAGCAGCAGTTCCGTGGCCTCGCGGGCCGCGCGGACGTTGTCGATCATGACGTGGTCGGCGGTGAGCGGACGCGCGGCCTCGCCCAGCAGCACCAGCGGGGTGTCGGGGCGCAGCCGGGCGATCTCGAGGGTGTCGATGCGGGCGGGGTGGAAGATCACCCCGTCGACCAGGCCCTCCTCGCGATCGCGGATCACGGCGCGCTCCGCCTCGACGTCGTTGAGCGTCTGCTCCACGATGATGCGGTAGCCGCGGCGCCCCGCCTCCTCGCCGATGCAGCGGGCGATCTCGGCGAAGTACGGCTGATCCATCTCGGGGATCGCGAGCGCGAGCATCCCCGTGCGGCCGGTCGCCAGGCGCCGGGCGGTGAGATTGGGGCGGTAGCCGAGCTCGTCGATCGCGGCCTGCACGCGCTCTCTCATGCGGTCGGAGACGTGCTCGTAGTCGTGGACGACGTTCGACACGGTCTTCATCGAGACGCCGGCGAGGGTCGCCACGTCCTGCAATCGCACCCGTCCTCCGGACCTGCCTGTCGCCATGTCGCCATCTTAGGGCCGAACCCGAGCACGAAACCTTTGACTTTTACAGCGCTATACATTAGCGTCCGAGCAGAGCAGTTCCCGCCGGTCCTCGTCGACCGGACACCACCCGCAGTGCCGCGGTCGAGGGAGGCCGGCGGCTCCTCACACATTTCAGGAGAGGCAGATGAGAACACGCAGCGCAGCAGTCGCTCTGGTCGCGGCCACCACCCTGGTTCTGGCCGGATGCTCCGGCGGGGGCTCGGGAGAGCAGTCCGGCGACCGCACCGTCACGTTCATGGGATGGGGATCCCCGCAGGAGGTCGACGTCTTCAAGGACATGATCGCCCAGTTCGAGGACAAGTACCCCGGGGTCAAGGTCGACTACATCAGCGTTCCCGCGGCCGACTTCCAGACCAAGCTGCAGACCATGATCGCGGCCAAGAAGACCCCCGACGTCTTCTACATGGTGGGCGAGCAGCTGCAGCCGCTCGTGAAGAACGGCGTGATCGCCGACCTCAGCGACTACGTCGCCGACAATGAGATCTTCTCGCCCGACAACGTGTGGAAGAACGCGATCGACCTGTGGAAGTTCGACGGCACGACCCCCGGCGAGGGATCGATCTACGCCCTTCCCAAGGACATCGGCCCCTTCGCCCTCGCCTACAACAAGGAGCTCTTCGCGGCGGCCGGCATCCCCGACCCCGATCCCGAGGTGCCCTGGACCTGGGACGAGTTCGTGGCCAACGCCAAGAAGCTGACCTCGGGCGAAGGCGCCGACAAGACCTACGGCACCGCGCCGTACTCGCTGGAGTCGGCGGTGTGGTCGAACGACGCCGACTGGCTGAACGACGACCACACGAAGGTCGCCGTGACCGACCCGAAGTTCGTCGAGGCGCTGCAGTGGGTCGCCGACCTCTCGCTGAAGGAGGGGGTGGCGCCGAGCGCGGAGGAGGAGAGCTCGCTGGGCAGCTTCCAGCGGTTCATCGACGGCAAGGTCGGCATGATGGGCATCGGTCCCTGGAGCCAGGGGCAGTTCTGGGACGAGGTGAAGTTCGACTGGGACCTCATGCCGTGGCCCGTCCCGACGCCCACCTCCTCGGAGGCGACCTGGTACGGAGGCGTCGGCTTCGCGGTGTCGAAGTCGAGCAAGAACCTCACCGACGCTGAGAACCTCGCCGCCTTCCTCGCCTTCAACGAAGACGCGCAGCGCACCAACATGGAGAAGGGGCAGGCGGTGCCCAACCTCATCGACATGACCAACGACGAGTACCTCACGATGGACAAGCCGCCGGCGAACAAGCAGCAGTTCATCCGCATCATCGAGGAGGTCGGCCACCGTCCGACCCAGACCTTCACCTACAACAGCGACTGGTGGAACGTCTTCTCCTCGAACGTGGCCAGCGTCTACCGGGGCGAGGTGACGGCCGCCGAGTACACGAAGTCGGTCGAGGCGGAGATGCAGACCGCGCTCGACGACGCGATGGCGACCGCCAAGTAGCATCCGCAGGACAGGTCGCCCGGACCGGGATCGGTCCGGGCGACCGCACCACGAGAGAGGCCAGAACCCATGCCGGCATCCCGGAGAGCGTCCCACCAGGCGCGTCATGAACGCACCTGGAGCTACGTCTTCGTCGCGCCGATCACCGCGCAGCTGCTGCTGTTCTTCGTGCTCCCGGTCTCGGTCGCCGTCTACGCCGGCTTCACCGACTGGAACGTGCTGAGCGGGGAGCAGCACTTCATCGGCATCGAGAACTTCGCGGCGTTCCTCTCCGACCGCAAGTTCTGGATCGCCGCGGGCAACACGCTCTTCATGCTGATCCCGATCCCGTTCTACCTCGCGTTCGGGCTCTTCTTCGCGATCGCCAGCCACCGCCGCACCCCGGGCAACAAGGTGTTCCGGGTCATGTACTTCCTGCCCTACGTCTCGTCGATCGTCGCCCTCGTCGTGATGTGGAAGTGGCTGTTCAACTACCAGTTCGGGCCCATCAACCAGGGGTTGAGCGACTGGTTCGGCATCCGCGGGCCCGACTGGTTGGGCGATCCGGCCTGGATCAAGGTCACGATCGTGATCATGATCGTCTGGAAGATGATCGGCATCACCTCGATCTACTACCTCGCCGCCCTCAACAACATCCCCGACAGCTACTACGAGGCCGCGCGGCTCGACGGGGCCTCCGGCATCCGGACGTTCTTCTCGATCACGCTGCCCATGCTCTCGCCGGTGACGTTCTTCCTCATCGTGGTCGGCATCGTCGGATCGCTGCAGACCTTCGTCGAGGTGCAGCTGTTCACCAAGAACGGCGGCCCGAACTACAGCGCCGCCACGATCACGTACTACATCTGGGAGAAGGCGTTCGCGTCGAACCAGATGGGCTACGCCTCGGCGGTCGCGGTGTTCTTCGCGCTCGTCATCCTCGTCATCACCCTCATCCAGTTCCGGGTCTCCCGGCGCTGGGTGCACACGGAGGACTGACCCGACATGGCCACCCTGCGAACCCTCACCGCCCGCCGCCGCGCGACGACCGTCGTCTTCTTCGTGCTCGTGCTGCTCGGCGCCCTCACCATGGTGCTGCCCTTCCTGTGGATGCTGTCGACCTCGCTCAAACAGTCGAAGATGGTGTTCGAGTTCCCGCCGCAGTGGATACCCGACCCGTTCGACTTCTCGCACTACGTCGACGTGTGGAACGTGGTGCCGCTCGCCTCCGGCCTGCTCAACAGCGCGATCGTCACGCTGCTCGTCGTGGCGATCGGCACCTTCTCCACGACCATGGCGGCCTTCGCCTTCGCCAAGCTGAACTTCCCTCTCAAGGGGCTGCTGTTCACGCTGCTGCTGGCGACCATGATGGTGCCGGTCATCGTCACGCTCATCCCGCAGTTCCTCGTCTACGCCGAGGTCGGGTGGATCGACACCCTGTTGCCGCTCATCGTGCCCGGCACGCTCGGCAACGTGCTGATGCTCTTCTTCCTCCGGCAGTACATGATGGGGCTCTCCACGGAGTTGCTCGACGCGGCCAAGCTCGACGGCGCCGGGTACTTCCGCATCTACTGGAGCATCTTCCTGCCGCTGTGCCGGCCGGCGATCGCGGCGAACGTGATCATCGTGTTCATGGCGACGTGGAACGACTATCTCGGCCCGCTCATCTTCACCAACTCGCCCGACAAGTCCACGGTGCAGCTCGTGGTCGCCTCGCTCACCAGCTACTACGCCGAGCAGACCGACTTCCCGATGGTGATGGCCGCATCCGTCATCGCCGTGCTGCCGGTCGTCGTGCTGTTCAGCCTCATGCAGCGGCACTTCGTCGACTCGTTCGCCATCAGCGGGATCAAGTGACCATGACCGTGTACCAGAACCCCATCGCCCGCGACGGCGACTACGCCGACCCCTTCGTGCTGCGGTACGACGGTCGCTACTACCTCTACTCGACGACCCCGCTGGTGGACTGCTGGAGCTCGGACGACCTCCTGCACTGGACGCACGAGGGCCCGACTCTCGCTCCGGACGCCTTCCCCGGCCTGGTGCCGTTCGCGCCCGAGGTGGTTTACGCCGACGGGGCGTTCTTCATGTACACCTCGCCGTCGGGCCACGGGCACCGCGTGCTTCGCAGCCCGTCTCCGACCGGGCCGTTCGTCGACGTGAGCGGCAACGTCGGCCATGCGATCGACGGCAACGTGCTCATCGACGACGACGGCCGGTGGTACTTCTACTGGGCCGGCGACGAGGGCATCTGGGCGTGCGAGATGCCGTCGCCCACGGAGTTCGGCGAGCCGATGCTCACCGGCATCCACATGAACGGCTGGACCGAGGGGCCCTTCGTCGCGAAGCGCGACGGCAGGTACCACATGACCCTCACCGGCAACCACTACCTGAGCCCCGGGTACCGCATCGACGCGGCGGTGAGCGATCACCCGCTGACGGGATGGATGCCGGGGCCGCTGAACCCCCTCGTCGTGAGCACCGACCCCGACTACACCGGGCTCGGACACAGCAGCAGCGTGATCGGGCCGGACCTGGTGTCGACCTACCTCGTGTTCCACAACATGACCCCCGACCTCACCCGGCATCTGAACATCGACCGCCAGGTGTGGGGCGGCGACCGGCTGCTCGTGCTCGGACCGTCGCGCGAGGCGCCGGCCCCGGCCGCGCCGGCCCACCGGTGCGTGTGGACGGATGCCGAGACGGCCGCATGGCGCGTGAACGAGGGGACGCTGACCTCCGGCGAGCGTGCGGCTGTGCTGTCCGCGGAGACGGATGCCGGTCACGCGGAGGCCCTCGCCGTCTGGGATCTCGACCCGGCCCCGGCGTTCACCGCGGAGGTGTCGCTGACCGGACTCGACGCCGCGGAGCTCGGCGTTGTGATCGACGAGAGCTGCGGCCGCCGTATCGCCGCCTCCGTCGACAGGGCCGCACACCGGGTGATCGCGACCGACGGTGACGAGGCCGCGGGCACGGTGCCGCTGCCGCCCGGATTCGCCCACGATGCCCTGCACACGTGGCGGGTGGTGGCCGACGGCGACCGGATGGAGGTGTTCCTCGACGGGAGGAGGCAGGCGTTCGACCTCGCGCCGCTCACCGGTCCCGCGCGCATCGGCGTGCGCACGGTCGGCGGCTCCGTGCGCATCGGCCACGCGGCGCTCACCGGCGCGACCCCCGATGCTGCTGATCGTCTCGCAGTCGCGCCGGTGCCCGGACGGCTCTGGGCGACGCTCACCCCCGACGCCCCGGCATCCGCCACCGGCTCCGTCGCGCTCGCCGCGGGCGACGCACTCGGCTATCGCCTGCACGCCGCTCACGATGGGCGCTTCCAGCTGCAGCTCTGCGGACGCTTCGCCGCCGGCGACGAACTCGAGGTCGCGGCGGGCGGCGAGACGGCGCGCGTCGCCGCCCCGGCCGACGGTCATGTGCTCTCCGCGGCGATCCGCCTCGACCACGGGGAGAACGCCCTGCGCATCACGGCCGTCTCCGGCCGCCCCGAGTTGGAGCTGCTCACCGTGTCGGCGGCGATCGGCGACGGCGTCGCCCGCCGCGGCGACGCCGAGCTCGCCGGTGTCGGCAAGACGATCGTCGACCCGACCCTCCGGGCGGACGTCGACGTCGAGGCGACGATCTCGTTCACCGCGACGGAGCAGGGCGGGCACGGCGACCTCCTCGTGCGGGCGAGCAGCCTCTCCGAGGGTGGCGAGGGCGACGACACCCGGCTCGGGGTGAACTTCCTGCTCGGCTACTCGGTGCAGGTGCATGCTGACCGGCTCGTGCTCGCGCGGCACGACTACGACGAGCGCGTACTGGCGTCGGCGCCGCTGCTCGCCGCGCCGGGGGAGCCGATCGTCGTGACCGTGCGGCTGCGGGGCGAGTGCATCGCCGTCGAGCTCGACGGGGAGCCGGTCATCGACGTCGCCGACGAGTTCCCCCACGCGACGGGGGCCACCGGCATCCGCACCGCCGGAGGCGACCTCCGCGTGCGCGACATCGTGGTGCGCGGCATCCCGCACACCTAGACCCGGGGCGGCGAACGTCCGTCTCGACGAAGAGAAGGAGCAGGCGTCATGCAGAGAACATCCACGGCGCGGCGAAAGCCGTTCCGTCTCACGGCCGTCCTCGCGGCGGCAGTGCTGGGGGCGGCGGCGCTCGTCGCCCTCCCCACCGCGGCCTCGGCCTCGCCCGGGTCGGTGGTCGCGGCTCCCTCGTCGCCGAGCGGCGCGGAGAACAACGACTACCCCCGCATCATCCGGCTGAGCGCGAGCGCCGACCAGAGCCGTCGGGGCGACCTGCTGGTGATGTACAGCGTGAACGACACGGGCGTGCGCACCCACTCGGTGGTCAAGCGCAGCACCGACGGCGGGCAGACCTGGTCGACGCTGAGCTCCCTCTACTCGCCGACGCCGGGCTGGGGCATCTACTTCGGCTCCATGTACGAGCTGCCGCAGGCGGCCGGTGGTCTCCCTGCCGGCACCATCATCGCCGCGGGCAACGCGTGGGACAACGTGAACTGGTCGAACCAGGAGGTGCAGACCTTCGTCAGCACCGACTACGGGGCCACCTGGACGCAGCGTGGCAACTGCGTGACCAAGTCGGGCGCGCCCAACCAGGTGTCGACGGGGCTGTGGGAGCCGGAGATCGTGCTCAACGCGAACGGCACCCTGGCCTGCCACTTCTCGGACGAGCGGCTGCGCTCCTCGGGGTACAGCCAGAAGCTCGTGATGACCACCTCATCCGACGGTGGCGTCACCTGGGGCAGCCAGACCGACGTCGTGGCGATCGGCGACAGCAGCTCGCGACCCGGCATGCCGATCGTGCGCAAGCTCCCCAACGGGTCGTACGCCCTCGGGTACGAGCTCTGCCGCGACTCGGTCGGCAATGCCGATCAGACCTGCCGCGTGTACCTCAAGACCTCTCCGGACGGCACGAACTGGGGCTCGGCGACCGACCTCGGCACCCTCGTGCAGACCGCCGACGGGCGACAGCTGCTGCACACGCCGGCGCTGGCGTGGAGCCCGGCCGGCGGCCCGAACGGCACGCTCATCATGTCGGGTCAGCGCGTGGTCACCGGCGCCGACGGTGCGACGACGGTCGTCAAGCCCGAGTCGGGGCGCGTGGTGTTCACCAACACCAACCTCGGCGTCGGCGCCTGGCAGGCGGTCTCCGCGCCGATGACGATCGACCCCACCGGCGACTACAACAACGGCCCGGGCAAGCACTGCGCCAACTACAGCCCCAGCATCGTGCCGACGGCATCCGGCTCGGCCATCATGATGGTCTCGCCGAAGTTCGTGGCCGGGTCGAACACCCGCTGCGACGTGCGCTTCGGCGTCGGCCCCGTGGGCACGCTGCCCCTGTACGCCCCGTTCGACTCGGGCAACGACATGGGCTGGTCGACCTACGGCGGCACGTGGTCGGTGAGCGGCGGCGTGTACTCGCAGGCCGGCGCGTCGAGCGGCCCGAAGTCGCTCGTCGGCTCCACGGGCTGGACCGACGTCACCCTCGACACCGACATCCGCCTCGACTCCACGGGACAGGCGGGCGTGCTGCTGCGCACCAGGGCGCCCGCCGTCGGCGCCGACGCGCACGCCGGGTACTACGTGGGCGTCGAGACCAACGGCACGCTCTTCATCGGCAAGCAGAACAACAACTGGACCTCGCTCGCTCTGCAGAACGTGACCGGCGGAGTCGGCACCGGTACCTGGTACCACCTCACGGCGAGCATCGTCGGCTGCACGATCACGGCCACGATCAAGCCCGACAACGCGTCGACGGCCACCACGGCCACGGCGACGGATGCCGGGTGCTTCGCCTCCGGCCAGGCGGGCGTGCGCACGCACCTCACCTCGGCGTCGTTCCGCAACCTCCAGGTGACGCAGGCGGGCGGCTCGACCGCGCCGGCCTACGCCGACTCATGGGCATCGGGTGCGGCGACCGGGTGGACGGGCTACGGCGGCGCGTGGTCGACGATCGCCGGAGGGGTCGAGCGCCAGTCGGCGTCGGCGACCGACGGGCCGAAGCTCGCGGCGCCGGCATCGGGAGACGCCTACACGGTGTCGTCCGACGTGCGACTCGCCTCGCTGAGCGCTCCGAGCGGCAACGCGGGGGTGCTGGCGCGGATGACCTCGCCCGGGGTCGGCCCCGACGCCTACACCGGCTACTTCGCCGGGGTCGACGGCAGCACGGGCCGCTTGTCGCTGGGCAAGGCGAACGGGTCGTGGACGCCGCTGGCCGACACCGGCGTCCCCGGCGGCGTGCAGTTGAACACCTGGTACCGGGTGACGCTGCGCGCCTCGGCGTGCACGATCACCGCCACGGCCCAGCGCACGTCGTCATGGGACCAGGCGCGGGTGAGCGCGACAGACCCATCGTGCGCGACGACCGGTTCGGCGGGCGTGCGCACGATGCTCGCGGCCGCCGACTTCAAGGAGTTCCTGGTGTCGAAGGGCTGAGCCGCGGCATCCGGGCCGCAGTGGCCTGAGATGCGGCATCCGAATCCCGGTGGATCGTCCGTTTCTCAGACGATCCACCGGGAATCGTCCGAGAAACGGTACTTCGTCCGAAATTCGGATGCGGGAGGGATGCGGGAGGGCCGGCCCTGCGTCCGAAATGCGGATGCGGGAGGGATGCCGGGCCGGTCAGGACCTCAGGCGAGGAACTCGCGGGCGGCGGCCGACAGCGCGGTGACGCCGACCTCGATCGTCGGGTGGATCTCCGGGGCGAAGTAGGGCGAGTGGTTGGTCGGGATGTCCTCCGACAGCCGTCCGGCGGCCTCCGCCTCGGCGAAGCGCTCGGGGTCGATGCCGCCCCAGAACCAGAAGACCAGCGGGACGCCGGCGTCGTTCGCGAACCACGACACGTCCTCGCTGCCCGTGAACATGCCCGGGTCGATCACCGCGTGATCGCCCAGCGCGCGCTGCAGCGCCGCGGTGACCCTGGCCGTGGCGTCGACGTCGTTGATCGTGGCCGGGAGGGTGTGGTCGGTGCGGATCTCGGGCTCGCGCTCGGCCCCGGATGCCGTGGCCTCGGCGCGCACGATGCGCTCGACGCTCGCGAGCACCTTGTCGCGGGTCTCCGGGTCGGGGTAGCGCAGGCTCAGCTCGAGCGTGGCCTCGGCGGGGATGATGTTGTTCTTGAGTCCGGCGTGGATGGAGCCGACCGTGACCACGGCGACCCCCTGCGGGTCGATCTCGCGCGAGGCGATGGTCTGCAGGCGCATCACGGTCGCCGCGGCCATCACCACGGGATCGATCGTGGCCTGCGGGCGGGAGCCGTGCCCGCCGCGGCCGTGCAGCGTGACGGTGAGGCCGTCGGACGCCGCCATCTGCGTGCCGCTGCGCACGCCGATGATGCCGGCGGGCAGCGGGGTGACGTGCTGGCCCAGCACGATGTCGGGCTTCGGCACGCGGGAGAGCAGGCCGTCGTCGAGCATCGCCCGCGCGCCGGCTCCATACTCCTCGGCGGGCTGGATGAGCACGACGACGGTGCCCGACCAGTCCTCGCGGTCGGCGACGAGCCGCTCGACGGCGCCGATCATCGCCGTGACGTGCATGTCGTGCCCGCAGGCGTGCATCACCGGAACGGTGTTCCCGGCCGGGTCGACCCCCTTCGCGGTGCTGGCGTAGGCGAGACCGGTCTGCTCCTCGACGGGCAGGGCGTCCATGTCGGCGCGCACCCACACCACGGGGCCGTCGCCGTTGCGGAGCACGCCGGCGACGCCGGTGACGCCGATCCCCTCCTCCACGTCGAGTCCCAGGTCGCGCAGGTGCTGGGCGGCGATGCCCGCGGTGCGCGTCTCCTGGAACGAGAGCTCGGGATGCTGGTGCAGGTCGGTGTAGAGCGCTTCGAGATCGATCGTCATGGCCAGAGCCTATCCCTCGTGCGGGCACCGCCCACCCCGGTTCCCGTGTCCGCCGAGACCCCCTCCCGGCTACGACGCCCCCTCGTATTTACGTGAATCAGCGGGGGTGTCGTAGATCAGCGGGGGTGTCGGCGGAGATGGTCAGGGGCGACGTCGGGAGGGGGCGGGTCAGTCGGCGTCGCGGAGGCGCTGGGGGCCGGAGCCCTGCGAGCCGAGGGTGTCGTCGGGGTTCAGCAGCCCGCACGCCTTCATCGACAGGCAGCCGCAGCCGATGCATCCGGTGAGCTCGCGTTCGAGGCGCTCGATGCCCTCGCGGCGCTTCTCCAGGTCGCGCTTCCATCGCCGTGAGGCGCGCTGCCAGTCGGCGTGGCTGGGGGTCTCGGTGAGCGGCACGTCGGCGAACGCCTCCTGCACGTCGGAGAGGGGGATGCCGAGGCGTTTCGCGACCGTGATGAGCGACACCCGCCGCAGCATGTGCCGTGCGTAGCGGCGCTGGTTGCCCGAGGTGCGGGTGGAGGCGATGAGGCCGAGGCCCTCGTAGAAGTGCAGAGCCGAGGGGGCGACGCCGGTGCGTCTGCTCATCTCCCCGATGGTCAGCGGCTCGTCGGGGGCGTGGGCGGGGCGCTGTGTGTCGTCATGCTCGGCGGTCATGGTGCCTCCTCGATTTGACCTCAAGTGTACTTGAGGTTCTACGGTGGCAACCGTGACCCGAACGACGAGCATCCGATGACCTATGTGATCGCCCTGCCGTGCGTGGACGTGAAGGACCGCGCGTGCATCGACGAGTGCCCGGTGGACTGCATCTACGAGGGCGAACGCTCCCTCTACATCCACCCCGACGAATGCGTGGACTGCGGCGCCTGCGAACCCGTGTGCCCGGTCGAGGCGATCTACTACGAAGACGACCTCCCCGACGAATGGCAGGACTACTACCGGGCCAACGTCGAGTTCTTCGACGAGATCGGCTCGCCGGGCGGCGCCGCCAAGACCGGGCTCATCGCGCACGACCACCCGCTGATTGCCGCCCTTCCGCCGCAGGAGGCCCACGCATGACCGCGCCCCTGAGCCCCCGCATCGCCGTCGTCGGCGCGGGACCCGCCGGCATCTACGCGGCCGACATCCTGCTCGGACGGCTGCCGGACGCCACCGTCGACATCATCGAGAAGCTGCCGGCCCCGTACGGCCTCGTCCGCTACGGCGTGGCCCCCGACCACCCCCGCATCCGCAAGATTACCGATGCCCTCGACGAGGTGCTCCGCCGCCCCGGCATCCGGCTCCGGTGCAACGTCGAGGTCGGCCGCGACATCACCCTCGACCAGCTCCGCGCCGCCTACGACGGCGTCGTGATCGCCACCGGCGCCGACCTCGACGTCGCGCTCGACATCCCCGGCGCCGACCTCGCCGGCTCCTTCGGGGCGGCCGACTTCGTCGCCTGGTACGACGCGCACCCCGATGTGCCGCTCGACTGGGGTCTCGACGCCGAGTCCGTCGCGGTGCTCGGCGCCGGCAACGTGGCCCTCGACGTCACGCGCATCCTCGCCAAGCACGCCGCCGCCCTCACGAGCACCGACACCCCCGACCACGTGCTCGACCGCCTCGCCGGGAGCCGCATCCGCGACGTGCACCTCTTCGCCCGCCGCGGACCGGCCGATGTGCGCTTCTCGGCCCTCGAACTGCGCGAGCTCGGCGACCAGCACGACGTCGAGGTGATCGTCGACCCCGCCGAGCTCGTGCTCGACGGACATGCGGAGCGGATGCTGGAGCAGTTCTCACAGCGGCGCATCATCGTCCGCACGCTCACCGAGTGGGCGGCGCGCGAGCCCGACGGCACGGCCACCCGGCGCATCCACCTGCACTTCCGCCACCGGCCGGTGCGGATGCTCGGAGGCACGCGCGTCGAGGGGATCGAGTTCGAGCGCACGGCATCCGATCCGCTCGGACGCATGGTCGGCACCGGCGAGCTCGTGCAGTACCGGGTCGGTGCGGTGTACCGCGCGATCGGGTACCGCTCGTCGCCCGTTCCCGGGGCGCCCTTCGACGACGTGAGCGGTGTCGTGCCGCACGCCGAGGGCCGGGTGCTCGATGCCGACGGATCGCCGATCCCGCGGCTCTACGCCACCGGGTGGATCAAGCGCGGCCCGGTCGGGCTCATCGGGTCGACGAAGTCGGATGCCGCGCAGACCGTGCAGCACCTCGTCGACGATCTCGCCGATGCCGTGCCCGTCGGCGACGCAGACGATCCGCTCGCGGATCTCGGCGCCGTCGTCGACGGCGCGGGCTGGGCGCGGATCGATGACGCCGAGCGCGCCGAGGGCGCCGCGCGCGGACGCGAGCGCACCAAGCTCACCACGCGCGAGGAGATGCTCGCGCACGCCCTGCCCCTCACCGTCTCGGAGACCGCACGATGACCCTGACCGCATCCTCCACCGCCCCCGTGCCCACCGCTGTGGGTGAAGGGCTCAAGGCCGCGTTCCGCCACCACCCCGCCGGAGTCGCGATCATCACGGCATCCGGCCCGGATGGACCCGTCGGCCTCACCGCGTCGAGCGTGTCGTCGGTGGCTGTCGACCCCGCGGCGATCGTGTTCTCGGTGACGAGGGCGACCGGCAGCGCCGGCGCCATCCTCTCCGCCGAGTCCTTTGTCGTCCATCTGCTCGACCACGCGCACGCCGACCTCGCCCAGAGCTTCGCGGTCAGCGGCTCCGAGCGCTTCACCGCCGAACAGGGCTGGAGCGTGCTGCCGTCCGGCGAGCCGCACCTCGCCGGGGCCCGTGCCGCGCTGCGCTGCCGGGCGCTGCAGATCGTGCCCGTCGGCTCGTCGAGCGTCGTCATCGCCGAGGTCGTCGAGGTCATCCCCGGTGACGCCGGCCTGCCGCTCGTGTACGTGGACCGCCGGTTCCACGCCCTCACCGACACCGCCTCCGGAACTCAGCCCACCTCCTGAACACACCCCTGAAAGGAACAACCGCCATGTCCGCTCCCTACACGCTCCCCGAGCTGCCCTACGACTACTCGGCCCTCGAGCCGCACATCTCCGCGACGATCATGGAGCTGCACCACTCCAAGCACCACCAGGCCTACGTCACCGGCGCGAACACCGCGCTGGAGCAGCTCGCCGCCGCGCGCGAGTCGGGCGACCTCGCCGCGGTGAACAAGCTCGAGAAGGACCTCGCGTTCAACCTCGGCGGCCACATCAACCACTCCGTGTTCTGGCAGAACCTCTCGCCGAACGGCGGCGGATCGCCCGAGGGCGAGCTGGCCGCGGCCCTCGACGACTCGTTCGGCTCGATCGACGCCTTCCGCGCCCACTTCACCGCCACCGCGCTCGGAGTGCAGGGCTCCGGATGGGCCGTGCTCGCGTGGGACTCCGTCGGCGCCCGCCCCGTGATCTTCCAGCTCTTCGACCAGCAGGGCAACGCCCCGCTCGGCGTCACGCCGCTGCTGCAGCTCGACGTGTGGGAGCACGCCTACTACCTCGACTACCGCAACGTGCGCGCCGACTACGTCAAGGCGTTCTGGGAGATCGTGAACTGGCCCGACGTGCAGCGACGTTTCCTCGCCGCCCAGCAGGCGACGGCCGGGCTCATCGTCGCCCGCTGACCTCCCAGGGAGGGCCGGGCGGCACCCGGTAGGCTGGGACCGGAGCGTCGGGAAGCCTGGTCGACAACATCGTTGTCGAGACCCCGGGAGCTCCCATGTCCACCACGCCGTCGTCCGCACGCCCGGTCTTCCCCGCCCGCGGGAGCCATCGCGAGGCCCGCCGCATCGGCGCCCTCCTGCGCACGGAGAGCGTCGGAGGGATCCTGCTCGTCGTGATGGCCGGGATCGCCCTGGTCTGGGCGAACTCCCCGCTCGCCGACGGGTACTTCGCGCTGCGCGACCTCGAGATCGGCTACGAGCCGTGGCACCTCCGGCTGAGCCTCGGCACGTGGGCCGCCGACGGCCTGCTCGCGATCTTCTTCTTCCTCGTGGGCCTCGAGCTCAAGCGCGAGTTCGTCGTCGGCGACCTCCGCGACCTGCGCACCGCGCTGGTGCCGGTGATCGCCGCCGTGGGCGGTGTCGTGGTGCCCGCCGCGATCTACCTCCTCGTGGTCGGCCCCGACCCGGCGCTGCTGCGCGGGTGGGCGATCCCCACGGCGACGGACATCGCATTCGCCGTGGCGGTCCTCGCCATCATCGGCTCCCACCTGCCCAGCGGGCTGAGGCTCTTCCTGCTCACCCTGGCCGTCGTGGACGACCTCATCGCGATCGTCATCATCGGGGTGTTCTACACCGACGACCTGAACCCGATGCCGCTGCCGGCCGCGCTGCTGGGCCTCGCGCTCTACGGCGCACTCGCCCAGCGCCGCCGCGGCTTCTTCCACCGCCACAGGTTCGCCGCCTGGGCGGTCCTGCTCCCGATCGGCGTGGTCGTCTGGGCCCTGGTCCACGCGTCCGGTATCCACGCGACGATCGCCGGTGTGGCCCTGGCCTTCATGATCCCCGTCGCACCCGACGACGCCGGGGCCGACGGTTCCCCGGGCGTGGGGCTCGCGGAGGAGTTCGAGCATCGCTTCCGTCCGCTCTCGGCGGGGTTCGCCGTGCCCGTCTTCGCGTTCTTCGCCGCGGGCGTCGCCGTCGTGGGCGAGGGGTTCGTGCAGACCGTGGCGCACCCCGTGACGATCGCCGTCGTGTGCGCCCTGGTGCTCGGCAAGCCCCTCGGCATCGTCGCCGCGACCTGGATCACCACGAGGGTCGGCCGGATCCGCCTGGGCGAGGGCCTGCGCTGGCTCGACCTGATCGGGGTCGGCATGCTCGCCGGCATCGGGTTCACGGTGTCGCTGCTGATCGGCGAGCTCAGCTTCCCCGCGGGAGTCGCACACGACGCCGCCAAGACCGCGGTGCTCGGCGCGTCCGTGCTCGCCGCGGCCGCGGCATCCGTGCTGCTCGGACTGCGCAATCGCCGATACCGTGCGATCGCCGCGGAGGAAGAGGCCGACGACGACGGAGACGGAGTGCCCGACGTGTACCAGCGGGAGGGATGACGCCGCGCCCTCGACCGGAGCGGGCGCCCTCTCTGCTTGGATGGCGGGGTGCGTGTCGTCGAGGGGGAACGGATCGAGGGCGGTCGTGGTCCCGGCGCCGCCGCCCTGGTGTGGCTGGCCGTCGCGACGTTCTCGATGGGGATCGACGGGTACGTGCTCGCCGGCCTCCTCCCGCAGATCGCCGACGACCTGGACGTCGGCGTCGCCGCGGCCGGACAGCTCATGGCGGCTTTCGCGCTCACCAGCGCCCTCGCGGGCCCCGTGCTCGGAGCGCTCACCGGCGGATGGGAGCGACGGGCGACGATCGTCGGCGCGCTGGCGGTGTTCGTGCTGGGCAACCTCATGGTCTCGCTCGCCCCCACCTACGTGATCGCGATGACCGGCCGCGTGGTCTCCGCGCTCGGCGGCGCCCTGCTCAACGCGGTGATCAGCGCCTACGTGGTCGCCACGACGCCGCCGGAGCGTCGCGGGCGCGCGCTCTCGCTCGTGCTCGGCGGGTGGCTCACGGCGACGGCCCTCGGCGTGCCCCTCGGCCTGCTGCTCGGCCAGAGCGACTGGCGCCTCACGCTGTTCCTCGTCGTCGTGGTCGGTTCGGCCGCCCTCGTCGGCATCCTGCTGCGCGTGCCACGGCTGCGCCAGCAGCCGAGATCGCTCGGCGAGACGCTCCGGCCGCTCCGCGAGCCCCGCCTCCTGGCCGCGCTGCTCGTGCCGGTCGGCATCATGTGCGCGAGCTACCTCTGCTTCACCTACGCCACCCTGATCGTCGGGCCGCGGGTGGGCGGAGGCCTCGTCATGGTGCTCGTGATGTTCGGCTACGGCCTGCTGAGCCTGGCGGGCAACGTGCTCACGGGAAGGCTCACCGATCGGCATCATCCGGTGCGGGTCGTCACCGGCCTCCTGTCGCTGCTCATCGCGGCCGCCGTGCTCGGCGCCCTGGGGATGCTGCTGCCCGGCGTGCTCGGAGCCGTCGCCGCGATCGCGTGGTTCTTCACCTGCGCCGTCGGCAACGGCGGGTCGGGGGTGCCGCTGCAGGCGCGGCTCAGCGCGATGGCCCCGGAGTCGGCGGCGCTCGTGTTCGCGCTCAACGGCAGCGCGATGGCCCTGGGGTCGGCGCTCGGCAGCGGGCTGGGCGGTGCATCGCTGGGGCTGGGCGTCGCGCCCGACCGTCTGCCCCTGATCTCCGCGGCGGTGCTCGTGGTAACCCTCGCGGTGCACCTCGCGGTGGTGCGGTCGGAGCGGGCATCCCGGCGGTGACGGCGGGGATCGCGGCGGGCTCTCAGAGCAGTCGCGCGGTGGTGCCGCGCACGTTCAGCTCGAACGGCAGCGCGGCCGGCGTGCGGGACGATCCGCCGTCGGCGAGCTGGGCGAGCACGGCATCCGCCGCCCTCTCGCCCTGGCCCAGCGGGAACTGGTCCACGGTGGTAAGCCGGAAGAACTCGCCGAGCTCATGCCCGTCGATGCCGACGATCGAGAGGTCGTCCGGCACGGCGAACCCGAGGTCGCGTGCGGCCAGGAGGGCGCCGATCGCCATCTCGTCGGATGCCGCGAACACGGCGGTCGGGCGCGGCCCCGGCCGCCCGAGCAGCTGCTTGGCCGCGCGGTAGCCGCCCTCGACGGTGAAGTCCGCCGGCTCGAGGAATGCGGGGTTCAGCGGGATGCCGGCCTTCTGCAGCGCCTTCTCGAAGCCGAGGCGACGGTTGGTGGGGATGTGGAAGTCGATGTCGAACTCGGGGTTCGCGCCGATGTGCGCGATGTCGCGGTGGCCGAGCCCGATGAGGTGCTCGGTGGCGAGCTGGGCCACGGCGACGTCGTCGACCGTGAGCGTGTCGAGCAGGGGGTTCGGTCCGCCGATCGCGATCACGGGGAGCCCGAGGGCCAGCAGCTGCTGCGTCTCCTCCTCGTCGAGCTCGATCGACACCGCGATCACGGCATCCACCCGTTGGCGTCGGAGGAAGGTGTCGAACACGTGCCGGCGCACGTCCTTGTCGGCGGTGATGTTGTAGAGGGTGATGTCGTAGCCCTCGCGCATGAGGGCGGCGGAGACGCCGGAGAGCACGGTGCTGAAGAACCAGCGGTCGAGGAAGGGCACGACGACGCCGATGTTGCGCGTGCGGCCGGAGGCCAGGCTCGACGCGCGCGACGACACGACGTAGCCGAGCGCGGACGCCGCCTCCTGCACGCGCAGCCGCGCGGACTCGGACACGTGCCCGCGGCCGCTCAGCGCGCGCGAGACGGTTGCCGTCGAGACTCCGGCGGCCTTCGCGACCTCGTCGATGCTCGCCATGTGGTTCCTTCCGTGTTCCCCTCAGCCCCGGTCGCGGTTCCCGCCCCCGCTCCCGTATGAGTTGATGCCGCTTCTCGGCCCCGAAAAGCGACCAGAACTCATACGGGAACGGGGGAGGAGCGGCCGATCAGGCCGTGGTGTACCAGACGGCGGTGTCGACGGGCAGGTCCGGGCCCTCGAACGGCCGGCTGCGCAGGATCACCGTCGCGTCGGCGGGCAGCGGCAGCGGGGCGGTGCCGAGGTTCGCGACCACGTGCACGTCGCCGCGGCGGAAGGCCACGGCATCCGATCCGGCGTCCTCCCAGATCAGCGAGCCCGTGCCGAAGCCGCGGGCTCGGCGCGCGGCCAGCAGCTCCTTGTACAGCGAGAGCGTCGAGACCGGGTCGCCCTCCTCCGTGTCGCGGGCGTACGACGCCCACTCCGCCGGCTGCGGCAGCCAGGAGAGCCCGGTGTCGTTGAAGCCGAAGGCCGGGGCCCCGGCCTCCCAGGGCAGCGGAACGCGGCATCCGTCACGGCCGTAGCGCTTGCCGTTCGTGCGGAACCAGGTCGGGTCCTGACGGAACTCGTCGGGGATCTCCATGGCCTCGGGCAGGCCCAGCTCCTCGCCCTGGTACAGGTAGGCCGAGCCGGGGAGCGCGAGCATCAGCGTGGTCGCCGCGCGGGCGCGGGCCAGGCCGATCGCCGTGTCGGGCTTGTTCGGGGTGTTCGGGCCGATGCCCTCGCCCTGCGGGTTGTCGGCGGTGAGCGCGAGGCGCGACGCGTGGCGCACGACGTCGTGGTTGGAGAGCACCCAGGTGCTCGGGGCGCCGACGGAGCCGAACTCGTCGAGGGACTCGCGGATGACGTCGCCGAGCTTCTTCGCATCCCATTCCGTCATGAGATAGGGGAAGTTGAAGGTCTGGTGCATCTCGTCGGGGCGCACCCAGAGGGCGGTCTGCTTCAGCGTGGGCAGCCACGCCTCGCCGCACAGGGCGCGATCGCCGTCGTATGCGGCGAGCACCTCGTGCCAGTCCCGGTAGATGTCGTGCACGCCGTCCTGGCCCCAGTACGGCACGTCGTCCTCGCCGCCGCCCATGGAGTCGGCATCCGCCGGCGGGGTGTAGTCGGGCAGGCCGCTCTTCTTGACCATGCCGTGGGCCACGTCGACGCGGAAGCCGTCGACGCCGCGGTCGAGCCAGAAACGCAGGATGCTGCGGAACTCCTCGCGCACCTCCTCGTTGGTCCAGTCGAAGTCGGGCTGCGTGGCGTCGAAGATGTGCAGGTACCACTGGCCGGGCGTGCCGTCGGCCTCGGTGACGCGCTCCCACATGCCGCCGCCGAACACGGACTCCCAGTTGTTCGGCGGGAGCTCGCCGTTCTCGCCCCTGCCGTCGCGGAAGATGTAGCGCGCGCGCTCCGGGCTGCCGGGTGCGGCCTTCAGCGCCTGCTGGAACCAGACGTGCTGGTCGGAGGAGTGGTTGGGCACGAGGTCGACGACGACGCGGATGCCGCGGGCATGGGCCTGGGCGAGCATCTCGTCGAAGTCGGCCAGGGTGCCGAACAGCGGGTCGACGTCGCGGTAGTCGGCCACGTCGTAGCCCGCGTCGCGCTGCGGGCTGGTCATGAAGGGGCTCAGCCAGATCGCGTCGACGCCGAGCTCCTGCAGCGAGTCGAGACGGCTGGTGATGCCGGGCAGGTCGCCGATGCCGTCGCCGGAGGCGTCCGCGAACGAGCGGGGGTAGATCTGGTAGATGACGGCGCTGCGCCACCACTCGGAACCGGGGGCTGCGATCTGCTCAAGCTGTGCCATGGGAACAGGCTAGTGCAAACGCTTACATTCTTGCCAGGGGCGGGATCGAATCGGTTCGGTCGACCGACTCGGGCGTGTCGTCGCGACGCGTTTCCATGCGCGTCGGACGCCGGGAGTAGTGTGGCGGCATCCGATCCGATGGAGGCTGAGATGGTTCCCGAGATCAACTACTGGGCTGTTCTTCTGGCCACCGCGTCGAGCATGGTCGTCGGCTCGATCTGGTACGCCCGCGGCGTGTTCGGCAACCGCTGGGCCAAGCTCGCGAACGTCGACCTGGACAACCCCCGCAACCCGGTCATGGCCATCGTCACCACGGTCATCGTGAGCTTCATCACCGCCTGGGTGCTCGCCGGCGCCACGGCCATCTCGTGGCACTTCTACGGCGGCGCGTTCTTCTGGAGCGCGGTCGTCACCTCGGTCACCCTGTGGGCGGGGTTCACCGCCGCACGGTTCATCACCCACGACGCGTTCGAAGGGCGCTCGACCAGGCTCACGACGCTGAACATCGCCCACGAGCTCGTCACCGTGCTCGTCATGGCGGTGATCATCGGCGTCTGGCCGCCCCTGTTCGGGTAGAGCGCTCCGGGGTGCTCCGGATGCCCTCGCCGGGCATCCGGAGACCCTCAGGTCGCCAGGATCCCGCCGGAGGGCGAGGGGAAGCGCGATCCCTCCTGCACCGCGGCGAGGAGTCGGGCGTCGATCGCGTCGAGCGCGATCCGCACCGCGCCCATCGCCACCGACTCGTCGCCCAACGCGGAGAGGACGACCGCCGGCGGCGCGGGGTGGAGGTCGTCGATGTGCGAGCGGATCGCGTCGAGGATGATGTCCCCGCCGCGGGAGATCCCGCCGCCGAGCACGACCAGCTCGGGGTCGACGGCCAGCGACATCGCGACGACGCCGGTGGCGATGCTCGCGGCGAACCCGTCGAGTGCCGCGAGCGCGTGCGGGACGCCGTCGCGGGCGGCGAGGAACATGGCCTCGCGCGTCGGCTCGACGCCGGTGCCGGCGAGCGCCTCCACGTGCCGCGGCGCCTCGGGCCATCCGAGCTGGGGCAGCGCGCCGACGAGTCCGGTGCCGCCGCTGTGTCCGCGGTAGAGCGATCCGCCGATGAGGATCCCGGCGCTGGTCCGGTTGCCGGAGAGGATGTAGACGACGTCGAGCGCGTCCTGCGCGCTGCCGCGCCAGTGCTCCGCGATGGTGCCGAGGTTGTTGTCGCTCTCGACCCGCACCGGAACCCCCCAGCGTGACGAGAGCGTGTCGGCGAGATCGAGGCCGAGCCATCCGGGGAGGCCGTTGCCGCCGTACCGGGTGATCCTGCCCGAGGCGTCGACCACCCCGGGGGTGCCGACTCCCGCGCACCAGACCGCCGCGGGGCCGAGGCCCGCCTCCGCGAGGCAGGACTCCACGACGGTCGTCGCGAGCGCGACGCGGTCGTCGACGCTCGCCTCCTCGTCGACCGGCACCTTGTGGGAGGCGAGGGGCTGCCCCTCCAGGTCGGCGACGATGCCGAGGATCTTGTGGACGCCGATGTCGAGCCCGATGACGTGCCCGGCGTCGGCGGCGAAGCGGTAACTGCGCGCAGGGCGGCCAGGTCGCGCGCTGGTCGGGCCCTCGGCGGGGGTCGCCCAGCCCAGCTCGACGAGGTCGCGGACCACGTCTTCGGCCGCCGTGCGCGAGATGCCCAGCTGGTCGGCGAGCCCGGTCACGGTGTGCTGCCCGTCGCGGATGCCGAGGAGCGCGGCATGGATGTTCATGCGCCTCAAGAGCGAGCGGTCGCCGGAGCGTGGTGTGGTCGTCATGGTCTCCCGAACTCGAGGAGCGGATTCTCACGTCAAGTTTGGTTAGTCATCGTAGCGTGCCGCGGGCGGGGGATCGGCGCGACCGGGATGAGGCCTGCCTCTTGACAGGGGAACCGCTCTTGTCTAATTTTAATGCCAACTTGGATTATTATATGGATGACATCCAGGAGTGCCGAGGCCGTCACCGCTCGCGCACGAAGCCGTATCCCTCTCGCACCCGAGCAAAAGGACCAAGCAGACAATGAACCGTCAGCGAATGACCGCGAGCATCGCCGCCGCCGCCGTTCTCTCCCTCGGCCTGGCAGGCTGCGCCGCAGACGCAGGCCCCGCGGCCGGTGGTAAGACCAGCATCAACTACGTGATCTGGGACGCCAACGCGCTCGAGCCGTACAAGGAGGTGATCGCCGCCTTCAACGAGGAGCACCCGGAGATCACCGTCAACATCCAGGCGCTCCCCTGGGACCAGTACTGGACGAAGCTGCAGACGCAGGCGTCGAGCAAGACCCTGCCCGACGTGTTCTGGATCAACGAGCCCAACGCGGGTCTCTACGCCACCAACGGCGCACTCGCCCCGGTCGACACGGCCTTCGGGATCGACCCGGACGACTTCCCGGACGCCTCGATCCAGAGCTACACCTTCGACGGCGAGCTCTACGCCTCGCCGACCGGGTACTCCACGATGGGCGTCTGGTACAACACCGAGCTGTTCGATCGCGCGGGCGTGGAGTACCCGGCGGAGGGGTGGACCCAGGACGACTTCGTCGCGGCGGCGACGGCGATCAGCACGGCCCTCGGATCGGAGGGCGTGTTCGGTGCGGCCGGCGCTCCGTGGACGGGGCAGGAGACCTACTACAACACGATCTACCAGTCGGGCGGCCGCGTCATCTCCGAAGACGGCACGACCTCCGGCTACGACGACCCGGGAACCATCGCTGGCGTCGAGCTCTGGGTCGACCTCGCCAAGGCCGGGGTCTCGCCGTCGGTCGCGCAGATCACCGACACCCCGGTCGCCCAGTACTTCACCTCGGGCAAGCTCGCCATGATGTGGTCGGGACCGTGGAACGCGAACTCGTTGAAGGACAGCGAGATCGCCGACACCGTCGCCGTCGCGCCGCTGCCGACCGGATCGTCCGACCTCGTCACGACCATCCAGGGCGGTGCGGACGCCGTGTCCGCCTACTCCGAGCACAAGGAGGCGGCGCAGACGTTCCAGGCCTTCCTCGGATCGAAGAAGGCGCAGGAGCTCTACGGAGCGGCCGGCCTCGGCATCCCCGCCTTCAACGGCGTGGCCTCGAGCTTCACCGATGCGTTCCCGCAGTGGGACCTCTCGCTCTTCAGCGAGCAGGCGGAGCACGCGGCGCCGTACCCGGTGTCGCTGAACACAGCGGCGTGGAACCAGCTCGAGAACGAGTACCTGTCGAAGGCGTGGAGCGGCGAGCTCACGGTCCAGGAGGCGTGCGAGCAGCTCGCGGCGGCGATGAACGACGCGCTCGCCGCCGAGCGGAAGTGATGACGGCGACCGCAGCGAGCCAGCGGCGGGTGGCGGCTCCGGCCGCCGCCCGCCCGGTTCGGCGCACCCGCCGATACGACGGCGTGTGGCCGTGGATCTTCCTCGTGCCGATCCTCGTGCCGCTGGCGGTCTTCTTCCTCTGGCCGCTGCTGCGCACGTTCTACTACAGCTTCACCACCTGGGGCTTCTTCGGCGACGTGAGCTGGGCGGGGCTCGACAACTACATCCGGCTGTTCAGCGATCCCGACTTCGCGCTCGCGCTCGGCAACACGGCCATCTACACCGCGATCGTGATGCTCAACGTGCCGATCGCGGTGTACCTCGCCGCGCTCATCAACCGGCCCGGTCTGCGCTGCAAAGGCCTGTACCGCACGCTCTACTTCCTCCCGGTCGTCACGATGCCGGTGGCGGTGGCGATCGTGTGGCGGATGCTCTACAGCGGCGACTTCGGCCTCATCAACGCGTTCCTCGGCCTGTTCGGCATCCAGGGCCCCTACTGGCTGTCGACCCCGGGGCTCTCGCTCGTCGCGGTCGCCATCGTCGGCATCTGGCTCTCGCTGGGGTTCAACATCATCGTGTTCAGCGCAGGGCTCTCGAGCATCCCTCCGGAGCTGTACGAGGCCGCGTCCATCGACGGCGCCAGCCCCGCCCGGCAGTTCCGCAGCATCACGCTGCCCTTGCTCACCCCCACGATCTTCTTCATCAGCGTGCTGACGCTGATCGGCGGGTTCCAAGTGTTCGACCTGATCTTCGTGATGCTCGGCACCGGCCCGAACGCCGCGCGCTCGCAGACCCTCGTCTACTTCTTCTACAACGAGGGGTTCCTGCAGAACGACAAGGGCTACGCGACCGCGATCGGCGTCGTGATCATCGTCATGATCGCGATCCTCACGGCCATCCAGTTCCGTCTCCAGAAGAAGTGGGTGCACTATGAGTGACCGTCTCGCGCCTGGCCGTCGCCGTCGGAGGTCGGGCCGGCAGCTCGGAGCGCACATCGTGCTCCTCGTGGGCGGCGTGGTGATGATCTCGCCGTTCATCTACCAGGTGCTGGCCACGTTCATGACGAACAGCCAGATCACCTCCGTGCCGCCCACGCTCTGGCCCACGAAGTGGAACCTCGACAGCTACATCGGCGTGTTCACGCAGGTGCCGTTCCTGCGGCAGATGCTGAACACCGTCATCATCACGGTGCTCACCACGGTCGCGACGCTCATCCTGTGCGCGCTCGGCGGCTACGCGTTCGCCCGCATGCGGTTCTTCGGCAAGGGTCCGCTGTTCGCCCTCGTGCTGTCGATGCTGATGGTCCCCGGAACGCTGCTGCTGATCCCGCAGTACCAGACCGTGCAGAGCTTCGGCTGGCTCAACTCCTTCGCGGGGATCGTCGTGCCCGGCCTCGTGAACGCCTTCGGGATCTTCATGATGAGGCAGTTCTTCCTCGGTCTGCCGAAGGAGCTCGAGGAAGCGGCGCGCCTCGACGGGGCGAACCCCGGACAGGTCTTCTGGCAGGTCATGCTCCCGCTCGCGAAGCCCGGCCTCAGCGCGCTCGCGATCCTCACCGCTCTCGCGTCCTGGTCGTCGCTGCTCTGGCCGCTGGTCATCGTGAACAGCCAGGACATGATGCCCCTCGCGGTCGGGCTGGCCTCCTTCACCGGCGAGCACGGGTCGGAGTATCCGTCCATGCTCGCGGCGGCGCTCATGGCGATGCTGCCGATCATGATCCTTTTCCTCGTGATGCAGCGCCGAGTCATCGAGGGCATCGCGTTCTCGGGGCTCAAAGGCTGACCCCCTCCCTCCTCCGAAAGGACAGCTCGATGAAGAGACGCACGTTCCTCGGTGTCATGGCGGCACCCATGTTGATCGCGCTCGTGGACCGCACGGTCCGACCCGGCGCCGCGCTCGCCGCGACGGACCCCGCGGCGGTGCGCCCCCTCGCGGCGACGGCCGGCCGTCCGACGTTCCGCGTGGGGGCGCACCGGGGTGCGCCGTGCATCTTCGTCGACGACGCACCCCGGTTCCCGATGTACCTGTTCGAGCAGGAGGTGTCCGTCGCCGACGGGCAGACGTTCAGCGATGCGGGGGTCGAGTTCTACTCCTTCATCGAGAAGGACAGCTTCCTCGATCTCGGATGGACCGGCACGAGCACGCAGGACTTCACCGTGATCGACCGCGTCATGCAGACGTTCGAGGATCACGTGCCGACCGGGTTCGCCCTGCCACGGCTGCACCTGTGGGCGCCGGGGTGGTGGCTCGACGCCCATCCGGACGACGTGGTCGACTACGCGATCGATCCCGGCACCGCCGGCATCCCGCGCGACGCCTCCTTCGCGTCCACCGCGTGGCGCACCGAGGCCGGGGCGAAGCTGCGCACGATGGTGCGCCACATCCTCGACGGCCCGCAGGGGGACAGGACCATGGGGGTGACCATCGCGGGAGGTCTGTACGGGGAATGGCTCTGCTACAACGCGGAGTACCTGCCGGACACGAGCGAGGCCATGCGCATCGCGTGGATCGGTCATCTCCGGGAGAAGTACTCGAACAGCGTCGCGCAGCTCCGCGCGGCCTGGGGCGATCCGGCGGCGACCTTCGACACCGTCGTGATCCCCGGCACGGGGGAGCGCCGCGAGACCGCGGTCGGCCTCTTCCGCGACCCGGCCGCATCGCGCCGTGTGCTCGACTACTACGAGAGCCACCACCGCGTGGTGGTGGAGGCGATCGACCACTTCGCCTCGATCGTCAAGGACGAGAGCGGCGGAGCGCTGCTCACCTCGGTCCTGTACGGCTACACGCCGGATCAGGGGTACATGCCGCAGGAGCAGCACCATCGCGCGGTCGCGGCGCTGCATCGTCTCGACTCCGTCGACCTCGTCACCTCCCCGCACTCGTACTACCGTCGCGCCCCCGGCGACGACGGCGCGTACCGCACGTACACCGACAGCCTCGCGCTGCACGGCAAGCTCTTCATCGACGAGGCCGACGACCGCACGCATCTCGCTCCGGCTGGCACGTCGTTCGTGTACGCCACGACGATGGCCGAGTCGCTCGGCATCATCCGCCGGGCGTTCGGGCAGGCCGTGACCCACGCGACGGGCATGTGGTACATGGATCACTCCTCCGGGCTCTGGTACGCGGACCCCGCGATGGGTGCCGAGTTCGCGCGTCTGAAGCACTGGGGCGACTACTCGATGAACGTCTCGCGCGCCCGGGCCTCGGAGGTCGCGATGATCAGCGTGCCGACCGCCGAGTTCGTCCTCGGCGGTGAGACGGACACCACGGCCAAGCTGTACGAGGGCCCCGCCTTGACCAGCCGTCAGGGCATCGGCGAGATGAGTCGCGCCGGCGCACCCTTCGATCGGTACACGATCGACGACCTCGTCGACGGACTCGTCCCCACGCACTACAAGGTGTACGTCTTCCCCGACGCGTTCCGGCTGAACGCCGCGCAGCGCAGCGCGATCAACGCCCTCAAGTCCGGCGGGCGCACGCTCGTGTGGGGCTGGGCGCCGGGATACGCGGGCGACACCGGTCTGTCCAAGACGGACGTGGAGGCGCTCACCGGGTTCAGCCTCGACCAGGTCACGGCGCCGGCGGCACCCGCACCGGATCCGACCATCCCCCTCGACAGCGAGGACTTCGAGTCGGGCACGTTCGCGAGCACGGGGTACTCGGCGGGTGCGGGCGGGTCGTCCGGGTCGATCATCGCCACCGCGGGCCAGGTGATCGGGGGGACGCGATCGGTCAAGGGCAGCGCGCCCGCCACCACCGACTGGCACGAGTACCTCTACACGAAACCCGCGTCGATCCCGCTCGAAGCCAACGCGACCTATCGGGTGACGTTCCGCGGGCGGACGATCACGGCGCCGGGCGCCGGCGCCTACTTCTACTTCGTCGCCCGCACCGGCAGCGGCGGCGTGCCGGAGGACGTCGGCTCGAACCAGTGGAGCGACGCCGCCGGTGCCGTCTACACGAAGGAGTTCGAGTTCACCCTCAAGAACCACAGCGACTACTACCTGATCTGGGGCATCCACGACGGCGGCGCGATCGTGGTCGACGACATCACCATCACGAAGGTCAAGAACGCCGGGCTGCCGCCACTGGGCTACCACCTCGACACGGCGGCGTTCCCCGGCGTCACGCAGAGCTTCGGAGGAGAGATCGCGCTTGAGCCGCTGTTCCTCCCCACCGGCAGCGGATTCACCACGCTGGCCCGCTCGGACGAGAGCACACCGCGTCCGGTGATCGCGAGGAAGGCGCTGACGGGGTGGACCTCGGTGCTCGCCAGCACGCCGCCGATCCCGTCGCCGGTGCTGCGCAAGGTGTACGGCGACGCGGGCGTGCACGTCTACACCGGGGGCGACGACAACCTCGAGGCCAACGCCGCGTGGATCAGCCTGCACGCCAAGACCGCGGGCACCAAGACCGTCACCCTGCCGGCACCCGGACCCCTCTACGACACGGGGAGCGGCACGCTCATCGGCCTGTCGGCGACCACGGCGACGTTCACGATGGCGAAGGGCGACACGGTCCTTCTCACCCGGAGCAACCCGCTGGTCACCGGCGGCGTCGTCTTCGGCTTCGAGACGGGGTCGTTCGCCACGAGCCACTTCACCGGGGGGTTCGGCGGCTCGTACGGCACCATCACCGCCACCCCGTCGCAGGTCATCTCGGGAACGCGCTCCGCCTACGGCTCCGCACCCGCGACGACCGACTGGTACGAGTTCCTCTATTCGAACCCGGCGACGATCGCGCTCGCCCCCGGCGCCACCTACACCGTGGAGTTCCTCGCCAAGACCGGCGCGCTCCCCGGTACCGGCGGCTACTTCTACTTCCTCGCCCGATCGCAGTCGACGGGGGCCCCGAGCGATCGGGGAGTGACGAGCTGGACGGATCCGGTGGGGACCGTGCGGGCGAGGTCCGTCACGTTCACCACAGGCAACCACACCGACTACCGCCTCATCTGGGGCCTGCACAACGGAGGGGCGCTCTCTGTCGATGACATCCTCATCTCGCGCAATGACTGACCGGGGGCATCGTCCGATGCCGATCCTGATCGAGACCGACCTCTGCGACGACGTCGACGACGCCGGGGCGATCGCGGTCGCGCACGCCCTCGCCGACCGCGGCGCCGTCGAGATCCTCGGCATCGGCGTCAACACCTCAGGGCATTGGAGCCACAGCGCCGCCCGCGTGCTCAACGACTTCTACGGCAGGCCCGACATCCCCGTCGGGATTCGGCATCCGATCACCGACGAGATCGGGCCGGAGGACTACGCGCGGGCGATCAGCAGGATGCATCCGCATGCGGCGACGCCGGAGGCGATGCCCGACGCGGTCGCGGTGCTCAGGGAGGCGCTCGCGGGGGCCGGCGACGGCACGGTCACGATGGTCTCCATCGGCTACTTCGGGAACCTGGTCGCGCTGCTGGACTCTCCCGCCGACGCCCTCAGCGCGCTGAGCGGACGGGAGCTCGTGGCGACGAAGGCCGCGCGCGCCGTCGTGATGGGCGGCGTGTTCGGCACGCGCGCCCGGCCGCACCTCGGGGCGGAGCCGCTCGCGGAGACCAACTTCGCGCACGAGCCGGGGCACACCGCGCGGTTCCTCGCGGAGTGGCCGGGACCGGTGGACTTCGTGGGGTGGGAGACCGCGGCCGACGTCATCACCGGCCGCACGCTGTCGGCGACCCAGGGCGACGACAGCCCGGTGGCCATCGCCTACGCCCTGCACAGCGGCAAGGGGATCGGGCGGCCCAGCTGGGATCTGCTCGCGGTGATGCTCGCGGCCGGTGAGCTGGAGGGCCGCGTCGCCTGGAGCGGGCCGGGGGAGGTGGCGCTCGACGACGATGCCGGCACGCTCTGGACCCCCTCGGCGGGTGGCCGCCACCGGTATGCGATCCCCGTCGTCGGAGCGGAGGAGCTGGCCGGGATCATCGACGACCACCTGGGGCGTCCGCCGCGCGCGGGGTCCTGGGGCATGTTCACGCAGAGAACGGAGCTCGACGCATGGCGCTGAGGATCGGAGTGGCGGGCTCAGGAGCCCGCGCGGGATTGGCCACCTACCTTCCACGGTTCGGCGCCGATGTCGTGGCGGTCGCGGATCCCGCGGCGCGGGGCAGGGAACGCGCACGATCCCTGTTCGGCGACGACGTCGCGATCGTCGACGACCACCGCGCGCTCATCGGTCTCGACCTCGATGCGGTGTTCGTGCTCACCCCCGACCACACGCACGCCGAGGTCGCGGTCGACCTGCTCGAGGCGGGCATCGCCGTGTACCTCGAGAAGCCGATCGCCACGCGGCTCGACGATGCCGACCGCATCCTCGAGACCGCGTTGCGCACCCGCACCCGCGTGGCCATCGGGCACAACATGCGGCACATGCCGATGGTGCGTCTGATGAAGAGGCTGATCGACGAGGGCGCGATCGGCGAGGTCAAGACCGTCTGGTGCCGCCACTTCGTCGGGCACGGGGGAGATTTCTACTTCAAGGACTGGCACGCCGAGCGGGAGAAGGCCACCGGGCTGCTGCTGCAGAAGGGCGCGCACGACATCGACGTGATCCACTGGCTCGCCGGCGCCCCGAGCCGTCAGGTCGTCGCGATGGGCGACCTGATGGTCTACGGCGGCATCGAGAACCGGCGCGACAACTCCGACCGGATGATGGGCACGCTCGCGAGCTACGACAACTGGCCCCCGCTCGCGCAGACCGAGCTCAACCCCGTGATCGACATCGAGGACGTGTCGATCATGACGATGCGACTCGGCAACGGCGTGCTGGCCAGCTACGAGCAGTGCGCGTTCTCGCCCGACTACTGGCGCAACTACACCGTGATCGGCACGGAGGGGCGCCTCGAGAACCTGGGTGACTCGGACGGCGGCGTGGTGCGGTTGTGGAACAGGAGATCCGAGTACAACGGCTCCGGCGACAGGGACTATGAGATCCCGCTCGGCGAAGGCACGCACGGCGGGGCGGATGTCGCGATCGTCGAGGAGTTCGTCGGCTTCCTCCGCGGGGAGAGGCGGCTGGAGACGTCTCCCTCCGCTGCGCGCGACAGCGTCGCCGCCGGGATCGCGGCCACCACGTCGTTGCGTGCCGGAGCGACGCCGCAGCGCGTGCCGGAGCTCGACGCGCGCACGAGGGCGTACTTCGACGGCGGGCAGGTGGGGGCGCGCGAGGCGCGTCGATGAGCGCCGGCGGGTGGCCGTCCGCGATCGCGTAGTCCTGTGGTCGCGGCGAACGGAGCGCCGGCGCGGCGCGCGGGTGTGCGTGGGGTCAGGCGGCGACGCGGGCGACGGCGGCGATCGCGCTGGCGAAGAAGCCGAGTCCGTCGACGCCCGACCGCATCGCGGCGGCGGTGTCGGGACCGAAGCCCGGCTCGGTGGCGTGCTCGGGGTGCGGCATGAGCCCCACGACGTTGCCCGCCTCGTTGGTGAGGCCGGCGATGTCGCGCAGCGAGCCGTTGGGGTTGACCCCGGCGTACCGGAAGGCGACGAGGCCCTCGCCCTCGAGACGGTCGAGCGTCTCCTCGTCGGCGATGTAGCCGCCGTCGGCGTTCTTGAGCGGGATGACGATCTCCTGGCCGGTGCGGAACGTGTTCGTCCACGCGGTGTCGGAGTTCTCGACCGTCAGCTTCTGGTCGCGGCGCACGAAGTGCTGGTGGTCGTTGCGGATCAGGCCGCCGGGCAGCAGGTGCGCCTCGACGAGCATCTGGAAGCCGTTGCAGATACCGAGGATCGGCATGCCCTTGGCCGCGGCGTCCTTCACCTCGGACATGATCGGCGAGAGCGCGGCGATCGCGCCGGCGCGCAGATAGTCGCCGTAGCTGAAGCCGCCGGGCAGCACGAGGGCGTCGACGCCCTCGAGGTCGTGCGAGCCGTGCCACAGGGCGACGGGCTCGGCGCCGGCGATGCGCACGGCTCGCTGCGCGTCGCGGTCGTCGAGCGAACCGGGGAAGGTGACGACCCCGATCCGCACGGTCATTCGGCGACCTCGATGCCGACGACGTCTTCGATCACGGAGTTCGAGAGCACCTCGTCGGCGATGCGCCTGGCCTCGGCGAGCACCTCGTCGGTGACCTCGCCCTCGACGGTGAGCTCGAAGCGCTTGCCGATGCGGACGTCGCTGAAGCCCTTCACGTCGAGCCGCGCGAAGGCGCCGGACACGGCCTTCCCCTGCGGGTCGAGCAGTTCGGGCTTGGGCATGACGTCGACGACGATGGTGGGCATGACTGCTCCAGGACTCACGGGCGGACGGGCGCGTCCAGTCTACCGGCTCGCGCGAGTCGCCTGACGCGGCATCCGCATCCCCCGCAACTCGCCCGTGCCGCGTGCTCGCGCATGCCGCGTCCTCGCCCGCGCCGCGTCCTCGCCCGCGCCGCCCAGGCCCCACCTCGCCGCCGACGCCCCACCTCACAGGCGCCGCTCGGGTGGGGCGTCGGCGGTCAGGTGGGGCGTCGGCGTGAGTGGGGAGGGTGCGCGGGGGTCAGGCGTGGAAGACGGTGTGCAGGTCGCCGATGATGTCGCGGCCGCCGAGTCCGTCGATCTCGAACAGCACCGAGATGCCGGCGACGTGGCTGCCGAGGCGCTCGACGAGCTCGCGGCCGGCGGCGAGGGTGCCGCCGGTGGCGAGCACGTCGTCGATGAGCAGCACGCGGGAACCGGCGGGCAAGTCGTCGTGCATCTCGATCGTCGCGGTGCCGTATTCGAGGGCGTAGTCGACGGATGCCGCGGGCCGCGGCAGCTTGCCGGCCTTGCGGATCGGGATGAGGCCGACCCCCGCCGCGATGGCTGCGGCCCCGGCGAGGATGAACCCGCGCGCCTCAATGCCGGCGACCACGTCGAACTGCCCGGCGAACGGCTCGATGATCGCCTCGGTCGTCACATGCAGCGCCTCCGCGTCGGCCAGCAGCGGCGTGATGTCGCGGAACACGATGCCGGGCTCGGGATAGTCCGGGATCGACCGGATCAGCGATTCGGCGCGGATGAGGGCAGGGGAGAGTTCGGCGTCGGGCACTGGTCAAGGGTACTCGCCCCGGCCGTCCGGCCCGCATCCGACGGCTCCCCCGGTGCCCCGGCCCCCGTGCCGGCATCCTTCCGGGTCCTGAAATTTCGGATGCGTGCACGAATCTCGGACGATTCGCCCTGGATCGTCCGAGATTCGGCCAATAGTCCGAAGTTCGGGCATGCGCGACTCCGCTTGACATCCGTGGGAGCGCTCCCATACAGTGACGGACAGTTCGTGGGAGCGCTCCCACGACGCACCACGCGCACTACGCGCAGCACGCGCACCACAAGCACCACACGCACTATCCGCACCACATCCACCGCACCACACACCACGCACACAAAGGAGTGCCCCGTGAAGACCCACGCACGCAGGCTGACGACCGTCGCGGCCGTCGCATCCGTCTCCGCCCTCGCCCTCGCCGGCTGCGCAGGAGGCGCGGCGAACTCCGGCGGCGACGCCGGCGGCGAGATCACCCTCACCGTCGCCACGTTCAACGACTTCGGCTACACGGATGCGCTCCTGAAGGAGTACACCGACGCGCACCCGAACGTGAAGATCGTGCACAACCGCGCCGCCACGAGCAACGAGGCCCGCGAGAACTACTTCCAGAAGCTCGGCAAGTCCGGCCTCGCCGACATCGAGGCCATCGAGGTCGACTGGCTGCCCGAGGTCATGAAGTACTCCGACCTGCTCGCCCCCGTCGACGAGAAGCTCAAGGACCGCTGGCTCGACTGGAAGACCGCCGCCGCCACCGACAAGGCGGGCAACCTCATCGGCTACGGCACCGACATCGGCCCCGAGGGCGTCTGCTACCGCAGCGACCTGTTCGCGGCCGCAGGCCTCCCCACCGACCGCGAGGAGGTCGCGACGCTGCTGCAGGGCGACTGGAAGACCTACTTCGACCTCGGCGACAAGTATGTCGCAGCGACCGGCAAGGCGTTCTTCGACTCCGCCGGCGGCACCTACCAGGGCATGATCAACCAGGTCGAGGCCGCCTACGAAGACCCGAAGTCCGGCGACATCACCGCCACGGACAACAGCGAGGTCAAGGACATCTACGACGAGGTGCTCGCGGCATCCGCCACGCAGTCCGCGCACCTCGGCCAGTGGTCGGACGACTGGATGGCCGGTCTCTCCAACGGCGCCTTCGCGACGATGCTCTGCCCCGGCTGGATGCTGGGCGTCATCGAGGGCAACGCCAAGGACGTCACCGGATGGGACATCGCCAACGTGTTCCCCAACGGCGGCGGCAACTGGGGCGGCTCGTACCTGACGGTGCCCGCCAACGGCAAGAACGTGAAGGCCGCACAGGAGCTCGCCGACTGGCTGACCGACCCGGCGCAGCAGATCAAGGCGTTCCAGAACGCCGGAACCTTCCCGAGCCAGAACGAGGCGCTGACGGATGACACGCTGCTCGGCGCGACGAACGCGTTCTTCAACGACGCGCCGACCGGCACGATCCTGTCCGAGCGTGCGCAGGCCGTGACCGTGTCGCCGTTCAAGGGCGAGCACTACTTCCAGATCAACGACGCGATGCAGAAGGCCCTGACCCGCGTCGAGGAGGGCACGCAGGATGCCGCGACCTCCTGGAAGCAGTGGACCGATGAGGTGAAGGCCCTCAAGTAGCAGGCACCCTGGCCGCCGGGCGCAGCGCCCGGCGGCCAGGACCCCGACCTAGGACACGCTCATGTCATCAGCATCCGCCGCGCCCTCCCGGCGCATCGGCTTCGGCCATCGCCTCTCGCGGTGGGACCTGAAGCTCTCGCCGTACCTCTACATCTCGCCGTTCTTCCTGCTCTTCCTCGTCGTCGGGATGTTCCCGATCGCCTACACGGCCGTGATCTCGTTCATGGACTGGGACCAGGTGCGCGGCTCGGGCACCTTCATCGGCTTCGACCAGTACGCCTACGTGCTGAGCCAGCCGAAGTTCTGGATCGCGCTGCGCAACACGTTCAGCATCTTCCTGCTCTCCAGCGTCCCGCAGCTGATCGCCGCCGTCGTGATCGCGGCGATGCTCGACCAGAACATCCGCGCCAAGACCTTCTGGCGCATGGGCGTGCTCGTGCCCTACGTCGTCGCCCCGGTCGCCGTGGCGCTGATCTTCTCCAACCTCTTCGGCGACAAGTACGGACTCATCAACACGCTGCTGTCCGACGTGGGCCTCGGCCCGGTCAACTGGCACTCCAACGCGCTCGCGAGCCACGTGGCGATCGCCACCATGGTGAACTTCCGCTGGACGGGCTACAACACCCTCATCCTCCTTGCGGCGATGCAGGCCATCCCGCGCGACTACTACGAGGCCGCGACCGTCGACGGCGCGGGCAAGGTGCGCCAGTTCTTCGCGATCACGCTGCCGAGCCTGCGCCCCACCCTCATCTTCGTGATCATCACCTCGACGATCGGCGGGCTGCAGATCTTCGACGAGCCGCGCATGTACGACCAGTACGGCACCGGCGGCTCCAACAGCCAGTGGCTGACGATCACGCTGTACCTCTACAACATCGGCTGGGGCGAGTGGAACTTCGGTCGCGCCTCGGCCCTCGCCTGGATCCTGTTCCTCATCGTGCTCGTGATCGGGCTGATCAACCTGCTGGTGACCCGCGCGCTCGTGCGCAGTGAGGGGAAGCGCTGATGGCCATCATCGACAGGACGGATGCCGCGACCGGCGCCGTCGCCCCCGCGCCCGCCCCGAGGCGCGTCGGACGCACCCGTCGGCCCAAGGGATCGCGCCCCGGCTGGGTCGTGTACGCGTGTCTCGCGATCGTGCTGACGGGCAGCGTGTTCCCCTTCTACTGGTCGTTCCTCATCGGCTCCGGCGACGCCTACACGATCCGCGACCCCAACATGTCGTGGATCCCCGGCGGCAACTTCTGGGCGAACGCGCTCGCCGTGGTGAACGATCCGGCCGTCAACTTCTGGCGTGCGCTGTGGAACTCGATCTACACCTCTGCCCTGATCGCGGCATCCGTCGTCTTCTTCTCCACGCTCGCCGGCTGGGCGTTCGCCAAACTGCGGTTCAAGGGCCGGGGCTGGTTGCTGGCGTTCGTCGTGGGCACGATGGCCGTGCCCACCCAGCTCGGGGTGGTGCCGCTGTACGTGCTGTTCAGCGAGCTCGGCTGGACGGGCAGCACGGGGGCGGTGATCATCCCCGCGCTCACGAGCGCCTTCGGGGTGTTCTGGATGACCCAGTACCTCAGCCAGGCGGTGCCCGACGAGCTCATCGAGGCCGCCCGCATGGACGGCGCCTCCTCCTTCCGCACGTTCTGGTCGATCGGCCTGCCCGCCGCACGGCCCGCCGCGGCCATGCTGGGCCTGTTCACCTTCGTGTCGGCGTGGAACAACTTCTTCTGGCCGTTCATCGTGCTCGACCGCCAGGACCCGACGCTGCCCGTGGCGCTCTCGCTGCTGCAGTCGAACCACTTCGTCGACTACTCGATCGTGCTCGCCGGCGTGCTGCTGTCGACCTTCCCCCTGCTCCTGCTCTTCTTCTTCGCGGGCAAGCAGCTGGTCAGTGGCATCATGCAGGGCGCAGTGAAAGGATGACCTCCGTGACCCGTTCCTTCCCTCAGGGCTTCCTGTTCGGCGCCGCGACCGCGGCCTACCAGATCGAGGGCGCCGCCTTCGAGGACGGCCGCACGGCCTCCATCTGGGACGCCTTCTCGCGCAAGCCCGGCGCCGTGGCGGGAGGGGAGACCGGAGACGTGGCCTGCGACCACTACCACCGGTACCCGCAGGACGTCGCGCTCATGAAGGAGCTGGGGCTGCAGACCTACCGCTTCTCCACGTCGTGGTCGCGCGTGCGGCCCGACGGGGGAGCGGTGAACGCCAAGGGCGTCGACTTCTACAGCCGTCTCGTCGACGAGCTGCTCGGCGCCGGCATCCTGCCCTGGCTGACCCTGTACCACTGGGACATGCCGCAGGCGCTGCAGGATGCGGGGGGCTGGACGAACCGCGACACCGTCGGGCGCTTCCTCGAGTACGCGGGCACCATGCACGACGCGCTCGGCGACCGGGTGGACGTGTGGACGACGCTGAACGAGCCGTGGTGCTCGTCGTTCCTCTCCTACACCGGCGGCGAGCACGCGCCGGGGCACACGAGCATCGCCGAGGGGCTGCTGTCGGCCCATCACCTGCTGCTCGCGCACGGGGAGACGGTGCGAGAACTGCGCTCCCGTGACGCCTCGCTGAACCTCGGGATCACCCTGAACCACACGGTGGCCGACCCCGCCGATCCGCAGAACCCCGCCGACGTCGACGCCGCGCGCCGTATGGACGGGCAGTTCAACCGCTGGTTCCTCGACCCGATCTACCGGGCGTCGTACCCGGCCGACATCGTCGAGGACATCAGGGCGGTGGATGCCTCCGCCGTCGCCGCATTCGAGGCGGCCGTGCACGACGGCGACCTGGAGACCATCGCTCAGCGCATCGACACGCAGGGCGTGAACTACTACCACGGCGACCTCGTGGCCGGAGCCGCTCCGGCGGACCCGCCCGCGGTCGTGGCCCCGGCGACCTCGTGGCCCACGCGCAGCCCGTTCCCCTCGGATGCCGGCATCCACGCGGTCGAGCGCGGACTGCCGCGCACCGCGCAGGGCTGGGAGGTGCAGCCGGAGGGGCTCACCCGCCTGCTGCACCGGGTCTGGGACGAGTACGCCCAGCCCGCGGGGACCGTGCTGTACATGACCGAGAACGGCGCCGCCTACGACGACGTCGTGTCGGAGGACGGACAGGTGCACGACGCCGACCGTGCCGAGTTCCTGCGTCTGCACCTCGGCGCGGTGCTCGACGCCGCCGAGGCCGGCGTCGACGTGCGCGGCTACTTCTACTGGTCGCTGTTCGACAACTTCGAGTGGGCGTGGGGCTACGACAAGCGCTTCGGCATCGTGCGCGTCGACTACGACACCCAGGAGCGCACCGTGAAGGACTCCGGTCGGGAGTACGCTCGCATCATCGCCGCGCGCGCTCTCTGACCGCCCCGCTGCGCCGGCTGCCGGCCTCACCGGCCGCCTCGGCCGTTCGAATCGCATGATCGACCGTATTCTGGGCCTGAGAACCCGAAATCAAGCGATTCGAAACGAAGGGGACCGATGGGCAGGGCGACGATCGAGGAGGTGGCCGCCGCCGCGGGGGTGTCGCGGTCGACCGTGTCGCGCGTGGTCAACGGATCGACGGCGGTGAGTCCCGAGGCGCTCGCCGCGGTGACGCAGGCCATCGCAGAGATGAACTACGTGCCCAACCGCGCGGCGCGCTCGCTCGCCAGCAGGCAGACCCACGCGATCGCCCTGATCGTGCCCGAGGACACCACCCGCTTCTTCGGCGATCCCTTCTTCGCGGCGATCACCGCCGGCATCACGCGCGAGCTCGGCGACTCCGACTACCTGCTCAACCTGCTCGTGGCCAGCGACGACCCCGGTGACAAGATGACGAGCTTCGTGCGCAACGGCGGCGTCGACGGGGCGCTCATCGTGTCGCACCACACCAGCGACGCCTTCATCGAGCGCATCGTCGACGCGGTGCCCGTGGTCTACGGCGGACGTCCCGTGCGGCGGCGCGGCGATGACTACCTCGTCGACGTCGACAACGTGGAGTCTGCGGCGGTCGCGACCAGGCACCTCGTCGCCACCGGCCGCACGCGTATCGCGACGGTCTCGGGTCCGCTGACGATGGTCGCGGCCGTCGACCGCCTGCAGGGCTTCCACGCCGCGCTGACGGATGCCGGGCTCACGGCGTTCGCCGAGGCGGAGGGCGAGTTCACCGAGACGAGCGGGGCCGAGGCGACGCGCCGCATCCTCGAGCGCGGGGTGCCGGACGCCATCTTCGTGGCGAGCGACCTCATGGCCAGAGGGGCCCTCACGGCGCTGCGCGCTGCCGGCCTGCGCGTGCCGGAGGATGTGGCGGTGGTGGGCTTCGACGACTCCTCCGTGGCGCTCACGACCGATCCACCGCTCACGACCGTGCGCCAGCCGATGTACACCCAGGGCGAGACGATGGCCCGGGTGCTGCTGTCCCGCCTCTCCGGAGGATCCCCCGAGCACACGACGATCCTCCCGACCGAGCTGGTGGTCCGCGCGTCGGCGTGACCGCTCGGCGTGGTCCGCGCGCTGCGTCAGCCGGTCGGGCGCAGGAGTGGCCGATCGGATGATGCCGGCGGCGGCCCCTCCTCCCTAGGCTGGCCGGATGGACATGCAGGACGGTGTGCGCGGCATCCTGGCGCCCGTGCGATTCGGGCGGATGCTGCAGATCGTGCTGCTCGCGCTCATCGCCGTGTGCGCTGTGCGGTACGTGCTGCGGCACGAGGATTCCGGCATCGCCCCGCTCGTGATCGCGGGCGCCGTCGCGCTCGGCGCCGTGGCCGCGCTGCAGGCGCTGGTGCCGCGGCGCGGGGCCTGGCCCGCCGCCTGGACTCTCGTCGTCGTCGCGCTCTGGATCGCCCTCACGCTCGCGGCGCCGTCGTTCGCGTGGTGCGCCGTTCCCCTCGCGTTCGCCGTGCTGCAGATCGTGCCGTTCTGGCCGGCGTCCGCCGTGGTGACGGCGATGACCGGCGTGGTGATCGCCGCCGAGCTGCGTCTGGCCGAGGAGTTCGACCCGACGATCGTCGCCGGCCCGGTCGGCATCGCCGTCGCCACGGTGATCGCCTACCGCGCGCTCGATCGGGAGGCCGGGGCGCGGCAGCAGCTGCTCGACGAGCTCACCTCCACGCAGGCCGAGCTCGTCGCGGCCGAGCACAGAGCCGGGGGCCTCGCCGAGCGCGCCCGGCTGTCGAGGGAGATCCACGACTCGGTCGGGCAGGAGCTGTCGAGCATCAACCTGCTGCTGCAGGCGGCCCAGCAGCAGTGGGACCGGAGGCCCGACGAGGCGCGGTCGCAGGTGCGCACGGCGGCGGATGCCGCACGCGAGGGCCTCGACGAAGTGCGCCGGGTGGTGCGCGATCTCGCCCCGGCGGAGCTCGACGGGGCGGCGGGGTCGCTGCCGGCCGCGATCCGCCGGCTGGTGGCGGACGCCGCGGGCGTGGACGCGTCGTTCCGCAGCCATGGTCCTGTCACGGACGTGCCGCTCCCGGTGGCGGCCGCCGTCATCCGTACCGTGCGGGGTGCGCTCGCGAACGTCGCCGAGCACGCGCAGGCCACCCGCGTGGTCGTGAGCCTCACGGCGCAGCCCGACGAGCTGCGGCTGGACATCCGCGACGACGGGATCGGCTTCGATGCGAGTCCCGCCGCGCGTCGGCATCGCGCCGGGGAGCGGCGGGCCGCCGGTCGGGGCCGCGGCCTCGACGGCATCGAGGAGCGCATCGTCGCGCTCGGCGGCACCCTGGAGATCGAGGCGGCGCCGGGCGAGGGCACGACGCTGTCTGCGGTGTTCCCGGCATCCGTGCTGTCGTCGGGGGCGGACTCGTCGGTGTTCGGCGAGGGCGGTGCGCGGTGAGGCGAGGGCGGTGCGCGGTGACGCCGCATGTGCGACGAGAAAGGGCGATCCGATGACCCTGCGACTGGTGCTGGTCGACGACCACCCCGTGGTGCGTGCCGGACTGCGGGCGCTCATCGAGTCGAGCGACGACCTGCAGGTCGTCGGCGAGGCCGGCGACGCCGAGGCCGCGCTGGCCGTGGTCGCCGACGAGGCCCCCGACGTCGTGCTCATGGACCTGAGCCTCGGCGACGGCGTCGGCGGCATCGAGGCGACGAGGCGACTCGCCGCGCTGCCCCGGCCGCCCGCGGTGCTCGTGCTGACGACGTACGACACCGAGTCCGACATCCTCAGGGCGCTGGATGCCGGAGCCGGTGGCTACCTGCTCAAGGACGTGCCTCCGGAGGACCTCTTCGCCGGCATCCGCTCCGTGGCGAGGGGTGAGCCGGCCCTCGCGCCGTCGGTGGCCGGGGTGCTCATGCGCAGGGCCTCGTCGCCCGAGCCGCGCATGACCGAGCGCGAGGTCGAGGTGCTCGAACTGCTCGCCGACGGGCTCGGCAACCGCGAGCTCGCGAAGACGCTGTTCGTCTCGGAGGCCACGGTCAAGTCGCACCTCTCGCACATCTACGGCAAGCTCGGCGTCGACACGAGGGCCGGCGCCGTCGCCGCCGCGATCGAGCAGCGCATCATCCGGCGCTGAGGGGCGGGTTCCGTCTCCGGGCGGCCGTCGCCCCGTATCTCTCCGCGAGGGTCTGGAACGCGGCGATGAGCTCGGGGGGACCCACGACCTCCATGGAGGCCTCGAACCGGCCGTACGAGGCGGCAAGGGCTCCCCAGGACCACGACCCCGCCTCCAACGCGCACCGATCCTCGTCGAGGACCGTCACGACGCCGTCTCCGGCGAACGGGAGCACATCCCTTGCCGGCAGGTCGAGGACGACGGTGCCGCGACAGGGCCATTCGTCGACATCCGACCCCTTGAACCTGGCGGACGCGAAAGCACCCGCGTCGCCTCCGGGGACGGGACGGGGCGCGAAGCGGGGGCCGTTCGGCGTGCGCGGTCGCACCCGGTCGACGCGATAGAGGCGCCAGTCCTCCCGGTCGAGGTCCCATCCGAGGAGGTACCAGCGTCCGTGCGAGGAGATCAGGTGCATCGGCTCCGTGCGGCGCGGGGGGCTCGGAGGCGTCTCCTCATCGACGTCGCCGGGGACCCCGTAGTCGAATCGCAACACCTCGTGTGCTGCGATCGCATGGGAGAGCGTGACGAGCGCCTCGACCGAGACGGTCGCGGGGGCCGCGTCCCCGGCGCGCGCGACCGTGGTCACGTCGAGCGCGTCCAGGCGGTGGCGCAGCCGCGAGGGCATGACCTGACGGACGGTCGCGAGAGCGCGCTCCGCGGCCTCGTCGATCCCGGCCCCGGCCGCGGGTGCGGTCTGCAGTGCGATCGCGATGGCGACGGCCTGGTCGTCGTCGAGCAGCAGCGGAGGCAGCTCGCTCCCCGCGGCCAGGCGGTACCCGCCGTCGGGGCCCATGGTCGCCTGGATGCGGTAGCCCAGCTCTCGCAGCCGGTCGACGTCGCGACGCACGGTCCGGTCGCTGGTCCCGAGGCGGGAGGCCAGGAGCGGCCCCGGCCAGTCCCGGCGGGTCTGCAACAGGGACAGCAGGGTGAGCAGCCGTGCGGTCGTCGTCATCCGTCGACCCTATTCGAGGTCTAGGACAGAAACAGACCTACATGGCTGTGACGGTGGATGCAGCGGGCCGTCTCGGCCCGCATCACGAAGGAGCAGAGATGACCATCCAGACCACCACCCACCTCAACTTCCGCGGCGACGCGCGTCAGGCACTGGAGTTCTATCAGTCCGTGTTCGGCGGCCACGTCCTCCTCACCACCTACGCCGAGCTCGGGATGCCGGCCGATGCTCCGGGCGCGGACGGGGTCGTGTTCGGCCTCGTGGCCGCCGACAGCGGGTTCCGGATCATGGGCTACGACATCCCCGGCGCGACGGGCGGCTCGATCGCGGGCGGCGGGGAGACCCGCCGCGAGAACGGCACGACGATCACTGATCAGGCTCTGTTCGTCTCCATCGGGTCGGAGAGCCTCGCCGAGCTCCAGGGGTTCTGGGACGCATTGGCCGTCGGAGCCGTCATCGTCGAGCCTCTCGCCGCCTCGGCGTGGAGCGCCGGGTTCGGCATGCTCACCGATCGCTTCGGCGTGACCTGGAGCGTCAGCGTCACCGCCTGACGAGGGGAGGACACGGGTGCGGACTTGGCGCCCCTCCAGGCAAGTCCGCACCCGTGGGTCTGTGGGCTCAGCCGGTGAGGCTGCGCAGGATGTCGCCGCCGAACAGCGAGAACGCCATCACCCCGGCCGAGAGCAGCAGCACGCCGGCGGTGGCCGCCACGGCCATGACGGAGATGCCGCGGCCGCCGAGACGCTGTCCGCGGAGCCCCACGGCGACGCCGGCGCGGGCTGCCAGCTCGCCGGCGTTGTCGTCGTGGTAGAGCTCGGTGCGGGCCGCGAAGCGGCGGTGGAACTCCTCGGCGAGCACGACGGCAGCGGCCATCGTCGCCGGGCGGTCGAAGCGGGTGCCGCCGGGGAGGTACACGTAGAGGCGGTCGGACACGAGCTCGATCTCGGCCCCCGATCCGAGGTCGAGCACGCGGGCCATGAGGTCGGGCGTGAAGATGTACAGCGCGTCCTGCTGGTACCCCTCGGGCACGATCAGGCGGAACACCGTCGCGAACTCGCCCTCCAGGTCCAGCTTCGCCGCACCTCGGCCGAGGCCGAGCGTGGGGATGATGCTGCGCCTCTTGTTGGCGAGCACGATGTGCGGCACCGACGAGGGCAACGGCAGCTCGATGAAGGCGAACGGACGCTGGATGGTCGCCGCCTCCTGCCCGCGGGAGATCGAGTGGTGCATGCCCAGCTCGAACGGCATCCGCTCGTCGTCGCACGCCACGACGGCCCGCTCCTGCCCGCGGCGCACACGCTCGAACGCGGCGCCGGGGCGCCGGGTGTGCTCGAGGACGTCGGCGTAGGCCCAGCCGTTGCGCCACGCGAACGCCGCGATCTTGACGCGGCGCCCCAGGCCCAGCGAGTACCAGACGAAGCCGACGGCGGCGAGCACGGTGTACCCGACGACGAACACACCGAGGATCGGCGCGACCGCGAGGATGTCGGTGCGTCCGAGGAACCACAGCGCGCCCAGCATCGCGACGGCGAACAGCAGCACCGCGACCAGGATGGTCACGAAGCGGCGGTACAGCGGAATCCGGCAGATCCGCTCGTAGGCGAGGATGTCGCGGAGTCCCGCGCCGTGCCTGAGCGGCTCGAGGTCGACGGCTACAGGCTCCATGACAGCGTCGCCCACGGACCGTTGCGCTTCTCGGTCGCGGCGGCCTTGAAGTCCGACCAGCTGTCGCCGAACTTCTCGAAGCTCTTCTCCTCGACCTTGCCGTCGGTCCAGTGCAGCGCGCGGCCGGCGATGTAGCTGAGGCCGAAGTCGGCCCACGAGGAGAACGCGGGGCGGCCCTCGACGTTGATGCGGTGGATGATCTCGCGCGCCTCGGCGAGCTCGCCGTGACCGAGGGCCACGCCCCACGTCGTCATGGCGACGGCCTGGCCGAGGGCGTAGCCGTCGAGGGTCCTGACGAAGAGGCCGGGGGTCACGATGTCCTTGCCCACGAGCTTGCGCACCTGGCTCTCGACGTACTCGATCGACGTCACGAAGGTGCGGGCGTCGCGCTTGTCGCCGCCCTGGTCGGCGATGGCCGACAGCCATTCGCGGGCCTTCGGCGTCCGGCCGAGGCGCTCGGCCAGCTCGCTGCGCACCGCCAGGTAGAGCACCCACACCTCGCGGCGGCGGCGCACCGTGGTGAGGCGCTCGATGTTGTCGAGCCAGTCCTGGCGCGAGTGCACGCCCCACTGCTCGACGAGCACCTCCTTCTCACCGGCGGTGAGGTCGGATGCCGTCGGGTCGTTCCACGGCCCGGAGGGGAGGTTGCGGATCTGCAGGAAGCCGAGGGCGAGCTCGTTGGCCTCGCGGTCGGTGGTGGAGAACTTCTCCGACGGCTTGACCTTGGCCGCGGGCATGATCCAGATCACGAGGAAGATCAGCACGACCGCGCCCACGATGACCCAGACCCACCACTGACCGAACAGCCATTCGACGAGGGATCCGAGGTCGTTGAGATCGACGCGGGCGAGCGGACGCATGGGGACTCCTGGGAAGAGGCTTAGATTGAATGACTATTCAGTGAGTAATCTATACGGCAGGGGGGTCGATCCGAAAGGCGAGAGCCCGCGGCGCAGAGGAGGGCCCATGGCGCGCTCCGAAGAGCAGAACCGTCAGGCGCGCGAACGTGCGCGCGAGAGCATCATCGAGGCGGCGATCGAGCTGTTCGCCGAACGCGGTGTCGCGGGAGCGAGCATCGCCGAGATCACCAGCCGCGCCGGCGTCGCCCAGGGGCTCGTGAACTACCACTTCGGCGGCAAGGAGCAGCTCGTCTCCGCCGTCATCGACCGCTGGTTCGAGACGGTCATCGGCTTCGCGCAGGTCGAGGGCACGCCGGACGAGTGCCTCGCGGCGGTGATCGACGGGGCGCTCCTGGCGACGGGGTTCGCTGTGCCGCTGCAGCGCGCCGTGCTCGCGATGCAGCAGCAGCCGGCCACCCACCGGCTGTTCGCCGAGTCGGAGAAGAGGCACGAAGCGGCGGTGACGGCGACGGAGGATGCGGTGCGCGACCTGTTCCGCGCGCGCGGCGCCGCCGACCCCGGCCTCGAGGAGGTCATGCTGCGCAGCACGCTGGAGGGCGTGTTCGTGAAGTACGCGGTCTTCGGGGACAGCTATCCCCTGGAGGACGCGCGCCGCTGGGTGCGTCGCCTCTACGGGCTGCCGGAACCGGTCGCGCCGCTGCCGCTGCCGCTGCCGCCGAGGGACGGCGAGCCCCGCCCACGCGCCTCGGGCGCTGCTGGCGGCGCGGGCGGCTGACGCGGACGCGAGTCAGGCTGGATCGCCGCCCAGCGGGCCCTCAGCCGGAGAGTTCGGCCACCTCGTCGGCTGTCAGCGGGATGGTCGGCCTCCGCGGCGCGGCGAATGAGGTGAGCGCCGACCAGGTGATCGGAGACAACCACGCGGGCGCCGTCGTTCCGGCGGAGTCCCACTCTGCCGCTCTGGTGCGCTGCCATGCGGCGATGGACGAGATCGCATCCCGTCCGCGGTGCGCCTCGTCGACCGCAGCGACCATGTCGAACAGCGGCTGCGGGTCGCGCCCCGGACGGGGAAGGGCGGTTCGGCGGAAGGCACGGTCGGTAGGCAGAGTCCATCGGGTCGCTGTGACGATCTCGGCTCCCGCGTTGATGCAGGCGATGGCCAGCCCGAACGGCTCGCTCCTTCCCAGGTCGGCCCCCGAGTCGCACGCGATGAGAGCAACGCGTGGCGGCATGGGCCAGATGTCGTGACCGGGCAGAGAATCGTTCCGACCGCTCGGCCATATCAGCTCGTCCGGGGGAGGGAAGGACAGGGGCGTCTCGTGCAGCCGTTGTGTGGCGAAGAGCGTGCCCTCCAGCAGATCGAGGGCGCTGAACGGTCTCATCCCGTCGACGACGGGAAGCACCCCGTACATCGCAGCAGGGTCGCTCAGCAGCAGGGATGTCGCCCCGGCGTGGGACTCAGGACTGACGACGTGCCCGACGTAGAGCATCCGAGACGGCGGATGCTCGGCGCGCAGGCGCTGAGAGAGGTCGGCCCGGGTGACCGTCGACGACTCCGGCGCGCTGCCGGACCAGGTGCCGGGGTTGACGGCGAGGAGCGCGTCGCGCTGCTCGTCGGTGAGGATACGGCCCATGCCGCCGCCCGCAGGCGCCGGGTCGATCAGATGCACCGCGTCGGCACCGCCGGAGTACCGACGCGGGATCCGTGAGCGACCGGCGTGCACGCCTGCCGGCGGATCGGCGACGATGTCGACCAGGTCGATCAGACGTCGGGCGGACCCCTCGTCGCCGAGCAAGAGGAGCTCCCAGGGAAACGCAGCGCACGAGGCGGCAGGCAGCATGCGCAGCACCGGCGTTCCCTCTACTGCAGCGTCGAGGATCTCCCCGGCCAGCTCGTCGGGCAACAGCGCCGAGCGGAGCCGCTGCGAGAAGCGCCGTTCTCTGCCGGCCGATGTGAGGGCTCCCGTCGCGAGCATCCGGTCGATCGCGGCGCGCAGCGTCTCACCGGCGAGACGAGTGGGCAGCGCGGCGCGCAGCTCCTCGCCGAGGGGGGTGATCGTGTCGCGTGCGATACGGAAGCCGCGTGGCTCGCCGGTGCCGCGGTCGAGCCACTGCCAGAACCCGTAGACGTCGCCGGCGTCCTCGCTGTAGTACAGCAGAGTCGGCCGTGACATCGCGGTGGCGTCCTCTCTCGAAACGCGGTGATAATCGATCATGGCACCCTCGCAGTGGGATCCCGAACAGACGATCGTCCCCGCTGACTTCCGGCGGGCCACGACAGCGAACGAGCGGAGCATCGACCTCGTCGACGTCACCGTGCTCGCGCACACCTTGGTCGAGCTGGGAGCACGCGCCGCGAATGAACCTCTGCGGGCGCCCACGCGCTACGACGAACTCCTGGCTGGGCCTCGCGCCGATGAGGGCCCGAGGGATGACCACGAGCCGTCGCAGCGCGAGAACCGGAGGGCGGCGCCTCCCGTGATCGACGGATACGCGGCAGTGCGGCGACTCGGCGGCGGGGGCAGCAGCGATGTCTTCCTCTACCGTCAGCATGCGCCCGAGCGTCTCGTAGCGGTCAAGATCCTCATCGCCGGGCTGCCGTCCTCGCTGATCCAGGAGGAGGCGACGCTCATGGCCGCGGTCGACCATCCGGCGATCGTCACGGTGCACACCGTGGGCACTGCAGCCGATGGGCGTGGCTACATCGTCATGGAATACGCCGGCTCGTCGATGGCGCAGCGCCTCCGCCGCGGCCGTGTACCGCTCGCGGCAGGCTTGCGCACGATGGGAGAGGTGGGTGAGGCGCTCGAGGCGCTCCACGAGCGCGGCATCCTGCACGGCGACGTGAAGCCGGGGAACATCCTCCTCCGCCCGGACGGCACCTCGGCTCTCACCGACTTCGGCAACGCCGGCGACCTGATGAACACCGCGGTCCACGACTCGGCGTGGGGCGCGACCGTGCCCTGGGCCCCACCGGAGATCTTCGGGGCCGCAGGGCAGCGCTCGACGGCGGGCGATGTCTATTCCTTCACGGCCACCCTGTTCACGATCGTGTTCGGACACGCGCCGTTCCCGATGGAGGGTGCGGGCGACGTTGTCGAGCTCGTGCGACGGATCCGTTCCGGGCGGGTGGAGATGCCGTCCCGCCCTGTGCCGGACGGGCTCCGTGAACTGTTGCGGGAGGGACTCGCGACAGACCCGGCGGAGCGCCCCGCACTGGCCGAGATACTCGTCCGTCTGACGGAGATCAGCCGGAGTCTGCCGCCTGACGCCGCCGACGTTGCCACTGAGCACGAGCCTGCAGTGGCTGACCTCTCCCGCCTGGCCGACCTCGCCTTGAGCGGAAGCGACGACCTGGTCAGGGAAGCCGAACGCACGATCGTCGCGTACGAGGACGCGGGGCGTGACCCGCTTGCGTTCCGCGCGCGGTGGATCCTCTCCCAGGCGCTGATGCACAGGGGTGACTGGGAGCAGGCGCTGTCGCATCTCGATCTGCTGTGGCAGCGGGCGGCGGGGGACGACGGGGATCCGCTCCGCGCAGAGGTCGACCTCGCGCAGGGAACGGCGCGTGCGCGACTCGGATGGGGTCAGCCGGCTCGTGAGTCGCTGCTCGCCGCCCACCGAGGCCTGCAGGAATCGGAGCGGCCAGACCTGCTCGCCGACTGCGAGGCGGAGCTGGGCCGTCTCGCATCGCGCGACGGCCGTGCTCGTGAGGCTCTGTCGTGGTTCGACGCGGCGCTCGACCGTGGAACGCTCTCGGCCCCGCTCCACCCGCACATCGAGATGGAGCGGGCGTTCGCGCTCCGCGACCTCGGGCGTCTGGGGGAGGCGGAGGCGCTCATCGAGAGCCTGCGTTCATCGTTCGCCGGGAAGGGGCTGGATGCTCTCGTCGCCGCAGCGGACTATGAGCTCGGCCTCCTGCTCCGGCGACGAGGGCGACACGGTGCGAAGGCCCGCGACCTCTTCCTGCGGTCCGCGCGCGCGTACCGACGTCTCGGCGATGGGGTCAACGAGATCAGGGGTCACCTGCAGGCCGCCCAGTCATCGGTGGGACTCGGACGCATCGAGGAAGCGTTGGAGACGTACCGAAGCATCCGGCGTTCCCTCGCCGACGACCGGCTCCAGGAACAGGCAGCCGAGTGCGACATCAGATCCGGGGAGCTGCTGATACGGCTCGGGCGGCTCGGCGAGGCCCGCCGCGATCTGGAAGATGCGGCACACGCGTACCGTCGCCTGGGCTCGGCAAGGGGCGTCGCCGACTGCGAAGCGCAGATGGCCGAGCTGGACGGCGTATCGGGAGACCACGCGCTCGCCGAAGAGCGATTCGCCAGGGCGTTCGCCGCGTACCGCGCCCTCGGGATGCTGACCGAAGCCGCGAAGTGCGAAGTCCGCCGCGCAGGGATGTGGGCCGAGGCCGCGCGCCGCCGCGACGGCGCCGCCGCCCTGCGACTGCGTCACCGCGCGGCCGACATCGCCATCCCCGCTGCGTTGGCGCTGGACGCGGGCCGTTACGAGCTGGATCGCACGGCTGAGCGCGACTCATGGGCCACGAACGTCGCGAGGGACGTCAGGGAAAGTGCGTTCCGTTTCGCTCATGACACCGGCGACGACCGGCTGCTCGCCGACATCGTTCTCGATGCCCGCAGCGTCGGCACCTATGCGATGGGTGCGCCGGGGACGAGCAGCATCGTCCCTGATCTCGACGCAGGCCGGAGAGAGGACGACGGAACGATCGCATTCACGGCCTCCGGGGTGTGGCGTCTCCTCGGGCAGGAGAGCATCCGCCTCGGCCTGTCGCCGCTCACGGTCACCCCGGGCGGTCACTATGCATTGCGAACGGGCATCGCCTCGGCCAAGTCACGCTTCGGCAAGGGCGTCCGCAGCGACGTCGCCATCGAGATCTGAGCGTGCGTCGCGCCACAGCACCTCCGTGCCCTCGAAACTGAGCAGCACATCGTCGCCGATGTCGAGGACGTCGCCACGACGGAGGACCGTGGGCGTCTCGGACGGAATCCGCACCGGCGCGCGACCTGCGCGGAGTAGCCGCGTGCCGTTCCGCGTCGCGAGGTCGCGCGCCTCCAGTCCCGATCCGGTGCGCCGGATCTCGACATGACTGCGGGAGACGTCGTGCTGCGGACTCGGCACGCGCACCAACCGCGGCGGCGGACCGTCCAGAATCGGCTCGGCCTCGGGTCGTCGCCCGACGATCGTCGTCCAGCCAAGCGGGTATCTCTCGCCCGTCGAGACCACCAGCGTCAGCACGATCGTGTCGTACAAATGGTCGGGGACGGACGGGGCGATGCCCATGCGTGGGGGCGGCTGCTCGTGCGGGACCTGTTCGAGCAGCGGCAGGAGGAGCGGCAGAGCCTCTCCGTCGTCCACCCAGTAGGCCGCTGCCCTAGAGCCAGCAGGCGGGGCGAGTCTGCGCATGTCCCTCAACCTCGAAAGGTCCAGCGATCGGGGCGACAGGACGATTCCTCGCTCCGTCCGGGTGTACCTCGAGAACGGAATCCTGAAGCCCTGGTCCGAGTCGTGATCGAAGACGACGAGGGTGCGCTCGGTCAAGTCCTCGAACGGGGGCCGCGAGAGAACCGTCTCGATGAGATCGTGCACGGAGGTCGGCAGGGTGGTCGACTCCACGAAGAGGACCGGGGGGTTCTCACCGGCGTCGTCCAGAAGCGGGGCGATCTCCTCGACGCTCGTCGCGATCGTGTGCCAGAGGTCGGGGCGGACGAGGGCGCTGCGGCTGCGCGAGCCCTTCAGCAGTACGCGCGGCCTGGGGTCCTCCGCGCGATCGAGTGCCTGCGCGACGAGGTTCATCGCCGTCGCACGCTCTGGCGCGAGGGGGCCGGACACCTTCAGCCAGCCGGTGCGCTCGAACGAGACCGGTGCAAGGTCGTCCAGGCTCAGGCCGAGAGTCACGCGATCTCGTTCCGCCGGGGCGAGATCTGTTACGCGCAGCGGTTCCGGTGCGACCCCGACGGCGGGCGGGCGGGCGACGCCCGCCCTGGCCTGCGCGGCGGCCAGACCTGGCACGGCATCCGCGTCGGCGACGACGGCGACCTGCACCTCGTGCCCGGCCCACAGCCCGCGTCCGGGCGTTGTCGCGTCGGGCGAGTCGGGGGCGGTGTTCCAGCGGGAAGCACCCAGCTCCAAGACGCTCGGGATGAGAGAGGAGAGGTCGCCACGGAGCAAGGTCTCCGCCCCGGATACGATCACGTGGACGCCCAGAGCAGGCCCGGCGCGGAGGATCGTCCTCAGCAGTTGGGCGTCCCTGTCGTCGGACGGTGCTTGCGTCAGCTCGGAGAGGATGCGGGGGGAATCGAGCAGCAGCAGGATGCGGCTGCGCACCGAGACCGGTAGGTCGCCGACGCGATCACGCAGCCGGAGGTAGTCGGGCATCGCCTCGGCCCTGCAGGCCTCTTCGCGCTCCCTGATGCGTGCGCGGAGGGCGGTGAGCAACCGGCGCACTCCGTAGCCGTCGTCTCCGTCGATGACCGATCCGACGTGCTCCAAGAGTGCCAGGTCCTCGAGCTCCGCACCCACCGCGTACACCTCGACGGGTGCGCCGTCGCGGGTGAAGGCTGCCGAGAGGGCGAGCGTGCGCAGTGCCGTGGACTTCCCGCTCCGTCGCGGTCCGACGATCGCGAGATGGCGGTGCTCATCCGGCATGAACTCAGCGAGATCCTGCGTGGCGTCCTCCGGATCCTCCCGCATGCCGAGGCAGATGCGGCGATCATCGTGCGCAACTGGAAGATGGAGCAGGTCGTAACGCCTGGAGAGCTCATCCGGGATCCTGATTCCGGGCGCGGTCGGGTTCGCCGCGAACGCCGCCGCTATTCCCGCCCCGAGCAGATCGGCGTCGGAGTCGGCATCGCCGGGCGCGTACGCCCGAGCGTCGTCCTCCGTCGTCCCGCGCCGCCTCTCGTTCCCGAAGCCGAAGTCCGAGACCGTCGCCCTGGCGAGGGGCCGGCCGGCGGTCCCGGAATCGTCACAGTATGCGGTCTGGAACTCGTCGATGCGCCCTCGTGACAACCGGATGGCACGCCCCGGTGCCGCCGGGGGGATCTCGGCGGCGCGATCCGACGCGATAAGCGCGCGGCTGTCGTCGGCGTCGGCGGTGCGCAGAGCTACCTTCGTCCGTGCGATGCGTCGCACCTCTTCGGGCAGCAGTGCCGGGCGTTGCGCCCCTATGACCAGGCTCATTCGCGAGTACACATGGCCGGCGATCCGGGTGAGCTCCGTCACCAGAGCCGGATGGTCGTCCTGGAGCGTCGTCGCCTCGTCGACGACGATGAACAACCGGTAGGGAAGCCACCGCTCCGTGTCCGACTGCCGCCGTATGTGGGCGCGCAGCAGTCGAAGGAGCCGTCCTTCGCCGTGCGGAGTCAGCTCCGTCACGTGCGCGACCGTGTGCGGCAGTCGATCGAACGGGGAGAACGCGGCACCCCCGTGGAGCTCGATGAGCAGGAATCCCACGCGATCAGGGGGATAGGTGGCGGCCAGGCTCGCCAGCCAGGTGCGTATGAGCGTCGTCTTGCCCGAGCCGGTGGTGCCACCGACGATCGTGACCCCCGAGTCGGTGAGCGACAGCGGACGATCGCCGGTAGATCCGACCACGGCGGTGACAGGGGAGTACGACGAGTGCCGCCGTCTGCTGCTCTCCCACCGCCCCTCGATCACGGGAGGAGACTCAGCGGCCTCCCTGCCGATCAGGTCGACGAGGGAGACGTGCGTCGGCGGAGCCACCGCACGGTGGGCGCCGCCCGCGTCGCGCATTCCGGCGAGCGCTTTCGACGCGCGCAGCGCGTCTGACACGGACAGCGTGTCGAACGATGCCGGGATGCGCGTGCCGCCGCGCACGTCGATCAGCGTGCCATCCACGACATCGATCACAGCCCTGCAGGAGCCCGGCGTGGTGGCCAGGCTCTCGCTCAGCCAGATCACGTGCACGCCTGGCGTGCTCCTCTCGGCGAGGCGCAGCACCCTGGCCCTGTCGACGGGGGAGTCCTCCGCGACGAGCAGGACGGTGAAGGAGTCCTCATCGCCCTCCCAGGTCTCCAAACGGCTGAGGAGCGCGTCGGCGGCGAGCCGACCGGTAGCCAGCCGTGGGTCCTCACCCAGGGGCCCGTATTCGGGCCAGGTGTGAGGAAGCCATTTCAGCCACTCGAGCTCGCCGACCCTGTTCTTGCCGATCACGGCACAGATCGTCACCTGCTCAGGACTGTACAGACCGCCCAGCTGCATCATCAGGGACCGGACGACCGGAGCGGCTGCGTCGACAGATCCCACGACGCCGAGCGAACCTGCGTCGCGCAGCGACACCGGGAGCGGCATGTCCGCGACCACGGCGGTACGCTCGTCCAGCTCCTCCCAGAGGCGGCCGATGCCCCGGTCGGTCGACGGGGGCACAGTGAGCTCGTCTGCACGCGGCGCGGAACCCACGCCCACGCGCAGGGAGCCGAACGTGTCGTGCTCCGGTCGGCGCGTCCACACCAGCGACCCCCGGTCGAAGATCTGAGTGACGATCGCGTCCGGCCCTGCCCACTCCGCATCCGCCGCCGAGCGCTGCTCCCCAATCCGCCTCTCGATCGCCGCGGTCGCCCTGGCGAGGCTCTCCTCGTCCTCGGGGGCGGGGAATCGTCGGGGAGCGAACCGCGGCACGACACGCGGCGGGCGGAACATCTGCACGGGACCTGTCGAAAGGGCGCCGCTGGTGCGATCGTCGGTGACGAGGATCTCGGTCCGGCCGATCGTGAGGGTGGCCGAGCCGTTCACTCGAACCCGCTCGACGACATCGCCGTCGACCTCGACGCCCGCGCCCGAGTCCCGATCGAAGATCTCGATGGTCGCGCCGACGAACACGCCGACGCGCCGGGAGCCGGCTTCGGCGTCGACGATGACCACATGGTTCGACGGATCAGCGCCGATGGTGGTGACGTTGCGGAAGAGAGGGAACGCGCGGCCGGCGTGCTCCCACTCCCCGGACAAGAGCGTGAGCGTGCCCACGGCATCCGACAGCGCTGCGAGCCCCGCGGACTCGATCACGCGCACGGTGGTGCCCTGGGCCAGAAGGTCATCGGCGAGCCGCAGATCCGGAGGAAGAGAGACCACGTCGTCGTCGCGCACGACGGCGAGAGTGAGCGGTGTGTCGCTGTCCCCGGCGATCGCGGAGGCCAGCTCGCCCACGGTCGTCTCGGGCTCAGCGGTGAGCACCACTTCGCTCTCCCCGGTCTCGGCGGCTCCAGCGCTTCGCACCACCAGTCGCAGCTTCATGGCGGCTCCTCTCGCGACTCAGAGTATCGGAGCGGACGCCACGGCCACGGGATCGGTACCTCCGTCGTGCGACCGCGCGGTGCGGTCGACGGAGAGGACGATCATGTACGCGCTCGACGACGCCTTCCTTGCGGATTCCGGACTGGGATCCCTGTGCATCGAGAGCAGGGGGAGCCTGCTGCGAACGCTGCGCACCCGCCTCGAGACCAGGGTCGGGCGCCGCCTGTCCGAGGGCATGTCCGATGGGCAGCTGGTGGAGTTCGAGGCGCTCGTCGACCGCGACCGGTCAGCGGTGGTCGGCTGGCTCTCGGCGAACGCATCGGGTTACCGCGACGATCCGCTGTTCCAGTCGATCGGCGCGAGCATGCCGGACGCTTCTGCGGAGGAGGTGGAGGGAGAGTATGCGGCCACCGCCTGGCTGCGCCTGCACCGCCCGGGCTATCGAGACGTCGTCGTCGGCGAGCTGAACGCCCTGCGTGACGAGGTGCGAGCGGCCGCTCCCGCGATCCTCCGAGAGGCAGGCCTCCGATGACCGCCCGCGATGCGTCCGCGGATCGTCCCTTTCGCGGGTTGCTGAGTGTCGATGCCCTCGTGCGCGGTCCCCAGCCGGAGCTCAGGGCCGCGCTCGCCGAGAGGACCCTGGTGCGCACAGTGTCGGAGTGGGAGGCGGGCAGTGGGCTCGTCATCGATCTGCAGGCCTCGGCGAACGGCGAGAGCGTCCGGATGACGATGCATCCGATCGGCGGAGCGACGCACGACGACTGGGCGGACGACGTCGTCAGGGCGCTCTCGGGCATCGCAAAGACGACGCGGTGCACGTCGACGGGCCAGGGATCAGCCTCGCCGACGGCTCTCGTCGAGGTCGAACGGGATCCGGCGAGAGCACGCCGCCGCGTCGACGATGAGGATCAGCTCTCGCCTCTTTCGACCTCCGTCGAGCGCGGGCAGCGTGCGATCGAGGTCGCCTGGCCCGAAGCCGTGCACGATCCATCCGGCAATGTGCTCGAGGCGTTGCGCGGGCTCCCTCATGCCTTCGTCCGGCAGCTCGTCGCCGCGCCGACCGATCTCGAGCGCGCCATGCTCCACGAGGAGCTCTCGGCCGCCTGGAGCGGTGGGCCCGCCGTTCTCGACGGCTATCTCGGTTCCCCGGTGCGGATGCGTGCCTTCGCCGGCCTACGCGGTGCGGGCAGCCCGGCGACTCTGCGGGCGGCGGTCCGTGGCTGGGGCACCGCGCTCGCGTTCCGCGAGACGACGGAAGAGGAGCGCCTCACGTTTGACTCCCTCGACGCCGACGCCCTCGTCGGCTTCGTCCGGCCGGAGGGCTGGGCGCTCGCGCTGCTCCGTCTGCCGACATCCGGAGAGCGACCGGTGCGCGGCATGCGGTCGGTGCCGCCGGCTGTGGCGGAGCATCCGCTCGACGCACCCCCGTCGCAGACGTCCGATGCGCTCGTTCTCGGCACGGCGCGCACCGTCGACGGGGAGACCGTCCCGCTGCGCATGGCGGCCTCGGATCTCGCCAGGCACGCCGCGATCGAGGGGCGCAGCGGCGCGGGGAAGACACGGCTGATCACCGCGATCATCGGCGAGCTCTCGCGTCTGGACATCGGTTGCACCTTGCTCGAGCATCATGGCTCCGGGGTGGACCAGGCGCTGCGTGCGCTCGATCCCTCGGCAGCAGAACGGGCCATCGTCGTGCGGCATGGCGACGCGCATGCGCCCGGGTCGATCAGCCTCTTCGACGAGGCAGACCCGGATCGCAGGGAGCAGATGATCGCCGAGTTCACCGAGCTCGTGCAGACGATCTTCGACCCGGGTGGTCAGGGGATCGTCGGGCCGCGGTGGCGCCGCTGGTTCACACTCCTGTGCGATGCGGTGGGCACGTACTTCGGTCGCGAGGCGACCCTGCTGCATGTGCTCTCGATCGCCTCCGATCCGAGCAAGGTCACACGGCTCGCCGTCCGCCTCGCCCCGATCGACCGCGATCTCGCGCGTCGTCTCGGGCGTGAGGTCGGCGAGCTGTCGGGCGACGAAGCGGTGAGCCTGCCGGCGTGGGCGATCTCCAAGTTCCAGCCGCTGGTCGGTCAGCGGGCGATGCGCGAGATCCTCGGTCGCCCGCGGGATTCCGTGGATGTGGCGAGGGTGATCGACGAGGGGCGCGTGCTGCTCGTCGATCTCGGCGGAGGGGCGCTCGGAACGCCGTCGGCCCGGATGCTCGGATCGCTGTGGCTCCTCAAGCACTGGGTGGCGATGGGGCGCCGCGCCGACCGCTCACGCCCGCATTTCATCATCGTCGACGAGGCGCGCCTGATGACCTTCGGCGCCCTGCCTGCGATGCTCGCCGAGGCGCGCAAGTTCGGCTTCGGCATCATCATCGCGAGTCAGACGATCGAGGGTCTCGCACCGGCGCTGCAATCCGAGATCGAGGCGAACGTCGGCTCCCACTTCTCATTCCGGCTGGGCCTGAACACGGCGGGCAGGGCGGCTGCGCGGCTGGGCGCGTGGCCCGTGGGTGAACTCGTGCGCCTCCCCGATCTGCGTGCGGCGACCACGCTGATGCGCGACGGGGTGCCATCCGAGCCGTTCCTGCTGTCCGTGCCCGCGTGGCCGGCGCCCGACCCCGTCGCTGAACGGCAGGCCGCCGAGATCGAGGCCAGGCGCGTGCAGGAGTGGGCCGCGACCATGGCTCATCCCGTCGTCACGGACGCCGACGTGTCCGCGGCGCTCGAAGACCGTACGCAGCGCAGCGGCCGAGCGCGGCATCCGGCGCCGCGAGTGCCGTCGACCGGGGGCGAGGACGCCGCGACCGACGGCCTGCCGCTCTTCGACCAGTGGCTCGCGGATCGCCGGGCGACGGCGTCGTCATGAGCGGGGCGCCCGGGCGGAGAAGCCGCTCATGGTGACGTGGGATCGTTCCGCGTCGTGGCAGGAACTGCTGCGTCGTGCGTTGCAGTCCCTGCGCGATACGGCGCCGCGCCTGTCCCGCACGGATGACTCCGTCGGCGCGTGGTGTCAGGAGTGCGCCGGCGATGGACTCCTCGGGCTCGCGGATCGCTGTTCCGGCCAAGTCGAGCGGCTGCCGCACTGGCTCGTGCACTCGCTGGGAGCGCTGCTCGTCGAGCTCCGAATCGAGCTGACCTGGGCCATGCTGGGCCGTCCTTTCGGCGATGGCGTCGTCGGCGACCGGCTCCGGGGCCTGGGTGAGCGGAGCAGGGACACCTGGACGGCCGAGGAGCGCACCGCCGAGCGGGTGTCCCGGGATCACCACCGGCTGGTCGAGCTATGGCTCGGCGAGGAGGTGCGGATGCTCGCGCCGTGGGTCGCGCGGATCCTCGCCGCCGGCCGGCGTCTTCCCTCGGGGGTCGTGGTGTCCGCCGCCTACGTCGAGCGTTCCGTGGTCGCGGCCGTCGACGTGGTCTGGCGCGACGCCTGTCGCGCCTGGAGCGACCGCCTCGGCACGGCGGAGGACCCGGGCGTGTCGTCGCATCCGCTGCCGGCGATGCCCGCGGCTATCGAATGGCCCGAGTGGCTCGCCGCCGACGAACGTGCCCTGCTGTGGCACTGTCTCGGTGTCGAGATCGAGCGTCGCGTGGAACAGCGAGGGCGCGCGCTCGCGCGTCGGCTGAGCCGCATCGACGACCCGGAGGATCGTCGCCGGGAGCTGCTCGTGGTCGATGCCGAGTGCGCGCAGTACCGCATCGAGCTCCATGACGAGGCACTCCGCCAGGCAGAGGAGCACGGCGCCGACCTCGCGGTCGTCCTCGCGGCCGCAGCCCATGACGCGGCGTCTCGGCGACGGGGCGGCTGACCGCGGATCGGCATCGGCAATCGCGCTGGGCGAGGCGTAAGACGCCCTTCCCGCGGGAGCGGACGACGCCCGCGCGGGATCGGTAGACATCACAGGCCGACACAGCACAGGCCCCGACAGGGGACGAGGACCACGGTCCCCATCGCACATCGCATCCGACCCGAGGAGAGCACATGTCCCGCACATCCGTCCCCCAGCCCGAGCCGTCCGCAGAGGGCGAGCCGACCCGTGCCGCGTCGACGCCGGTGCACCTGCCGAACCCCCCGATCGGCGTCCCGCGGCGCAGCGCCGGCGAGACCGTCGAACGGGCGAGGCAGGCCGCAGAGCGGGGCATCACGTCCGGTGCCGTCGACGCTCCGACCGTCGAGGCGATCATCGGCGACCTTCCCGGCGAGGCGATGATCGCGGAGGACGCCGCGATCGAGCACGCGGGCCTCACAGCGGAGGCCGCAGAGTCTCGCGCGTCCGGAGAGACCCTCCTCGAGGGCGCCAGGCGCGGGAGCCAGGTCGCGCCCTCCGTCGACGCGGAGACGACCTCGGTGGACGGCCTCCGCGTCGAGCTTGCGGCTGCCGAGAAGCGGCTCGCCCGCGTGATCCGCTTCCACAAGCGGCTGCGGGCGGTGCTGCGCGGAGAACGCCCGGCCGACGACGGCACCCACCGTGCGGGAGAGGAGATCGCACCGCATGCGATCGATCTCAGGCGGCGTCTCAGGATCGAGAACCTCCTCGCCGCGCTGCCTGTGACGGTGCCGCTGATCGTGGAAGGCGGGGCCGTCACTTTCAACATGCACGCCTACCTGCGGGCTGACGATGCGAACTGGGCCCTTCCCGTCGTGATCGCCGTCATCACGGTCGGCGTCGTCACCTTCGCGCCGTACCTGCTCGGCCGTGCGATGAACGACGTCGTCGCCGGGCGCCGCCTGCTCGTCGTTCAGCGCATCCTCCTCGGCCTGCTCGCAGGGTTCTGGGTCGTCGTGGGTGTCGCGCTCGCGCTCGTACGCGTGCAGGTGGACCAGCACGAGGCCGTGCGCGCCGCCGAAGCCCAGCGTGCGACGGACGTACGTCTTGCGCAGTCCCTCGGCAAGCCGGTCGACGACATCCCCGAGGTCGACCCCGTCGCGGTCTTCGACCCGGTCGTGCCGACCGTGTTCTGGATCGCCGTGTTCCTCGGCTTCGGGGTCGCGCTGCTGTGGTGGGAGTGCAGTCACCGCAACCCCGTGCGGATGCAGGAGCTCCGCGCCCGCATCGCCCGCGGAGAAGAGGAGCGGCGGGTGGCGGCGCTGACCGCGCAGCTGGCGGCGGTCGAGGGCTCGGTGGCCCTGCAGGAGAGGGTCAACGGCCTCGCTGCAGAGATGTGGAAGGCCGAGGGCGAGGTCATCGATGCCGTCGCTGCGCGCGCCGAAGCCGAGTACCACGCGGCTCTCGGCGAGGCATCCGGTGACCCGGCGATGCCCCTCGCGATCGACCGTCACCGGCGTCAGCGTCTCGCCCAGGGCGGTGATCGCTGATGCGTATCCTCCGGTGGTTCTTCCGCGCAGGGAAGACAGCGCAGGGGCCGACCTGCCGCAACTGCGGCTCGGCCCTCACCCCCTGCCCCGCGTGCGGGGGCTCCTGGCGGGGACGCGGATGCGGATGCGGGCTCGGTCTGCTGTGCGCGCGATGCGGTCGCCACTGGTCCTGATCCGCGATCCCGGACCGGGGGATGCCGGTCGCCGCACAGGCGTCCCCCGGTCCGGGATCGGTACCCCTCTCAGCACACCTCCGATGAAAGGAAACCTCATGTTCCGTCACCACCGCCTCGCCACCGCCTCCGGCCTCCTCTTGCTCGGCGCCGCCGGTCTGACGGGGTGCGCGGCCGCGACCGCCGCCCCCTCGGTCGACGACCTCGTCTTCGTGGTCAGCGGGGCGGTCGGCACCTCGGCGCCCGATCCCGCTGCGATCGATGAGCTGCTCTCGATCATCGATGTCGAGGGTGACCATGTCGCCGTCATCCGTGCAGATGGCACGCCCGACGCCGTCTTGGACGTCACCCTCCCCGCGCTGCCGGGGAACGGGAGCGATCGCGAGGCCTGGCTCAGGTCCTTCCGCGACGACGTCGTCGCGGCCGTGCTCGACGTGCGCGCGCTCGATCCCGAGATCGACGTCACCGAGGCGATCGCGCTCGGGGCCGAGGCCTTCCGTCCCGGCGCCGCGCACACCCTCGTGGTCGAGACCTCCGGGCTGCAGACGACGGGCGCACTGAGCATGCTCGATGGACGGCTCTACGCCGAGCCGGCCGACCTCATCTCCCACGTGGAGCAGACCGGAGGGATCCCGGACCTCGCCGGTGCACGCGTGCGCATGTCCCTCGGTGTGGTGGCCGATCCGCAACCCGCTCTCACCGCGGAGGCGCGGACCGCGCTGACCGGCATCTGGCACGAGTACTTCGCCAGGGCCGGCGCCGTCGACGTCGATCTAGCGCCCGCATCTCTCACGCCCCGTCCTCTGGACGACGAGACGCTGCCCGTCGTGACCCCGGTGCCGATCGGGCGTCCTGACCCGGGGCCTGTGTCGGACTGCAGGCAGGAGCTCGGCACGGCGTCGATCGGTTTCGACGCGGGAAGCGCAGATCTCGGCGATCCCGACGGGGTCAGGACGTTGCTGGCGGGAACTGCGGCGGCGCTCGCCTCTTGCCCCGGGGGCTTCCTCGTCGAGGCTTCCGCGAGCTCCGAGGGAGATGAGGGCGCCAACGAAGCACTCTCCGTCGCGAGGGCGGAGGCCGTCGCGACGGAGCTCGCGAAGACGGTCGGCATCTCGGTCACGCAGATCCGGGTCATCGGCTGGGGGGAGGCCTGGCCGTGCCGTGTCGACGACCTCGACGCGGAAGGGGGGCTCATCCTCGACGCGGCGATCGCCAACCGTGTGGTCGTCGTGGGCAAGGGCGATCCGGGCTGCTGAACCGGGATCGGTATCCACGCTGAGCACGCACCGCTGAACACGAAGGAGCACACCATGGCACGCACACCCCGCACGGTCGTCATCGGCCCGAACGGCTATCAGGCGATCTGCCCCGTCCCGCGAGAGCGGATCGGGTTCTGGGAGGCGCTGGGACTCACCCTCCGCGGCAGGATCGACGCCCGGCGCACGCGCGAGGTCCGCGATACGGAGTCGACCCACACGCTGCATCGGCTGATGGCGGCACACCGCCGGGGGGAGGGTGAGGCGACGAGGCGGATCGACGAGGCGCTCTCCGCCGTCGACAGGGTCCTCGCGCCGCTGGAAGCGCTCGTCGCGGCGCCGGTGCCGGAGGAGCAGCCGGTGCCCGGGAGCGCTGAGCTCGCCGCACTGCCCGAGGAGGAGCGGGCCGAGTGGGCCGCCCGGGTGCGTGCAGCACACGCCGCCGAGGCGGTGCGGCGCTCCGTTCTCGCACGACGCTCGGCCGCCGAACCCGAGGTCGCGGTGCTGCACGCGACGAGGTACGCGCTGGCGGTCGAAGGGGAGGACGTCAGGCGTCAGTGGCGCGAAGCGTATGCGATGAGGGCAGCACGGTACACGCGCGCCCGGTTCGGGCGCAGCGGAGGCGCGATGGCGGAGACGCCGGCGATACCGGACTACCGGCACTTCGAGCCGCCGACGGTCCACCGCCGCGTGTGAGGGGCGTGCGGCGCGGCCTTCGTGTCAGAGCGCGGCCGGGCCCCAGGCGGACAACGCGCGCTCCAGCACGGTCAGGCGTGAGACATCTGAGTCGCGCACCGCGCGGCGCAGTAGCCCGGCGAGTACCGCATCCATGCGGTCGCCGACGGTGGTGGCGATCGCGGCACGGAAGAGCAGCTCGGTCAGGGCGTCGTCGGTCTTCGGCATCCGCTCCTCGATCTCGACCGCGGCCCAGCCGACCAGGGTCGTCGCGGCGGTCTCGTCGAGGATCGATGCGAACCGGGCGCCGACGTCGGCCGCCCACTCGGCGCGGGCCACGCGGTGTGGGGAGGGGAATGGTGCGCCCTTCGCGATCGCCACGACCGCAGCACCCAGAGTCCAGGATGCGGACGGGCGCTGCTCCGCGGCGGAGCGGGCGCGAACCCGACCGAGCACGTCGGCGAGCAGGACGCGATGAGCCGCCCGGGCCGCGGCATCGCCGCGTCGCTGCGCGCGCTGGTTCGCGTGGATCACGTCGAGCCCGGTGACCTTGAGGGCGGAGTGCCGGCCTCGATGGGAGCGCCGGACGTTGTGGCTAACACTGTCCGGCACGATCGCGAAGAACCGCCAGCTCGTGTCTGCGTTGCGTAGCGCGACCGCCGCATCGAGGATCGACCCGTCACCGCTGCCCAACGTCATGTGGCCTCTTGCGTCCCCACGCTCGGAGATCCGGTGCATCTCGGCGATCAGTGCCCGGTCTGCGCGGTCCTTGCCACGTGGGACCGAGTGATGGGCGAAGCCGCGATCCTGGAGCTCGTCCAGCACCGTGGTGACTCCGGGGTCGGCATACTTCCCGTAGCTGAGACGGGAGACGAGGGCGTACCGCGCCTCCAGCCAGTCCACGAGCTCGACGGCGACGATGGCGCCCAAGCATCGCGCGAGGTCGTCAGGCACCCGTGGGAAGAACACCACCCTGCGGCGTCTTGCCTCGGCGGTACGCAGCGGATCTGCCGAACGGAGGGCGCCGAACCCCCAGAACAGGTTCTCGCTGTCGAGGAGGACGTGCGTGGACGCCGGCGACGCCGCGGTCATGCGTGCGAGCTCTCCGCGCCGAACGCCCGGGCCACGCCCTCCGCTTCCGGTGCGGCGGCCCGGCGTCGGATGAGCGTCCGTGCGGTGGCCCGCTCCTCGGCGGCCTGTCGCCGGCTGCTCGTCGAGACGCGCGGGGCGTGCGTGGCTGCGGCATGGAAGACGTCGACGGTCAGAGCGGCGGGATCGTCGATGTTCAGGCGTCCCTCCGCCGCATACTCGCCGCCCACCGGGGTCAGCGGAAGCACGAGCGCGGGCAGCAGTGAGTCGGGTGAGCCGTCCGGTACGTAGAGGCGTGCGAAGAGGTCGGCTTCCTCGCTTGCCGGCGCAGCGAGAACCCGCACGGTGACGTGCCATTCACCCGCGCGTACCGGCTCGGCCAGCCAGGAGATGGTGTCGTCGGACCAGTCCAGGACCCTCGGTGGCACCTGGCTCCAATCGACGCTCGACGTCCCGCTGATCGTCTCGTCGTCGTCGCCTGCGGCGAGGGCGAAGTCCTCTCGTCGCCCTGTCGGCGTCTCCGTGGCGACCGCCGACCAGGAGTTCACTTCGGCGAGAAGAGCTCCGTCCGGCGTCGCCGTGGTCGCGACGACGTCGCCGTCGATCGCGACCACCGCGTCGAGGAAGGCGTCGAGTTCGTCCACCAGGGTCTCCTCGGCACCGGCGACGAGGGAGGCCTCGCCGACAACCAGGGCGTCGACGGCGCTGACGATGGAGCGAGCGAGCGGCATGTCGAGGACTCCCGGATCGGAATCGAGTTCGTCGCGCAGAGCGCGGACTGCGCTGACCAGTTCGCCGAGATGGTCGGCGAGGAGGACGCCGGCCGGCTGCAGCGCACCGAAAGACGCATCGGCCTCCCAGGCCAACGCGGCCAGTTCGATGCGCAGCAGCGCCGCGTTCAGTCCCTGCACCTCTGCGGTCCGCGGCCAGTACCGCCACAGCCACTGCCCGAGCGCGAGCCGCGAGAGCCGCGCGGCATCCGGTCCCGGCGCGATCGCGACGGCAGAGCCTTCGTCATGCTCGGCGTCGTCCACGCGTGCGGCATCCGCGCGTGCGGCGACGGCGGATGCGGCTTCCTCGCCGAAGACGCGGGCGACCCACGGCAGCGCCGACGCGGCATCGAAGACGCTCGCCTCCGGCGCGCCTGCGGGATCGGACACCGTGAACGTCAGGTCTCCTCCTGGCAGCTCGAGCACCGAGGCCAGCAGGTCAGGCGCACCGTCACCTGGAGAGCCGATGCGGATGACGTCTCCCTGTCGTGCCACGACCACCGTGCGGGTGGTGTCAGCTGTCATTCCGGTGTCTCCTTCGGTGCCTGGCCGCCGTGGGGGAGGCCGCTCTCTCTACCGATCCCGAACCACTCATGCCTGTCTCATATCGCCAGGTGATCGTCGAGATAGTCCATCAGATCCGTCCAGCTCGCCGCGAGTTCGGAATCCAGCGGGCCCGTGACCAGTGCGCCGCCGACCGTCCTCGCCCCTGTCTCGGCGGAAGCGCCGGACGAGATCCGCTCGGCCGCGGCCGCCCACGCGCCTTGAAGTTCTGCGCGTCGGTGCGCGAGGTCCTGAGCATCGGCCGGGGTGTCGCCCGCCTCCGTGCGGAGCGAGAGCATCGCGGAGAGGAACCCCTCGAGACTGCTCCAGCCCACGCCCGTGCGCAGTTCGATGAGTGTCTCCCGCACACGTTCGTCCCTGTGCACCTTCATCGCGTACTGCGTCGCGTCGTGGACCTCATAGTCGACGAGTCGGGTCTGAGCCGCCTGCTCCGCGTCGGGCTCGACGTATTCGTACCCTTCGTGGTCGAACCGGATCAGCTCGACCGTGCGGCTCCGCCCCGGGTGCTGACGGTGGGCGCTGCGGACATCGGCGAGAAGCGTCACGAGCTGACCGAAGATCAGCGCCCAGGCCTCGGCCGCCTCGTCGAGGTGGCCGTGGCGGAACTGCGCGTTGTGCGCCCGTCGCCACAGCCGGGGCAGCAGTGTGCGCTCTGGCTGGCTCAGTGCATCCTGAGCTCGCGCGCTGAGGCGGGACCACCCTCGCAGCGCGTTGTCGTCGCCGATCCCGCGCAGGAACGCGTGGATCCGACGGGTGAGGATCCGCGAGGCGGTGGACAGTTCTTGCTCGAGGCGTCGCCGTTGCGCGGAGAGCGCCTCCATGACCGAGGGGTCGAGACCCCGAGGATCCACCGCCAGGGCATGCGGGTCGCCGAGCACATCGCGGTACGCGTCGAGGCCGGCCGCGAGGACCGCGCGGGCTGCCGAGGTCGCAAGCTGGAGCGGGCGGGCCGTCGCTGCGGCATCCTCGGCGATCAGGGCGCGAGTGGTCGGCAGCGTGCCGATCCAGGGCCTGCTTGCGGCGCCGTCGGCGACCGACCACACGCGGCGGTACAGCGAGGCGTCCATAGGCGCGGTGTCATCGGCCGCCGCCGGATTCTCGGCGGCGGGATCGCCCACTCGCGGGATCACGGGCACAGCGTGAGCCGAGAGGCCAAGCGCAGCCATGTCGGAGCCGAAGGCATCCGCGTCGTCCACGGAGACGAGAACACGCCAGAGATCCTGCCCGACCTGTTCGACGGAGGGGCGGCCGCCGCGTGTGCCCACTGCGTCGAGGTATCCGCGGCGCTCAGCGACCAGGCGATCACCGGCGGCGATCGTGGACGGGGTCTGTCGCGCGTCGTCGAGGAGCCCCTGGATCCAGCGGACGGTCTCCGGGTCGGAGAAACACTCCTTGACCTCTCTGACGCTGAGCGATCGTATGGCGGTGAGAGGGTCGCAGATGCCTGCCACCAGCGCGGCGCGGTCGCTTTCGTCCGGCACCCGGCCGCTCCGCAGCAGCGCGGCGCACTCGCGGATCGCGGCGGTGAACGGCGGGTCGTCCCCTCCCGTGTAGCCGCGGACCGCCAGTTCGGTGAGCACGGCGGTGACCGTGGCGTCGATCTCCACGATCTCCTCCTGCGCGTCGATGATCGCAGCGGTGATCAGTTCCGCCTCCGCGCTGTCGAAACGGGAGACGGCCGAGGCGAGCGCGGTGGCGGACATCTCCGGCAGGAGCGCGCGCATCAGAGGTTTATAGGCACGGCGGCTGAGCGTGCCTCGACGTCCGCCGAGGGAGCCGGTGCGGATCGGGAGCGGCAGGCGCGCCCACGCCGCGTCGACGATCGCTCTTCCGCTCGGCATGGGGTTCCTCTCTGGGACGTGTCGCGGTGCCCCGGGTCACAGCATATTGGTGCACTCACCTCGGCGTCGGATGTGTCCCCGGAGGTCTCGGCGGGGTCGGCGACCTCCTCTGACATCCCCCGGGCCGACCGGACCTGCCGGGATCGGTACTCATCGTGAACCGGCCCCGTCCGGTGCCGGAATACGCGAGAGGAGGTGATCCCATGGCGACATGCAGCTGCACCTGTGCGTGGTGCAAGGAGGCGCGCGTCAACCAGTACTCGACGCACACCTGCTCCCAGGTGCCCTCGTGCCCGGCGTCGCGGTGAACGCAGAGGATCCGGATGCTGCGGCATCCGGATCCTCTGTCGCTGCCTGGGCCGCGGCACGGCCGCGGTTCGGCTCCGTCGGCGCCTCGTGCGCCCGTGTCTGCCTGCTAGGCGGGGTCGCCGCCGAGCGGGCCGACCGCCTCCAGGGGCTTCGGGTCGTCGGCGCCGGACTTGCGGGCGCGGGCGATGAGGTTGCCCAGGTGGTAGATGAGGATGGCCGCGACCGTGGCGATGACGATGCCGCCCAGCTCGAAGCCGGACGCCTCGTCCTTGATGATGAAGCCGCCGACCGCCATGATCAGCGCGACCGCGGCCGTGTACTGGTTGACCGGACGCGAGAAGTCCACGCGGTTGTCGACCCAGATCTTGATGCCGATCACACCGATCAGGCCGTACAGGGCGGTGGTCACGCCGCCGAGCACGCCGGCGGGCACCGAGTTGATGACCGCGCCGAACTTGGGCGACATGCTGAGCAGGATCGCGGCGATGCCGGCCACCCAGTACGCCGCGGTGGAGTACACGCGGGTCGCGGCCATGACGCCGATGTTCTCGCCGTAGGTCGTCGTTCCCGAGCCGCCGAAGAAGCCGGCGAGGGTGGTCGAGACGCCGTCGGCGATGAGCGCCTTGCCGGTGTTCTCGTTGATCTTCGGGTCGTTGGTCATGGTCGCCACTCCCCGCACGTGGCCCACGTTCTCGGCGATGAGCACGAGGATCACCGGCAGGAACATGGCGAGCGCGGTGAGCGTGCCCGGCTGCGTGAAGTCGGGCAGGTGGAAGGTCGGCAGGCCCACCCAGTCGGCCTTGTCCACGGCCGCGAAGTCGAGCTCGCCGCGGATGCCGGCGAAGATGTAGCCCGCGATCACGCCGAGGAAGATCGAGATGCGCCCGAGGAAGCCGCGGAACACCACGGCGAACAGGATCGTCACGGCGAGGGTGAAGGTCGCGGTGACCGGAGCCGCCGCGTAGTTGTTGTGCGCGGCGCCGGCGAGGTTGAACCCGATCAGCGACACGATCGTGCCGGCGAGTACCGGCGGGAGGAAGCGGTCGACCCACTTCACGCCCACCGTGTGCACGACGACGCCGATGATCGCCAGCAGCACGCCCACGGCGACGATGCCCGCGAGGGCGGTGCCCATGTTGGCGGATGCCGTGGCCGCGGTGACCGGGGCGATGAACGCGAACGACGAGCCGAGGTAGCTGGGCAGCTTGTTGCGCGTGATCAGGAGGAACAGGATCGTCCCGACGCCGCTGAAGAGCAGCGTGGTCGGCACGGGGAAGCCCGTGATGATCGGCACGAGGAAGGTCGCGCCGAACATGGCGACGACGTGCTGCAGGCCGATCGCGATCGTGGCGGGCCAGTTCAGGCGCTCGTCGGGGCGCACGACGGCGCCGGCTTCGAGAGTGCGGCCGTTTCCGTGGATCTTCCACAGGGGCATTGCGGGCTCCTCAGGTTCGGGGGTGTCGGGAGTGCTGGAGCAACACTACCGATTCCTGAGTGTTCGCTGGGTGCGGGTGGCGGGGCGCGCTCGCCGCGTCGGGAGGAGGTTCGTCGCTCGGGAGGAGCTTCGCGCCAGCATCCTCAGCCCGAGGCGCGGTTCTCCTCCCGACGCGGCGGACGCGCGGGCCCGACGCGGCGGACGCGCGGGCCCGACGCGGCGAACGCACAGGCCCGACGCGGCGAACGCACAGGCGAGCGACCTCTGCTCAGAGCCCTCGACCTGCGGCGGCGAGCGCGCGGAGCTCCGAGGCATCCGCTCTGCGCCGCTCCGCCGTGTCGACGCGGAACAGCAGGAGCTCGGGCAGCGACGTGGCGAAGTAGTCCGCGCGGTCGGGCGCGGACTCGAGCGCCGCGGCCCTCTCCTCCAGCGACGCCCAGACGCGTTCCGCCCCGGCGACGTCGCCGACGCGGACCCTGCCGACGCCGACCCAGTAGTCGCGGGCGCTGACGACGTGCCCCGCGGCGGCGAGCAGGCCCGCGTCGATCGAGGCGGTGCGCCAGGAACGGATCGCCTCGTCGTCGTGCCCGAGATCGGCGTGGCAGTCGCCGATCAGCACATGGCGCTCCGCGACGATGTCGGCGGGGTGCCGCCCCTCTCCGAGGTGCTCGGGGATGCGGATGCCGGACTCGAGCAGCTCCAGCGCTCCCGCAGTGTCGCCGGACTCGCGCATCGCCCGTGCGACCGCGCAACCCGCTCGATCCCAGACCGCGATGACCTGACCCTCGCCGCCCTCGAACGGCTGGAAGCTCCGCGAGCGCAGGAGGCTCAGCGCATCGTCGGCGCGGCCGGCGTCGATCAGGAGTCCGGCGTAGGCGATGGCGAGGTCGTCGCGCACGAGCGCGTCCTCTCCTGCCTCCTCGATCGCGGCGAGGCGCTGTGCCGCACCGATCCCGCGGATCGCGGCGAGCTGGTCGCGTTCGTACATGAGGCGCGGATCGGCGGGGCTGAGCGCGAGCGCCGCGGCGTAGCATCCGTCGGCCTCCTCCGGGTCGCCCCCGGAGTTCACGATCGCGATGGCGAGGTTGCGCGGCACCACGGGGTCGTCGGTACCGGCCACGGCGGCGCGCAGTGCATCCATGGCGGCGTCCAGGCGCCCCGCGTCCAGCATCCAACCGCCGAGGTAGCCCAGGGCGCGGGTGTCACCCGGGTCGGCCTGCACCGCGGCTTCGAGGGCGGCCAGGTCGTCGAGCCCGGCGGGGAAGGCGTGCAGAGGGCTCAGGTTCCGTGCCCGCTCGCGCGCGGCGGAGGCGCCCGCACCGTCGCCCGAGGCCTCCAGGATGACGGCGAGCGCGTAGGCCGCGAGAGGAGCGGCGTGCACGAACGCGACCGTCGAGGGAGGAGCGTCGACGGCGCGGCGGAGCAGGCCGGCCGCGCGAGGGGAGTCCCCCATCCGGTGCAGCTCGTGGGCGATGGTCACGAGCGTCCGCGCGTCGAGCGGGTCGAGCCCGTCGTCGAGCGCGGCGAGCAGCGGGTCGAGGGGGTCGGCCTCCCTGGCGTCACGGAGAGCAGAGGCGGCGGCGTCCGGGCGTCCGAGCGCCCGCAGCGCGATCACCCCGGCGGCGACGGCCTGGCCGCTCGCGGGGTCGGCGGCGATGGCGTCGTCGGCGAACTCGAGCGCGCGGCGGATGTCGCCGTCGCGCATGGCCAGCCGTGCGCGTCCGAGAGCGGCGGGGAGGGCGAGTGCGCCGTCCCAGAACGCCTTGCCGAAGGCGGCAGCCGCGTCGGATCGGCGGTCGAGCCGCTCCAGGACCAGCCCGCGCAGCAGCGACACGTCGCCGTGCACGGGGTTGAGGTTGCGTGCGGTCAGGCGGTCGACGGCCATGTCGAGGTGCGCGAGGGCGGCGTCGAGCTCGCCGCGGTCATGGGCGAGCCGGGCGAGGGCGAGCCGGGCCCGCGCATCGAAGGGATCGCGACGGATCGCCTCCAGGAAGTACGGCTCGGCGGCGCGGGTCGGATGCCGGTACTGCACGAGGTGGGTGCCGGTGGCGACGAGCTCGTCGACCGCGTCGATCGCGTCGGCCGGTGCGGGCTCGGTGGCGACCCAGGGCTCGCCGCCTGCCGGATGGGCGCGCCACGCGACCAGGGTCGTCCCCTCGGAGACGACCTCGACGGTCAGGTCCTCACGTGTCGCGGCATCCACCAGAGGTACCTCCACGAGCAGGGGATGCCCGGGCGCGATCTCGCCCTGCCATTCGCCGAGCACCTCGTCGCCGCGGCGCAGCACGACGTCCGCCTCGCGGACAGCCGAGGTCACCGCGACCCCGATGCGCGCCGTGCGCCCGTCGACCTCGACCGCGAGGGCGGCCGCGCGCGTCGCCTGCACGGCCGGGCCGATGTCCTGGATCGGGTACCAGTACTGCCGGAACCGCTTGGTCTCGCCGGGGAGCAGCCAGGTGAAGTCGGGCTGGTTGTCGGTGAACACGCCCGCCATCAGCTCGACGTACGGTCCGTCGCTGTCGGTGAGCAGGCGGTCCCAGGCGTGGCCGACCTCGCCGTCGCCCCAGGTCCAGAGCTTCTTACCCGGGGCGACGGCACGGTCGGCCCAGTGCACGAAGCCCGCTCCGGCGCGGTGGTCGTAGCCCCCGAAGAAGTCGTCGACCGTGTCGGTGATCATGTACGAGGTGGGGACGGGGATGTTCGAGTAGCGGTCGATGCGATCCGCCCCCGGCCTCTCCGCGGCGATGGCGGGGTAGTCGACGCCGTAGTACGGACGGTCGGCCGCGGGGAAGGCGGTGATGGCGCGCCGGGCGTGGTCGGCCACGTAGCCGACATCGGTCGGGAAGAACGCCTGGTAGTCCTCGTGCGAGCGGGCGGCGACATTGGCCCACCAGAGGAAGGTCTGCGGCATGTCGGTGCGGTTGACCAGGCGCGCGTCCAGCTCGATCAGGGCGCTGTCGCCGCGGAGGCGGATGCCGTGGGTGCCCCGCATGCGCTGCAGTTGATCGAGGTCGCTGTGCCACACGGTGACGGACCCGTCGTCGCCGCGTTCGACCGATGTCTCCATCGGCAGATAGGTGGCGGGCCGGTGGTGCTGCGGCCAGTTGAACTCGACGCCGCCCGAGATCCAGGGGCCGGCGAGGCCGACGAGCGCCGGCTTGATGACGTTGTTCCGGTAGAAGAAGTCGTAGTCCCGCGTCTTGTCGACGGCGAGGTGGATCCGTCCGCCGAGCTCGGGGAGGAGCACCAGCCGCACCCACTCGTTCTCCAGGTGGATGGCACGCCACGCGCGTGGCGCCTTCCCGGGCAGGATGCGGTCGGTGAACGGCATGGGGTAGATGCGTCCGCTCGACCCCTGGTAGACGCGCCGGTCGAGGAAGGCGGGGTACCGGTCGGGCGCGGCGGGCTCGTAGGTGTCGATCACGAGGTCCGACTCCCAGCAGGCGACGCCGCCGGCGTCGAGGATGCGGCGCTGGTCGGCCGGGGCGTCAGGGAGGTCGATGAAGCTGGTCATGACGATCACGCTAGGTCGGCGGGACACCACCGGACGATGGTCTTTCCGATGCGCGATATGGAGGATTCCACGGGGTCGGGAGGCCGACGGCCCGGTGACTCACTCCTCGCCGCGAAGGCCGCTCAGCGTGCGGTGGAGCCCCGGGCGATGAGCTCGTCGACCTCGTCGCCTGACCGGCCGTCGGCGCGCGGTGGGCTCCGGCTCGGCGGTCTCGGACTCGGCGGTCTCCGGCTCAGGCGCCGAGGCGCTCGATGAGCTCGCGGTAGCGGGCGGCGGTGCGGTCGACGACGTCGCGCGGCAGGGCGGGCGGCTCGCCCTCCCTGTCCCAGTGGGCGGCGAGCCAGTCGCGCACGATCTGCTTGTCGAAGCTCGCCATCCGCGCCGAGGGGGTCTCGCCGGCGGCCCACGCCGCGGCGTCCCAGTACCGGGAGGAGTCGCTCGTGAGCACCTCGTCGGCCAGGCGCAGCGTGCCGTCGGCATCCGTGCCGAACTCGAACTTGGTGTCGGCGAGGATCAGCCCCTTCTCCTCGGCGATCGCGGCCGCCCGCGAGTAGATGGCCAGCGACGTGTCGCGCAGTTCGGCGGCGCGCTCGGCCCCGACCAGCTCGACGACCCGGTCGAAGTCGATGTTCTCGTCGTGCTCGCCCATCGGAGCCTTGTAGGCCGGGGTGAACAGCGGCTCGGGCAGGCGGTCGCCGTTCTGCAGGCCGGCGGGCAGGGCGATGCCGCACACGGTCCCGCTCTGCTGGTACTCCGCCCAGCCGGTGCCGGTGATGTACCCGCGCACGACGCACTCGACGGGGAGCATCTGCAGCGACTGCGCCAGCATGGCGCGGTCGGCCACGGATGCCGGGATCTCGCCGTCCACCAGGTGGTTCGGCACGTCGGAGAGGCGGGCGAACCACCAGCGGCTCAGACGCGTGAGCAGGGCGCCCTTCTCGGGGATGCCGGGGGAGAGCACGTAGTCGAAGGCGCTCACCCGGTCGGAGGCCACGACGAGGATGCGGGTGTCCTCGGCATCCTCGGAGGCGTAGAGGTCGCGGACCTTGCCCGAGTAGACGTGCCGCCAGCCGGGGATGCTCTGTGCTTCGCTCACGACACCATTATCCCGATGTCGGAGGCCGCGCGTAGCGTAGGCCGGTCGCACCCCTCGGGGCACCGGGGACGGCGGTGCGGTGAACGGCGGATGACGCGTCTGGTCGGTGCGCCCGGCATCCTGTATAGTCCAATCCGGATAGTCCATGTGGACTAGTTGAAATGGAGTGATCGTGAAGGACGTCGCGCTCACGCCCCTCGGGGTGATGGTGCTCGCGCTGCTGCGCGAGGGCGACATGCACCCCTACGAGATGGCGCGGCTGCTGCGGTCGCGTCGCGACGACCGGATGGTCACGATCACCAACGGCACGCTCTACCACACGGTCGCCCGGCTGCACGGGCAGGGGCTGATCGAGGAGGTCGGCATCGACCGCGACGGCAACCGGCCCGAGCGCACGACCTACGCGGTCACCCCGAGCGGATCGGCCGCCGTCGGAGAGTGGGTGCGCCGCGAGCTCGGCGCCGCGGGACGCATCTCCACCTTCCGCGTGGCCCTGGCCGAGGCGCACAACCTGGAGCGCGAGGAGGCCGTCGAGCTGCTGAGCGCCCGTCGGGACCTGCTCCGCGGCCAGCTCGACGAGATCGAGGCGGGGCTCGCCGGCGCCGAGTCGCGCGGGGTCCCCGAGCAGTACCTCATCGAGCTGGGCCGGCATCGGCACCTGCAGCGGGCCGACATCGACTGGCTCGACGACCTGATCCCCCGGATCTCCTCCCCCGACTTCGCCTGGGGACCCGGTCCGAAGCATCCGCCTGCCACACGAAAGGCATCTCAGAATGACTGACACCTCCGCCGCCGACCAGCCGCCCCACGGCGCCGTCGGCACCTCGACCGGCACTTATTCGGCCGGTCACAAGCCGCGCAGTCCCTGGCCCGCCCTCTGGGCCCTGGTCATCGGCTTCTTCATGATCCTCGTCGACACGACGATCGTGTCCGTCGCGAACCCCGCCATCAAGGAGGCGCTCGACCCCACGACGAACAACCTCGACAACGTGGTGTGGGTCACCAGCGCCTACCTGCTCGCGTATGCGGTGCCGCTGCTCATCACCGGCCGCCTCGGCGACCGCTTCGGCCCGAAGAACATCTACCTCGTCGGCCTCGCGATCTTCACGCTCGCCTCCCTGTGGTGCGGTCTGTCGAACACGCTCGAGGGACTCATCGTCGCGCGCGCCGTGCAGGGTCTCGGCGCGGCGTTCATGACCCCGCAGACCATGGCGGTCATCACGCGCACGTTCCCCGCCGAGCGCCGCGGCGCCGCGATGGGGCTGTGGGGCGCGACCGCCGGTGTCGCGACGCTCGTCGGCCCGCTGCTCGGCGGCGTGCTGGTCGACGGCCTCGGGTGGGAGTGGATCTTCTTCGTCAACCTCCCCGTCGGCGTCATCGGCTTCGTGCTGGCGTGGATCCTCGTGCCCAAGCTCGCGACCCACCCGCACCGCTTCGACGTGTTCGGCGTCGTCCTCAGCGCCGTCGCTCTCTTCCTCCTGGTCTTCGGGCTGCAGGAGGGGGAGAAGTACAGCTGGGGCACGATCTGGGGGCCGGTGTCGGTCTGGGGCCTCATCATCGCCGGTCTCGTCGTGCTCGCCCTCTTCATCGTGCAGCAGGCCCGCACGCGCAGCGAGCCGCTCGTGCCGCTCGACCTGTTCCGCGACCGCAACTTCTCGGGGGCCAATGTCGCGATCGCCGCGGTCGGCTTCACGGTGACGAGCATGTCGCTGCCCATGATGTTCTTCCTGCAGATCGCCCGGGGTCTCACCCCCACCGAGGCGGCGCTGCTGCTGATCCCGATGGCCGTGCTGTCGGGTGCGCTGGCCCCGCTGGCGGGCAAACTGCTCGACCGGGTCGACCCGCGCATCATCCTCGTCCCCGGACTCCTCTGCGTCGGCGGCGCCCTGGTCTGGTACTCGGCGCTCATCAACATGGACACCCCGATCTGGATGTTCCTACTGCCGTCCGCGCTGATGGGCATCGGCAACGCCGGCATGTGGGGACCGCTCGCGACCACGGCCACGCGCAAGCTCCCGCCGCGGCAGGCGGGCGCCGGCGCCGGGATCTACAACACCACCCGCACGATCGGATCGGTGATCGGCTCGGCATCCATCGCCGCGTTCATGCAGGCGCGGCTGGAGGCCAACCTGCCCGGTCTGTCCGAGGCCCCCACGGGCATCGGCGGAGGCGGTTCGCTGCCGCCGCAGATCGCCGAGGGCTTCGCGGCCGGCATGGCCCAGGCCATCCTGCTCCCCGCGTGCGTGATGGTCGTGGCGCTGGTCGCCTCGCTCTTCCTGGGCCGCTACGACACGGCGGATGCCGCGGCGGAGCCCGCCCGCGCGAACTGAGCCCCCGCGGCGGGCGCGGGGTGCTGGGCAGGCGGGGCGGCGGCGTGCGAAAAGTCGGAGTCGCGGGGCGGCGCGCCGGTGCCGCGGGGTGCTGGCGCGGTGCGTCGTCGGCCGGGTCCGACGTTTCGCGCGCGGGAGGGGCGGCGCGCGGGCCGGGCGGGCGCGGGCCGGGCGGGCGCGGGGTTTTTGCGGCCGTGGCGACAGTGTGATGTCATCGGGTGATGACGATCGCGCTCATCCGACCGACAACAGACCTCTTCGACAGCTGGGCCGCCGCCGTGGCGGAGTTCGGCGGAGTGCACATCGACGGATCGGGTATGCAGGCTCCGGTCACCCCCGATCGCGAGACCCTCGACGCGCTGATCGAGAAGGCCACGCTGCTCGCCGACACCTCGGCCGATCTGCCGGACGGCTCCGTGCACAACGACCTCTACTGGATCGCCGACGGCGACGAGGTCATCGGGTTCTTCTCGTTCCGGCATACGCTCAACGAGTGGCTGCGCGAGGTCGGCGGTCACATCGGCTACGCGGTGCGACCGTCGCGGCGCAGGCAGGGCCACGCCGCCGCCGCACTCGTGCTCGGCCTCGACCGGGCGCGGGAGGTCGGACTCGACCGTGTTCTGATCACGTGCGACGACGACAACGTGGGCTCCTTCCGCACGATCGAAGGCGCGGGCGGTGTGCTCCAGGACGTGAGAGACCAGACCGAACGCGGCCACGCCCTCCTGCGGCGGTACTGGATCACGCTGTAGTCCGCGCCCTCCACACCGCATGCCGCGCCGGCACGGATGCAGGAAGGCCGCACGGATGCAGGGCTGATGGCCGCGTGTCGGTCCTGCATCCGTGCGCCGGTCCTGCATCCGTGCGTCGGTCCTGCATTCGTGCCTCGCCTGGGCCCGCGGACTGCCCTGTGCCCGCATCCGCCGACCCCCAGCCCCCGCATCCGCGTACGTCAGCGCACCACCGTCTACCCGCCGGCGACGGCATCCGCTCTGTGCCGGCGGATCGTGCCGCTGACCAACGCGGCGACCGCGCAGAGTCCCGCGGCGGCGAACCAGGCGACCGTGTACTGGCCGGTGTGGTCGCGCACGAGACCGGCCAGCACCGACGCGATGCCGGCGCCGATCTGGTGCGCGGCGAACACCCAGCCGAAGACGAGCGGCCCGCGCTCGCCGAAGACCTCGCGGCACAGGGCGATCGTCGGCGGCACGGTCGCCACCCAGTCCAGTCCGTAGATGACGATGAACACGACGATGCTCGGCTGCACGCTCGCCGATAGGAGGCTGGGCAGGAAGAGCAGGCTGACCCCGCGCAGCGCATAATATGCCGCGAGGAGAATGCGCGGATTGACCCGGTCGGTGAGCCATCCCGACAGCACGGTGCCGGCGATGTCGAAGATACCGACGACGGCGAGCAGTCCCGCCGCGGTGGTCGTCGGCATCCCGTGGTCGTGCGCACTGGGGATGAAGTGCGTGCCGATCAGGCCGTTGGTCGTCGCTCCGCAGATCGCGAAGCCGATCGCCAGCGCCCAGAACGTGCGCTGCCTGGCCGCGTCGCGCAGGGTGGTGAGCGCGAGGCGCGCGGCGCCTCCGGCCCGGGGCGGAGCGGATGCCGTGGCCGGCCCTGTCGCACCGTACGGCGCCACTCCCAGGTCGCTCGGCCGGTTGCGCAGGAAGAACCACACGAGGGGCACGACCGCGACGGCTCCGCCGGCGATGATGAGCGACGCCGCCCGCCAGCCGAGCCCGTCGGCCGCGGTCGCGATGACGGGCAGGAAGATCAGCTGTCCCGTGGCGCTCCCCGCCGTGAGCACGCCCGACACCAGGCCGCGGCGGGTGACGAACCACGTGTCGGTGATCGTCGCGGCGAACACGAGCGCCATCGACCCCGTGCCGAGTCCGATCAGCACGCCCCACGTGAGGATGAGTTGCGCGGGGGTCGCGACGAACACGCTCAGCGCCGACCCTGCTCCGATCACGAGCAGCGCGGTCACGGTGACCACGCGGATGCCGAACCGCTGCATCAGCGCGGCCGCGAACGGGGCAGTGAGCCCGAAGAGCAGCAGGTTCACGGTGACCGCGAGCGAGAGCTCGGCGGTGCTCCACCCGAACTCCTCCTGCAGCGGCAGCATCAGCACGCCGGGCGCCGCGCGGAACCCCGCGGCCCCGATCAGGGCGATGAGAGCGACGAGCGCCACGATCCACGCGGGGTGGACGCGGCGCCGTCGGATGCCGGTGGGCTCCTCGACCGACTCGGCGGTCATGCGCGCTCTCCCGTGGCGAGCGGGAACGGGATGCCGCCCATGCTCCGTCTGGCCCAGAGCGTGGAGCGCGCGTCGAGCGGCGCGGCGCACCGGGTGCACCAGTCGGCGGATGCCGCGACATCGCCGCAGCGGGCGCAGGAGACGGTGAGCCCCCAGGCGCCTTCGGGGTCGGTCGCGAGGGAGAACCGGGCGTACGCGTGCAGGATCGGGAGCGTCTGGCTCCCCGCGTCCGTGAGGCGGTAACCGGGGTCGTCGCGTTCGATGAGGCCGACGTCGACCAGGGAGGCGAGTCGCCGGGCGAGCACGGAGTCGGCGATGCCGGTGGCGTCGCGGAGCTCGTCGAAGCGCGAGCGCCCGGAGAACATCTCGCGCAGGACGAGCAGCACCCACGGGTCGGCGAGCACGTCGGCGGAGCGGGCGATGGGGCAGGTCGCTGTCGACCAGTCTGAGCGGAGCGGCATCCATTCACTTTCTTGAAGAAAGTAGACGGAGTCAAGACTCGCGCCGAACTCTGGCAGGAATCTCCGGGAGGTCCGGCAGGAATCCTGCGCGGCCCGTGTTGGGATGGCAGTTCTTGCCCGTATCGGCGCGTGATTCCCGCGGGAGGCGCCAACTGAAGAGGCGCAGCCGACAGGAGGCGCCAACTGAAGAGGCGCAGCCGCGCCCCGCGGGACTACTCCGCGACGCGGGCGGCGATGTCGGTGCGGTAGTGCGAGCCGTCGAGGGAGATCTTCGCGATCGCCTCGTACGCGCGGGCCCGTGCGGCGCCGAAGTCGGAGCCGACCGCCACGACGTTGAGCACGCGTCCGCCGGTCGCGATCAGCGCGCCGCCGGGGGCGTCGGGGCTCGCCGTCGCGGCGTGCACCAGACGGACGCCCTCGACGGCCGCGGCATCCGCGAGCCCGTCGATCTGACGTCCGGTCTGCGGCGCCTCGGGGTACCCCTCGCTGGCGAGCACCACGGTGATGGCGACGTCGTCGCTGAACTCCGGCTCCGGCTGGTCCTCGAGGGTGCCGGATGCCGCGGCGAACAGCAGCTGCGACAGCGGCGTCACGAGGCGAGGCAGCACGATCTGCGTCTCGGGGTCGCCGAAGCGGGCGTTGAACTCGATGACGCGCACACCGGCGGGGGTGAGGATGAGCCCGGCGTAGAGCAGGCCGATGAACGGGGTGCCCTCGGCATCCAGCTGGCGGATGACGGGGAGGGCGACGTCGCGCGTGACCTCCTCGACGAACGCCTTCTCGCTGCCGAACTGCTCGGCGAGCCACGGCAGCGGCGAGTACGCGCCCATGCCTCCCGTGTTGGGGCCCTCGTCGCCGTCGAGCGCGCGCTTGAAGTCCTGCGCGGGGCTGAGCGCGCGCACGGTGTCGCCGTCGCTGAGGAAGAAGAGCGACACCTCGGGGCCGGAGAGGAACTCCTCGACGAGCACCGGGCCGTGCGGCAGGTAGTGCTCGGCGTGCGCGAGCGCCTCGGCGCGGTCGGAGGTGACGATGACGCCCTTGCCCGCCGCGAGGCCGTCGGCCTTGACCACGTGCGGGGCGCCGAGCTCGTCGAACGCGGCCTCGACCTCGGCGGCGGTGGCGGCGCGCACGGCGCGGCCGGTCGGCACGCCCGCGGCATCCATGATCCGCTTCGCGAACGACTTCGAGCCCTCGAGCTGCGCCGCCGCCTTGCCCGGACCGAACACCGGGATGCCGTGTGCACGCAGCACATCGGCGACGCCCGCCACGAGCGGCGCCTCGGGGCCGACGACGACGAGGTCGATCGCGTGCTCGTTCGCGAACGCGGTCACCGCGGCGCCGTCGAGCGGGTCGACCGAGACCGGGGTCGCGTCCTGCGCGATGCCGGCGTTGCCCGGGGCGACGAAGATCTCGTGCTCCGTCTGCTCTGCGCGCAGGGCGAGGATGATCGCGTGCTCACGGGCACCGGAACCGAGGACGAGGATCTTCACCCGTCCAGCCTACCCAGCGCCGCGCCGGCGTTTCGGAGTGCGACGTGAGGGGTCAGAGCTCGACGGGCCGCTCGACCGAGCGGTCCCAGGGGATGGTCCAGCCGGTCGCGTCGAAGAGCGCGTCGAGCACCATGGCCGTGAAGCCCCACACGACCGTGCCGTCGACGTCGAACGCCGGCCCCTTCCACGTGCGGCCCATGCGCGTGATCGTCGACGTGAACCGGATGCCCGGGTCGAGCAGCTGGGCCACCGGCACGCGGAACACCTCCACCGTCTCGGCATGGTCGACCGCGGCCACGCGCGACGGCGACCGCCACCAGCCCAGCACCGGAGTGACGACGTGATTGCTCGCCGCGAGCGGCAGCTCGGTGAGCGTCGCCAGCACCTCCACGCCGGCCGGGTCGAGCCCGGTCTCCTCCTCGGCCTCGCGCAGCGCCGTCTCGACGGCATCCGCGTCCTGCTCCTCGCGCCGGCCGCCGGGGAAGGAGACCTGACCGGGATGCGATGAGAGCGTCGCCGCCCTGCGCTGCAGCAGCACGTCGAGGTCTGCGGCCACCGTGAGCTCGTCGGCGCGGGCCGGGATGCTGTCGAGCCGCCCGAACAGCACGAGGACGGATGCCGGATGCGCGCCGTCGTCCGACGGCGGGAAGGGGGCCGCCCACTCCGCGCTGCGCCGGGCCGCGGCGATCAGCTCGGCGCGCGCCCCGTGCAGGGTCTCCGGATCCATCGTCATCGCTCCGAGCCTATGCCCGCCGCGGCCGCTCGGGGCGGCATGCGCGCGTACCCTGAAGGACATGCCCGCCAAGAGGATCGACATCATCGACGGACGCATCGCCCTCGACGCGGTGCGGGCGGCGGACGCCGCGGGCGAGAAGCCGGCGCGCCCCGTGCTCGCCACGGCCGTGCGGTACCTGCTGCAGCTGCTTGACGAGAAGGCTCCGGGCAACAGCGTCGAGGTGCGGGTGCCGCCGTTCGGCGCCGTGCAGGTCATCCAGGGGCCGCGGCACACCCGCGGCACCCCGCCGAACGTGGTGGAGATGGACGCGGCCACCTGGATCGCGGTCGCGACCGGCGCCGAGCGCTGGGCGGATGCCGCGGCATCCGGCCGTATCCACGCCTCGGGCACGCGCGCAGACCTCGCCGAGGTCCTGCCTCTGCGCCCCTGAACCTGCGCCCCTGAACCTGCGCTCGCGAACCTGCGCCAACGACGCCGCAGGGCTCAGCGTCGCGCGACGACCAGAGGCACTCCGGTGGCGGGGTGGGGGAAGACGTCGACCGGCTGCCCGTAGACCTGCTCGATCCGTGCGGCCGTGAGCACCTCGGCGGGGGTGCCGGTCGCGGCGACCCGTCCCGACGACAGCAGGGTCACGCGATCGGCGTGCGCGAGGGCGGCGTTGAGATCGTGCAGCACGATCGCCACCGCGACCCCGGCGGCGGCCTGCGCCCGCACCAGGCGCATCACGTCCTCGTGGTGCTTGAGGTCGAGGGCGGCGGTCGGCTCGTCGAGCAGCAGGATGCCGGTGCGCTGAGCGAGCACCCGCGCCAGGGCCACACGGGCGCGCTCTCCGCCGGACAGCGAGGTCACCGCCCGGTCCGAGAGAGGCAGCACCTCGGTCGCCGCCATCGACGCGCGCACGATCTCGTCGTCCTCGTCGGCCAGGGGCGTGCGCGCCCAGGGCGCCCGCCCCATGCGCACCACCTGCTCGACCGTGAACGGGAAGGTCACGGCGTTCTCCTGCAGCAGCACCGCCCGCCGTCGCGCGAGCTCCGCGGCGCGGACGCCGTCGAGTGGCGCGCCGTCGATCGACGCGCGGCCGGCCGCGGGGGAGACGTCTCCCGACAGCACCCCGAACATCGTCGACTTGCCTGCGCCGTTCGGGCCGACGAGCGCGTGCACCTCGCCGGCGGCCACCTCGATCGCGACGTCGTCGAGGATCGCGCGGCCGTCGCCCACGCGCACGCTCACCCCTGTGGCGGCGAGACGCACGGGCGAGCTCCCCGCACCATCAGCGAATTCGCCGCCGCTCATGCCCATCCTCCCGAGCGGCGGCGGGTGCGCACGAGCAGCCAGAGGAAGAACGGGCCGCCCACGAGCGCGGTGATCATGCCGATCGGCAGGTCGGCGAGCGGCACCGCGGTGCGGGCGACGAGATCGGCGAGCGCGATCAGCAGCGCTCCCCCGAGCGCCGAGGCGATCGTCAGCGGAAGGTGCGCCGGACCGATGAGCATGCGCATGAGGTGCGGCACCACGAGCCCGGCGAACCCGATGATGCCGGCGAACGCGACGGCGGCGCACACGAGGACGGCGACCGTGACGATCACCACGATCCGCAGCAGCTCGACGTCGAGGCCCAGGTGCCTGGCCGTGCGCTCGCCGAGGGCGAAGAGGTCGAGCCGACGGGAGACGAGGAGGGCGGCGATCAGCCCGGCGGCGACGAGGGGTGCGACCAGCGCGACGTGCGACCACAGGGCGCCGTTCAGCGATCCGAGCTGCCAGAACACGATCTGCTCGCGCGTGGACGTCGTGCCGAGAAAGGTGAGGAAGGCCATGCCGGCCCCGGCGATCGCGTTGATCGCGATGCCCGTGAGCAGCAACGTCACGACCTCGGTGCGACCGCCGGAACGGCTGATGAAGTACACGGCGAGCACGGCCACGAGCCCGCCGAGGAACGCGAAGACGGGCGTGGTCCACATGCCCGACGAGGCGAGGCCGAGCGTGATGCTGGCCGCAGCACCGAGCGCCGCTCCCGACGAGACGCCGACGACGCCGGCATCCGCCAGCGGGTTTCCGAAGATCGCCTGCATGAGCACCCCCGACACGGCGAGGGCCGCTCCGACCAGCAGGCCCAGCGCCAGGCGGGGCAGGCGGATGCTGTAGATCACGCCGTAGTCGGCGGAGTTCGCCGGCGCCAGTGCGGTGTCGATCCCGACGCCGCGCAGCAGCACCCCGAGCAGGTCGGCGGGAGACAGCTGGTACTGGCCACTGGTGACGGATGCCGTGCACGTCGCCACGAGCGCGGCGATCAGCACTGCGACGACGAGGGCGAACCGGAGCCCCCGGTGCGCGCGAGGCGTCGGCGTGACGACCTCCGCGGGCGACGCAGCGGTCACCGCGACGACTCGGGGGCGTAGAGCGCGCGGGCGATCGCGAGCACGACGTCGGCGGAGCGCGGGCCGAAGCTGAGCACCGCGGTGTCGGCCATGTCGATGACCCGGCGGTGCGCGCCGGCCGGGGTCTCGGCGATCGCGGGAACGCGTTCGAGCAGCCCGTCGACGCCGCCGACGGACTCGAGCCCGTCGGTCATCATCACCAGCACGTCGGGCTTCGCGGCCACGAGGGCCTCGGCGGTCATGGGCTTCATGCCCTCCCAGCCGATCTCCCCCGCCACGTCGACCCCGCCCACGGCGTCGATCAACGAGTCCGCTCCGGAGTCCTCGCCGAAGATGTAGTAGACGTTGGCGCTGCCGCGCACGTAGAGGAAGAGCATCCGCGCGCGATCGGCGGGATCGGCGGGGACGACCTCCGAGACCTGGGCGATCGCGTCGGAGAGGCTCGTGTCGAGCCTCTCGATCAGCGCCTTCCCCCGCCCCGGCACGCCGAGCGCGGCGGCGATCTCGGTGACCAGCTCGTCGGTGGTGTCGAGGCGGCGGTCGCTCGAGATCACCACGACGGCGATGCCGGCGTCGCGCAGCTGCTGGCGCACCTCCTTGGGGCCGATCGTGGTGTCGGTGAGCACGACGGTCGGGGCGAGCTCCACGATCGCCTCGGCGTTGAGGGTGTGCCCGGTCTTGGTGACGACCGGGAGGTCCTCGGTGCCGGGGAAGTCGGTGGACGCGTCGCGCCCGACGACCCGATCGCCCAGCCCCAGGGCGAACACGGTCGACGAGATGGTGCCGGAGATGTCGATCGGCAGGATGCGGTCGGCGTCGGTGACGGTGACCTCGCGGCCCTCACTGTCGGTCACCGTGACGGGCAGCGCGGGGGCGTCGTCGTCGTCCACCGGGGTGATCGCGGCGCTCGGCAGGCACGCGGTGGACTGCCCGGTCGCGGCGCGCACGTCGGCGGCCAGGTCGAGGGATGCGAGGGGGACGGATGCCGCGGGGCAGTCGTCCGCGGCGGAGGATGCGGCGGCGGGGGCCCCTGTCGCGGCGGGGGTGCCGCAGCCGGCGAGCCCGACGGTGAACGCGGCGACGAGGAGGACGGCGAGGGTGCGACGCATAAGGCAAGGCTAACCTAAAAGTTGACGCCATCCGTCGCGGCCGTCTACTGTCGGAATCGGTTGGACTTAGCTAAGCCTAACCACACTTCACCCTTCGCCCGACTGCACAGCGGCACCGCCGGCGCGCACGTCCGCGCGCCGCGGAGTCCGGAGAGAATCCGTGAACGACACAGCCACAGCCCCCACGGCGAGCACGCGACTGCGCGCACTCGCCGCCGCCCTGATATCGCTCCTGCTCGCCGTCGCGGGCCTCACCGTGGCACCCTCGGCGCTCGCCGCGGACGGCGCAACGGTGACCTCGTCGGTCGCCTCGGCGAGCACCTCGGGCATACAGGTCCAGGTGCAGGCGTCGGGTCTCCCCGCCGATGCGACGGGCGCCTACGTCGCGCTCATCGAGACCGGTACCGAGGCGGCCGTCACGGGCAGCGGCGGTTTCGCGGCGATGCAGTGGGTGCGCGGTGTCACGTCCGGCGCGCTCACCGTCGCGCTCGATGCGCCGGCAGGCGCCCTCGATCGAGCGAAGACCTACGAGGTCGTGGTCTGGCGACAGCACTCCACCCCCGATGAGACGACGATCTACGCCCGGGGCGGCGTCGCCGTCACCGCAGCCCAGTGGGACGCCGTGTTCGGCGCCGACCCGGGTACGGACCCCGGCACCGATCCCGGCACGGACCCCGGTACCGACCCCGGCACGGACCCCGGTACCGACCCCGGCACGGACCCCGGTACCGACCCCGGCACGGACCCCGGTACCGACCCCGGCACGGACCCGGGCACGGTGCCGGGCGCCCCGAAGATCACCGTCGTCTCGGCCGTGACCGCGGGTGCCGCGGGCATCACGGCGACCGTCGACGGCACGGACTTCGGCGCCGCCACCGGCGTCTACGCCGCGGTCATCGAGACGGGCACCGAGGCCGAGGTCACGGCCGGCGGCGGCTACGCGGCCATGCAGTACGTGCGGGGCATCGCGGGCGGGACGTTCCACGTCGCCCTCGACGCCCCCGTCGCGAAGCTCGACCGCACCAAGACCTACGAGGTGCTCGTCTGGCAGCAGCACACCCTGCCGACCGCGGCGACGATCCTCGCGCGCGCCGCCGTGCCGATCAGCGACGCCGACTGGGACACCGTCCTGCCCGCACCCGCCGCCCCGTCGATCGAGGTGTTCCTCGCCGACGGCGTCACATCGGCGGCGGGGGTGGCGCTCAAGGCCGGTGACAAGGTCGTCGTGAAGGGCTCGGGGTACGACCCCGCGGCGAACGTGGGCGGGCGCGGGGTGCCGATCCCGTCGACGCTGCCCCAGGGCACCTACGTGGTGTTCGGCAACTTCGCCGAGGCCTGGCAGCCGTCGAAGGGCGCGGCCTCGTCGGCGCGCTCGGTGGGCACGCAGGTGTGGGCCCTCGCCGAGGGCGTGCTGGACCAGGTCCCCGCGCAATACCAGGGGATGATCCGCGCGCAGTGGGTCGACATCGCCGCCGACGGCACCTTCCAGGCGACCCTGACCCTGAAGGACGCCGCGGCGACGCCCGGCTCCTACGGCGTCTACACCTACGCGGCCGGTGGTGTCGTGAACGCCGACCAGGAGCGCGGCGTGCTCCTCGACTACGGCGCCAACGCGACCGTCTCGACCACCGTGACATCCGCGTCCGCGGCCGACGGCCTCACCGTCACCGCCGCGGCCGCGCGTCTCGGCGGCATCCCCGGCGCCTACGTCGCGCTCATCGAGAAGGGCACCGAATCGCAGGTCACCGCCGCCGGCGGCTTCCTCGCCATGCAGTACGTGCGCCAGGTCTCCTGGGGAGCCTTCTCGGTCGACCTCACGGCCGCGGCATCCGCGCTCGACGAGGCCAAGGAGTACGAGGTGCTCGTGTGGCAGCAGCACACGATGCCGTCGGAGGCGACGATCTACGCGCGCGGCGCCGTGACCATCACGCCGCAGCAGTGGGCAGCGCTCCGCGGTGTCACCGAGCCCGGCACGCCGACCACTCCGACCACGCCCACCGAGACCGTCCCCGGCGGCTCGCTGCGCTGGGCCGTCTCCTCGTCGTTCGTGAACTACATCACGGGCCCCATCGCGCAGGGCGCGGTCGAGGTCACCGGTGGCGCGACCCGCTCCGGCGGGCAGTTCCAGTTCGGACAGGCGACGGGCAGCACCTACGACAGGGCCACGGGACTCGGCACCGTCTCCTACGTCGGCGCCGTGCGCTTCACCGGTCACCACGGGGTGCTCGACGTGACGATCTCCAGCCCCCAGGTGCGCATCACGTCGGCGGACCGCGCGACGCTGTTCGTGACCAGCGGCGGCGCCCAGGTGCCGTTCGCGACGCTCGACCTGACCCGCGCGGCCACGGTCACCGCCAACGGCGCCGTGACCTACTCGGCCGCCCCCGCCGCGCTCACCCCGGAGGGCCGCGACCGGGTGCTGCAGGGCTACACGACCGACCTGAACCCGGTGACGTTCACGATCGGATCCGCTGCGGCGGCCCCGGCCGGATCGACGGGCACCGTGGCGGCGGCATCCGTCGTGAAGAAGAAGCCGCTGCCGGCGACCCCGCCGGCGAGCTCGGGCATCGAGATCGCGGCGGGCGACCTCGATGCGCTGCAGGCCGGCGGCACGGCGACGATCACAGGCTCCGGCTTCCAGCCCGGTGAGAAGGACATCAGGGTCGTCGTCTACTCCACGCCCGTGCTCCTCGGCACGGTGACGGCCGACGCGAGCGGCGTCGCGCGCTGGACCGGATCGGTGCCGGCGAGCCTCGAGGACGGCGCGCACACGCTGACCCTGCAGGGGTCGGTCGACCGCGGGCTGGAGTTCACCCTGACGCGCGCCACGGCGACGCTCGGCGCGTGCACGATCGACGGCGCCACGCTGAACTGGGGCTTCAAGGAGTCCTTCCGCACCTACATCGAGGGCATCGCGAAGGGCGGGTGGACGCTCGACGGCCTGGCCTACGAGTACCCCGAGTTCGTCTGGGCCGACGGGACCGGGTCGTTCGACGACGAGTCGCGGGCGGGAGTCGTGTCCTACGGCGGCGGCATCGCCTTCACGGGTCATGACGGGGCGCTGAACACCACGCTCTCCGGCTTCCGCGTCGAGCTCGCCGGCGACACCGGCTACATCGTGGTCGACGTCATGGGCACCACCCAGGGCGGCGAGGTCGTCGATCAGCGCGACGTGCGGTTCGCGGAGTTCTCCGTGGGCGGGGTGACCCCGGCCGACGGTGTGCTGACGATCGACGCAGCGGCGGCGACGTTGACCGTCGCGGGAGCGGACGCCTTCGGCACGTACGCGGCAGGCGAGGCCCTCGACCCGGTCAGCGCCGTGATCCCGGTGGGGACCGGGTGCGGTGCGGCCGTCGAGGAGACGGATGCCGGATCCGCCGCGACCACGCAGGTCACCGCGGTGACCGCTCCGGTCGCCGAGTCGGGCGCGCCGATCTGGCCGTGGCTCGTCGGCGGGTTCCTGGTCGTGGCGGCGGTGACCGCGGGCGGCGTGCTGCTCGTCCGCCGCAACCGGGCGAGCGGCGAGAAGGCGGGCGAGACCGTCGACGCGTGACGTCGGCCGACGCCTGAGAACCGTCGGGCCGCTCTCCTCGGCACAGGGGGAGGGCGGCCCGATGTCGTCGTGCGCGGCATCCGTCGGTATCCACGCTCAAGAGGGGCGGATGCCGCGGCGAGACGGTGGGACAATGGATGCATGGCCCCCAGCGAGACCCCCCAGACCGTCGAAGCGACCGTGCGGCGCGTGCCGCGCTACGGCGTGTTCATGGGCATCGGCGTGGTCGTCGGGATCATCGCCGCCGGCGTCCTCACCTGGGTCGGCAGCTACGAGGCTTCGACGGCGCTCGACATCGTCTACCCGCCCGGCCAGGTCTTCGGCTTCCTGCTGCTGTGGACCGTGCCGATCGGGCTCGCCCTCGGCGGGGTCGTCGCGCTGCTGTTCGAGCGGGCCGCCCGCCGGCACGACCACGTCGTGCGCGTGAACCGCGAGACCGTCATCCCGGTCGACGACGGGAACGACTGACCGGATCCGCTACGCGAGCTCGGCGATGACCGGGCGGATCGCGGCGTCGAAGGCGACGACGTCACGTCGGAGGCCGTCGGTCACCGCCACGGTGAGGGCGCCGATCCACCAGATGCCGCGCTGTGAGAACGGCAGCACCTGCACGTTCAGCTCGAAGGAGTGGGCGCGGCGGCCGACCTCGCGCTCGAACTCCGCGATCGCGCTCGCGTAGGCGCGGTACGAGTCCCCTCCGGTGTGGCTCTTGATCGACGCCACGTAACGGTCGTGTGCGGAGTGCGCGTAGTCGAGCGCGGATGCCGCGAACGGCGGGATCGCCGCCGTCAGCTCCTCCGCCCCGGTCGCGGGCAGGGCCACCAGGGTGTCGAAGCCGTCGATGAGCTCCAGCGGGACATCGGAGCGGTGGGCGCGCGGCTCGACCGTCATGTCCCAGTAGTCGCGCCACTGCCCCTCGAGCGCGGGGGAGGCCTCGGCGGCATCCGGAGCTCTGACCGGGAGGTCGCGCAGGCTCGGCAGGTCGTCGGGCACGCGGATGCCGAGCGACTGGCGCAGTGCGAGCGCGACGAGCACCGGCACGCTCGCGTCTTCGCGGATCAGCCACTGCGGCTTGTCGGACATGGCCCCATCGTAGGGTGCGGAGGAGTCCGGCGGAGGTGAACGACCCGTCTCCGTCGTCGTCGGGAGCCGTCGGCGACGCGGACCCGCCGATCAGCCTCCGGCGCGGGCGCCGAGGGCGGGCAGCATCCAGCCCACCAGCTCGCGGATCGTGTGGCCGAACCTCTCGTCTTCGGGCTCGCTCGCCCACTCGCGCAGCCGGAGCAGGGTGTCGGTGTCCGCCGGATCCAGTCCTTCGAGGAGGAGCTCGATCTCCGATGCCGGCGTCTGCTGCGTGCGCCGTGCGGTCGCGGCGCTGGCCATCGTGACGCCGATCAGCGCCTCGTAACAGGCCGCCGCGCGCTCGACGGACAGTCCGAGGCCGAGGAACTGGGCGAGGAGCGCGTTGACCATGCCCACCATCTGCGCCCACGGGCGGGAGTCGGGGCGAGCGGGGATCGCATCGGGATGCACGATGAGCAGCGCCCGCAGATCGACGAACAGGGCGACCAAGGCGCCGACGGGATCGTCGGCGTCGGCGAGGCGCGGCACGCGGATGCCGTCGAGCATCCGCGACACCGCGGCGTCGGCGATCTCCTCGACCGAGTCGAAGTAGGAGTAGAGGGTCGACGAGCGCACGTCGAGCCGCCGCGCGAGGGAGCGCGTCGACAGTGCGGCGAACCCCTCCTCGGCGATCACGGCCACCGCGGCCTCGATCACGGCGTCGACCGTGAGCTTGCGGGGTCGGCCTCGGGGGGCGGGGGCTTGGTCGGATGTCACATCCCAACTTTACAGATCGGGCGATCGGAATATGATTTAGATCACCCGATCGAAAAGGAGTTCAGCGATGGAGCTCGTCCGACAGATTCTCGTGGCCCGCGGAGCCGTCGTGTCCGTCGTGCGTCGTGCGCTGCTGCGATCGTCGCGGCGCCCCGTCGTGCCGGAGGCATGGGCGGCTCCGGTCGGCGACCACGCGGTGGGCGTGCGCGACGCGGTGATCGCGGGCCTCGGGCCGGACGCGACGCACGGGACGATCCGGGTCTGGTACCCGGCCGTCGCGGGCACGGGCGGGAAGCCGCGGGCGTACTCCGGCGATGCGCGCGAGCAGGAGACGATGGTGCGCGGGCTCGGGCCGCTGCTCTCCGCTCGGGGAGCGCGCGCCCTCGGCGCCCGACGCACGGCGTCGCGCCCGGATGCGGTGGTCGCCGTGGAGGGCGCTCCCGTCGTGGTCTTCTCCCACGGCTTCACGGGGTTCGTGGGGCAGAACACCCATCTCTGCGAGGACCTGGCGTCGGCGGGCCACATCGTCGTCTCCGTGGCCTATCCCGGTGCCGCCGCGGCGATCGCGGCACCGGACGGATCCGAGACGGTCATGACGGCGGCCGACCGCCGCCGACTCCTCTCGGCGGAGTTCGCGCGCACGATGCTCGCGCTGCTCCGGGCCCGATCCGTCGACGACGAGGACGCCGCCCTGGCCCGCGCCGCCGACGTCGACTCCCTCGACCGCGAGAACGCCCGGTGGACCCGCCATCTCACCGCGGTGCTCGACGCGCTCGTCCCCGCGGAGGAGCGCGCGCACAGGCTGGACGAGCGCACCGCCCGCGTGCTGGACGCAGCCGACTGGTCGCGGCTCGCCCTCGTCGGCATGTCCTTCGGCGGATCCACCAGTGCGAACGTCGCCCAGACCGACCGGAGGGTCGCGGCGGCCGTCAACCTCGACGGCCTGCAGCAGGGCGGGCTGCTGCGCCTCCGCGACGCTCGCGTGCCGATGCTCGTCATGTCCTCGGCGGGGTCCGTGCTGCACTCGGGACGCACGGTGACCGATCTGCACTACGCGGCACCCGGTTCGAGGGCCGGGGTGCGGCGCGTGCTCGTCCCCGAGGCGCGGCACTACGCGTTCACCGATCTCGTCGAGGTCGGCACGGGGCCGGCGCGGCGACTCCTCGACCTCGGCACGATCGCCCCGGAGCGCATGCTGGCGCTCGTCTCCGAGACGACCAGGGACTTCCTGTCCTCCGCGCTCCGCCCGTCGGTCGCGGCCGGCGCCCCCGACGACGGGATCGGGGAGGCACGGCGATGAGGGTCGACGAGTACGCGCGCCGCGACGCGACGGAACTGGCCGCGCTCGTGCGCGCCGGCGAGGTGCTCCCCGCCGAGCTGGCCGCCTGTGCGGCGACCGCCGCGGAAGCCGTGGACCCGGCACTCAACGCCCTCGTCGGGCCGCTCGACCCCGGTGCGCCGTGGACCCCAGGCGCGCCGTTCTCCGGTGTGCCGGTGCTGAGCAAGTCCGGACACGGCATGCGCGGCGGGCCCCTCGGCGCCGGCTCGCGGCTGCTGCAGGGACTGACCGTGCCGGAGGACGACGTGTTCTCCGCGCGCATCCGCGCCTCGGGCGTCGCCGTCGTCGGCGCCACGGCGGCACCGGAGTTCGGCCTGTACGCGGTGACCGAGTCGCGGCTGCACGGCGCCACCCGCAACCCGTGGGATCCCGCCCGCACGCCGGGCGGGTCGAGCGGCGGTGCCTCGGCCGCCGTGGCCGCGGGCATCGTCCCGGTGGCGACGAGCGGCGACGGGGGCGGGTCCATCCGCACGCCCGCGCACTGCACGGGGACGTTCGGGCTCAAGCCGAGCCGCGGGCGCACGCCGTTCGAGGCGAACCACTTCTTCAACCTCTCGGTCAACCACGTCACGACCCGCACGGTCCGCGACTCCGCGGCGTTCCTCGACGCCACCTCCGGCGCATACGCGGGGGCCCGGTACCTGATCGCGCCACCGGCACGGCCCTTCGCCGACGAGGTGGGCGCCGATCCTGGGCGGCTCCGGATCGGCGTCGCCACGGCGCTCGACGGGTTCACCGGCGCGGACGCGGCCTGCACGGATGCCGTGCACCGCACGGCCGCGCTCCTGGCCGGACTCGGGCACGAGGTGTGCGAGGCCGCGCCGTCCCTGTCGTGGACGGCCTTCTTCGACGCCTTCCTCCGCGCCTGGACCCACTCCCTGCCGTGGTCGGTCGCGCGCATCGAGCGGGCGACCGGCCGCGTAGCGGGGCCGGAGCAGCTGGAGATCATGACCGAGCGGTACCGGCGCCTCGGCGAGACGGTCACGGTGGCCGATCTCCTCGACGCCGACCAGGTCTTCCGTGCGGCGGGCCGCGCGGTCGACGAGTACTTCGACGCGTTCGACGTGTGGCTGACGCCGGTCGCGGTGACGCAGGCCCCCCGCGTCGGGGTCTTCGACCCGTCCGGCACCGACGAGTCGGCGACGGAGTACTCGCTGCGCGTCCTGCGGGACTACTCGGCGTTCACGCCCCTGCTGAACGTCACCGGTCATCCCGCGGCCTCGGTGCCCGTGGTCCACGGCGCCGACGGCATCCCGGTCGGGGTGCAGCTCGTGGGCGGAGCGGCGGGGGAGGCCGGTCTGCTGCGGCTCTGCGCCCAACTGGAGGAGGCGAGTCCCTGGCGGGGTCGAACGCCCCCCGTGTGGGCGGGCGCCGCCGCGGACGGAGGGCTCTCGTGACCGGCGTCCCACGTCCGCACGGCGGGCGCGGCGGCTGGGGACTGCTGACCGGGGCTGCACTCGTGCTGGCCTTCAGCGCGGTCGGCTTCCTCGTGCAGACGTTCGGCGTGTTCGCCGCGGCGATCGAGTCCGAGTTCGGGTGGTCGCGCACCGAGACCTACGGCGTGCTGGCCGCCTCGACCCTGCTGGCGCCGATCCTCATCCCCGTGACCGGCTGGGCCTCCGACCGGTTCCGCGTGCGCGTGCTCGTGGTGTCCGCCCTCGTCGTGGAGGTCGTGTGCCTGCTGGCGATCGGCCTCCTCCCCGTCGGGCGGTTCGGGTTCTCCGTGCTGTTCCTGCTGACGTACGCGGCGAGCTTCGGCGCGAGCGCCGTGCCCCTGGCCAAGGCCGTCGGCACCGCGTTCTCCGCGCATCGGGGCACGGCGCTCGGCCTGCTCTTCGCCGGCGCCTGCCTGGGGGCGATCGCGAACCCGCTCATCGCCGGGGCCCTCGTCTCCGCGATCGGATGGCAGGGAGCCTTCGTCGCCCTCGGCGCCCAGACCGCGCTCCTCGCCGCCGTGCCGGCGCTGGTCCTCATCCGTCCCGTCCGGCAGGACCCCGCGCCCACGACGCCGACCGCGGCCGTCCCGGAGCGCCCGGCGGGCTGGAGAACGCTGTTCCGGGCGCGGGCGCTGCCGGTGATCCTCGGCTGGGCCTTCTTCGCGGCGCTCGGCTACGGCGGGATCCAGGGTCACCTGGTGCCCCTGTTGGAGGAGCGGATGCACGCCGAGGCGCAGGCCGTCGTGGGGCAGAGCCTGCTCGGCGTCGGCCTGCTGGTCGGCAACCTCGCGGCGGGGCTCCTGCTCGACCGCATCCCGACCCGCTCGCTCGCCAGCCTCATGCTCGCCCTGCCCGTCGCCGCGCTGGTCGCGCTGGCCGTGGCACCGCCCGGTCCGGGGGACATCGTGATCACGACGCTCATCGGCATCGCGACGGGAACCGAGACGGCGATGCTCGCCTACGTCGTGTCGCGGTATCTGCCTTCCGCGGTCGGCGGGCGCGCCCTGGCGGTCGGTCTGGTCGCCGTGGCGCTCGGCGGCGGCCTGAGCACGTTCCTCGGTGCGCTCACGCACGACGCGACGGGGAGCTACACGGTGTTCCTGCTGCTGTGCGCCGCCTCGTTGGTGGTCGCATCGGCGTGGCCATGGGGGCTGCGGGCGCCTGTCGACGACGCGGACCAGGGCGCTCGGGGCGGTGCGCGCGCGGCGGGGACGGCGGGAACCCCGCGGCCGTCGGATGCGGCCGCACTCCCGGAGAACCCCGGCCCGCGCGGACGGTAGGATCGAGGGGTGGCTGCCTCCCCCACCAATCCCTATTCCGAAGCCGGCGTCGACACCGCTGCGGGTGATCTCGCCGTCGAGCTGATGAAGTCGTCCGTGCGCGCGACGCACGGACCCGAGGTGCTGGGCGGTGTCGGCGGATTCGCCGGCCTGTTCGACGCCAGCGCGCTGCTCGGCTACCGTCGTCCGCTGCTGGCCAGCAGCACCGACGGCGTCGGCACGAAGGTCGCCATCGCGCAGGCGATCGACAAGCACGACACGATCGGCCAGGACCTCGTCGGCATGGTCGTCGACGACATCGTCGTGGTGGGCGCGAAGCCGCTCTTCATGACCGACTACATCGCCTGCGGCAAGGTGTTCCCGCAGCGCATCGCCGACATCGTGCGCGGCATCGCCGAGGCCTGCTCGGCCACGGGCACGGCCCTCGTCGGCGGCGAGACCGCCGAGCACCCCGGTCTGCTCGGCCCGCGCGACTACGACGTGGCGGGAGCCGCGACCGGTGTGGTCGAGGCCGACGCCATCCTCGGCGCCGAGCGCGTGCGAGACGGCGACGCCGTGATCGCCGTGCAGTCCAGCGGGCTGCACTCCAACGGCTACTCCCTCGTGCGCCACATCATCACCGGCGCCGGCATCAGCTACGCCGACCAGGCCGCCGACTTCGGCACCACCTGGGGAGAGGCGCTGCTGGAGCCGACCCGTCTGTACACGCTCCCGCTGCTGCGCCTGATCGACGCGCTCGGCGGCGGCGTGCACGCCCTCAGCCACGTCACCGGCGGCGGAATCGCCGCCAACCTCGCCCGCGTGCTCCCGCAGGGCAGCTGGGCCGAGGTCGACCGCGGCTCCTGGTCGCCGAGCCCGGTCTTCCGAGTGCTCAGCGACATCGCCGGCTCCACCCTGGAGTCCGCGGAGGGCACCTGGAACCTCGGCATCGGCTTCCTCGCCGTGGTCGCCGCGGACAAGAAGGACGCGGCCGTCGCCGCGCTCGCCGCCGAGGGCATGCCCGCGTGGCAGGTCGCCACGGTCGGCGTCGGCGCGCGTCCGGCCGGCGAGTTCGAGCAGGGCGCCAAGGGCGTCGACGGCGGAGCGGTGCGCCTCGTGGGCGCCTACGCGTCCCACTGAAGAAACGGATGAACTAGACACCCCATGTGCGGCATCGTCGGAACGGTCGGGACGGCCCCGGTCAACCAGGACATCTACGACGCTCTCCTCCTGCTGCAGCACCGCGGCCAGGACGCGACGGGCATCGCCACCGCCGAGTCCAGCGGCGTCATGCACAACGCCAAGGCCCAGGGCATGGTGCGCGAGGCGTTCCGCACGCGGGACATGCGCGCCCTCCTCGGCAACGTCGGCCTCGGTCACGTGCGCTACGCCACGAAGGGCACCGCGTCGAGCGAGGAGGAGATGCAGCCGTTCTACGTCAACGCGCCCTACGGCATCATCCTCATCCACAACGGCAACCTCACCAACACGCGCGAGCTCACCGCCGAGATGGCGCAGCGCGACCGCCGCCACCTCAACTCGTCGAGCGACACCGAGCTGCTGCTCAACGTGCTCGCCGGCGAGCTGCAGGCCACGACCTCGGCCGTCGACCTCGACCCCGAGCGCATCTTCGAGGCCGTCGCCCGCACGCACGAGCGCATCGAGGGCGCCTACGCCGTGATCGCGGTGATCGCCGGCTACGGCCTGCTCGCGTTCCGCGACCCCTTCGGCATCCGTCCGCTCATCCTCGGGCGCCGCGCATCCGCGACGGTCGATGGCAGGGACGACTGGGTCGTGGCGAGCGAGTCGCTCGTGCTGGAGAACGGCGACTACGAGGTCGTGCGCGAGGTCGAGCCCGGCGAGGCGGTGTTCATCACGAACGACGGAGAGCTGTTCACGCAGCAGTGCGCCCAGAACCCGACCCTCGCGCCCTGCGCCTTCGAGTACGTGTACCTCGCGCGTCCCGACTCGGTCATGAACGGGATCTCCGTGTACGAGTCGCGGCTGCGCATGGGCGACCGCCTGGCCGACACCATCGCGAAGCACGTGCCGATGGACGAGATCGACGTGGTCATGCCCATCCCCGACTCCTCCCGCCCCGCGGCGATGGAGGTCGCCCGCAAGCTCGGCATCGAGTACCGCGAGGGGTTCTACAAGAACCGCTACGTCGGCCGCACGTTCATCATGCCGGGGCAGGCGGTGCGCAAGAAGAGCGTGCGGCAGAAGCTGAACGCCATGTCGACCGAGTTCCAGGGCAAGAACGTGCTGCTCATCGACGACTCGATCGTGCGCGGCACCACGTCGAAGCAGATCATCCAGATGGCGAGGGATGCCGGAGCGAAGTCGGTGACCTTCGCCTCGGCCGCGCCGCCGGTGCGGCATCCGCACGTCTACGGCATCAACATGCCGTCGCGCCAGGAGCTCATCGCCCACGGGCGCACGATCCCCGAGATCGCCGAGGAGCTGGGCTGCGACCACCTCGTGTACCAGGAGGTCGACGACCTCAAGGCCGCGATCACCGAGGGCTCGCGGGTGACCGATCTCGACATGAGCTGCTTCGACGGGCGTTACGTCACCGGCACCGTGACCGACGAGTACCTGGCGTGGGTGGAGGGGTCGCAGACCTCTTGAGCTCCGCACCGTCCGGCCCGGTGAAGGGGCGACCGCTCTGGCAGGGCAGAACGCTGGCGCTGCTCGGCATCGTGCTGGTCGCGTTCTCGCTGCGCTCGGCGGTGGCCTCGCTGTCGCCCGTGATCGACCACGTCGCCAGGGACTTCCCGGTGGCGCCGGTCGTGATCGGCCTCATCGGCGCTGCGCCGCCCGTGTGCTTCGCCGTGTTCGGGCTGCTCACCCCGTTGGTCGAGCGGCGCTTCGGCCTGGAGCGGGTCGCCGTCGTGGCGATCGCGCTGATGGCCGCCGGACTGCTGCTGCGGGGCGTCACCGGCGACTCGATCAGCCTTCTCGCGACCACGGCGATGGTCTTCGCCGGCGTCGGCTCCGGCAACGTGCTGCTTCCCCCGTTGGTGAAGAAGTACTTCCCCGACCGGCTCGGCGTCATGATGACCGTCTACTCGACCACGATGGCGGTGTCGACCTTCCTGCCGCCGCTGGTGGCCGTGCCGGTCGCCGACTCGCTGGGATGGCGGGTGTCGCTGGGCATGTGGGGCGTGTTCGCCGCCCTCGCCCTGGTGCCGTGGCTGACCCTGCTGATCCGCGAGCGCAAGGAGCCGGTGCGCCCGGTGGTGGCCGAGTTGCTCGTCCCCGACCCGACCGACGGCGTCGACGACCTCCGCGACGCGGTCGCCGCCTCCACGGGGCCCATCACCACGACCCCGGCGAACCCGCGGATCTTCGGCCGGCTGTGGCGGCTGCCCCTCGCGTGGGCGCTGGCCTTCGTGTTCGCGGCATCCTCGTCGATGGCCTACGCATCGTTCGCCTGGATGCCGACCCTGCTGGTCGACATCGGCGGAGTGAGCCCTGCGACGGCTGGCTTCCTGCTGTCGCTGTTCGCCGCCGTCGGCCTGCCCTGCTCGATGCTCGTCCCCGTGCTCGTGGTGCGGTTCCAGGCGACGCGGCCGCTGTTCTTCTTCGCCGCCGGCGCCGGACTCGTCGGCCTCGGCGGGCTGCTGCTCTTCCCCACCGCGGCGCTGGCGCTGTGGATGATGATCTTCGGCCTCACGGCGATCATGTTCCCGTTGAGTCTGGTGCTGCTCAGCATCCGCGCCCGCACCTCGGAGAGCGCGGTCGCGCTGAGCGGCTTCGTGCAGAGCATCGGCTACGGCATCGCGGCGCTCTTCCCGCTGCTGATGGGCGTGGTGCACGAGGCCACCGGCGGCTGGCAGGTGCCGCTGCTGATGCTGGTCGCCGCGCTCGTGGTGGCGTGCCCCTTCGGCTGGATCGCGGGACGGCGCACGACGATCGAGGACGAGTGGGAGAGCCGCTACGGCCGCTGGTGATGGTGCACTATGCCCGTATGCGCATTGAAGTCGACGAATTGGCGTCGAATGCGGGCCTGTCTTCGTAGGCTGACAACGCATGGACGCGTCGTAGGCGAGGCCTCCAGCCGAACGCCGCGAGGGCCGTGGGATCGGTAGGGGGAAGTCCATGTCGCCATGGCGCCGGGTCCGTCCTACCTCCCCGGACGGGCCCGGACATGGAGCGATCCCGACAGGTGTTCGGGCGGTCCCGGTGATCATGCGCCGGCGCAGCATCGCGCTGTAGACGCCGTGAAGACCTGTGATCCGGGATGCGGCTGCGCCGGACGGTGAGAGCACGCTGGCGTTACCCTCCGTCACGAAAAGGGAGTCATGCGCATAGGGTCGCGCATTCGATTGCGCGCCGAGGCCAGCCGTCTCCATACTCGTCGAGGTCGCACCACGTCGGTGCGCAGACAGCTTGGAGTTTTCGTCATGGGTGCCGAGGACGTTAGGAAAGCCAGTGGGCTCGAACACGGGTCAGCGCACGCAGGATCACGGCTCGTCGCGCCTGTGATGGTCGTTGAGAACCTCGCGAAGGTGTACGGATCCACGGTCGCCGTCTCAGACCTGAGCGTGAATCTGACAGCCGGGGAGGTGGTTGCTCTCGTGGGCGAGAACGGTGCGGGAAAGAGCACGTGCGTGAAGATGCTGGGCGGGGTGGTGGCACCGGACGCGGGAAGAATCCTCCTGGACGGGACACCGGTCGAGTTCCATGGTTCGCGGGATGCTCAGTCGCGTGGAATCGCGGTCGTCCATCAGCATCCTGGTCTATTCCCTGACCTGTCGATCGCCGAGAACATCTTCGCGGGCCGCCCGTACCGCTCGAATGCGGGCTTCCTCGACTTTCGAAGGATGCAGTCGGAGGCCGCCCAGCTCACGACCGAACTCGGACTCGATCGAGACCCGGCGACTCCCGTGGGGCGGCTCCGAGTATCCGAGCAGCAGATCGTCGAGATCGCGCGAGCCCTGGCGGCGGACGCGCGAGTGCTCATCCTCGATGAGCCGACCGCCGCTCTGACCACGGGGGAGGTGGGCAAACTGTTCGGCATCATCGATCAGCTGAAGTCGCGTGGCGTCGCGCTGATGTTTGTCGGGCATCGGATGGAGGAGGTGTTCCGCATCGCCGACACCATCACCGTGCTACGGGACGGTGCGCTCGTCGGTCATCGCAGGACCTCGACGACCTCCGAGGACGAGGTCATACGGATGATGGTCGGGCGCGAACTCGCTGAAGCTCCTCCGCGCGCCACCCAACCTGCAGGAGAGGTCGTGTTGGACGTCAACGGCCTGTCGGCGCCTGGCCGCTATCGTGACATCTCCCTCACGGTTCGCGCAGGCGAGGTGCTCGGGCTTGCGGGGTTGGTCGGCAGTGGTCGCACCGAGGTCGCACGAGCGATCTTCGGGATCGACCGCCCCGCTTCAGGCGAGATTCGGCTGGGTGGTGAAGTCATCCGGGTGCGGTCGGCCGCTCACGCGATCGACATGGGAATTGCGTACGTATCCGAGGATCGTCGCGGACAGAGCATCATCGAGGACTTCTCCATCCTTGACAATGCGACTCTCCCCGTCATCGCTCGTGCTGCACCGGCCGGAATCGTGGAGCGACGGCGCGAGCTGTCGCTCGTCTCGGAGTCCTTGACGCGGATGAGGCTTCGTTTTCGTAGCTATCAACAGCCGGTCGGCACGCTGTCTGGCGGCAACCAGCAGAAGGTCGTTCTGGCGAAATGGCTTGCGACTGCTCCGAGGCTTCTGATTCTCGACGAGCCCACGCAGGGCATCGATGTTCACGCGAAGGCGGAAGTCCACCGGATCATCGGAGAACTCGCGTCTCAGGGGATCGCGATCCTCCTCATCTCTTCCGACATGCCTGAGCTGATCAGTCTCTCTGATCGCATCGCGGTGATGCAGCACGGTGAGATCGTCGCCCACTTCGATGGTGACGACGTCGATCAGTACGACATTGGTAAGGCCGCGACGGGAACTGTCAGGACGTCGACGGCGATGTCGCCCGAGCAGGTCGACCGCGACGGCGCTGCGCGACGACGGCCAGGTGTGCTCGAGTGGCTGTCGCACCAACGCGAACTCGGACTGTTCGCGACGTTCGCTGCGATCGTCCTGCCGATCAGCCTGCTGAACGCGAACTTCTACAAACCGACGAACATCGCCGATCTGGGGATCTATGCCTCACTGCTGGGGATCGTGGCGATCGGCCAGATGCTCGTCATCCTCACGAGGAACATCGATCTCTCGGTCGCGAGCACGCTCGCTCTCTCTGCCTATGCGGCGGCATCCACGATGCGCGCTGCACCAGACGCTCCCATCGCGCTCGGCATCGGTGTCGCGCTCGTGGTCGGAGCGGCCTGCGGGGCGCTGAACGGTGCGCTCGTCGCGTTCGCGAATGTGCCGTCTATCGTCGCCACCCTGGGGACGCTCGCGGTGTATCGAGGTGTCCTCTCGTTCATCTCGAGCGGCGACCGAGTTCGCCCGGACGATGTCGGTGAACCCTGGCTCGCGTGGACCAGGGTCGCTCCGTTGGGGATTCCTCTGATCGTCATCGTCGCAGTGCTGGTCGTCGTGGCGGCCCTCATGTTCACGACGTCGACAAAGGCGGGGCGCGAGATCTACTTCGTGGGATCGAACCGGGAGGGTGCTGAACTCATCGGCATCAGGTCAGCCAGGCGGATCTTCCTGGTGTTCGTGGCTGCGGGCGTGCTGGCGGGGCTCTCGGGAGCGATGTGGGCATCGTGGTACCCCTATGTCGACGGTCAAGTGGCCATCGGCCTGGAGACGGCGATCATCGCCGGCGTGGTGGTCGGCGGCGTCGCGCTACGGGGAGGTTCGGGGAGCGTCATGGGCGTGGTGATCGGCTCCCTCGGTCTGCTCGCTCTTCGAAAGGTGCTCACCATCGCGGGCGTGCCGGACCAATACCTGCAAGCCGTGTACGGATTGGCGATCATCGCCGCGATCACGATCGATGTCCTGGTGACACGCGCCGCAGGAAGGGCGGTCTGAGATGGGCGGGATACGTGAATGGTCAGCGCGAGTCTTCTCGTGGGAGTGGTTCCTCGCGTCGCTCGCGATCCTCGTCGTCATCATCGCGTGCATCTCGACGCCCGGATTCTCTGATCTCTACAACCTCGAATCCTCGGTCGCACGTATGGCGTCCAAGGCACTCCTCGTGCTTCCGCTGGTGTTTCTGATCATCGTTCGCGAGATCGACATCTCGATCGCCAGCATCGCCGGACTCAGCGGCATCGTGTTCGGGATGCTCTATGACAGCGGCCTCTCCGCGATGGGTGCCGGTGTGATCGCACTGGTGGTCGGGTGCGTCTGCGGGGCAGTCAACGGTGCCCTGGTGGCCCTCCTCGGGCTGCCGTCGCTGGTGGTCACGCTGGGAAGCCTGGCGCTCTTCCGCGGCCTCTGTTACGTGCTAGTCGGAGGGAAGCCGATCTCGCACGTCCCGCCCGAACTCGTCGCGTTCGCATACGGGTTGGTCCCGGGCACCGTGATTCCTCAGGCCATCGTGCCGTTCGCCGTCCTTGCGGTAGTGGCTGGGGTCGTCCTGCACCTGACTCCCTTCGGACGACGGGTCTTCGCCCTCGGGGGCAATCCCGGCGCAGCGAAGTATGCCGGAGTGCGCACCACACGAATGGTGTTCATGCTGTTCGTGGCGTCCGGTGCTGTCGGAGCGCTCGCGGGTGTCATCCAGGTCGGCGCAACCTCATCCGCCACCCCAGACGGTCTGCTCGGCTATGAGCTCGATGCAATTACCGTGGTCTTCCTCGGCGGGGTCAGCTTCCTCGGAGGCAAGGGCCGCATTTCCGGCGTCTTCTGGGCCTTGGTCATCGTCACTGCGGTGCGAAGCATGCTTCAACTGCAGAACGTCGGCTCCTTCGGGCAAGCCGCAGTCGTCGGACTCATCCTCATCGGATCACTTCTCGTCGCGGACGCCGTCACGAGAGCCACCCGCGCACGGGCTGCACGACGAGCCCGAGCTACGCGTCTTCAGAAGATCGACGAAGACGCGCTGACCCCCCTCGAATCACAGTAAGGAATGGAATGACAATGAAGAGTTCCGCACGTACGCTCGCTGCCGCCGGGGCTTGTCTGATCGTCGTCGGGTTGACGGCAGGATGCTCCGCACCGGGCGGTGGCAGCAGTATCGATGCCGCCGTGACGTCGAAGGGCGACGGATGCAAGGACGGTCCGATCACAGTGGGAATCATCCCGAAGCTCGGCGACGATCCCTACATGACAACAGTCCGCGACGGCGCTGAAGCCGCCGCGAAGTCGATCGGCGACGGCGACAACGTCGTCTACACCTCTCCCAGTGAAGCCACCGGGGCTGCGCAGATCCCGTTCGTCCAGCAGCTGATCTCGCAGAGGGTCGATGTGATCGCGATCTCCGGCAGCGACCTCGACGGTGCGGCTGCTGAGCTCAAGAAGGCCGAAGAGATGGGCATTAAGGTCATCTCCTTCGATTCCGATGTCGCAAACGATGCCAGAACGCTGTTCATCAACCAGGCGGACACAGCGGAGCTGGGGACCAAGATGCTGGAGAGCATGAGCGATCTGCTCGGGGGCAAGGGTGACTTCGCCATCCTCTCGTCGACCCAGACGGCGGTGAATCAGAACGCATGGATCGAGGACATCAAGAAGCGCATCGCCGAGGAACCCGAGTTCTCAGGGCTCAGGCTCGTCGATGTCGTCTACGGCGAGGAGAAGGCAGACGTCAGCGCCAACCGTGCCAAGGAACTGGTGACGACCTACCCCGATCTAAAGGGGATCATCGTCCCCGCGGGGATCTCTTTGCCCGCCGCCGCAACCGCTCTCGACGAGTCCGGCGAGCTGGGCGACGTCAAACTCACCGGCCTCGCGCCCGCGTCGCTCATCAAGAACTACATCAAGACGGGGGACGTGCAGGATATCTGGTGGAATGTCGCCGATCTGGGAGCCCTGACGATGTACGCGGCGAAGGCGGTCGCCTCCTGCGAGGTCACGGGCGAGGACGGCCAGTCTTTCACCGCAGGTGACCTGGGCGACTACACGGTCGGAAGCGACGGCGTCGTGATCCTCGGGCCGGCGAAGACCGTCACCCCGGAGAACGCAGACGAGTTCGCGTTCTGACCTCTGGCCGGGCTGTAGAGGTGTCGAGGCATCTCTGCAGCCCGCCGGACTGTTCGAGAAGTTCGGTATCACCACCGAGGCCGTCGTCGAGGCGGCGCGCGAGA